>CP047152.1:3238326-4513739 GCA_041879295.1 Pseudomonas putida | reverse complement strand
ATTGGCCCGAAACAAACAGAAAGGCCTGACCGACGTGCTGGTGGACAACCGCAAGCGTGCGGTGCGCTGCATGGGCGAGGAAACACCGCAGCAGGTGCAGTGAGTGTTCGGCGCAGCATTTTTGGCGCCCGCGAGATCGAGCGCCGCCCGCGCGGCGCATCGCGAGCAAGCTCGCTCCTACATCTGTTTCGGGCCAGTTACGCCTGTGACAGACGCGCGCGACCGCCTTGTTTGTACGACGCGATATCGCGCCATGCGCCAAGGCGTTCGCGCGCAAATCCCACAGGAATAATTGGCCCGAAACAAACGTAGGAGCGAGCATAGCTCGCGATGCGCCGCGCGGGCGGCGCTCGATCTCGCAGGCGCCACAACATTATCGGCGAACAAAGAAAAGCCCCGCCTCAATCGCGGGGCTTGTCCTTTCAGCGTTCCAGCCTTACCGCTGAGCCTGGCTCACCGAGCGTGGTGCCACCGGCTGGTTGTCGTTGGAGATGGTCACCTCCACCCGACGGTTCTGCGCACGCCCCGAGTTGCTCGAGTTGTCCGCTACCGGGTACTCCTTGCCATAGCCTTGCGAAACGATACGCGCCGGATCTACCCCTGCACGTACCAGTGCCATGCGCACGCTGTTGGCACGGCGCTCGGACAGTGTCTGATTGTAGTTGGCCGAGCCGACGCTGTCGGTGTAGCCCTCGACGATCACCTTGCGTTCCGGGTTTTCCTGGAGGAACTGCGCCAGCTTGGTGATGTTCGGGTAAGCGCTGCTCTTGAGTTCGGCTTTGTTGAAGTCGAACAGTACATCGCCGAAGGTCACCAGCGTTCCGCGGTCGGTCTGCTTGGCGTTGAGGCTCTCCTGCAGCTTGGCGATCTGCGCGTCGCGGGCATCCAGCTTGGCCTGGGCGCGCTGGGCCGAGGCGTTCTTCAGTTCAGCTTCGGCGGTGCGCAGGGCAATGGTCTGCTTGGCCACTTCGACGCGCTGGTTGGTCAGGTAGGCCAGTTGGTCGACTTTCTTCTCGTCTTCACGGTCCATGTAGGCCTTGTCGGCTTTGTTCAGCCAGTCCTGGGCGTCCTTGGTCTCCAGCGCCGCAACCTTGCTCGCTTGCGGATTGCTCTGCAGAGAAGAGAAGTTGGTGCGGGCCGCTTCCAGGTTGGCATTCGGATCGTGCGAGCAGGCAGCAAGACCGACGCTCAGGGCCAGCAGGGCGGGAATCATGACGTGTTTGCGCATAGTGTTCATCCTTTGATCGTGTGCGAAGGCTAAGGTTGGCGGGGCAGGGTTCACTGAACGCTGCGCAGGCCTTCCTCACGTACGTCCTGAACGCCCTGACGGGCATCCTGCACGGCCTTCTGGGCTTTGGCTGCCTGGGCCTTGCGTTCGGCGAGGCGGGCATCCCATTCGGCCTGTTGGGCCAGGCGCTTGGCCTCGTCGTACTTCTTGTCGTGCATGGCGATTTCGGCTTGCTTGAACTTGTCCTGAGCCGCCTTCATTTCCACGGCGGCGAACTCGGTACCGCCGGCGCTGACGGCGGAGTTCACGGCGGACTGGGTAACGGCATACTGCTCGGTGGGCGGATTGCCCGCACAGCCGGCCAGGACCAGGCTACTGCCCAGTGCCAGCGCGGCCAGCTTGAACCCGCGCACATGAGTGGATGACAGTTTGCTAGTGCGGGTCTTCATGGTGGTCAGTTCCATTGGATCACTCCTGATAACGACGATGTCCGTAGCAGTCCATCGCTCAATCCCTGACAAAACCGCGCGCTTCAGCTCAACGGTGCACGAGGGCAGTGTGCAGGGTTTTAGCGTGATGGCTATTGGCTCCGACTCGGACGTTTTTCGAATAGTTCAGAAAAAAGCGTCGTAATCGGATAACTATTTCTGACTGATCGGTCAGTGCGATTAGTCTGGAACTTTCTCAGGCTGAAGCGGTATTCCGGGCCTTGAGCAGGCCCGGAACGGGGGAGCGGACGGTTACTTGTCGCTGTCGACTGTAGCGTTGCTCAAGTTATGCAGGTGTTGGCGGGACAGGGAGAGAAAGCGCGGCGTAGGACCAACGTCTTCGTAAAGTGGGTCACCCTCTTCGTCAGTGGCGATGACCTGGCGGCCCTGTACATAGGGGAAGCTGGCCTCCAATTCTTCAAGGGCGGCTGCGACCAGTTCGCCGAGCAGTTCTTCGGCCGTGCGTTTGGGGTACATGTCGATCAGCGCGGCCAGGCGCGCCTCGGACTCCAGGTCCAGGTGCAGGACATGGCCCGTACGGCTGAGGGTGCCGGCGGCATTCTGTTCCCAATGCTGGGCGAGTTCACGAATTTTCATGATGACCTCTGTTGACGCCTGGAAAGGCTGCACTGCATGGGAGTGCTGTGCTTTCACTTTAGTTTGGTTTGGCCCATCACGGCTTGCCATCGTCGCCCGGCTGTGGGCACTCTTGGGGGATACCGCCCCCCTGTAGGAGCGGGTTTACCCGCGAACACCGGCAACGCCGGTGCCAGGCACCGCCTTGGGTTATTCACGGGTTAACCCGCGCTTGCACAGGGCGCGCTGAGGCTGATAGGGATGCAACGGAGAGAGCGCCAATGACCGATATCGATGTGCGTTTGCGTGAAGATGTCCATGTGTTGGGCGAACTGCTTGGCGAAACCATTCGCCAGCAGCATGGCGATGCGTTCCTGCAGAAAATCGAGGACATCCGCCACAGTGCCAAGGCCGACCGCCGCGGCCCTGGTGAGCAACTGAGTTCAACCCTGGCGGACTTGGCCGAAGAAGACCTGCTGCCTGTAGCGAGGGCCTTCAACCAGTTCCTCAACCTGGCCAACATGGCCGAGCAGTACCAGTTGATCCGCCGCCGCGACGCTGACCAACCCGAACCTTTCGAAGCGCGGGTACTGCCCGAGCTGCTGGGGCGTCTGAAGCAGGCCGGCCACAGCAACGACGCCCTGGCCCGGCAACTGGCCAAGCTCGATATCCAGTTGGTGCTCACCGCACACCCCACCGAAGTGGCCCGCCGCACGCTGATCCAGAAGTACGACGCGATCGCCGGCCAACTGGCCGCACAGGACCATCGTGACCTGACCCCGGCAGAACGCCAGCAAGTGCGCGAACGCCTGCGCCGGCTGATCGCCGAGGCCTGGCACACCGAAGAAATCCGCCGTACTCGGCCTACGCCGGTAGACGAAGCCAAGTGGGGTTTCGCAGTGATCGAGCATTCGCTGTGGCACGCCATCCCCAGCCACCTGCGCAAGGTCGACAAGGCCCTGCTGGAGGCCACTGGCCTGCGGCTGCCGCTGGAGGCCGCGCCGATCCGCTTTGCCTCGTGGATGGGTGGCGACCGTGATGGCAACCCCAATGTGACGGCTGCCGTCACCCGCGAAGTGCTGCTGTTGGCGCGCTGGATGGCCGCCGACCTGTTCCTGCGCGATATCGACGCACTGGCCGCCGAGCTGTCCATGCAGCAGGCCAGCGACGCCCTGCGCGCACAAGTCGGCGACAGTGCCGAACCTTACCGCGCAGTGCTCAAGCGATTGCGCGACCGCCTGCGTGCGACACGCGCATGGGCGCAGTCGGCCTTGACCAGCAACCAACCGGCCGGTGCCGACGTGCTGGTGGAGAACTGCGAGCTGATCGCGCCGCTGGAGCTGTGCTACCAGTCACTGCACGAATGCGGCATGGGCGTTATCGCTGAAGGCCCGCTGCTTGACTGCTTGCGCCGTGCGGTCACCTTCGGCCTGTTCCTGGGCCGCCTGGACGTGCGCCAGGACGCTGCCCGTCACCGTGATGCGCTGACCGAGATTACCGATTACCTGGGCCTGGGGCGTTACGCCGACTGGGATGAGGAGCAGCGCATCGCGTTCCTCCAGGCCGAGTTGAAAAACCGCCGGCCCCTGCTACCTGCGCATTTCAAGCCGCAAGCGGACACCGCCGAAGTGCTGGCGACCTGCAGGGAAGTGGCCGCTGCACCGGCCGCCTCGCTGGGGTCTTACGTCATCTCCATGGCGGGGGCCGCCTCGGATGTACTGGCGGTACAACTGTTGCTCAAGGAAGCCGGCCTGACCCGCCCCATGCGTGTGGTGCCACTGTTCGAGACCCTGGCCGACCTCGACAACGCCGGCCCGGTCATGCAGCGCCTGCTTGGCCTGCCGGGCTACCGCGCGGGCCTGCGCGGCCCGCAGGAAGTGATGATCGGCTACTCCGATTCGGCCAAGGACGCCGGCACCACGGCTGCTGCCTGGGCGCAGTACCGGGCTCAGGAAAACCTGGTGCGTATCTGTGCCGAGCATCAGGTCGAGCTGCTGCTGTTCCACGGTCGTGGCGGTACGGTCGGGCGAGGCGGTGGCCCGGCCCATGCCGCGATCCTGTCGCAGCCACCGGGTTCGGTAGCGGGGCGTTTCCGCACCACCGAGCAGGGTGAAATGATTCGCTTCAAGTTCGGCCTGCCGGGCATCGCCGAGCAAAACCTCAACCTGTACCTGGCTGCCGTGCTTGAAGCCACGCTGTTGCCACCGCCGCCCCCGCAACCTGCCTGGCGTGAGGTGATGGACCAGTTGGCTGCCGATGGTGTCCAGGCCTACCGCAGCGTGGTACGGGAGAACCCCGATTTCGTCGAGTACTTCCGCCAGTCGACGCCAGAACAGGAGCTGGGGCGCCTGCCGCTGGGCAGCCGCCCGGCCAAGCGCCGCGCCGGGGGTATCGAAAGCCTGCGCGCCATCCCGTGGATCTTCGGCTGGACCCAGACCCGGCTGATGCTGCCGGCCTGGCTGGGCTGGGAAACCGCGCTGACGAACGCCTTGGCCCGGGGGCAGGGTGAGTTGCTGGCGCAGATGCGTGAGCAATGGCCGTTCTTCCGCACTCGCATCGACATGCTGGAAATGGTCCTGGCCAAGGCCGATGCGCAAATTGCCGAGGCCTACGACGAACGTCTGGTGCAACCGCACTTGCTCCCTTTAGGTGCGCACCTGCGCGACCTATTGTCGCAGTCGTGCCAGGTGGTGCTGGGCCTGACCAGGCAGCCGGTGCTACTGGCGCACAGCCCCGAGACACTGGAATTCATTAGCCTGCGCAATACCTATCTGGACCCGTTGCACCGCCTGCAGGCAGAGTTGCTGGCCCGCTCGCGCAGCCGCGAAGCCGCTCTGGACAGCCCGTTGGAGCAGGCCTTGCTGGTGACCGTGGCGGGTATTGCTGCCGGGCTGCGCAACACCGGCTAAGGGCAAGCCCGGGTCATGCCTGGCGAGTGTCATACAGGCCCGGCACAATGTCGGGAAGGGTGGTTGCGCCGGGCGCAACCGCCTGCCCGGTCAGCCGCAAGTGGCGCATTCCTGCAACTTTGGGACGCTTGTCTGGCTGCCGGGCGCTGTGTATCTTGAGCAGCCTTCTGACCGATTTATGGTCATACCCGATTTTCCGGACTTGGCCCTGGTTGCCGAATCCATTGAATTTCATAAAAAAATTTGAGGAGCACAAGATGCGCGTAATTCTGCTGGGAGCTCCCGGGGCCGGTAAAGGTACTCAGGCAAAGTTCATCACCGAAAAGTTCGGTATTCCACAGATCTCCACCGGTGACATGCTGCGTGCCGCCGTCAAGGCCGGTACCCCGCTGGGCCTGGAGCTGAAGAAAGTCATGGATGCCGGCCAGCTGGTCTCCGACGAGTTGATCATCAGCCTGGTGAAGGAGCGCATTGCCCAGCCTGATTGCGCCAACGGCTGCCTGTTCGACGGCTTCCCACGCACCATCCCGCAGGCCGAAGCCATGGTCGCTGCCGGTGTCGACATCGATGCCGTGGTCGAAATTGCCGTGGACGACGAGGAAATCGTTGGCCGCATGGCTGGCCGTCGCGTGCACTTGGCCTCGGGCCGTACCTACCACATTCAGTACAACCCGCCGAAAGTGGAAGGCAAGGACGACGAGACCGGTGAAGACCTGATCCAGCGTGACGACGACAAAGAAGAAACCGTTCGCCATCGCCTGTCGGTCTACCACAGCCAGACCAAGCCGCTGGTGGATTTCTACCAGAAGCTGTCGGCTGCCAATGGCGGCAAGCCGAAGTACAGCCACATCGAAGGTGTCGGCTCGGTTGAAGCCATCACCGCCAAGGTCCTGGCAGCCCTGAGCTGAACCGGCGCCTGACGCACCTCGACAACGGCCCGCTTGCGGGCCGTTGTCGTTTGTAGGCCGCACAGCGGCCCCCTCGGGACACAACGCCGCTGCTGCTCTATACTGCCGCTCTTTTTCATTCGCACCTGGATACCCGTTCGATGACCACCCTGCTGGCCCTGGATACCGCCACCGAAGCCTGTTCCGTCGCGCTGCTGCATGACGGCAAGGTAACCAGCCACTACGAGGTGATCCCGCGCATGCATGCCCAGAAGCTGCTGCCGATGATCAAGCAACTGCTGGCCGACTCTGGCGTGGCACTGAATGCGCTGGATGCCATTGCCTTTGGCCGTGGCCCGGGCGCGTTCACTGGCGTGCGAATTGCCATCGGTGTGGTGCAAGGCCTGGCCTTTGCCCTCGAACGCCCGGTGCTGCCGGTGTCCAACCTGGCCGCACTGGCCCAGGGTGCATTGCGCGAGCATGGCGTGCAGCAGGTGGCAGCGGCCATCGATGCACGCATGGATGAAGTGTACTGGGGTTGCTACCAGGCCACGGCGGGCGAAATGCGCCTGGTCGGCCGTGAAGCCGTGTTACCGCCCGAGCAGGTGGCGCTGCCGGCAGGCAGCAATGGCGAGTGGTTCGGTGCCGGTACCGGATGGGGCTATGCCGAGCGCTTGGCGGTTCAGGTGGCCGCGAGCAACCCTGGCGCCTTGCCCAATGCCCTGGACGTCCTCAGCCTGGCCACCTTCGCCTGGGCGCGCGGCGAGGCAATCGTCGCCGAGCAGGCGCAGCCGGTTTATCTGCGCGATAATGTAGCCACGCCCAAGAAGCACTGAGTGCTGTTCGTCGGTTATCGCCGAACACGCTAAAACCTTTTTCGCGATCTGTGGTCCAGTTATCACTCAAGCATTAGCGACGGAACCCTGATGCTGCTAAATTGCCATCATTGGTCCTGAGTGCTCATGCCATGCGTATCGACGGTTTCTCATCGCAGTCCTACCCGCTCAAGCGCGCCTCGCGCAAAGCAGCGGTGCGTGACCAGGCCATCGACGATGCCGAGGTAATCGAGGAGGCAGAAGCCGCCCCGCAGGAAACCACTGCCCGCCGCCCTGGTGGTGGACTGCCAGCCCGGCAGCAGGACATGGTTTTCCCTCGTGCCCGTGACCGCCGTACCGCCACCGCACTGGCCAGCTACCTGAGCACTGCCGGTTTTACCGACTGGGACATGGAAGTACTGGGGCTCGACCTGTACATTTGATGGATGAATCCGTCACCACTGCCTTACTTTCTCGGTTGCCCGTCGTGGAGCGAAAACGCCTGGCGAGACTACCTGTACCCCGCTGACGCTAACAGTAATCAAATGCTTGGCTTCTACAGTCAGGTCTTCAACGCCGTCGAAGGCAACACCACTTTCTATGCACGTCCCGCGCCCGGGACCATTGCCCGCTGGGCGCAAGTCATGCCCGAGCACTTTCGCTTCACTGCCAAGTTTCCGCGGGATGTCAGCCATGAGGGCGACCTGCGTGACCAGCTTGAGCCTGCCTTCGACTTCACCCGGCTGATGGCCCCGCTGGGCCAGCGCGTATCACCCTACTGGCTGCAGTTGCCGGCCCAGTTCGGCCCGGCGCGCCTGGGTGAGCTCTGTCACTTCCTCGATCAGATCGCCGTGCCGGTGGCTGTGGAAGTGCGCAACCAGGCCTTTTTTGCCAAGGGTGAGGAAGAACGCCTGCTCAATCGCCTGCTGCACGAACGCGGCGTAGAGCGCATCTGCCTCGACCCCCGTGCGTTGTTCAGTTGCACCTCGCGCGACCCTGCCGTGCTGCATGCGCAGTCGAAGAAGCCCAAGGTACCACCCCGTCCGGCAGCCTTCAGCCAGCATCCGCAGGTTCGCTTCATCGGCCATCCGGAACTGGAGGCCAATCAGGCCTTCCTTAGCCCTTGGGTAGAAAAGGTCGCCGCCTGGATTGAAGAAGGCCGCAATCCCTATATCTTCCTGCACACCTCGGACAATCGCCTGGCTGCGGCGCTGGCCCAGCGTTTCCATCAGCGCCTGATGGCGCGCCTGCCTGGCCTGGCACCTTTGCCGGAATTGCCGCGCGCCCCTGAGGTCGAACAATTGGGATTACTCTGACCTTTCCCTGACTGCCGGAGGTTGAACCATGGATGTGCAAACCCTGCGAGCTGAGGCCTTCAAGGCGTTACACGAGCGCGAGGGCGCGTTCGTTATCCCCAACCCGTGGGATGCCGGCTCCGCCAAGTTGCTCGCCAGCCTGGGTTTCGAGGCACTGGCTACCACCAGTGCCGGCTTGGCCTTCAGCCTGGGCCGGCCAGACGCCGAAGGCGCCTTGAGCCTGGACGATACACTGGACAATGCCGGCGAGATCGTCGATGCCACCGCGCTGCCGGTGGCCGCCGATCTGGAAAACGGCTTTGGCGATTTGCCCGAAGACTGTGCCCAGACCATTCTGCGTGCCGCCGAAGTCGGCCTGGTGGGCGGCTCCATCGAAGATGCCAGTGGCCGCAGTGATGCGCCCATCTATGACTTCGGGCTGGCCGTGGAGCGGGTGCGCGCCGCCGTGCAGGCTGCGCGAAGCCTGCCGTTCCCGTTCACCTTGTGTGCCCGGGCAGAAAACCTGCTACACGGGCGCATGGACCTCGACGACACCATCTTGCGCCTGCAAGCCTATGCCGAAGCCGGTGCAGACGTGCTCTACGCCCCGGGGCTGCGTACCGTGGAGGAAGTCCGTGCCGTGGTGCAGGCAGTCGCACCGCGCCCTGTGAATGTGCTGATGGGCACGGCGGGCGTGCCGCTCAACGTCAACCAGTTGCAGGACCTGGGCGTGCGTCGCATCAGCGTCGGCTCCTCGCTGGCCCGTGCTGCACTCGGGGCCTTTCACCGAGCCGCGTTGGAAATTCGCGAAGAGGGCACGTTCGGCTATGGTGAGCAGGCAATGCCGTTTGCCCAGCTGAACGACCTGTTCCGCCGCTGATGCGGGCATTGCTGGCGCTACTGGTCGGCCTGCTGACGGTGGCCGGCCTGGCCTGGTACTTTGGCTGGCGCCTGCCTGCCCTGTGGAACCCCTGGGCGCCGCTGGACGTGCGCCAACCGCCCAACCTGCTGACCCCCTACAAACTGTCACGCTTGCGCGATGACCCAGCGCTGTGCCGGCAGGCGCTGGAAACCAGCCACCTGCGTTACCGGGCACAAGCCGACAGCCCGGCCTCGGCCAACTGCCCGCTGCAGAACGTATGGCGCATCGAGGGCGGCCAGGCGCGGTTGAGCAGCAGTTTTCTGGCCAGTTGCCCGCTGGCGGTGGCCTATGCACTGTTCGAGAACCATGGCTTGCAGCCGGCGGCGCAGGAGGTGTTTGGGCAACCGGTGACGCAGGTGGATCACCTGGGCAGCTTTGCCTGCCGCAATGTCTACCACCGTAAGCAGGGCCGTTTGAGCCAGCACGCCACGGCCAATGCGCTGGACATCAGCGGTTTCCGTCTACAGGACGGCCAGCGGATCGTGCTGGCGCGTGACTGGCAGGCGGGTGGGCAGAAGGCCGAATTCCTGCGTCGGGTGCAGCGGGTGGCTTGCGAGAGCTTCAGCACGGTACTGGGGCCGGATTACAACGCTGCGCACCGCAACCACTTTCACGTGGACATGGGGCGCTGGCAGATCTGTCGTTAGCCTCAGGCGTACGCGCGCACGTTGTTCAGCACCACTGGGCGCGCCCAGTGGATGTCGAACTCCAGGTCATTTTGCTGCTTGGCCAGGGTGGCGTCGTCGAACGGTTCGGGCGCCGGGTCCAGCAGGTTCGTCTCGAACTCGGCAATGGGCAGGAATAGTGACCGTGGCGTGGGGGCAGGGCCGGGCTCGGCAATGGGCTGGCCCTGGCTCATTACCACCGGACGCAGCCAGCTGTTGTTGATGTCGAGCTGGCGCTGCTGCTCGATCAGTTCAATGGCACTGAACGGCTCGGGCGCGGGTGGTAGCAGCTTGGCCTCGAGCTCGGCCTTGGGCAGGAACAGCGGCTCGGGCGGTGCCACCACGGTGTCTTGCACCGGGCAGGCGCGCTGGGCGTCAATCAACGCCAGTGCACGGGCGCCGCCGATGGGTTCACCGCTGTCCTGGTCGTACTGCACGAACGACTGGCTGACGCCGTCTACGGGCTCTTCCTGCTGCTCGGCCATCGCCCGGGCAAAGAAATCCTGCCACAGGTGGCTGACGCCCCCGAGTGCCTGGGTGTTGTGCTGACTGTAGTTGCCGACAGGCGACAAATAGGTCAAGCCGATGGGAAGAGTATCTGACATGGCAGTCGTGCGCGCTGTGCTCTGGCAGAATAGCGGGATATTGCCTGTATCGGCCGTGGCTGCCGATTCATTAAGGGCTTGGTTTGATTTTTCGGGTGTGAACGATGGAAGAGCAAGGCACGGGTATCAGGGTCGAGGCAATGGCAGCTGAGTATGCGCAACAGGCCAGGGCGTGGGCTGAACGCCTGGGCCTGCCGCTGCAGGACGATACCGCCGCCTTCGCGGTGCAGGTGGGCGCCGACGGCTTGCAGATTCAGCAACTGGGCCCGCAGGCGCCCGGGCCGGTGCGTGTGGACTTCGTCGAAGGCCAGGCTGCGCATCGCCGCCAGTTTGGCGGTGGCAACGGGCAGATGATCGCCAAGGCTGTGGGCATTGCCCAAGGTATCCGGCCGCAGGTGCTGGATGCCACGGCGGGGCTGGGCAAGGACGCGTTCGTGCTGGCCAGCCTTGGCTGCCAGATGACCCTGATCGAGCGCCAGCCGCTGATTGCCGCGCTGTTGGAGGACGGCCTGGCGCGGGCGCGAGCGGACGAAGAAGTGGGCCCGATTGTCGGGCGCATGCGCCTGCTGACCGGCAACGCCATCGAGCGCATGCGCGCCTGGGAAGGGGAGGCGCCGCAGGTGATCTACCTCGACCCGATGTTCCCACACCGCGACAAGAGCGCCCTGGTGAAAAAGGAAATGCGCGTGTTCCGGCCCTTGGTGGGCGATGACCTGGATGCACCGGCCCTGCTCGAAGCCGCCCTGGCACTGGCCAGCCACCGGGTGGTGGTTAAGCGGCCGCGCAAGGCGCCAATCATCGACGGGCCGAAGCCCAGCCATAGCCTGGAAGGCAAGTCGAGCCGGTATGACATCTATCCGAAGAAGGCTTTGAAGGGATAGTGTTTTTGCAGGGGAATGTTGCACTGAGTTGAAAAAAATTTTCTCAGTGCACGTATCTATGGCGTAGCTTTGGGCTGCCTTATGGATGTAGGGGTGGAGGGTGGTAGATAGTAGCGCGTCTTACCCTTGTATAATCCAACTGCCATTTCACTGAGCAGTTCCTGCGTAGCTAAATCGTCGGCATGTGCTACTGCTGGTGCTTCGAATGCAGCACTTATTGTGGCGTTGGCTTTCCATATTACCTTTTCATTATATGCGCTGGGGTTGGCGAGTATCTCTTTGTCTACTTCTTTCTGTATGTTCTCGATATGTTCTAAACGTTTTTTAGAGTCAGCCAGGTCTCTATCGGCTAATTTTTTAAGTTCACGATATTTTCTTCTTCCGAAACTGTTTTCCTTGCTAAGCGGTTTCCCGCTGTTGCGTTGGGCCTCCATTCTGTTTAGTTTGGAATACAGCTGACTTCTGTGGATTCCCTTTAATCTTTTTAAGGTTCGCATCAGAAAGTGACCCGAAGGATCGATATTGTTTATTGGCTCACTTTCACAGTATGTATAGGCATTTATTCCCCCTTTTTCAAAGGGGGATAAGTTGTCTGGACTGAAAAAGCGCATCAACGCTGGATTGAAAACTCGGTAACCGCTTCCCAGCATGTAGCCGATCGCCGTGGGTAACCACCATTGTCCCGTAAATCGGGGTAGTGCCAGGCTACCTGCTGCCAAACTGTCTTGGCCATATGGACTGTAAGCGATTGGGCTAAGGCTTTTAGACGCAATGCAGACGGTTGAGTTTTGCGCGTCGGTAGCCAATAAACGTACTTGTGGATTTTGGCTTGATATTTCGCATAGATTTTGGCCGCTGCCGCTGATAACTGCACGGTGATAATCGTGAGTGTGCATCGTGGCAATGTTGCTGCCTTTATAAAAAAGCTGTAGCTTTTCTGATGTCATGGCGAATGTACTCATGCGCAAGGTTGATATAAGCATGCTGGATGAGTGGCGCATCGTATACTGGTAAAAATGCTAGGTATGATTATTGGTTTGACGGACCTATTTAGGGACAGCCCTAGCTGATTGGCTGTACCTGCTCCAAGGAGGAGTGGCCTTCTATCGTGACAGGGCTGCAAGGCAGCCCCGGGATTCCATGATGTCGCGAGTATTGTCGGGCCCGCTTTGCGGCCCTATCGCGACACAAGGCCGCTCCAGGGGATTGCGCATGCCTGATGATAGTGTTTTCAGGGCTGGAACGCCCGCAAGAACACCCCCACCACCTCGCGCACATGCGCCTCGGCTTCATCGCCTTCCAGCGGCCCCGCGCAACCCAGCAGCAACCGGTAATCCGGTGCCCCTTTGACCAGACAGAAGAAGTGCTCCGCCGCCCTCAAGGGGTTGTCGATGCGCAGCAGCCCGCGCTCATGTGCCCCGCGCAGTAGCGCTTCCATGCCAGCGAGCACGCGCTTGGGCCCGGCTTCGTAGAAGTACTCGCCAAAACTCGGGTCCAGGCTGCCCTGGGCCATGATCAGGCGGCTGAGCTTGATCGCTTCGTCACTGCTGATAAGCGCCTGGAAGTTGCGGGCAATGGTCAGCAGCACTTCTTCCACCGGTACCCCCTCGGGATACTCGAACAGCAGGTCAGGCAACTGGATCTGGCAGGTGGCCATGACCGCCGAGCAGAACAGGGTCTGCTTGTCGGTGAAGTGGCTGTACACAGTGAGCTTTGAAACACCTGCCGCCGCAGCGACCGCATCCATGCTGGTGTTGGCGTAGCCAAGGCTGAGGAACAGCGTCTTGGCCGCTTCGAGAATTGCCTCGCGCTTGGCCAGGTCCTTGGGCCGGCCCGGGCCGATGGGTGCGTCGTTGGACATTGTGGTCTGCATCTGGTTGAAGGATCACCATCTTAACGGGTCAGGCGCCATCCGGCGAAAGCCAGGCTGCATTACCTGCTCACCGCACGCTTGAAAAACCCGCGCACACCCTTCCCGGCATCGTTGCGCTGATTTAATATACCCGTCAGTACAAATATTAAATGTGCACTCCGCGAAAGGATTCATCATGTTGCGCCATGCCTTGTCCATCGCTCTGCCCGCCGCTGCTGCCCTGCTTCTGGCGGCATGTGGCCAGGAAGCCGCCCCACCCGCTGCGCCGCGCCCGGCGCTGGTGGTGCAGCCGCAGCCGGCCGAAGCCGCTGCCGACAGTTACCCCGGCGAAGTGCGCGCGCGCTTCGAGCCGGAGCTGGCCTTCCGCATTGGCGGCAAGGTCAGCAAGCGCCTGGTGGAGGAGGGGCAGCGGGTCAAGGCCGACCAGCCGCTGGCCGAGCTGGACCCGCAGGACGTGCGCCTGCAACTTGAAGCCAATCGCGCCCAGCTGGCGGCTGCCGAGGCCAACCTGGCATTGGTGCGCGCCGAGCGCGACCGCTACCAGAAGCTGCTGGAACGGCAGATGGTCAGCCATTCCCTGTACGACAATGCCGAAAACCTCTACCGCGCAGGCCTTGCCCGTCTGAAGCAGGCCAAGGCCGAGTTCGATGTGGCTGGCAACCAGGCCGAATATGCCGTGCTGCGTGCGCCGCAGGCCGGGGTGATCGCCAAGCGCCAGGTTGAAGTGGGCCAGGTGGTCGCCGCCGGGCAGACCGTGTTTACCCTCGCCGCCGATGGCGAGCGAGAAGTGGCCATCGGCCTGCCGGAGCAGCAGTTCGCTCGCTTCGCTGTGGGCCAACCGGTGAGCGTGGAGCTTTGGTCGCACCCGCAGGCGCGTTTCCAGGGGCGCATTCGCGAGCTGTCACCGGCTGCCGACCCGCGTTCGCGCACGTTCGCGGCGCGCGTCGCCTTTACCACGGCCGCCGTTCCGGCTGAGCTGGGCCAGAGCGCCCGGGTGTTTATCGCCAAGGATGGGCTGATCCCGCTGTCGGTACCGCTGTCGGCAGTGACTTCGGAAAACGGTCAGGCCTATGTCTGGCGGGTGAACAAGGAAAGCCGCCTGGAGCGGGCGACGGTGCGGCTGGGGGCGTATGGCAGCGACAGTGTGCCGGTACTCGAAGGCCTGGACCCGGGTGACTGGGTGGTTGCCGCTGGTGGCCATGTACTGCGCGAGGGCCAGGAGGTACGCCCTGTGGACCGCAGCAACCGTGTAGTGAACCTGGCGGCCAAGGAGTAAGTCCCGATGGGTTTCAACCTTTCTGCCTGGGCGCTGCGCAACCGCCAGATCGTCCTGTTCCTGATGATCCTGCTGGCCGCCATTGGCGCCATGTCGTACACCAAGCTTGGCCAGAGCGAGGACCCGCCATTCACCTTCAAGGCCATGGTCATCCGCACCCTGTGGCCGGGCGCCAGCGCCGAAGAAGTGGCGCGGCAGGTGACCGAGCGCATCGAGAAGAAGCTGATGGAAACCGGTGAGTACGAGAGGATTGTCTCATTCTCCCGCCCCGGCGAATCGCAGGTCACCTTCATGGCCCGCGACTCGCTGCATTCCAAGGACATCCCCCAGTTGTGGTACCAGATCCGCAAGAAGGTTGCGGACATTCGCCACACCTTACCGCCGGAGATCCAGGGCCCGTTCTTCAACGACGAGTTCGGCACCACCTTCGGCAATATCTATGCGCTGACTGGCGAAGGCTTTGACTATGCGGTGCTCAAGGACTACGCCGACCGTATCCAGATCCAGCTGCAGCGGGTCAAGGATGTGGGCAAGGTCGAGCTGATCGGCCTGCAGGACGAGAAAGTCTGGATCGAGCTGTCCAACCTCAAGCTGGCCACCCTCGGCGTGCCGCTGGAAGCCGTACAGAAGGCGTTGCAAGAGCAGAACGCGGTGAGCACCGCCGGTTTCTTCGAGACGCCCAGCGAGCGCCTGCATCTGCGGGTGAGCGGGCGTTTCGACAGCGTCGAGCAGATCCGTCAGTTCCCCATTCGCGTGGGTGATCGCACCTTCAGGATTGGCGATGTCGCCGAGGTGCACCGTGGCTTCAACGACCCACCCGCACCACGCATGCGCTTCATGGGCGAGGATGCCATTGGCCTGGCAGTGTCGATGAAAGACGGTGGCGATATCCTTGTTCTGGGCAAGGCCCTGGAAGGCGAGTTCGAGCGCCTGGCGCACAGCCTGCCGGCCGGCATGGAGCTGCGCAAGGTTTCGGATCAACCGGCGGCGGTGAAGGCTGGCGTGGGGGAATTCGTCCAGGTGCTGGTCGAGGCGCTGGTCATTGTGCTGCTGGTGAGCTTCTTCTCGCTGGGTCTGCGCACTGGCCTGGTGGTTGCGCTGGCCATTCCGCTGGTGCTGGCCATGACCTTTGCCGCCATGCATTACTTCGGCATCGGCCTGCACAAGATTTCCCTCGGCGCACTGGTGCTGGCCCTTGGCTTGCTGGTGGACGACGCGATCATTGCCGTGGAGATGATGGCGATCAAGATGGAGCAGGGCTACGACCGCCTCAAGGCAGCAAGCTATGCCTGGACAAGTACGGCCTTCCCGATGCTCACCGGTACGCTGATCACGGCAGCAGGCTTTCTGCCGATTGCCACCGCAGCCTCCAGCACGGGCGAATACACCCGGTCGATCTTCCAGGTGGTGACCATCGCTCTGCTGACCTCGTGGGTGGTGGCTGTGGTGTTCGTGCCTTACCTGGGCGAGCGCCTGCTACCCGACCTGGCCAAGCTGCATGCCGCACGCCATGGCAAGGACGGCCATGCGCCAGACCCCTACGCCACCCCGTTCTACCAGCGTGTGCGACGGCTGGTGGAGTGGTGCGTACGGCGGCGCAAGACGGTGATCCTGCTGACCGTTGCCGCCTTTATCGGCAGCATCCTGCTGTTCCGCTTCGTGCCCCAACAGTTCTTCCCGGCCTCCGGGCGTCCGGAGTTGATGGTTGACCTGAAGCTGGCCGAAGGCGCCTCGCTGGCCAATACCGCCAAGCGGGTCAAGCAGCTGGAGGCGCTGCTCAAGCAGCAGGACGGTATCGACAACTACGTGGCCTATGTGGGCACCGGTTCGCCGCGCTTCTACCTGCCGCTGGACCAGCAACTGCCGGCAGCCAGCTTTGCCCAGTTCGTGGTGCTGGCCAAGTCTATGGAGGACCGCGAGCGCCTGCGCAGTTGGCTGATCAGCACTGTGGACCAGCAGTTCCCCGACCTGCGTGCCCGGGTCACGCGCCTGGAGAATGGCCCGCCCGTGGGCTACCCGGTGCAGTTCCGGGTCACTGGCGAGCATATCGAGAAGGCCCGTGCACTGGCCCGTGAAGTGGCTGACAAAGTGCGCGAGAACCCGCATGTGGTGAACGTGCACCTGGACTGGGAGGAACCCAGCAAGGCGGTGTTCCTCGAAATCGACCAGGACCGCGCCCGGGCGCTGGGTGTGAGCACCGCGCACCTGGCGAGCTTCCTGCAAAGCTCGCTGATCGGCACCACGGTCAGCCAGTACCGCGAGGACAATGAGCTGATCGAGATCCTGCTGCGCGGCACCCTCCAGGAGCGCAGTGACCTGGGCAACCTGGGTAGCCTGGCGTTGCCTACCGACAATGGCCAAAGCGTGGCGCTGTCGCAGGTGGCGACCCTGGAGTACGGCTTTGAAGAAGGCATCATCTGGCACCGCAACCGCTTGCCGACGGTGACCGTGCGTGCCGATATCTACGACCAGGAGCAGCCGGCGACGCTGGTGAAGCAGATTCTGCCGACCTTGCAGGACATCCGCGCCAAGCTGCCCGATGGCTATCTGCTGGAGGTGGGCGGCACAGTGGAGGACTCCGAGCGAGGGCAGAAATCGGTGAATGCCGGTATGCCACTGTTCGTCGTGGTAGTGCTGAGCTTGTTGATGATCCAGCTGCGCAGCTTCTCGCGCACGGTGATGGTGTTCCTCACCGCGCCGCTGGGGCTGATTGGTGTGACCCTGTTCCTGCTGGTGTTCCGCCAGCCGTTTGGCTTTGTCGCCATGCTCGGCACCATTGCCCTGGCGGGGATGATCATGCGCAACTCGGTGATCCTGGTGGACCAGATCGAGCAGGACATCGCAGCGGGGATGGAGCGTTGGCAGGCGATCATCGAGGCTACGGTGCGGCGCTTCCGGCCGATCGTGCTGACCGCGCTGGCGGCGGTGCTGGCCATGATCCCGTTGTCGCGTAGTGTGTTCTATGGACCGATGGCGGTGGCGATCATGGGTGGGCTGATCGTGGCCACGGTGCTTACACTGCTGTTCCTGCCGGCGTTGTATGCGGCGTGGTTCAGGGTGAAGAAGGGCTGAAGACCGCAGGGGGAGGGCTTGGCCCTCCCTTCGCGGGTGAACCCGCTCCTACAGAGGACCGCGCAGGCTTTTCGATCAGTGTAGGAGCGGGTTTACCCGCGAATACGGTAGCGGCAGCAACGGTGAACGGCTGGTGAAAATTGGCCAGCAGGCCCGGCCCTTTCGCGGGTGAACCCGCTCCTACAGCGCGCCGAAAACCTTCTTGGCCAGGCTGGTAGCTGCGGCTGCCGGATTCTGGCGAATGCTCTGCTCCTGCTTGCCGATCATCTCGAACAGGCCATCCAGCGCCTTCTCGGTCACGTAGTTCTCGATATTGGCGTCATCCTTGACCAGCCCCAGGCCTTTGGCCTGGGCGGCGAAGGCATTGTACTGCTGGGCCACGCCAACCTTGTCGGTGGCCTGCTTGACGATTGGCAGGAACTTGGCGCGGATCTGCTCGCGGCTGCTCTTGTTCAGGTACTGGGTGGCCGAGTCGTCACCGCCGCTGAGAATGCCCTTGGCATCGGTCACGCTCATGTTCTTCACGGCCTCCACCAGAATTGCCTGGGCCTGCGGCACGGCAGCCTCGGCGGCCTTGTTCATGCTGGTTTCCAGGGCTTCGACCTGTTCACCCTTGCCGAACATTTTCATCGCCTTGGCAGCTTTGCCCAGGTTGCCTGGCAGCTCGATGCGCACGTCCGGGTTGTTGCTGAAGCCGCCTGGGGTGCTCAGTTGCTTGACGGCCAGTTGCGCACCTTGGGTCAGGGCGTCCTTCAGGCCGCCGGTGGCGTCTTTCTGGCTGAGGTCGCCGAGCGACAGGGCCAGGGCGCTGGCCGACAGCAGCAGGCCGGCGCACAGGGTGGTGAAGCGCAGGGAAGTGCGGATCATGAAGCTTTCCTTGTAAACGGATGAGTACGGGTATCAGCGAACCTGGTCTACCTTGATGCGTACCGATTGCGGGTCACTGCCATCGAGCGCGACAGCGTGCTGTTCGGTGTTGATGAACAGCAACTTGCCATTCAGCTCGATGCGCGCGCTCACCGCATAGCGGTGGCCAGGCTTGACCTGCGCGGGATCATAGGTGAGATGGAACGGCAGTGGTACGTTGCCTTTGACCGGGCCGGCCTGGCGCGCCAGGGTTACGGCAGGGGCGTCCATCAGTGACACATCCTGCAGTTCCACGCTCAGGGTGGCGGCAGGCGGCAGGGCAATACGCTGCAGGTAGAAGACTTCACCGTCCAGGCTGGCCTGGCTGTGTGGGTTTTGGCTGGAACAGGCTGCAAGCAGGGATGCGCAACACAGCATAAAGAGCTTTTTCATGGAATCTCCGGTGTCCTTGGAGCTGGCTTGTGGCCAACCCCAGGGACTTTAGCGGATTTTCCCGACCGATGAACCGTTAGAGGGCCGAAGTTTCCAGCCCGTCGTCACGGTGCAGGGCCACCTGGCGGATCGACAGGCGCAGCTCGGCCGACAGCACACGCTTGGCCACGCCCTCGGCCAGCTCGCCGAGCTTGTCCTGATAACCCAGCTTGCCTTGCGCGTCGGCGTGCAGCACGCCTTGCTCGAGCAAGGTCTGGATGAAGTGGCGGAACAGCGTCTTGTCGAAGAACTCCGGAGCATTCAGGCCATGCAGGATCGACAGGCGCTGGGCCATCATCACGCACAAGTCTTCCAGCGCTTCGGCACTCAGGCTGTTCTGCCCGCTGTTGATCAGCAGCGAGGTGGCCATGTAGAAGCGCTGCAGGGTCTGGGTGATGGTACGGGCGAGCAGGGTCAGCAACACGAATTGCCGCGAGCTGGGCGCCGGGCGCACGTACAGATCGTTGTCCTGGCGCAGCAAGCCCTGTTCCACCAACGCGACCAGCCATTGGTCGATTACTTCGTCCAGCTGTTCTGGCGTCCAGCGCAGAAACAGTTCGGCCTGCAGGTACGGGTACAGCGCGTGCACATACTGGCCCAGCAGTTCACGGCTCATGCGTGAACTGCTGAGGAAGAAGCTGGCCAGCAGCGCCGGCAGGGCGAAGATGTGCAGCACGTTGTTGCGGTAATAGGTCATCAGTACCGCATTGCCTTCATCCAGATAGAGGATGCGGCCCAGGGCGTCCTTCTGCTCGGCCATCAGGTTCATGCTGCGTACATGTTCGATCAGTGCCTGGCCGTCGCCCTCGGGCAGGGTGGTATGCGGCGAGTAGGGCACTTGGCGCAGCAGCGCCAGGTACAGGTCGAGTACGCGGGTCAGGGCGCGTTCGTCCAGGGCAAGGCGGCTGGTGGACAGCAGTGCCAGGGCCACCAGGTTGACCGGGTTGATGGCGGCTGCCTCGTTGAGGTGACGGGCCACGGTTTCTCCCAGGCGAGCAGTAGTAGCGTTGAGCCAGTCCGGACGGTACTGCGGACCGTGATCCTGTTCACGCCAGCCGGGCTGCTGCTGGTCGAGGAAACCAGCCAGGCGGATGGGTTCGCCGAAGTTCACGTAAACCTGGCCAAAGCGCTGCTTGAGTGCGCCGAACACCTTGAAGATGTCGAACACCGACTCCTTCTTCTTGCTGGCGCCGCGCAGTTCGCCCAGGTAGGTACGGCCTTCGAGCACGCGTTCGTAGCCGATGTACACCGGCACGAACACGATTGGCGTACGCGACGAACGCAGGAAGCTGCGCAGGGTAATGGCCAGCATCCCGGTGCGCGGCTGCAACATGCGCCCCGTACGCGAGCGGCCGCCTTCGACGAAGTACTCGACCGGGAAGCCCTTGGTGTACAGGGTGTGCAGGTACTCGTTGAACACTGCCGTGTAAAGCGGGTTGCCCTTGAACGTGCGGCGCATGAAGAAGGCGCCACCACGGCGTAGCAGGTTACCCACCACCGGCATGTTGAGGTTGATGCCTGCAGCCACGTGCGGCGGAGTGAGGCCGTTGCGGAACAGCAGGTACGACAGCAGCAGGTAGTCGATGTGGCTGCGGTGGCACGGCACATAGATCACTTCATGGCCAGGGGCGATACCCTGCACCTGTTCGATGTGGTTGACCTTGATGCCGTCGTAGATCTTGTTCCAGAACCAGCTGAGCACCACTTCGAGGAAGCGGATGGCGGTATAGGTGTAGTCCGAGGCTATCTCGTTGCCATAGCGCAATGCCTGGGCCTCGGCTTTGGCCAGCGGCAGGTTCTCGCGCTGTGCTTCGTCGGCAATCGCCTGGCGCACTTGCGGGGCATGGACCAGGCCTTTGACCAGGGTGCGTCGGTGCGAGATGTCCGGGCCGATGACGGCAGTCTTGAGGTTGCGAAAGTGCACGCGCATCAGGCGCTGGGCCATGCGCACGGTGCGCTCGTGGCCTTTGTTGTGCTGCACCAGTTCGCGCAGGTGGATTGGCGCGGAGAACTGTACCCGGGTCTTGCGCCCCAGGATCAGTACGGTCAGCAGCCGGCGCAGGCGCCCGGTTACCGCCCAGCTGTCGGCGAACAGCAGCTTCCAGGGGCTGGACTCGCTGGCCGGGGTCTGGCCCCAGAACACGCTGACAGGAATGATCTGCGCATCTTCTTCGGCATGCTGGCTGACGGCAGCCACCAGGCGCTCGAGCGTGGGCGGGGCGCCGCTTTTGTCCTGGCGGCCGAGCCAGTCCGGGTCGGGGGTCAGGTAGAAGAACGCGGCGGGTTCCTGCAGTGGGCCGACGGCTACCGGCAGCACCGGGCGCGGCAGCCCCGCCTTGGTGCACTCGTGGTCGAGCACGGCCAGGTCGGTGAGCGCGGGCGAGGGCAGCGCATAGAACACCGGCCGGCTGCGGTCGAGGTTGAGGGTCATGGAAGACTGGTTGATGGTCTCGGAGCGCACCCACAGGTACAACAGGCGACGCAGGCCGCCGAATATCAGGCGGTGCAGGGGGGAACGGGTCATGGGGTGTGTGCCCTGGGTGTGATGTTCAGGTGAGTATTCTGCTATTTAGTCTGCCGTATCGGCGTAAGTTCAGCAAAATTCGGCCAACGACGGGACCGTCATCAATTTTTTTTGTTCTGTGTCATATACTCGGCCTGCCACTTGCAGGATATTTCAGCAAGCGGCGTTGGCACGGGGCATGTGACCTCGTGCCTGCAAGGCGATCTTCACAATAAAAATCCGGAGTAGTTCAGATGTCGTCTCGTGAGACTGGGAATGTAAAGTGGTTCAACGATGCCAAGGGTTATGGCTTCATTCAGCGCGAAGGTGGTGCGGATGTGTTCGTCCACTATCGGGCGATTCGCGGTGAGGGGCATCGTACCCTGGTCGAAGGGCAGCGGGTGGAGTACGCCTGCGTGCAGGGCCAGAAAGGCCTGCAAGCCGAAGACGTAGTGGGCCTCTGAGCCTCTGGTTTCAAGCCGTAGGAGCGGGCTTGCCCGCGAAGCAGCCACTACGGTGGCTGCCACGGGCGAGGCCCGTGTTCGCGGGTAAGCCCGCTCCTACAGAAACGAGCAAGCCTGCCGTTTCATGATGTACGCCAGGTGATTTCCTCTTCACCGTCGGCGCTGATGCGGACCCAGCGGTCAGCATCTTCTTCCCCGTCTTCCTCGACCCAGCCACCCGGCGCGCAGCGCACTTCCACACCCAGCGCGGCAAATGCGGCGCGGGCGCAGGCAACGTCATCGGCCCACGGCGTCTGGTCGCTTTCCAGGTACAGGCTGTTCCATTTCCCTACAGCCTTGGGTAACCAAGTGACCGGAATGTTACCGGCCTGGCATTTGAAGGTATGGCCTTTCTGCTTCCACTCGGTGCACGGGCCGATTGCCTGGGCGAGCCACTCGGCAATCTGCTTGTGGTCGACGTCGGCGTCCTTCAGGTAGATCTCGATATCAGGTTGACGCATAAGGGCTCCGGGTGTGCTCAGTCTTGGCGCACGAAATAGTCATAACGCATGGAAACCGTGACCTCGAACGGCTCGGCCTGGTCGATCACCCGGGCCCGTTTTTCGGCGCTGGCGCGCCAGCCGTGTGGGGTCATGGCCAGCAGGTCGGCGCGGGCCTTGGGCGCGGCCAGGCTCAGGCGGAACTCGAGGGTTTCGCTGTGGGCATGGGCCATGCCTTCAGGGACCAGGGCCAGGTGCTTGTCGTCGGCGTAAGGGCGTACTTCATCGTAGAGCACTTCACGCAGTTCCATCAGGTGGCCGCTGGTCGGGCCGACCCGCATCAGGCCGCCGCCGGGGCTGAGCAAACGCTTGGCCTCGGCCCAGTCAAGCGGGCTGAAAACGCTGGCGATGAACTGGCAGCTGGCGTCGGTCAGCGGCACGCGGGCCATGCTGGCGACCATCCAGGTGACCGCCGGTGCTCGGCGGCAGGCACGCTTGACCGCTTCGCGGGAGATGTCCAGCGCATAGCCGTCGGCGGCCGGCAAGGCCTGGGCGATCTGTGCGGTGTAGTAACCCTCGCCGCAGCCGATGTCCAGCCAGGCGCCTGGCTGGCGCTCGGCGGCCAGCTCGGCCAGGCGGCGGGCGACTGGCGCGTAATGGCCGGCGTCGAGAAAGTCGCGGCGGGCCTCGACCATGGCCTGGTTGTCACCGGGGTCTCGGCTGTTCTTGTGCTGCACCGGCAGCAGGTTCAGGTAACCCTGGCGGGCGCGGTCGAAGCGGTGGCCGGCCGGGCACACCACTCCATTGTCGAGCCGGCTCAGCGGCGCTTGGCAAAGCGGGCAGGCAAGCATCAGGCGAGCAACCGGACCAGGGTCTGGTAGTAGATTTCGGTCAGCAGATCGAGGTCACTGGCAAGGATCCGCTCGTCAACCTGGTGGATCGTAGCGTTGACCGGGCCGAGTTCGACCACCTGGGTGCCCATGGTTGCGATGAAGCGTCCATCGGAGGTGCCGCCGCTGGTGGAGGGCTGGGTATCGCGACCGGTGACGCCCTTGATGCTGGCCGCTACGGCGTCGAGCAGCTCGCCTGGCTCGGTCAGGAACGGCAGGCCCGACAGCGCCCAGTCGACCGACCAGTCCAGTTCATGCTTGTCGAGAATCGCCGACACCCGCGCCTGCAAGCCTTCAACGGTGGACTCGGTGGAAAAACGGAAGTTGAACAGCGCGGTCAGCTCGCCCGGGACTACGTTGGTGGCGCCGGTGCCGGAATTGACGTTGGAGATCTGGAAGCTGGTTGGCGGGAAGAACGCGTTGCCTTCGTCCCAGTGCTCGGCAGCCAGTTCCGCCAGGGCCGGGGCGGCCAGGTGGATCGGGTTGCGCGCCAGGTGCGGATAGGCCACATGGCCCTGCTTGCCGCGTATGGTCAGCTTGGCGCCCAGTGAACCACGGCGACCGTTCTTGACCACGTCACCCAGCAAGGTGGTGCTGGACGGTTCGCCGACGATGCACCAGTCCAGGCGCTCGTTGCGCGCTTTCAGGCGCTCGACCACCGCCTTGGTGCCGTGGTGAGCCGGGCCTTCCTCGTCGCTGGTGATCAGAAACGCGACTTTGCCGCGGTGGTTCGGGTAGTCCTGCACGAAGCGCTCGCTGGCGATGACCATGGACGCCAGGCTGCCCTTCATGTCGGCGGCGCCACGGCCGCAGAGCATGCCGTCGGCGTCGATCAGCGCCTCGAAGGGTTCATGCTGCCATTGCTGGACCGGGCCGGTGGGCACCACGTCGGTGTGGCCGGCAAAACACAGTACCGGGCCGTCCTGGCTGCCGTGGGTGGCCCAGAAGTTGTCGACGTCTTCAATGCGCATCGGCTCCAGCTGGAAGCCTACGGCACCCAGGCGTTTCATCATCTGCGCCTGGCAATCGGCGTCGACGGGGGTGACCGAGGGGCGACGGATCAGGTCGCAGGCCAGTTGAAGGGTAGGCGAGAGCTCGGCAGGGGCCGTCATGGGGGACTCCGGGGCAAGGCAAGGCGGGGAAATCTGAGGGGCGTTATCTTATATCAAATGATTTCGGGCAGCACGGCCCATTCGCGGGCACGCCCGCTCCACCAGGTACCGCGCAGCTCTGAATGCCTGTGGCAGGCCTGTGGGAGCGGGCGTGCCCGCGAATGGGCTGCACAGGTCAGCCCAGGCAACTTCAAGCCTGCTGCGCTTCGGCAGCCTTTTCTGCGGGCTTGGGCAGCGACGACAGAAATGCCATCACCAGCGCTGCCACATATGGCAACGACTGCACCAGCAACATCGCCACCCAGAAGCGCATGTCCGAGCTCGGCAGCCCCTGAACCAGGTAGATGCCCAGCGCCGCGCCCCACAGCAGCACCATGATGAACAGCTCTTCACGCGCTTCGGAAATCGCCACCAGCAACCCATGGCTGTCAGCATTCTTCGGCGTGCGGAAGAACGGCATGCTGCTGGTGAAGAAACCATACAGGACCGCCTTGGCGATGGTGTGCGACAGTGCCAGCCCGGCCAGTGCAGCTGCGAAGGCATCCTTGAGGTTCACCCCCACCGCTCGGCGGTACAGGAAGACGATCTTGCCGACCTTGAAGAAGAACAGCGCCAGCGGCGGGATGGCAAAGATCATCAGCGGCGGGTCGACCCGATGCGGCACGATGATCATCGCCGCCGACCACAGCAGCGCGCCGATGGTGAAGAAGATGTTCATGCCATCGGCGATCCACGGTAGCCAGCCGGCCAGGAAGTGGTAGCGCTGGCCACGGGTCAGCTGGCTGCCTTTGCCGCGCAGCAGTGCGCTGGCGTGGTGCTTGATGATCTGGATGGCGCCGTAGGCCCAGCGGAAGCGTTGCTTCTTGAAGTCGATGAAGGTGTCAGGCATCAGGCCCTTGCCATAGCTGTTGTGGGCGTAGGCGGCGGACAGGCCTTTCTCGAACACGCGCAGGCCCAGTTCGGCGTCCTCGCAGATGCACCACTCGGCCCAGCCCAGTTCTTCCAGCACACTGCGCCGGGTCATGGTCATGGTGCCGTGCTGGATGATCGCGTCACGGTCGTTGCGGGTGACCATACCGATGTGGAAGAAGCCCTTGTACTCGCTGTAGCACAGCTTCTTGAAGGCGCTTTCGTGCTGGTCGCGGTAATCCTGCGGTGACTGCACCACGGCAATTTTCGGGTCGGCGAAGTGCGGCACCATGTGCTTGAGCCAGTTGCGGTCGACGCAGTAGTCCGAGTCGATTACCGCGATCACTTCGGCGTCCTTGGCCGTGTGCGGGATCAGGTAGTTCAGCGCGCCACCCTTGAAGCCGGCCAGAGGCGCGACGTGGAAGAACTTGAAGCGCTCGCCAAGCTTCTCGCAGTGGGCCTTGAGCGGCTCCCAAACGGCCGGGTCCTTGGTGTTGTTGTCGATCACCAGCACTTCGTAGTCGGGGTAGTCCAGGGCGGCCAGGGCGTCGAGGGTTTGTTTCACCATCTCAGGTGGCTCGTTGTAGCACGGCACATGCACCGACACCTTGGGCCGGTAGGCACTGTCGGCCTGCACGGGCAGGAACTCGCGGCGCCGCTTGTGTATCCATACCGCCTCGGCCAGTTCGTGGGCCTCGGTGAGCAGCACGATGAACACGCCCAACGCGCCAAGGGCCAGCAGCACGCCCACGGTCAGGCTGAACCAGGTGCTGTATTGCTGGCTATAGTCGTAGGCGATCCACACCAGCACCGACCCGCACAGGAAGGTGATGAACGTCAGGAAGGTCCGGCCACGCTGGCGCAGGGCCGAGCCATCAATGAACAGCACCGTCAGGGCGATCATTGCCAGCACCACCGACGCCACTGCCAGGGCCCGCCACTGCGGGATCGCCACCACGGGGCCGTCGAAGTTGAACTTCTGCTGGCGCTCGGCGTTGTAGACCCCCCAGTAGGCGCCTACCGAGCCTTCGTCGCTGGCTTTCCAGGGTTGGTCATAGGCTTCAATGACAAAGTAGTTATAGCCCCTGCGGTTGAGGGTGTTGACCAGGGTGCGCAAGTAGATGGCCTGGTCGGCCTGTGTGGCATCGGCACCACCGCGCATGCGGCCGTTGCTTGGCCAGCCGACTTCCGACAGCAGCAGGGGTTTGCGCGGGAACTGGCGCTTCAGTTCACGGGCGCGGTCGAGGACGAACTCGACCGAATCCTTCATCGGCACGAACTCCCAGTAGGGCAGGATGTGCGCCGCAATCAGGTCGACGTGCCTGGCCAGCTCGGGGTGTTCCTTCCAGATGTGCCATTGTTCACTGGTGGTTACGGGCACCTTTACAGCTGCGCGTACCCGGTCCAGGTATTTGATCAGGTTTTCCGGTGTGACTTCTTCCCGGAACAGCGCCTCGTTGCCGACCACCACCCGCACCACGCTACGCGACGTGTTGGCCAACTGGATGGCCGTGGCGATTTCGCGCTCGTTGCGCTCCAGGTCCGGGCTGATCCATATCCCCAGTGTTACCCGCAGGCCCAACTCCTCAGCCAGGCGCGGGATGTCGGCCTGGGTGCCTTCCACGGTATAGATACGGATGCTGTCGGTCAGTTTGCTCAACTGCTCCAGGTCCTGGCGCATTTCGTCGTCAGTGGGATACTGACCCTTCTGTGGGCTTTCGCCCAGGCGGAACGGCGAATACGAAAAGCCAGAGATCTGTTCTGGCCAGGCGGGGGCGGAGACCGGGCGGTTGATCAGTGCCCAGAACCCGGTGAACAGTGCGGCGATGGCCAGCACCACTACCAGGTTCAGGCCGAATTTACGTGAAGACATCGTCGTCCATTCATGTCGAAGTGATAGGACATTAAAGCAGGGTTGGCAGTCTCTTTCCTAACGATGCAGGGCAGGGGCTCACTGGCATATAATGCGCGCCGGTTTTTTGGGGTATGAACATGAGCACAGAAGATCCACGCTTTGCCGGCGTTGCCCGGTTGTATGGCGACCAAGGGCTGCAACGGCTGGGCCTGGCCCATGTGGGCGTGGTCGGTATCGGCGGTGTGGGCTCGTGGGTGGCCGAAGCGCTGGCCCGCAGCGGCGTGGGCGAAATCACCCTGTTTGACCTGGACGATGTCTGTGTCAGCAACACCAACCGCCAGGCCCATGCGCTGGAAGGGCAGGTGGGGCGGCCCAAGGTCGAGGTCATGGCCGAGCGCCTGCGGGCGATCAACCCGGCGTGCACGGTGCATGCGGTGGCCGACTTCGTCACCCGCGAGACCATGGCCGAATACATCACCGAGCACCTCGACTGCGTGATCGACTGCATCGACAGCGTCATGGCCAAGGCGGCGCTGATCGCCTGGTGTCGGCGGCGCAAGATTGCCATTGTCACTACCGGTGGCGCGGGTGGGCAGATCGACCCGACGCAGATCCAGATCGCCGACCTGAACAAGACCTTCAACGACCCGCTGGCCTCGCGGGTACGCTCAACCCTGCGCCGCGACTACAACTTCTCGCGTAACGTCAGCCGCAACTATGGCGTGCCGTGCGTGTTCTCCAGCGAACAGCTGCGTTACCCCAAGGGTGATGGCAGCGTTTGCCTGCAGAAGAGCTTTGTCGGTGAGGGCGTGCGTCTGGACTGCTCGGGGGGCTTTGGAGCGGTGATGATGGTGACCGCGACCTTTGGCATGGTGGCGGCGAGCAAGGCGATCGAGAAGCTGGTGGCCGGCGCGCGCCGGCCGTCGGAACGGGTCAAGCCTGAATAGACCGCCTGGGCATCTTCGCAGGGCCGGCCGCTACAGGTATTGCCTCTCTCAAGCATGATGCCGTACCTGTGGGAGCGGGCAGGCCCGCGAAGAAACCGCCGATTCAGCGGTTGGACGCCAACTCCGCCATCCGCTGCAACACTGCATGCAGCCCATTGCTGCGCGACGGCGACAATTGGCGCTCCAGCCCGAGCTGGGTAAACCACTCGCGCAGATCAAGCCCGGCCAGCTCCTCACTGGCCAGTCCCTGCACCCGCACCAGCAACAGCGCCAGCAGCCCACGCAACAAGCGGGCATCGCTGCTGGCCTTGAACCGCCACACGCCCTCGACCTGCTCGGCCACCAGCCACACCAGGCTCTCGCAGCCATGCACCCGGTTGGCCTCGGTCTTTTCGGCGTCATCCAGCGGGTCCAGCCGTTCACCCCACTGCATCAGCAGCCGCGCACGCTGTTCCCAGCCTTTGCCCTGTTGAAAAGCTTCCAGCGCTTGCTGCGCCTGTTCCTGCAGGCTCATCGCAACAGCTCCAGGCCTTGGTCCAGCGCGTCGAAGAAACGCTGCAAGTCATCGCTATCGTTGTACAAACCCAGTGACACCCGTATCGCGCCCTCCAGCCCCATCCCCTTCAGCAGTGGCATGGCACAGTGGTGACCGGCGCGCACGGCAATGCCCTGTTCAGTCAGTAGGTGGGCGATGTCAGCGTTGTGCACGCCCTCGATGACGAAACTGGCCAGTGCCGTCTGCGGTGCGCCCAACACCCGCACGCCCTCGCGGTCGCCCAGGCCACGCAGCAGGTGCTGGTGCAGGCTGGCTTCATGCGCTGCGACCGCATGGGCATCGAGGCTGGCCAGGTAGTCCAGTGTCGCGCCCAGGCCGATCACCCCGGCAATGGGCGGCGTACCCGCTTCGAAGCCCAAGGGGGCGGGACGGAAGGTGGCGCTGTGGTACTCGGCCAACTGCACCATCTCGCCACCGAACTGCCAGTGGCGCAACAGCTGCAGAGCCTGGCTGCGGCCATAGAGCACGCCGACGCCGTCCGGACCGTACAGCTTGTGGCTGGAAAACACATAGAAGTCGCAACCCAGTTGCTGCACGTCATGGCGGCCATGCACCACGCCCTGGGCGCCATCGACCACCGTCAGCGCGCCCTGGGCGCGGGCATGGGCCAATAGCGCTGGCAGCGGCTGCCAGGTACCCAGCACGTTGGACAGCTGGCTGATGGCGAGCACCCGGGTGCGTGGGCCGATCAGTTGCAGTGCCTGGTCCTGGTCGATACGACCATGGGCATCCAATGGCAGCACCACCAGGCGCAGGTTGCGCCGGTGCGCCAGCTGTTGCCAGGGCAACAGGTTGGCATGGTGCTCCAGGGCACTGACGGCAATTTCGTCACCGGCTTCCAGGCGGTGTTCCAGGCCATAGGCCAGCAGGTTCAGTGCCGAGGTGGCGCCGTGGGTGAACACGATCTGCCGCGAGTCTGCGGCATTGAGCCAGGCGGCGACCTTGTCGCGGCTGGTTTCGAAGGCCTGGGTCGCCAGCGCACCGGGCAAATGCTGGGCACGGTGCACGTTGGCCGCGCCATGGCCGTAGTAATGGCTCAGGGCATCGAGCAAGGCTTGCGGCTTCTGGGTGGTGGCGGCGCTGTCCAGATAGGTCTGGTGCTGCCGTTGCAGGGCGGCGATGGCGGGGAAGTCGGCACGCCAGGGAGAGGGCTGGAACATGTTTGCGAGGCCTGGAATGAAAATCGGGTCTGGTGCATTGGCGCCAGACCCGATCTTAACACCTCAAACCCGGCAAGGTTCTCAGTTGTGAGCGTGCAGCGCTTCGTTCAGCTCGATGGCCGACTTGTGGGTCTTGCACTCAACTGCGCCGTTGAGCGAGTTGCGGCGGAACAGCAGGTCGGTCTGGCCGGCCAGGTCGCGGGCTTTGACCACTTTGACCAGTTCGTTGTTCTCGTCCAGCAGGTTCACCTTGGTGCCCGCGGTGATGTACAGGCCGGCTTCGACGGTGTTGCGGTCGCCCAGCGGAATACCGATACCGGCGTTGGCGCCGATCAGGCAACCCTCGCCGACTTTGATGACGATGTTGCCGCCACCGGACAGGGTGCCCATGGTCGAGCAGCCGCCGCCCAGGTCCGAGCCCTTGCCGACGAATACGCCAGCGGAAACGCGGCCTTCGATCATGCCCGGGCCTTCGGTGCCAGCATTAAAGTTGACGAAGCCTTCGTGCATGATGGTGGTGCCTTCGCCAATGTAGGCACCCAGGCGCACACGGGCGGTGTCGGCGATACGCACGCCGGCCGGGACCACGTAGTCGGTCATTTTCGGGAACTTGTCCACCGAGAACACTTCCAGCAGCTCGCCCTTCAGGCGTGCTTCCAGTTGCAGTTCGGCCAGTTCGGCCAGGTCGACCGCGCCCTGGTTGGTCCAGGCCACGTTCGGCAGCAGCGGGAAGATGCCGGCCAGGCTTACGCCATGCGGCTTGACCAGGCGGTGCGACAGCAGGTGCAGCTTGAGGTAGGCCTCTGGGGTCGAGCTCAGTGCTGCGTCTTCGGCCAGCAGGGTGGCGACCAGCGGCTTGTGGCTCTCTGCCAGACGGGTCAGCAGGGCGGCCTGGGCAGCGTCCACGCCTTTCAGGGCTTCGGCCAGTTGTGCGGCCTGGGCGTTGCTGAAGGCGATGGCCTGGTTGCCACCTTCGTAACCGAGAACAGGGGCTACTGCAGCAACCAGTTCGGCGCTCGGGTTGAGCAGGGGTTGTGCGTAGAACACTTCCAGCCAGGCGCCCTGGCGGTTCTGGGAGCCGACACCAAAGGCCAGGCTGAACAGGGTATTGGACATGTGATTACCTCGTGCGAAATAGGGTAGGGGCTCAGGCCAGGGCAGCGGCGTACAGGTCGGGCTTGAAGCCAACCAGGGTACGCGCGCCAAGGTCGAGCACCGGGCGTTTGATCATCGACGGCTGGGCCAGCATCAGCTCGACGGCCTTGGCCTGGTCGAGGTCTGCCTTGCTGGCGTCGTCCAGCTTGCGGAAGGTGGTGCCGGCACGGTTGAGGATGACTTCCCAGCCGTGTTCGTCGCACCAGCGGTTCAGGCTGTCACGGTCAATGCCTTGGGTCTTGTAGTCGTGAAATTCGTAGGCGATGGCTTTGTCTTCGAGCCAGGTACGCGCCTTTTTCATGGTGTCACAGGCTTTGATGCCGTAGAGCGTGTAGGTCATTGTGTACATTGGGGGTACAAGTCGCCCCAATCTCTCCGTTTTTCGATGTCAGTCGCGGGATTATGCGGGAACGCTCCTCGCGGCGCCACGCCCGTGGCGCCCCTGTTTATTGATCAGGATGTGTTCAAGCGACCAGGCGCTGGACCGACCCGATGATCTCATCGCCGTGTTGCTGTTCGGCTGTGCGCAGATCGAAGGCCGTCTGCAGGTTGAGCCAGAACTCAGGGGTGGTGTCCAGGCAGATGGACAGACGCAGTGCCATGTCGGCGGAAACACCGCCCCGTTCGCGCAGGATGTTGTTGACGGTTGGCGTTGCTACACCCAACGCCCTGGCCAGAGCCGCGGCGCTGAAGCCCATTTCCTTCTGGAAGTCCTCCCGCAGGATTTCACCCGGATGGATTGGACGCATACCGTTCTTGAGCATGATGCACCTCAGTGGTAATCGACAATTTCAACGCTAACTGGCCCGTGTTCTGTCCAGGTGAAGCACAACCGCCATTGGTCATTTACACGGATATTGTGTTGGTCGGCGCGGTTGCCGCTCAGTGACTCGAGGCGATTGCCAGGTGGCGACCTAAGGTCTCGCAACTCTGTTGCGGCATCGAGCATGGCCAGTTTGCGCTCCGCGACTGACTTGATATCTGACCAACGCCGTGTCTTTCCCGTTGTGAAGAGCGCTTCCGTGTCGGCACAGCTAAAGCTTCGAATCATGAGCCTGAATGCTTAACGTTATTCGTTAATGTCGATTATACGACGGGATCGCTGTAGTTCAAGTCTTCAATAACGGGGCACGCGACTCCCAAGCTCCGGTCACATCTGCTGGGTATCATCATGTTACATATTCCCCCGTCACCTGCGACTATCGTGCAGCGGCCCCGAACCGTCGGTCGCCGCTAACATATTGTTTCAATGGCGATGCCTCGCCCTGCCATCGTTTCAGCTCACAAAGGAAGCTTTCCCGGATGCAGTCCGCCTACACCGTCCTCATCCTGTTGACGTTGGTCAGCCTGTCGAAGCTGGTCGGCCGCATGATTCCGCTGCCGTTGCCGTTGGTGCAGATCGCCGCCGGTGCTTTGCTGGCCTTGCCGACACTGGGCTTGCATGTGGCCTTGAACCCGGAGTTGTTCCTGTTCCTGTTCTTGCCTCCGCTGCTCTTTGCCGACGGATGGCGCATTCCCAAGCGTGAGTTGTGGCGCATTCGCGGGCCTGTGGTGGCGCTGGCTGTCGGGTTGGTACTGTTCACCGTGGTCGGGGCCGGCTACTTCATTCACTGGCTGCTGCCGAGCATCCCGTTGCCGGTGGCCTTCGCCCTGGCAGCAGTGCTGTCGCCCACCGACGCCGTGGCGGTTTCGGCCATCGCCCAGGACCGCCTGCCTACCCCGCTGATGCACATGCTGCAAGGGGAGGCCCTGATGAATGACGCATCAGGCCTGGTGACCTTCAAGTTTGCCTTGGCGGCGGCGATCACCGGGGCGTTCTCGCTGGCCGATGCAAGCTTCAGTTTCGTCCTGGTCGCGCTGGGTGGCCTGGCGGTGGGCGTTGCCCTGAGTTGGCTGGTCGGCCGCTTGCGCGCCTGGATGATCGCCCGCGGCTGGGACGATCCAGCTACCCATGTGGTCTTCATGCTGCTGCTGCCGTTCGCCGCCTACGTGCTGGCCGAGCGTCTGGGTGTTTCGGGCATTCTCTCGGCGGTGGCCGCCGGCATGATGCAGAGCTGGCTCGACTTGCTGCCGCGGCAGACCAGCACTCGCTTGCTCAACAGAAGCGTCTGGTCGCTGCTGGAGTTTGCCTTCAACGGCCTGATCTTTCTGCTGTTGGGCCTGCAATTGCCGGACATCATCAAGGCGGTGGTCAGCCACGAAGCTACCCTGTGGCCGACCCTGGCTTACCGCTGCCTGGATGTGGTGGCGATCTTTGCCGCGCTGATCCTGCTGCGGTTCGTCTGGGTGCAGAGTATCTGGCGCTCGATCGGTGTGGTGCGCCGCTGGCGCGGTAAACCGGCGCTGGTGCTGATGCCCACCGCGCGCTCCTGCTGGTTGCTGACCCTGGGCGGTGTGCGGGGCGCAGTGACCCTGGCCGGTGTGATGTCGATACCTTTGCTGATGGGGGCGGGCAAGGCCTTCCCGGAACGGGACTTGCTGATTTTCATTGCAGCCGGGGTGATCCTGCTGTCGTTGATCTGCGCCTGCATCGCGCTGCCGATATTACTGCGCGGGGTCACCAAGAGCCCGGACGAGCGCTTGCACCAGGAAGTGCAGGAAGCCTGGCGGCGCACTGCCGAGGCGGCGATTCATGCCTTGGAAGCAGAGGAGGTGATCGACGCCACTGCCCCGCAAGACGCCGCGCAGGCTACCTTGGCGACCGAGCTGAAGGCGCGGTTGATGGCAGAGTATCGGGATGAGCTGGAAAGCTATGACGACAGTGCCGAAGCCAGGGCATTGGCCGAACAGATGGACTTGCTGGAGCGGCGTTTGCGCTTGCGTGCACTGAGGGCGCAGCGGCTGGAGCTTTACAACCTGCATCGCCAGCACCTGGTGGGGGATGAGGTGGTGCGGCAAGTACTGGGTGAGCTGGATATGAGTGAGGCGAACCTGGGGCAGGTCAAGTAGACCCTATCAAGACCCTTCGCGGGCACGCCCGCTCCCACAGGTACTGCGCTGAGCTTGAAATCAGCGCAGTACCTGTGGGAGCGGGCGTGCCCGCGAAGGGGTTGATCAGCGGTTTTGCAGGAAGGCGCGAATCCGCTCCGCCGCCTCGATGCATTCGGCCAGCGGTGCAACCAGTGCCATGCGCACGCGCCCGGCACCCGGGTTCACCCCGTCCACTTCACGCGACAGGTACGACCCCGGTACCACGGTCACATGCTGGGCTTCGAACAGGTCACGGGTGAACTCGGCATCGTCGCCCGGTACCTTGGCCCACAGGTAGAAGCTGCCGTCCGGGCGCTGCACGTCCAGTACCGGCTGCAGAATATCCAGCACGGCGTCGTACTTGGCCCGGTACTGGTCGCGGTTCTCGCGCACATGCGCCTCGTCCTGCCAGGCGGCGATGCTGGCCAGTTGGGTTTGTACCGGCATCGCGCAGCCGTGGTAGGTGCGGTACAACAGAAACGGCTTGATGATCCGGGCATCGCCAGCGACGAAGCCCGAGCGCAGCCCCGGCAGGTTGGAGCGCTTGGACAGGCTGTGGAACACCACGCAGCGCGCAAAATCGCTACGACCAAGCTCGGCGCATGCCGTCAGCAGGCCTGGCGGTGGTGCGTCTTCGTCGAAGTACAGCTCGCTGTAGCACTCATCGGCGGCGATCACGAAGTCGTGCTCGTCAGCCAGGGCAATCAGCTTCTTCAGGGTGTTCATCGGCACCAGCGCACCGGTAGGGTTACCCGGCGAGCACAGGAACAGGATCTGGCAACGCTTCCACACCTCGGCCGGTACGGCGTCGAAGTCCGGGTTGAAACCGTTGTTTTCCAGGCACGGCAGGTAGTGCGGGGTGGCGCCGGCCAACAGCGCTGCGCCTTCGTAGATCTGATAGAACGGGTTGGGGCTTACCACCAGGCCGTCATCGGCGCGGTTGACCACGGCCTGGGTGAAGGCGAAAAGTGCTTCACGGGTGCCGTTGACCGGCAGGATGTGGCGGTCGGCGTCCAGCCAGCCGGTCGGCACGCCAAAGCGTCGTTCGCACCACTGACCGATGGCCTGGCGCAGGGCTGGCAAGCCGATGGTGCTGGGATAAACCGCCAGCTTGTCGAGGTTGTCGGCCATGGCCTGGGCGACGAACGCCGGCGATTCGTGCTTCGGCTCACCGATCGACAGGGCGATGGCGCGTTTGTCCGCCGCAGGCGTCACGCTGCCCAGCAGGGCACGAAGCTTTTCGAACGGATAGGGCTGAAGCTGGGTCAAGGCATGGTTCATCGGCGCAAGGTCTCGTCAATCGTCTAATCGTTAAAAGGTCACGCGGGTCTGGCTGGTGTCGCTACCTTGGCCGGCCTGCAGTTGCTGCACGATGGCCTCCTGCAGGCGGCTGCACAACTGCGGGTCTGACAGCGGTTGGTTGTCGGCATCGGTAATGAAAAACACGTCTTCTACCCGCTCGCCGAGGGTGGCGATCTTGGCGTTTTGCAGCGAAAGGTCGAACTCCAGGAAAATCCGTCCCAGCCGGGCCAGCAGGCCCGGGCGGTCTGGCGCGGTGATTTCGAGGATGGTCACCGGCCGCTGAGCATCGTTGAGGATGGTCACTTGCGGCGGGAAGTCGAAGTGCTTGAGCTGGCGCGGTACCCGGCGCTGGATGATGGTCGGGTAGTCCTCAGGGTTGCGCAGCGCTTCGGTCAGGCCGTCGCGAATCTGCTTGACCCGTTGCGGGTTGTCGCCGATCGAGCCACCGTCGTTGTCCAGCACAATGTAGGTGTCGAGGGTGAACTGGCTGCTCGACGTGATGATCCGGGCGTCGTGGATGTTCAGGTTCAACTGCGACATGGCCGCCACCGTCACGGCGAAGAAATCATGCTGGTCGGGGGCATAGATGAAAATCTGCGTGCCGCCTTCGAACTCGCGCTGGGTGGTTTCCTTGATCAGTACCAGTGGCCCGCCATCGGCCGGTTGCTGCAGGATCGCATCCGTGTGCCAGGCCACGTCGGCGGCGGTGTGCTTGAGGAAATAGTCATCGCCCAGTTGCGCCCATAGCTGCTCGACGTCGTCCGGGTCGGTCCCCTCGCGCACCAGGATATCCAGCGCTGACGACTGGGTCTGGCGAATCTGCTCTTCGCGGTCCAGCGGGTTTTCCAGGCCACGGCGCAGGGCGCGCTTGGTCTCGCTGTACAGCTGGCGCAGCAGGCTGGCGCGCCACGAGTTCCACAGGCTGGGGTTGGTGGCGTTGATGTCCGCCACAGTCAGCACGTACAGGTAGTCAAGGCGTGTCTCGTCGCCCATGTGCAGGGCAAAGTCGTTGATCACCTGCGGATCGGACAAGTCCTTGCGCTGAGCGGTGGTCGACATCACCAGGTGGTTCTGCACCAGCCAGACGATCAGGCGGCTGTCCCAGGCCGGCAACTGGTGCCGTTCGCAGAACTTCTGCGCGTCCACTGCACCGATTTCCGAGTGGTCGCCCTGGCGACCCTTGCCGATGTCGTGGTACAGGCCGGCCAGGTAGATCAGCTCGGGTTTGGGCAGGCGCCCCATGAGCTTGCTGGCCAGCGGGAATTTCTCGGACACCGGCGTGTATTGCAGCTTGCGCAGGTGCTTGATGAGGTTGAGGGTGTGCGCATCGACCGTATAGATGTGGAACAGGTCATGCTGCATCTGCCCGACGATCAGGCCGAACTCTGGCAGATAACGGCCAAGAATGCCGTAGCGGTTCATCCGGCGCAGGTTGCGGTGGATGCCGATTTCGCACTTGAATAGCTCGATGAACAGGCTGGTATTGCGGATATCGGTGCGGAACGTGTCGTCGATCAGGTGGCGGTGTTCGCGCAGCAGGCGCACGGTATCGGCACGCACGCCCTTGATCTCGGGGTGTTGGGCCATCAGCACGAAGATTTCCAGCATGGCGAACGGCGTTCGCTTGAACACGTTCGGGTTGGCGGCCTCGATATAGCCGTCATGCAGGCGGAACCGCGCGTTCAGCGGCTGGGTGCTGCCACTTTCCTCGTCGGCGAGGATAACTTCTTCGAAGTGCTGGATGATCAGGTCGCACAGCTGGCTGATGCTCATCACCACCCGGTAGTACTGCTGCATGAACTGTTCGATCGCCCGCTTGGGGTTTTCGTCGCTGTAGCCCAGCAGCGTGGCGAGGCTGCGCTGGTGATCGAACAGCAGGCGGTCTTCGGCGCGCCCGGCCAGCATGTGCAGGGCATAACGGACTTTCCAGAGGAAGTCCTGGGACGAAGCCAGCAGTTCGTTCTCGCTTTCCAGCAAGAAGCCTTCGCCGGCCAGTGCATGCAGGTTCAGTGTGCCGTACTGGCGACGGGCTACCCACAGTACCGTCTGGATGTCGCGCAGGCCACCTGGCGAACCCTTGACGTTGGGTTCGAGGTTGTACTCTGTGTCGTTGTACTTGTGGTGGCGGGCCTTGAGTTCGGCGCGCTTGGCCAGGAAGAACTCCTTGCTCGGCCACATGTGTGCGGTGCTGGTGACTTCCAGCATGCGCTGGCGCAAGGCCTCGGGGCCGGCGATGGTGCGGCTTTCCATCAGGTTGGTGATCACGGTCAGGTCGGCGCGGGCCTGTTCGGCGCACTCGTCGACGGTACGCACGCTCTGGCCGACTTCCAGGCCAATGTCCCACAGCAAGGTAAGAAAGCGCTCGATGGCATCGCGGTACTGCTCGTGCTCGGCAGCGCCTAGCAGAATCAGCAGGTCGATGTCCGAGTGCGGGTGCAGTTCGCCGCGCCCATAGCCGCCCACCGCAACCAGGGCAATGCCGCTCTGGTCGCCCCAGTCGAACTGGTTCCACGCCTGTTGCAGTATATTGTCGACGAGCCAGGCGCGGGCCTCGATCAGCGGGCGGATGTCGCTGCCGGCGCGAAAACGCTTGTCGAGCACCTCGCCGGCCAGGCGGATGGCTTTCTTGAAGGCGGCGATGGGGCTCGCCTTGAGGGCCAATTCCGCCTGGAACTGGCCACGGTCGAACAGCTCGGGGTCCACCTGGGGCATCGCGTCACGTTCCTGTCGTGGGTGGCCTGTCGGGGTGCGGTCAGGCCGAAGTGCGCGGGATGGTGTCGTCCTTGCGCAGGGTGAAGATCTCGTAGCCGGTCGCGGTCACCACCAGAGTGTGTTCCCACTGGGCCGAGAGCTTGCGATCCTTGGTGATGGCGGTCCAGCCGTCGCCCAGCACCTTGGTGTCGGCCTTGCCCTGGTTGATCATCGGCTCGATGGTGAAGGTCATGCCTTCCTTCAGCTCCATACCCGTGCCAGCGCGGCCGTAGTGGAGGATCTGCGGCTCTTCGTGGAACACCTTGCCGATGCCGTGACCGCAGAACTCGCGTACCACCGAGAAACCGTTCTTCTCTGCGTGCTTCTGGATCACTTCACCGATGTCGCCCAGACGGCAGCCCGGCTTCACCAGCTCGATGGCCTTGTACATGCATTCCTGGGTGACCTTGGACAGGCGCTCGGCCCAGACCGGCACGTTGCCGACGTGGAACATGCGGCTGGTGTCGCCGTGGTAGCCGTCCTTGATCACGGTGACGTCGATATTGAGCGTGTCACCGTCCTTGAGCGGCTTGTCGTTGGGGATGCCGTGGCAGACCACATGGTTGATCGAGGTGCAGATCGACTTCGGGTAGCCCTTGTAGTTGAGCGGTGCCGGGATGGCCTGCTGGACGTTGACGATATAGTCGTGGCACAGGCGGTCGAGCTCTTCGGTGGTGATACCGGGCTTGACGTGTTCTTCGATCATTTCCAGCACTTCGGCGGCCAGGCGGCCAGCGATGCGCATCTTCTCGATGTCTTCTGCGGTCTTGATGGTGACGGTCATTACAGGCTCTCTACGGCGCCGTGCACGGCGCGAACAAACGGGAAAGGCCGGATTCTAGCAGAGCAGGGCGCCGATCGGTCGGGATATAGGCGGCCATGCTGTTGTCTACAGCTGGCATTCTGGCGCGAAAGCCGGGGTGCTGCAAAAAGTGCTGACAGACGCAACAGTATCCGGGTTCCGTTCGCTCGCGGTCTGTGGTATAAAATGCGCCGCTTTCGGGGACGACCCCGTCAGTACTTAACCCACACACGTGTCGACACGATGACCTGGGTGCCCCGAGTTGCAGAATTCGCGGGTTGGTCATTGGGATACGTGGAGGCCCAACCCGACTTATCAAGGAACTATCATGTCCCAAGTCAATATGCGCGATATGCTGAAGGCCGGTGTGCACTTCGGCCACCAGACCCGTTACTGGAACCCGAAAATGGGCAAGTACATTTTCGGCGCGCGTAACAAGATCCACATCGTCAACCTGGAAAAAACCCTGCCAATGTTCAACGACGCTCTGTCGTTCGTAGAGCGCCTGGCCCAGGGCAAGAACAAGATCCTGTTCGTCGGCACCAAGCGTTCCGCCGGCAAGATCGTTGCCGAGCAAGCAGCTCGTTGCGGTTCGCCATACGTTGATCACCGTTGGTTGGGCGGCATGCTGACCAACTACAAGACCATCCGCGCTTCGATCAAGCGTCTGCGCGACCTGGAAACCCAGGCCGAAGACGGCACTTTCGCCAAGCTGACCAAGAAAGAAGCCCTGATGCGCTCCCGCGACCTGGAAAAACTGGATCGCAGCCTGGGTGGCATCAAGGACATGGGCGGTCTGCCAGACGCTCTGTTCGTTATCGACGTTGATCACGAGCGCATCGCGATCACCGAAGCCAACAAGCTGGGCATCCCGGTTATCGGCGTTGTCGATACCAACAGCAGCCCGGAAGGTGTTGACTACATCATCCCAGGTAACGATGACGCCATTCGCGCTATCGAGCTGTACATGACTTCGATGGCTGACGCAGTCATCCGCGGCCGCAACAACGTTGCCGGCGGCACCGAAGTTTACGCTGAAGAAGCGGCTGCACCTGCTGCTGAGTAATAGGCGCTAGCGTCTACTTGGCACGCAAAAAGGGGGCTCTGCCCCCTTTTTGCCACCTTGAAATCCTGCTGTCAGCATCGGCCCCGCATCATGGGCCTGCTGAAATCAAAGCAGCGGATTTGCAGAATTGAACGCCCGTGATTGACGGGTGGAATGGTTGAAAAACTTTCCAAGAGGATTTTGAAATGGCAGCAATTACTGCAGCGCTGGTAAAAGAACTGCGCGAGCGTACCGGCGAAGGCATGATGGATTGCAAAAAGGCCCTGGAAAAGGCCGGCGGCGACATCGAGAAAGCCATTGACGACATGCGTGCCTCGGGCGCCATCAAGGCCGCCAAAAAGGCTGGCAACGTCGCTGCTGAAGGCGCTATCGCCGTCAAGACCGACGGTACATCTGCCGTCCTGCTGGAAGTGAACTCGCAGACCGACTTCCTGGCCCTGCAAGACGACTTCAAGAACTTCGTGGCCGAAAGCCTCGAAGAAGCCTTCGCCCAGAAGCTGACCGACGCCGCCCCGCTGATCGCCTCGCGCGAAGCTGCTCGTGAAGCCCTGGTTGCCAAGTGCGGCGAGAACGTCAACATCCGTCGCCTGGTGCGCGTTGAGGGTGACGTTGTCGGTGCCTACCTGCACGGCAACAAGATCGGCGCTGTCGTCGTTCTGAAAGGCGGTGACGTTGAGCTGGCGAAGAACATCGCCATGCACGTTGCAGCTTCGAACCCTGAGTTCCTGGATTCGTCGGAAATCTCCGCCGAGGCCATCGAGCGCGAGAAGAATGTCTTCCTGCAGCTGAACGCCGACAAGATCGCCGGCAAGCCGGAAAACATCGTTGAGAACATGATCAACGGCCGTATCACCAAGTTCAAGGCCGAAGCCTCGCTGAAAGAGCAAGCCTTCGTCATGAACCCGGAAGTCAAGGTTGGCGAGCTGGCCAAGAAAGCCGGTGCTGAAATCGTTTCCTTCACCTACTTCAAAGTAGGCGAAGGCATCGAGAAGCCAGTCGACGACTTCGCTGCTGAAGTTGCCGCTCAGGTAGCTGCTGCCAAGCAGTAAGACAGCCCCGTCTGTCGCCCCAAAGAGGCTGCCCGCTCACGCGCGCAGCCTCTTTGTCAAAACGGAGAGGGGTTTATACGACTCCCTCTTCGCTGGCACCGAAGCGGTGCCACGCTACAGTTAGCAGGCTGCAAACAGCCCGCACGAATTTTCTAAAAGTACGCCGCAGGAGAGACTCGCAATGGCTCAGCAGGTGAGTGGTCGCCAACCTCGCTATAAACGCATTTTGCTCAAACTTAGCGGCGAGGCCCTGATGGGCTCGGAAGACTTCGGGATCGACCCGAAAGTGCTGGATCGCATGGCGCTTGAAGTTGGCCAGCTGGTAGGGATCGGTGTTCAGGTCGGCCTGGTGATCGGTGGTGGCAACCTGTTCCGCGGCGCTGCGCTCAGCGCAGCCGGCATGGATCGCGTCACGGGTGACCACATGGGCATGCTGGCTACCGTGATGAACGGCCTGGCCATGCGCGATGCGCTGGAGCGCTCGAACATCCCGGCCCTGGTAATGTCGGCCATTTCCATGGTGGGTGTCACCGATCATTACGATCGTCGCAAAGCTATTCGTCACCTCAACTCCGGGGATGTGGTAATTTTCTCCGCCGGTACCGGCAACCCGTTCTTCACCACCGACTCCGCGGCCTGCCTGCGCGCCATCGAAATCGATGCTGACGTGGTGCTGAAGGCGACCAAGGTCGATGGCGTGTACACTGCCGATCCATTCAAGGACCCGCACGCCGAGAAATTCGATCACCTGACCTACGATGAGGTTCTGGATCGCAAGCTGGGTGTGATGGACCTGACCGCAATCTGCCTGTGCCGTGACCACAAGATGCCATTGCGGGTATTCAACATGAACAAGCCTGGCGCCCTGCTGAACATCGTGGTGGGTGGCGCTGAAGGTACACTGATCGAGGAAGGCCAAGCATGATCAACGACATCAAGAAAGACGCGCAGGAGCGCATGGGCAAGTCCATCGAAGCCCTGTCCCGCAACCTGGCTGCAATCCGCACCGGTCGCGCTCACCCAAGCATCCTGGACAGCGTCAAGGTTACCGCCTGGGGTAGCGAAATGCCGCTGAACCAGGTCGCCGCGATCACCGTCGAAGATGCTCGCACCCTGAAGATCGTCGCTCACGACAAGAACCTCAGCGCTGCCATCGAAAAGGCTATCCTCACCTCCGATCTGGGCCTTAACCCGTCCAGCGCCGGTACTACCATCCGTGTACCGATGCCGGCCCTGACCGAGGAAACCCGCAAGGGCTACACCAAGCAGGCCAGCGGTGTTGCCGAGGATGCCAAGGTGGCCGTGCGCAACGTGCGCCGCGACGCCCTGGCTGACCTGAAAAAACTGACCAAGGACAAGGAAATCAGCGAAGACGAAGAGCGTCGCGCCGCTGACGAGATCCAGAAGCTGACCGACAAGTTCGTTGCTGAAGTCGATGCCGCCTTCAAAGCCAAGGAAAAGGACCTGATGGCCGTCTAAGGCCGGGGTTTTTTAATGGAAAAGACCAAGCCAGCGGCGCCGTCCTCGGTGCCGCGTCATGTCGCGATCATCATGGATGGCAACAACCGCTGGGCGAAAAAACGCCTGCTGCCTGGCGTGGCCGGGCACAAGGCGGGTGTGGATGCCGTTCGCGCGGTCATCGAAGTCTGTGCCAAGGCCGGGGTTGAGGTGCTGACCCTGTTCGCCTTCTCCAGCGAGAACTGGCAGCGCCCTGCCGAAGAAGTCGGTGCGCTGATGGAGCTGTTCTTCTCGGCTCTGCGCCGTGAGGCCAAGCGCCTTGACGAGAACAATATCAGCCTGCGCATCATCGGCGACCGTTCGCGTTTCCATCCTGAGCTGCAGGCCGCCATGCGCGAGGCCGAGGCAGCGACCGCCGGCAACAACCGCTTCATTCTGCAGATAGCAGCCAACTACGGTGGCCAGTGGGACATCGCCCAGGCTGCCCAACGGTTGGCGCGGGAAGTGCAAGCTGGGCATCTGCGCCCGGAGGACATCACCCCGGGTCTGCTGCAGACCTGCCTGGCAACCGGCGAACTGCCGTTGCCGGATCTTTGCATTCGCACCGGCGGCGAGCACCGCATCAGCAATTTCCTGCTGTGGCAGCTGGCCTATGCCGAGTTGTACTTCTCCGACCTCTACTGGCCGGACTTCAAACACGAGGCCATGCGCAAAGCCCTGGCCGATTTCGCTTCGCGCCAGCGCCGCTTCGGTAAGACCAGCGAGCAGGTCGAGGCTGGAGCTCGTGCTTAATGCTTAAACAACGCATCATTACTGCGCTGATCCTGCTGCCGGTCGCGCTGGGCGGTTTCTTTCTGCTCAATGGCGGGGATTTCGCCCTGTTCATCGGCTTCGTGGTGGCCCTCGGCGCCTGGGAGTGGGCACGCCTTGCCGGGCTTATGGCCCAGCCGCTGCGCATTGCCTATGCGGTGGTGGTCGCCGGGGCGCTGATGCTGCTGCACATCCTTCCGGAGCTGGCACCCTGGGTGCTGGGCGCTGCGGTGATCTGGTGGGGGCTGGCCACTTGGCTGGTGCTTACCTACCCGCGCAGCAGCGATCTGTGGGCCAGTGCTGCCTGTCGGCTGTTGATCGGTCTGCTGGTGCTGCTGCCGGCTTGGCAGGGGCTGGTGCTGCTCAAGCACTGGCCCTTGGGGAACTGGCTGATCCTGTCCGTCATGGTGCTGGTGTGGGCTGCCGACATCGGTGCGTACTTTTCTGGCCGGGCGTTCGGCAAGCGCAAGCTGGCCCCGCAGGTCAGCCCGGGCAAGAGCTGGGAAGGCGTGTATGGTGGGCTGGCGGTCAGCCTGTTGATTACCCTGGGTGTCGGCATCGGCCGCGACTGGGGCTTTGGTCAGATCCTGCTGGGCCTGCTGGGCGCTGCGTTGCTGGTGATGTCCTCGGTGGTCGGTGATCTCACCGAGAGCATGTTCAAGCGTCGCTCCGGCATCAAGGACAGCAGCAATCTGCTGCCTGGGCATGGTGGTGTGCTCGATCGCATCGACAGCCTGACTGCGGCAATTCCGATCTTTGCGGTGCTGCTGTGGGCTGCCGAATGGGGTGTGATGTGAGTCGCCCGCAACGTATTACCGTGCTCGGGGCCACCGGCTCCATCGGCCTGAGCACGCTGGATGTGATTGCGCGTCACCCTGGCCGTTATCAAGCGTTTGCCCTCACTGGCTATTCGCGCATCGACGAGTTGTTGGCGTTATGTGTGCGTCATCGCCCGGCATTCGCTGTGGTGCCGAGCACCGAAGCAGCGGTGAGGTTACGCGCAAGTCTGGCTGCAGCCGGTTGCTCCACCGAGGTGCTGGAAGGCGAGGCCGGACTTTGCCAGGTGGCGTCGGCCGCTGAAGTGGACGCAGTGATGGCGGCCATTGTCGGTGCTGCCGGTCTGCGTCCCACGCTGGCTGCAGTCGAGGCAGGCAAGAAGGTGTTGCTGGCCAACAAGGAAGCACTTGTAATGTCGGGCGCGCTGTTCATGGAGGCGGTGCGGCAAAAGGGTGCCGTGCTGCTGCCGATCGACAGCGAACACAACGCTATCTTCCAGTGCATGCCTGGCGACTACGCCCGTGGCCTGAGTGCTGTCGGTGTGCGCCGGATCCTGCTTACCGCTTCTGGTGGGCCGTTCCGCGAGACGCCGGTCGAGGCGCTGCTGGACGTGACCCCGGAGCAAGCTTGTGCTCACCCTAACTGGTCCATGGGGCGCAAGATCTCCGTGGATTCGGCCAGCATGATGAACAAAGGCCTCGAGTTGATCGAGGCCTGCTGGTTGTTCGATGCCGCGCCGTCCAAGGTTGAGGTGGTGGTGCACCCGCAAAGCGTGATCCACTCACTGGTCGACTACGTGGACGGTTCGGTGCTCGCGCAACTGGGCAACCCGGACATGCGTACGCCGATCGCCAGCGCGTTGGCCTGGCCGGAACGGATCGATTCCGGGGTCGCCCCCCTGGACCTGTTCGCCATCGCCCGTCTGGATTTCCAGGCGCCCGACGAACAACGCTTCCCTTGCCTGCGCCTTGCGCGGCAGGCTGCCGAGGCAGGCAACAGCGCGCCTGCCGTGCTCAATGCAGCCAACGAAGTTGCCGTCGAGGCATTTCTTGAACGGCGCATCCGTTTCCCGGAGATCGCGGGTATGATCGAACAGGTACTCGACCAGGAACCCGTCGTGCCACTGCCTTCGCTGGATGCGGTATTTGCCGCCGATCAGCGTGCCCGGGAGCTTTCCCGTGAATGGCTGAGGCGTCACGGTCGCTGATGCAGGCCCGCCAAGGTTCGTGAGGGGGCTGGGCAGCAATGCCGGCCCGCTGAACATCATTCGGAGATGGACATGACAGCGCTCTACATGATTATCGGCACCCTCGTGGCTCTGGGTGTGCTGGTCACTTTCCACGAATTCGGTCACTTCTGGGTGGCGCGCCGCTGCGGCGTCAAGGTGCTGCGTTTTTCGGTCGGTTTCGGCACGCCGCTGCTGCGGTGGCATGACCGCTACGGCACCGAGTTCGTTGTTGCGGCCATTCCTCTGGGCGGCTACGTCAAGATGCTCGACGAGCGCGAGGGCGATGTGCCGCCAGCGCTGGCCGGGCAGTCGTTCAACCGCAAGTCGGTGCGCCAGCGTATAGCGATTGTCGCCGCAGGCCCGATTGCCAACTTTCTGCTGGCTATCCTGTTTTTCTGGGTGCTGGCGATGCTGGGTACCCAGCAAATCCGACCGGTTATCGGTGCGGTCGACAGTGGCAGCCTGGCAGCATCGGCCGGGCTGACCGCGGGTCAGGAAATCGTCTCAGTTGACGGCAAACCGACCAACGGATGGTCGGCGGTCAATCTGCAGCTGGTTCGTCGTCTGGGTGAGAGCGGTACCTTGCAGATTGGCGTGCGTGATGAGGGCGCCAGCAACGAGCGTCAGTTGCAGGTCACGCTGGACAGCTGGCTCAAGGGCGCCGACGAGCCCGACCCGATTCAGTCCCTGGGGCTGCGCCCATGGCGGCCGGCGATCACGCCGGTGCTGGCTGAGATTGATCCGAAGGGGCCGGCTGCCGCTGCCGGCCTGAAAACCGGGGACAAGCTGCTGGCTCTGGATGATGTGGCAGTGACCGAATGGCAGCAAGTTGTCGACAGCGTGCGTGCCCGCCCGGATGCCAAGGTAGTGGTGCGTGTGGAGCGCGATGGTGCAGCCCTGGAGTTGCCGGTGACCCTGGCCCGCAAGGGTGAGGGCAAGGCAGTGGGAGGCTATCTTGGCGCTGGCGTCAAGGGTGGCGAATGGCCTGCCAGCATGCTCCGCGAGATCAGCTACGGCCCGCTGGATGCGGTGGGTGAGAGCTTGTCGCGTACCTGGAACATGAGTGTCCTGACCCTTGAATCGCTGAAGAAAATGCTGTTCGGGGAGCTCTCGGTAAAAAACTTGAGTGGACCGATAACCATTGCTAAAGTGGCGGGCGCTTCAGCCCAGTCCGGCGTGGGGGATTTCCTGAATTTCCTGGCCTACCTGAGCATAAGCCTGGGGGTTCTTAACCTGCTGCCCATACCTGTGCTGGATGGGGGGCATTTGCTGTTTTACCTGGTCGAGTGGGCGCGCGGTCGTCCGCTGTCGGATCGGGTGCAAGGTTGGGGGGTTCAGATCGGTATCAGTTTGGTCATAGGGGTGATGTTGCTCGCCCTGATCAACGATCTGGGTCGACTATAAAGCTTCGCTCAATTGCGAACCTGTCGTTTGTGACGGCAGGTTGTTTATTGCCAGTTGGAATAAAAGGACTTCATGAAACGTCTGCTGCTAACTGCGGTCATGTCCGCACTGATGATCGCTGAAGTTCACGCCGAGTCCTTCACCATCTCCGATATTCGCGTCAACGGCCTGCAGCGGGTTTCCGCCGGCAGTGTGTTCGGTGCCTTGCCACTGAACGTTGGCGACCAGGCCGACGACCGTCGCCTGGTGGACTCGACTCGTTCCTTGTTCAAGACCGGGTTCTTCCAGGACATCCAGTTGAGCCGCGATGGCAATGTGCTGATCATCAACGTGGTCGAGCGCCCGTCGGTGTCGAGCATCGAGATTGAAGGCAACAAGGCGATCAGCACCGAAGACCTGATGAAGGGCCTGAAGCAATCGGGCCTGGCCGAAGGCGAAATCTTCCAGCGCGCCACCCTCGAAGGCGTGCGTAACGAGCTGCAGCGCCAATACGTGGCCCAGGGCCGCTACTCGGCCGAGGTCGACGCCGAAGTGGTGCCGCAGCCGCGCAACCGTGTGGCGCTGAAGATCAAGATCAACGAAGGCACCGTTGCTGCCATCCAGCACATCAACATCGTTGGTAACAACGTATTCGATGACGAGACCCTGGGGCAGTTGTTCGAACTGAAGACCACCAACTGGCTGTCGTTCTTCAAGAACGACGACAAGTACGCCCGTGAAAAGCTCTCCGGTGACCTGGAGCGCCTGCGCTCCTACTACCTGGACCGCGGCTACATCAACATGGACATTGCCTCCACCCAGGTGTCCATCACGCCGGACAAGAAGCACGTCTACATCACCGTCAACATCAACGAAGGCGAGAAATACACCGTTCGCGACGTGAAGCTGTCCGGTGATCTCAAGGTGCCGGAAGACCAGGTCAAGTCGCTGCTGCTGGTGCAACCGGGCCAGGTATTCTCGCGCAAGGTGATGACCACCACGTCCGAGCTGATCACCCGCCGTCTGGGTAACGAAGGCTATACCTTCGCCAACGTCAACGGCGTGCCACAGCCGAACGACCAGGACCACACCGTCGACATCATGTTCGTGGTCGACCCGGGCAAGCGTGCCTACGTCAACCGCATCAACTACCGCGGCAACACCAAGACCGAAGACGAAGTGCTGCGTCGCGAAATGCGCCAGATGGAAGGTGGCTGGGCTTCGACCTACCTGATCGATCAGTCCAAGACCCGTCTGGAGCGTCTGGGCTACTTCAAGGAAGTGAACGTCGAGACCCCGCAGGTGCCAGGCACCGACGACCAGGTCGACGTCAACTACAGCGTCGAAGAGCAGGCCTCCGGTTCGATCACCGCCAGCGTCGGTTTCGCCCAGAGCGCCGGCCTGATCCTCGGTGGTTCGATCAGCCAGAGCAACTTCCTCGGTACCGGTAACAAGGTATCCGTCGGTCTGACCCGTTCGGAGTACCAGACCCGCTACAACTTTGGCTTCGTTGATCCCTACTTCACTGCCGATGGCGTCAGCCTGGGTTATAACGCCTTCTACCGCAGCACCGATTACGACGACCTCGACGTCGACGTCGCCAGCTATGCGGTGGACAGCTACGGTGCCGGCGTCAGCCTGGGCTACCCGATCAGCGAGACTTCGCGCCTGACCTACGGCCTGAGCGTGCAGCAGGACAAGATCAAGACCGGCAAGTACACCGTTGACGAGATTTTCGACTTCCTCGAGCAGGAAGGTGACAATTTCCTGAACTTCAAGGCCTCGATCGGCTGGTCCGAGTCGACCCTGAACAAAGGCGTACTGGCCACCCGTGGTCACTCGCAAAGCCTGACCCTGGAGTCCACCATTCCGGGCAGCGACCTGTCGTTCTTCAAGCTTGACTACCGTGGCCAGCTGTTCAAACCGATCACCAATGACTACACCCTGCGCCTGCATACCGAGCTGGGCTATGGTGATGGTTACGGCAGCACCTCTGGCCTGCCGTTCTACGAGAATTATTTCGCGGGTGGTTTCAACTCTGTCCGTGGCTTCAAGGACAGCAGCCTGGGCCCACGCAGTACGCCTAGCCGCGGCGAGGCCAATGGCGGCAAGCCGGGCACTATCCGCGACCCGGATCAGGATCCGTTGCCGTTTGGTGGTAACGTGCTGGTGCAGGGCGGTGCCGAGCTGCTGTTCCCGCTGCCGTTCGTCAAGGACCAGCGTTCACTGCGCACCTCCGTGTTCTGGGACGTGGGTAACGTGTTCGACACCAATTGCGGCAACAAACCTGATTGCGAGAAGGTCGGGTTCTCGGGCATGGCCAGTTCGGTCGGCCTGGGCGTGACCTGGATTACCGCTCTGGGCCCGTTGAGCTTCAGTCTGGCAATGCCGGTCAAGAAGCCGGACGATGCCGATACCCAGGTGTTCCAATTCTCTCTGGGCCAGACCTTCTAAGGTCGGCCCCTGCTTAACGACAACGGTTTATCCAGGAGTGCATCGTGCGTAAATTGGCTCAACTGGCCGTAGTGGCCGCGGCGCTGGTCGCCACCCCGGCTTTCGCCGAAATGAAGGTTGCCGTCCTGAACTACCAGATGGCCCTGCTCGAGTCGGATGCCGCCAAGAAGTATGCGGTGGATGCCGAGAAGAAGTTCGGTCCGCAACTGACCAAGCTGAAAAGCCTGGAAAGCAGTGCCAAGGGCATCCAGGACCGCCTGATCAAGGGCGGCGACAAGATGCAGCAGCAGGAGCGTGAGCGCCTGGAGCTCGAGTTCAAGCAAAAGGCTCGCGACTTCCAGTTCCAGTCCAAGGAGCTGAACGAAGCCAAGGCCGTTGCTGATCGCGACATGCTCAAGCAGCTGAAGCCGAAGCTGGATGGCGCTGTCGAGGAAGTGATCAAGAAGGGCGGCTACGACCTGGTCCTCGAGCGTGGTGCGGTCATCGATGTCAAGCCTCAGTACGACATCACCCGCCAAGTCATCGAGCGCATGAACCAAGCCCGTTGATATGAGTGTGACCATGACGCTAGGCCAGCTGGCCGAGGCACTTGGAGCCACCCTCAAGGGGCCCGAGGCGCTGCAGATTACCGGGCTGGCCACCTTGCAGGAGGCTGGCCCCGGTCAGTTGAGCTTCCTCGCCAACCCGCAGTACCGCAAATTCCTGGACGACAGCCAGGCGGCTGCAGTGCTGCTGAAGGCGGCGGATGCCGAAGGCTTTGCCGGCAATGCACTGATCGTCGCCGATCCGTACCTGGCCTACGCACGCATTTCCCACCTGTTCGACCCCAAACCCAAGGCTGTGGCGGGTATTCATCCCAGCGCCGTGGTAGCTGAGGACGCGCAGGTGGATGCCAGTGCCAGCATCGGGCCGTTCGCGGTCATCGAAAGCGGTGCGCGCATCGCGGCCAATGTCAGCGTGGGTGCACACTGCGTGGTCGGCGCACGTTGCGTGATCGGCGAGGGCGGTTGGCTGGCACCGCGGGTCACGCTGTATCACGACGTAACCATCGGCAAGCGTGTGGTCATTCAGTCGGGTGCCGTGATCGGCGGCGAGGGCTTCGGCTTTGCCAACGAGAAGGGCATCTGGCGCAAGATTGCACAGATCGGCGGCGTCACCATTGGTGATGACGTTGAGATCGGTGTCAATACTGCAGTCGACCGTGGCGCGCTGTCCGACACCCGGATCGGCGACGGGGTCAAGCTGGATAACCAGATCCAGATCGCTCACAACGTTCAGATCGGTGATCACACTGCCATGGCCGCTTGCGTCGGAATCTCCGGCAGTACGCGCATCGGCAAGCACTGCATGCTGGCCGGTGGTGTGGGGCTGGTTGGGCACATCGATATTTGCGATAACGTTTTCGTTTCCGGAATGACCATGGTTACCCGTTCGATCACTGAACCGGGTTCCTATTCTTCCGGCACTGCCATGCAGCCGCTGGCTGAATGGCGCAAGAGCGCCGCGCGTATCCGCCACCTGGACGACATGGCCAAGCGTCTCCAGCAGCTGGAAAAACGCGTCGATACCGTGACCTCAGGTGGCCTGCCGACATCAGAAGGCTGATACCATTCCCTGAGCAAGAGTGAACAGTCGCTAGCTGGCTCCTCTTTGGATTGCAAAAGGAGCGTGTGGTCAGCACCTGCGCTCCCTATTCTTATTACAGGCTTCCCCACCGAAATGATGGACATCAACGAGATTCGCGAATACCTGCCTCACCGCTACCCGTTCCTGCTGGTAGACCGTGTGACGGATCTGGACTTCGAGGCCCAGAGCATTCGTGCCTACAAGAATGTCAGCATCAACGAGCCGTTTTTCAATGGCCACTTCCCGGCACACCCGATCATGCCGGGTGTCCTGATCATCGAAGCCATGGCCCAGGCGGCCGGCATCCTTGGTTTCAAGATGCTCGATGCCAAGCCGGCCGATGGCACCCTGTACTACTTTGTCGGTTCCGACAAACTGCGTTTCCGTCAGCCGGTGCTGCCGGGCGACCAGCTTGTGCTGGAAGCCAAGTTCCTCAGCCGTAAAAGCATGATCTGGAAGTTCGAGTGCCGCGCCCTGGTCGACGGCAAGCCGGTCTGCTCGGCAGAAATCACCTGCGCGGAACGATCCCTATGAATTCGATTGATCCTCGGGCCATTATCGATCCGTCGGCCAGGCTGGCCGACGGCGTCGAGGTCGGCCCTTGGTCGATCGTTGGCCCTGATGTAGAAATCGGGGAGGGCACCGTTATCGGCCCGCATGTTGTGCTCAAAGGGCCGACCCGCATCGGCAAGCACAATCGTATCTTCCAGTTTTCATCGATTGGTGAAGACACCCCGGACCTGAAGTACAAGGGTGAGCCGACGCGCCTGGTAATCGGCGATCACAATGTGATTCGCGAAGGGGTTACCATCCACCGCGGTACTGTTCAGGACCGTGCGGAAACCACCGTGGGCGACCACAACCTGATCATGGCCTATGCCCACATTGGCCACGACAGTGTCATCGGCAACCACTGCATCCTGGTAAACAATACGGCGCTGGCAGGTCATGTGCATGTGGGTGACTGGGCGATCCTGTCCGGTTACACCCTGGTTCACCAGTACTGCCACATTGGCGCCCACGCGTTTTCCGGTATGGGCACGGCGATTGGCAAGGACGTTCCGGCCTTCGTTACCGTGTTCGGCAGCCCGGCCGAAGCCCGCAGCATGAACTTCGAGGGCATGCGCCGCCGCGGTTTCAGCGACGAGGTGATCCATGTGCTGCGTCGTTGCTACAAGATTGTCTACCGTCAGGGCCTGACCGTCGAAGACGCACTCAAGGAGCTGGCTGAACCTGCCGCGCAACACCCCGAGGTCGAGCTGTTCCGTCAGTCGATCCTGAGCTCCGCTCGCGGCATCACGCGCTGATATGGCCCAGCTTTGCGTAGCGCTGGTCGCCGGTGAGGCCAGTGGCGATATTCTTGGTTCAGGCTTGATGCGCGCCCTCAAGGCGCGCCATCCCGACGTACGTTTCATCGGGGTTGGCGGCCCCTTGATGGAAGCCGAAGGCCTGCAATCCTATTTCCCCATGGAACGTCTGGCCGTCATGGGGCTGGTCGAGGTGCTGGGGCGTCTGCGCGAGCTGCTCAAGCGCCGCAAGTTGCTGATCCAGACCCTGATCGAAGAAAAGCCCGACGTATTCATCGGCATCGACGCCCCTGACTTCACCCTCAATATCGAGCTGAAGCTGCGTCAGGCCGGGATCAAGACCGTGCACTATGTCAGCCCGTCAGTGTGGGCTTGGCGGCAGAAGCGCGTGCTGAAGATTCGCGAGGGTTGCGACCTGATGCTGACGCTGTTGCCGTTCGAGGCGCGGTTCTACGAAGAGCAGGGTGTGCCAGTGCGTTTTGTCGGCCACCCGCTGGCAGACACCATCCCGCTTGAAGCCGACCGCTCTGCCGCGCGTGCCACGCTGGGCCTGGGCGAGGGGCCGGTGGTGGCACTGATGCCGGGCAGCCGGGGCGGCGAAGTAGGGCGCCTGGGCGCGTTATTCCTCGACGCCGCCGAGCGCCTCTGTCAACAAGTGCCGGGTGTGCGCTTCGTGTTGCCCTGCGCCAACGCCACGCGGCGTGCCCAGATCGAGCAGATGCTGGAAGGGCGCCAACTGCCGCTGACCCTGCTCGATGGCCAGTCGCACCAAGCCCTCGCGGCCTGTGACGCGGTGCTGATCGCCTCGGGCACCGCCACCCTCGAGGCGCTGCTGTACAAGCGGCCGATGGTGGTGGCGTACCGCCTTGCGCCCTTGACCTACTGGATTCTCAAGCGTCTGGTGAAAAGCCCTTACGTGTCATTGCCGAACCTGCTGGCCCAGCGAGAGCTGGTGCCCGAGTTGCTGCAAGACGACGCTACCAGCGAAGCGCTGGCCAACACCTTGGCGCCGCTGGTACGCGATGGAAGCCAGCAGACCGAACGTTTCGACGAAATTCACCGCACCCTGCGCCGTGACGCCTCCAATCAGGCGGCCGAGGCGGTACTGGCCCTGCTCAAGGACCGCTGACATGCAAATTGGACTGGACTTCAACCTGGTAGAAGACCTGGTCGCCGGCGTTGACGAAGTGGGCCGCGGCCCGCTGTGTGGCGCGGTGGTCACGGCGGCGGTGATTCTTGATCCTGCACGGCCGATTCTCGGTCTGAACGATTCGAAGAAACTCACCGAGGCCAAGCGTGAGGCGCTGTTCGACGAGATCCGCGAAAAGGCCTTGAGCTTCTGCATCGCCCGCGCCGAAGTCGAGGAAATCGACAGCCTGAACATCCTGCAGGCCACCATGCTGGCCATGCAGCGGGCAGTGGAGGGCTTGCACATTACGCCGAAGCTGGCATTGATCGATGGCAATCGCTGTCCGAAGCTGGCTGTGCCTGCAGCACCGGTGGTCAAGGGGGACAGCCAGGTGCCGGCCATTGCGGCGGCATCGATCCTGGCCAAGGTGACCCGTGACCGGGAGATGAGCGCTTTTGAACTGATCTACCCGGGGTATGGCATTGGCGGGCACAAGGGCTACCCGACCCCGGTGCATCTCGAGGCCTTGGCGCGCCTTGGGCCTACGCCCATTCATCGGCGATCCTTCGCCCCTGTGCGGGCGGCCTGGGAAGCGCGCGAAGGCGTCAGCGATTCCCTGATCTGACCTATTGAGGCCGCTTTGCGGCCCTTCGCGGGCACCCCCGCTCCCACAGGATTCATCGGTCTGAGCAGCGGTGCCGTACCTGTGGGAGCGGGCGTGCCCGCGAAGGGCTGCAAAGCAACCCCAAAAAAAGCCCCTAGTTAGGCTACAATCCCGCCCTTGTCGTTAAGCACTGCTACAGGATCTTCCATGTCGGTTTCCTTCGTTCACCTGCGCGTCCACTCCGAATTCTCGCTGGTTGACGGCCTGGTGCGGATCAAGCCGCTGGCCAAGGCGCTGACCGGGATGAACATGCCGGCGGTCGCCATCACCGATCAGAGCAACATGTGCTCGCTGGTGAAGTTCTACAAGACTGCCATGGGCGCCGGTATCAAACCGATCTGCGGTGCCGACCTGTGGCTGGCCGGTGCCGACCCGGAAGCCCCGCTGTCACGCATCTGCTTCCTGGCCATGGACCCCAAGGGCTATCGCAACCTCACCGAATTGATCTCGCGCGGCTGGACCGATGGCCAGCGCAACGGCCTGGTCATCCTCCAGCGTGAATGGATCGCCCCCGCCAGCGAGGGCCTGATTGCCCTTTCCGCGGGTAAGGAAGGCGACATCGGCATGGCCTTGCTGGCTGGGCGGCAAGATGAAGCCGAAGCGCTACTTCAGGACTGGATGGGCATGTTCCCCGAGCGCTTCTACGTTGAAGTGCAGCGCACCAATCGCGCACGCGACGAGGAATACGTGCATGCGGCGGTGGCGTTGGCCGACAAGCTTGGCGCCCCGCTGGTGGCTACCAACGACGTGCGCTTCATCAAGCAGACGGACTTCGACGCCCACGAAACCCGCGTATGCATCGGCGAGGGCTGGACCCTCGACGACCCGCGCCGTCCGCGTTGCTACAGCGACCAGCAGTACCTGAAGTCGGCAGAGGAAATGGCCGAGCTGTTCAGTGACCTGCCCGACGCCATCGCCAACACCGTCGAAATCGCCAAGCGCTGCAACATCCAGGTGCAGTTGGGCAAGTACTTCCTGCCTGACTTCCCCACGCCCAACGGCATGGGCATCGACGACTATCTGCGGCATGTGTCCCACGAAGGTCTGGAAGAGCGCCTGGCGGTGCTGTGGCCGAAAGAGACCACGCCCAATTATGAAGAAAAGCGTCAGGTCTACCTGGACCGCTTGAAGTTCGAGCTGGACATCATCATCCAGATGGGCTTCCCCGGTTACTTCCTGATTGTTATGGACTTCATCAAGTGGGCCAAGAACAACGATGTACCGGTTGGCCCGGGCCGCGGTTCGGGTGCTGGCTCGCTGGTGGCGTACGTACTGAAGATCACCGACCTCGACCCGCTGGCCTACGACCTGCTGTTCGAGCGCTTCCTCAACCCTGAGCGTGTTTCCATGCCCGACTTCGACGTCGACTTCTGCATGGACGGCCGTGACCGGGTGATCGACTACGTGGCCGAGGCCTACGGTCGTAATGCGGTGAGCCAGATCATCACCTTCGGTACCATGGCCGCCAAGGCAGTGGTACGTGACGTGGCGCGGGTGCAAGGCAAATCCTATGGCCTGGCCGACCGCCTGTCGAAGATGATCCCCTTCGAAGTGGGCATGACTCTGGAGAAGGCCTACGAGCAGGAAGAAATCCTGCGCGACTTCCTCAAGGGCGACGAAGACGCCCGTGAGATCTGGGACATGGCCCTGAAGCTGGAGGGTGTGACCCGGGGTACCGGCAAGCACGCCGGTGGTGTTGTTATCGCACCGACCAAGCTCACCGATTTTTCGCCGATCGCCTGTGATGAAGAGGGTGGTGGCCTGGTAACCCAGTTCGACAAGGATGACGTCGAGGCCGCCGGCCTGGTGAAGTTCGACTTCCTCGGCCTGCGTACCTTGACCATCATCAAGTGGGCGATGGAGATCATCAACCGCGAGCAGGCCAAGAAGAACCTGCCCGACCTCAACATCGACTTCATCCCGCTGGACGACCGCAAGACTTACGAGCTGCTGCAGAAGGCCGAAACCACGGCGGTGTTCCAGCTTGAATCGCGTGGCATGAAGGAGCTGATCAAGAAGCTCAAGCCCGACTGCCTGGAAGACCTGATCGCACTGGTTGCGCTGTTCCGCCCGGGCCCGCTGCAGTCGGGCATGGTGGACGACTTCATCAACCGCAAGCACGGCCGCGCCGAGCTGGCCTACCCCCACTCCGACTACCAGTACGAAGGCCTCAAGCCAGTACTGGCGCCGACCTACGGCATCATCCTGTACCAGGAACAGGTGATGCAGATCGCCCAGGTGATGGCGGGTTACACCCTGGGTGGCGCCGACATGCTGCGCCGAGCCATGGGTAAGAAAAAGCCCGAGGAAATGGCCAAGCAGCGCGGTGGTTTCATCGAAGGTTGCGTAGCCAACAATATCGATGCGGACCTCGCCGGTAACATCTTCGACCTGGTAGAGAAGTTCGCGGGCTACGGCTTCAACAAATCCCACTCCGCTGCCTATGGCCTGGTGTCGTACCAGACCGCCTGGCTGAAAACCCACTACCCGGCGCCGTTCATGGCCGCGGTCCTGTCGGCGGATATGCACAACACCGACAAGGTGGTGGTGCTGGTGGAGGAGGTGCGCAGCATGAAGCTGCGCCTCGACGCGCCGGACGTGAACTTCTCGGACTTCAAGTTCACCGTCAACAACGACGGCCGGATCGTCTACGGCCTTGGCGCCATCAAGGGCGTCGGCGAAGGCCCGGTGGAGGCGATTGTCGAGGCCCGTGCCCAGGGTGGTCCGTTCAAGGACCTGTTCGATTTCTGTGAACGCATCGACCTCAAGCGGGTCAACAAGCGTACCCTTGATGCGCTGGTGCGCAGTGGCGCGCTGGACCGCCTTGGCCCGCACTTCCATGACGAGATCAAGGCCTACCACGCCAACATCGACATCAACCGGGCAACCTTGCTGTCGGCGCTGGGCGAGGCCATCAAGGCAGCCGAGCAGGCTGCGCACACCGCTGACAGTGGCCATGTCGACCTGTTCGGCGGCATGTTCGACGCGGCAGATGTCGACGTCTATGCCAACCATCGCAAGGTGCGCGAGCTCACCCTCAAGGAGCGTTTGAAGGGGGAGAAAGACACCCTTGGCCTGTACTTGACCGGCCACCCGATCGACGAGTACGAGACCGAAATTCGCCGCTTCGCCCGCCAGCGCATCGTCGACCTCAAGCCGTCGCGCGAAACCCAGACCATTGCCGGCATGATCATTGCGTTGCGGGTGATGAAGAACAAGAAGGGCGACAAGATGGGCTTCGTCACCCTGGATGACCGTTCCGGGCGGATCGAGGCATCGCTGTTTGCCGATGCCTTCATGGCGGCACAGTCCTTGCTGCAGACCGATGCCATGGTGGTGGTGGAAGGCGAGGTCAGCAATGACGACTTCTCCGGGGGCTTGCGCCTGCGGGTGAAGCAGGTGATGACCATGGAAGACGCGCGCACCAAGCTGGCTGAGAGCCTGCGCCTGAAGGTGGCGCACGACGCACTGAAAGGCGACCGGCTGAAGTGGCTGGGCGAGCTGATCACCCGCCATCGTGGTGCTTGCCCGATCACGCTGGAGTACACCGGCAGCGACGCCAAGGCCATGCTGCAGTTTGGCGAGCAGTGGGCGATAGACCCGGCCGATGGGCTGATTCAGGCGCTGCGTGACCAGTTCGGGCGTGAGAACGTCTTCCTGCAATATCGTTGAACCGACAAAAATTTAATCTCGACCTGAATGCGCCTGATCCCTTAAGGTATGGCGCCAAACGGATCAACCGGCCGGCCGCCTGGCCGTAGACCCAAGACGGATGACTATGAACCCGAATTTCCTCGATTTCGAACAGCCGATTGCCGACCTGCAAGCCAAGATCGAAGGCCTGCGCCTGGTGGGTAACGACAACTCGCTGAACATCAGCGATGAAATTGCCCGTCTGCAAGACAAGAGCAACACCCTGACCGAAAGCATCTTCGGCAACCTGACCAGCTGGCAGATCGCCCGCCTGGCCCGTCACCCCCGTCGTCCATACACCCTGGACTACCTGGAGCACATCTTCACCGAGTTCGAAGAGCTGCACGGGGACCGTCACTTCTCTGACGACGCCGCCATCGTGGGTGGTACTGCGCGTCTGGACGGCAAGCCGGTCATGGTCATTGGTCACCAGAAGGGCCGTGAAGTGCGCGAGAAAGTGCGTCGCAACTTCGGCATGCCGCGCCCGGAAGGCTACCGCAAGGCCTGTCGCCTGATGGAAATGGCCGAACGCTTCAAGATGCCGATCCTGACCTTCATTGACACGCCGGGCGCCTACCCGGGTATCGACGCTGAAGAACGCAACCAGAGTGAAGCCATCGCCTGGAACCTGCGTGTCATGGCACGCCTGAAAACTCCGATCATCGCTACCGTGATCGGTGAGGGTGGTTCCGGTGGGGCACTGGCCATTGGCGTGTGCGACCAACTGAACATGCTGCAGTACTCCACTTACTCGGTTATCTCGCCGGAAGGCTGTGCTTCCATTCTGTGGAAAACTGCCGACAAAGCAGCAGACGCGGCCGAAGCCATGGGTATCACCGCCGAGCGCCTGAAGAGCCTGAACATTGTCGACAAGGTCATCCAGGAGCCGCTGGGCGGCGCCCACCGTGACCCGGGCAAGATGTCCGAAAGCATTCGTGCCGATCTGGTGCAGCAGCTGGACATGCTCGGCAAGTTCGACAACGACGCGCTGCTGGCCCGCCGTTACGAGCGCCTGATGAGCTACGGTCTCTGATTCTGATTTGCCCCGGGGGCCGTTTTTGTGGCCCTTGTGATTGACGGCACCGGCTTCGCCGGTGTTCGCGGGTAAACCCGCTCCTACAGGTATTGCGCTGCCCTTGAGGCTTGCGCCGTGCATGTGGGAGCGTGCTTGCCCGCGAATGCATTCTTGAATCGAGCGAGGGCTAGATGATCAACCTCACTCCTTGGCTCAACGCCCCCGCCTGGCACGTCGCCTTTTCCGGCGGCCTCGATTCCACCGTCCTCCTGCACCTGCTGGCTGATTACGCCCGCAATCACGTTTCCCCCCCGCTGCGTGCCATTCATGTCCATCATGGCCTGCAGTCCGCTGCTGACGCCTGGCCCGCCCACTGCCAAGCCATCTGCGACAATCTTGGCATCGAGCTCCAGGTCATCCACGTCCAGGTCAGTCCCGGCGCCAGTCTTGAGCAGGCCGCTCGCGACGCCCGCTATGCCGCCTTCAGGCAAGTCCTCGGCCCGGGCGACATCCTGTTCACTGGCCAGCACCGCGACGACCAGGCCGAGACCCTGCTGTTCCGCCTGTTGCGCGGCGCGGGCCTGCGCGGCCTGGCAGCCATGCCGGTGCAGCGGGCATTAGGGCGGGGCAGCCTGGTCAGGCCGTTGCTGGGTTGTTCCCGGCAGCAGTTGCAGGACTACGGCAAAGCCCAAGGGCTGGTCTGGATCGATGACCCGTCAAACGCCGATACACAATTCGCCCGCAACTACCTGCGCGGCGAAGTGATGCCGCACTTGCAGCAACGTTGGCCTCAGGCCAGCCAGAACTTCGCCCGTGCAGCAGAACATCTGGGTGAGGCGCTGGGTTTGCTGGACGAACTGGCCCGGGAGGATCTGGCGCTTGCGCGTAAGGGGGCGCCCATCGTCTGGCCGGGGCTGGATTCCCTCGACCTGGCCGCCCTGTTGACGTTATCGCCGGCCCGTCAGCGCAATGCCTTGCAGTACTGGCTGAGCCAGCGCACCCGTTTGCCCGATACCCGGCACTGGGCCGGCTGGGCAGACCTGCGCGATGCCGCTGCCGATGCCCGGCCAGTCTGGCGGCTTGCCGATGGACGGTTGGTACGTAGCCACGGGCGCATCTGGTGGTTGAGCGGTGATTGGCTACAGCAACCGGCTGGCTCGCTGGCCTGGCCCGAGCCTGATGTGCCATTGCGGTTGCCGGGCAATGGTAGCGTGCGTCTTGTTGGCGCAGCCGTGCCGGGCGGGTTGCGCGTTGCCTACCGTCAGGGTGGTGAAATGCTGGAGGTTCCCGGCCGTGGCCGGCGTGACCTCAAGCGCCTGCTCAACGAGCAGCAGGTGCCGCATTTCCTGCGCTCGCGCCTGCCGTTGCTGTATCGCGGCGAATGCCTGCTGGCGGTAGCCAACCTGCCCGGGCTGGTGCAGGCGGATTGCCAGCTGCACTGGCAGTTACCGACGAACGCGCAAGGTTTGAGCTGAAGGGTACATTCCGGTAGACTACCCTCCCTTCTTGATACAACTTCTGTGGGTTCCGCGAAAACACAGGAGTTGCCGATTACCAAGCAGTTTTTTGCCGAGCTGATTCTGGAAATGACGAGCGAACGCCATGCCGGGGATACCCTGGCTGTACAGACGCGGCAGTTTTTCGAGATGCACTGTGATTGACGCAGGTGATCGGGGGCTTCGGCCTTCCTTCGCTTTCTCCGGCGGCGCTGGCCGCCTTAACGCAGACTTCTAGGGTTTTTCATGACGCGCTACATATTCGTCACGGGCGGTGTTGTTTCTTCATTGGGGAAAGGCATTGCCTCGGCTTCCCTGGCGGCCATCCTGGAAGCGCGGGGCCTGAAGGTCACCATGCTCAAGCTGGATCCGTACATCAACGTCGACCCGGGCACCATGAGCCCGTTCCAGCACGGTGAAGTTTTTGTCACCCATGATGGTGCCGAGACCGACCTCGACCTGGGTCACTACGAGCGGTTCATCCGCACCACCATGACCCAGAACAACAACTTCACCACTGGCCGTATCTACGAGCACGTGCTGCGTAAAGAGCGTCGTGGTGATTACCTGGGCGCGACCATCCAGGTCATCCCGCACATCACCGACGAAATCAAGCGTCGCATCATCAAGGGTGCCGGCGATGCCGACGTGGCCCTGGTGGAAATCGGCGGTACCGTGGGTGATATCGAGTCGCAGCCGTTCCTCGAGGCGATTCGCCAGCTGCGCGTCGAAGTGGGTTCCAAGCGTGCCATGCTGATGCACCTGACCCTGGTCCCGTACATCGCCACCGCTGGCGAAACCAAGACCAAGCCGACCCAGCACTCGGTCAAGGAACTGCGCTCCATCGGCCTGCAGCCTGACGTGCTGATCTGCCGCTCCGACCACCCGGTCGATGCTTCGTCGCGTCGCAAGATCGCGCTGTTCACCAACGTTGAAGAGCGTGCGGTGATTTCGCTGGAAGACGTCGACACCATCTACAAGATCCCGGGCGTACTGCACGCACAGGGCCTGGACGACTTCGTCGTCGAGCGTTTCGGCCTGCAGTGCAATGGCGCCGACCTGTCCGAGTGGGACAAGGTGGTCGATGCCAAGCTCAACCCGGAGCACGAAGTGACCATCGCCATGGTCGGCAAGTACATGGAGCTGCTGGATGCGTACAAGTCGCTCATCGAAGCGATGAGCCACGCCGGCATTACCAACCGTACCAAGGTCAACCTGCGTTACATCGACTCGGAAGACATCGAGAACCAGGGTACCAGCCTGCTGGAAGGCGCTGATGCCATCCTGGTTCCGGGTGGTTTCGGCCTGCGTGGCGTGGAAGGCAAGATTACCGCGGTGCAATATGCCCGTGAGAACAAGGTGCCGTACCTGGGTATCTGCCTGGGCATGCAGGTGGCCGTCATCGAATTCGCCCGTAACGTGATGGGCTGGAAAGACGCCAACTCCACCGAGTTCGACCGTAACAGCGGCCACCCCGTGGTCGGCCTGATCACCGAGTGGGCCGATGCCACCGGTGCCGTCGAGACCCGCGACGAGGCTTCCGACCTGGGCGGCACCATGCGCCTGGGCGCACAGGACTGCCAGCTGGCTGCCGGCTCCAAAGTGCACGACTGCTACGGCAAGGACGTGATTACCGAGCGTCACCGTCACCGCTACGAAGTGAACAACAACCTGCTGCCACAACTGGTGGACGCTGGTCTGGTGGTTTCCGGTCGTTCCGAAGACGGCGCGCTGGTGGAAGTGGTCGAATCCAAGGACCACCCATGGTTCGTCGCCTGCCAGTTCCACCCGGAGTTCACCTCCACCCCGCGTGACGGCCACCCGCTGTTCAGTGGTTTCGTCAAGGCAGCCCTGGCTCAGAAGAACAAGGCCTGATCAATGACTCAGAAGATCATTCGCGTCGGTAACATCGAGATCGCCAACGACAAGCCGTTCGTCCTGTTCGGCGGCATGAACGTCCTGGAGTCCCGTGACCTGGCAATGAAGGTCTGCGAAGAGTACGTGCGGGTTACCGAAAAGCTTGGTATCCCGTATGTGTTCAAGGCCAGCTTCGACAAGGCCAACCGTTCGTCGGTAACGTCCTACCGTGGGCCTGGCCTGGAAGAAGGGCTGAAGATCTTCGAAGAGATCAAGCGCACCTTCAATGTGCCGGTGATTACCGACGTGCACGAGCCGTATCAGGCCGAGCCGGTGGCCAAGGTGTGCGACATCATCCAGCTGCCGGCCTTCCTGTCGCGGCAGACCGATCTGGTGGTGGCCATGGCCAAGACCGGTGCGGTGATCAACATCAAGAAGGCCCAGTTCCTCGCACCTCAGGAAATGAAACACATCCTGGCCAAGTGCGAAGAGGCCGGTAATGACCAGTTGATCCTCTGCGAGCGTGGTTCAAGCTTCGGCTACAACAACCTGGTAGTGGACATGCTCGGCTTCGGTATCATGAAGCAGTTCGAGTACCCTGTGTTCTTCGACGTGACCCATGCCCTGCAGATGCCGGGTGGTCGCGCCGATTCTGCCGGTGGCCGCCGCGCCCAGGTTACCGACCTGGCCAAGGCCGGCATGAGCCAGGGCCTGGCCGGGCTGTTCCTCGAAGCGCATCCCGATCCGGACAACGCCAAGTGCGATGGTCCGTGCGCGCTGCGCCTGGACAAACTGGAGCCATTCCTGGCCCAGCTCAAGCAACTGGACGACCTGGTGAAAAGTTTTCCGACGGTAGAAACCGCGTAAAGCTCATTTCTCGGGTAAAGTACTGCCCGTTCCACCCCTGACCCGCCGGTCAGGGGCTCCCTTCACTTGGCCTGCCAATCGCAATCTCAGCCAGGTGAACGGCAAGAATTCTCTAAGCTGCGTTGTTTTCGTCAATTCTGGAGTGCTTACAACAATGGCAAAAATCGTCGACATCAAAGGTCGTGAAGTTCTCGATTCGCGTGGCAACCCCACCGTGGAAGCCGATGTACTGCTCGACAACGGCATCATCGGCAGCGCTTGCGCGCCGTCCGGTGCTTCCACCGGCTCGCGCGAAGCGCTGGAGCTGCGTGATGGCGACAAGAGCCGTTATATGGGCAAGGGCGTGCTGAAGGCCGTCGCCAACATCAACGGCCCGATCCGTGACCTGCTGCTGGGCAAGGACCCTTCCGACCAGAAGGCTCTGGACCGCGCCATGATCGAACTGGACGGTACCGAGAACAAGGCCAAGCTGGGCGCCAACGCCATCCTGGCTGTTTCCCTGGCTGCCGCCAAAGCAGCTGCCCAGGACCAGGACCTGCCGCTGTACGCGCACATCGCCAACCTGAACGGCACCCCAGGCGAGTACTCGATGCCGGTTCCGATGATGAACATCATCAACGGTGGCGAGCATGCCGACAACAACGTCGACATCCAGGAGTTCATGGTTCAGCCGGTTGGCGCCAAGACCTTCTCTGACGGCCTGCGCATGGGCACCGAAATCTTCCACCACCTCAAGGCTGTACTGAAGGCCCGTGGCCTGAACACCGCCGTAGGTGATGAAGGTGGTTTCGCCCCTAACCTGGCATCCAACGAAGACGCCTTGGGCGCCATCGCCGAAGCTGTCGAAAAAGCCGGCTACAAGCTGGGCACCGACGTGACCCTGGCTCTGGACTGCGCGGCTTCCGAATTCTACGAAGACGGCAAGTACAACCTGTCCGGTGAAGGCAAGTCGTTCGACGCCGAAGGCTTCGCCGACTACCTGAAAGGCCTGACCGAGCGTTTCCCGATCATTTCGATCGAAGACGGCCTGGACGAGTCCGACTGGGCTGGCTGGAAAATCCTCACTGACAAGATCGGTGAAAAAGTCCAGTTGGTCGGTGACGACCTGTTCGTGACGAACACCAAGATCCTCAAGGAAGGCATCGAGAAGGGCATTGGTAACTCGATCCTGATCAAGTTCAACCAGATCGGCTCGCTGACCGAAACCCTGGAAGCCATCCAGATGGCCAAAGCTGCCGGTTACACTGCAGTGATCTCGCACCGTTCCGGTGAAACCGAGGACTCGACCATCGCCGACCTGGCTGTGGGTACTGCTGCTGGCCAGATCAAGACGGGTTCGCTGTGCCGTTCCGACCGCGTTTCCAAGTACAACCAGCTGCTGCGCATCGAAGAGCAACTGGGCGCCAAAGCGGTTTACCGCGGTCGTGCCGAGTTTCGCGGTTAAGCAAGAGATGGTAAAAAGGCAGCAGCCGAAGTTGTAGGAACGTTCGTACTGAACTTTCCTACGTACCAACGGGTTTCTGTCGACGAAGCCTGGCCTCGGCCAGGCTTCGTGCTATTCGAGGCCCCGAAGTAAAACGCGGCAGCCTTTTTAACCTGGATAACGTGATGCGCAGTCCCTATTGGTTGTTCCTCGTTCTGCTCTTGCTGTTGGGTGGCCTGCAGTACCGCCTGTGGGTGGGTAGCGGCAGCCTGGCGCAAGTAACCGAACTGAAGCAGCAGATTGCCGATCAGCATGCAGAAAACGAGCGCTTGCTCGAGCGTAATCGCGTGCTCGATGCTGAAGTGCTAGAGCTGAAAAAAGGCATGGAGACCGTTGAAGAACGAGCCCGCCATGAATTGGGGATGGTAAAAGAGGGCGAAACCCTCTTCCAGTTGCCACAGAAATGATCGATACCTTGCCGGCCTTCTGGGCCGTGATTCCTGCGGCGGGTGTAGGTGCCCGCATGGCTGCCGACCGCCCCAAGCAATACCTGGAGCTGGCTGGGCAGACGCTACTCGAGCACAGCCTCGACTGTTTTCTTGGCCATCCGGCGCTTAAAGGCGTGGTGGTCAGCATTGCCGAAGACGACCCGTACTGGCCTGGCCTGCGCTATGCCAGCGACCCACGCATCCAGCGCGCGGCAGGTGGCCGTGAGCGAGCTGACTCGGTGCTTAACGCCTTGCTGATGCTGCATGCCCAAGGGGCGGCTGACAGCGACTGGGTACTGGTGCACGATGCCGCGCGGCCGAACCTGGCACGCAGCGACCTGGACAAGCTGTTGTCGGAGCTGGCGGACGATCCGGTGGGTGGTCTGCTGGCCGTGCCGGCGCGCGATACCCTCAAGCGCGCCGACAGTAATGGCCGGGTGAGTGCTACTGTGGACCGCAGCACGATCTGGCAGGCGTACACACCTCAGATGTTCCGCCTTGGAGCGTTGCATCGGGCGCTGGCCGAATGCCTGGTGTCGGATGTGGTGGTCACCGACGAGGCTTCTGCCATCGAATGGTCCGGTCAGGCGCCGCGGCTCGTGGAAGGGCGCAGTGACAACATAAAGGTGACCCGGCCCGAAGATCTCGAATGGTTGCGCCAGCGCTGGGCGGGTAAACGCTGAACATTCTCCTGTACTGGCCTTTTCGCGGGTTCACCCGACGAGGCCAGTACATGCAGTACATCCCGTTAGCCGAACCGGTATTCCGGCAACCCTGCCAACCCCTCCTTCAGGTAATCCACCAGCCGTCGCACCTTCGGCGACAGGTGCCTCTGCTGCGGATACAGCGCCCAAACCGCGGTATTCGGCGGCTGGTGCGCCTCAAGCAGCGACACCAGCGCGCCGCTATTGAGGTGTTCCAATACGTAGTAATCCGGCAACTGGCACAACCCTATCCCTTGTAACGCCGCATCCAGCACGGCCTGGCCACTGTTGCAGCGCCAGTTACCCTGTACCCGCTGGCTGATCTCACGGCCATCCTGCTGTAGTGCCCACAAGTCCGAACTCCCCACCAGGCAATTGTGCCGCGCCAGCTCGGACAGGCTGTGTGGCCGGCCATAGCGCTCAAGATAGGCCGGCGAGGCGCACAGGTACATGCGCCTCGGCGCCAGACGGGTGGCCACCAACCGAGAGTCGGCCAGGCGGCCCAGGCGGATGGCCAGGTCCATGCCTTCATGCAGCAGGTCGAGGGTGTGGTTGCTCAGCTCCACATCCACGCGCAGCTGCGGGTACAGCGCCATGAATCGTGTCACCAGCGGCACGATGAAGCGCTCGCCGTAGGCCACAGCGCAGGTCATGCGCAGCAAGCCCTTGGGTTCGCTGGCCAGGTCGCCCATGGCGCGCAACGCTTCCTCACGGCCATCCTGCAAGCGCTGGCAGTGCTGCAGGAAGGTCTGCCCGGCCTCGCTCAGGGTTACCCGGCGGGTACTGCGGTACAGCAAGCGCGTTTGCAGGCGTTCCTCCAGCCGGGCGATCTGCCGGCTGATGTGCGATGAGGAAACCCCCAGGCGTTCGGCGGCGGCAGTGAACTGGCCCGATTCGGCCACGGCGACAAATTCGTCGATGCCTTCCCATCGGCTGCTCATTGATTATCCCTGTATGGCAATAATGTTTTGTCTTTGGCCTGATTATTCATCAAAAGGCGCTGAATTACACTGCGAGACTGAATCGACCCACTGTCTGGAGACCTTTGATGATCAAGTCCCGTGCTGCCGTAGCCTTCGAAGCCAAGAAACCCCTGGAAATCGTCGAAGTCGACGTGGCCATGCCAAAGGCCGGTGAAGTGCTGCTGCGCGTGGTCGCCAGCGGTGTCTGCCACACCGATGCCTATACCCTGTCCGGTGCTGACCCGGAAGGTATCTTCCCATCGATCCTCGGCCACGAAGGTGGTGCAATTGTCGAAGCGGTAGGCGAGGGGGTCACCTCGGTCGCCGTGGGCGACCACGTCATCCCGCTGTACACCCCGGAATGCGGCAAGTGCAAGTTCTGCCTCTCGGGCAAGACCAACCTGTGCCAGGCCATCCGCGCCACCCAGGGCAAGGGCCTGATGCCGGACGGCACCACGCGCTTCTCGTACAAGGGCCAGGAGTTGTTCCACTACATGGGGACCTCGACCTTCTCCGAGTACACCGTGCTGCCGGAAATTTCCGTGGCCAAGATCCAGAAAGAAGCACCACTGGAAAAGGTCTGCCTGCTGGGCTGCGGCGTCACCACCGGTATCGGCGCGGTACTCAACACTGCCAAGGTCAAGCCGGGTGATACCGTGGCCATCTTCGGCCTGGGTGGCATCGGTCTGTCGGCCGTGATCGGTGCGGTCAAGGCCAAGGCCTCACGTATCATCGCCATCGACATCAACCCGGCCAAGTTCGAAATCGCCCGCCAACTGGGTGCCACCGATTGCGTCAACCCGAAAGATTACGATCGCCCGATCCAGGAAGTGATCGTCGACCTCACCGATGGTGGCGTGGACTTCTCCTTCGAGTGCATCGGCAACGTTCAGCTGATGCGCGCCGCTCTGGAATGCTGCCACAAGGGTTGGGGTGAGTCGGTGATCATCGGTGTGGCCGGTGCCGGCCAGGAAATTTCCACGCGTCCGTTCCAGCTGGTGACCGGTCGCGTGTGGCGTGGTTCGGCGTTTGGCGGCGTGCGTGGCCGCAGCGAGCTGCCAAGCTACGTGGAAATGTCCGAGAAAGGCGAGATCCCGCTGGACACCTTCATCACCCACACGATGGGTCTGGAAGACATCAACAAGGCCTTCGACCTGATGCATGAAGGCAAGAGCATCCGTAGCGTGATCCACTTCTGAGGTCTGCCATGAGCCTGGATAACATCTCCTGCCAGAAAAGCTTCGGCGGCTGGCACAAGCGTTACCGGCATCACTCCAGGGTGCTGGGTTGCGACATGGTGTTTGCTGTGTACCTGCCGCCGCAGGCCGAGCAGGGCGAAAAGCTGCCGGTGCTGTACTGGCTCAGCGGCCTCACCTGCACCGACGAGAACTTCATGCAGAAGGCCGGCGCCCAGCGTCTGGCCGCCGAGCTGGGGCTGATCATCGTTGCCCCCGATACCAGCCCGCGTGGCGAGCAGGTGCCGGGCGACCCGGACGGCGCCTGGGACTTCGGCCTGGGCGCTGGCTTCTACCTCAACGCCACCCAGCAACCCTGGGCCCAGCACTACCGCATGCACGACTATGTGGTGGAGGAGTTGCCAGCCCTGATCGAGGCGCACTTCCCGGCGTCGGGCGAGCGTAGCATCAGCGGCCACTCCATGGGTGGGCACGGCGCGCTGGTGTGCGCCTTGCGCAACCCGGGGCGCTACCGGTCGGTGTCGGCATTCTCGCCGATCAGCAATCCGATGGATTGTCCGTGGGGCGAGAAGGCCTTCAGCCGCTACCTGGGTGAAGACCGTGGGCGCTGGCGTGAGTGGGATGCCAGCGTGCTGCTGGCCGAAACCCCTGCTGGCCAATGCCCGCCGTTGCTGGTGGATCAGGGCGACCGTGACGATTTCCTCGAGAAGCAGCTCAAGCCTGAAGCGCTGGAACAGGCGGCACGCAAAGGTGGCCATGAAATGACCCTGCGTATGCAGCCGGGCTATGACCATAGCTATTACTTCATTGCCAGCTTCATCGAGGAGCACCTGCGTCATCATGCGGTGGCACTGGGGCGGGTGTAAGGCGTAGCTTTTTCGGCGCCTGGGAGATCGGGCGCCGCCCGCGCGGCGCATCGCGAGCTGCGCTCGCTCCTACGTTTGTTTCGGGCCAGTAACGCCTGTGCCAATGCGCGCGACCGCCTTGTTCGTCCAACGTGATATCGAGCCATGCAGCAAAATGCTCGCGCGCAAATCCCTCAGAAATAACTGGCCCGAAACAAACGTAGGAGCGAGCGCAGCTCGCGATGCGCCGCGCGGGCGGCGCCGATCTCCCAGGCGCCGACAATGCCGCGTCAATCACCTCACGCCCCACTGCCTCAAAAGCAGGTAGAATCACGCCCTGACTCATTCAGGGCGTTTTTTTATGCGTATTGGCCACGGCTACGATGTGCACCGTTTCTGCGACGGTGATTTCATTACCCTGGGCGGGGTGCGTATCCCCCACAAATACGGCCTGCTGGCCCATTCCGACGGTGACGTGCTGCTGCACGCCCTGAGTGATGCCTTGCTTGGCGCTGCGGCGCTGGGCGACATCGGCAAGCATTTCCCCGACACCGACCCACAGTTCAAGGGTGCTGACAGCCGCGCGCTGCTGCGCCATGTGGTCGGTATCGTCAAGGCCAAAGGCTGGAAGGTCGGCAACGTTGACGCCACCATCGTCGCTCAGGCACCGAAAATGGCCCCACACATCGAAACCATGCGCCAGCTGATCGCCGAAGACCTGCAGGTCGAACTCGACCAGATCAATGTCAAGGCCACCACCACAGAGAAGCTGGGCTTTACCGGCCGCGAGGAGGGCATTGCCGTGCATTCGGTCGCCCTGTTGCTGCCAGCATGACCGAACTGGAACTGCTGGGCCCTCGCGCATCGGGTGAAGCACTGGGTACCGCCGTCCTCAAAGCGGTTGCCGAAGACTTTCAGGTTGACGAAGTCCTGGATATCCCGCTATCGGGCCAAGGCGAGCACCTGTGGCTGTGGGTCGAAAAGCGTGATCTGAACACCGAAGAAGCCGCCCGACGCCTCGCCCGCGCCGCTGGCGTACCGGTGCGCAGCATCAGCTACGCCGGCCTCAAGGACCGCCAGGCGCTGACCCGCCAGTGGTTCAGCCTGCACCTGCCGGGTAAGGCCGACCCGGATCTGTCGCGTGCAGAGGATGCCAGCCTGCGTGTGCTCAAGCAGGTGCGCCATCAGCGCAAACTGCAGCGTGGCGCGCATTCGGCCAACGGGTTCACCTTGCGCCTGACGGCCCTGGCTGCCGATCACCAGGCGGTGGATGCGCGCCTGGAACAGCTCAGACAGCACGGTGTGCCCAACTATTTCGGCACTCAGCGTTTCGGGCACGGCGGTGGCAACGTTCATGACGCCCTCGATTGGGCCGCGCGCAAGGCTTTGCCTGAGCAGCGCAACGTGCGTTCGCGGCTGCTTTCGGCCGGGCGCAGCTATCTGTTCAATCAGTTGCTGGCTGCGCGTGTCGCTGACGGTAGCTGGGCCCGAGCCCAGGTCGGGGACCTGCTGGCGTTCACCGACAGCCGCAGTTTCTTCCCGGCGGGTGAGGCGGAATGTGCCGACCCGCGCCTGGCGATTCTCGACCTGCACCCGACCGGGCCGATGTGGGGGGAGGGCGCTTCACCTGCTGGCGCTGTGCCTGCCCAGCTGGAAAACGCTATCGGCGCACGCCAGCCGGCACTTTGCCAGTGGTTGGCCCAGGCGGGCATGGATCACGAACGACGAATTCTGCGGCTCCCTATTGGCGGCCTGACGTGGCATTATCCCGAGCCTGATATCCTGCAACTGGAATTCGTCCTGCCGGCCGGATGCTTCGCCACCGTGGTGGTGCGTGAAGTCGTGGATCTGGTGTCGGCAGGGCAGACGGACAGCCCATGCGTATTCTGATTTCGAATGACGACGGTGTTACCGCACCTGGCATCGCCGCGCTGCACGCTGCGCTGGTGGATTATGCCGAGTGCGCAGTGATCGCCCCGGATCAAGACAAGAGCGGCGCCGGCAGTTCGCTGACGCTGGACCGGCCACTGCACCCGCAGACCCTGGCCAATGGCTTCATCAGCCTCAATGGCACGCCGACCGACTGCGTGCACCTGGGGCTCAATGGGCTGTTGCCGCAGACGCCGGACATGGTCGTGTCGGGGATCAACCTCGGTGCCAACCTGGGCGACGACGTGCTGTATTCGGGAACGGTCGCTGCGGCGCTGGAAGGCCGCTTCCTCGGCGGTACCTCGCTGGCGTTCTCGCTGTTGTCGCGCCTGCCGGACAACCTGCCGACCGCGGCCTATATCGCCCGCCGTCTGGTCGAGGCACAGTCGCGCCTGGCGTTGCCGCCACGCACCGTACTCAACGTCAATATTCCCAACTTGCCGCTGGAGCACATCCGTGGCATCCAGCTCACCCGTCTTGGTCACCGGGCACGTGCGGCGGCGCCAACCAAGGTGGTCAACCCGCGTGGCAAGGAAGGCTACTGGATTGCTGTGGCCGGTGATGCCGAGGACGGCGGCCCGGGCACCGACTTCCACGCGGTGATGCAAGGCTACGTATCAATTACCCCGCTGCAACTCGATCGCACCTTCAATGATGCCTTCGAGCAGCTCGATGGTTGGCTGGAGGGCCTGCTCTGATGCGTGAGGACGATATGCTGCGGCGTGGCATCGGCATGACCTCTCAGCGTACCCGGGAGCGGCTGATCCAGCGCTTGTGCGAGGAGGGTGTTTCGAACACCCAGGTGCTCGACGTAATCCGTCGTACGCCGCGCCACTTGTTCGTTGACGAGGCGCTGGCCCATCGGGCTTACGAAGACACCGCGCTGCCGATCGGCCACAACCAGACCATTTCACAGCCGTTCATGGTTGCGCACATGAGCGAGCTGTTGCTCGAGGCCGGGCCGCTGGACAAGGTGCTGGAGATTGGCACCGGCTCGGGCTACCAGACGGCGATCCTGGCCCAGCTGGTCGAGCGGGTGTTCTCGGTAGAGCGCATCAAGGTACTGCAGGACCGGGCCAAAGAGCGCCTGGTGGAGCTGAACCTGCGCAACGTGGTATTCCGCTGGGGTGACGGTTGTGAGGGGTGGCCGGCGCTTGCGCCCTACAACGGCATCATCGTCACCGCCGTGGCGCCGGAAGTGCCACAGGCACTGCTCGACCAGTTGGCACCCGGTGGGCGCATGGTCATCCCGGTAGGGCCTGCCGGCGAAGTGCAGCAACTGATGCTGATCGTGCGCGAGGAGCATGGATTCTCCCGTCGCGTACTGGGGGCTGTGCGTTTCGTGCCACTGCTCAATGGTCCCCTGGCCTGAGGTCTGTTGATCTGAGCTGTGCAGGCATGAGGCGCGGTGTATTTTTGTGCCGCCGGCGAATTCTTGTCGCTTTGCCCTGTCTATCAGGCGGTGCGAAGCGCTAACGCACAGCGTGCGCCGGGGGGGTTCGCCCGTCTTTCGTACCCGTCTGCCAATACCGGCTGGCTTGGTTATAATTGCAACAATATTGCATTTCTTGTCTTCATATAGATTTTCGGCACCATGAGGGGAGCGCGGGTGGGTCACACAGTCATTCGGCAGCGCAAGGACGGGTCGGGTTTCAAGCTTCTGGTGATTGCATTGGCCATGGGCGCGCTTCTGGTGGGTTGCTCAAGCACCAGCAGCAACAACGCGCGGGTGGTCGACCGCAACAACACCGTGCCCAAGCGCCCGGCGGTGACTTCCGGGCAATACATCGTCAAGCCAGGCGACACCCTGTTCTCCATCGCCTTCCGTTATGGTTGGGACTACAAGGAGCTGGCTGCACGCAATGGCATCCTGGCGCCCTATACCATCCGCCCGGGGCAGGCGATCCGTTTCAGCAGCGGTTCCAGCAGCCGCACCACGGTGGTATCCAACCCGTCCTCGTCAAGCCGCACCACGGTCACGCGGCGGCCTGTGGGCAGCACTGCAACCGCGCCCGCCAGCACCCGTAAACCAGTCGCGCCGGCCTCTTCGGGCAGCGCGCCCGTGGTTGCCAGCGTGCCGGCTGCGGAGCGTGCGGTAGGCGGCTGGGCTTGGCCTGCCAACGGCGTGCTGATTGGAAAATTTGCTTCAAACGGTAGTTTGAATAAAGGCATTGATATCGCCGGTGATTTGGGACAGCCTGTTTTTGCTGCGTCTGATGGTGCAGTGGTATACGCCGGGAGTGGTTTGAGGGGCTACGGCGAGCTGATCATCATCAAGCACAGCGACACCTACGTCAGTGCCTACGGTCATAACCGCAGGCTGTTGGTTCGGGAGGGGCAGCAGGTCAAGGCAGGGCAGTCGATTGCTGAAATGGGGTCTACGGGCACAGATCGGGTGAAGCTGCATTTCGAGATTCGCCGCCAGGGCAAACCCGTCGATCCGCTCCAGTTCCTGCCACGTCGTTGATCGTTGTACCCAGCCTGTTCCTGTGATGTAGAGGGGACAGGCTCAAGCGCTGCCAGGGATAAAGGTGCCGCTCGAGTCTGAGTTCGAACTCAGCAAAGGATTATAACAATGGCTCTCAGTAAAGAAGTGCCGGAGTTTGACATCGATGATGACGTCCTCCTGATGGAGACGGGCATCGTTTTGGAAACGGATGTGGTGTCAGACGAACCTGCTGTATCTTCGGTTCGGACGAGGGCCAAGTCGGGCTCTTCGCTCAAGCAACACAAGTACATCGATTACAGCAGGGCGCTCGATGCCACCCAGCTGTATCTCAACGAGATTGGTTTCTCGCCGCTGCTTTCGCCGGAAGAAGAAGTGCATTTTGCGCGCTTGTCGCAGAAGGGTGACCCTGCCGGCCGCAAGCGCATGATCGAAAGCAACCTGCGCCTGGTTGTCAAAATTGCCCGTCGTTACGTGAACCGTGGCCTGTCGCTGCTCGACCTGATCGAAGAGGGCAACCTGGGGTTGATCCGTGCGGTCGAGAAGTTCGACCCGGAGCGTGGTTTCCGTTTTTCGACCTATGCGACCTGGTGGATTCGCCAGACCATCGAACGGGCGATCATGAACCAGACTCGCACCATTCGCCTGCCGATCCACGTTGTCAAGGAGCTGAACGTCTATCTGCGTGCCGCGCGCGAACTGACCCAGAAACTCGACCATGAACCCTCACCAGAAGAAATCGCCACGCTGCTGGAGAAGCCGGTTACCGAGGTCAAGCGCATGCTGGGCCTGAATGAGCGGGTGTCGTCTGTGGATGTTTCGCTTGGCCCGGACTCGGACAAGACCCTGCTTGATACGTTGACCGACGACCGCCCGACTGATCCGTGCGAATTGCTGCAGGATGACGACCTGTCGCAGAGCATTGATCAGTGGCTGGGTGAGCTGACCGACAAGCAACGCGAGGTGGTGGTGCGTCGCTTTGGCCTGCGTGGGCATGAAAGCAGTACCCTTGAAGATGTTGGCCTGGAGATTGGCCTGACCCGGGAGCGGGTGCGGCAGATTCAGGTAGAGGGGCTCAAGCGTTTGCGCGAGATCCTTGAGAAGAATGGCCTGTCCAGTGAGTCGCTGTTCCAGTAGCGAAGGTCTGTCACTCAAAACGCCCCGATGACCTCGGGGCGTTTTTGTGTGTGGGGCGAAAAGTTTGAGAGCGTCGGGGGGCACTTCAGGGCAGAACAGATATCTAATATGTACTGCGCTACCCCGGTAACATTGCCTGTAAGCCTTTTCTTACTCGTTTTGTAAGCTATCTACGCACGTCTCAGTAGACCATTGTCGTTTCCTGGCGCTGGTTTTTTACAAGTCATTGAAAATCATGCTTTATTCGCCGCTGACCAAATGTGTCTTCGGAAATACCCTGTGAGGTCTGGCGCTTGCCCGCCCGACTCAACCCGCTAGTATTCGAACTGTGCACAGGGACATGCGCAGGCTTTCAGGATGAAGGCCAGGGACATCGCAAGAAGCGATTTCATCAGGATGATGTTTGGGACAAGCAGGGACTACGGAAAAAATGTGGGCGGGTCAAACCGCCCCTTTTTTTGCCCGCAGAAAAACAAAAAAGGCCCCGAGGGGCCTTTTTCGCATCTGGGCGCTATCAGCGCTCCAGGTCGGCAATCTTGCCGGTCTTGCCGTCCCATTCTTCAGCGTCTGGCAGGGCATCCTTACGTTCGGTGATGTTCGGCCAGATTTCCGCCAGCTCCGCGTTCAGCTCGATGAAGTTCTCCATGCCAGCAGGCACTTCGTCTTCCGAGAAGATGGCTTGCGCTGGGCACTCCGGCTCGCACAGGGCGCAGTCGATGCACTCGTCCGGGTGGATGACCAGGAAGTTCGGGCCTTCGTAGAAGCAGTCCACCGGACAGACTTCCACGCAGTCGGTGTATTTGCATTTGATGCAGTTGTCGGTGACGACGAAGGTCATTTCTAATTCTCTCCTCAGGCGACGGCGGCGGCCCTTCCTCTCAGGGCCGCGCGGTTTACGGCGATGTGGCTGCAGGCCAGGCTAATAACCTGCAGCACCAGCAAACCGCGGCGGATTCTATCAGCTTGTAGTGGGCGCCGTTATAACAGGTTCTTTAGTTGATATAGCATTTCGATAGCTTGACGCGGGGTCATGTCGTCCAGTTGCAGCTTGCCCAGCTTCTCGATGGCTGGGTGTGGCAGGCTGGCGAACAGGTCGCTCTGGTGCGGTACCTGAGGCGCATCCTTGGCTTTTGCGGCCGCAGGCTGCTCGTGCGGCAGGCTGGTGGTTTCCAGGCGCCCCAGGTGTTCGCGGGCTCGCTGGATGACCACCGTCGGCACACCGGCCAGTTGCGCCACGGCCAGGCCGTAGCTCTGGCTGGCAGGGCCGGGCAGTACATGGTGCAGGAACACGATGCGTTCGTTGTGCTCGGTGGCGTTCAGGTGCACGTTGGCCACCAGCGGCTCGCTCTCCGGCAGCACGGTCAGTTCGAAGTAGTGCGTGGCGAACAGTGTGTAGGCACGCAGTTGGGCCAGGCGCTCGGCGGCGGCCCAGGCCAGCGACAGGCCGTCGAAGGTACTGGTGCCGCGGCCCACTTCGTCCATCAGCACCAGGCTGCGGTCGGTGGCATTGTGCAGGATGTTGGCGGTTTCGCTCATCTCGACCATGAAGGTCGAGCGCCCGCCGGCCAGGTCATCGCTGGAGCCGATGCGCGTGAAGATGCGGTCGACCAGCGACAGCTCGCAACTCGCCGCAGGGACGAAGCTGCCGATGTGCGCCAGCAGCACGATCAGGGCGGTCTGGCGCATGTAGGTGGACTTACCGCCCATGTTCGGGCCGGTGATGATCAGCATGCGCGTGTTGTTGTCCAGGCCCAGGTCGTTGGCCACGAACGGCGTGGTCAGTACCTGCTCCACCACCGGATGGCGGCCCTGCTCGATGCGCAGGCAAGGCTCGTCGACGAAGCGCGGGCAGTTAAGGTCGAGGTTCAGTGCGCGCTCGGCCAGGTTGCTGAGCACATCCAGTTCAGCCAGGGCGGCAGCGCTGTCCTGCAGCGGTGCCAGGTGGCTGATCAAGGTTTCCAGCAGGGCGTCGTAGAGCATCTTTTCGCGGGCCAGGGCGCGGCTCTTGGCCGACAATGCCTTGTCCTCGAACGCCTTCAGCTCTGGGGTGATGAAGCGCTCGGCGCCTTTGAGTGTCTGACGGCGGATGTAGTCGCCCGGGGCCTGCTCGGCCTGCTTGGTCGGCAGTTCGATGAAGTAGCCGTGTACACGATTGTAGCCGACCTTGAGGTTGGCAAGGCCGGTACGGGCCTTTTCCCGGGCTTCCAGGTCGATCAGGAACTGGCCGGCGTTCTCGCTGATTGCCAGCAGCTCGTCCAGTTCGTTGTCGTAGCCCGCCTTCAGTACGCCGCCATCGCGGATCACCGCGGGCGGGTTGTCGATGATCGCCCGTTCCAGCAGGCTGGCCAGTTCTGGATAGGTGCCGGTAATGGCCGCCAGACGCGCCAGGTGCGGCGCTTCGAGCTCGGTCATGGCGTTCTGCAGCTCTGGCAACGCGCCCAGCGCATCGCGCAGGCGTGCCAGGTCGCGCGGGCGGGCATTGCGCAGGCCAATACGGGCGAGAATCCGCTCGATATCGCCAATTTCCTTCAACTGCGGCTGCAGTTTTTCGAAGCGGTAGCTGTCGAGCAGGCAGCGGATCGAGTCCTGGCGTGCTTGCAGCACCTTGAGGTCACGCAGCGGGCGGTTCAGCCAGCGGCTCAGCAGGCGGCTGGCCATGGCAGTCTGGCAGCGGTCGATCACCGATTGCAGGGTGTTGTCGCGCCCGCCGGCCAGGTTGATGTCCAGCTCAAGGTTTCGTCGGCTGGCACCATCGAGTATGACCGTATCGTCCAGGCGCTCGTGGCGCAGGCTACGCAGATGCGGCAGGGCGGTGCGCTGGGTTTCCTTGGCGTAGGTCAGCAGGCAGCCGGCGGCACCAATGGCCAGGGTCAGCTTGTCGCAGCCGAAGCCCTTGAGGTCCTTGGTCGCGAACTGCTGGCACAGGGCCTTGCGTGCCGAGTCGCGGTCGAAGTCCCACGGTGCGCGGCGGCGGGCGCCAGGGCGCTTCTCCGCAGGCAGGTCCCGTGGCCAGTCGTCGGGGATCAACAGCTCGACCGGGTTCAGGCGCTCGAGTTCGGCCAGCAGGTTTTCCCAGCCCTTGATCTCCTGCACGCTGAAATTGCCGCTGGTGATGTCCAGTACCGCCAGGCCGAACAGGCGCTCGTCACCGAGCAGTGCGGCAATCAGGTTGTCGCGGCGCTCGTCGAGCAGTGCCTCGTCACTGACCGTGCCGGGGGTGATGATGCGCACCACCTGGCGCTCCACCGGGCCCTTGCTGGTGGCTGGGTCGCCGACCTGCTCACAGATCACCACCGACTCGCCGAGCTTGACCAGCTTGGCCAGGTAGCCTTCCAGCGAATGGAACGGAATCCCGCACATGGGGATGGACTGGCCGGCCGACTGACCGCGGGCGGTCAGGGTGATATCCAGCAGTTTCGCGGCCTTTTTCGCATCTTCGTAGAAGATTTCGTAGAAGTCGCCCATGCGGTAGAACATCAGCTGGTCCGGGTGCTGGTTCTTCAGCTTCCAGTACTGCTGCATCATCGGGGTGTGTGCGGAAAGATCTGAGATTGCTTTATTCATCAATGGCTTAGAAAGTAGGTCTCAACATTGTGGGGCAAATTTGAGGCGTTCTGTGTTGCGTTTGCGACGCCGAGACCCACCGGATTTTAAAGTCGCATAGGTTACCACGGGTACCGGGCAGGCAGTACCGGGCAACCGCGATGAAGGCTTATTGACACCATGTGCCCCCTGTGGAGAATTGCGCAACTTGATCATCAGGGATGGCCTGCCTCATTCACCTGCGGTGGTACCTGGCCCGGTAAACATCTATTGCAAGGTTGATTAGAGCAGTGAGCGGAATTCGTTTTGACGTCGATGCGGTATTTTGTATTTCCCTCGAAACGCGGAGTGACCGGCGTGCCCTGTTCCGCGAAACCATCGGCCGGCAACTCGACAATCAAGTGGTCTTTCATGTCGTTGAAAAAAACAGCGACCCCAGGCGAGGGTGCTACGAGTCGCATCAACAACTGGCCCGCCATGCGCTCGACAATGGCCACGACAGGATTCTGATTTTTGAAGATGATGCCAAGGCCTATGAATTCAAGGCTTGGCAGGTGCGCTGGGTAAACCGGTTCATGCAGACCCGGCGATTCGAGGCCCTGCACCTGGGCTATTCCATGGGGCGAACCTGGCTGACTTGGTTCCCGTTCATCGCCAGGGGCCGGGTTGTTGCGCTGCACGCTTACGTGCTGTCCCGCGAGGGCTGCAGGATTCTGGCAGAGACGCCCTATGATGGCACGCCTGTGGATGTGTTGGTCAAACACAAGATTCGCCAGCATTGCGTGTTCCCCATGATGTTCCGCCAGCATGCTGCCGCCGTTGCAGGCAGTGACCTGGAGCAGGTAGTGCGCAATGAGGATGAATGGTGGGAACGTAACTGGGCGAAGCACCGCCGCTCACCTCTGAAAAACATCTGGCGCACCATGCTTCGGCTGAACTTCTGAGGTAGTCATTTTGTTCAGGCGTATCGTGTGTAGGCTGTTCCGGCACCGGTCCATAGAGGTCGAGCGCATTTTTGTCGGAGAAATCGTTATCTCACGTAGAGTCTGTGGGCGCTGTGGCCAGCCGCTGCGGGATTTGGCTGAATATCAGTGAGCGGCGGCGGGTACTTTAAAATTGCGTCGATGCTCTGATGCATGCCATGAGTGGTCTATCGTCAGTGAGATCGGGTGCCGCCCACCCTCCCCGGAATGATAGGGTAGAGGGCAGCCTACCAGGAGCACCCTACATGGACCCGATCACCACGCTCGCCACCCGCCTGGGTGAGCACCTGCGCCGTTTCAATGCACAGGTGACTACCGCCGAATCGTGCACCGGTGGTGGCATTGCCGAAGCCATCACCCGCATACCTGGCAGCTCGGCCTGGTTCGAGGCCGGTTACGTCACCTATTCCAATGCCCAGAAAACCCGCCAGCTGGGGGTGCCTGAAGCGTTGTTCGGGCAGGTGGGGGCAGTCAGCCAGGAAGTGGTCGAAGCCATGGTCCGTGGGGCTCAGGCCGCCAGTGGCGCACGCTTCGCCGTGGCGGTGAGTGGTGTGGCCGGGCCGGACGGCGGCTCGCCAGCCAAACCGGTGGGCACTGTGTGGCTGGCCTGGGGGGATGGCGACCGGGTGTTCAGCGAACGTCGGCAGTTCGACGGTGACCGCGAGGCGGTGCGCCGACAGACGGTGATCGCCGCGTTAGACGGCTTGTTACAGCTTGGTGCCGAGTAAATCGACGACAGGGGTTTGCGCGGGCGTCTGCCTGTGGAATAATACTGGCTACTTATACAGGTATTCCGGCCGTCAGGGCCAAGTCGAACACGTGAGGATTTCAATGGACGACAACAAGAAGCGCGCCTTGGCTGCGGCCCTGGGTCAGATCGAACGCCAATTCGGTAAAGGCGCGGTCATGCGCATGGGTGACCATGAGCGTCAAGGCATTCCGGCCATCTCCACCGGCTCGCTGGGCCTGGACATCGCCCTCGGCATCGGTGGTCTGCCAAAAGGCCGTATCGTCGAGATCTACGGCCCGGAATCGTCGGGTAAGACTACGCTGACCCTGTCTGTCATCGCTGAAGCGCAGAAGAACGGTGCCACCTGCGCCTTCGTCGACGCCGAACATGCCCTTGACCCTGAGTACGCCGGCAAGCTGGGCGTCAACGTCGATGACCTGCTGGTTTCGCAACCGGACACCGGTGAGCAGGCCCTTGAAATCACCGACATGCTGGTGCGCTCCAATGCGGTCGACGTGATCATTGTCGACTCCGTGGCCGCACTGGTGCCGAAGGCCGAAATCGAAGGCGAGATGGGTGACATGCATGTGGGCCTGCAGGCCCGCCTGATGTCCCAGGCGCTGCGCAAGATTACCGGTAACATCAAGAACGCCAACTGCCTGGTCATCTTCATCAACCAGATCCGTATGAAGATCGGTGTGATGTTCGGCAGCCCGGAAACCACTACCGGTGGTAATGCCCTGAAGTTCTACGCTTCGGTCCGTCTGGACATCCGCCGTACCGGCGCGGTCAAGGAAGGCGACGAGGTGGTCGGCAGCGAAACCCGCGTCAAGATCGTCAAGAACAAGGTCTCGCCTCCGTTCCGTCAGGCTGAGTTCCAGATTCTTTACGGGAAAGGTATCTACCGTAACGGCGAGATCATTGATCTGGGGGTATCTCAGGGCTTGGTCGAGAAGTCTGGTGCCTGGTATGCCTACCAGGGCAACAAGATCGGCCAAGGCAAAGCCAACGCAGCCAAGTACCTGGCTGAGAACCCGGCTATTGGTGCCGAGATCGAGAAGCAAATTCGTGAGAAGTTGCTGAAAGCGGGTGCTGCTGCTGAAGCCGGCAAAGCTGCTGCCGAAGCTGATGCCGATGACATGGCCGACGCTGACGCCGGTTATTGATTGCGCAGTAAATAGCCGAATATGTCTGCCGTACTCGACACCCCCGTCGCCATCCGGCGGACAGCCATGGACCTGCTCGCACGACGTGAGCACGGTCGAGTCGAACTGACGCGCAAGCTGCGTCAGCGCGGCGCTTCGGACGAGTTGATCGAGCCTGAACTCGATCGGCTCGCCGAAGAAGGGCTGCTTAGTGAAGCCCGCTACCTTGAGAGTTTCATCCGTTATCGTTCCGGTTCTGGCTATGGCCCTGCGCGTATTCGCGAAGAGCTATGCCAGCGTGGTTTGGCGCGTGCAGACATCGACCAGGCCCTGCGTGAAAGCGAGGTGAATTGGGTCGAGCGTATGCGAGACGTGTGGCAGCGCAAGTTTGCCGGGCAGCGCCCGCAAGATCCGCGCAGCCGTGCCCAGCAGACCCGGTTCCTGGCTTACCGTGGGTTCTCCATGGACATGATCGGCCGTCTGCTCAGCGGGCGTGATCTCGACGATTATTGACGCTTGAAACTACAGTGAGACGTGCACGTCGCGAATAATCGGTTTGGGCGGTCCGCGCCCGGCCACCGATCAGGTGTAGGCGCAGCACAAGGTTGCCCCAGCAGGTAACACGCGAACTGTTACAAAAAAGCATCAACTCACTTTCAGCGCCTGCCTGGCCCTCTGCGTGGTATGCATGGGCTCTGGCTTTGCCCAGTTCTCCGGCAGATTGATGAAATCCACCAGCTCACGCAAGCGCCCCTGGTCCCGGCCAGTGAAGGCGAATGACAGGCGTGTCAGGTGGCTGTAATCGCCTACTTCGTGTTCGGCGCTGCTATCCGCTTGCTGGTGATATTTGCCACTCAGGCGCAAGTCGGCAAAACCTTCCTGAATGTCATACAGCGCCGCTTCGCTGAGCGGGTGATGCATGCGGATCACGAACTGGCTCTTCAACCAGCGGCTGGAGTGGTAGTTGCTGTAGAACTGGTTGATTTCCTCCACGGCCTCGTCGGCACTGTGTACCAGCCGCACCAGCTTCAGGTCGCTGGGCAGGATGTAGCGGTTCTCTTCGAGTTGGCGGCTGATGAAGTCCAGGCAGTCGTGCCAGAAGCTGTCGCCCGGCGAATCCAGTAGCACCACTGGCACAAGTGGGCTTTTGCCGGTCTGTATCAGGGTCAGTACCTCCAGCGCTTCATCCAGCGTGCCAAAGCCGCCAGGGCACAACACCAGGCCATCGGCCTCCTTGACGAAGAACAGCTTGCGGATGAAGAAAAAGTGGAACGGCAGAAGTTTGTCGGTCCCGTTCACCGTCTGGTTGGCATGTTGCTCGAAGGGTAAAGTGATGTTGAAGCCCAGGCTGTGCTCGCTGCCGGCCCCTTCGTGGGCGGCAGCCATGATGCCGCCGCCGGCGCCGGTGATGACCATCAGGTCGGAGCGCGCCAGAGTGGCGCCCAGTTCGCGGGCCAGGGCGTACATCGGATGCTCCGGTGGGGTGCGTGCCGAGCCGAACACGGTCACCTTGCGTCGGCCTTTGTAGCGCTGCAGGGTGCGAAACGACTGGTCCAGTTCGCGCAAGGCCTGCAGGGTGATCTTGGCGCTCCAGCGGTCGCTGTCGTCATGGGCCATGCGCAGGATGGTCAGCATCATGTCGCGGTAGAGCGGCAGGTTAGGGCTGTTGGGGGCAACCAGTTGCAGTTGTGCTTCGATATTGCTCAGGTCGATATTGTTCTCGCGGAAGTGGCTGAACAGCAGTTCATTCGAATGGTAAGGCATGCGACGTCTCCTTCTGCACCAATACCTCTGACCTCAATCTAGACCCTTGCGCCCGATCGTGCCGACGTGATCGGCGCAGCCGCCTGTCGGCCTGCGGCCATCGGCAGCACGGGTTTGGTTAACTGGTAGAGCGAAATGTGTCGATGCAGGAGGTGGCGGTATGCATCGCTTGGTCATCGAAGTGGACCGGCAGCTCTACCAGCAGCTGGAGAACGCCGCCCAGGTGCATCACCTGAGCCTTGAGGCCGAGTGCCGTCGCAGGCTGTCGGGGCTGGAGTGCCGGTCGCGATACTTGCAGGCGCTGTTGGCGGAGATGCGCGCCGATGCCGCTGAAGGTGGCTGGCGCGCTCATGAGGACGAGAAGGTGTAGCGTTAACGCTGTGCTTACTTCTTCTTGTTGCCGGCCAGGCAGCTGGCGTTGTCGAAGGCTTGGTCCATGACTGGCTGGTTGGTTTTGTAGACTGTGAAGCGGTAGACCATGACCGCGCCCTTGGACATCAGGTTGCGGAAGCCGTTGTTGCGGCACACGCTGTCGCCGAGCTGGCTACGCACCTGCTCAGGGTTGGCCTGCATGCGCTCTGCGTGGCTCTGGCGTACGCTCAGATGGTTGACCAGCGCCTTGCCTTCAACGGTGTAACCCTGATCGAGGATGTCCTCGTTGATCGCACGCGGGGTGCCGACGCTGCTCTCTTTGGCGACCTTTTGCAGCAGGGTGTTCAGGTCGTAATCCTGCTTGGATGCCGCCTGGGCTGCCAGAGGCAGTGCGAGCAGCAGGCTCAGGGCGGGGGCGATAAGGCGCAGCATGAGTCTCTCCTGGTTCGATGACTGGCGCTTTGACATGCGCGGGTCAACGGCGTTCCGTGGAATTGCGTGCGGCGAGGTCCGGCACGGCAAAAAACCGATTATAAGGAGCGCTGTGCCGGCTGCACAGCAATTGCCACCCGTTCTGGTAAACTGGCTGCCTTGTTTTCTCCGAGTCATCCTTGTGCCCATTTCCAATCAGTCCAGAGGCCTGCCGGCATGAGCCATGCGGTAGCGCGTCTGCGTGCCGAACGCCTGGCCCGCAGCAACAAGCCTTTCATCGCCCGTGGCTCGCGTGCCGAGCGTTGCCCGGAGTGCCGGGTCATCGCTACCCATTGCCTGTGTGCCTGGAAGCCTCGGGTGCAGGCTGACGCAGGTGTGTGCCTGCTGATGCACGACACCGAGCCGCTGAAACCCACCAACACTGGCTGGTTGATTGCCGACCTGATCGAAGACACCTGGGCCTTCGGCTGGTTGCGCACTGCGGTTGACGAGCGTCTGCTGGCCTTGCTCGATGACCCGCGCTGGCAGCCCTATATCGTATTTCCGGGCGAGTTCGTTGCCCAGGAACGGGTGGTCAGCGAGGTGGTGCGCGAGCCGGGCAAGCGTCCACTGTTCATCCTGCTGGATGCCACATGGACCGAAGCGCGCAAGATGTTCCGCAAAAGCCCGTACCTGGACCGCTTCCCGGTGTTGAGCCTGCAAGCCGAGCAGATGTCGCGCTACCGCCTGCGGCGCTCCAAGCGCGATGATCATTTCTGCACGGCGGAAGTTGCGGCCATGTGCCTGGACCTTGCTGGCGACAGCCAGGCTTCGCAGGCGCTGGATGCCTACCTGGATGTGTTCAGCCTGCATTACCTGAGCGGCAAGCGGCGGTTGCCGCTTGACGAGCAGGACGACATCCACCAGCGTTTGCATACCTTCCTATAGTCCAAGGGGCATAACCCCTGCTTTGGTTCATAATGACGGAGCTGGCAGCCGGGGTGGGCGAGGCGGCAGGGCGATTGGCTTGATCACCCTGCACCGTGCTCGTCATCCTTGGTGCCGATTCCCGCCGGGCGCTTCCCTTCCTCTCGAGTGCCTGGCACAGAACAGGATCCTTAGATCGATGGCCACATACGAAATCCTGATTGCCGATGACCACCCACTGTTCCGTGGCGCCCTGCGCCAGGCCGTTACCCTCGGGCTTGGCTCCGATGTGCGTCTGGTCGAAGTCGCAAGCATTGCCGAACTGGAAACCCGCCTGAGCGAAAAAGCCGACTGGGACCTGGTGCTGCTGGACCTGAACATGCCGGGTGCCTACGGTTTTTCCGGTCTGGTACTGCTCCGCGGGCAGTACCCGCAGATCCCCGTGGTGATGGTTTCGGCACAGGAAGAGGCCGCCGTGGTGGTCAAGTCCCGCGAGTTCGGCGCCAGTGGTTTCATTCCCAAGTCCAGCACCCTGGAAGTGATCCAGGATGCGGTGCGCAAGGTGCTTGACGGCGAGGTCTGGTGGCCGCCGCAGGCGTTCGAAAAGGTAGATGTTTCGGCCGAGGCAAAGGCCGCCAGCGAAGGCTTGGCCAGCCTCACGCCCCAGCAGTTCCGCGTACTGACCATGGTCTGCGAAGGCTTGTTGAACAAGCAGATCGCCTATGAGCTGAGCGTATCGGAAGCGACTATCAAGGCTCACGTTACCGCGATCTTCCGCAAATTGGGCGTGCGCACCCGGACCCAGGCTGCGTTGCTGCTGCAACAACTTGAATCGGTTGCCAGCAACTGACTGCGCGTGGCTTCACGCTTTTTTGACCCGAGCCGGTCTAGTCTGCTGGCCTTTCTGCTGTGAAGTGACTCACATGACATCGCCATTCAAGGGCCAGACCGGCCTCAAACGCATCTTCAACGCCGCTGGCTACTCGCTGGACGGCCTGCGTGCAGCCTTCAAGGGCGAGGCCGCATTCCGCCAGCTGGTGCTGCTCAACGTGCTGCTGATCCCGATCGCCTTCTGGCTGCCGGTCAGCCGCGCCGAGCGGGCAATCATGATCGCCGTTTGCCTGCTGGGGCTGATCGTCGAGCTGTTCAACTCGGCGGTGGAGGCGGCCATCGATCGCATTTCGCTGGAGCGCCACCCCCTGTCGAAAAATGCCAAGGACATGGGCAGCGCCGCACAGCTGGTGGCCCTGACCATGGTGGCGCTGGTGTGGGGTGTGATCCTGCTTTAAGCGATCGGTGGCAGCACGATTTCGTCGCTGCGGGTAAAGCCCGCAGTGAAGTTGCGGCATAGCTCGAGAAACTCACGCATGGCCGAGGTCTGGTACTTCTGTTTGTGCCAGATGAAGTAGAACTGGCGCAGCAGGTCCAGTTCCGGGGTTTCCACAGGAACCAGACTGCCACGGCGGAAGGCGTCACGCAGGGCCAGGCGTGAAATGCAACCGATGCCCAGGCCCGACTCCACCGCGCGCTTGATCGCTTCGGTGTGTTCCAGCTCCAGGCGAATATTAAGGTTGGCGCGGTGATGGCGCATGGCCTGGTCGAAGGTCAGGCGCGTGCCTGAGCCTTGTTCGCGCAGGATCCACGCCTCTTGCGAAAGGCTTTCGATATCGGCGCGGCCCAGTTTCGCCAGTGGGTGCTGTGGTGCACAGAACACCACCAGTTCGTCCTCGACCCACGGCTGAACCTCCAGGTCGGGGTGATTGCAGTCGCCTTCGATTAGACCCAGATCAATTTCGTAGTGCGCGACCTGTTGCACGATATGCGCAGTATTTTGAACATGCAGTTTTACCTGGCTTTCCGGGTGCGTCTGCATGTAGTTGCCGATCAGCAGGGTGGCCAGGTAGTTGCCGATGGTCAGCGTGGCGCCGACCGCCAGCGAGCCGAAACCGGATTTGCCGTTGAGCAAGTCTTCGATTTCCTTGGCCTGGTCAAGCAGGGCTACTGCTTGTGGCAGCAGCTGATGGCCAAGGGCATTGAGGGCCAGGCGTTTGCCGGCACGGTCGAACAGCTGGCAGCTCGATTGGCGCTCAAGTTCGGTGATAGAGGTGCTGGCAGCCGACTGCGACAGCGCCAGCAGGCTGGCGGCCCGAGAGACGCTTTGGTGCTGGGCGACGGCGACGAAGACTTGCATTTGACGGAGTGTGAATCGCATATCGATATAACCGATAACACATATCTTGATAATCCAGTTAACAGATATTGTCGCTGCCCCTAAACTATTGCGCAACTGTGCGCTTTGCGCGCGCGTTTTTCTTCAGGAGCCCCATCGATGAGCAACATGAACCACGAACGTGTCCTCAGTGTGCACCACTGGAACGACACCCTGTTCAGCTTCAAGTGCACCCGCGACCCGGGCCTGCGCTTCGAGAACGGTCAGTTCGTGATGATCGGCCTGCAGCAGGACAACGGCCGTCCGCTCATGCGTGCCTACTCCATCGCTTCGCCGAACTGGGAAGAGCACCTTGAATTCTTCAGCATCAAGGTGCCGGACGGCCCGCTGACCTCGCAGCTGCAACACCTGAAGGAAGGCGATGAGATCATCATCAGCAAGAAGCCTACCGGCACCCTGGTGCTCGACGACCTGAATCCTGGCAAGCACCTGTACCTGCTGAGCACCGGCACTGGCCTGGCGCCGTTCATGAGCGTCATCCAGGACCCGGAAACCTACGAGCGCTTTGAAAAAGTGATCCTGGTGCACGGCGTGCGCTACGTGAACGAAGTGGCCTACCGCGAGTTCATCACCGAGCACCTGCCGCAGAACGAGTTCTTCGGTGAGTCGGTTCGCGACAAGCTGATCTACTACCCGACCGTGACCCGTGAGCCGTTCGAGAACCAGGGCCGTCTGACCGACCTGATGCGCAGCGGCAAGCTGTTCAGCGACATTGGCCTGCCGCCGATCAACCCGCAAGACGACCGCGCGATGATCTGTGGCAGCCCGAGCATGCTCGACGAGACCAGCGAAGTACTGGACAGCTTCGGCCTGAAGATCTCCCCGCGCATGCGCGAGCCGGGTGACTACCTGATCGAGCGTGCCTTCGTCGAGAAGTAAGGCGCAGATTGGTTCAGGAAGGCGACTCTCGGGTCGCCTTTCTTATGCCTGGGATTTGTGCATTGCCTGTTCCGACCCTTTCGCGGGTAAACCCGCTCCTAACAGGTGCAGCGCACGTCTCGGGAATTGTACGAACGCTGTAGGAGCGGGCTTGCCCGCGAAGGGGCCGGTGCTGGCAAACCCGGTCTATTGGACCCGCGTCTCACCGCTGTACACCAGGATTTCCCGACACCGCTTGCACAGGTATCGCCGCCCCTGGCGCACCAGCCTGTGCCGCTGCGCGGTAAACGGGAAATCGCTTTTCGGGCATGGGCAGCGGTAGATATAGCGGGTCACTGCGCGCCGTTGCACGGCATAGTTGTGGCAACGATTGGGCGGCAGCTCATAAACCCCGCGCATGATCAATTGCCACTCTTCACCGTGGGCCTGGATGCGGTCGCCAAACAGTTGGTGGGCAACCAGGTGTGCCACTTCATGGGCCACGGTCTGGCGCAGGAAGTCTTCCTGGTTTTCGCGGTAGAGCTGCAGGTTGAAGCGCAGCAGATTCTCGTGCAGGTGGGCGACACCGGCTTTTTGCCCGCGCAGTTTGAAGCTGACTTCCGGGCGCGGGAAGCGGCGTTTGAAAAAGGCTTCGGCTTGCTGGTAGCAGGTTTCGACGCGTTGTTTGAGCTGCTCGGGCATGGCGGGGCGGTTCTCCTGGCCAGGCATTATGCCGCAAGCGCAGGTGGCTTGCCGAGTCACCGGTCAGCGCACAGCCAGAGGCCGCCTCGCGGCGGCCCCTGGTTGATGCCCCAGTGTTGTTTCAGTCTGTTTTAGTTGGTGTAGACGGGCCCCACGCCCAGTCCCCAGATAATGACGGTAGCGGCCATGATAGCCACCAGTACCACCAAGCCTACTGCCAGCACCGAGCTGGAGAACAGGAAGCCTTCATCTGACGGTATGTTCATGAACGTTGGCAAGCCGACATACAGCAGGTATACCGTGTAGCAGATAGCGGCAGTGCCGATCAGCATGCCCAGCCAGAGATGCGGGTAAAGCGCCGCCAGGCCGCCGATGAACAAGGGTGTGGCGGTGTAGGTGGCAAAGGCGATGCATTGCGCCATGGACGGGTTGGCATCGTAGGTTCGGGCCATCCAGTGGATGAACGCGCCCATTACTGCCACCCCGGCCAGCATGGCCAGGTATGACATGATGCTCATCCAGATAGCGCTTTCCATGGTCAGCATCACTGCTGGTCGGTCACCGATCACCCAGCCAACCTGGGTAGTGCCGATAAACGCCGAAACGGCAGGAATCGCCGCGAGGATCAGGGTGTGCGTAAGGTACATGTGGCTGATGGTTTCTTCTTCGCCACGAATCTCCCGCCATTCCTGATCGGGATGGGTAAACAGCCCCACAACGTGATGAATCATGCCGATCACTCCTCTCAATGTTGCCAAACGCCCCCCAGATGGAGCGCAAGCGGCCCGAGGCCCTGACACCGATGCAAGCGGTAATGTGGCCTTATGTGGCAGTATAGGAAGCCGTTCCCCGCATAAGCCGGGCTTTTTAGAGCAAATTGCGCTGTAAGCGGTGCTGTTGATTACATTGAAGTCTTTATCGGAATGCCTACAGTGATGCTGCGTTTGTGCGTAAAATAGCCGGCTTTTGTCACACCTCGCGGATTCAAGCGCTATGGGCACCCTCTCGGTCAACCAGAACAAACTGCAAAAACGCCTGCGTCGTCTCGCCGGCGAAGCCATCACCGACTACAACATGATCGAGGATGGCGACAAGGTCATGGTCTGCCTGTCCGGCGGCAAGGACAGCTACACCATGCTCGACGTTCTGTTGCACCTGCAGAAGGTGGCACCGATCACGTTCGAGATCGTGGCGGTGAACATGGACCAGAAACAGCCGGGCTTCCCTGAGCACGTATTGCCGGCCTACCTCAAGGAACTGGGTGTCGAGTACCACATCGTCGAGAAGGATACCTACTCGGTGGTAAAGGAGCTGGTACCCGAAGGCAAGACCACCTGCTCGCTGTGTTCGCGCCTGCGCCGCGGTACCCTGTACACCTTTGCCGACGAAATTGGCGCTACCAAGATGGCGCTGGGGCATCACCGCGACGACATCGTCGAAACCTTCTTCCTCAACATGTTCTTCAACGGCGCGCTCAAGGGCATGCCGCCGAAGCTGCGCGCCGACGACGGCCGCAACGTGGTGATCCGCCCGCTGGCCTACTGCAGCGAGAAGGACATCCAGGCCTACTCGGACATGAAGGAATTCCCGATCATCCCGTGCAACCTTTGCGGCTCGCAGGAAAACCTGCAGCGCCAGGTGGTCAAGGACATGCTGGTGGAGTGGGAACGCAAGCACCCGGGCCGTACCGAGAGCATCTTCCGTGCCCTGCAGAACGTGGCACCGTCGCAGTTGGCCGACCGGAACCTGTTTGACTTCACCAGCCTGAAGATCGACGAAAACGCTACCCCGCGTTTCCTCGACGTGCTGAACATCTGAATCCATGCGCGATTACCAGTGGTTGCATGAGTACTGCCTGAACCGTTTTGGTTCGGCCCAGGCGCTGGAGGCTTTCCTGCCGCAGCCGCGCACGCCGGCGCAACTGCGCGACATCAGTGACGACCGCTACCTGTCGACGCTGGCCTTGCGGGTGTTTCGCGCCGGGCTCAAGCACAGCCTGGTGGACGCCAAGTGGCCGGCGTTCGAGCAGGTGTTCTTCGGCTTCGATCCGGAGAAAGTGGTGTTGATGGGCGCCGAGCATCTGGAACGGTTGATGCAGGATGAGCGCATTATCCGCCACCTGGGCAAGCTCAAGAGCGTGCCGCGCAATGCGCAGATGGTGCTGGATATCGCCAAGGCGCATGGCAGTTTTGGGGCATTCATCGCCGACTGGCCAGTGACCGACATTGTCGGCTTGTGGAAGTACCTGGCCAAGCACGGCAACCAGTTGGGTGGGTTGTCGGCGCCACGGTTTTTGCGCATGGTCGGCAAGGACACGTTCATCCCGACCGATGACATGGCGGCGGCGTTGATTGCGCAGAAGGTGATCGACAAGCAGCCGACCAGCCAGCGTGACCTGGCTTTGGTGCAGCAGGCGTTCAACCAGTGGCATGCAGAGAGCGGGCGGCCGCTGTGCCAGTTGTCAGTGATGCTGGCGCATACCGTCAACCATTGAGTCTTGTGTTGCTCCCATTCGCGGGCACGCCCGCTCCCACCGGTACTGCACAGGCCTTAAGCGCGGTGCGATTCCTGTGGCAGCGGGCACGCCTGCGAAAAATCTAACTGCCTTCGCCCGCCATGCGCCGCTCATGCTGGAACTTCCAGCGCACGTACAGTAACCCGGCAATGAACAGCCCCAGGCTCACCAGCACTTCAAGCCAGCCGAATACCGCCCGGGCCGGGTCGAACGCCGCCAGCACGCCCTTGATGAAATAGATGTTCACCACGAAGCAGGTCCAGGCATGCGCCCGGGCGCTGCCTTTCAGCATGCCTGGCAGCAGTAACAGCAACGGCACCAGTTCGATCGCCAGAATCACCTCGACCCGGGCCCCATGCAGGTTGGCGAACCACAGGTTGTTCACCACCAGCAGGGCGATCAGGCCGAAGAAGCATGCCAGGCTCAATGCACGCGTCAGGCGCAGGCGTGGTACCAGCCATTGCAACGGCGGCAATACCTTGGGCTTTCTAGCCACGCGTGGCCTCCAGGGCCTTGGCCGTGGTTGCCAGGCGTTGGCCCAGGGCGCGGCACAGGGCGATTTCGTGGGGGTCGAGTTCGCGTTTGCCATCGGCGCCTGCGTGGTGGCTGGCACCATAAGGCGTGCCCCCGCCACGGGTCTCGAGCAGTGCCGACTCGCTGTAGGGCAAGCCCATCACCAACATGCCGTGGTGCATCAGCGGCAGCATCATCGACAGCAAAGTCGTTTCCTGGCCGCCGTGCAGGCTGGCGGTGGAGGTGAACACGCCAGCCGGTTTGCCGACCAGCTCACCGCCTAGCCAAAGGCTGCTGGTGCCATCCAGGAAGTACTTGAGCGGCGCTGCCATGTTGCCGAACCGGGTCGGGCTGCCCAGTACCAGGCCTGCGCAGTGGCGCAGGTCATCAAGGCTGGCGTACAGCGCACCACTGGCCGGAATATCCGGGGCCACCGCTTCGCATTCGGTGGAAATAGCCGGCACCGTGCGCAGGCGTGCCTCCATGCCGGCCAGCTCGATACCGCGGGCGATGTGCCGGGCCATTTCGCTGGTCGCTCCATGGCGGCTGTAATACAGCACCAGGATGTAGGGCGCGCTCACGACAGGATCTCCAGCACTTTCTCTGGCGGACGACCGACCACGGCCTTGTCACCGGCAACCAGGATCGGCCGCTCGATCAGCTTGGGGTGCTGGGCCATGGCCTCGATCAGTTGCGCGTCGGTCAGTGCCGGGTCGGCCAGGTTAAGCGTTTTATATTCGTCCTCGCCGCTGCGCAGCAATTGGCGCGGGGCGATGCCCAGCTTGCCGAGCAGGGCCTTGAGGGTGGCAGCGTCGGGCGGGGTTTCCAGGTAGCGCACGATGGTCGGGGCCAGGCCGCGGGCTTCGAGCAGTTCAAGGGCGCCGCGGGATTTTGAGCAGCGCGGGTTATGATAGAGCGTGAGGTCAGTCATGTCGGGTCGCATCCAGCTGGGTGTGGCGGCTATTCTAACCGCAGCGACTGACCAATTTGCTTTAAAACTCGAGAAGGATTGACCCATGGCAAGGCGTCTGGCAGCAGTACTGGCCATCACCGCGAGCCTGTTGCTCGGTGGTTGCGGTGCCGATTACGGCGTGGACCAACACGGTAATACGGTTAAGGCCGAACAGATCGAAGGGCACTGGCTGGTGCTCAACTACTGGGCTGAGTGGTGCGGGCCGTGCCGTACCGAAATCCCGGAACTGAACGCAGCGGCCAAGCAGTGGGCGGCTGATGGCGTCAAGGTGGTGGGGGTGAACTTCGATGGCCTGCAGGGGCAGGACCTGAAGCAGGCTGCCGAAACCCTGGGTATCGGTTTCACCGTGCTGGCCCAGGACCCGGCCGAGCGCTATGACCTGCCGCGCAGCGAGGCGTTGCCGGTGACCTACATCATTGACGACAAGGGCAAGGTGCGTGAGCAGTTGATGGGCGAGCAGACCCTGGAAGGGTTGCAGGCCAAGATCAAGGCCCTGAAAGGCGCCTGATGCCGGAGGGGCCGCTTTCGCGGCCCTTCGCGGGCATGCCCGCTCCCACAGGGGGACAGTCCAAACTGTGGGAGCGGGCGCGCCCGCGAAGGGCCGCAAAGCGGCCCCGGCAATCCTCAGCCTTCCTCAGGCCAGAAGCGCAGCGGCTTGCCTTCGGCCGGCCAGAAGCGTATCTGCTCCACCGGTGACACATCCCAACGCTCAACCGTTTCCAGCGCCTGCAGGAAGCGCTTTTCCTGTTCCATCAGCGCGGGTGCGCACAGCTTGCGGGTCTTGCCGACCTTACCAAAGCTGAGGTGTTCGCCATCCAGCGTGTAAGGCGCAAACCAGTGGTTGCAGCCGCCGTTGCCATAGGCACGGCCGTCGCTGGCCAGGGTCAAGGTCAGGTGGCTGTAGTCGATCAGTGGTCGTTCGCCAATCCACTCCAGCACGTAGCTGCGCTCCTGCTGCAGCTTGGAAGGTTCTGTGGCGCAGCCGAGCAGGCCGGTTGCAATCAGCACGCCGGTCAGCAGATTTTTCACTCGGCGCTCTCCTGGCAACGTGGGCACAGGTGTTTTTCGCCACGGCTGGTCCAGCCCAGCTCTGCAATACGGGCGCTGGCCGCCGGTTGACGAGCTGCCTTGCCGAGCTTGGCGTCTACCGCGAACTCGAAGCCCAGCACCGCATCGCAGTTATCGCATTCGACCTGCCAGGTGAGGATTTCCAGCTCGTTGAACACCGGGCCGCTCGCCACGGCAACCCACTGGCCGCGTGGGTTGATCAGGTGGCGCACGCTTTCCACGGTCAGGCGCATGGACAAATCCTTGCTGCCCTTGAGCGTGACCAGCAGGCTGTCGCCTTTGTGCATCGAGCCGCCGTTGCCAGTGACCTGATAGCGGCCCGGCACCAACGCACGGCACTCGATCAGGGTGTGTTGCGGGTTGAAAAGGGTGTAGCGAAAATCGTGTTCGACCATGGGTCCTCCAGAAATGCCGCGTATCCTAGCACTAACCCATCACCAGATTCTGTGGATTGCCTGCCGCCCAGCGGTTGATGTTGTGCAGTGTGGTCGCGGCAATGGCATCCAGCGCCTCGCGGGTGAGGAAAGCCTGGTGGGCGGTGATGATTACGTTGGGGAAGGTCAGTAGCCGAGCCAGCACATCGTCTTGCAAGGGCAGGTCGGAGCGGTCCTCGAAGAACAGTTGGGCTTCTTCTTCGTAGACGTCCAGGCCCAGGTAGCCAAGCTGGCCGCTTTTCAGTGCGTCGATCAGCGCAGGGGTGTCGACCAGCGCACCGCGACCGGTGTTGATCAGCATGGCGCCGGGCTGTAACTGGGCCAGGCTTTGCGCATTGATCAGGTGGCGAGTGTGCTCGGTCAACGGGCAGTGCAGGCTGATGATGCGGGCTTCGCGCAACAGCTCGGGCAGGGGCATGTAGCGGGCGCCAAGGGCCAGCAGCTCCGGGTTGGGGTAGGGGTCGTACGCCAGCAACTGGCAGCCGAAACCGGCCATGATGCGGGCAAAGGCGGCACCGATCTGGCCGGTACCGACCACCCCGACGGATTTGCCGTGCAGATCGAAGCCGGTGAGCCCGTGCAAGGTGAAGTCACCTTCGCGAGTGCGGTTGTAAGCCCGGTGCAGACGCCGGTTGAGTGCCAGGATGAGCGCCACGGCATGCTCGGCAACCGCGTGTGGCGAGTAGGCCGGCACCCGCACCACGGTCAGGCCCAAGCGCTCGGCGGCGGCCAGGTCGACGTGGTTGTAGCCGGCTGAACGCAGGGCGATCAACCGCGTGCCGGCGGCGGCCAGGCGCTGCAGCACCGGCGCGCCGAGATCGTCATTGATGAAGGCGCAGACCACCTCAAAGCCATCTGCCAGGGCGGCGGTGTCGAGCGTCAGGCGGGCGGGCTGGAAATGCAGCTCCAGGGTGGTGCCGCGCGCAGCCTCGCTGAAGCTTTCCTGGTCGTAGTGCTGGCTGCTGAACAACAGGACGCGCATGGTGGGGCTCCTTGGGTTGGTTGCTGGCTGTGAGATCGAGCGCCGCCCGCGCGGTGCAACGCGAGCTCCTACGTTTGTTTCGGCCCAATTATTCCTGAGGATGTGCGCGCGAGCATTTTGCTGCATGGCGCGATATCACGTTGGACGAACAAAGCGGTCGCGCGCGTCTGGCACAGGCGTTACTGGCCCGAAACAAACGTAGGAGCGAGCATGGCTCGCGATGCGCCGCGCGGGCGGCGCTCGATCTCACAGGCGCCGCATGCTCCAAGCCAGGCCCCATGCGCTCACACATTCAGCCGGGCCTGCGCAGCCAGGCGACCGATCGCTGCATCCAGTTCATCCAGGGCCTGCTGCGCCAGCAGACTGTCCTGCTTCAGCAATGTCTCGCTACGCTGACACGCTGCCCTTAATTGCGGCACACCGCAATAGCGCGAGGCACCGTTCAGACGGTGTACTTGCTCGATCAGGCCATTGTGGTCGTCGGCTGCGCGGGCGGCGCGTATGGCTTCGCGGTCGGTATCCAGCGAGGCCAGCAGCATGCTCAGCATGTCAGCCGCCAGATCTGGCTTGCCAGCGGCCAGGCGCAGGCCCTCTTCGGGGTCGAGTACCTTCAGTTCGTCACCGTTGGGCAGTAGCTCGGCCTGCGCCTGCTGGGGTGTGCCCAGGCTCAGGCCGGTCCACTTCATCACCACCTGGGCCAGTTGCCGTTCGCTGATCGGTTTGGTCAGGTAGTCGTCCATACCGCTGTGCAATAACGCGCGCTTCTCGTTGGCCATGGCATGGGCCGTGAGGGCGACGATCGGAAGGGGGTTGCCGCTTTGGGTGTTTTCCCATAGGCGAATCTGTTCGGTACAGGCGCGGCCGTCCATGCCGGGCATCTGCACATCCATCAGCACCAGGTCGAACAGCTCGTCCTGCACGGCCTGTACCGCCGCATAACCATTGTTGACGGCCAGTACCTCGGCACCCAAGTCTTCGAGCAGGGTTTTTACCAGCAGCAGGTTCGCGGCGTTGTCGTCGACGCAGAGTATTTTCGGTCGGCGCTGGCCATTGACGCTGTTGACATCGGCCAGCGGGCGACGTGGTTGTACCAGTTCCAGCAAGAGACGCCGCAGCTTGCGGGTACAGGTCGGCTTGGACAGCAACTGGCCATGGCCGTTGGGCAGGTATGGGTGGTAAAGCGCCTGTTCGGTGGTCGGGCACAACACCACGCATTGGCAGTGGTAACGCTCGAGCTGCTGGTGATAATGGCCCAGTTGCTCGGGCGACAGGTTACCCAGGTTAGCCCCGAGCACGGCGAACTCGAACGGCAGGCCAGCCTGGCTGGCGGCCTGCACCCCTTGCAGCAACAGGTCATAGGAGCCGAACAGGCTCACGCTGAGGCCGCAGTCTTCCAATTGGTGTTCCAGCGCCTGGCGTGCCAGTTCGTGGCCATCGACAATGGCGGCACGGCGGCCAAGCAACGGCTGCGGTGGCAGGGCTTCGACATCGTCATGAGCCTTGGGCAGGTTGAGGCTGATCCAGAACTGCGATCCTTCACCCGGGGTACTGTCGACGCCGATCTCGCCGCCCATCTGTTCGATCAGGCGCTTGGAAATCACCAGCCCCAGGCCGGTGCCGCCGGGCTGGCGGGCCAGTGAGTTGTCAGCCTGGCTGAAGGCCTGGAACAGAGTGCGCACATCCTGTGGTGACAGGCCGATGCCGGTGTCCTGCACGCTGATGCGCAACTGCGCGCAGTCTTCGTGCTCGTCTTCCAGCATGGCGCGCACGACGATGGTGCCTTCGCGGGTGAACTTGATGGCGTTGCTGACCAGGTTGGTGAGAATCTGCTTGAGCCGCAATGGGTCGCCAACCAGCGAAGCAGGCGTGTCGCGGTAGATCAGGCTCAGCAACTCCAGCTGCTTGGCGTGGGCGGCCGGAGCGAGGATGGTCAGGGTGTCCTGGATCAGGTCACGCAGGTTGAACGGTATGCTGTCGAGCACCAGCTTGCCGGCCTCGATCTTGGAGAAATCGAGGATCTCGTTGATGATCCCCAGCAAGTTGTCAGCAGATTTCTCGATGGTGTTCAGGTAGTCGAGCTGGCGCGGTGTCATCTCGCTTTTTTGCAGCAGGTGGGTAAAGCCGAGGATGCCGTTGAGCGGGGTGCGGATTTCGTGGCTCATGTTGGCCAGGAACTCCGACTTGATACGGCTGGCCTCAAGTGCCTCTTTGCGCGCCATGTCCAGCTCGATGTTCTGGATTTCGATGGTTTCCAGGTTCTGGCGCACGTCTTCGGTGGCCTGGTCGATGCTGTGCTGCAGTTCTTCGTGGGCGTTTTGCAGGGTTTCGGCCATGCGGTTGATGCCGTGGGCCAGTTCGTCCAGCTCATGGCTGCCCATGGTTGGCAGGCGTTCTTCGAGGTGGCCGTCCTTGAGCTGATTGACCGCGTGCTTGATGCGTTCGATGGGGTCGTTGATGGTGCGGCTCATTCGCAGCGCCAACAGGCCGCTGAGTGCCAGGCAGGCGAGGATCAGCAACAGGCTGGTAAACAGGTTGCGGTAGCCGCGCAGCAGCGTGCCGTCGTGCGACAGCTCGATCTCTACCCATCCCAGCAGGCGCTCGGCTTCGGCCGGCACGGCGTCGGTGGCCAGGTCGCGATGGTGGCCGAACACGGGCATCAGGTAGCGGGTGGCGTCGTTACCGCTGCGCTGCAGGAGTTGGGTGCCAGTACCGCCGCTGGGCGGCAGGTTGAGCATGCTCGGGCCTGCGTGGGCCAAGCGCTTGCGGTCGGGGGCCAGAAACGCAACTGCGCGCACATCGGCCTGCTCCAGGGTTTGTGCGGCAATTCTCTCCAGTTGCGCAGGCGCGAGCCGGGCCATGGCGGGTGCGGCCAGTGGCGCCAGTTGTTCGGCGATCATTTTGCCGCGCTGCAACAGCTGGGTGCGCAGGTCGTTCTGTTGCAGCCAGGTGAAATAGCTACCCAGCACCAGGGCCATCAAGCCGGCCGGTAGCAGTGCCAGCAGCAGGACCCGACTGCGGATTCCCAAACGATCGAGCACACTCGCCTCCTTTGATGTGCCTGGATGCCGTCAAGTGGTAACGGCCAAGCCGCGAAGTTACTCCGCCTGCCGCACCATTGCATCTCTTTAGTATGTGTCATGCGCTGTTGCCGGGGTTATGGTCACAGCGCGGTTGCCTGGCAGGTGGCGAATACTCAATAATCGCTCAATTGAGAATTAGTGGCAGTTGCCAATGAATCCTGTAGCTATTTACAACTCCAACATCCTTGCCATCGAGGACGACCCGGTTCTTGGCGCATATCTGCAAGAAGAGCTGCAGCGCGGCGGCTTCCAGGTCACCTGGTGCCGCAATGGCCTGGAGGGCCTGGAAAAGGCTGGCCGCCAGGCTTTCGATGTTGTGCTCATGGATATACTGCTGCCCGGGCTTGACGGGCTGGACGCCTTGGCACAATTGCGCAGGCGCAGCGCCACGCCGGTAATCCTGATGTCGGCGCTGGGGGCCGAGGCCGACCGTATCAGCGGCTTTCAGCGCGGCGCCGACGATTACCTGCCCAAGCCATTCAGCATGGCCGAGTTGCAGGTGCGCATCGAGGCGATTCTGCGCCGCGTGGCCCTGGAACGGCGGCATCAGGGCCCGCTGGAACCAGCCAACGGCGGCGGGCTGCAGTTCGACGAGGGGCTGTGTGACGTGTGCCTGGATAGCCGCCTGGCGGGCCTGACCCCCAGCGAATATCGCCTGCTGGACATCCTGAACCGCAACCTCGACGAGGTCCTCAGCAAGCCGTTCCTGTACCAGCAGGTGTTGCAGCGCGGCTATTCACGGCATGACCGCAGCCTGGACATGCACGTCAGCCAGATCCGCCGCAAGCTAAAGGGCATTGGTTATCACGAACGGCAGATCCGCACCGTGTGGGGCAAGGGTTACGTGCTCAGTGCCGGCGAGGCGGAGTGAACCATGCTCGACCGCCATTCGCTGTTCTGGAAGCTGGCCGTCTTGCTGGTGGGCTTCTGCCTGCTGATGATCGGCCTCAGTTACACCTGGGGCCGGCACATGGAAACCCAGAACGCCTTCCTCTCGGAGCCGGCACGGCAGACCTTGCGAGGTTATGCCGCCGAAGCTGAGCAGGCCTGGCGCAGCGGCGGGCGGGCAGGGCTGGACCAGTGGGTGGCGGCCATGCATCAGCGCGAACGGGGCTGGGTGGGCGTGCTCGACATCAACCTGCGCCCGCTCGACAACGCCACACTCAACCCGCAGATCATGCAGCGTCTGACACGCCTGCGGGGTGTCGATTGGCCGATGAGTCGGCGTAGCGTCGACCAGCCGTGGGTGCGCATACCGTTCCCGGGGGCCCCGGAGCAGGGGATGCTGGTGATCGAACTGCCGCAGCGCTTCAATCCGGGCCAGCACCGCTTGCTGTGGCGCATCGTCACCAACGGCATCATTCCGGGGTTGTTCACCTTGCTGTTGTGTGTAGGCCTGTACCGCATGTTGATCGTGCCGCTGAATCAACTTCGCGAGCAGGCCAATGCCTGGCGGGCCGATCAACTGTCGGCCCGCCTGGACTCGCGCACCATCGCCCGGCATGACGAGCTGGGTGAGCTGGCGCGTGCCTTTGACCAGATGGCTGAGCGGCTGCAAGGCACGGTGGCTATGCAGCAGCAGTTGCTGCGCGACCTGTCCCACGAAATGCGTACGCCGCTGAGCCGGCTGCGGGTGGCCTGCGATGGTGAAACCGACCTGCAGCGTCTGCGTGATCGCCTGATCCGTGAAGTGGACTGCATGCAGCACCTGGTCGAAGACACCCTGCAACTGGCCTGGCAGGACGCCGAGCGTGCACCGATGAACCTGGAACCGATCGAGGTCCACGCCTTGTGGGAGTTGCTGGCCGAAAATGCCAGCTACGAGAGCGGCTGGTCGCCTGTGCAATTGCGCTGCGAAGTACCGGCCGACTGCTGGGTGCAGGGCAACCTCAACCACCTGGCTCAGGCGCTGGAGAACATGTTGCGCAATGCCATTCGTCACTCGCCGGCCGAGGGTGTGGTGCGGCTGGGAGGCCAGCGCGAAGGCGGTTATTGGTGGCTGTGGCTGGAGGATGAAGGCGGCGGAGTGGCTGAAGAGGACCTGGAGCGGATCTTCGCGCCGTTCTCGCGGCTGGACGGTTCTCGGCCGGGGGATGGGGGCTTCGGTCTGGGCTTGAGCATCGCCCGCAGTGCCATTCAGCGCCAGGGCGGGACCTTGTGGGCGCAGAATGGCAAACGCGGGTTGCGCTTGTGGATGAGGTTGCCGTTGCATGTGCCGGCCTTTTCGCGGGTAAACCCGCGCCTACAGGGATCCGCTAGCCTTTAGGCGCGTTTTTACCCGCGAAGAGGCCCGCACATGTCTCACCGTTATAGCTTGTAGCTATATGCACTACAGATTGCGTGATATGGCCGCGAAGGGTTTGCCGGTATGATAGGCACCCCGCCGTCCGGATTGCGAAATACGCCCATGACCGTGCAGTACCCAACCATCGCCGATTGCGTCGGCAATACGCCACTGGTTCGCCTGCAGCGCATCGCTGGCGAAACCAGCAATACCCTCCTGCTCAAGCTTGAAGGTAACAATCCCGCCGGCTCGGTGAAGGACCGCCCGGCACTGTCGATGATCGCTCGCGCCGAACTCCGGGGCCAGATCAAGCCGGGCGATACCCTGATCGAAGCCACCTCCGGCAACACGGGCATTGCCCTGGCGATGGCGGCGGCGATCAAGGGCTACAAGATGATCCTGATCATGCCCGACAACTCCACCGCCGAGCGCAAGGCCGCCATGACGGCCTATGGCGCCGAGCTGATCCTGGTGACCAAGGAGGAGGGTATGGAAGGCGCCCGTGACCTGGCCGAGAAGCTGCAGGCCGAAGGCCGTGGCCTGGTGCTCGACCAGTTCGCCAACGGCGACAACCCGATCGCCCACTACAACAGCACCGGCCCGGAGATCTGGCAGCAGACCCAGGGCACCATTACCCATTTCGTCAGCTCCATGGGGACCACCGGTACCATCATGGGCTGCTCGCAGTACCTCAAGGAACAGAACCCCGCGGTGCAGATCATCGGCCTGCAACCGATGGAAGGCTCGGCCATTCCGGGCATTCGCCGCTGGCCCGAGGAATACCTGCCGAAGATCTTCGACGCCACCCGGGTCGACCGCGTGGTCGATATGTCGCAGCAGGAAGCCGAAGACACCACCCGTCGCCTTGCGCGTGAAGAGGGCATTTTCTGCGGCGTGTCTTCTGGTGGTGCGGTGGCGGCCATGTTGCGCCTGTCCCGCGAAGTGGAAAATGCCGTGATGGTTGCGATCATTTGCGACCGCGGCGACCGTTATCTGTCCACTGGCCTGTTTGATCCACGCTAAATGTCCAAGAAAAAAAGCAACAGCGGCCTGCGCTTCCAGCCGGCCGGCGGCAATCGCACCCCCCAGGTCCCCGTGGGCAAGAAGCAGCGCCTGGACATCGAGCGCCTGGCCGGTGACGGCCGTGGCATCGCCTTCCTCGACGGGCGTACCTGGTTCGTCAGCGGCGCTTTGGCCGGTGAGGTCGTGGAGGCGCGGGTGCTCAACGCCCGTGGCAAAGTGGTCGAAGCCCGCCTGGAGCGGTTGCTGCAGGCCGGGCCCGAGCGCCGTGAGGCGCCATGTCGCTACTACGCCCGCTGCGGTGGCTGCAACCTGCAGCACCTGCCGCACGAAGCGCAACTGGCGCTGAAGCAGCGCACCCTCGCCGAGCAGCTGCAGCGGGTGGCCGGCGTGCAACCCGAGGAATGGGCCACCCCCCTGAGCGGGCCGGAATTTGGCTACCGGCGCCGGGCCCGTGTGGCTGTGCGTTGGGACGTCAAGGCGCGTCAACTGGAGGTGGGCTTCCGCGCCGAAGCCAGCCAGGACATCATTGCCATCGACGATTGCGCCGTGCTGGTACAGCCCTTGCAGTCGATTCTGCGCCACTTGCCGACTGTGCTGCGCTCGTTGAGCAAACCGCAGGCGCTGGGCCATGTGGAGCTGTTCAGTGGCACCGCCGAGGCGGTTCTGGTGCGCCACGTCATGCCGTTGCCGGCTGAGGACCAGGCCAGGCTGCAAGCGTTCTGCGAGCAGGCCAATGCCCAGCTGTGGCTGCAAGGCGAAGGTGAGCCGGCGCCCGTGGACGCTGCTGCACAGTTGGGCTTTGCCCTGGCACCCTGGCAGCTGGAACTGGCCTGGCGCCCGGGCGATTTCGTGCAGGTGAATGCCCAGGTCAATACCGCGATGATCGAGCAGGCCTTGGCCTGGCTCGCGCCACAGGCCGACGAGCGTGTGCTGGACTTGTTCTGCGGGCTGGGCAACTTTGCCCTGCCGCTGGCTCGCCAGGCGCGTGAGGTGGTGGCAGTGGAAGGTGTACAGGCCATGGTCGATCGGGCCGCGGCCAATGCCCGGAACAACAATGTGCATAACGCACGGTTTTTTCAGGCCGATTTATCGCAGCCTTTGGCAGGCACCGGATGGGCCGCCGAGGGCTTTTCTGCGGTACTCTTGGATCCACCGCGCGACGGTGCTTTCGAGGTGGTGCAAGGCATCGCCCGCCTCAAGGCCAGAAGGCTGGTCTACGTATCGTGCAACCCGGCCACGCTGGCGAGAGACGCCCAAGTGCTGGTCGGCCAGGGGTACCGGTTAAAAAGGGCCGGGATTCTCGACATGTTTCCTCAGACGGCGCATGTCGAGGCCATGGCGTTATTCGAAGCGGGCTAGCTGACTGGCCCCTTGGTGCGGTTGCCACGGAAGGGCGGCCGCACGGTGATCGCCAGCACACCCGTATGGTGTGCTGCATGGAAAGGTAAAACAAAGATGGTACAGGTGAGAGTGCACCAGCCGGTCAACACAGACGGCAGTATCAATCTCGAAGCATGGTTGGACCATGTGGTAAGCGTCGATTCGGCACTGGATCGCGCAGCGCTGAAAGAAGCCTGCGAGTTTGCTCTTGAGGTAGAGAAAAAGGGCAACCCGGCCAAGCATTCCTGGGCGGATGGTACGTCCAGCTTCCAGGCTGGCCTGGAAATCGCCGAAATTCTGGCTGACCTCAAGCTCGACCAGGATTCCCTGGTGGCTGCGGTCATCTACCGTTCGGTGCGCGAGGGCAAGGTCACCCTCGCCGAGGTCAGCCAGTGTTTTGGCCCGGTGGTGTCCAAGCTGATCGACGGCGTACTGCGCATGGCCGCCATCAGTGCCAGCCTCAGCCCGCGACAGTCGCTGGTGCTGGGCTCGCAGGCGCAGGTCGAGAACCTGCGCAAGATGCTGGTGGCCATGGTCGACGACGTGCGCGTGGCACTGATCAAGCTGGCCGAACGCACGTGCGCAATCCGTGCGGTCAAGTCCGCCGACGATGAGAAACGCCTGCGCGTCGCACGTGAAGTGTTCGATATCTATGCGCCACTCGCGCACCGCCTGGGTATCGGTCACATCAAGTGGGAGCTGGAAGACCTTTCTTTCCGCTACCTGGAGCCCGACCAGTACAAGCAGATCGCCAAGCTGTTGCATGAGCGGCGGCTGGACCGCGAGCGCTTCATCAGCGACGTGATGACCCAGCTGCAGAACGAGTTGCTCGCCACTGGCGTAAATGCCGACATCAGTGGTCGGGCAAAACATATCTATTCGATCTGGCGCAAGATGCAGCGCAAAGGCCTGGAGTTCAGCCAGATCTACGACGTGCGTGCGGTGCGCGTGCTGGTGCCGGAAATCCGCGACTGCTACACCGCGCTGGGCATCGTGCACACCTTGTGGCGGCATATTCCCAAGGAGTTTGACGACTACATCGCCAACCCCAAGGAGAACGGCTACCGCTCCTTGCACACGGCGGTAATCGGCCCTGAGGGCAAGGTGCTGGAAGTGCAGATCCGTACCCACGGCATGCACGAAGAGGCCGAGCTTGGGGTATGCGCGCACTGGCGCTACAAGGGCACCGACGTCAAACCCAGCTCCAACCACTACGAAGAGAAGATTTCCTGGTTGCGCCAGGTGCTGGAGTGGCACGAAGAGCTGGGCGACATCGGTGGCCTGGCCGAGCAGTTGCGGGTCGACATCGAGCCTGACCGGGTTTATGTGTTCACGCCCGACGGCCACGCCATCGACCTGCCCAAGGGCGCCACGCCACTGGACTTCGCCTACCGCGTGCACACCGAGATCGGCCACAACTGCCGCGGCGCCAAGATCAACGGCCGTATCGTGCCGCTGAACTACAGCCTGCAGACTGGCGAGCAGGTGGAGATCATCACCAGCAAGCACGGCAACCCCAGCCGTGACTGGCTGAACTCCAACCTGGGCTACGTCACCACCTCGCGGGCGCGGGCCAAGATCGTCCACTGGTTCAAGTTGCAGGCCCGCGACCAGAACGTTGCAGCCGGCAAGACCTTGCTTGAGCGCGAGCTCAGTCGTCTGGGCCTGCCGCAGGTTGATTTCGAGCGCCTGGCCGAGAAGACCAACGTCAAGACTGCCGAGGACATGTTTGCCGCACTCGGTGCTGGTGACTTGCGCCTGGCTCATCTGGTCAACGCTGCCCAGCAGTTGCTGGAGCCCGAGCGTATCGAGCAGATCGAACTGGTGCCGCGCAAGCCTACCGGGCCGCGTACCGGCAAGCGTGGCGACATTCAGATCCAGGGTGTCGGCAATCTGCTGACACAAATGGCCGGCTGCTGCCAGCCGCTACCGGGCGATGCCATTGTCGGTTACATCACTCAGGGCCGTGGCGTGAGCATTCATCGCCAGGACTGTGCCTCGGTACTGCAACTGGCGGGCAAGGAGCCAGAGCGCATGATCCAGGTGAGCTGGGGGCCGATCCCGGTGCAGACCTACCCGGTCGACATCGTCATCCGTGCCTACGACCGCCCGGGTCTGCTGCGCGATGTGTCGCAGGTGCTGTTGAACGAGAAGATCAACGTGCTGGCGGTGAACACCCGTTCGAACAAGGAAGACAACACCGCGCTGATGTCGCTGACCATCGAGATCCCTGGCCTGGACGCGCTGGGGCGCCTGCTGGGGCGGATCTCGCAGTTGCCGAACATCATCGAGACGCGGCGTAATCGTACCCCTTGAGACCGTGGCGCCAGCTTCGCGGGCTTGCCCGCTCCACAGGATGGATGCAGGTTTCGAAATCTGCACCGTACCTGTGGGAGCGGGCAAGCCCGCGAAGAAGCCACCACCGAAGGACCTGCCTGTATGACCTACACCCTTGACGACCTGCTGCATCTCATGGCCCGCCTGCGCGACCCGCAGTACGGCTGCCCGTGGGACCTGAAGCAGAACTACGCCAGCATTGTCCCGCACACCCTCGAAGAGGCCTACGAGGTCGCTGACACCATCGAGCGCGGCGATTTCGAGCACCTGCAAGGCGAGCTGGGCGACTTGCTGTTCCAGGTGGTCTACTACAGCCAGCTGGCCCGCGAAGAAGGGCGTTTCGAGTTCGATGGCGTGGTCGACAGCATCACCCGCAAGCTCATCCGCCGCCACCCGCACGTATTCCCCACTGGCGAGCTGTACGCGCCGGTGGATACGCCCAGCCTGAGCGAAGCCCAGGTCAAGTCGCGCTGGGAAGAAATCAAGGCCGAAGAGCGCGCGGAGAAGAGCCAGCCCGAACAGCTGTCGCTGCTTGATGACGTGCCTGCAACCTTGCCGGCGCTGTCGCGGGCAGCCAAACTGCAAAAACGTGCGGCCACGGTCGGTTTCGACTGGCCGGCGGCGTTGCCGGTGCTGGACAAGGTCCGCGAAGAGCTGGATGAAGTGCTGCAGGCCATGGCCGACGGCGACGCCGATGCGCTGGAAGATGAAGTCGGCGACTTGCTGTTTGCTGCGGTCAACCTCGCCCGCCACCTCAAGCAAGACCCAGAGCATGCGCTGCGCCGCGCCAATCGCAAGTTCGAACGACGTTTCCGTTTTATCGAACAGGCATTGCGCGACAGTGGCCGCCCCATTGAAGATTGTGACCTTGACGAGCTGGATGCCCTTTGGGGTGAAGCCAAACGTCAGGAAAAGAACCTGCCCAGCTGCGGCTGAGCTGTTGCATAAGTGAGTGAGTATTCATGAGCCTTTCCCTTCGCGACCAATTGCTCAAAGCCGGTCTGGTCAACCAGAAACAGGTCTCGCAGACCAACAAAGCTGAAAAGAAACAGAAGCGCATGGAGCACAAAGGCCAGGTCGAGATCGACGACAGCCAGCAGCGCATGGCCAAGGAAGCCATGGCTGAAAAAGCCAGGCGTGACCAGGAACTGAACCGCCAGCAGCAGGAAAAGGCCGAGCAGAAGGCCCGTGCCGCGCAGGTCAAGCAACTGATCGAGGCCACTCGACTGCCCAAGCTGAACACCGAGGATTACTACAACTTCGTCGACGACAAGAAGGTCAAGCGCATTGCTGTCAACGCCCTCATGCGTACCAAGCTGAGCAATGGTGCGCTGGCCGTGGTAGCCCATGCCGGTGGTTACGAGGTTATCCCCCGTGAGGCCGCATTGAAGATCCAGGAACGCGACCCCGACCGTATTCTGCTGCTCAATAGCCATGTCGAGGAAGCGGACGAAGACGACCCGTACGCGGCTTACAAGATCCCTGATGATCTGATGTGGTAAACAGGAAATCACCGCCCTGGCGGTAACGCGGTTCATTCAAGATCGCCAGGGCCGCTTTGCGGCCCTTTCGCGACGCAAGGTCGCTTCTGCGGCCATCGTGAAATACGCGTTGGTTCGCAGCTCGCCGAACCGGCGCGATCAGTCAGCTGCGCCATTGCCTTGGTTCCTTCCGTTCGTCGGACATTTCCTAGGGTTCTGGCACAGCGGCTAGCCTCCAGCTTAGCGTCAGGGATAGCGCTGAACATTCGGTCCAGGAAGGGCCAGTACGCCTCGTCGTCCCGACGCTTTATCTGCTGAGGAGACGACAATGAAAATAACCCTGAAACGGTTGGCGTGCCTGGGTGCGAGCTTCACCAGTGCGCTCGCCATGGCCGATGCGGCCAGCCCGCCGGTGCTGTCACCTGCAGTTCCCTTCGACGTCACCGCCAATCCCCCCTTCACGCTGGACAGCTTGCAACACGATTTCGACGTGCTGTCGTGGCAGACCTTCGTCGCCCTGAACTGGCCCGCCAACGCCGACGGCAGCGCCAACACCTCGGCGCAGATCGGCGCACCCGGAAAGACGGTGTGGGAGTCGTGGAAAGAAAGCTACGAGATCTTCCTGCCCAAGGGACAGAAACCTGTTGGCTGGGACCAGCAGGCGCCAGTGCCCGCGGCCTGCCAAGGCAAGGGTGACTTGCCGGTGCTGCAGCAGATGGGCAAGGTCGCCGGCGTGCTCGATGAGTTCATCCAGCCGTTCAAGACCGGCCCGTTGGTCGACCAAAGTGGCACTTACACGCGCAACGCGATCATGGTCAACAAGCCGATGTTCGATGACATCGTCAACAATGGCCTGTACAGCAAGGAAGGCCAGCAAGCGTTCCTGAGCAAGGCCGACAACCGCATTGCTTTCGCCTGCGGTTCGCAAAAAGCCCGGCAGGTTGGCGCGATCATGGTCAAGTCGGCCTGGAAAGTGCTCGATGGCAGCGACAACCCGCAGGAATTCCACGCCGTCGACGCGCTGGTCTATACGCCCGGCAATGCCGACCCGAACAAGGGGGCGGTGATCCCCGAGTCGTGCAATGCACAAAAGGTCGGACTGGTAGGCCTGCACATCGTGCACAAGACCCAGGGCGCACCGCAGTGGGTATGGTCGACGTTCGAGCACGTGCGCAACGTGCCGGAAAAGACCACGCCAATGAACGAGCGCAAGGGGCCCTACCTGTTCTACGACGCCCAGGCCAGCGATCGCCCGGTGAACGAGCCGCCCGCGCAACCGTGGGACCCGTCGAAGAAGGCCATCCCCTCGCAGATCGTGCGTGAAATTCCCGTCACCGCCGCCACCCAACAGCTCAACGCGCAGTGGCAAGGTGCGCTCAAGGGCACGGTGTGGGCCAACTACCACCTGATCAGCACCCAGTGGCCCACCGCCCCGGCCGATGACTGCCAGGTGCCGTCGCCGACCAACCCGTTAGGTACGCCTGCGCCGAACTTCCTGGCCAACGCCACCCTGGAGACCTACAACCAGGGCACTACCCCCCAAGCCTCGTCCAGCTGCATGGAGTGCCACAACAACGCGACCACCCGCGTGACTCAGTCACCGCGCACCAGCTTCGCCGATTTCACTTTCCTGCTTGAACGTGCCCAATCCACCGGCGCCAAGGAGTGATGCCATGAGCGACCAGAACCTGCAAAACTTCATCGGCTTGTCCGCCGTGCTCACTGGCCTGTCGGCCAAGCTGCTGGCGCCGTCCGTCGACCCGATCAACCTGCCGCCGGTGTTCTTCGCCACCGCCCAGCAAGGCATGGGCCTCGAGGCGTTCAGCAGCCTGCTGGAGCTGTACGCCGGCATCCAGAGCCAGCCGCCTGCGCAAATCGCCAGTGCCGTGCTCGATAACGCGAACCCGCAAATTGCCCAAGGCGCCCGCTCGATCATGAAGCTGTGGTTGCTCGGCAGTTGGTATCAACCCTACGACCTGGGCAACGCGCGCACGGGTGATACGCGTGTGGTCTCCGACCAGGCCTACAAGGAGAGCTGGGCGTGGAGGATCGCCCAATCCCACCCCATGGGCTACAGCCAGTTCCATTTCGGATACTGGGGTGAGCAGCCACCGACCCTTAAGCAATTCACCGGTGTCGACGCCAAGGAAGGGCAGCAGCCATGAGCAATGTACAAACCCAGAACATCGAAACCGCCGATGTGATCGTGGTGGGCGCCGGCATGGCCGGCAGTGTCATGGCCTACCAGTTGGGCCTGGCCGGGTTGAAAGTGCTGGTGCTCGAATCGGGCCCGGCCATTCCGCCGAATCGCAGCGAGTACCTGGAGCGCTTTTACACCGCGGTGCTCAAAGCGCCCGAGTCGCCGTACCCACCTGAGCAGAGCGAGCAGACCCCGGCCACGCAGTTCGCGCCAAGGGCGACCATCCAGGACCTGATCACCGCGGGTAGCCAAGACCCGAACAAGGCGCAGAAGAGCTACCTGGTGCAGAAGGGGCCGCAACTGTTCGCCAGCACTTACGAGCGGGTAGGCGGGGGCACCATGTGGCACTGGATGGGTACGGCCTTGCGCCTGCTGCCCAACGACTTTCGCATGCGCACTGCCTACAACGTCGGGGTCGATTGGCCGATCAGTTACGACGACCTGCAGATCGCCTACTGCCGCGCCGAAGAGGAGATGGGCGTGTCTGCCGACGTCGCCTCGCAGACTTACCTGGGCGTGACCTTCCCGCATGGCTACAAATACAGCATGCATGGCATCCCGCCGTCGCTGGTCGACCAGGGCCTGGGCAAGAACGTCACGGGGACGGTGTACCAGAGCCCGGAGAAGGGGCCCGACGGCAAGCCGTACCCAGGCGTCACCCTCAATGTCCGGCAGACCCCGGCCGGGCGCAACTCGCAGAATGATAACGGCCGCCGGGTGTGCGCTGGCAACACCAGCTGCACGCCGATCTGCCCGATCCAGGCCAAGTACGACGCCACCGTGACCATGGCCAAGGCACTGGATACCGGCAACGTGCGCATCCTCTACCAGACCGTGGCAAGCCAGGTGCAGGTCGATGCCAATGGGGTCACGGGAATCGATTTCATTCAGTACCAGAACAATGGTACGCGCCAGAACGGCACGGCCCAGGGCAAACGTTACGTGATTGCCGCCCACGCGATCGAAACACCGAAACTGCTGCTCAACTCCATCGGCCCGAACAGCCCTAAAGGGGTCGCCAACAGTAGCGGCCAGGTCGGCCAGGCGTTGGCTGACCACCCGGTGTACCTGGCCTGGGGCCTGATGCCCGAAGGCAAGCCGCTGTTCCCGTTCCGTGGGCCATTGTCCACCTCGGGGATCGAGGACATGCGCGATGGCCCGTTCCGCAGCCAGCGTGCCGCCTGGCGTATCGAAATCGGCAACGAGGGCTGGAACTGGTCGGTAAACGACCCCTACACCTCAGTCTGCGATTTCATCGACGGCACCAACCATGGCGGCGCTAACCCCAACAAGCTGGCATTGTCCGGCCAGGCGCTGGTGCAGCAGCTCAATAGCGTGCTGACCCGCCAGTTCCGTCTGGGCTTCTTGATCGAACAGGTGGAGAAAGACCCTGACAAAGCGCTTTGCCGGGTGGAGAGGAGCACGGAGTTCACCGACGGCCTGGGCCTGCCTCGGCCACAGATCACCTACGAACTGTCCGACTACACTAAGGAGGGTTTCAAGCAGGCGCGCCTGGCCGCCACGCACATCATCACCGAGCTGATGGGCGCCACCGAGCTGACCGACCTGAACCCTAAGCTCGAGCCCGGTTCGCAGACGGTGTTCGAGTACGACGGCCAGAACTACGCGTTCTACGGCGCTGGCCACTTGATGGGCACCTACCGCATGGGCTCGGACCGCACCAAGTCGGTGGTGGACAAGGATCAGCGCAGTTGGGACCACCCCAACCTGTTCCTGGTCGGCGACGGCGTGTTCCCCACCACCGGCACCGCCAACCCGACCTTGACCATTACCGCGTTGACCTTCCAGGCCGCTGACGTGGTGGCCAGCGACCTGCTTAAGTGCACCGTACAGGTGCAGGCCAACCAGGCTTGGCAGGGCACGGGCATGCAGGTCAATGGGCAGAGCTGGCAGTTGGCGGTCTGTACGGGCGGGCAGTGGACGGCCAACCCGGCCACCGGGATGGTCGGCGCGGCGGGCAACCCAAGGTTGATCGCGAAGTCCGGTTATGCCATGCCCGGTCAACCGGAAGGGGCGTTGATCGGGCGTATCGGCAACAGCGGCGTGCCGTTCCTGGTCGGCAACCAGGTGCAATTGCCGCGCGGCCAGCAAGGTGAGTTGCAGTTGTGCATCAATGACGACCTGGACGGGCGTTACGGGGCTGGCCTGAGCGATAACCTGGGCAGTCTGTCGGTGGAGGTGCGTTTCGGGGTGGTGTAGGCCCTGTCATGACAACCCCACAATGCTCCGGTAATGCGCGGTATTGTGGGGTTGTTCTCTGAGCCCAGATAAATCATGGGGTCGCAACAAGGGGCAGGGTCATTGCGTGGCGCGCTGGTTTTCCAGGTCTTCAAGCTCTACGCGGTATTGGTGTGCTTCGTGTTCGTTATGGAACATGCCCACCAGTTGGCCTTGTTGGTACACATCCCAGATCCGCACGCCAGCGGCCAGGCCTTCGTGGGACATTTTCGATTCGTCGCGTTCGGTTACTTGGACAGTCATCGGTAAACTCCACTTCTTCAAGATGGCTGCGACAGTGTGTCGCACACCCTCTTTATAGAGTTTGTTAGCAGACTAAGTAAGTAAAACAGGCATGAAACAAGTTTCATGAAGCAGGGAGGTATGCCGCCTGAGCGGGTCTCTTCGCAGCAAAGAAAAGCCCCGCACTGGGCGGGGCTTCAGGTGTTGCAGGCAGTGCAGGATCAGTTGCCCTTCACCGGCTTGCCATCGACCGTGCCATCCTGCAGCACGATCACGTACTCCTTGCCATCGGTCTCTACCTGGCGCAGTTGCACCAGCAGGTAGTCCCAGTTCTTGGCGAACCACAGCTCGGTGATGCGCTTGCTCTGGCTTGGATCGCGCACGCGCTCGACCTTCACTGCATCGACCTGGCCGGTCTTGGTAGTGACCTTCTCGGTGCCCAGTACGCGGAAGTCGTAGGTGTCGATCTCGTCGCCGTCGACCACCTGATAGGTCATGCTCTTCTTGCCTGCGGCCACGTCGTGCTGCAGGGCCAGTTGGTAGGACGACTTGTCCAGTACACCGCGGTTCAGTGGCAGGCTGACGGCATCGCCACGGTCGCTACCGGTGACCTTCTTGGTGCCCCAGTCGAAGTTCAGGTCTACCTTTTTGGCCTTACCCAGGCCGCCACGCTCGAAGTGGTACTTCTGCGGCAGCAGGGTGTCGTTGTCCAGACGTAGGGTGCTTTCCTCGGTCAGGCTGGCGATCATCATGGAAGCCTTGAAGTTAAGGTCCCAGGTACCGTTGGCATTTTTGACCAGGCTGCGCTCGGCGGTGCCGCTCATGGGCAGCTGTTTCCAGTCGGCGGTGTAGCTGGCCGAGAAGGGCTTCAGATCAGCTGCCTGGAGGGGCAGGGCGAGCACGGCGAGAGCCAAGAGCAGGGCGCGACGCATAAATTCTCCTAGGATCGAATCAAGTGACCGCTGGCCGCCAGTGGCTGGCCGTCCAGTAATGCACCCTGTTCGCCAAGACGCAAGCGCCCTTCAGCGAACCAGCGCACCGCCAGTGGGTAGATCAGGTGTTCCTGATGGTGTACCCGCTGTGCCAGGCTTTCGACGGTGTCGTCAGACGCCACCGGTACCACAGCCTGTACGACCAGTGGGCCGCCATCGAGTTCCTCAGTCACGAAGTGTACGCTGCAGCCATGCTCGGCGTCGCCAGCTTCCAATGCCCGGCGATGCGTATGCAGGCCCTTGTACTTGGGCAGCAGCGATGGGTGGATATTGAGCAGGCGGCCCTGATAGTGGCGCACGAAGTCGCCACTGAGGATGCGCATGAAACCGGCCAGCACCACCAGGTCCGGGGCAAAGCCGTCGATGTGCGCCATCAGCGCGGCATCGAAGGCTTCCCGGCCGTCGAACTGGGTGTGGTCGAGCACGACGCTGTCGATGCCGGCCGCCGCAGCGCGCTTCAGGCCGAAGGCATCGGCGCGGTTGGATACGACCGCGCGGATACGCACCGGGCTGTCCTGCCCTTGGCAGCTGTCGATCAGGGCTTGCAGGTTGCTGCCGGAGCCCGACAGCAGTACCACTACATTGCAGGTCTTGCTCGGCATCAGTGTGCCTTGAGGTTCTGCAGCTCGACCTGGGCAGCGCCTTCGGCGGCTTCGGCGATGTGGCCGATGACCCACGGTTGCTCACCAGCGGCACGCAGTTCGTTCAGGGCGGCTTCGACCTGGTCCTGGCCTACGCAGATGACCATGCCCACACCGCAGTTCAGTACGCGGTGCATTTCGTGCTCGTCGACGTTGCCTTTTTCCTGCAGGAAGTCGAACACCGCCGGGCGCTGCCAGCTGGCCACGTCAACCACGGCCTGGGCGTTTTTCGGCAGTACGCGCGGGATGTTGTCCAGCAGGCCGCCGCCGGTGATGTGGGCCATGGCCTTGACTGCGCCGGTGTTTTTGATCAGTTGCAGCAGCGGTTTGACGTAGATGCGGGTCGGCGCCATCAGCAGGTCGGTCAGCGGCTTGCCGTCCAGCTGGGTGTTCTCGATATCGGTAGCCGACACTTCGAGGATCTTGCGGATCAGCGAGTAGCCATTGGAGTGCGGGCCCGAGGACGGCAGGGCGATCAGCGCGTCGCCGGTGGTAACCTTGGAGCCGTCGATGATCTCGGCCTTTTCCACCACGCCTACGCAGAAACCTGCCAGGTCGTAGTCTTCGCCTTCGTACATACCAGGCATTTCGGCGGTTTCACCACCGACCAGCGAGCAGCCGGCCAGTTCGCAACCGGCGCCGATGCCGGTGACCACGGTGGCGGCCACGTCAACGTTCAGCTTGCCAGTGGCATAGTAGTCGAGGAAGAACAGTGGCTCGGCGCCGCAGACGACCAGGTCGTTGACGCACATGGCGACCAGGTCCTGGCCAATGCTGTCGTGCTTGTTCAGGTTCAGTGCCAGGCGCAGCTTGGTGCCGACGCCGTCGGTGCCGGAGACCAGCACCGGCTGCTTGTAGCCGGCCGGGATCTCGCAGAGGGCGCCGAAGCCGCCCAGGCCACCCATGACTTCAGGGCGTGCGGTGCGTTTTGCCACGCCCTTGATGCGTTCGACCAGTGCTTCGCCGGCGTCGATGTCTACACCGGCGTCCTTGTAGCTCAGGGAGGGTTGCTTGCTCATTGATCCAGGCCTTTAGGAGGGAGGGATTCTTAAAAACGACCATGACGGCCAAGGCCGGCTGGTAAGCGGCGGCGGTCTGAAACGTCAGTGGTCTGTGAAGGCGCGCGATTTTATCAGGGTTGCCGGGCAGCGGCCATCCTCAGGCCGACGGGCAGGGCATGAAAAAGATAATTAGTTGGGGCGTTCGCCTTGAGGGAACAGCGATGCGCCGCGCGGGCAGGCGCGCGATCTCACTGGCGCTGAACCGCTCAAGGCGAACACCGGTAAGCCCGACAACACCTGCAAGCAATCTTTCACGCCCCGCGGCTGGTTACCTGGCGCCCCCGTGTATAAGGTATAGGCATTGCGGTAACTGGACAGGAATCCTCCATGCGTTTGTTCAATATTCTGGCAGCCGGTTGCCTGGCGCTGATCTCGGCCACTGCCCTGGCTGAAAATGTCTCAGGCCTTTATCAGGTGCGCGAGCCGGTCACCGGGCCGGGCGCCGAAGCCCGTACCGAGGCCACGGCCAAAGCTCTGGACACGTTGGTGCAGCGTCTGACCGGTGACCCAAAGGCAGCGCAAAGCCCGGCGTTGGCCGAGCTGCGTAAGGACCCTCGGCAAATCATCAACCAGGTGGGCAGCGAAGCCGGCCCGCCCGAGTCGGTGGTGGTCGAGTTCGACCCTGGTAGCACCGAGCGGGCTTTGCGCAAGGCTGGCCTGGCCCTGTGGGGCAGTAACCGGCCCTCGATACTGGGGTGGTGGTTGAACGACAGTGTTGAGGGCAGCAGCCTGGTCGGTGATGGCCAGGCCAGTGCCCAACCCCTGCGCCGCGCCGCGCAGCACCGTGGTCTGCCGCTGCGCTTGCCGCTGGCCGACCTGCAGGAGCAACTGGTCGCCAATGCCAAGCAGATCGAAGGTAGCGACCCGGCGCAGCTGCGCGAAGCATCCGAGCGCTACGGTGCCGATGCTTTGCTGGCGGTACATGCCCAGGAAGCCGACGGCAAGTGGCAGGGCAAGTGGCAGCTGTGGCTGGGCGACCAGCGTGAGCAGGGCAATGCCGAGGGTGCCGATCAGGCAGCCTTGGCTGACGCGGTGATGCTGGCGGTGAGCAGCCGCCTGGCACCGCGCTACGTTACCCGGCCGGGTGCCAGCAGCCAATTGCAGGTGCAAGTGCAGGGCATGAACCTGCAGCGCTACGCCGAACTGGCCCGCGTGCTGGAGCCCTACGGCCCACACTTGCAGGCGGCCGAAGGCACTACCTTGACCTACGGCGTTACTGGCAATCGTGAACAGTTGCGTGCCCAGCTTGGCCTGGCCAAGCTGCAGGAAGTGCCCGTAGAGCAGGCGCCCGCGGTGCCGGCCATGCCAGCACCGGCAGTGGACGCCGCTGCCGGGGAGGCCGTACCTGCGCAGCCAGCGCCCAAGCCGTTCGACGGCTTGCGTTTTCGCTGGTAAGGGGCGCTCGCCGTGACCGACATGCGTCGCTGGATCTGGCTGGGCGCTGCGCTGCTGATCGCTGTGCTGCTTTATAGCCTGCACAGCATCCTTACGCCGTTCCTGGTCGGCATCATGCTGGCCTACCTGGCTGACCCGCTGGTCGATCGCCTCGAGCGCCTGGGGCTATCGCGTACCTGGGGTGTGGTGGTGGTGTTCGGCCTGTTCACCCTGGTGCTGTTGGGCTTGTTGCTGGTGCTTGTGCCGATGCTGGCCAAGCAGTTGGTGCGCCTGTACGAATTGGTGCCGCAGATACTCGACTGGCTCGAGCATGTAGCGCTGCCGTGGGTACAGGGCAGCCTTGGCCTGGCCGATGGTTTCTGGAAGTTCGACAAGATCAAGGCCGCCATCGGCGCGCACATGGGGCAGACCACCGATATCGTCGGTATGCTACTGTCTCATGCCACCGCCTCCAGCCTGGCGTTGGTGGCCTGGCTGGCCAACATGGTGCTGATCCCGGTAGTGGGCTTCTATCTGCTGCGCGATTGGGACCTGATGATGGGCAAGCTGCGCGGCCTGCTGCCGCGCCAGCGCGAGCCGCAAGTGATGGGCCTGGCAGGTGAATGCCATGAAGTGCTAGGCGCATTCGTGCGCGGGCAACTGATGGTGATGCTGGCTCTGGGCATCATCTATTCTGCCGGGCTTATGCTGGTAGGGCTCGAACTCGGTCTGCTGATCGGCATGCTCGCAGGCCTTGCGGCCATCGTGCCGTACATGGGCTTCATCATTGGCATTGGTGCTGCGCTGGTGGCCGGCCTGTTCCAGTTCGGTGGCGACCTGTACCCGATGCTGGGCATCGTTGCCGTGTTCATGGTCGGGCAGGCACTGGAGGGTATGGTGCTGACCCCGCTGCTGGTGGGCGATCGCATCGGCCTGCACCCGGTTGCGGTAATCTTTGCCATCCTCGCCGGTGGCGAACTGTTCGGCTTTACTGGCGTGCTGCTGGCGCTGCCGGTGGCAGCGGTGATCATGGTGCTGCTGCGGCATGTGCATGCTCTGTACAAGGAATCGGACATGTACGCCGGGAATATCGACCCGGAGCTTTGAACGCCACGCGTTTTGTCTTGGGCCTTTTCGCGCCTGCATCCGCGGTTCGCTTGCACAGCGCAACTTGTTGATTTTGCTTGCCCTATCCGCAGTCGAGATTGTGCGCCCCGCGTTGCGGGTATAGACTTTGCACATTGTTCACCAAAGGCCCCCTGCGGTCCTGTCGACCGCCCGCGAGCATGAAACCACCGATCCAGTTGCCCCTGGGTGTGCGCCTGCGCGATGACGCCACCTTCATCAACTACTATCCGGGCGCCAATGCTGCGGCATTGGGTTACGTCGAGCGGCTATGCGAAGCCGACGCCGGCTGGACCGAGAGCCTTATCTACCTGTGGGGCAAGCAGGGTGTTGGCCGTTCCCACCTGCTGCAGGCTGCCACCCATCGCTTCCAGCAACGCGGCGAGCCCGCTGTCTACCTGCCCCTGGCGCAATTGCTCGATCGTGGCGTAGAGCTGCTCGACTACCTGGCCCAGTACGAACTGGTATGCATCGACGATCTGCATGTGATCGCCGGCAAGGCCGATTGGGAAGAGGCCATGTTCCACCTGTTCAACCGCCTGCGCGACAGCGGCCGACGCTTGCTGCTGGCAGCCTCGGCATCACCGCGCGAGCTGCCGATCAAGCTGCCGGACCTGAAGTCGCGCTTGACCCTGGCCCTGGTGTTCCAGATGCGCGGCCTGTCCGACGAAGACAAGCTTCGCGCCTTGCAGCTACGTGCTTCGCGCCGTGGCCTGCACCTCACCGACGAAGTCGGCCATTTCATCCTCACCCGCGGCGCGCGGAGCATGAGCGCGTTGTTCGACTTGCTCGAGCGTCTCGACCAGGCCTCATTGCAGGCACAACGCAAGCTCACCATTCCTTTTCTCAAGGAAACCCTCGGCTGGTAACCCCCTGAAAACACTGGGCCAGAGCGGTAGAACAAAAAAGTCACATCTTTTTCGATAAAATTTGCAAATGGCCATGATAGAGGGCATAGTTTCACCCTTCTAAAGGATTACAGACACGGTCGTGCCCATGCTGAAGCGCTTCGCACCCCTCGTGCCACTCGCACTCGTGACCCTGCTTTTTGGCTGCGCGGCCCAAGGCCCGGTATCTCAGCCCCAGGATCACACCCCGGTCACCGCACAATCGGCAATCAAGGCCAAAGCCTCTCCCTCGGCGGTATTCGGCGAGCCGGAAGAGCTGGCCACCGAAGATGACCTGGCGTCTTTCTCTGGCAGCAAGCCTTACCAATTGCCCGTTCTGGCTGACAGCATTCTCGAGCGCGGCATGTCGTTGATCGGCACCCGCTACCGCTTCGGTGGTACCTCGGAAAAGTCCGGCTTCGACTGCAGTGGCTTCATCGGTTACCTGTTCCGCGAAGAGGCGGGCATGACGCTGCCGCGCTCCACGCGTGAAATGATCAAGGTAGATGCGCCAAAAGTGGCCCGCAACAAACTCAAGCCAGGTGACTTGCTGTTCTTCAGCACCAATGGCCGAGGCCGGGTGAGCCATGCCGGCATCTATCTGGGTGACAATCAGTTCATCCACTCCAGCAGCCGCCGCAGCGGCGGTGTGCGCATCGACAACCTCGGTGATCGCTACTGGAGCAAGACCTTCATTGAAGCCAAGCGAGCCTTGGCCATGGCGCCGACCAACATCGCGCGCAACTGATGTCAAAATGATGTACCCTGCCGCGGCGGTGATGCTTTGAAAAAAAGCACACCGCCGTGCGCATTTACAGAAAGCGTCTAATCTAAATTCTCAACTCTTTTCGGCTGCAGCGCAGCGGTCTCAGACAGGATGTTCTGGCCATGGTAAAGATGGCGCGCTTCGCATTTCTCTCCTTGGCAGCCTTGCTGGCTGCATGCTCCAGCCGTGCGCCTGCGCCGGCCCCTGTGGTACAGCCGCAGGTTACCTATAGCCAACCCAGTCCTTCACCGGTTGCCGATGACGTGCTGATTCGTGCCATTGGTCTGGTTGGCACGCCTTATCGTTGGGGTGGCAATACGCCGGACTCCGGCTTCGACTGCAGCGGCCTGATCAAATATGTGTACCGTGATGCTGCCGGCATCAGCCTGCCGCGCTCGACACGAGAGATGATCGTCATGCGTGCACCGACGGTGGATGCCAGTTCACTGCAGTCCGGTGACCTGGTGTTCTTCGCCACCAGTGGCGGCTCGCAGGTCAGCCATGCCGGCATCTATGTAGGGGACGGGCGCTTCGTGCATGCTCCCTCCACGGGTGGCACTGTCCGCCTGGACTACCTCTCCAACAGCTACTGGGCCAAGGCCTACCTGCAGGCCAAGCGGGTGATTCCGCAAGGGCATCTGGCGCAGAACCCCTGATGTCCATGCCTGTTCAGCGGCCCCGTTGAGCTCGGGGCCGCTAGCGGCTGCCGAGATTCATGTTGCTTTGCTCACCCGCCTGATCACCCGCTTCGATTGACGCTCCCGGTGCAACCCTCTAACCTTCGCGGCGTGTTTCAGGTGCCCTGCCAGCCCCGACTGGGCAGGGTGAAACTGGGAAGCCGGTGGGCGCCAGCATGGCGCGATTCCGGCGCTGCCCCCGCAACGGTAAATGAGTAAAAGGCCGCGCAGGGCCACTGGATGCCAGCATCCGGGAAGGCGCGCAGGCCAGGGCAAAGGCCCACTCACAAGCCCGGAGACCGGCCTGATACTGCCAACGGCATCACGGAGGGTGATGCGCGGTGCACCGTGGCGCCCTGCCATGGCCTCTGCGCGTTCTCCGTTTGCCTGCCTATTACCTGTCGCCGCGCGTTGCCGTGGTGCCAGCCAGCGGAGAACCCTGATGAGCGAATCCACCGAACGCGACGAACGCCACCTGGCGCGCATGCAGCGCAAGAAGGCGGTCATCGACGAACGCATCGCCAATTCCCCTAACGAATGCGGCCTGCTGCTGGTGCTGACCGGCAATGGCAAGGGCAAGAGCAGTTCGGCCTTCGGCATGCTCGCGCGCGCCTTGGGCCATGGCATGCAGTGCGGCGTGGTGCAGTTCATCAAGGGCCGCAACAGCACCGGTGAGGAACTGTTCTTCCGTCGCTTCCCCGAACAGGTGCGCTACCACGTGATGGGCGAGGGCTTTACCTGGGAAACCCAGGACCGCCAGCGTGACATTGCTGCTGCGCAAGCCGCCTGGGCGGTGTCGCGCCAGTTGTTGCAGGACCCAGGTGTACAGTTCGTGGTGCTGGACGAGCTCAACATCGCCCTCAAGCATGGTTACCTCGACCTGGACCAGGTACTGTCCGACATTCAGGCCCGCCCGCCCATGCAGCATGTGATTGTCACTGGCCGCGCTGCGAAGCCCGAGATGATCGAGCTGGCCGATACCGTGACCGAAATGGGCATGCTCAAGCACGCCTTCCAGGCCGGTATCCGCGCACAGAAAGGCGTCGAACTGTGAGTCGATCGCGCCACTGTCCCGCCGTGTTGATCGCGGCACCGGCCTCTGGCCAGGGCAAGACTACCGTCACTGCTGCGCTGGCCCGCCTGCACCGTAACCTCGGGCGCAAGGTGCGGGTGTTCAAGTGCGGGCCCGACTTTCTTGACCCGATGATTCTCGAACGGGCCAGTGGCGCGCCGGTGTATCAGCTGGACCTGTGGATGATCGGTGCCGAGGAAAGCCGTCGCCTGCTGTGGGAGGCTGCCGGCGAGGCTGACCTGATCCTCATCGAAGGGGTGATGGGGCTGTTCGACGGCACCCCGTCTAGCGCCGACTTGGCACGCCACTTTGGCGTGCCGGTGCTGGCGGTGATCGATGGCACAGCCATGGCCCAGACCTTCGGCGCCCTGGCTCTGGGCCTGGCGCGTTACCAGGCCGATCTGCCGTTCGCCGGCGTGCTGGCCAATCGGGTAGGCAGCCTGCGCCATGCGCAACTGCTGGAAGGCAGCCTGACCGAAGGCTTGCGCTGGTATGGCGGCTTGTCTCGCGAGCGCGGCATCGAACTGCCCAGCCGCCACCTGGGCCTGGTGCAGGCCAGCGAGCTGAATGACCTGGATACCCGTCTGGACGCTGCCGCCGAAGCGCTGGGTGCCAGTTGCGATGCGGCGTTGCCGCCGCCAGTGAGCTTTGCCGAGCCCGAACCGCAAACCTGCGCTGCCTCGCTGGCCGGTGTGCGCATTGGCGTGGCGCGGGACGAGGCGTTCGCCTTCACGTATGGCGCTAACCTCGATCTGCTGCGCAACCTTGGTGCCCAGCTGGTGTTCTTCTCGCCGCTGCACGACCGCGAACTGCCGGCAGTCGACAGCCTGTATCTGCCGGGTGGTTATCCAGAGCTGCATCACCATGCGCTGGCCGCCAACGCACCGATGTGCGAAGCAATCCGCGCCCACCATGCGCAGGGCAAGCCATTGCTGGCCGAGTGCGGTGGCATGCTGTACCTGCTCGATGCCCTGACTGACGTGGCCGGTGAACGTGCCGAACTGCTCGGCCTGCTGCCGGGCGAGGCGACCATGCAGAAGCGCCTGGCCGCCCTGGCGCTGCAGGCGGTGGAGCTGCCGGAGGGGACCTTGCGCGGTCACACCTATCACCATTCGCTGACCAGTACTGCGCTGGAACCGATTGCCCGCGGTCTGAGCCCCAACGGCGGGCGTGGCAACGAGGCGGTCTATCGTCTGGGCCGGCTGACGGCCTCTTACGTGCACTTCTATTTCCCTTCCTGCCCGGATGCGGCGGCGGCGCTGTTGCGACCATGAATGATCACGCCTATAGCGACGCCGAGCGCGCCGCAATCTACCGGGCCATCGGCGAGCGCCGCGACATGCGCCATTTCGCGGGTGGCCAGGTAGCGCCCGAGCTGCTTGGCCGCTTGCTGGCCGCCGCGCATCAGGCGCCCAGTGTCGGGCTTATGCAGCCATGGCGATTTATCCGTATCACCCGGCGTGACCTGCGCGGGCACATCCAGGCCTTGGTGGAGGCGGAGCGGATACGCACGGCCGAGGCATTGGGCGAGCGATCCGATGCCTTCATGAAACTGAAGGTGGAGGGCATAAACGATTGCGCCGAGCTGCTGGTGGCGGCCTTGATGGACAACCGCGAACCACACATCTTCGGCCGCCGCACCCTGCCGGAGATGGACCTGGCCTCGCTGGCCTGTGCCATCCAGAACCTGTGGCTGGCCGCGCGTGGCGAAGGGCTGGGCATGGGCTGGGTGTCGCTGTTCGACCCGCAGGCGTTGGCCGCGCTGCTGGGCATGCCCGCCGGTGCCAAGCCGGTGGCGGTACTGTGCCTTGGGCCGGTCGCCGAGTTCTACCCGGTGCCGATGTTGGTGCAGGAAAACTGGGCCGAAGAGCGGCCGCTGAGTGAAATGCTTTACGAAAACCAATGGGGAGAGCGTCAATGAGCGTGGCCTTGCTGACCGTGGCCGGGGTGGCCCTGGACGCGTTGCTGGGCGAACCACAGCGCCGCCACCCCTTGGTGGCCTTCGGCAATATGGCTGGCAACCTTGAGCGCCGTCTGAATGCTGGCGGGCGCGGCTGGCGTAGCCACGGCGTGAGTGCGTGGTTTCTGGCGGTGGTGCCGCTGACCCTGGTGGCGCTGGTCCTTTCGTGGCTGCCATATATCGGCTGGCTGGTTGACGTACTGGCGCTGTACTGCGCCGTGGGGCTGCGCAGCCTGGGCGAGCATGTGCTGCCGGTGGCCAACGCTTTGCGCCAGGGCGATCTGGCGGAGGCGCGGCGCCGGGTTGGCTACCTGGTCAGCCGCGAAACGCGCGAACTGGACGAGCCAGCAGTGGCCCGAGCGGCGACCGAGTCGGTGCTGGAGAACGGCAGCGATGCAGTATTCGCCGCGTTGTTCTGGTTTGTGGTGGCCGGTGCGCCCGGCGTGGTGCTGTACCGCCTCAGCAACACGCTGGATGCCATGTGGGGCTATCGAAACGAACGCTTCGAGCGCTTTGGCTGGTGCGCGGCGCGCATCGACGATGTGCTCAACTATATACCTGCAAGGCTGGTGGCCCTGACGTATGCCCTGTTGGGCAAGACCCGTCTGGCCCTGGTCTGCTGGCGCAAACAGGGCCCGCTGTGGGATAGCCCCAACGCCGGGCCGGTGATGGCTGCCGGCGCCGGTGCGCTGGGCGTGGAGCTGGGTGGCCCGGCGGTGTACCACGGCGAGTTGCATGAGCGGCCGCGCCTGGGCGAGGGGCCAGTGGCCGATGCCGATGCCATCGAGCGCGGCTGGCAGTTGGTGCAGCGCGGCGTGTGGCTGTGGCTGCTGGTGATCTGCCTGGGGGCGTATATCAATGCTTGAACATGGTGGCCGCCTGCTTCGCGCGGTGCAGCAATACGGTATCGCCCGTGAGCAGTGGCTCGACCTGTCCAGCGGCATTGCGCCCTGGCCATTCCCGATCCCGCCGATTCCCGTCGACGCCTGGGCCCGCCTGCCGGAAACCGAGGACGGCCTGGAGGACGCCGCGCGCGCGTATTACGGCGCCCGCCAGTTGCTGCCGGTCGCCGGCTCCCAGGCCGCGATCCAGGCCTTGCCGCTGCTGCGAACAGCCGCCCGGGTAGGCGTGCTGACGCCGTGCTATGCCGAACACCCCTATGCCTGGCAACGGGTGGGGCACCAACTGCTGGCGCTGGAGGAGGCGCAAGTTGAGGCTGCGCTCGACGGCCTCGATGTGCTGGTGCTGGTGAACCCCAACAACCCGACCGGCCACCGGGTATCGCGCGAACGCCTGCTGGCTTGGCATGCCCGCCTGGCTACCCGCGGTGGCTGGCTGCTGGTCGACGAAGCATTCATGGACAACACCCCGGCAGACAGCGTGGTGGACTGCGCCGAACGCCCGGGGCTGATCGTGCTGCGCTCGTTTGGCAAGTTCTTCGGCCTGGCCGGCGTGCGCCTGGGCTTCGTTGCCGCCGAACGCAGCTTGCTGCTGCGCCTGGCCGAGCTGCTCGGCCCATGGACCGTCAATGGCCCGACCCGAGTACTGGCCCAGGCCAGTCTGGCTGATCAAGCTGCCCAGCGCGCGCAGGCCGAACGCTGTGCTGCTGCCAGCCAGCGGCTTGCGCACGTGCTGCACACGGCCGGCCTGGCGCCCAGCGGTGGCTGCGACCTGTTCCAGTACGTGCGTAGCGCGCATGCTGCGCGACTGCATGAATTTCTCGCCCGGCGCGGCATCCTTGTACGGTTGTTCGAACAGCCAGCGGCCGTGCGCCTGGGGTTGCCTGCCTGCGCCGCGGACGAACAACGCCTGGCCCAGGCCTTGGCGGCTTATCAAAAGGAAACGGCATGACGACCCTCATGGTGCAAGGCACCACCTCCGACGCAGGCAAGAGCACATTGGTGACCGCGTTGTGCCGCTGGCTGCTGCGCCAGGGGGTCGCTGTGGTGCCATTCAAGCCACAGAACATGGCGCTGAACAGCGCGGTGACGGCTGATGGCGGCGAAATCGGCCGTGCCCAGGCGGTGCAGGCCCAGGCCTGCCGGCTACAACCGCACACCGACATGAACCCGGTGCTGCTCAAGCCCAACAGCGATACCGGCGCCCAGGTCATCATCCACGGTCGCGCGGTCACCAGCATGAATGCAGTGGCCTACCACGACTACAAGACCACGGCCATGCAGGCAGTGCTGGCTTCTCACCAGCGCCTGAGTGGCGCGTACCCGGTGGTCATGGTCGAAGGCGCGGGTTCGCCGGCAGAGATCAACCTGCGTGCCGGCGATATTGCCAACATGGGCTTTGCCGAAGCGGTGGATTGCCCGGTGATCCTGGTGGCCGACATCAACCGCGGTGGAGTATTCGCCCATCTGGTGGGCACGCTGGAATTGCTGTCGCCCACTGAACAGGCGCGGGTCAAAGGTTTTGTCATCAATCGCTTCCGTGGCGATATCGCCCTGCTGCAGCCAGGGCTGGACTGGCTGGAACAACGCACCGGCAAACCGGTGCTGGGCGTCCTGCCTTACGTTACTGACCTGCACCTGGAAGCCGAAGACGGCATCGATGTGCGCCAGGGCGTCAAGCACGAGCGTGTGCTCAAGGTGATCGTGCCGGTGCTGCCGCGTATCAGTAATCACACCGACTTCGACCCGCTGCGCCTGCACCCGCAGGTGGACTTGCAGTTCATCGGCCCGGGCCAGCCGATTCCGGCTGCCGACCTCATCATCTTGCCGGGCTCCAAGAGCGTGCGCGGCGACCTGGCACAACTGCGCGAGCGCGGTTGGGACAAGGCTATCGAGCGGCACTTGCGCTATGGCGGCAAGCTGATCGGTATCTGCGGTGGCCTGCAGATGCTGGGGCGCGAAGTGCATGATCCGCTGGGGCTGGAGGGGGCCGCAGGTTCAAGTCAGGGGCTCGGCCTGCTCGACTATGCCACGGTGCTCGAAGCCGAGAAGCAACTGCGAAATGTTGCCGGCACACTGAGCCTTGGGGCGGCAACGGTAACCGGTTATGAAATTCATGCTGGCGTGACCACCGGGCCTGCTCTGGAGCAACCCGCAGTCCAACTGGCTGATGGCCGCCATGATGGTGCTGTCAGTGCTGATGGCCAGATCCTCGCCACCTACCTGCATGGCCTGTTCGAAGGCAGCCAGTCGTGTGCCGCGCTATTGCGCTGGGCCGGGCTGGAGGATGTGCAGGTTATCGACTACGAAGCGTTGCGCGAACACGACATCGAGCGTCTGGCCGATCTGGTGGAAAAGCACCTGGACACCGCACAATTGCGCCAGCTGTGTGGGGTGGCCTGATATGCGTAACCTGATCCTCGGTGGTGCCCGGTCTGGCAAAAGCCGCCTGGCTGAACAGTTGGCCAGTGCCAGCGGCTTGCCGGTGACCTACATCGCCACCAGCCAGCCGCTGGATGGTGAAATGAACGAACGCGTGTTGCTGCATCGCCAGCGTCGGCCGGATGACTGGGGGTTGATCGAAGAGCCCTTGGCCCTGGCTGCGGTACTGCGCGCCGAGGCGGCCGAAGGGCGCTGCCTGCTGGTGGATTGTCTGACCCTGTGGCTGACCAATTTGTTGATGCTCGAAGATGACCAGCGCCTGGCCGAGGAGCGTGATGCCCTGTTGGCGTGCCTGGAACAGTTACCTGGCACCCTTATCCTGGTCAGTAACGAAACCGGCCTGGGCGTGGTGCCCATGGGCGAGCTGACCCGGCGCTATGTCGACCTGGCCGGCTGGCTGCACCAGGCTGTGGCCGAACGCTGTCAGCGTGTCGTGCTGACCGTGGCCGGCCTGCCCCTAATTCTCAAAGGACCTGCACTATGACCCAAGCCTGGTGGCGTGACGCCTGCCAACCCCTCGACAACGCCGCCATGGACCAGGCCCGCGCCCGTCAGCAGCAACTGACCAAACCTGCTGGCTCGCTCGGCCAACTTGAAGAGCTGGCCATTCAGCTGGCTGGCCTTCAGGGCCTTGAACGACCAGCACTGGATCAGGTAGCCATCACCATTTTTGCAGGCGACCACGGCGTGGTCGAGGAGGGCATCTCGGCCTACCCGCAGGCGGTGACCGGGCAGATGCTGCGTAACTTCGTCGGCGGGGGCGCGGCGATCAGTGTGCTGGCGCGGCAACTGCAGGCCAGCCTGGACGTGGTCGACCTGGGCACCATTGACGCGCAGTTGGAGCTGCCCGGCGTGCGCCATCTGCGTCTGGGCGCCGGTACTGCCAACTTTGCCCGTCAACCCGCGATGAGCGAAAACCAGCTGCAAGCGGCCTTGCAGGCCGGCCGCGACAGTGCCCAGCGTGCTGCCGAACAGGGCGCGCAGCTGTTCATCGGTGGCGAGATGGGCATTGGTAACACCACCGCCGCCGCAGCCTTGGCCAGTGTTCTGCTAGGGTGCCCGGCGTCGGCGCTGAGCGGTCCGGGTACCGGCCTGGACAACGCCGGGGTGCAGCACAAGGCCGAAGTCATCGAGAGGGCACTGCGCCTGCATGGCCTGCGTGCTGAAGACCCGTTGCAGGTACTGGGCTGTGTTGGCGGTTTTGAGATCGCGGCGTTGGCCGGTGCCTACCTCGGTTGCGCGCAGGCGGGCGTCGCGGTGCTGGTGGATGGCTTTATCTGCAGTGTCGCTGCGCTCGTGGCAGTGCGCCTCAACCCGCAGTGTCGGGCCTGGTTGATGTTCGCTCACCAGGGTGCTGAGCCTGGGCACAAGGGCTTGCTTGCTGCGCTGCAGGCCGAACCCTTGCTGGCCTTGGGCTTGCGACTGGGTGAGGGCAGTGGCGCTGCCCTGGCGGTGCCGCTGTTGCGCCTGGCCTGTGCGCTGCATGGGCAGATGGCGACCTTTGCCGAGGCCGCGGTGGCGGACCGCCCGGCATGATCCTCGACTTGCTGCGCCATGGTGAAACGGAACAGGGCGGCCTGCGTGGCAGCCTTGATGATGCCTTGACCGACAAGGGCTGGCTGCAGATGCGCCGCGCCGTGGCCGACGCCGGACCATGGCAGGTGCTGGTCAGTTCGCCGCTGCAGCGCTGCGGGCGTTTTGCCGATGAGCTGGGTGCGCAATTGAAACTGCCAGTGCAGCGTGAGCCCGCCCTGCAGGAACTGCACTTCGGTGATTGGGAGGGCCAAACTGCGGCGCAGATCATGGAGCACCAGGCCGATGCACTGGGGCGTTTCTGGGCCGACCCTTACGCCTTCACACCGCCCAATGGCGAACCGGTCGAGGCGTTCGCCGAACGGGTGCTGGCGGCGGTCGAGCGTTTGCGCCTTCAGCATGCCGGCAAGCGCGTGCTGCTGGTGACCCATGGCGGCGTGATGCGGCTGTTACTGGCCCGCGCCCGTGGCTTGCCCAGGGAGCAGTTGCTGCAGGTCGAGGTTGGCCATGGCGCATTGATGCAGCTGGTGCCGGGTGACGACGGGCAACTGGTCGAGGCGCCCTGAGATGTTGCCGTTCTGGATCGCCTTGCAGTTTCTCAGCAGCCTGCCGGTGAGTCTGCCGGGCATGCCGGCACCGCGTGAGGTGGGGCGTTCGCTGCTGTACTACCCGCTGGTCGGGCTGCTGTTCGGCTTGCTGCTGTGGTTGGCCAGTCATCTGCTACAGGGCACGCCGCCGCCGCTGCACGCGGCTTTGCTGCTGACGTTGTGGGTACTGCTCAGTGGTGCCTTGCACCTGGATGGCCTGGCGGACAGTGCCGACGCCTGGCTAGGTGGTTTCGGCGACCGTGAACGCACTTTGCGGATCATGAAAGACCCGCGCAGTGGGCCGATAGCCGTGGTCACCCTGGTCTTGGTGTTGTTGCTGAAGTTCTGCGCATTGTGGGTGCTGGTCGGGCAGGGTGTCGGGGCGCAATTGCTGCTGGCGCCGTTGATCGGGCGGTCGGCGATGTTGGGCCTGTTCCTTGGCACACCTTATGTGCGACCAGGCGGGTTGGGCCAGGCGTTGGCCGAATATTTGCCCCGGCGTGCAGCCGGGTGGGTGTTGCTGGTTTGTGTGGTGTTCTGCCTGTTCCTGGGCGGATGGAGTGTGCTGCTGGCGCTGGCGGTGTTTGCCTGGTTGCGGTATCTGATGTGCCGGCGCCTGGGCGGGACCACCGGGGATACCGCAGGCGCGTTGCTGGAGTTGCTGGAGCTGGCCGTTGTGCTCGGGTTGGCGCTGGGGCTTTGAGCGTTTGGCCCGACGGCCCTTCCGGGGCTGTTTTGCAGTGCTTTCGCGAAAGGCCTCATAGGTGGAAGGGGCAGTAACTTCCGGCAACGGTCCGATAGCGCCGGCATCTCCTTTGTCGGCGTATCCTCAGTCTCCCCTCGCGCAACCAGGTAGGCTTCCCGTGCATCACTGGATCTTTGCCAGTCTATTGGTCCTGTCCACCCTCCCAGCCACTGCTGCAGATCTCATGGCGTTCTGGGACACCCCACGCCACGGCGGCAACAGCTTCAACCGGCTGCCGCCCGATCAAGCCTACTTCGATGCCCTGAGGGGGTACGGCGCCACCTGGGTGCGGCTGTCGTACGACAAATGGCAACCGGTGAGACGTGATTTCCTCCTCGGCAGCGCCGATACCTATGAAGGCCTGCCCGAGGCCGACCTGGCTGTGCTGCGTGCCACCCTCGACCGGGCGCACCAGGCAGGGCTCAAGGTGGTCATCGCGCCACTCTCGCTACCGGGTATGCGCTGGGCGCAAAACAATCAGGGCCAGTTCGATGATCGCCTGTGGCAAGACAAACGCTACTGGTCCCAGGCTGCGGCCTTCTGGCGAGATATGGCGCGCGAACTGAAGCACCATCCGGCCATCGCTGCCTACAACCTGATCAACGAGCCAGCACCGGAGAAACAGAGCGGCCTGGCTGAACATGCCGAACGCAGGCAGATGCAGCAGTGGTATGTGCAAGAGCAGGGCGGTGCGCGCGATCTGCCCTTGCTGTACCGGCAACTGATAGCGGCCATTCGCGAAGAAGACGCTGATACGCCGATCATGGTCGATGCCGGCTGGTATGCAGGTGCAGACGCGTTCGGCTACTGGCCAGCCCCGCTGGAAGATGCGCGAGTGCTGTACAGCGTGCACATGTACGAGCCCTATGCCGCTACCAGTGCGCCGAACATGGCGCGCAAACATCCCATTGCCTATCCAGGTCCCGTACCTTTTGCCGGGCAGATCCAGCTGTGGGATGGGCAACGAGTGGAACGCTATCTGCGCCAGCCGCTGGCATGGGCCGAAGCCATGGGTGTGCCGCTTTCTCGCCTGGTGGTGGGCGAGTTTGGCTGCATGCGCAGGCTGCCGGGTTGCCGGCAGTATCTTGAAGATGTGCTCGTCGTGCTGGATCGCAACCGGTTGCACTGGGCGTTCTATAGCTTCCGTGAAGACAACTGGGATGGCATGGACTACGAACTGGGCACTGCGAAGGTGCCGTGGCGCTACTGGCAGGCGATCGAGCAGGGCGCGCCAGACCCCTTGGCGCGCAAGGCCACGATTGAGTTCGAGCCGATCCGCAGGCGCTTGAACCCGGACTGACGCTTCTCATCCCTTGTGAAACTTCTTGCAACAGTCAGTATGCGGGTATATACACGTATCCATGCTGACCAGTGAATGTATCTGTACCCATCTGCGTCGTGCCGCCCGCGGGGTGAGCCGGCATTACGACGAAGCCCTGGCCGGCTTTGGGGTCAATGTCGCCCAGTTTTCCCTGCTGCGGCACCTGCAGCGGCTCGACCGGCCCAGTATCACAGCATTGGCCGAAGCCATGGGGCTCGAGCGCAGTACCCTGGGCCGCAACCTGCGTGTGCTGGAGGCGGATGGGCTGGTCGCTCTGGGCGATGGCGACGACCAGCGTAACCGCGTGGTGCTGTTGACCGAGGCGGGTAAGCAACTGCTGCACGTTGCCCACCCAGCCTGGGAGCAGGCCCAGAAAGAACTGGTTGAACGGCTTGGGGTGGGGCAGCGGGATGAACTGGTACGACTGCTGGAACAACTGGCCTGAATTGATACGACTATAAGCGGGTATATACCCGTAAAAACCTTGCGATGTGCTGGAGATAACGACAATGACTTCGGTGTGGCGAACCAGCGGATGGGTATTGGTGGGGGCGGCCTTGATACTGGCGCTGTCTCTGGGCGTACGGCACGGCTTCGGACTGTTCCTGGCGCCGATGAGTGCTGACTTTGGCTGGGGGCGTGAGGTGTTTGCCTTCGCCATTGCCCTGCAGAATCTGATCTGGGGGCTGGCGCAGCCGTTCGCTGGTGCCTTGGCCGACCGGCTTGGCGCGGCACGGGTGGTCATCATCGGCGGTATCCTCTATGCCGTCGGTTTGGTCCTGATGGGCATGGCTGATTCGGCCTGGTCGTTGTCGCTGAGTGCGGGCTTGCTGATTGGCATCGGCCTGTCCGGCACGTCGTTCTCGGTCATCCTCGGTGTGGTCGGGCGTGCTGTGCCGGCTGAAAAGCGCAGCATGGCCATGGGTATCGCCAGCGCCGCCGGGTCATTCGGCCAGTTCGCCATGTTGCCGGGCACCCTTGGCCTGATTCAGTGGCTGGGCTGGTCGGCAGCGTTGCTGGTGCTGGGGCTGATGGTGGCGTTCATCGTGCCTTTCGTCGGCTTGCTGCGCGATCGCCCGTTACCCAGTCACGGTGGCGAGCAGACCCTGGGCCAGGCGCTGCGCGAGGCGTGCACGCACTCCGGTTTCTGGTTGCTGGCGCTGGGCTTTTTTGTCTGTGGCTTCCAGGTCGTATTCATTGGCGTGCACCTGCCGGCCTATCTGGTTGACCAGCACCTGGCTGCGACCACCGGTACAACAGTGCTGGCGCTGGTCGGCCTGTTCAACATCGTCGGTACCTTCACCGCTGGCTGGTTGGGCGGGCGCATGTCCAAGCCACGCCTGCTGACCGGGTTGTACCTGCTGCGTGCGGTGGTGATCGTGCTGTTTCTGTGGGCGCCGGTGAGCGAGTTCAGTGCTTACCTGTTCGGCATTGCCATGGGCCTGTTGTGGTTGTCCACGGTACCGTTGACCAATGGTACCGTGGCCACCGTGTTCGGGGTGCGCAACCTGTCCATGCTGGGCGGTATCGTGTTCCTGTTCCATCAGTTGGGCGCGTTCCTGGGAGGCTGGCTGGGAGGGGTGGTGTATGACCGCACCGGTAGCTACGACCTGGTTTGGCAGATTTCCATCCTGCTCAGCTTGCTGGCTGCTGCCCTTAACTGGCCGGTGCGTGAACGCCCGGTCTCACGCCTGCAGGCCCAGGCTGCATGAACCGCTACCTGATACGCGGCCTGTTGGCTATTGCCGCTTTGCTGCTGCTGGCACTGGTGTGGTGGGGCTGGCATCAGGGTGGGATGGCGCTGATGCAACTGGGCATGAGTGTGTGTTAGGCGCTACCCTGCAAGCTCAAGGATTGTCATGCGGGAGAAACGAGTCATGCGTGCACATTGGTTGACGGTGCCGGTGCTGGCCCTGCTTGCCAGTACATCGAGCTGGGCAGCGGATTGCCCGGCGTTGTTGCAGGGCAGCCTGCCGGAATTGCGCGGCAAGGGGCAGGTCGAGCTGTGCGAGCGCTTTGCCGGCAAGCCGCTCGTGGTAGTGAACACTGCCAGTTATTGCGGTTTTGCCCCGCAGTTCGAGGGGCTTGAGGCGACGTACAAGGAATATCACGAGCAAGGGCTGGAAATGCTCGGCGTGCCGTCCAATGACTTCAAGCAGGAGGACGCCGACAGTGAGAAGACGGCCAAGGTTTGCTATGCCAACTACGGTGTCACCTTCACCATGACCAAGACGCAGGCGGTGCGGGGCAAGGATGCGATACCGCTGTTCGCGGAGCTGGCCAGCCAGAGCAGTGCACCGAAGTGGAATTTCTACAAGTATGTTGTCGACCGCAAGGGCAAGGTGATCGGTAACTTCTCCAGCCTGACCAAACCGGATGATCCCGCGTTCCGCGCCGCTATCGAAAAGGCCATCGCCTCTCAGCAGTAACCAGGCTGCACCGGCATCGCCAGCTGGACGGCCTGCGCTTCGAAGCGGTATTCGGCAGTGTATTGATCCGCACGATATCGATGCCCTGAGCTAGATGGCATCGTGCGTCGAACCTGGCATTGGGTGCCTGGGTAGTGCCCGGGCGACAGCTGGCAAGTGCAGGCATGAAAAAAACCGCCACGAAGGCGGTTTTCATGTAACGCGCAAGAATCAGAAGCGGTAGGTGAGGGAAGCACCGATGCCGTGAGCGCTGTTCTCGTACTTGGCCTGGTAGCTGCCTTTCAACAGCCCTTGTTGTTGTGAGCTTGGCAGGTTGTTGACCTTGGTGTCTTCTTCCCACAGATACGAGTAGGCAACATCAATGGTCATGTCATCGTTCGGGCTCCAACCGGCACCAAAGCTGACCGCTTTACGATCGCCAGTCGGAATACGTGGCGAGCGATCATGGTTGTTGGTAGGCGACTGGTCGACGGAGAAGCCTGCGCGCAGGGTCCACTCCTTGTTCACCTTGTAGGATGCACCAATGGCGTGAGCCCAGGTGTCGTGCCAGTTCTGCTCTTCGGTGATGGTCTTCAGCGGGTAGCCTGCCGGAGCTTCGTTCTCGACGACGATGCTTTCCAGGCGGCTCCAGCGCGTCCAGGTGCTACCCGCATACAGTGTCCAGTGGTCATCCAGTTCATGAGTGACCGAGAAGTCCACTGACTCTGGTGTCTTGATTTTCAGGCTGGCGTCGAACTTGCCGTTCAGGCCAAGCTGTGGAATCGGGTAGGAAACGCGGGTATTGCCTTCAAGCTTGTAGTCGACCATCGAGTGATAGGTCAGGCCCAGACGGGTTCGGTCCGTAGCTTGTACCAGGACGCCGATGTTGTAACCGATCGCGGTGTCGTCTCCCTTGATCTTGGTCTCGCCATCAGGGCCATTGGGCCCCAGAAGGGCCTTGCTGCTCAGGTTCGAACCCAGTTCACCCTTGATGCGGTTGATGGTCGGGCCAAAACCGATCGACACCTTGTCGTTGAAGGCGTAGCTGACGGTTGGCTGGAAGGTGACAACCTCGACCTTACTCTTCTTGCCCCAGTAGCGCGCGGCATCGTCGCTGCCGTAGTCGGTTACCAGGCCGAACGGTACGTAGACACCAAAACCGACGCTCCAGTGGTCATCGATCGGCTTGACGTAGTAACCCATGGGTACGCCAACGACAGGCACCATGTCACCATCGGTTTCCCCCCCGAAGTTGCTGCCTGGGCCCGATATATCGGTCTTGGCGATGACGGCAGCGCCGCCCACGGTGAATTGTTCGCGTTTGAGGCGGGACATGCCGGCCGGGTTGCCATACACAGTGCTGGCATCTTCGGCAGAAGACGAGCGCCCCGCGAAACCGGTTCCCATGCCGCTGATACTTTGTTCGTTCAGCGCGAACCCGGCGGCGAACAGTTGGCTGGAAGCAAGCGCAACAGCTACGCCGAGGGAGGTTTTGAGCATTACTTTTTTCATTATTAGAAAACTCCTTGGGATCTCCGGGGCGAAAAGCTACCAACAAATCACGCGCTGCGCTATAGGCTCAATCGCAGGAGTTAGAGCTGTTTTGTAGGACAATCCGACCAAAATTCCCTTTTTTCCGGTTTAGTTGTAGGACGCGTCTCAAGATGCCTGTGGCATTTTCTGATTTATGCAGGCCTGCCAGGCGTGGGTGAAGTCGCGCAGGCGACCTTGGGGGTTGAAAATCTGTCGCCAGATCCGCGCCAGTGCCAATAGATCGTCCGCCGCAGGCAATGGTGTGGCCTGCTCTTCGATGAGCATCCAGGCAATGGCGGTGGAATAGCGCAGGTTGACGGTGAGCTCCAGGTGCGGGCCACCAAGGAAGGCGTGCTGGCTGGCCAGGCCGCGGACCAGGCTGGCCAGGTCGGGGTCACGGGCCAGGTAATCGTCCCAGAGCGCCTGGTGACGCTGTTCACCGATACGGTAAAGACCATGGCCGCGTCGGTCATGCAGGGCTGAGCCGAGGGCTGACTGGCTGGCAGCGATGCCCAGTAACAAGGCTTCGGCGCTGGCGCAGTGACGGTTCAGGTAGACCAAGGTGGGTCGGATCACATACTGACACAATTCATTCGCCGCAATACCCATGATGCCCTCGAGCAGGTAAGGGCCGGACGGGCGCTGGAGCTTGGCAGCTGGTGAATGATCAGGCCCGCCGGGAGCGGAAAGCACCGCTCGAGTTGAAGTGTAGTGTGATAATCGTGGTGTAAAGAGCTGTTTTTAAATCGATTGCTGCCTGATGCTCCGGGCTATATGCCCTACGGCAATTATGCCGCGAGCGTTCAGGCAGACTTGCGATGGGATGATTCAGCGCTTGAATACACCGGTATTCGCCGGTCACGCGGTGAGCGACTGACGAGTCCGGGCGATCACCGCCTGCAGCGGTTCGTTGCGGCTGTATTGCTCGTGGTACAGGCGTTCGGTATGGCAGGCAACGCCGTGTTCGTCTACCAGGGTGAAGCTGAAGCTGCCCTTGCGTGGGGCAACGATAAGGCACTTCAACGGCGAGAAGGCCTGGGAGAGGGTGCCAATGGCAGCCTGAATCTGATGATGAGTTTGCATATTGTTGGAGGTTCCTGCTTTAAACACGGGGGATATGATCCGTGCATGATAGAAACGTTCCAGTGACGCCTTTATTAAGGGACGAACGAACCTGACTGGAACAGGGCAGCCAGAGGGGGCGCAATCAAATGTAGGCGCTTGGGCTGACTGGTAGGTACTTCGGAAGGCAGGCAGCACGCCGGGGCCAAGGTTCTAGGCCGTCGAGGTGGGATCCTGATCAATCTGTCATGTGATTCGTGCTTGCGCAGCGCAAGGCTGGCGAGTGAACCATTGAATGGGCCGGTCCTGGTTTCAGCAGAGCTGCTTTTGGGGGAGCGAGTCTGCAAGGACGCTTGCGGCCAGAATTGACTTTCAGCTTGGTACTAACGAGGGGCACCTTACCGGAAGTGCAGATGTTTAGCAAGCACTACGTTTGTTCAGGTGAGCCGCGCAGTATGGCGCGAATTCTCGCTGCTGGGAAGAGGGGGTAAATGGCCCAAATGCCGGCCGATGTGCCCTTTTCGGGCACCCAAATGGAGGTTTATGGTGCACTTGTTCACATTCGGGGCAGCGCTTGTAACGGCTTGGCAACACCATCCCGCAGCCTCGCCAATGCCTTGACTGCGTGGTTAAGTCAATGAAAAAAAACACTATTTTTAGCTGGTGAAAAAATCGTCAGTTTGACCAAAGCCCCCAATTCATGGGGGTTTGAGGGGTGTGAGAGGGGGTTGTCCACCGAGTTATCCACAGGAACTGTGGATTGTCCCGAGCGCTTGCTCTAGCACGGGCGTGCCAGCAATGGGATGAACTGTCCGACAATCGTCATGCTCCAGCAGACCGGTTGGTCATCCACCTGAAAACGTCAAGAAAAGATCATTGAATTTTTTTTCAATCCGCCAGAAATCGACAGGCCAAGGCGAAAAAAAAAGAGTAGAGTGGCGCGCCTTTCGAGTCACCAAACCTGTTGCTCATGAAGTTTCGCGGTAAACACCTCGCCAGCCCCACTGCATCGACACTTGCACCTCCCGCTAAACGCTTTTCCCTGAAAGTGGCCCTGTGGTTGCTCGACAGCCCGCGCCTGGGCGACAAACCTCAGGTCAAGCACCTGGCCGGGCACCTTTTGAAGCAGCCGGCGCGCGAGGGGGTGGTAGTGGCGCAAAGCCGACTGGGGCAGATGTTGTGCCGCGATTGTGGCAACGCCCGCGACCGCCGTATTGGCCATGAGCTGCTGCGTCAGGCAGCCCGCGCAGGGGATCGGCGGGCGCAGCTGGAGTACGCTCGGCTGTGTCAGCACAACGAGCCGGAGCAGGCGCGCTATTGGCTCGAGCTTGCCGCAGGGCAGGGGTCGCAGGAAGCGCGCCGGTTGCTGCGACAGTGGTTTGCTGCCTGAGCGCTGTTGCCTGCGCGGGCCCTTTCGCGGGCAAGCCCGCTCCCACCAGATTACCTCTGTCTTCAGGCTTGCGCGGCACTTGCAGAAGCGGGTTTACCCGCGAATACGGTAGCAGCAGCAAAGGTGGACGGCGGGTGATAATTGGCCAGCAGGCCCGGTCCTTTCGCGGGTAAACCCATCTACAGGCGACCGCGCAGGCTTTTCAGATTTTGAGCAAGACAGTTGCTTCCACCTGTGGGAGCGGGCTTGCCCGCGAAGAGGCCGATGCAGGCAACACACCAGTCAGGCTGATAAGCTGCACTCAATTTGCATCAGAGCGTTCGGGGTAAGCATGACAGTGGATCTGGCCAGCATTCTGCTGGGCTTGGTGGCAGGCGCAATACCCTGTCTGGTGTGGGTCATGCAGGTGCAGCGCCGCCAGGGCGCACGGCAAGGTGAGCAGGCCTTGCTCGAAGAGCGCCTCAACGCTGCCCAGCTGGCCCAGGCCGGTCTGCAGGCGCAACTGGATGCCAGTCGCGACGAGGTCAGCGACCTCAGTGAAGCCAATGCCGTCAAACAGGCCCAGCTGGCCGCCCAAGGCCGTGAGCTGGAGTTGCTGCAGATCGACCGCGACAATGCCCGTGACGCCGCCCACGCCTGGAGCCTTGAGCGCGCCAACCGCGAAGCCGAACTGCGCCGCCTGGAGGCGCAAACGGCGCGCCTGGACGCAGAACTGCGTGAACAGCAGGAGAGCCACCAGCAACGTCTGGAAGACCTGCAGGAGGCCCGTGACACCTTGCGCGCCCAGTTCGCCGACATGGCCACCAAAATCTTCGACGAACGTGAACAGCGCTTCGCCCAGACCAGCCAGCAGCACCTGGGCCAGTTGCTCGACCCGCTCAAGGAGCGCATCCATGCCTTCGAAAAACGCGTGGAGGAAAGCTACCAACAAGAGGCCCGCGAGCGCTTCTCGCTGGGCAAGGAGCTGGAGCGCCTGCAACAGCTCAACCTGCGTCTGTCCGACGAAGCCACCAACCTTACCCAGGCCTTGAAAGGCCAGAAGACCCAGGGTAACTGGGGGGAGCTGATCCTCGAACGTGTGCTGGAGCATGCCGGCCTGGAAAAGGGCCGCGAATACCAGACCCAGGTCAGCCTGAAAAGCGCCGACGGCGAGCGCTTCCAGCCGGATGTGCTGATCATGCTGCCCGGCAACAAGCAGGTGGTGGTGGACGCCAAGGTCAGCCTCACGGCGTACCAGCAGTTCGTTGCCGGCAACGACGAAGCCGCGCTCAAGCAGCATGTGCAGTCGCTGCGCAGCCACGTCAAAGGCCTGTCGAGCAAGGACTACAGCCGCCTCGAAGGCCTGCACAGCCTGGATTTCGTGTTGTTGTTCGTGCCCATCGAGGCGGCCTTCTCGGCGGCCCTGCAGGCCGAGCCGAACCTGTTCCAGGAGGCCTTCGACCGGCAGATCGTGATTGTCAGCCCTACCACGTTGCTGGCGACCTTGCGGGTCATCGACAGCCTGTGGAAGCAGGAACGTCAAGGACAGAACGCCCGCGAGATTGCCGAGCGTGCCGGCTGGCTCTACGACAAATTCGTGCTGTTCATCCAGGACCTGGACGAGCTGGGCAGCCGCCTGCAGCAGGTGGACAAGGCTTATGCCGCAGCGCGCAACAAGCTGTGCGAAGGGCGTGGCAACCTGGTCAGCCGAAGCGAGCAGCTGAAGCTGCTGGGGGCCCGCGCCAGCAAGAGCTTGCCGGCAGACCTGCTGGAGCGGGCGCTGTCCGACGAAGCGCTGCCCGACGTAGCGGTTACTGAGCCAGGCTCAGATGGCGATTGAGCAGGGCGCGCAAGGCCGCCGGCTTGACCGGCTTGGCCAGGTAGTCCAGGCCTGATGCGTGTACCAGGGCAATGGTTTCCTTGCTGCCGTCGGCGCTGATCACTACACCGGGTACCGGCTCACCCAGCCGTGCTCGAAGCCAGCCCATCAGCCCTGTGCCGGTCTCGCCGTCGTCCAGGTGATAGTCCACCAATGCCAGGTGCGGGCGCATGCCCTTGGCCAGCAAGGCTTCGCATTCGGCCTGGTTGCGCGCGGTCCATACCTGGCAACCCCAGCGGCTCAGCAGGCTGTTCATGCCGATCAGGATGCTGTCTTCGTTGTCCACGCATAGCACTTGTAGCCCGGCCAGTGGCTGGCCGCCCTGTTGTTCCACGGGGGCGCTTGGCGCCGCGGCGGCCTGGCGCGCAATCGGTACGCTGACGCGGAACACCGTGCCTTTGCCCGGCCATGAGCGCACTTCCAGCGGATGCCCCAATACCCGGCACAGCCCGTCTGCGATTGCCAGACCCAGGCCTAGCCCCTTCTCGGCGCGGGTCTGGTGGCTGTCCAGGCGCTTGAACTCCTGAAAGATCACTTGCAGCTTGTCGTCAGCAATGCCCGGGCCACGGTCCCAGACCTCCAGCCACAGGCGCTCGCCCTGTCGGCGCGCGCCCAGCAGGATCGGGCTCTTGCCATAGCGCAGGGCATTGGTGAGGAAGTTCTGCAGCACCCGGCGTAGCAGTTTCATGTCGCTGTCCACCCGCAGGCGGCTGCCGCGCAGGCGGAACTCCAGGCCCTTCTCGGCCGCCAGCAGCTTGAACTCGGCGCCCAGGGTGTCGAACAGCTCATTGAGGGCGAAGGGTTTGGCATCCGGGGTGATCTTGCCGTTTTCCAGGCGCGAGATGTCCAGCAGGTCGCTGATCAGCTCTTCAGCCGAGCGCAGCGAGCTGTCCATGTGCTGTACCAGTTGCTGGGCCTCTTCGTTCATGCCCTCGGCCTGTTGCGACAAGGCGGCAGAGAAAAGCCGTGCGGCGTTCAAGGGTTGCATCAGGTCATGGCTGACGGCGGCCAGGAAGCGGGTCTTGGACTTGCTCACTGCTTCGGCCTGGCTCTTGGCTTCGGACAGCGCCTGGTTCAACTGCGACAGTTCGTGGGTGCGCTCCGCCACGCGTTGCTCAAGGCGTTCGTTGGCATCGCGCAGGGCCTGCTCGGCCTCGCGGAACGGGGTGATGTCGGTGAAGCTCATGACAAAGCCGCCGCCCGGCATGGGGTTGCCGATCAGCTCTATCACCCGGCCATTGGGGAACAGCCGCTCTGAGGAGTGCGCGCGGCCCTGGCGCATCCAGTGTAGCCGCCGCGCCACATGCACCTGCGCTTCGCCGGGGCCGCACAGGCCGCGCTCGGCGTTGTAGCGGATGATGTCGGCAATCGGTCGCCCTACGCTGATCAGCCCGTCCGGGTAGTTGAACAGCTCCAGGTAGCGGCGGTTCCATGCCACCAGGTGCAGGTTCTGGTCGACCACGCTGATGCCTTGGTTGATGTTTTCGATGGCGCCTTGCAGCAGGGCGCGGTTGAACTGCAGCACCTCACTGGCTTCGTCAGCGATGCGCACCACGTCTTCCAGCTGCATGTCGCGGCCTTCGATGGCCGCTTTGACCACGGCGCGGGTCGAGGAGGTGCCGAGCACCCCGGCCAGCAGGCGTTCGGTGTGCTCGATCCAGTCGCCATCGGCGTTCTGATTCGGGTTGAAGCCCTTGCCCTGGCGGTAGGCAAAGCGGATGAAGCTCTGCCGTGCGCGCTCTTCTCCGACAAAGCGCGAGGCCAGGGTCAACAGGTCGTCGATCTGCACCGCCAGCAGCGGCTTGCTGCTGGGCCGCGCGCTGGTCTGCTGGCCAATGAAGCGGCCGGCCTGCCAGTGCTCGGAAACCCGTGTGCGCGACAGCACCGAAACCCAGGCGAACAGGGTGAAGTTACCTGCCAGTGACAGCACCACACCTTGGGTCAGCGGACTGATCGGCAGGTTCAGCGGGTTGCCATGCAGCCACGCCAGGCCAGGGAACAACTGCAACGACCAGCCCAGGCTGTGCGCGGCAATCGGCAGCACCAAGGTGTAGAACCACAGGAAAATGCCGGCGGCCAGGCCGGCGAACACACCGCGACGGTTGGCCTGCTTCCAGTACAGCGCGCCAAGCATGGCCGGGGTGAGCTGGGTCACGGCGGCAAAGGCGATCTGGCCGATGGTCGCCAGGCTGGCGGTGGAACCCAGCAGGCGGTAGCTGACATAGGCCAGCAGCAGGATCACCACGATGGTTACCCGGCGTACCGAAAGCATCCAGTGGCGGAATGCTTCGAAAGGCCGCTCGGCGTTATTGCGGCGCAGCAGCCAGGGCAGCAGCATGTCGTTGGACACCATGGTCGACAGCGCCACGGCCTCGACGATCACCATGCCGGTAGCCGCCGAGGCGCCGCCGATGAACGCCAGCAGGGCAAGGCTCGGGTGCGCCTCTGCCAGCGGCAGGCTGATGACGAACGAGTCGGAGATCACCGTGCCTGGCAGCAGCATCTGCCCGGCCAGGGCAATCGGCACCACGAACAGCGCGGCCAATGCCAGGTACATGGGGAATACCCAGCGCGCCAGGCGCAAGTCCTGCGGCTCGATGTTCTCCACCACGGTAACGTGGAACTGCCGGGGCAGACAGATGATTGCCATCATCGCCACGGCGGTTTGCACCACCATGGACGGCCAATTGATGGTTTCTTTCCAATAGTCCTGCAAGTGGATCGACTGGCGGGCCTGGCTGAACAGGTCGTCGAAACCGTCATACAGGTTGAAAACGATGAAGATGCCCACGGCAAGGAACGCCAGCAGCTTGATCATTGATTCGAAGGCGATCGCCAGGACCATGCCGCGGTGGTGCTCGGTCACATCCAGGCTGCGGGTACCGAAGACGATGGCGAACAGCGCCAGTACCAGCGATATCACCAGCGCGGTGTCCTGCACGCGGGTGCCGGTGGCATCGGCGTTGGCGCCGATCAGCAGGTTCACGCCCAGTACGATGCCCTTGAGCTGCAAGGCGATGTACGGCAGCACGCCGACCAGGCAGATCAGCGCCACCACCACTGCCAGGGTCTGCGACTTGCCGTAGCGCGCGGCAATGAAGTCGGCGATCGAGGTGATGTTCTGCTGCTTGCTGATCAGCACCATCTTCTGCAGCACCCAAGGCGCGAAGATCAGCAGCAATACCGGGCCCAGGTAGATTGGCAGGAACGCCCAAAGCTGTTCGGCGGCCTGGCCCACCGCGCCGAAGAAGGTCCAACTGGTGCAGTACACGGCCAGCGACAGGCTGTACACCCAGGCGCGCAGCTTTGGCGGCAAGGGCGTGCTGCGACGGTCGCCGTAGAAGGCGATGGCGAACATGATGGCCATATAGGCCAGGGCGACCACGGCGATCAGCCCGCTGGACAACGACATGAAGACTCCGAAGCAAAAAGGTAACGCGGTCCCGATCAATCAGTCTGGCACGCAAGTGCCGCTTCGTCAGCGCAGACGATGGTTGTAGGAGCGGGTTCACCCGCGAATAGGCAGGAACAGGCAACATCAAACCGTGCGGGTACCCAACCCGTAAAACACCCCTGCCAGTATCACCGACAACACCAGCAGGTAGAAGACCGCCCCTGGCCACAGGTGTGCCAGTGCAAACCCCACCATCACTGGGCCCAGCGCCGCCCCCAGATTGGACAGGTTCTGTGCGCCGTAATACACCCCGCGCAAGTGCTCCGGTGCAATCAGGTCGATGAACATGTACTCGGCCGGGATCACGATGATTTCACCCAGCGTGAACACCAGCATCGCCAGGCACCAGGCCAGCACCGAGCCAGCCAGTGCAAAACCCAGCAAGCCGGCGATAAACAGGCCCATGCCGGCCAACAGCCACGGCATCAGGCGCTGGCGGCTGATACGCCGGCCAATCAGATACTGCAAGGCAATGACCGTCACGGCGTTGGTGGTGACCAGATAGCCGATCAGCCGTGCGGCTGCGGTGGGGTTGCTGGTTACCACCAGGTACTGGGACAGGTAGGCGGTGAACTGGCCGAACACCACCGCGCTCAGCACCCCTCCCGCGGTAAAGCACACCAGCCGACGATCCCGCGCCAGCCCCAGCGCCACTTGGCCGAAGCCGGCCGCAGGTTTGTCCGGCGCGCTGGCCTGCAGGCTGCGATCACCCAGGCGCCAATAAGCCAGGCACATGGCCAGGCCAAGCAGGGCAGAGGCGAGGAACGGCACATGTTCGTTCAGTTCAAGCATGGCCACGCCCAGCAACGGGCCGGCGGCGTAGCCAACGTTGCTGAGGGTGTACTTGATGGCGAAAACCTCGGCCCGCTCATCCACTGGCAGTAACGCGCAGAAGCCCGCCTTGGCGGCGATGTCGACCACTGCCAGGGCCAGGTTGATCAACACCAGACAAAAGAAGAACGGCAGTGCCGAACGGCTGGCGACCGCGCCGACGAAGGCCAGGGCGAACAGCAGGGTACTGATGCTGACCAGCGCGTGGTTGCTCAAGGTGTCGACCAGATGGCCACCGTACAGACTCAATAGCGAGGCGACGATCAGCGCGCCACCGATCAGCAGGCCGATCTGGCTGATCGGCAGCTGGAAATTGTCTGCCAGGTAAACCACCAGGTAGGGCAGGGTGAGGGCGCGGGCGATGGTAAGCGTGAAGGTGGTGGTGAGCAGCAGGCGAACGGTGTGCGGGTAGCGTTTTATGGCGGCGAGCATTGCCACGTCCTTGTTATGCGGGTTTGCCGGGCACAAGCATAAGCCACAAGCGGCCCTTGCAGCAGCACCGACAACATTCGAGTGAATGCGGGAATTCTCCGGCCGCTTCACAGCCCTCCGCGACACAAGGCCGCGTCACAAGCAAAAGGGCGACGGGCGGAGGATTGACAGCCCGACAGGCTGGGGGAATACTCTTGAAAAATTCATATATATGTTTATATAACAAGACGAGAGCGAGACCCATGCACCCATTGACCGGTGATGCTCGACTGCCCCGCTACCAACAACTGCGCGACCACATGGTCGCGCAAATTGCCAACAACCGCTGGCGTCCGGGGGAAGCGATCCCGACCGAAGCAGCCTTGGCCACCGAGTTCGACCTGTCGATCGGCACCGTGCGCAAGGCTGTCGATGTGCTGGTAGCCGAAGGCGTGCTGGAGCGTCAGCAGGGTCGCGGCACCTTCATTCGCCGCCCGCAGTTCCAGTCGTCGCTGTTCCGCTTCTTCCGTTTCGAAGCCGCCAATGGCGAGCGCGTGGTGCCGGAAAGCCGCATTCTCTCTATCGAGCCGCTTCCGGCGCCTTCGGCGGTGGCCGAGGCATTGGGCCTGACGGGGGAGGCTGATGTGATCCGCATCGTTCGCACCCGTCTGCTTGGCGCCCAGCCGGTGCTGGCTGAAGAGATCTGGCTGCCGCGTCAAACCTTCCAGCCGCTGCTGGACGTGGATTTGAACAGCAAGGGCCCACTGCTGTACCCGATCTACGAAGCGCTGTGCGGTCAGGTGGTCGCCTACGCCGAAGAGACCCTGACCGCCGAAGCGGTCGACGCGGTGCATGGCCGCTTGCTGCAACTGCCGGCCGACAGCCCGGTGGTAGTGATCGAGCGCCTGGCCCGGGATTACGCCGGCAAACCTCTGGAATGGCGCCGCTCGCGCGGCCATGCGCAGCACTTCCGCTACCGCATCGACATTCGCTGAACCGGTCGCTTCACCCTTTTACCTGTCTGCGCCGTGCTGCCACGGCGCAGTGGCTTCGCCTGCCCGTCACACCCACGACTAGAAGGATAACAATCATGTTCAGCTGGTATCGCGAGATCACCTCACGGGAACGCAAGACATTCTGGGCCTGTTTCGGCGGTTGGTCGCTCGATGCGCTGGAAGTGCAGATGTTCGGCCTGGCCATCCCCGCGCTGATCGCCGCGTTCTCCCTGACCAAGGGCGACGCCGGCCTGATCAGTGGCCTGACCCTGGTGACCTCGGCAATCGGCGGCTGGCTGGGTGGCACCCTGTCCGACCGCTATGGTCGCGTGCGTACCCTGCAATGGATGATTCTCTGGTTCTCGTTCTTTACCTTCCTTTCGGCATTCGTCACCGGTTTCTACCCGTTGCTGTTCGTCAAGGCCATGCAAGGCTTTGGCATTGGTGGCGAATGGGCAGCCGGCGCTGTGCTGATGGCCGAAACCATCAACCCCAGGTATCGCGGCAAAGTCATGGGTACGGTGCAGAGTGCCTGGGCTGTGGGGTGGGGGCTGGCGGTGGCACTGTTTACGCTGATTTACTCACTGGTACCGCAGGAGTTTGCCTGGCGGGTGATGTTCTTCGTCGGTCTGCTGCCATCGCTGCTGATCATCTGGGTACGCCGCAACGTGCCTGAGCCGGACAGTTTCCAGCGCCTGCAGAAAGAAAAAGCCATCCCCTCCAGCTTCTTGCAGTCGATGGCTGGCATCTTCCGCCCGGAACTGCTGCGTGTGACCCTGCTGGGCGGCTTGCTCGGCCTGGGTGCCCACGGTGGCTACCACGCGGTGATGACCTGGTTGCCGACCTTTCTCAAGACAGAGCGCAACCTCTCGGTGCTTAACTCTGGCGGTTACCTGGCGGTGATCATCCTGGCCTTCTGGTGTGGCTGCGTGGTCAGCGGCCTGCTGATCGACCGTATTGGCAGGCGCAAGAACATCCTGCTGTTCGCCCTGTGCTGTGTACTGACCGTGCAGGCCTACGTGTTCTTCCCGCTGAGCAATACCCAGATGCTGTTCCTCGGCTTCCCGCTGGGCTTTTTCGCCGCCGGCATCCCGGCCAGCCTTGGCGCGTTTTTCAATGAACTGTACCCGGCTGACGTACGCGGCGCCGGGGTGGGCTTTTGCTACAACTTCGGTCGCGTGCTGTCGGCCGTGTTCCCCTTCCTGGTCGGGCACATGAGCGAATCGATGTCGCTGGGGAGTGCCATCGGCATCGATGCCGGCATCGCGTATGGCGTTGCGGTGATCGCAGCCCTGTGCCTGCCCGAAACCCGTGGCCGCAACCTTGAATCTGCACCTGCGCCGGAAGCGGCCGGTGCCGTCGCCAAGTAACCTGAACGTGTTTGTATGAGAACCATGCCCCACGCACCCGCTTTGCACCTGACCGCCATCGACAGCCACGCCCACGTGTTCAGCCGTGGCCTGAACCTGGCCAGCCAGCGGCGTTATGCGCCCAGTTACGATGCGCCGCTGGGCGACTACCTGGGCCGGCTGCGGGCTCATGGTTTCAGCCATGGCGTACTGGTCCAGCCCAGCTTCCTGGGTACCGACAACCGCTATTTGCTCAGCGCCTTGCAGACCGTGCCTGGGCAACTGCGCGGGGTGGTGATGCTGGAGCGGGATGTCGAGCGCGCGACGTTGGCGGAAATGGCCCGGTTGGGGGTAAGGGGTGTACGCCTCAACCTCATGGGGCAGGATATGCCTGACCTGACCGACGCGCAGTGGCGGCCGCTGCTGGAACACATCGGCGAGCAGGGGTGGCACGTGGAACTGCACCGTCAGGTGGCGGACATTCCAGTGCTGGTGCGGGCATTGCAGCCCTATGGCCTGGACATCGTGATTGACCATTTCGGCCGGCCAGATGCCCGCCTTGGCCTGGGCCAGCCGGGGTTTGCCGAACTGCTCACCCTGAGCGGTCGGGGCAAGGTATGGGTGAAGGTGTCCGGCATCTACCGGCTGCAGGGCTCGCCGGAACAGAACCTGGCATTCGCCCGTCAGGCGCTGTGCGCGCTGGAAGCCCATTACGGCGCAGAGCGGTTGATGTGGGGCAGTGACTGGCCGCATACCCAACATGAGTCGGAGGTCAGTTTCGGCACCGCTGTCGAACAGTTCGAGGCCTTGGGGTGTTCAGCGCAGTTGCGCCAGGCACTGTTGGTGGATACCGCGCGGGCGTTGTTTGGCTTCGAGTGACTTAGCGCCAGTGCTGCAACTGCCAGCAGGTCCTTGAAAGCAATCTCGCCTGGCCATGCCTGAGCTGGTGCTTGCCAGCCAGCGCATTTCCCATGCAGATTTGTGGCCCGGCGCGCTTGGCGAGCCTCCAATTGAAAAGCCCTCAGGACCAAGGACGATGAGTCACTCTTCGCAATTCACGTTGCTCGGCAAGCGGCGTTTCCTGCCGTTTTTCATCACTCAGTCGCTGGGTGCCTTCAACGACAACCTGTTCAAGCAGTCGCTGATCCTGGCGATTTTGTTCAAGCTCAGCCTGGGCGATGGTGACCGATCGATCTGGGTCAACCTGTGTGCCTTGCTGTTCATCCTGCCGTTTTTCCTGTTTTCGGCGCTGGGCGGGCAGTTTGGCGAGAAGTTCGCCAAGGATGCGCTGATCCGCGCAATCAAGCTGGCCGAAATCGTGATCATGGCGATTGGTGCGCTGGGCTTTGTCACCAACCATCTGGCGCTGATGCTGGTGGCGCTGTTCGGTATGGGGACCCACTCGGCGCTGTTCGGCCCGGTGAAGTATTCGATCCTGCCGCAGGCCCTGCGCGAGGAAGAGCTGGTGGGCGGTAACGGGCTGGTGGAAACCGGTACCTTCCTCGCCATCCTCGCCGGCACTATCGGCGCCGGGGTGATGATGTCGGCCGACAGTTACGCAACGGTGGTGGCCGGTGGCGTGGTCGGCACGGCGGTACTCGGCTACCTGGCCAGCCGCTGGATCCCCCGGGCTGCTGCCGCCTCGCCGCAAATGCCGCTGGACTGGAACATCTTCAAGCAGTCGTGGGTGATCTTGCGCATGGGCCTGGGCCAGCCGCCGGCGGTGTCGCGTTCGATCGTCGGCAACTCGTGGTTCTGGTTTGTCGGCGCCATCTACCTCACGCAGATCCCGGCCTATGCCAAGGATTGGCTGCACGGTGACGGCACGGTGGTGACCCTGGTGCTGACACTGTTCTCGGTGGGCATCGCCCTGGGCTCACTGCTGTGCGAGCGGCTCAGTGGACGTAAGGTGGAAATCGGCCTGGTGCCGTTCGGCTCGTTCGGCCTGACCCTGTTCGGCCTGCTGTGGTGGTGGCACTCCGGTGATGTGCCGGCTGCAGCAGCGCCGCACGACTGGCTGGCATTGCTGGGCATGAGCCAGGCCTGGTGGATCTTGCTGTCGATCATTGGCCTGGGCGTGTTCGGCGGCTTCTACATCGTGCCATTGTATGCGTTGATCCAGGCCCGCACGGCCGAGGACGAGCGCGCCAGGGTGATCGCGGCCAACAACATCCTCAATGCCTTGTTCATGGTGGTGTCGGCGGTGCTCACCATCATCCTGCTAGGCGTGGCCAAGCTGAGCATCCCGCAGCTCTTCCTGGTGGTGTCGCTGCTCAATATCGCGGTCAACACCTATATCTTCAGGATCGTCCCCGAGTTCACCATGCGCTTCCTGATCTGGCTGCTCAGCCATTCGATGTACCGCGTGCAGCACCGAGACCTTGAGCGCATCCCCGACGAGGGTGCAGCGTTGCTAGTGTGCAACCACGTGTCGTTCGTCGATGCGTTGCTGCTGGGCGGGGCTATCCGCCGGCCGATCCGCTTTGTCATGTACTACAAGATCTACAACCTGCCGGTGCTCAACTTCGTGTTTCGCACTGCCGGTGCCATCCCGATTGCCGGGCGTAACGAAGACCAGGCGACGTACGAGCGGGCCTTCGCGCGCATTGCCGAGTACCTGGCGGATGGCGAGCTGGTGTGCATTTTCCCGGAAGGCAAGCTGACGGGCGATGGCGAAATCGATGTCTTCAAGGGTGGGGTCAGCCGCATCCTCGAAGAAACGCCGGTACCGGTGATTCCGCTGGCCTTGCAGGGGTTGTGGGGAAGCTTCTTCAGCCGTGACCCGGCCAAGGGTTTCTTCAAGCGCCTGTGGTCGCGGGTGACCATCGTGGCAGGCGCCGCCGTCCCGGTGGAGGCGGCGCAGCCTGAAGTGTTGCGTGAACAGGTCAGCCGCCTGCGCGGCCATCTGCGATAGGGGCTAGCTGGCGCTGACTTTCAGGCCGACAAGGCCGCAGACGATCAGCGCCACACTGACCAGCCGCACCAGGGCCATGGACTCGCCGAACAGAATGATCCCGGCGATGACCGTACCGACTGCGCCTACGCCGGTCCAGATGGCATAGGCGGTGCCCAGCGGCAATTCCTTCATGGCCAGGCCCAACAGGCCCAGGCTGATGACCATGGCGCCGACGGTAAGGACAGTGGGTAGCGGTCGAGTGAAACCGTCGGTGTATTTGAGGCCGACGGCCCAGCCGACCTCGAACAGGCCGGCGAAAAACAGGATGATCCAGGACATGAGTGTGTCTCCATCGTTTGAATGATGGGGCCGTCCCCGGAGTGGTCACGCGGTGCGTCGTGAGGTCGTCCTCACCGTGGGCATCATGGTGCCTGTCTGCGGCCTTGCGGGCAAGACCGCGCCTGCAAGGGGTTACCACTTGCAGGCGCGGGTTTACCCGCGAAGAGGCCGGTGCTGGCAGAAAACGATTCAGGCCAGCACCTGCATTTCATACCAATCAGACCCCTTGCGGGATCTCTTCCCCACCCAGCGCCTCGAACAGCACCGGCAGGAATTCGGCAAAGGTCATCATCATCAGCTGGAAGCTGGCATCGAACTGCTGCGCAGCCTCATCGCCACCGTCCTGCTCGGCCTGCTCCTGCAGCAGCTCTTCGAACTTCAGGCGCTTGATGACCATCTTGTCGTCGAGAATGAACGACAGCTTGTCTTGCCAGGCCAGGGCCAGCTGGGTCACCACCTTGCCAGTGGAAAGGTGCAACTGGATCTCTTCGCCGGTCAGGTCCTGGCGCTTGCAACGCACGATACCGCCATCTTCGGCGGTGTCACGCAGTTCGCACTCGTCCAGTACATAGAAGCCTTCGGCGGCTTGCTGCGATTTGACCCAGTCGGTCATGGTGGCCACCGGCGCAATCTTCACCGTGGCCGGGCGCACCGGCAGCGAGCCCATCACTTCACGCAGGGTCGACAGCAGGTCTTCGGCGCGCTTGGCGCTGGCCGAGTTGACCAGGATCACGCCCAGGCGCGGGGCAATGGCAGCGAAGATCATCGAGCGGCGGATGAACGCACGCGGCAGGAACGCCTGGATGATTTCGTCCTTGATCTGGTCGCGCTCCTTTTTATAGACCTTGCGCATTTGCTCGGTCTCGATCTCTTCGACCTTTTCCTTGACCGCGTCGTTGACCACGCTGCTCGGCAGGATGCGTTCTTCCTTGCGCGCGGCAATCAGCAGGTACTCGCCGCTGACATGCACCAGGGGAGCGTCTTCGCCTTTGCCGAACGGCGCGACGAAACCATAGGTGGTCAGCTCCTGGCTGGCGCAGGGGCGGGCCGGCTTGCTGGCCAGGGCGGCTTCCAGCGCTTCAGGCTCGAACGGAACTTCCTGGGTCAGGCGGTAGGTCAGCAGGTTCTTGAACCACATGAGGGGCAATCTCTCCTTAATGCATAAGGCGGGCATTATTCTCCGAGCGGTGAGTTGAGGCCAGCCCTGTCAGAGGGCCAGCAGTGGCTTATGCATGAAAGAATCGGCCGACAACGCTAGGTCTTTGAAAGGCCTGAGGTTTTTTTTGCAAAAAGTTTAAAAAGTGCTTGCCAGGGTGCGGGACGCTCCGTAGAATGCGCGCCACACCGAGACGAAGGGTGATTAGCTCAGCCGGGAGAGCATCTGCCTTACAAGCAGAGGGTCGGCGGTTCGATCCCGTCATCACCCACCACTCGATGTATAGCGCAGCGGTAGTTCAGTCGGTTAGAATACCGGCCTGTCACGCCGGGGGTCGCGGGTTCGAGTCCCGTCCGCTGCGCCATATTCCACTTCCAGGGCCCACTGAACACCCGGAAGTAACAAAGAAAGCGACCTTAGGGTCGCTTTTTTTGTGCCTGATTTTTGGTGTTTGATCGAAGTGTGAAAAAACTTCGATAAGTGCTTGCCAGAGCGCCAAGTCGCCCGTAGAATGCGCGCCACACCGAGAGACATGGGTGATTAGCTCAGCCGGGAGAGCATCTGCCTTACAAGCAGAGGGTCGGCGGTTCGATCCCGTCATCACCCACCACTCGATGTATAGCGCAGCGGTAGTTCAGTCGGTTAGAATACCGGCCTGTCACGCCGGGGGTCGCGGGTTCGAGTCCCGTCCGCTGCGCCATATTCCACTTCCAGGGCCCACTGAACACCCGGAAGTAACAAAGAAAGCGACCCTAGGGTCGCTTTTTTTGTGCCTGAATTTTGTACTCATACCTGCAAGCGTTTGCCGCAGCTTCAGCCACGACGTTCCTCCTCCCGCAATGTCAGCACCTCATACCCACCCTCAGTCACCGCCACGGTATGCTCCCACTGCGCCGACAGGCTGTGGTCACGGGTAATCACCGTCCAGCCATCCTTCAGCGTGCGCGTCCCACGCCCACCCTGGTTGATCATCGGCTCGATGGTAAACACCATGCCCGGTTTCAGTTTCATGCCCATGCCACGTTGGCCAATGTGCAGCACCTCTGGTGCTTCATGCATCTGCTGGCCAATACCGTGCCCGCAATACTCGCTCACCACGCTGTAACCCGCCGCCTCGGCATGTGCCTGCACGGCATGGCCGATATCGCCCAGCGTTGCCCCAGGGCGCACCTGCTCGATGCCTTTCCACAACGCGTCATAGGTGGTGTCGACCAGGCGCCGGGCTTCATCGCTGATCTTGCCGATGCCATACATCTTCGACGAATCGGCAATGTAGCCGCCCTGTTCCAGAGTGATGTCGACGTTGATGATCGAGCCTTCCTTGAGTACCTCATCGACCTTGGGGATGCCGTGGCATACCACGTGGTCCACCGACGTATTGAGCGAGTAAGGGAAACCGTACTGGCCTTTGCTTGCAGGCCGTGCCTTGAGCGTATCGACGATGAACGCCTCGGCGCGGTCGTTGATCTGCATCGTGGTCACTCCGGGGCGGATGAAGCTGTCGAGTTCGGCGAACACCTGGGTCAGTAGCTGGCCGGCGCGGCGCATCAGGTCGAGCTGGGTGGGGGTCTTGAGGATCACCTGGGACATGGGGGGAGGGTAGTTGCTCATGCTGGAAATTGCCCCAGCATAGCGCCAGCGGGTACCGGCTTGCCACCGCATGGTGCGTAGCCTGTGCAGGCCTCTTCGCGGGCGTGCCTGCTTCCATAGGTACGGCGCCGCCCTCAGGCCTTGCGATATCCCTGTGGGAGCGGGCATGCCCGCGAAATGGCTGGTATAGCTGGCCCATAAATTGCTGATTTACCCTCATCCCGGGCTATCAACGTCGACAGCCCTCACCACTTCACGACAAAGGCGCCGTGTTGCCCCGCGTGCATCAGCATGCCGGGGCAGCCGGCGCCTTTTTGCGTTTTCACAGGAGCCCGCCCATGGCCAACAGCGAAGTACGCAGCGTCTGCCCCTACTGCGGCGTGGGCTGCGGCATCGTCATGAGCGTTGCCGATGGCAAGGTCGGCAAGATCAGCGGCGACAAGCTGCACCCGAGCAACTTTGGCCGCCTATGCACCAAAGGCCTCACCGCACACCTGCCACTGAGTGCCAGCGGGCGCATGGCCGATGCCTACGTGCGCCAGCAACGCAGCCAGCCGCCAGTGCGCACCAGCATGGACCAGGCCATCGCTGCCACCGCCGAGCGTCTGCGCGGCATCATCGACCAGCACGGCCCGGATGCCATGGCGCTGTACGTGTCCGGGCAAATGTCGCTGGAGGCCCAATACCTGGCCAACAAGCTGGCCAAGGGCTTTATCCGTACGCGCCACATCGAGTCCAACTCGCGCCTGTGCATGGCCAGCGCCAGCAGTGGCTACAAGCTGTCGCTTGGCGCCGATGGCCCACCTGGCAGTTACCAGGACTTCGAGCACGCCGAGGTATTTCTGGTGATCGGCGCCAATATGGCCGACTGCCACCCGATCCTGTTCCTGCGCCTGCTTGACCGGGTCAAGGCCGGCGCCAGGATGATCGTCGTCGACCCGCGGCGCAGCGCCACGGCCGACAAGGCCGACCTGTTTCTGCAGGTGCGTCCCGGCAGCGACATGGCCTTGCTCAACGGCCTCTTGCACCTGCTGCATCGCAACGGCCACACCAACCCCGACTTCATTGCCCGCTACACCGAAGGCTGGGACGAACTGCCGGCCTTCCTCGACGACTACACCCCCGAGCGCGTAGCCGCCATCACCGGGCTGGCCGAGGCCGATATCATCAAGGCCGCCGAATGGATCGGCAGCGCCAACAACTGGATGAGCTGTTGGACCATGGGCTTGAACCAGAGCATTCACGGCACCTGGCACAGCAACGCCATCTGTAACCTGCACTTGGCCACGGGGGCTATCTGCCGCCCCGGTAGCGGCCCGTTCTCGCTGACCGGCCAGCCCAATGCCATGGGCGGCCGCGACATGGGCTACATGGGCCCTGGCTTGCCAGGCCAGCGCTCAGCGTTGGTGGAAAATGACCGCGCATTCGTCGAACGACAATGGCAACTTCCACCCGGCAGCCTGCGCAGCGAGGGCGGCGAGGGTACGGTGGCGCTGTTCGGGCAGATGAAAACCGGTGAAGTGAAAGCCTGCTGGGTCATCTGCAGCAACCCGGTGGCCAGTGTCGCCAACCGCCAGCAAGTGATCGACGGCCTGCGCAAGGCCGAACTGGTCATTACCCAGGACGCCTTCCTCGACACCGAAACCAATCGCTACGCCGACATCCTGCTGCCGGCCGCGCTGTGGGCCGAAGGCGAGGGTGTGATGATCAACAGCGAGCGCAACATGACCCTTATGCCACGCGCTGTCGAGCCGCCCGGGCAAAGTTTGCCGGACTGGCAGATCATTGCCCGCGTGGCGTGTGCCATGGGCTATGCGGACGCCTTCGACTACCCCAATGCCGAAGCGGTGTATGAGGAAATACGCCGCTTCCACAACCCTGTGACCGGTTATGACCTGCGCGGTATCGGCTATGCCGAATTGCGTACGCAGCCGCGCCAGTGGCCCTGTGCGCCGGGCAGCCAACAGCAGCGCAGCCCGCTGCGCTACCTCAACGACGGCAGCAGCCAGGCGCTCCTGCTCGATGCCCAAGGTGGGCGGCCGGCACTGGCTTTCCCCACCGCCAGTGGCAAGGCGCGCTTCTTTGCGCGGCCCTGGTTACCGGCAGCGGAATTGCCGGACGATGACTACCCCATGGTGCTGAACACTGGCCGTGTGCAGCACCAATGGCACACGTTGACCAAGACCGGCAAGGTGCCGGCACTGAACAAGCTGGAGCCCGGCCCCTACCTTGAGATTCATCCCGAGGATGCTGCCCGGCTGGGTGTCGCTGAAAAGGACCAGGTGGCCGTTCGCTCGCGTCGGGGGAACGCCGTGCTGCCGGCGCGCATCAGTGACCGGGTCATGCCGGGCAACTGCTTTGCGCCGTTTCACTGGAATGACCTGATCGGCGAGCAATTGGCGATCAATGCCGCGACCTGCGATGCGGTCGACCCGCTGTCGCTGCAGCCTGCCTTCAAACACTGCGCCATAGCCCTGGAGCGGGTCGCAGGCGAGCGCATCGACGCCCTTGATCTGAACACTGCCACTGTAGAGCCCGTCCGCATGCCGATCGCCACCCTGTCCCGTCTGCTTGGCCTGCACACCCTGCCGGTTCCGGTGCTGGCCGAAGAAGAGCGTCATTACCTGCAAGGTTTCCTGCTGGGCCTGGACCAGGCCCGCGCCGAGGGCGTACCCCGCCTGCCGGCCAGTGCGCCGCTGGCTGCCAGCCGTCGTTTGTTTGTCGACGGCTTGCTGGCCGGGCTGTTCGCCCATCCTGCAACTGCACCCATCGCAGCACAGGCCGCGCCATGGCATCAGGTGCTGTGGGCCTCGCAGACCGGCACTGGTGAGCAACTGGCCGAACGCTGTGCCGCGCGCCTGCGCGATGCTGGTCTGAACGTGCAACTCAGTTGCCTGGAGGTGGTCAGTCCAAGCCAGTTGCAGGGCGCTGCCAGTGTGGTGTTGATCGCCAGCACCTTTGGCGATGGCGACGCGCCCGACAGCGGCGCGGCATTCTGGCAGGCCTTGCAGGGTGAGGAGGGCGCTCACTGCGCCGGGCTGTCCTATGCCGTACTGGCCCTGGGCGACTCCAGTTACGACCAGTTCTGCGGTTTTGGCCGCAAGCTCGACCAGCGCCTGGCCGAGCTGGGAGCGCGGCGCCTACTGCAACGGGTGGACTGCGAGCCAGACTTCGACGAAGCCTTTGCCGGCTGGCTCGAAGCGCTATTGCCTGCACTGGGCAGTGCTGCGGCACCACCACCGGCGAGTGAACCTGCACCCTTGGCGGTCTATAGCAAGCAGCAACCCTGGATGGCCACTGTGCTGGAAAACCGCCTGCTCAATGGCCCCGGCGCCAGCAAGGAAACCCGTCAGCTGGTCTTCGACTTGGGCAGCAGCGGCTTCAGTTATGCTGCCGGCGATGCCCTGGGCGTATGGCCGCGCAACTGCCCGGCCCTGGTAGAAGAGCTGCTGACGCTGATGCAGCTCGATGGCCAGGCGATGGTCGAGCTTAAAGGTCATTGCGCCATGCCATTGGCCGAAGCCCTGCAAGCACATCTGGAAATTGCCAAGGTCACTGCGCAACAACTGCAGGCATTTGCCAGCAATGCGCCTGACCTGCAGCGGTTGCTGCAGCCTGAATGCAAGGCCGAGCTGCAAGATTGGCTGTGGGGCCGGCAGTTGGTCGATGTGCTGCGCGCCTTCCCCCAGCAGTTGCCGCTGGCTAGCTGGCTGGAACTGCTCAAGCCATTGCAGCCGCGGCTCTATTCGATCAGCTCCAGCCCACTGGCGCACCCAGGCCAGGTGCATCTGACGGTGTCGACGGTGCGTTATGGCGAACGTAAAGGCGTGTGCTCAAGCTACCTTGCCGACCGTGCGCAGGTGCAGAAAGTGGCTATCTTCCCGCAGGTGTCGAAGCACTTTCGCTTGCCCGAGGACGACGGCGTGCCGGTGATCATGGTGGGCCCTGGTACTGGCATTGCACCGTTTCGTGCGTTCCTCGAGGAGCGAGAGGCACGGGGGGCAAAAGGTGACAACTGGCTGTTCTTCGGTGAGCAGTACGCAGCGACCGACTTCTATTACCAGGAGCAGTTGCAGGCCTGGCAGGCGGCGGGGCACCTGCGGCTGGACACGGCGTTCTCGCGGGACCAGGTCGAGAAGATCTATGTGCAGCAGCGCATGCTCGAGCAGGGTGCGCAGCTGTGGCAGTGGCTGCAGGCGGGGGCGTATTTCTATGTCTGTGGCGATGCCCAGCGCATGGCCAGGGATGTAGATACGGCGTTGCGGGTGATCATCGCCGAGCATGGCCGGATGGATGCGGCGGCGGCTGCGGCTTATGTCGAAGGCTTGAGCAAGGCCAGGCGTTATCGGCGCGATGTGTACTGAAGTGCTCCAAGATGGGGTGCTGTGCACTTTGAATGTGCATTGGCTGGGCGGGCCCAGCGCAAGTGTAGGAGCGGGTTTACCCGCGAAGAGGCCGGCACAGGCAACCCAGGCATCCCACGCAGCCCAATTGGCACACTCCCTGCTTAACCTCGGATACAACAAAGCCCACTGATCAACGGCGATCAACCCGGGCCCCCTACCGTGATGAATACAGGCAAAGGCGCCTGGAGCTTCGGCTCCAGGCGCTTTTTTTTTGATCGAGGATCGGCTTATGAAGGCAACAGCGAGCAGCGGGCAACGAGAGCGACTGGTCATCGTCGGCAACGGCATGGTCGGCCACCATTGCGTCGAACAACTGGTCAGTCGCGGCGCCCTGCAGCGCTTCGAGGTGCGGGTATTTGGCGAAGAGCGCCAACGCGCGTATGACCGCGTGCACCTGTCCGAATACTTCGGCGGCAGCTGTGCCGAAACCCTGGCCCTGTGTGAGCACGATTTCTACGACGCCAATGGCGTGCACCTGCACCTGGGTGAGGCCGTTCTGGAGATCGACCGCGAGCGCCGCGAAGTCGTCACTGCCGAAGGTCGTTACGGCTACGACCAACTGGTGCTGGCTACCGGCTCCTATCCCTTTGTGCCGCCAATCGAAGGCTCCAGCGGCAATGCCCGCCTGGTCTACCGCACCCTGGACGACCTCGATGGCATTCGTGCTGCCGCAGCCGGTGCCCGCCGAGGGGTGGTGGTCGGCGGTGGCCTGCTTGGCCTGGAAGCGGCCAACGCCCTCAAGTCGCTGGGGCTGGAAGCCCACGTGGTGGAATTCGCCCCACGGCTGATGCCGGTACAGCTGGACGGCGAGGGCGGTGCCGCGTTGAAGGCGCAGATCGAAGCGCTGGGTGTGGGGGTGCACCTGGCGCGCGCCACCCAGTCGGTCAGTGCCGGTGAAACCTACCGCTACCGCATGAACTTCGACGGCGGTGAGCACCTGGAAACCGACCTGATCGTGTTCTCCGCCGGTATCCGCCCACAGGATGCACTGGGCCGGGGTTGCGGCCTGGACATCGCCGCGCGCGGTGGCGTGGTTATCGATAACCACTGCCGCAGCAGCGACCCACGCATCTTCGCCATCGGCGAGTGCGCCTCGTGGAACGGCAGTGTGTTCGGCCTGGTCGCCCCAGGCTACAGCATGGCGCGCAACCTGGCTGGGCTGCTGATGGGCGAGGCGGCGGTGGCGTTCACCGGCGCCGACATGTCGACCAAGCTCAAGCTGCTGGGGGTGGATGTCGGTTCGATCGGCGATGCCCACGGTGCCACGCCGGGCGCGCGCAGCTATCGCTTCATCGATGAAGCCAACAGCGCTTACCGCCGTTTGGTGGTGGATGCCAGCGGCAAGCACGTGCTCGGCGCGGTGCTGGTCGGCGACAACAGCTATTACGACACCCTGTTGCAGTACGCCCAGAACGGCATCGCCCTGCCGGCCGACCCGGCAGCGCTGATCCTGCCGCAAGGCGGTGGTGCGCCGGCCTTGGGCGCCGATGCGCTGCCCGACAGCGCGACCATCTGCTCCTGCCACAACGTCAGCAAGGGGGCGGTGTGCGCCGCGATCGACAGTGGCTGTAGCGACTTGGCTGCGGTCAAGGGCTGCACCAAGGCCGCGACCGGCTGCGGCGGTTGCGCGGCCCTGCTCAAGCAAGTCTTCGAGCACGAACTGACGGCCCGCGGCGTGGCGGTGGACAAGAGCCTGTGCGAGCACTTTGCCTACACCCGGCAGGAGCTGTACGGGTTGGTGCGGGTGGAGGGTATCCGCACCTTCAGCGAACTGCTCGAGCGCCATGGCAAGGGCCATCTGGGGTGTGACATCTGCAAGCCGGCGGTGGGCAACATTCTCGCCTCGTGCTGGAACCAGCCGATCATGGACCCGGCACTGGTACCGCTGCAGGACACCAACGACACCTTCATGGCCAACATGCAGAAAAACGGCACCTATTCGGTGGTACCGCGCATTCCCGGTGGTGAAATAACCCCCGACAAGCTCATCGTCATCGGCCAGGTGGCCAAGAAATACGACCTGTACACCAAGATCACCGGTGGCCAGCGCATCGACCTGTTCGGCGCCCAGTTGCACGAGCTGCCGCTGATCTGGGGCGAACTGATCGAGGCCGGTTTCGAAACCGGCCACGCCTACGGCAAGTCGACCCGCACGGTGAAGTCTTGCGTGGGTAGTACCTGGTGCCGTTACGGCGTGCAGGACAGTGTCGCCATGGCCCTGCGCCTGGAAGACCGCTACAAGGGCCTGCGCAGCCCCCACAAGCTCAAGTTCGCGGTATCGGGTTGCACCCGTGAATGCGCCGAGGCGCAGAGCAAGGACATCGGCGTTATCGCCACCGACAAGGGCTGGAACCTGTACGTGTGCGGCAACGGCGGCATGCGCCCGCGGCATGCCGAGCTGTTCGCCACCGACCTGGACGACGAAACCCTGGTACGCCTGATCGACCGCGTGCTGATGTTCTACATCCGCACGGCCGACAAGCTGCAGCGCACCTCGGTGTGGCGTGAAAACCTGGAAGGCGGGCTGGACTACCTGAAGCAGGTGATCATCGACGACAGCCTGGGCCTGGCCAGCGAGCTGGAAGCGCAGATGCAGCATGTGGTCGACCAGTATGAATGTGAGTGGGCCAATGCCCTCAACGACCCGGAGAAGCTCAAGCGCTTCCGCACCTTCGTCAACGACCGACGCGCCGACCCGGACGTGCACTTCGTGCGCGAACGCGAACAACGCCGGCCCGCAGCACCGCTGCACCTGATCCCAACCGTCGAGGAGGCTGTCTGATGAACCTGGCCAATACTGCTGTGAACACGCAAGAAAACTGGCAGACGGTGTGCCAGGCACAAGACCTGGTGGCCGACTCCGGCGTCGTGGTTTGGTTCGATGCGGCCCAGGTGGCGTTGTTCTACCTGCCGGGGCAGGCCCAGCCGCTGTATGCAGTGGACAACCGCGACCCACGCTCCGGCGCCAACATCATCGGCCGCGGGCTGGTGGGCAGTGTGCAAGGTGAGTTGGTGGTGGCAGCGCCGCTCTACAAGCAGCACTTCAGCCTGCTGAGTGGGGAGTGCCTGGAGGATGCCGGGCAGAGGTTGCGGGTGTGGCCGGTGCGGTTGAAGGGGGAGGCGGTGGAGCTGGCGGTGACCTGATACCCCTTTGCTGCCTGTGCCGGCCTCTTCGCGGGCAAGCTCGCGCCTACGGAATCTGCACCGCCTTCAAATACGGCGCTGCACCTGTGGGAACGGGCCTTCCCGCGAAGAGGCCAGCACAAGCCGACTAGATAACCAACCCCTGCGGTTTGCGTCCGGCAAATACATCCACCAGGCTGGCCACCACCATCTCGCCCATGCGCGTGCGTGTCTGTACCGTGGCACTGGCGCGATGCGGTTGCAGGACTACATCTTCGCGCTCGAACAACGCCTCGGGCGCTCGCGGTTCATCGGCAAACACATCCAGCGCCGCGCCAGCGATCTCGCCGGCCTGCAACGCCGCGACCAACGCGGGTTCATCCACCAGCTTGCCGCGTGCGATATTGATCAGATACCCCTCGGCGCCCAACGCCCGCAGCACGTCGCGATTGATCAGCGCCTCGCCCTTGTCAGCCGCCGCCGCGAGGATCAGCGCATCGCTGTCCTTGGCCAACTGCAGCAGATCTGCCTCGAACCCGTAGGGCACATCCAGCGCCTGTAGATCGGTGTAGCGGATCGGGCAACCGAAGGCTGTCGCCCGCTGTGCTACCGCCCGCCCGACCCGGCCCATGCCGACGATGCCCACGCGCATGCCCGACACCTGCCGGGCCAGTGGCAGCGGTGCCAGCGGCGTGGTGCTGGTGGCCCAACGGCCGGCGCGAACGAAGCGGTCACCGGTGCAGATACCCCGGCACAAGCCGATCAGCAGGCCGATGGCAAGATCGGCGACGTCCTCGGTGAGCGCACCGAGGGTCGCCGTCACCTGGATGCCGCGATCGCGGGCATAGGCCAAGTCTACCGCGTCGGTGCCGACGCCATTGACGGCGATCACTTCGAGGTTGGGCAGGCGCGCCATCAGCGCCTGGCTGATGCCGGTGTGGCCGCCGGTAATCACGCCCCGAATGTTGCTTGCATACTGGCTGACGTAGGCATCCTTGTCGGCCTGTTCGTAGTAACGGTGTACGGTGAACAGCTGTTCCAGGCGCTCACGGATCTGCGGGATCAGGATAGGGCTCAGTTGCAGGACTTCTGGTTTCATCGGTCACTCCATCATAAACAGGGATCAGCCACGGCCAACGAACGGCATGTTGCTGGCCATCACGGTCATGTTCAGTACGTTGGCGTCGAGCGGCAGCGCTGCGATGTAGCGCACCGCATCGGCCACATGGCGCACGTCGAGCATCGGTTCGGCGGCGATCTCGCCATTGGCCTGGCGCACCCCACGGGTCATGCGCTCGGACAACTCGGTCAGGGCGTTGCCGATGTCCAACTGGCTGCACACGATGTGGTAAGGCCGACCATCCAGCGCCAGCGCCTTGGTCAGGCCCAGCACCGCATGCTTGCTGGCGGTGTAAGGTGCGGTGAACGGGCGTGGGGTGTGCGCCGAGATCGAGCCGTTATTGATGATTCGCCCGCCTTGCGGCTGCTGGCGGCGCATCAGGCCGAAGGCGGCGCGGGCGCACAGGAACACACCATCGACGTTGGTGGCCATGACGTTGCGCCAGTTCTCCAACGGCAGCTCGTCCACCGGCACGGCGGGCGCGTTGATGCCGGCATTGTTGAAGATCACATCGAGCCGGCCGTGCACTTCTTCGATGGTGGCGAACAGCTGCGCGACGCTTTGCTCGTCGCGTACATCGGTGGGCACGGCCAGTGCCTCACCGCCTGCTGCCAGCGCCTGTGCAACCACGGCTTGCAGGGGTTCGGCGCGGCGCCCGGCGAGCACCAGGCTGAAGCCGTCATCCAGCAGGGCAAGGGCGACGGCGCGGCCGATGCCGCTACCGGCACCGGTGACCAGGGCGATTTTCTTGTTCTGGGTCATGTCGGGTCTCCGTCAGGTTCAGGCTGCGTTGGCTGTTTGCCCGGCAGGGCGGGGGCCGACACGCAGGTGCAGCTCGCCAATGCCGTCGATCCCGGCGTGTATCGTGTCGCCCGGGTTCAGCGGTGCCACACCAGGCGGGCTGCCGGTCATGATCAGGTCGCCCGGGTGCAGCGGCAGCTGGCGTGACAGCCGGCTGATCACTTCGGCCAATGCCCAGGTCTGCTGGCTCAGGTGGGCACGCTGGCGCTCCTCGCCATTGACCTGCAGCCACAGCGACGTATCCAGCGGCCAGTCGCATTCGCTGGCAGGGACGATGGCGGTCATCGGTGCCGAAGCCTCGAACACCTTGGCGCCTTCCCACGGCAGGCCCTCGGCCTTGGCCTTGCGCTGGTGATCGCGACGGGTCATGTCTAGACCGGCGGCAAAGCCGAACACGTGCTCCAGGGCATGCTCGCTGGCGATGTTGGCGCCGCCTTTGGCGATGGCCGCGACCAGCTCGATTTCATGGCAGAACTCGTCGGTCTGCGGCGGGAAGGGCAGTTCGCCCAGTGCCTCGACCACGTTGCTTGCCGGTTTCATGAAAAACACAGGCTCCTGCGGCGCCGCGCCGTAGGATTCCGGCCACGGGTAGTTGCGGCCGAGGCAGAACACCCGGCCGACCGGGAAGCGCGCATCGCTGCCGCGGATCGGCAGGCTGACGATGGCCGGCGGGTTGAACAGGTAGGTCATGGGTGGATCCTCCGTACTGGAGTGGACAGCGTATCCAGCGGCTGGCCGGCAAAGTTGGACGAAAGCGGGGTTGGGTTGGACTATCCAAGGCACCTGGACCGGCCCTTTTGCGGCTAAAGCCGCTCCTACAGGGATAGCGTCAAACCCAGGGGCAATACCGTCCCCCCGTAGGAGCGGCTTTAGCCGCGAAGAGGCCGGTACCGTCAATACACGCCTTGGCTCAGCCCGCAGCCTTCAGCTCGATGCGATACAGCTTCCCAAGCAGCAGCGAGTAAGACAGTGTGCCCATCAACGCCACACCACCGATGAACCAGAACGCCATGGCGAACGAGCCACTGGCGTGCACGATCGCGCCGATCACGATCGGTGTGACGATGCCGCCGATGTTCGCCGCCAGGCTGGTAATGCCGCCGGTCAGGCCGATCAGCTCCTTTGGCGCCACTTCCGAGACGGCAGCCCACGACGACGAGGCGATGCCCTGGGCGAAGAACGCCAGGGTCAGCACGGCGATGCACAGCACATTGGAGTCGGTGAAGTTCACCAGCACGATCGACATCCCCAGCATCGAGCCCACCACCAGCGGCAGCTTGCGGGCAAACGACAGCGAGTAACCCTTGCGGATCAGCAGGTCGGAGACGATGCCCGCCAGGAGGATGCCGACCGTGGCACCAATGAACGGCATGACCGCGAAGATGCCGACCTTGATCAGCGTCAGCTGGCGTTCTTCGATCAGGTAGGTGGGGAACCAGGTGAGGAAGAAGTACAGCGCCGAAGTGCTGGCGAACTTGCCCAGGCAGATCGCCCAGATCTGGCGATAGCGGAACAGTTCGGCAACCTGGCGCCAGTCGAAGCGGGTACGTTGCTGGCTGCTCTTCACCAGGCCACCACCGTGCTCGATATAGGCCAGTTCCTCCTTGCTGACCTTCTTGCAGTTCAGCGGGTCGCGGTACAGCACCAGCCACACGACGCCGAACAGGATGCCCACCAGGCCGGTGCTGTAGAACACGTGGCGCCAGTCATAGGTGGTCGCCAGCCACAGCAGCGCGCCGGTGAACAGCGCGGTGCCCAGGTACTGGCCACATACGTAGATGCTGCTGGCCATGCCGCGCTCGCGAGCGGGGAACCATACCGTAACCGCACGGCTGTTGGCCGGGAAGGCCGGGGCCTCCATGGCGCCGACCGCCAGGCGCAGGCCGAACAGCGAGGCGAAGCCACTGGCCAGGCCCTGGGCCACGGTGACCGCCGACCAGCTGATCAGCGACACGCCATAGGTCAGGCGCGAGCCGAAGCGGTCAGCAATGAAGCCAGCCGGTACCAGGGCCAACGCGTAGGTCCAGGCGAAGGCGGAGAAAATCAGGCCCATCTCGACCTTGTCCAGGCCCAGGTCTTTGGCCATGAACGGCGCGGCGATGGAAATGTTCACCCGGTCGACGTAGTTGATGATGGTCGCCACCAGCAGCAGCGACAGCATGAACCAGCGGCGGCGGGTAGGCAGGCGCTGGGCAGGGGCCGCGTCCAGCGTGTACGACGACGCGGCGCGGGGGGTAGGCGTGCTCGACATGAGTCGACCTCGTTTGTTGTTGTTGGTAGAGGTTGGGCTGAAGTCCCTTTTCTAAGGTGGTCGTACAACGCGGTGAATGCAACGGGGTATTTAGACCGTTTTTTTCATTGGAGGCGGGGCAGTGCTGTGCTGTCCAAGAAATTTCTCAGCCGGGGTTTCGCCTGAAATATTGGTTGAATAGCGCATTCTCAGAGGGCTGCGTGGATTTTCGGTTGCGCAGGTTTTTGCATAAGGGGTTAAATTGCAGAGTTTGGACGTCGTACAACTTAAAGCGCCTGTATCCCGGAGATTGCCCATGCCCCCCAAGCGCGAGGTTCCGACCTATGTCATGCAGCAGCGCAGCGAGCTGATGGATTTCTACATCCGCGACCAGCGCGGGCGTCCCGCCGAGACCGCGCCGCATCGTCATGAGTACTTCCAGATCCAGGTCAATCTCGGCGGCGACACGGTGCAACACATCGGCAGCGTGCAACGCCCATTCAGACGCAACACCCTGGCCTTCATCCTGCCGCACCGGGTGCATGTGATCCCGCATCCGGAGGACAGCGACTTCGTGGTGATCAATTTCTCCCAGACGTTCCTGCTGCCGCACCTGGCCTGCGACCCGATGGACCTGGAGGAAGTGTCGATCCTGCAGGCGCCGGAGCTGTCGCCGTTCCGCTTTCAGGAGCATCTCGACTTCTACCTGAGTGAGCCGGACTTTGCCGAGGTACGGCAAACCCTCGAGCGCATGCGTGCGCTGGATGCCAACCGCCGTTTCGGCACCCGCGAAATCCTCAAAGGCCTGTTGCTGCAGCTGATCGGCCAGGTCTGTGGCCTGTATGCCGAGCCGCTGCGCGAACTGGCCGACAGCAACGCTGCCCAGCTCAGCCGCCGTGCTGCGCTGGGCCGCATGAGCGACTACCTGCGCCGGCATATCGACGACCCCGACCTGAACCTGCAGAAAGTCGCTGCCGCCACCTACCTGTCGCCGACCTACCTGACCCACTGGCTGCGCAAGGAAATCGGCAAGACCTTCAGCGAGCTGGTGCTGGAGCGGCGCATGCACGCCGCACGCAACTACCTGCTCAACGGCAGCCGCCCAGTGGGCGAGGTGGCGCGGCTTTGTGGCTTTGCGGACGAAGCCTACTTCTCTCGACGTTTCCGCCAGATCCACGGCCTGCCACCTGGCCAGTTCCGACGCCAGCAACGCGACCCGGATACGCCGCAGGCGGCAATGCTTTAAGCCTGCCCGCTTCTGCCGTGGCGTACTACTGGACCGGTCTCAGAGAGAGGGCGAGCAGGCAGGGGAGTCGGTAGCCCTGCTGTACGTCTTGCCCGCTCACGAGCATGCGCTGGTTGTCGGTATCGATTACCATCGAGTCGGTGTGAGTGATGAAGCCAAATTCCCCCGAAAACGCTCCAAACTGACCGTAGCCATATGGGGGGGCAAAGCGAGTGTCAAGTTGACCGCTTGAGTGGTAGCGCACCGCCATGTTGAAGGCATAGAAACCACCGTAACCGATCAGGCCACCCTCGGCTTCTTCAATATGGCTCCACCCGCCGTCGATGTGAAAACGCACTACCTGGCCCTGATTGAACTCAAGAGCAGGCCTACCTTCATAATCCAACCGGTAGAGGGTCGGTTTGCCGCTATCGTCGTCTTCCGAGTAGTGCTGGCCGTATAACGTGATGCGTTTGCTGCTGTCCTCTATGGAAAAGCCGTTATTGAGAATCCACGCGTCTGACCAGTGGTGACCCCCCTCGCCGAATGCGTCATCAAGTACCCCCGCCAGCGACAGGCCACTGGTTACTCCATACCAGTCCGGACCGCGTCGCAACGTAGTCGATATCACGATGCGCTGCACGCCGGCGGCTGGGGATATAACGGCAATGCCGTCAAGCGCGTGCGATGAACTTTCGGGAATTAGAGTGCTCAAGGCCAGCAGCCCATCTTCACCGAAACCGTGGTCCTTTCCACCGTGAGCGTCCAGGGCGACAACCACTGCTTTGAGCCCCCCCCGCTTCGTATCTGACCGCAGTCGCCACCACCCCTTCCTGGTGGCAGGCCAGCCTCTCCAGCAGCAGATCCACACCGAACAAAGCGCGACTGTCGATATAGCCCTTCCCTTGACCAAAGCTCGGATCGGCTTCGCCTTGGGCTGTCAGCTTCCACAAGTGAGTGGTTGATTGCTCATGAGGCGCCACAGTCACCAGCAGATTGCCCGACATGTCTTCCGCTACCGCATTGGCGTCCAGATAGAAACCCGTGGACAACGTGTTGAAGTCGACCATGCCGCTGCCATTGAACGTGATGTCAAGCTTTCCACTTGCGTCCAGGCAGGCAATGAAAACACTGTGTAGCCCATCGGGATCGGCTTTCTGGCCAGTCACGTAGAAACGGCCCGGCCGCACTTTGCTCCTCAGCACGCTGGTCGCTGCCCCTAAGGTGCCCGGGTCGCTTTTGGTGAAGTGGCCATGGCCGTTGTCGCCATAGCGGGTATCGATGGGGGCCTTGGGTTGCTGCTGAACAGCCTTGCGATACGGGTGCGCTGAATGGATTGAAGGGAAGTGATTCTTGACTCGGATCATGGCGTTGAGCTCCATTCACAATAAAACCGCTGAACGCCTATTGAGCGATGTTTCGGTAGGATCGGCTACTGGCAGAAGTGACAGGTGCGTCAACGATCTGGACATGCAGGGCAGCCTGGCCGGGGCGGCCGATATCCTGTCGAGCACTTAAGTCTTGATACGCGTTGATGCTGCGTTGAAAACAGCCTCGGGATGTCGGTTTACAGCCCGTAAACTCCGCTTCCTTGGCTGTTTTCGCATTGCCTGAACTTCGTCTCAAGACTTTCATGCAGTCTCTGGTGAAGTGCCAGTTAGTCTCATTTTTATTGCTTCAATGAGACGGCAATGACACAAGGGGTGGAACCCGTCTGTATTTCCCGCCCCGCTACGAGTAGGCGTTGGCTTTCTGGCATTACCGTCGCGGAATGGCTGTTACCATAGAATCCTGGTTGCGACCCGATTGCCGTAAAAACACCGTAACCATTCGGCGGCACGAATGTAGTATCAAGTTGGCCGTCCAGACGGTAACGCACCGCCATGCCGCGATCGAGAAATGAACCATAACCTACCAGTTTTCCATCGGCCTCTGTCATATAGTCCCAGGCACCCTCAATGGGGAATAATACGACACGACCCTCGTTGAATTCTTTAGCAGGTTTTCCTGTGTAGTCTAGCCGATAGATCATGGGAGTACTGGTCCCTTCGGACCACACCTGGCCGTGGACGGTGATGCGCTGACTGGCGTTATTTAGCGTGAAATCATAAATGATAATGCCAGGCTTTGACCAATAGACCCCGTTGTCAGCGAAGCGCTGGTCGAGCGCTCCGGACAATGTCAGTGCTGCGATTCCGTTTATGCTCGACGAATCGTTGAAATAGCGCGTGTAGATGATGATGCGCACCTTCTCACCAACCTCCAGCATCTTAGGCGCCCCAATGACATAACGGAGGTCCGGAATAAGATCTTGCATCTTGAGGATGCCTAGCTTACCAAAGCTCTGGCGTGGGACACCTTCATGGGTGAGCACGAAAAGGATGGGAGCGTTTTCAAGGGAGCCTGAGAAGATATAGTCGTTCTTGTAAGTGGTGAATTGGTAGAGCGTGATATCTTTAAAATTGAAAAAATTATTTAGGATGATGTAGCCGTTGTTGCTGCCGAAATCAGTATCTGGCTTTCCGTTTGGCTTAAGCTTCCACAGGTGTGTGAAGCCTTGGGTTAGATCATTCATAGTGAGCAGGATGTGACCCTCCGCATCCTCGGCCATATGAGAGAAACTATGATAATCAAAAACTGTGCTCAGGTCAGTCAGATAGACAAGACCTGTTTTGTTGAAAGACGTATCCAGCTCGCCATCTTTCAAGGTGCGCGCAATGAAAGGTTTCGTGCCGTTGTGGACGCCTCTCAAGTAAAATCGCTCGGGATAGTAGTTGCTTGCCAGGATTTGCGAAACCGCGTTTCTAGGATCCGCGATAGGCTCGCCGATGTGAAGGTGCCCTTTGTCGGCATAGGTTACGTCAATGGGCGCCTTGAGTTCCTGACGCTCGCCTTGGTAATCACGGGGGTTGTGTTGAGTCTGGGCAAAAAAAACCATATTTGGATGCATGATATGACCTGTCACTGGGGGAGTGGTTTTTGCGATCTCATTTAATGCGATCCGGATAGCTGCGGGTACTGGCAAAAATGATAGGTGTTGGTGGTCGATGGATAACGATCCGGTCCTGGAGTTTGGGCTGCAACGGGGAGCACGGGGCGGCAGACCTGGATACGCCGCAGGTAGCGATGCGGTAAGCTTGCTGCCATGAACCTCGACACCCGCATCAAATACCGCCACCTGCTGTGCTTCCTGGAGATTGCCCGGCAGGGCAGCCTGGCCAGGGCGGCCGATAGCCTGTCGATCAGCCAGCCGGCGATTTCCAAGACCCTCAAGGAGCTTGAGGACCTGCTCGAGGCGCGCCTGTTCGAGCGCAGCCGCCAGGGTGTCGAGCTGACCCCGGCCGGCACCCGCTTCATGCGTTACGCCGGGCCCAGCGTGCAGGCGCTGCGCGATGGCGTCAGCAGCCTGCGCGGTGAAGCGCGGGCGCCGTCGCAGGTGCGCATTGGTGTGCTGTCCACGGTCGAAGGCCTGCTCATGCCCGAGGTGCTGTGCCGCCTGCATCAGCGCCATGAAGCGCTGGTGATCAGCGTGGTCACCGGGGTCAGCGCGCAGTTGCTTGGCCAGCTTCGCCTGGGGGAGCTGGAACTGGTGGTGGGGCGCATGACCGACAGTCCGCAAATCCAGGGGTTGTCCTTCGAGCACCTGTACAGCGAGTCGATGAGCCTGGTGGTGCGCCCGGGTCACCCGCTGCTGGCCTGCACGCCCGTGGAGCGGGGGCAGGTGGGGCGTTACCCGCTGGTGCTGCCACCCGTCGGCACCACCATCCGCCAGCACGCCGACAGCCTGTTTGTGCAATGCGGCATCCAGATGCCGGCGCAGCGGCTGGAAACCCTGTCGCTGGCCCTGAGCCGGCGCTACCTGCTGGGCAGCGATGGCCTGTGGGTGGCGCCGCGTGATGCCGTGCTGCTCGACCTGCGCCGTGGCGAACTGGTCGAGCTTGACCTGGGTGTGCGCGAGCCGGGAGGGTCGGTGGGGATTTGCCGCAATGCCGCCTTGCCGTTGAGTTTGCCGGGGCAGTGGGTGGGCGAGGTGCTGCGGGAGGTGGCGGGGGAATATCGAGAGGGTCGGTATCCTTGAGGTTTTCGGGGGCTGCCTGCCCTGATGTTTCTGACCTCAGAACCTGCAGAAATAAAAGGCCACAAAAAACCGGCGAGCCCGGCACAAAGGGTCAATACTGGCCAATGGCTGCAACGCTTCGATGAAGAAGCTTTTAACGACTGAACTTCCTTACGAAAACCCGCTCCTATGCCGGTAGCCATTGGTCATGGCCGCCTGCTAAGCTCGCGGCTTTACCCTGATTGCCCTTATGGCGCATGAACAAGGAAATAGCATGAAACAGCATCGTTTGGCGGCTGCGGTTGCCCTGGTAGGCCTGGTACTGGCTGGCTGCGATCAACAAGCCAGCAGCCCCGAGCTGAAGACTCCGGCGCAGAAAGCCTCCTACGGTATCGGCCTGAACATGGGCAAGAGCCTGGCTCAGGAAGGCATGGAAGACCTTGATTCGAAAGCAGTCGCCCTCGGCATCGAAGACGCCGTTAGCAAGAAAGAACAACGCATCAAGGACGAAGAGCTGGTAGAGGCCTTCACCGCATTGCAGAAACGCGCCGAGGAGCGCCTGGCCAAGGCCAGCGAAGAAGCCGCCTCCGCCGGCAAGAAGTTCCTCGAAGAAAACGCCAAGAAGCCAGGCGTGGTCACCACTGCCTCGGGCCTGCAGTACGAAGTGGTCAAGAAGGCCGACGGCCCGCAGCCCAAGCCGACTGACGTGGTCACTGTCCACTACGAAGGCAAGCTGATCGACGGCAAGGTATTCGACAGCTCCGTCGAACGTGGCAGCCCGATCGACCTGCCGGTCAGCGGTGTGATCCCAGGTTGGGTCGAAGGTTTGCAGCTGATGCACGTCGGCGAAAAGTACAAGTTGTTCATCCCGGCTGAACTGGCCTATGGCGCACAAAGCCCAAGCCCGCTGATCCCGGCCAACTCGGTACTGGTGTTCGATCTGGAACTGATCGCCATCAAGGACCCGGCCCAGTTGCAAGGCGCCGAGCCGCAAGCCGAAGCCCCTGAAGAAGCACCTGCCAAGTAACATTGGCTGGTTGTCGAAAACGCCCCACATTGATGGGGCGTTTTCGTTTGTGCCGATTGGACGAACCAGCAACAGCTGATACTGTCCGAAGAAATGCAGCGTGAAGAAGTAGGATGTTTCTGACGCAAATCGTTTGCGGCGCAGGTAGCCATGGCGTGAAACGACTGTGTAAAAAACGCCCGATCTGACTGGGCCCCTTGCCTGGCAGGCACCTGGGGTCGGAAACCTCGCCCTGTTCACAAGGTTATCCACAATAAATGTGGATAACCTTTTCCTCTTGGAGGCTCCATGAGCGCACCCTGGAATTTTGCCCGTTTCCTGCCATTGGCCGAGCGCCTGCTCAGCCGCGGTCGGTTGCCGGCCTTGCTGTTCGCGGTAGCGCGCAAAGGCCCGCGCCTCGGCCAACTGCGCGAAGACGTGAAGCTGCTGCAGTCGCTATGCCTGGCCTGGTGGAGGGGGGAGTACCGCGCCATCAGCCCCAAGGCACTGGTCACTGTCGTGGCTGGCCTGCTGTATTTCGTCAGCCCTATCGATGCCATCCCGGACTGGTTGCTGGGGGTAGGTTTCCTTGATGACATCGCGGTGCTGGGCTGGGTGCTGAAAACCGTGGCCGACGAATTGGCGCGCTTCAAGGCCTGGCGCGATAGCCAGGCACCCGAGCGGCTACGCGTGGTCGAGCGCCTGCCGGCTACCCCGGAAGCGCTGCGGCTGGAGCGCAACAGCTGATGAAACTGGCCTGAATCTCACCTCAACTGCACAGACCTCGGAGTTGGTAATATAATTGGCATAAGGGTTATGCCTACGGATTACATGCTGTAATCCTTTTTAAAGGGGTTTGTAATGGGTATTCAGGTCATCAGCCGGGACGGTCAACCCGAGTACGCCGTCGTTCCCTGGGAGCAATATCAGGCGTTGCTCAGGGCTGCAGGGCAGGCACCTGCCGACGCAGTTTCCAGTGAGGCGCAGGGCGTTGTTGCCAGTGCACCTCTGCCAGCCTTCAGCGAAGTCGCCCATATTCGTCAGGCCAAGGGCATTGCCCCTGAGCAACTGGCGCGCAACATCGGGGTGAGCCCGGCGTATCTGGCCATGATCGAATCGGGTGAGCGCCAGCCAGATGCTGCCATCCGCCGCGCCTTGGCCTGGCATCTGGGGGTGGCTGGCTGGAGCGAGCCATCATGAGCCAGGTCAGGATCAGCCGTCAGCACTGGGATAACCTGCTGGGTGAGCTTGACCTGGCCCGTCGTCAACGCCACTTGCTGACCTACCGAGCACTGATCGAGCGCTTGCAGTTGCCCAGCCCGGCCATGCAAACGCTGACTGCCGCGCTGGAATACCTGGCGGTGCTGGATGCACGTGCCGAGCAGCCATTGCGCAGTTCGCTGGTGATCAGCCAAGGCGCCAGCCGTTTGCCGCGTACTGGGTTCTTTGAGTGTGTCGAGCGCCTGGGGCGGTTTACCGGGCCGGTCGATGGCCTGGAGGCCGCCTCGTGGCATGCCTCTGAGGTGGTTCGGGTGTTCGAGTACAGCTATCCCGAAACAGCCTGAGTCGCTCCCGTTCCAGTCTATTCGCTACAGGTGGTGACCCTGCAGGAGCGGGTTGGCCCGCGGATAGGCCGGCACAGGCAGCGCATCTCTGTGAATCAACCCGCACACTCTGCCATCGGCATCCACCACTTCCAATGCCTCCAGGTGCTGGTGCCGGCCAAACAGCTCCAGCAGCTGCCCGATCGTGGCATTCAAGCGCACTGTCGATTGTTCGGCCAGTGGCACCTGCGTCAGTGCTGGTAAAAGCCCGTTGTCGCGTACCCCCAGCTCCTGTGGCCGCCCTAGCAAGTAGCCCTGCACCAGGTCCACGCCCATCTCCACCAGCACTGCCAGCTCTTCCGCCAGCTCGATGCCCTCGGCAATCACTTGTGCCTTCGACGCCCGGGCGATCTGCAGAATGGAGCCAACAAACTCGCGCTTGAGCGGGTCACGGTGGATGCCGTCAATGAAGTGCCGGTCGATCTTCACGTACTCGGGGCGCAGCTCCGACCACAGGCGCAGGCTGGAATATCCCGCGCCCAAGTCGTCGATGGCAATCGAGAAGCCCATGTCGCGATAGTGGTGCAGGGCATTGGACAGCAGCTGGAAGTCGTCGGTGGGTGTGTGCTCGGTCAACTCGATCACCACCCGGCTTGGCGGCAGGCCAACCTGTTCGAGCAGTTTCAGGGTCAGGCCGGAGGGGTAGTGCGGCTCCAGCAGCGACTCGGGCGAAATGTTGAGAAACAGTTTGCCCTGCAGTTGCTGCTCGCTGAAGCGTCGGCAGGCGCTTTCTCGGCAAGCGGCTTCCAGCTCGGTCAGGCGGCCGGCCTGGCGGGCGATGGTAAACAGGTTGAGCGGCGCATGCAGTGGGCTGTTGGACGGGCCACGGCTCAGCGCCTCATGGCCAAACACCCTATGTTCACTCAGGCACACGATTGGCTGGAACAGACTGTGAATACTGCGTTGAGCCAGGATGGCACTCAAGGCACTGAGCTGTTCGGCAACGGTCATGATGTATTCCTGAAAATGAAAGGGCCGGACATCTGCATGCCCGGCCCCTATATTTCACGACAGCGCGATGACTGTTTGATGACAGGTCGCATTATTCTGCCATCATTGCTGACGTGCCTTACTTCTTGGCCACCTTGGTGCTGGCACTGAGGTAGTCGATCAGGATGCGACCGGTCTCGGCGAGGTAAGCGTCGTCTTCCGGTTTGGTGTTTTCATCCTCGACCGGCAGAGCGTCTTCGTCCTCTTTCTTCAGCTCTTTCAGCGGTTCTTCACCCTTGGCCTTGCGGCGGATGTTTTCCAGCGCCAGTTGCTTGGTCTCGATGCTGTCGTGGCGTGCACGGCGTTCCTGCTCGTTGAGGCTGACGGTTTTCTCGTTCATCAGCTTCTGGGTCAGGGCCAGGCGGTCGCGTATGTAGGTGAACTCGGCATCCTTGACGCTACGTGCCTCATGCTGCGCTTTGAGCTGGGCCAGGAACGGCCTGAACGGATCGGCTGCAGGCTTGACCACCGGGCGGATGGTGTCCCACGGCATGGCCTCTGGCAGGGCGCTCTCGCCGATTTCCTTGGTGTCGATGATCGATGGGTAGTCGATGTCTGGCAGTACCCCCTGATGCTGGGTGCTCTGCCCGGAAACCCGGTAGAACTTGGCCAGGGTCAGCTTCAGCTCGCCATGGTTGAGCGGCTGGATGGTCTGCACGGTGCCTTTGCCGAAGGTCTGGCCACCGATGATCAGCGCGCGGTGGTAGTCCTGCATGGCACCGGCGAAGATCTCCGATGCCGAGGCCGACAGGCGGTTGACCAGCAGTGCCAGCGGGCCCTTGTAGAAGGCCCCCGGGTTTTCGTCTTCCAGCACGTCGACGCGGCCGTCGCTGTTGCGCACCAGCACGGTCGGGCCTTTTTCGATGAACAGGCTGGTCAGCTCGGTGGCTTCCTGCAGCGAGCCACCGCCGTTGTTGCGCAGGTCGATGACCACGCCGTCGACTTTTTCTTTTTGCAGTTCGGTGAGCAGCTTCTTCACGTCACGCGTGGTGCTCTTGTACTCCGGGTCGCCAGCGCGGTAGGCCTTGAAGTCCAGGTAGAAGGCCGGGATCTCGATGATGCCCAGCTTGTAGTCACGCCCGTCCTGCTTGAGCTTGAGCACCGACTTCTTCGCCGCCTGCTCTTCAAGCTTTACCGCTTCACGGGTGATCGACACAATCTTGCTGGTCTGGTCGCTAGGCGCATTGCTGGCCGGGATGATTTCCAGGCGCACCACCGAGCCTTTCGGGCCGCGGATCAGCTTGACCACTTCGTCCAGGCGCCAGCCCACCACGTCGACCATTTCCTTGTTGCCCTGGGCCACGCCGATGATCTTGTCGGCCGGGGCCACCTGCTTGGTCTTGGCTGCCGGGCCGGCCGGCACCAGGCGCACGATCTTGACCTGGTCGTTGTCGCTTTGCAGCACCGCACCGATGCCTTCGAGCGACAGGCTCATGTTGATGTCGAAGTTCTCGGCGTTGTCCGGCGACAGGTAATTGGTGTGTGGGTCGTAGGACTGGGCGAAGGTGTTGATGTAGGCCTGGAAGATGTCCTCGGCACGAGTCTGGTCCAGACGCGCGAGCTGGTTCTTGTAGCGCTTGATCAGGGTTTCCTGGATCTGCTTGGGTTCCTTGCCGGCGATCTTCTGGCGCAGCACTTCGTCTTTAACGCGTTTGCGCCACAAGTCGTCGAGCTCGGCCTGGTTCTTCATCCACGGTGCGTCCTTGCGGTCGATCAGCAAGGTTTCCTTGGTGGTGAAGTCCATCTTGTCCACGCCCTTGTTCAGCTCGGCCAGGGCGAAGTCCAGGCGTTGCTTGACGCGGTCGAGGTAGCGTTTGTAGATGGTGAAGCCCGGGTCCAGGTTGCCGCTCTTGAGAAAATCGTCGAATTGCGTTTTCCATTTATCGAATTCGGCAATGTCGGCAGCGGTGAAGTAGCTGCGCGCCGGGTCCAGCAGCTTGATGTAGCTGTCGTAGATAATGACCGAACGGGCATCGTCCAGGGGGGGCTTGCTGTAGTGGTGGCGCTTGAGCAACTCCACCACGTTGAGGCTGGCGACGATCTCGTCGCGGTCCGGCTGCAGGCTGTCCCACTTGTTGGCGGCCACTGCATTGCCGCCGAGCGTGAGGCTGCCCAGGCCGATCATCACAGCCAGTGCGGTGCTTGGAAGGAAATGCTTCATGCTGATTCGACGTGGAGGCAATTGATCACGCATAGTAGGCCGTCTTTTCCGTTGCCGGTTCCATGGAGCCGGGCAAATACTGCAAAAGGCCTGAGGTAAGCGACCTCAGGCCCAGTCATGATTCAACTATGGAGGCACTGTGAAGGCATTGCAAGGCGTTGACGGACATGTGGAGTGGGTCGAGGCCGAACGCCCGACCTGTGACGCGGGCCAAGTGCGCATTCGCGTGGCCGCTGCGGGGCTGAACCGCGCCGACCTGCTGCAGATGAAAGGTTTGTACCCGCCACCGCCAGGTGCCAGCCCGTACATGGGGCTGGAGTGTGCCGGGGTGGTTGAAGAGGTGGGGGCTGGTGCCGATTGGCGCGTGGGTGATCGCGTTTGCGCCCTGCTGGCCAGCGGCGCCATGGCCGAGGAAGTGGTGGTGGATGCCCGTCATGTGCTGCCGGTGCCCGAGGGCCTTGGCCTGCATGAAGCGGCAGCGTTGCCGGAGGTGTATGCCACCGCCTGGCTGAACATCTTCCAGCTCGGTGCAGTGAAGGCTGGCGAGAAGGTGCTGGTGCACGCCGGCGCCAGTGGCGTTGGCTCGGCCGCTATCCAGCTATGCAAGGCGTTCGGCAGCCCGGTATGGGTCAGCGTCGGTTCGCAGGATCGTCTTGCCTACTGCCAGGCGCTGGGCGCTGCGGGTGGTGTGGTACGTAACGAGAACCTGGAAGCGCTGGAAGGTTTTGGCCCGTTCGATGTGATTCTCGACCCGGTGGGCGCCAGCTACGGTGAGCTGAACCTCAAACTGTTGGCCCGCGACGGTCGCTGGGTGATCATCGGCCTGATGGGAGGACGCAAGTTTGAGCTGGACCTGGCCCAAGTGCTGGGCAAGCGTCTGGAAATTACCGGTTCCACCCTGCGCAACCGTGACGACGGCTTCAAGGCCGAGCTGCTGAGCGAACTGCAGCAGCACGTATGGCCGCTGTTTGCCGAGGGGCGGTTGTCGCCGCAGCTGGTCGATACCTATCCGGTGGAGTTTGCCCAGGCGGCGTATGCCGAGCTGGAGACCAACCAGGTGTCGGGCAAGCTGGTGATGGTGATCGACCCTAGCCTGGTGTAAGCAGGCCCGGCCTCTTCGCGGGGTCACTCGCGAAGAGGCCGGCGCAGGCCATGAAGACCTTCAGCTCCAGCTCAGAATCGGCCACCCGTTGATCTCGGCATGCTCGCGCAACACCGCATCCGGGTTCACCACATGTGGGTGATCCACCTTCAACAGCAACGGCAAGTCATTCCTCGAATCGGAATAGAAACTCGCGCCCTCCAGGTTTTCCTGCTCCTGATCCAACCACTCCAGCAATCGGGTGATCTTGCCCTCACGATAGGTCAGCACCCCGTGGGTCTTGCCAGTGTACACCCCGTTCACTGCCTCCAGCTCGATGGCCAGGTACTCATCCACGCCCAGTCTCGCGGCAATCGGCCCGACCAGATGCGTACCCGAAGCGGAAATGATCAGTATGCGATCCCCACGCTTGCGGTGCTCGGCAATGCAGCGGCAGGCGTCACCGTAGATGATGGGTTCGATCACTTCTTCGACCCACGGTGCCACCAGGTGCTCGACTTCTTCCAGGGTGCGCCCGGCAATCGGCTCCAGGCTGAAAGCCATGTAGTCCTCCATCTGCAGGTGGCCCCTGCCATAGGCTTCCATCAGTTCATGGTCGCGGCGCAGGAAGTCCTTGCCGTCGACCCAGCCCAACCGGGCCATCTGCTCGCTCCACAGTGATGCGCAGTCGCCGTGGATCAGGGTTTCATCCAGATCGAAAATTGCCAGTGCCATTGTGGTGAGTCTCCTTAAGCCACTTCCCGCAGCGCAGTGGGGTCGATCGACACGCTTACCCGTTTCCCGTCCGCGTGCAAGTCGGCCGGCGAGCGGTTGAGCACATCGACCACCAGCTCCACTTCACGCACCCGCACCCGGTAGCGGATCACGTTGCCCAGCAGGCTGTGGCTGCGTACCTCGGCGTCAAGCTCGCCGTGCTCGCCAAGGGTGATCGACTCTGGGCGGATCGCCAGGCGGCTGGCCACCGGGCGCTGTAGCAGGCGGCTGGCGCTGTCGGCGTCGAGCAGGTTGTAGTTGCCGATAAAACCGGCGGCAAACAGGTCCACGGGTGCGGTGTAGAGGGTTTCGGCATCGCCGCTTTGGACGATGCGCCCCTGGTTCATCAGGAAGATGCGGTCGGACATGGTCAGCGCTTCCTCCTGATCGTGAGTGACGAATATGGTGGTCAGCCCCAGTTCGCGCTGGATGGCGCGAATCTGCTCGCGCAGGTGCTTGCGGATACGCGCATCCAGCGCCGACAACGGTTCGTCGAGCAGCAGCAGGCGCGGGCGTGTGACCAGTGAGCGGGCCAGGGCCACACGCTGGCACTGGCCGCCGGAAAGCTGGTGTGGGTAGCGCCCGGCGAACTTGCCCAGCTCCACCAGCTCAAGCGCCTCGTGTACCCGCAGTTGGCTTTCATCGGCCTTGACCTTCTGCATGCGCAGGCCAAAGGCGACATTCTGCTCCACGGTCATGTTGGGGAACAGCGCGTAGCTCTGGAACACCATGCCGATGCCACGCTTTTGCGGGCTTAGCGGCACGATGTCGTGGCCGTCGAGCAGTATCTGCCCGCTATCCACCGAGGTCAGCCCGGCAATGCAACGCAGCAGGGTGGACTTGCCGCAGCCGGACGGGCCGAGCAGGGTGACGAATTCGCCGCGTTCGATGTGGCAGTCGATACTCTCGAACACCGGGCTACCGGCGTAGCTTTTCTGCAGTTTCTGTACGCTGACGAAGCTCATGTCAGGTCTTGTCCTTGTTCAGGCGGTTGGCGACCCAGGTCAGTACCAGCACGAAGGCGAAGTAGGAGATCACCAGTGCGCTGTTGAAGTGGCCGCTGCTGTTGCGCATGTTGTTCAGGTACACCTGCAGGGTCTCGTAGCGGGTGCCGACCAGCAGGTTGGCAAACACGAATTCGCCGAACAGGAACGAGAACGACAGCAGCAATGCCACCATCAGGCCCTGGCGCAGGTTCGGCAGCACCACCAGCAGTGCGGCCTGCCAGGTGCTGGCGCCGAGCAGTTGCGCGGCGTCCATCAGGTCGCGCAGGTTGATGGCCTGAAGGTTGTTGGTGATGGCCCGGTACATGAACGGCAGGGCGATGGTGAAGTAGCAGCCGATCAGGATCCACGGTGTGCCGACCATGGCCATCGGCCCGCTGCCATACAGTTGCAGCAGCCCCACCGACGACACCACCGGCGGCACCGCAAAAGGCAGCAGGATGAGGATGTTCATCAGCGCGTCGAGCCGCGGGAAGTGGTAATGCACCACGAACAGCAGTGGCAAGATCAGCACCACCGACAGCAGCAGTGCGCCGACGCACACCAGCAGCGACTGGCCGAAGGCCGCAAGGAAGCGCGGCTCGCTCCACAGCGCCGCATACCACTTGAGGGTCAGGCCACTGGGCAGCAGGCTCGCCGACCAGCTGGTGGCCAGCGAGTAGAGGAGGGTGCCGGCCAGGGGCAGCAGCAGGATCAGGAACAGCAGGTAGACCACGAGGCGGTGGTACCAGCCGCCGGAGCGGATGTCAGCGCGCATGGTAGCTCCTTTTCAGCAGCCATTGATGCACCACCGTGACCAGCGTCATCAGCCCCACCAGCACCATCGCCAGGGCGCTGGCCAGGTTCGGATCGAGGCTGATGTCGCCCGCCACCAGGCCGGCGATGCGGATTGGCAGTACGTTGAAGTTGCCGGTGGTCAGTGCGTACACGGTGGCGTAGGCGCCGAGGGCGTTGGCCAGCAGGATGACGAAGGTGCCCAGCAGTGCCGGGGCCAGTACCGGCAGGCCGATGTGTCGCCAGTACTGCCAGTGGTTGGCGCCCAGCAGCGCGGCTGACTCGCGCCAGTCTTCGCGCAGGGCATCGAAGGCGGGGTACAGCAGCAATACGCCCAGCGGGATCTGGAAGTAGGTGTACACCAGGATCAGCCCGCTTTTGGAATAGATACTGAAGTCTTCCAGCAGGCCGATCTGTTTCAGCAGCAGGGTCAGCGCGCCGTTGAAACCGAGCAGGATGATGAAGGCAAAGGCCAGTGGTACGCCGGCAAAGTTGCTGGTCATGTTGGCGAAGGCGCTGACGAAGTCGCGCAGCTTCGAGTCCACCTGGCGCAGCGAGTAGGCGCCGAGGGTAGCAATGACGATGCCGAACACGCTCGACCAGAAGCTGATTTCCAGGCTGCGTTGCAACGCCTGCAGGTAGAACTTGGACGCGAACACCTTGCTGAAGTTGTCGATGCCCCAGCCGGCTTCCGATTGCAGGCTGTTGATCGCCACCCAGGCCAGCGGGGCGACCTGGAAGATGACGAAGAACACGGCGAACGGTAGCAGGCAGAGCAGGGCCAGGTAGCGGCCACGTATACCGCCACTCACTTCAGCAGCTCCCGGCAAACCGTCTTGTCATGCGCGGCGCCCAGCAGTTCACAGATGGTGCCGCACAGTTCGGTCTGCAGCGGCTTGGCGGCCGGGTCCAGGCTGAAGGCGTCGCCGAAGACGAACAGCGGCACCTCACGTTCTTCAGCCAGCAGGCCGTTGTGCGAGCGGTCGTTGTTCATGCCGTGGTCGGCGGTGACCAATACCTGATAGCCCTCCTCGAGCCAGCCGGGCAGGTAGTCGGCCAGCAGGATGTCGACGCTGCGCGCAGCGTTGCGATACTGGCTGCTGTCCAGGCCGTGGCGGTGACCCACGTCGTCAACGCTCATCGGATGCACCAGCAGGAAGTTGGGGGCGTGGCGGCGGCGCAGGTACTCGCCATCGGCCAGAAGGTGCGAATCGGGGTAACGGTCGTCCCAGTAGAACAGCCCGTGCTGGATCGGCAGCTTTGGCGCGTGGGTGTGGCGGTCACGCTGCGGGTCGAAGGGCGAGCGGTTGTACAGCTCGCTCATCCAGTGGTACGCGGCCGCTGCAGTGCCCAGATTGGCCTCGCGTGCGTAGTGAAACACGCTGCGCTGGTTGGACAGGCGGTTGATGTTGTTGTGCACGATGCCGCTGTCGATTGGCGGCACGCCGGTAAGAATGCATTCGTACAGCGGCCGCGACAGCGATGGCAGCTCGCATTCCACGCGGTACAGCGCGGCACGGTCGGCCTCGACGTAGGCGTGCAGGTGGCCCATCGCGTGGTGGGCGACCTGGTAGTTGAGGCCGTCGAGCAGGACCAGGATGACGTTGTGTTGCATGTTTTCTCCAGTCATGAACCGCGTTGGCACCTTCGCGGGTAAACCCGCTCCTACATGTATCGCGTATCCCTGTGTAGGAGCGGGTTTACCCGCGAAAGGGCCGGATCAGGCGCTACAAAGCCCGGCCCCTTACTCCATCTCGATGATCACCTGCTCCTGCCACATCTGCGGCAGTTTCTTCGAGGTGGCTTCCCAGGCCTCGGCATTCTTGATCGGCTGGGCGGCACCGTACTGGTCGTTGGGCAGCAGCTTGGCCTGCACATCCGCCGGCAGTTTCAGGTGCTCGGCCCGGATCGGCCGCGCGTGCCCCTTGGCCAGGTTGATCTGCCCGGCATCGCTGAAGATGTATTCACGGGTCAGTTTGGCCGCGTTGGGGTGCTTGGCGTACTTGTTGATGACCGTGGTATAGCCGGAAATCACCGAGCCGTCCGAGGGAATCAGCACTTCAAAACGCTTGGGATCGATCTGTTCACGGTAGCTCAGGCCGTTGAAGTCCCACACCACGCCAACTTCCACTTCGCCCTTTTCCAGGGTCTGGATGGTCGGGTTGGCCAGCGACAGGCGCTTCTGCTGCGCCAGTTTGGTGAACAACTGCAGGCCCGGCTGGATGTTCTGCTCGTCACCTTTGTAGGCGATGGCCGCAGCCAGCACACCGTTGGCGGCCTGGGCGGCGGTGCCGACGTCGCCAATGGCAACCTTGTACTTGCCTTTTTCCAGGTCATGCCAGGTTTTCGGCCGTTCTTCTTCCTTGACCAGGTCCTTGTTGATGATGAAGGCGATGGTGCCGGTATAGGCCAGCGCCCAGTGGCCGTCCTTGTCCTTGGCCCATTCCGGCACCTGGTCCCAGGTGCTTGGCTTGTAAGGCTGGCTGACGCCCTTGGTCACCGCGATCGGGCCGAAAGCGGCACCCACGTCACCGATGTCGGCGCTGGCGTTATCTTTCTCGGCTTCGAACTTGGCCAGTTCCTGCGCCGAGCTCATGTCGGTGTCGCTGTGCTTGAGGCCGTACTTGCTGGCCAGGTCTTCCCAGGTGCCTTTCCAGTTGGCCCAGGCGTCGGGCATGCCCACGCTGTTGACAGTGCCTTCCTTGCGGGCGGCGTCTTCCAGGGCCTTGAGGTCAGTGCCGGCGGCCATGGCCGTGGTGCACAACGCGATGGCCGAACCGAGCAGTGACGCCATGAAGAACTTTTTCATCCGAAGCTCCTTTGGGTGGGTGCCTTGCGATCATTATTCTGGGTAAAGCCGTTGCAAGCCTTTGACTGGCACCTTTGGTCTAGGTCAGCAAACCTTGAGCCAAGGTAGGCCGCTTGCGTGACAGTTTGATGTAGGCAGGGGGCCGGCAAGGGCCCTGAAGCTACAGCGTAGACCAGGTAATCGCCCCGGCTCTGCTGGCTTGGCGCGTTTCTGGCAATGGCTGGCCTAAGCTTTGTCACAGGATGTTCATCAGCCCTGCATAGGCTTGCACTGTTCTCCAAATGCCCTGTAATGGGGCTGGACTAGTCCAGATAGGTAACCTTTTGATGCAGTCGACGCCCCCGCGTGCGGTAACAGCCATCTGTCATGCCCTGCAGGAGCAGATCGAGCATGGTCTGCTGGCGCCGGGCGGCAAGCTGCCGGCCGAGCGGCGGCTCAGCGAGGTGTTCGACACCACGCGCATTACCCTGCGTGAGGCGTTGGTGCAGCTGGAGGCCCAAGGCCTGATCTACCGCGAAGAGCGCCGAGGCTGGTTCGTTGCACCGCAGCGCTTGACCTACGACCTGATCGAGCGCAGCCACTTCCATGCCATGGTGCGCGATCAGGGGCGGGTGGCCAGTACCGAACTGCTGTCGGCGAGGCTGCAGCCGGCTTCGGCGGCCATTTGTGCACGCTTGCAGCTGCCGGCGTTGTCCAGCGTGGTGCGCGTCTGCCGGTTACGGCGGATTGACGGGCGGGCGGTGCTGTATGCCGAGCACTACCTCAACCCCCGGTACTTTCCCGGCATTCTTGAACACGACCTGGCGCAGTCACTGACCGAGATTTATGGGCGGGTGTATGGCATCGAATACGGGCAGGTGTGCTTCGAGATCCTGCCGACAGCGTTGCCGGTGGAGGCGGCCAGTGCCTTGAAAGTGTCGGCGGGCAGCCCGGGGTTGCACATTACCCGGGTCAACAGTGACCAGCATGGGCACCTGATCGACTGCGACCTCGAGTATTGGCGGCATGATGCCATTCGCATCAGGGCGCAGGCAGGCTAGCGTGCTGGCTGCTCCTGCGAACCGGCCTCTGTCATTCCACCCCCACCGGCTGTCACCACCTGCACCGACAACCGCGGCGTTGCCAGGTCAAGCCCGGCCTCGTCCAGTTGCCGCTTCAAGGCCAGGTTGAATGCCCGCGACACCTCCCACTGCTTGATCGGCGCGGTCTTGAACCGCGCCCGCAAGATCGCCGAGCCTGACTCGAAGCTCTCCACCCCCTGCAGCTCCAACGGTGACCAGATGTTGCGGCGCATCAGCGGGTCATTGCGCAGCTTCTGCCCCACTTCGCGAATCAGCGTGATCGCCTGGTCGATGTTCATGCTGTGCGGGATTGCCACGCGGAAGATTGCGTAGCCGAACTCTCGCGAGTAGTTCTTGATGCTCTTGATCTCGCTGAACGGGATGGTATGCACAATGCCGTCGATGTCGCGCAGGCGCACGGTACGAATGGTCAGCCCTTCCACCGTGCCCAGGTGGCCGCCGACATCCACATAGTCGTCGATGGCCAGCGAATCCTCGATGATGATGAACAGGCCGGTGATCAGGTCGGCCACCAGCGACTGCGCGCCAAAACCGATGGCCAGGCCGATCACACCGGCACCGGCCAGCAGCGGGGTGACGTTCATGCCCATGTTGGCCAGTGCGACGATGACCGCGATGATGAAGATGACCACGAACATCACGTTGCGGATCAACGGCATCATGGTTTGCGCACGGGCGTTGGCCAGCCCCCGGCGCGAGCCCACCAGGGCATGGTGTACGGCGGTGTCGGCAAGGATCCATACCAGCCAGGCCACCATCAGCGTACCGGCCAGGCCCAGCAGGCGCAGGCTGACGTCATGGCCGTCGCCCTCGGCGAAGCTGATCATCGACACGCCCCACACGCGCAGGCCCAACTCGATGAACACCAGCCAGATGAACAGGTGCACCAGCAGGTAGCCGAAGTTGCGCAGGCGCTCGGTGTACACCGCCTGGCGCTTGCTGGCCCGCTTGGGGTTGGCAGTATGGCGGCGCACCAGGCCGTTGAGCACCATGCACACCACCACCAGCACCGTGCACATCAGCGACTGGCGTAGGGCGGTGCTGGTGTCGCCGGCGGAGACGAAGGTGGCGAACAGCGAAATGGCCACAAGGATCAGCGCCGGAATGAACCAGAAGCTGCCGAGGATCTCGATGGTATCGCTGAGGGTGCGTCGGGTCAGTCGCCTCGACAGTGGCTGGTTGCGGATCAGGTGGGCGATCGGGCGGCGGAAGCGCAGGATGAACAACCCGGTGCACAGCGCCGCAATCACATTGGCCAAGGTAGCCAGGGCGTGGGCCAGGTGAGTACCGAGGGCCACCAGCATGCGTGGATCGCTCATCGCCTCGCCAAACGCGGCGAAGCTGCCGATCAGCCACAACGGGCGAAACGCCTGGCGCCGCAGGATGTGCAGGGCACGGTGGCGGTGTGGGCCGTCCAGCAAGGAAAAGGCGATGACGCAAATGGCCGAAAAGCAGGTACCGACCACCAGTGCGTAGGCCAGCACCATGGCCAGGGATTTGCCCAGCGATGGCGGCAGCACGAAACTCAGGTACACCGTGAACACCAACGCGACCAACCATGGGCCGAGCTTGCGCAAGGCAAAGCGCACCAGGTCCCAGGTACGCGGGTGCTGTGGCAGTTCTTCGCTCAGGCCAAAGCGCAGGCGGACCCGATGGCCGACCCAGTTGAAGGCATAGGCCAGCACGCTCCACACGGCAATCACTGCAGCAAAACCGAACAGGATCGCCGGCCATTGGTGCACGGGCACCACCAGTTCCGCCAGTTCGGCCTGGGCCTGTTCGATTTCCGCGGCCCAGCGGTGGAATGGACTGGCATCGCCGCTGAACTGTTTTTCAAAGTCGTGCAGGGCACCGCCGATCAGGCCGAGCACACCCTGTTCAACGCTGGGTTGCGATTGCCGGGTGGCGTCGCGCAGCTTTTTCAGGTCGGCCAGCAGCTTGGCCCGTTGCTGATCGTTTTCGAGGTTCTTGATCACCTCGTCCAGCGATTTGCCCAGCGGCTCGGTGGCCTCTGGCTGCGCGGGCGCGCTGCCGCCCAGCAGGCCAGGCAGGCCCGCCGCTTGTGCCGGGGCAATGAAAAGCAATAGCAGCAGGAACAGGTAACGCAGGAGGGCAGGCACTGGAAAATCTACCTCAGGTCAAACGATTGACCGAGTGTAGAGGTTTATGTCGGCAGTTTCTCGAGGATCTTCCAGCAGGTGAGGCCGAAAATACCCAAGGTGCCGATCCACATCATCAGTACACCGATGTTGCGTTCGCGCATGCTGAAGCCGATGGTCAGCAGCATCAGGAACAGGAACACCGGCACGAACAGAGACAGGAACGGGGACATGGACAGCAATCCTTTTGCAGTGGGGCCATGTAACAAGCATAGCGCTTGGCAAACGAGGCGTGATTGACCTTGAGCACGTTCAGGCAGGCCCGGCCTCTTCGCGGTTATACCCGCGAAAAGGCCGGGCCTGCTTGCATCAAGGCAGCTCGCGGCTACGGTAGAACGCGGTCAGTACCTTCACCAGGTGCGCCAGGTCATGGCTGCCGCACAGCTCGCGAATGGAATGCATGGCAAATGTCGGCAAACCGATATCCACCGTGCGCACACCCAGGTGGCTGGCGGTGATCGGCCCGATGGTCGAGCCACAGCCCATGTCGCTGCGCACCACGAAGCTCTGCACCGGTACTTCCTCGGCCATGCACAAGTGGCGGAAGAACCCTGCAGTCTCGCTGTTGGTGGCGTAGCGCTGGTTGTTGTTCACTTTGATCACGGGCCCGGCGTTGAGCTTGGGGCCGTGGTTGCCGTCATGCTTGTCGGCGTAGTTGGGATGCACGCCGTGGGCGTTGTCGGCCGACACCATCAGCGAGCGCTGGAGGGTGCGCACATAGGTGTCGCCATCGGGCAGCAGGCGCTGCAGGGTCTGCTCCAGCATCGGGCCATCGGCACCGCAGGCCGAGCAACTGCCGACTTCTTCGTGGTCGTTGCACACCAGCACACAGGTTTCGTCGCTATCGGCGGCCAGCAGGGCCTGCAAACCGGCGTAGCACGACAGCAGGTTGTCCAGGCGGGCGCCGGCGATGAAGTCGCCATTCAGGCCGATCAGCGCGGCGTCCTGCGTGTCGTAGAAGCTCAGCTCGTAGTCCAGCACCACGTCGGCGATCAATTCATGCTCGCGGGCCAGTTGCTCGGTGAGCAGGGCGCGGAAGTCGATGCGCTCGTCACCAGCCACTTGGGCGAGGATGGGGGGCAGTTCGTTCTGCGGGTTGATCGCCCAGCCTTCGTTGGCGGTGCGGTTCAGGTGGATCGCCAGGTTGGGGATGATCGCGATTGGCAGCTTGAAGTCGATCAGCTGGCTTTCGACCTTGCCGTCACGGCGGTAGGTGACGCGGCCGGCCAGCGACAGGTCGCGGTCGAACCAGGGTGCCAGCAACGCGCCGCCATACACTTCCACGCCCAGTTGCAGGAAGCCCTGGCGCTGAAGCTCGGGCTGAGGCTTGACCCGCAAGCACGGGCTGTCAGTGTGGGCGCCGACCATGCGGATGCCACTGAGCAGCGGCGACTGCGTGCCCAGTTTGATGGCGATGATTGAAGAATCGTTGCGGGTGACGTAGTAGCGGCCGCCGCCCTCGGGGTCCCAACTGTCGCGCTCGTCCAAGCGCTTGTAGCCGGCCGCCTCAAGGCGCTGGACCAGGCTGGCGGTGGCGTGGAAGGGCGTGGGGGAGGCCTTGAGAAAGTCGATAAGGCCGGTATTCAGTGCATCGCGCATAGCTCACTCCAGACAGCAGTGGCGCGAGTTTAACGCACAATGTCGACAATTTGTGTCTGCATCTTCGCGGCCAAAGCCGCTCCCACAGGTATAACACAGCCCCTGAGAGCGGCGCGGTACCTGTGGGTGCGGCTTTAGCCGAAGAGGCTGGTACAGGCCCTGCGAAATCAGAACGGTGCCGGGCACTCGAACTTCAACCGCTGCCCGGACACCGGGTGGGTAAAGCTCAGCATCGAGGCATGCAGACAAAGCCGCTCATGAGCTGCCAGGGCTTGCGGGTTGGCGTATAACCGATCACCCAGCAGCGGGTGCCCGATCGACAGCATGTGCACGCGCAGTTGGTGCGAACGCCCGGTAATCGGTGTCAGCTCCACCCGGCAGTGATCGCCGCAGCGCTCGACGATACGCCAGAAGGTCAGGGCGTGCTTGCCCTGCTCGTGGTCCACCACATGCCGTGGTTTGGTCGGTGGGTCGTAACGCAGCGGCAGGTCGATGCTGCCGCTGTCGAGCGCCGGCTGGCCCCAGCACAGTGCGGTGTAGGCTTTTTCGGTTTCGCGGTCGTGGAACTGGCGCGACAGCTCGCGGTGGCTGTCGGCATCGCGTGCCAGCAGGATGATGCCGGAGGTTTCCCAGTCCAGACGGTGCACGATCAGCGCATCGGGGTAGCCGTTTTCCTGCAGGCGGGTGATCAGGCAGTCCTTGTTGTCCTCGGCACGGCCAGGGACCGACAGTAGCAGGGTCGGTTTGTTGATCACCAGGATGGCGGCGTCTTCGAAGAGGATCTGGACATTCGACAGCGGCATTACAGGTCTCACGAAAATAGCAGTAAACGCTGGGGCCGCTTTGCGGCCCTTCGCGGGCAAGCCCGCTCCTACAAAGGATATGCATTCCCCTGTAGGAGCGGGCTTGCCCGCGAAGGGCTGCAAGGCAGCCCCAAATTGTCGACTACGCGGATCAGCGATCCGGCAGGGTGATGTTCAGCTCCAGAATCGAGCAGCTGCCCTGGTTTTCCAGTTCGATATGCACGTCATCGTTGCCGATGTTCACATATTTGCGGATCACTTCCAGCAGTTCTTTCTGCAGCGCGGGCAGGTAGTCCGGCTCGCTGCGTTGGCCGCGCTCGTGCGCCACGATGATCTGTAGACGCTCTTTCGCTACCGACGCGCTGGACTGTTTCTGTCTGCCACGAAAGAAGTCAAAAAGGTTCATGGTTTATTTGCTCCCGAAAATGCGCTCGAAGAATCCCTTCTTCTGTACATCGATGAAGCGCATCGGCTTCTCTTTGCCCAGCAGGCGGTCGACCGCATCACTGTAGGCCTGGCCGGCATCGCTCTGGTCATCGAGAATGACCGGGATACCTTGGTTGGACGCCTTGAGGACGGCCTGCGATTCCGGGATCACACCCTTGAGCTTGATCGACAGGATTTCTTCGACGTCGGCCACGCTCAGCATTTCACCCTTGACGACGCGCTCTGGGTGGTAGCGGGTGATCAGCAGATGCTCCTTGATCGGCTCTTCGCCGTTTTCGGAGCGGCGCGACTTGCTCGACAGAATGCCCAGCATGCGGTCGGAGTCACGTACCGAAGAAACCTCCGGGTTGGTTACCACGATAGCTTCGTCGGCGAAGTACATGGCCAGGTGGGCACCTTTTTCGATACCGGCCGGCGAGTCGCAGATGACGTACTCGAAGTCTTTCTTCAGGTCCATCAGTACCTTTTCCACGCCTTCCTGGGTCAGCGCGTCCTTGTCACGGGTCTGGCTGGCGGCCAGCACGTACAGGTTCTCGAGGCGCTTGTCCTTGATCAGGGCCTGCTGCAGGTTGGCTTCGCCGTTGACCACGTTGACGAAGTCGTACACCACGCGGCGTTCGCAGCCCATGATCAGGTCGAGGTTACGCAGGCCCACGTCGAAGTCGACAATGACGGTCTTGTGGCCGCGCAGTGCGAGGCCGGTACCAATGGCGGCGCTGGTAGTGGTCTTGCCCACACCCCCCTTGCCGGAAGTAACCACGAGAATCTTGGCCAAGGTGTTTCACCCCTAAAAATAGTCGGGACACTTGTCCCTGCAAAAAACTGAAATAGCTAAATAAAGGCAACGGTAAAAAAGTTGCTCTAAAAATGCTGGCAAGTATCCGTTAAAGACGGGTGATGTTCAACACGTCACCAGACAGGCTGACTTGCACGCTGGTACCCCACAGTGGATCCCGGCGCAGGTCTTCGCAGACCTTGTACTGGCCAGCGATCGAGACCATTTCGGCGGTCATCTGCTGGCAGAAGATACGCGCCTTGGTGTTGCCTTTGATGCCGGCCAGGGCGCGGCCGCGCATGGCGCCGTACACATGGATGTTGCCATCGGCCAGAAGTTCCGCACCTGGGCTGACCGAGGCGGTAACAATCAGGTCTCCCCCCTGAGCATAGATCTGTTGGCCACCGCGTACTGGCGAAGTAATGATGCGGGTCGGGCGCACCTCGGGTTCGGGGGGCGGTGGTGGCGCCGGGGCCGGTTCGGGCTTTTTGACCACCTCGGGCTCTGGCTCCAGCGGCCGTTCGCGGGCCCCTGACGGCGGCAGCACCGGCAGGTCGATGGCGATGGCGGCGGCGATGTCCTCGATGCGGTTGGCGCGGATGGCCAAGGTACGCAGGCCGTGGTGGCGGCAGATTCGCATCAAGCCGGGCAGGTCGACCGCCCCTTCGTCGGCCGGCAGCTTGTCCAGCGCCAGCACCAGCGGTGTATTGCTGAAGAAGTTCGGGGCCTGGGCGACTTTGGCCGCCAACTGGCGGTCGAGGGCTTCAAGGTCATTGCGTGCCAGTTCCAGTACCGTAATGGCGAGCATGCTGCCCTTGAGCTGGAACACGGAGGCGGTGTCGGGTGTGTGGTTTGGGCTCATGGTCTGCATAGACGGCTTGTTGCGAAAAAAGTGCCCTGACTTATAACGAGAACACCGGTTGCCCGCAACATGCGCTGATCCGTTGTAGAATGCGCGGCCTTTGTCTTTCCGGATGCTTCAATGGAACGCCCGCGTTTTCGTCCCTATTACCTTCACCCCAAGTTCTGGGGCCTGTGGCTGGGCCTGGGCCTGCTGTGGCTGGTAGTCCAGTTGCCGTACCGGGTGCTGCTGAAAATCGGTGCCGCGCTGGGCGCTGTCATGTATCACTTTGCCGGTGAACGTCGGCGCATTGCCGCGCGCAACCTGGAACTGTGCTTCCCGGAGCTGTCGGTCGACGAACGGCAGCGTTTGCTCAAGGCCAACTTTGCCTCAACCGGCATCGCCTTCTTCGAAATGGCCATGAGCTGGTGGTGGCCCAAGGCCAGGTTGGCGCGCCTGGCCCATATCGAGGGCCTTGAGCACCTGCAAGCCGCCCAGCAGGCGGGGCAGGGCGCGATCCTCATGGCGGTGCACTTCACGACCCTGGAAATCGGCGCCGCGCTGCTCGGCCAGCAGCACACCATCGACGGCATGTACCGCGAACATGGCAATGCGCTGTTCGATTTCATCCAGCGCAGCGGCCGCGAGCGGCACAACCTCGACTCGCTGGCGGTGGAGCGTGAAGACGTGCGCGGCATGCTCAAGCTGCTGCGTTCGGGCCGGGCGATCTGGTACGCACCGGACCAGGACTATGGCGCCAAGCAAAGTATCTTCGTGCCACTGTTCGGCATCCCGGCAGCGACGGTAACGGCCACTACCAAGTTCGCCCGGTTGGGGAAGGCGCAGGTGATTCCGTTCACCCAGAAGCGCCTGGAGGATGGTAGCGGCTATCGGCTGGTCATCCACCCGCCGCTGGCGGATTTCCCCGGGGAAAGCGAAGAGGCCGATTGCCTGCGCATCAACCAGTGGGTCGAGAGCGTATTGCGCGAGTGCCCCGAGCAGTACCTGTGGGCGCACCGCCGTTTCAAGTCGCGGCCCGAAGGGTTGCCGCGGCTGTATGACAAGAAAAAGCGCTGAACCTTGTAAGCAGGCCTGGCCTCTTCGCGGGTAAACCCGCTCCTGCAGGATTACCACAGGTTCTGCATATTGCGGGGCCCTGTGGGAGCGGGTTTACCCGCGAAGAAGCCGGGCATGAAAGCACCTTGACCCCAGGAAGGACTCCATGGCTCCCCCCCCGGTAACCGGTCTCATCCTTTCTGGCGGCGGCGCCCGCGCCGCCTACCAGGTCGGCGTGCTGGCGGGCATCGCCGAGTTGCTGCCCGCCGGCGCGCACAACCCGTTCCCGGTCATTGTTGGCACCTCCGCCGGGGCCATCAACGCTGTCACCCTGGCCAGTGGTGCGGTGCACTTCAACGACGCCGTGCAGCGGCTCACTGCCTTCTGGCAGAATTTCCGCAGCCATCTGGTCATCCGCAGCGACTGGCCCGGGGTCGTGCGCCAGGCCAGCCGTTTCGTCGGCCACAACCTGCTGGGGCTGGGTGGCCAGGCCCCTGTGGCGTTGCTCGACAGCAGTCCGTTGCGCAGCCTGCTGCAAACGCACCTGAACCTGGATGGTATCGGCCACGCCTTGGCCGCCGAGCAACTGCGCGCCGTGGCGGTGACCGCCTTTGGCTACGAGTCTGGCCAGGCGGTGACCTTCTACCAGGGCCGCGGCACCATCGAGGCCTGGCTGCGTCACCGGCGTATTGGTGTACCCGCACCGCTGACCATCGACCACCTGCTGGCCAGCGCGGCGATTCCGCTGCTGTTCGCCCCGGTGCAACTGGGCGGTGAATATTATGGCGACGGTGCAGTGCGCCAGTCGGCGCCGATCAGCCCGGCCTTGCATCTGGGCGCCAGCCGGGTGCTGGTGGTCGGGGTCAGCGGAAACCCGCAGCGGCCAGCGCCACCGGTGCCGCCCCAACGTGTGTTCAGCGGGCAGCAACCGAGCCTGGCGCAGATCGGCGGGCACATGCTCAACAGTACATTCATCGACAGCCTGGAAGACGATATCGAACTGCTGCAGCGCCTCAACCACTTGAGCGGGCTATTGCCGGCGCACCTTGATGCCCGGCGCCTGGGGTTGGCACCGATCGATGTTCTGGTGGTGGCGCCCAGCCAGCCGCTGGATGAGATTGCCGCTCGGCACCGCCGTGAGTTGCCGGCGGCGTTGCGCCTGTTTTTACGTGGGCCAGGGGCGACGCGCACCAGCGGGGCGGGGGTGTTGAGCTATTTGCTGTTCGAGGCCAGCTATTGCAGTGAACTGATCGAACTGGGGCGGCGCGATGCCCTGGCCAAGAAGCGCGAGCTTTGTGAATTCCTGGCGATTTGATGTTGTCTGTGCGGGCCCTTTCGCGACAAGGAGGTGCGCCAATACCTGTGTAGGCGCGGGTTCACCCGCGAAAGGGCCGCAGCAGGCTTACTCGGCTATCTGCAACTTGCGCGCCTGGGTATATACATACCGCACCTTTTCATACTCGAACGGCGAGTTGAGCTGGCCATAGCGGAATTTGGTCGTATAGCGCTTGTCCACCACGCGCAGGGCGAAGATTTCCGGGTGGTCGCTGCTGACTTCAGCCACGTTCAGGTAGTTGACTGCCTGCTCTCCCGCATAGTCCACCACAATCCCGGTGGTATCGCGCAGGTTCGATGGCCCTAGCACCGGCAGCATCAGGTAGGGCCCCTCTGGTACGCCATAGAAGCCCAGGGTCTGGCCAAAGTCCTCACTCTGGCGCGGCAGGCCCATGCTGGTCGCCGGGTCCCACAGCCCACCCACGCCGATAATGGTGTTGAACATCAGTCGCGCAGTGATTTCTGCCGAGCGCTTGGCTTTGAGCTGCAACACGCTGTTGAACAGGTTCGGCACATCGCCAAGGTTGTTGAAGAAGTTGCTCACCCCCGTGCGCACGAAGCTTGGGGTGACATACTGGTAGCCATTCACCAGCGGCAGCAGCACCCATTGGTCCAGTCGGTAGTTGAAGTGATAGATGCGCCGGTTGATCGACTCCAGCGGGTCGTACACGTTAAGCGCCGCCAAGGTTGAGCGCTCGAACTCGCGCTGATCCAGCCCAGGGTTGAATTTCAGCTCACGCAGCGGGTCGAGGAAGCCATCAGCTTCAGGCACCAGGGGCGCGGTACCGACCACCTGCGGGTCGGCCTCGACCACGCTGGCTCGCGGTGCGGTTTCGGCGGCCAGGGTGTGACCAGCGGCAAGCAAGGCAGTGGCGAAGAGGAGTTTGTTAACCACGGAAGAACTCCAGCATGGCGTCACTGTTGACGCGATAGTTGAGGTTGCCGCAATGGCCGCCATGGGGGTAAAGGGTCAGTCGGTCACCGAACACCTTGCGTAAAAAGCCAATGTCGCCCGGGCCGAGAATGACGTCATCGGCGTTGTGCATCACGGCGATCTTGTCACTGCTGCGCAGGTAGTCTTCCAGCGCATACAGGCTTACCTGGTTGACCAACTGCAGGATGCTGTTGCCGTCTGTGCGGGCGCGCCACATCGGAATCACCTGTTCGGTCATGTAGCAGTCGAAGTCGCACTGCAGGGCGCGCTTGAAGAACGGCGTGAGGCTGCTGCCTTCGGTGATCGGGAACTTCGGCGGAATGATCAGGCCGCGGCGGTTGATCAGGTCGGAGGTAAAAGCGATGTCTGCTGCCGAGAAGCGGAACGAGGTACCGATCAGCATGGCCATCTGTTCGTTGGACAGGTGCTGGCGCGACTGCTGGAAGTCGTACAGCAGGGCGTCGTTCAGGTCGATGTAGCCCTTGTCCTGGAAGTAACGGGTGAGCTTTTCCAGCATCAGCTCGTAGAACGTGGTGCTACGGTCGATGCCCTTGACCTGGGTTTGCACCAGTTTGTCGAGGTTGTTGATCGAGGTGTAGAGGTTGACCGGTGGGTTGAGCAGCAGCACACGCTTGAAGTTGAAGCTGCGGCGGGTTTCGTCCAGGTGGCTGACGAAGGCGGCGTCGAGCGCACCCAGGCTGTAACCGGTGAGGTAGAAATCACTGACCGGCAGGCGTGGATGCTGGGCGCGCACGGCCTGCATCACCCGGTACATGTCTTCGGCGTCTTCCTGGCTGATGCCGGGGGTAGCAAAGCGTGAGGCTGCACTCATGAAGTCATAGCTGGTGGGCGATGACAGTTGCACCACGTGGAAACCCGCCTTGTAGAACAGCTTTTTCAGGTATTCATTGATGCTGCTGCTGTAGGGCGCGCCGGTGCCGGCGATGATGAAGATCAGCGGCGCTTCGCGATCCTGTCGAGCCAGGCGGTACTTGAGCTTCTTCACGGCCCAGAAGTTGTCGGGCAAGGTGAACTCACGTTCCGGGCGCAAGTTCAGGCTGTAGTCGGACTGATTGATTTCATCGTCGTTTGGCAAGTCAGGGCGCTTGTCCGGCGGCGTGGTGGCGATGGTCGCCTCGAACGGGTTGGTCAAAGGGTAGCCATAGCTGGCAGCGTCGATATCCCGCGCTGAAGCGGCCACAGCCATGAGCAGGCTGCCGAGCAGGGCAGCGAGGCGCAAAGATCGAAGCATTTAATCTCCCAAAAGAACGCAAGGTCGAGCAGTGTGCAGGCTAGGACCACAGCCAGGCGGGCAAAGTTGCCCGCTGCGGTGGCCTTTGGCGTACTTGCTATCTGCAACATAGCTGCCGGGGTGTGATTTTGCCTTAGAAACGGGCATAAGCGATCATGGACGTTTTCGATTACCGCTATTGGAGAACAGGATGTCTCGTTCGCTGCCGACGGTGCTGCTGGTGCTGTTTCTGGGGCTTTGGCTCGCGGCCAGTTATGGTGTGCGTTACGGCCTGATGGAGGATGGCCAGTGGGTAGGGCTGTGCGCAGTGCCGACGGCGTACTGGCAGTGCGAGGTGCGTTCGCTGCTGGGGTTGGGCATTCACCATCAGGTGATGGCCTGGGGCGGGCTGGGTCTTGCGCTGCTGGCGCAGGTGGCTCCCGGCCGCGCTGGCTGGTGGCTGGCGGTGCTGGCCCTGGTGTTCGCGGTGCCGGCGCTGGTGCTGTATACCGCCAGCATTGCAGTGTTTGCGCTGGTATTGGCGGGGTTGCGCCTGGTCAGGTAATTGCGGTGCGGCTGACAGGCGTCCGTTTTGGAATTTGTGGTGGGGCGGAGATCGAGCGCCGCCCGCGCGGCGCATCGCGAGCTGCGCTCGCTCCTACGTTTGTTTTTGGCCAGTAACGCCTGTGGCAGGCGCGCGCGACCGCCTTCTCGTACGACGCGATATCGAGCCATGCGCCAAGGCGTACGCGCACAGATCTCACAGGCATGATTGGCCCGAAACAAACGTAGGAGCGAGCGCAGCTCGCGATGCTGCGGCGTGGCTGACAGGTGTCCGTTTTGGATTTTGTGGTGGGGCGGAGATCGAGCGCCGCCCGCGCGGCGCATCGCGAGCTGCGCTCGCTCCTACGTTTGTTTTTGGCCAGTAACGCCTGTGGCAGGCGCGCGCGACCGCCTTCTCGTACGACGCGATATCGAGCCATGCGCCAAGGCGTACGCGCGCAAAACCCACAGGAATGACTGGCCCGAAACAAACGTAGGAGCGAGCGCAGCTCGCGATGCGCCGCGCGGGCGGCGCTCGATCTCCGCCCCACCGCAAAAATCAAGCCTGGCGTAACCGCAAACTCCGCCACAACGCCGCGCGGGCGGCGCTCGATCTCCGCCCCACCGCAAAAATCAAGCCTGGCGTAACCGCAAACTCCGCCACAACGCCGCTGTCATCAGCACACTCACCACAGCCCAGCTCCAGGCCTGTTGGTTCTCCAGCCCTTCCACGAACAACTGCGGCGCCACCCCGGCCCCGACGATGAAAGCCAGCAACGCCACCTCCGGCCTCCGCGCCCGCACCGGCCACAACACATACACCAGCGCCGGCAACGCCAGCGCTGCGCTGGGGAAACTGCGGTAGCGTGGGTCGAACACCAGTGCCAACATGCTCACCGCCGCCGCAAAGCCCGCCGCCACCAACAGCCAGCCAGCTTGCACCTGCAGCCGGGCGAACAAGCGCTCACGCCAGCCGGCTCGCCGTGCCAGCGCCAACAACGCATGGGCCAGCACCAGCAGGTTCAGCCCGGCCAGCATCAGTGCCCATAACCACTCCCCGGCAAAGCGCGCGTGGGTACGCATCAACTCGCCCCACAGGCCCAGGCAAGCGGCGCCAAACGCCGCCAGCAATGGCAGCAGCAAGGCCGCCATCGGTGTAGCGGGGCGCCCGGCCAGCACCAGCATGATCACCATCAGCACGGCACTGGCCAGCAGCCACCGCGGCCAGTCATGCAGATTGCTCACTGGCCCTTCGAGCACACCCTTGTCCTGCCGGTCCGCGTCGTATAACCCCCAGTAGCCGCCCACCGCGCCCTCATTGACGCGTTTCCATGGCTGATCGAAGGCTTCGATCAGGTTGTAGTGCCAGCCATTGCGCTCGGCCATGGCCACAAAGCCGCGGATGAAGCGCGCTTCATTGACCCGGCTGGGTACCGCAGTTTCGCGTTGGCGGCCTTCGCTGGGCCAGCCGGTTTCGCCAATCAGTATGTCCTTGGGCGCGAAGCGTGTGCCGAATACCCGGCGCACGTCGGCGACGTGGGCCAAGGCCTCGTCGATGCCACGCGGGTCGTCCTCCCAGTAGGGCAGCAAATGGATGGTCAGGAAGTCCACTGCCGGGGCCACCTGCGGGTGCTGCAGCCAGAACTCCCAGACATCGGCGTAGGTTACCGGTACCTTGACCTGGCTCTTCACCCGCCCGATCAGCTTGGCCAGGTGGGCACCGGTCACCTCCTTGCGCAACAGTGTCTCATTGCCGACGATCACTGCGCTGACCACGTCAGGGTTGGCGTTGGCAGCGGCGATCAGCAGGTTGATTTCCTTCTCGGTGTCGGCCGGGTGGGCATTCACCCAGGCGCCCAGCATCACCTTCAGACCGTGCTTGCGTGCCAGCGCCGGGATTGCCTCAAGACCGCTCATGGAATAGGTACGGATGCACTGAAACCGCTCGGCCAGTAACGCCAGGTCGGCGTCCATCCGCGCCGGGCGCAGGCGAAACGGCTGGTCGTAAGGCGATTGGTCTTTGTCAAAAGGTGTGTACGAGGCGCACTGCAGCTTGTGTGCAGGGCTGGCCGCATCGGGCAGGTGCACTGGCTTGCCCAGCCCGTACCAGAGCCCCCCCAGCCCGAACAGGGCCAGCAGGCAGGCAAGCAGGTACAACGGTAACAACAGGCGGCTACAACTGGGCATCGGGCGGTCCATCGTCTGGCACAAAAGGTTAGATAGTAGCCCGGCGCCAAACCTTTGGCATGCAAGGATCGCGCAGGCCGCTGCCGGCCGATGGCGCTAATGGCATAGTGCTGTCGCATATGGGGCGGGTACAGGTCGCAGCTGGATCAGGTCGTCTTGTGTTGCAGGAAGATGATGCAATCTCCAAGACCTGACGAGGGGATGCTTTGATGGCAACTTTGAAGAAAATGCGACGTTTACTGGGTGTGGGCACCGCCCTGGTAATGGCCATGAGCGCTGCACAGGCTATGGCCAAAGAAGTAAGCATTGGTTACGTGGATGGTTGGGCCGACAGCGTGGCGACCACCAACGTGGCTGCCGAAGTAATCAAGCAAAAACTCGGCTACGACGTGAAGTTGCAGGCCGTTGCCACGGGGATCATGTGGCAGGGTGTGGCAACTGGCAAGCTCGATGCCATGTTGTCGGCCTGGTTGCCGGTGACCCATGGCGAGTACTGGGCCAAGAACAAGGACAACGTGGTCGACTACGGCCCGAACTTCAAGGACGCCAAGATCGGCCTGATCGTCCCCGAGTACGTCAAGGCAGTGAGCATCGCCGACCTCAAGACCGATAACAGCTTCAAGGACAGGATCGTCGGCATTGATGCAGGCTCCGGTGTGATGCTCAAGACCGACCAGGCAATCAAGGACTATGGCCTGACGAGTTACAAGTTGCAGGCCAGCTCGGGCGCTGCGATGACTGCGGAGCTGGGCCGTGCCTATGCCAAGCACCAGTCGATTGCGGTGACCGGTTGGGTTCCGCACTGGATGTTCGCCAAGTGGAAGCTGAAGTTCCTCGAAGATCCGAAAGGCGTATATGGCGCGTCGGAAACCGTTAACAGCATCGGCAGCAAGGAACTGGCAACCAAGGCACCGGAAGTGGCGGAGTTCCTGAAGAAGTTCAACTGGCAGTCCAAGGACGAGATTGGCGAGGTGATGCTGGCGATTCAGGAAGGGGCCAAGCCTGACGCAGCAGCCAAGGACTGGGTAGCCAAGCACCCTGATCGTGTGAAGGAGTGGACTGGCAAGTAACTTTGGGCGTTTCCCGTTGTTTTTTTAACGCCAGTTAGATCGAGCGCCGCCCGCGCGGCGCGTCGCGAGCTGCGCTCGCTCCTACGTTTGTTTCGGGCCAATTATACCTGTGGGTTTTTCGCGCGAACGCCTTGGCGCATGACGCAATATCGCGTCGTACAAACAAGGCGGTCGCGCGCGCCTGCCACAGGAATGACTGGCCCGAAACAAACGTAGGAGCGAGCGCAGCTCGCGATGCGCCGCGCGGGCGGCGCTGGTTTTATGCCCGACCGCAAAACCTGAACCGGTCCCTTGCCACCCCTGGCCAAATCTCTTCTTTGTTACGCAATCGGTAAAACACCGTTGCATCTAAGACTAAGGTCGTCTGGTTGGCGTCCGGCAGCCGCATAAAGTAAGGGTGTGGGTTCTTCCCCTACCTGTGCTGCTAGGACAAAAACAATGAACGACAGCATTTACCTCTCGATACAAAACAGCCCCCGTTTCAAGGAGCTGGTCACCAAACGCGAACGGTTCGCCTGGATTCTCTCGGCGATCATGCTCGGCCTTTACTGCGCCTTCATCCTCCTGATCGCCTACGGTCCTCATGTGCTGGGCACGAAGCTCAGTCCTGAGTCATCGATTACCTGGGGCATTCCCCTGGGCGTCGGCCTGATCGTCTCGGCATTCGTCCTGACCGCCATCTACGTGCGCCGCGCCAACGGCGAGTTCGATGAGCTGAACAAGGAAATCCTGAAGGAGGCGCAACAATGATTCGCTCTGTCAAAGCTCTGGCCGTACTGGCCTGCGGAGCCTTTGCACCCGCCGTGTGGGCCGCAGATGCCCTGACCGGCGAGGTGCAGAAACAACCGCTGAACGTTTCCGCCATTGCCATGTTCGTGACCTTCGTCGCCTTCACGCTCGGCATCACCTACTGGGCCTCCAAGCGCAACAAGTCGGCATCGGACTACTATGCTGCCGGCGGCAAGATCACCGGCTTCCAGAACGGTTTGGCGATCGCTGGCGACTACATGTCAGCCGCCTCGTTCCTGGGTATTTCCGCGCTGGTGTTCACCTCGGGTTATGACGGCCTGATCTACTCGATCGGTTTTCTGGTCGGCTGGCCGATCATTCTTTTCCTGATTGCTGAACGCCTGCGCAACCTGGGCAAGTACACCTTTGCCGACGTGGCCTCGTACCGCCTCGGGCAAAAGGAAATCCGCACCCTGTCGGCCTCCGGTTCGCTGGTGGTGGTGGCGTTCTACCTGATCGCGCAAATGGTCGGCGCCGGCAAGCTGATCGAGTTGCTGTTCGGCCTGGACTACCATGTAGCGGTGGTCATGGTGGGTATCCTGATGTGCCTGTACGTGCTGTTCGGTGGCATGCTGGCCACTACGTGGGTACAGATCATCAAGGCTGTGCTGCTGCTGTCCGGTGCCAGTTTCATGGCGCTGATGGTCATGAAGCACGTGGGCTTTGACTTCAACACGCTGTTCACCGAAGCGATCAAGGTACACGCCAAGGGTGAGGCGATCATGAGCCCCGGCGGCCTGGTCAAGGACCCGATCTCGGCATTCTCCCTGGGCCTGGCACTGATGTTCGGTACTGCCGGCCTGCCGCACATCCTGATGCGCTTCTTCACCGTCAGTGATGCCAAGGAAGCGCGCAAGAGCGTGCTGTACGCCACCGGCTTCATCGGCTACTTCTACATCCTCACCTTCATCATTGGCTTTGGTGCGATCCTGCTGGTCAGCACCAACCCGGAATTCAAGGACGCCGCAGGCGCTCTGCTGGGTGGCAACAACATGGCCGCGGTGCACCTGGCCAATGCGGTGGGTGGCAGTGTGTTCCTCGGCTTCATCTCGGCGGTGGCCTTTGCCACCATCCTGGCGGTGGTGGCTGGCCTGACCCTGGCCGGTGCCTCGGCGGTGTCCCACGACCTGTATGCCAGCGTCTGGCGCAAGGGCAAAGCCAACGACAAGGACGAGATCCGCGTATCGAAGATCACCACTGTCGCCCTGGGTGTGCTGGCGATTGGCCTGGGAATTCTGTTCGAGAAACAGAACATCGCCTTCATGGTCGGCCTGGCGTTCTCCATTGCCGCCAGCTGCAACTTCCCGGTACTGCTGCTTTCGATGTACTGGAAGAAGCTGACCACCCGCGGCGCCATGATCGGCGGCTGGCTGGGCCTGGTGAGTGCGGTGACGCTGATGATCCTTGGCCCGACCATCTGGGTACAGATTCTCGGCCACGAGAAGCCCATCTACCCGTACGAGTACCCGGCGCTGTTCTCGATGGCCATTGCCTTCGTCAGCATCTGGTTCTTCTCGGTCACCGACAAGTCCAAGGCAGCTGAGGATGAGCGCGCGCTGTTCTTCCCGCAGTTCGTGCGTTCGCAGACTGGCCTGGGTGCCAGCGGGGCGGTCTCGCACTAACGTCAACCCCTTGCATTGAAAACGCCCCGCCTGTCGGGGCGTTTTTTATTTTATGCAGTCAGAAACAGCCTACATACAGAGTGAGGCTCTGCCCATAAAGTTTCCTCATGTCGTAAGGGCATCTATAGATGCCGGCACATTTGGGGAATGTTCAATGAAGTTACGCTGTTTGATCACCTTCGCTCTCCTTGGCGTGGTGGGCGCTGCCGGGGCGAAGGAAATACCGCAGGACATCAGTGTCCAGGCTGTCGTGTCGGTTCCTGAATTTCAGGTGAACTCGGTTGACAGTTGGTGGGAAGACGTACTTCAGGCTGAATATGACCCGGATCGGGGTGTCTTCAAGCAAATTGAAAAAGAGGTGTTTGTAAAAAGTACCTACGGCCCGATCTACGCGAAAACCGACCGTTCGGAGTATCGGTTTACCCGGGTGGGCGGTGGAGAAGCGCCCCGTCGATACCACATCATGTTGAATCGCAAAAGAATGGGCACGGCACCGGTTGAAATCGTCAGTGCTGCTGAAGCCGCTCAGGGAAAAAGCATTCAATTCAGGTTCTATCCGATGCCGGAAGCGTCGTCGACTCGCATACCCGGCACCTATGTCACGCAAGCCACCTTGATGTTCGAAACAGGGGCGCCCTGATTCGCAATTCCATTCGGGTGCTCCAGTGTGCCCGCTATTTGTTGTGCAACCGTTAAAGGAAGTTTGATGTGAAATCCTATGTATTGGCTGTCCCGTTCCTTGCATTGTTTGCCGGTGCTGCTGTCGCGTCCGCCCCTGCGCCGATCAGTCAGAATATTTCAGTGACGGCGGTCATTCCCGGGAATGAGTTTTCAGTGGCCCCCATAGGGGACTGGCTGGATAAAGGCGTGACGCTTGAATATGAGCCGGAGCGCGAAGACTTCAAGGCGGTCAGTGAAAGGTTCTCGGCACAGAGTGATGTCGGCGCTATTCAGGCCCACCTGCTGTACACAGCAGCGCTGCAAGACCCGCAAACCGACGAGAAGATTGATCTTATCATCTCTGTTGGGGGTAAACAGTTGGCGTTGACGGCCACGGAGGTCATGAGCGCGGAAGATGCTAAAGTTGGCAAGGAACTTCCCATTACCTTTAATGCCATAAGGCCCGACAGTGGTTATGTAAAGGGTGAGTATGCCGGGACAGTGAGCGTGTTGTTTGAAACTTCCTCCGCCAGCCTTTGACTGAAGCAGTGCCGCCTGCCTCAACTTACTGGATGTTTATCCGTGTAGGGGCAGGTGTTGAAGTGGATTGAATCATGTTCCAGTTTGCTGCACCCGGCCGTGCACTCGCTGTCTGGCTGCTGGGTGCTGCCTGCCTTCTGCCCCTCGAAGTGTTGGCCGAGCGCGCGTCCAGTGCCATTGACCTGAATACATTCGGGCGTTTGCCTGAAGACTTCGAGGCGCACTTCTTCGATGTGCCACTTGCCGTACGAGTGGAGCTTGATCAACGCTACCTCGGTGATGCCATGGTGGTATTGAGCCGTGATAACCGTGTGCAGTTGCTGGCGTTTACCGACACTGAGCAGAGCGCAGAGCCGGCCACACTCCGGCAGTTATGGCAACAGCGCCTGGAGGGCGGGCGCATGCTGGGCGACTGCCTGCAAAACTGCCCGGACGGGTTGCAGGCTATCCATTACAGCCTGGCCAATTCCCAGTTGTCATTGCTGACGTCCAATGCCGAGAAGCTGGAGCAGGACGCGCTCTTCCACCGCCTCCCGGAGCAGAGCGACGCTGGGTTGCTGCTGCGTAACCAGCTCAACCTGGTCAATGATGGCAATCAGACCACGGGCAGAGTCGGCCTGCTCGGTCAGGGCAATCTGCATAACTGGACGACGCTTGCCGATGCGCGCGTGGAACGCACCCCAGCGGAGCAAGGCGATATGCGTTACCGCATGAACCAGCTTTACGCAGAGAGCATGCACGAAGAGCATTTCTTTCGGCTGGGTTACTTCTCTACTGGCGCAGAAGGCCTCGTGCGCCAGCCAGCCCTCCTGGGGCGTCGCCCTGATAGCACGCTTGGCTTGATGCTGGGCAGCAGTGACAGCCTGCTGGTCGACAATGGCCAAGCCAGCGCCATCCCGGTCTATGTCACGCCGAACCGCCCGGGTATCGTCGAAATCTATCGCAATGGTTCGCTGATCAACAGTCAGCCGGTACAGGCCGGTTTACAGGCGCTCGACACGCGGGTATTGCCTGGCGGCATCTATGATGTAGAGCTGCGTTTGCTCGAAGACGGCCTGGAGACCTCGCGCAGCGAAGCGTCCATCTACAAGCCCAGCCGGTGGCAGAACATGGATAACCGCTGGCGCTACAACCTGTACCTGGGCCAGCAGGTCGAGCTGCTGAGCAACGGGGATGGCGAACGTGAACAGAGCCCGGTGTTCGGGGCCCTTTCCAACTACCTGATGCATCCTGCTGCGGTGCTGGGGCTGTCAGTGCAACAGGTCGATGCTGACCTGCAGTTGGGTACCTCGCTGGACTGGGACGTGCATGAACGGTTCAAGCTTTACGCCAGCCTCAATCAGACCCAAGGCCTGGGCAACGGCGGCGATCTGCAGTTGACCTACACCCATCCTTGGGGCTCGTTGCTACTGAGCCACAACCAGACCTGGCTGGAGCCTGGCAGTAGTGGTCGCGACGATACTTCACAGCGCCAGGTGCGCAGCCGCACCGCCTTTTCGATCAACCAGCGGATAACCGCGCGCAGTTCAGCGACGCTGCGCCTGGAACACAGTGCGGGCTCGGCAAGCGGCCTGGGTGCCGACCTGAGCTGGGCGTTCTACGGGAAGCTGCGGGGGGCATCAGAGCAGTGTTCGCCTGTCACTTTTCGACAGGCCTGGAACGCGCAGCAGCGCCGGTGTCCGCAGCCGCGGTGTCAACGTTGCTGTAAGCATGAAGCTCGAGCGCGATGGCAAGCAGCTTGGGGTCGATGTGGGTAGCCGCGCCTCGCGTGAGGGGGGCAATGACCCCTACGCTTCGCTGTGGTATCGGCAGAACGTCGACCTGGGCCCCGTGCACAGCCTGGGGGGCAGCGCGACGCTCGACGGCTATGGCACCAGCCTGGCGGCCAATGGGCGCTTCCACAGCCAGGCGCTGCAGGGCGATGCCTATGCCCAGAGTTCCTCTTTCAACAATAACCTCAGCGGTGGCCTCAACCTGGAAAGCACCCTGGCGCTGGGCGCCGGGAAGCTGGCCATGGGGGGCAGCAACCTGCCGCTCGAAGCCGGCTTGATCATCGATGTCGAAAGCGATCTGCACGGTGTGAAGCTGCGCGCCAACGATGGCCAGGGCATGAGTGCAGTGCTGCACCCCGGGCGCAATATCGTGCCGGTGACGGCGTTCAAATCTGGCCATGTGCGTTTCGACTTCGACACGAAGGACGTGCCGCCAGCACAGATCCAACCCCTCGCTGTGGACTATCACCTCAACCGCGGTGGGGTGGGGTACCACGCAGTGAAAGTCATGCGAACGGTGACTGTGTTTGGCCGGCTGCTCGACGGGCAAGGCCAGCCACTGCACGGCGCGCATGTGGTCAATGACGCCGGGCGCACGGTTGTCGAGGCGGATGGCTATTTCAACGTGGAAATGAGTGAGTCACGGCCCACCCTGGAAATTCGCCATGGCACGGCAGGCAACTGCCTTCTGACATTACCGCCGGACAACTTTGATCGCGAGGATGACCTGCTGATCGTGGGTGATCAGCGGTGTGTGCCCAGTGTGGGCTGAGCCGGCTTTCGGCATGAAGCTGTAGAGGGCCCGATTCCCGGGTCGATGGATTGGATGTTGAATAAACAGAGGTTGAAGATGCACAGGTTCACATTTCACTTGTCACCCTTGTTGTTCGTTGCGCTGATGCTGCCGTGGTTTGCCCAGGCCGGGCCACAGCTGGATGTCGGCACGCTCTATGACTACCTCGAACCAGGCAAGGGCACCTATGCCAAACGCATCTACAACCGGGGGGACAGTACCGCCTTCGTCAAAGTCAGCGTGCTGGAGTTGGTCTACGACGGTCAGGCAGAACCCCGTGAGGTGGACATCGATGAGCTGCCCTTCGACCAGCGCAGCGTTGTTGCCAGCCCAGCGCGGATGATCATCCCTGCACGCGGTATGCAGGCCGTGCGGTTGCTGTATCGCGGTGAACGGAACCAGGAGCGTTACTACCGGCTGCGCTTCGTCCCGGTGGTGCCGGAACAGGATGACAGCTTCGCACTGGATAAAACGGAGCTTGACGCTTACCGCAAAGAACTCAGTGCCGGTGTGCAGTTTCTGGCCGGCTACGGCACCATTTTGATTACCAAGCCTGCTGCCACGCAGTATCAGACCTCGATCGAGCAAGCCGGTGGGAAATGGACCGTGCGCAACGAGGGCAATGCGACGGTGCTGCTCGACAACGTCCAGGTCTGTGTGCTGAACGAGGAGGAGTGTGAGCCTCCGGCCAAGCACCATCTTCGCCCCGGGCGTAAGCGCGAGTTCGTCGAGAAGCCCGGTGTCGAATACCGCTTCGAGCTGGTGGAAGGCGATGCACGCAAAGCTATGAGCTTCAAGGCCGAGTGAGAGGTAGGGGCATGTTTCGCAAGTGTGCAATGCTGGTACTGCTGTCTGGCGTGTTGGGTTCGTCGTGGGCGCAAGCGGCCGATATTACGCTCAAGCTGCGTTACCGCGGCGAGACCCGGCAGTTTGAAAACCTGACGCCCCGGTCGTCCCCTGTGTGTACTCAGTTGCCGCAGCTTTGTGGCGATCCGCTGCAGGACCTGCTGGATGTGGGGGTCGAGTACTCGAAAACAGTCGATGGCGAAGGCGCCGACGGCTTCTACCTCTCGGCCCCTGTCCAGCCGACTACGCTACTGATGGTCCGTGACCAGACCGGTGAGCAAGTCAGCATGGACTTTGCCATTACCCACCTGGGCGGTGCGGTAACTTCGGACGATGGGGCACCGACGCTTGCGGCGCGCACGGGCCTGGACTCGAGTGGTTGCCAGGTTGCGTTGGCCAGCGCGGCCCATCGCCTGTTTCTGTGGTCGCCAGCCAGCAACGGTTGCTGGGCCAACGTCAATGCGGCGAATGCGAGCACTTACCACGTGAGTCACCTGACGCTGGGCTACAGGTTGAAGACGCCTTTACCGGCGAGCTTGAAGTCGGGCGTGTACCGAGGGCGCGTGGTCTATTCGATAGGCCCTGACAGGGATATAAGCCTGGGTTCGAGCCGAACGGTCTCCGGGCTCACGGACGATTCAGTGGCGATCAACGTCGAGCTGGAGGTGGTGCATGACCTTGAGGTGCGTTTTGAGCCGGGCTCCGAGCAGGTGACTCTGGTGCCGCGGCACGCGCAGGGGCATGGGAGCCGAGGGCGGGGTGCGGCAGACAAGCTGGAAAAAGACGTGACCTTCAGCCTGACTGCCAGTGGCCCGTTCAACGTCTGGGCGCTGTGCAGCACGGGGCTGGGCAGCACGTGCAATTTACGCTCGGCCAAGGGCCATGACATACCGCTGTATCTGGCCATGACCTTGCCAGGTGTGTCCTACCATGGCCGTTCGCTCTATCGGCAGGCAATGTCCTTTGGCGGAGCTGAGAACGCCATGAGCCTGGAAGTCCCGCCAGAGGGTGTGACCGGCAGCCAAGGGCAGTTGCATTTTCATGTATACCCTCGCGGTCACACCCAGGAACAGGACATGTTGCCTGGTATCGAGTATCACGCTGTGGTGACGATGGTGTTCGATGCGAACCTGTAGGACGGCAACCGGGTGTTGCGACCCGCTTGCCATTCACCTCAACTGGTTGGATGAAGTGGCTATCCGCAGCGCGTCATATCATCCCAAGCAACAGCAGTACCAGCAGAATCACCAACACCACGCCAATAATGCCGGAAGGGCCATAGCCCCAGCTGCGCGAGTGGGGGAAGACCGGTAAGCCACCGATCAGCAGCAGAATCAGGATGATGATAAGGATCGTGGTCATGTCAAAGTCCTTGCATGATTAGGGGGCAAGAGCCTGAGATTGCTGGCCTCTCGATAATTCGGACCGGTGCGGGTTGGCAAAGATTCCATCCCCGTGCAGCCGTCTGCCCAATCATGCCCCCCCATTCACTACCCTGATGAATCCTGCTGGATGGCAACGCCTTGATTAGACTCACCGGACTACCTGTCAGAACAAGGCCTGCGACCATGCAAAAACGCATCATGATCACCGGCGCCGGGTCCGGCCTCGGCCGCGAGATCGCCCTGCGCTGGGCACGTGAGGGCTGGCGCCTGGCACTGGCCGATGTTAACGAAACCGGCCTGCGCGAAACGCTGGAGCAGGTTCATCAGGCCGGTGGCGACGGCTTCGTCCAGCGCTGCGATGTGCGCGACTATAGCCAGCTGACGGCCCTTGCCCAGGCCTGCGAAGAGAAATTTGGTGGGGTCGATGTGATCGTCAACAACGCCGGTATCGCTTCGGGCGGGTTCTTCGCCGAGCTGTCGCTGGAAGACTGGGACTGGCAGATCGCCGTCAATCTGATGGGCGTGGTCAAGGGTTGCAAGGCGTTCCTGCCGCTGCTGGAGCGCAGCAAGGGGTGCATTATCAACGTCGCCTCGATGGCTGCACTGATGCAGGGCCCGGGCATGAGCAACTACAACGTGGCCAAGGCCGGTGTGCTGGCATTGTCGGAAAGCCTGCTGGTGGAGTTGCGCCAGATTGAGGTGGCGGTGCACGTGGTGTGCCCGTCGTTCTTCCAGACCAACCTGCTGGACTCGTTCCGCGGGCCGAACCCGGCGATGAAGGCACAGGTGGGCAAGCTGCTCGAAGGTTCGCCGATCAGTGCGGCGGACATTGCCGACTATATCCATCAGCAGGTCGCTGCAGGCGAGTTCCTCATCCTGCCCCATGAGGCAGGGCGCCAGGCCTGGCAACTGAAACGCCAGGCCCCTGAGCGGCTGTATGACGAGATGGCCGAAATGGCGGTGAAAATGCGGGCAAAAGCCCAGTCGCGATGATTGGTCTGTAGGAGAAGTTACTCAAATGCGTAAGGGGCTTCTGAATCGCAGTGGAGCTATTGAGTAGCTGAATGCCTACGGGGCAGGCTCCGGTTTTTCCTTTTGCAGGAGGATCGGAACATGCTGGTAATAGGGCGTGAAGTGGGGGAGGTCATCATGATTGGCGATGATATCCGGATCATGGTGGTGGAGACCCGGGACGGCGTGGTGCGCTTTGGTGTGGATGCCCCGCGTGAGGTGCCGGTGCATCGAGCCGAAGTTTACAAGCGCATCAAGGCGTCCAAGCAGAACAAGGCCTGAACAGGCCAGACCTGCTATTCGAGCAGTTCGCGGGGCACATCATGCTTGGCCAGCAACTGGCACTGCTGGCTTTCCAGGTCGAAAAGGATGAAAGCCTGGCCTTTGGCCAACGCCTGGCGTACTCGCAGCACGCGGGTTTCCAGCGGGGTATCGTCGCCGTTGTCAGTGCCGTCGCGGGTAACGAAGTCCTCGATCAGGCGGGTCAGGGTTTCGGCTTGCAGTTGGTCGTAGGGGATCAGCATGGTCGGGTGGTGTCTGAAGTGGGTATGAGCATGCTACGCGAAACATTCGAGGTGTTGGGGCCGCTTTGCAGCCCCATGGGCGTTTAGCCTTTGTTTCCGACCAGGCTGTCCACCGCCGGTACCCGCGTGTCGCTTTCCATCTGCGCATCATGTTCCAGCTGGTGGCTGAAGCGCTCGAGCGATGCATTGGCCGGCTGCGAGTCGCTGGCAAACACGGGCGGGCTCAGCAGGTAGGCTGATAACAGCCGGCTCAGTGCTGCCAGGCTGTCGATATGGGTGCGCTCGTAACCATGGGTGGCATCGCAACCAAAGGCCACCAGCGCGGTACGGATATCGTGCCCGGCCGTCACCGCCGAATGGGCATCGCTGAAGTAATAGCGGAACAGGTCGCGCCGCACCGGCAAGTCGTGGTCGCCGGCCAGTTTCAGCAGGTGCCGGGACAGGTGGTAGTCGTAAGGTCCCGACGAGTCCTGCATGGCCACACTGACCGCATGCTCGCTGGACGCCTGCCCAGGCGCCACCGGGGCAATGTCGATGCCGACGAACTCGCTGACGTCCCAGGGCAGGGCGCCGGCTGCACCCGAGCCGGTCTCCTCGGTGATGGTGAACAGCGGGTGGCAGTCGATCAGCGGCTGGCGGCCGCTTTCCACCACGGCCTTCAATGCCGCCAGCAATGCGGCTACGCCAGCCTTGTCGTCCAGGTGACGGGCGCTGATGTGGCCGCTTTCGGTGAACTCGGGCAAGGGGTCGAAGGCCACGAAATCACCAATGCTCACGCCCAGTGCCTCACAGTCGGCGCGTGTGGCGCAGTAGGCATCCAGGCGCACTTCCACGTGGTCCCAGCTGATCGGCATCTGGTCGATGGCCGTGTTGAAGGCATGCCCGCTGGCCATCAGCGGCAGCACGCTGCCACGGAATACCCCGGTATCGGTGAACACGCTAACCCGGCTGCCTTCGGCAAAACGGCTGGACCAGCAACCGACCGGCGCCAGGGCCAGGCGGCCATTGTCCTGCAACTGGCGCACGCTGGCGCCGATGGTATCCAGGTGGGCAGAGACGGCGCGATCGGGGGTGGCCTGCCGACCTTTGAGGGTTGCACGAATGGTGCCGCGGCGGGTCAGCTCGAAGGGGATGCCCAGTTCGTCAAGGCGTTCGGCCACGTAGCGCACGATGGTGTCGGTGAAACCGGTGGGGCTGGGGATGGCGAGCATTTCCAGCAGCACGCGTTTGAGGTAGTCGAGATCGGGTTCGGGGTGTCGCTCGGACATGTTGGGGACTCCTTTACTCCTGTGCTGGCCTCTTCGCGGGCAAGCCCGCTCCTACAGGTACAGCGCTGACTTCGCGGGCAAGCCCGCTCCTACAGGTACAACGCTGCCTTCGCGGGAAATCTGCTCCTACAGGTACAACGCAACCTTCAAGGGCGGTGATATCCCTGTGGGAGCGGGCTTGCCCGCGAAGAGGCCGGCACGGGTTTACGCCAAAGGCCGGCTATGGGGAAACAGCAGGTCGATAAAACGCTCGGCCGTGGGCTGCGGTTCATGGTTGGCCAGGCCAGCACGTTCGTTGGCCTCGATGATCACGTACTCCGGCTGCCCGGCATCACGCACCATGAAGTCCAGCCCCACCACCGGAATTTCCAGTGCCCGTGCCGCGCGCACGGCAGCATCGGCCAGCACCGGGTGCAGGCGTTCGGTGACGTCCTCCAGGGTGCCGCCGGTGTGCAGGTTGGCCGTACGCCGCACGGCCAGACGCTGGCCGGCCGGCAACACGTCGTCATAACCAACGCCCGCTGCGCGCAAGGTGCGCTCGGTTTCGTCGTCCAGCGGAATGCGGCTTTCGCCACCGGTGGCGGCCTGGCGGCGACGGCTCTGGGCTTCGATCAACTGGCGCACGCTGTGTTTGCCATCGCCCAGCACCTGCGCCGGGTGACGGATGGCGGCGGCCACCACCTCGTAGCCGATCACCACGATGCGCAGGTCGAACCCGGCGTGGAAGCTTTCCAGCAGCACGCGGCTGTCGAACTGGCGGGCGTGCGCCACGGCACGGGTGATGTCGTCGATGCAGGTCAGGTTCACCGCCACGCCCTGGCCTTGTTCGCCATCGACCGGCTTGACCACCACCGCGCCATGCTCGTCGAGAAACGCCAGGTTGTCATCGGCATTGCCAGCCAGCTGTTGCGCTGGCACCTGCAGCCCAGCGTTGTGCAGCGCGTGCTGGGTCAGGCGTTTGTCCTGGCACAGGGTCATGGTCACGGCACTGGTCAGGTCGCTGAGCGATTCCCGACAGCGAATGCGTCGCCCGCCCAGGCTCAGGGTGAACAGGCCGCCAGCGGCGTCATCCACCTGCACTTCAATGCCGCGGCGTAGCGCCTCGTCGACGATGATGCGTGCATAGGGGTTGAGGTCGGCTTGCGGGCCAGGCCCGAGGAACAACTGCTCGTTGATACCGTTCTTGCGCTTGACGGCGAAGGTGGGCAGGTTGCGAAAACCCAGTTTCTGGTAAAGGCGCTTGGCCTGGCGGTTGTCGTGCAGCACCGACAGGTCCAGGTAAGCCAGGCCACGGCTCATGAAGTGTTCGATCAGGTGGCGCACCAGCACCTCGCCCACGCCCGGGCGGGTGCAGTGTGGGTCCACCGCCAGGCACCACAGGCTGCTGCCATGCTCGGGGTCATCGAACGCTTTGGTGTGGTTCAGGCCCATGACGCTGCCGATCACCGAGCCGCTGTCTTCGTCCTCTGCCAGCCAGTACACCGGGCCACCCAAGTGCCGGGGGGTAAGCAGCTCGGCGTCGACGGGGAGCATCCCGCGGGCCTGGTACAGGGTGTTGATTGCCTGCCAGTCGGCGGGGTTCTGTGCCCGGCGCACGCGGAAGCCGCGAAATACTCGCTGCGCCGGGCGGTAGTCGGTGAACCATAGGCGCAGGGTGTCGGACGGATCGAGGAACAGCTGCTGTGGGGCCTGGGCCAGCACCTGCTGCGGTGCGGCCACGTACAGGGCGATGTCGCGTTCGCCCGGGTGCTCGTCGAGCAAGTCCTCGGCCAGGGAAACCGGGTCGGGGTAGGTGTGGCCTATCAGCAGCCGGCCCCAGCCGCAGTGCACGGCACGCGGTTGGTCATGGGGCTGGCTGCCGTCACCGGCCAAGCGCGCTTGCAGGCGCTCATAGGACGGCGCCTGGCCGCGCAGCAGGCGCTGACCATAAGCGATTTCATGGGCTTTCATCGGTCAGATTCCTTGTTCGCTCAACCACAGGTTAAGCGCCGCCAGTTGCCATAGCTTGGAACCGCGCAATGGCGTCAGTTGGCCGTGCGGGTTGCTTAGCAGGCGGTCGATCATGGCCGGGTTGAACAACCCTCTGTCTTGGCTGGGGTCGGTCAACAGCTCGCGTACCCAGCCCAGGGTGGCACCTTCCAGATGCTTCAGGCCCGGTACCGGGAAGTAACCCTTCTTGCGGTCGATCACCTCATGCGGGATCACCCGTCGCGCCGCCTGCTTGAGCACCTGCTTGCCGCCATCGGGCAGCTTGAAGCGTGCGGGAATGCGTGCCGACAGTTCCACCAGGCGGTAATCGAGGAACGGCGTGCGCGCCTCCAGGCCCCAGGCCATGGTCATGTTGTCCACCCGTTTGACCGGGTCGTCGACCAGCATCACGGTGCTGTCCAGGCGCAGCGCCTTGTCCACCGCAGCCGGTGCGCCGGGGCGGGCGAAGTGTTCGCGTACGAAGTCGCCGGCGGCGTCGGTTTCCAGCAGCCAGGGGGCCTGCACGGTGTCGCGGTATTCGGCGTGGCTGCGGTCGAAGAACGCATCTCGGTAAGCAGCATAGGCGTCGTCGGCGCCGTCCACCTGCGGGTACCAGTGGTAACCGGCGAACAGCTCATCGGCACCCTGGCCGCTCTGTACGCCCTTGCAGTGCTTGGCCACTTCCCGCGACAGCAGGTAGAACGCGATGCAGTCGTGGCTGACCATCGGCTCGCTCATGGCGCGAAACGCGGCCGGCAACTGGTCGATGATCTCGTGTTCGGCAATGCGCAGTTGGTGGTGGCGGGTGCCGTAGTGCCTGGCGATCAGGTCGGAGTACTGGAACTCGTCGCCGCGCTCGCCGCCGGCATCCTCGAAGCCGATGGAGAAGGTCGACAGGTCTTCCACCCCCACTTCGCGCAACAGGCCCACCAGCAGGCTGGAGTCGACCCCACCGGACAGCAATACGCCAACATCCACAGCAGCCCGCTGGCGGATGGCTACGGCGTCCCGGGTGGCGTCAAGCACGCGGGTGGTCCAGCCTTCCAGGTCCAGCTCACGCTCGTCGGGGTGGGGGCCGTAGTGCAGTTGCCACCAGACCTGGCGCTCCACTTCGCCATGCCGGTCGATGCGCATCCAGGTGCCAGGCTCCAGTTTCTGCACGTTGGCCAGCAGGGTGCGCGGTGCCGGTACCACGGCGTGGAAATTCAGGTAGTGGTTGAGTGCCACGGGGTCGAGCATCGGGTCGATGTCACCGCCCTTGAGCAGTGCCGGCAGGGTCGAGGCAAAGCGCAGGCGCTCGCCGTTGCGCGACAGGTACAGAGGTTTGACGCCGAGGCGGTCGCGGGCCAGGAACAGGCGCTGGTTGTCGCGCTCCCAGATGGCCAGGGCAAACATGCCGTTGAGCTTGGGCAGCAGGGCAGCGCCCCAGGCGTGGTAGCCCTTGAGCAGCACCTCGGTGTCGCCGTCGGACCAGAAGCTGTAGCCCAGCGCCTGCAGTTCCTCGCGCAGTTCGGGGAAGTTGTAGATGGCGCCGTTGAAGGCCAATGACAGGCCCAGGGTGTTGTCGACCATCGGCTGCGCCGAGCCGTCGGACAGGTCCATGATTTTCAGCCGCCGGTGGCCCAGGGCGATCGGGCCTTGGCTATGGAAGCCCCAGGCATCCGGGCCACGCGGGGCCAGGTGATGGGTAATGCGCTCTACCGCAGCCAGGTCGGCTGGGCGAGGGGCTTGGTCGATGGGGGTGAAACGTAATTCTCCTGCTAATCCGCACATAAGTCCTTACCGGTTTTTCCGTTGGGGAGGTGATGCCCCGGATTAGGGCACCTTAATGAACTGACCTGTTTGCTTTTTTAGAGTTTTAGAACAGTTTGTTATATAAGGTTGAGGTGGCAGGTTATTGCCTGGGATCTCGCAGTATTGCAGAAATCGAGCGCCGCGTGCGCAGCGCATCGCGAGCTGCGCTCGCTCCTACGTTTGTTTCGGGCCAGTAACGCCTGTAACAGGCGCGCGCGACCGCCTTGCTCGTACGACGCAATACAGGGTCATACACCAAAGCGTTCGCGCGCAAATCCCCCAGGAATAATTGGCCCGAAACAAACGTAGGAGCGAGCGCAGCTCGCGATGCGCCGCGCGGGCGGCGCTCGATCTCACCGGCGCAATAAATTCAACGCCATGCGCCCGAAGCAATCACTTCCCCCGGATCAGCCTGCGCAAGGCAAACCGGTTCGGATGACACGCCTGCGCCACCTCACGCGGCAACGGCAACGGCTCGCCGCACACCCAGGCGGCCACCAGTTCCCCGCTCAAAGGTGCCGTGATCAACCCGCGCGACCCATGCCCGCTGTTCACATACAACCCCTCCAGCCAAGGGCAGGCCACATCCGGCACCTGTCGGGCATCACGCCCCAACACGGCATAAGTTTCGGCAAACGCCTGCGCGTCAGCCATCGGCCCGACAATCGGCAAATAATCCGGGCTGGTACAACGGAACGCCGCGCGCCCTTGCAGTTGCTCGGGGTTCAGCTCGGCCACGCCCAGGCGCCGGGCCAGGTCAGTAGAAATCTCATCCAGCAACGCCAGGTTGCCCCGGTGCTCGGCCACCGTCGGCGCAAGGTCTTCACTGTGGAAGTCAAAACTTGCCCCCAGTGTATGTTCACCCTCGCGCGGCGGTGCCACATAGCCCTCCGCGCACACCACGGTGCGTAGCGCCTGGCTGCTGGCGGTGGCCGGCAAGCGGGTGATCTGCCCACGAATGCGCTTGAGTGGTAACTGCGCGCAAGGTTCGAAGCGCCGCACATCGGCCGCGCCGGCCAGGACCACCACTGGAGCGCTGGCTAATAGTTGGTCGCCAGCCCAGGCCTGCCACCGTTCACCCACTTTGCGCAGTTCGAGCACTTCCTGGTGGGCCACCAGGTGAATACCGGGGTGCTGCAACTGCTGCTGGCACAGCGCCGGCGGGTGCACCCAGCCACCTTCGGGGTAGAACAACCCGCCGCCAGGCAACGCCACGCCGGCGATGGCTTCGGCCTCGGCGCGCGCCAGGCAGTGCAGCAAGCCGTGGTCGAAGGCGACAGCCAGCTTGCCCTGGCGTTCGGCCTCCTTGCTGTCGAAGGCCAGTTGCAGCACCCCGCAGGCATCCCAGTCACGGCCACGCTGCAACCGCTGCAGCTGGCGCCGGGTGTAGCCGAACCCGGACAGGATCATCTGCGACAGTGCGGTGCCATGGGCGGACAGCTTGAGGTACAGCACCCCTTGCGGGTTGCCCGAAGCTTCCTGGGCCGGGGCTTCGTGGCGCTCCAGCACGGTTACCTGCCAGCCACGCCGGGCCAGGCTGGCGGCGCTGCTGCTGCCGGCAAGTCCGGCACCGATCACCAGCGCCTCGCGCGGCCCCTGCGCAACAGCGGGGCGCGCGTACCAGGGCGCGCATGAGCCGGGCAGGGGGCCGACGTAGGCGCCGCTCATCACCTCCCACTTCTTGCCGATGCCTGGCACCTTCTTCATGGCGAAGCCAGCTTCGACCAGGCTGCGGCGTACCCAGCCGGTGGTGGTGAAGGTGCCCAGCACCGTGCCCGGATGCGATAGCCGCGCCAGTTGCGCAAACAGCGCCGGGGTCCACATGTCGGGGTTCTTGGCGGGGGCGAAGCCGTCGAGGAACCACACATCGATCTGCGCATCGAGCTGCGGCAGCTGTTCCAGCACATCGCCTATCAACAGGGTCAGGGTGACCCTGCCATCGGCGAAGGTGAACTGCTGAAAGCCCGGGTGCACCGCCACGTACTGCTCCAGCAGCGGCCCCGTATAGGCGGCCAGTTCAGGCCACAGGCTTACTGCGCGGGCCATGTCGGCGTGGGCGAGTGGGTACTTCTCGACGCTGACGAAGTGCAGGCGCGCGTCGCTGTGTGCGTGCTGGTCAAACAGCTGCCAGGCGCAGAAAAAATTCATGCCGGTGCCAAAGCCGGTTTCGCCGATCACCGTGCAGGCATGCGGCGCCAGGTTGGCAAATCGCTCGGCCAGGCGGGTCTGGCCGAGGAACACGTGCTTGGTTTCTTCGATGCCTTCGTTGACTGCGAAATAGACGTCGTCATAGTGCCGCGAATGGGGGCGGCCCTGGTCGTCCCAGTCGATCTGGGCGTGCTGGAGGAGGGTGGGCATGGTGGGCTCGGTTGCAGCGGATGGCGGGATTTTATGCCATCCGGATGAGCTGTGGGAGCGCGTTCATTCGTGAAGAGGCCCGTACAGGCAGAAATGAAATCCGCTAGTCTTGCTTATCCATTGAAGGAGCCAGTGCATGTTCGAATCTGCCGAAATCGGCCACAGCATCGACAAGGAGGCTTACGACGCCGAGGTACCCGCTTTACGCGAGGCCCTGCTCGAAGCCCAGTACGAACTCAAGCAGCAGGCGCGGTTTCCGGTGATCGTGCTGATCAACGGCATCGAAGGCGCCGGCAAGGGCGAGACGGTAAAGCTGCTCAACGAGTGGATGGACCCGCGCATGATCGATGTGCTCACCTTCGACCAGCAGACCGACGAAGAGCTGGCCCGCCCGCCCGCCTGGCGCTACTGGCGGGCCTTGCCACCCAAGGGGCGGATGGGGGTGTTCTTTGGCAACTGGTACAGCCAGATGCTGCAGGGGCGGGTGCACGGGGTGTTCAAGGATGCCGTGCTCGATCAGGCCATTACCGGTGCCGAACGCCTGGAGGAGATGCTTTGCGATGAGGGTGCGCTGATCATCAAGTTCTGGTTCCACCTGTCCAAGAAGCAGATGAAGGCACGGCTGAAATCGCTCAAGGACGACCCGCTGCACAGCTGGAAGATCAGCCCGCTGGATTGGCAGCAGTCGCAAACGTACGACCGCTTCGTGCGCTTTGGTGAGCGCGTGCTGCGCCGCACCAGCCGCGACTATGCACCATGGCACATCATCGAAGGGGTAGACCCGAATTACCGCAGCCTGGCGGTGGGGCGTATTCTGCTGGAAAGCCTGCAAGCCGCGCTGGCCAATAATCCCAAGGGCAAGCACCAGGGCAACGTGGCCCCGCTGAGCCATAGCATCGACGACCGCAGCCTGCTTGGCGCCCTGGACATGACGTTGCGCCTGGACAAGGCCGACTATCAGGAACAGTTGATCACCGAACAGGCCCGTCTGGCCGGTCTGCTGCGTGACAAGCGCATGCGCCGGCACGCGCTGGTGGCGGTGTTCGAGGGCAACGACGCGGCCGGCAAGGGGGGCGCCATCCGACGCGTGGCGGCGGCGCTGGACCCACGTCAGTACCGCATCGTGCCGATTGCCGCACCCACCGAAGAAGAGCGCGCCCAGCCGTACCTGTGGCGGTTCTGGCGGCACATCCCGGCACGGGGCAAGTTCACCATCTTCGACCGCTCCTGGTATGGCCGGGTGCTGGTGGAGCGGGTGGAAGGCTTCTGCAGCCCGGCTGACTGGATGCGTGCCTACAGCGAGATCAACGACTTTGAAGAGCAGTTGGTGAATGCCGGCGTTGTGCTGGTCAAGTTCTGGCTGGCGATCGACCAGCAGACCCAACTGGAGCGCTTCGAAGAGCGAGAGCAGATTCCGTTCAAACGCTACAAGATCACCGAGGATGACTGGCGCAACCGCGACAAGTGGGGCGAGTACACCCAGGCTGTGGGCGACATGGTCGACCGTACCAGCAGCGAGATTGCCCCGTGGGCGCTGGTGGAGGCCAATGACAAGCGCTGGGCGCGGGTGAAGGTGTTGCGCACCATCAACCAGGCGCTGGAAGAGGCGTTTGCCAAGCACAAGAAATAGCCCAATGTGATGTTGCCTGTTCTGGCGCTTTCGCGGTCAGCACAGGCAACACCTCGCCCCCCAGCCATGCCCTGGAAGAATGACCTGATGAATTCTTTTCTCGGCACTCTGCACCGTGACCGTCCTCCAACCCCGTAGAATTCAATCACCCCCACCACGGGCTTGATCGAGGATTTTATGCACACCACTTCTGGCCGCTGGGGCTATGGGCTGTTCCTGGCACTTCTGACGGCGCTGCTCTGGGGCATCCTGCCGATCAAGCTCAAGCAGGTATTGCAAGTGGTCGACCCGATCACCGTCACCTGGTACCGGCTGCTGGTCTCCGGTGGCCTGCTGTTCGCCTGGCTGGCGGCTCAACGGCGTTTGCCGTCCATCCGCAAACTGGCGCCCAGGGGCAAGGGCCTGGTGCTGGTTGCGGTGTTCGGCCTGATGGGCAACTACGTGCTTTACCTGATCGGTCTCAAACTGCTTAGCCCGGGCACCGCACAACTGGTGGTACAGATCGGCCCGGTGCTGTTGCTGGTGGCCAGCGTATTCGTGTTCCGCGAGCGCTTCAGTGTGGGGCAGGGCATGGGGCTGTTGGTGCTGCTGGCAGGGTTTGGCCTGTTCTTCAACCAGCGCCTGGAGGAATTGCTGACTTCACTGGGTGCCTATACCACGGGCGTATTGACCATCTTGCTGGCGACCAGTATCTGGGTGTTCTACGCCCTGAGCCAGAAGCAGTTGCTGACCGTGTGGCATTCGCAGCAGGTGATGATGGTGATCTACCTCAGCTGTGCTGCGTTGCTGACACCTTGGGTGCACCCGCTGGAGGCCTTGCAACTGACCCCGGTACAAGGCTGGCTGCTGCTGGCCTGTTGCCTGAACACCCTGGTGGCATACGGCGCCTTTGCCGAAGCGCTGGCGCACTGGGAGGCCTCACGGGTAAGTGCCACGCTGGCGCTGACCCCGCTGGTGACCTTCGTTGCGGTGGCGCTGGCGGCATTGGTGTGGCCTGACTATGTGCATGCCGAGGACATCAACGCCCTGGGCTATGTGGGGGCGGTCACGGTGGTGTTCGGTTCGGCGCTGGTGGCGCTGGGGCCCTCGCTGGTGGCGGGTTGGCGGGCCCGCAGGGCGCGGTTGGCCTAGGTCTGTCGATTGCCTGTACCGGCCCTTTCGCGGGTAAACCCGCTCCTATGTATGGACTCGCCCACACTGTCTAGCTGCTTTTTGAACATAGGAACCCGGTTGCATCTATGTATCAGGCCTATTCGAGGAAGCTTTTTGCTTCTGGCCAACATCGTGGTGAGCTCGCAGTGTGCCGTTTACATTGAGGCCACTATCAGGCCTGTAGGAGCGGAGGCATCGGTCTGCGACGGTCTTACCTAGGGTCAATGTTCACTAGCAGGGGTTGGAGCGCCTAGCGCCCCGATGGCATTACCCGGTTGGTCAGAGGCTCATAGCCGCCTCCGGTTTTTCGTTCGGTTTGCGTTGGTAAACCTGATCGCTCTGTAACAGCGTCCAGATAATCCGCAGATTTCGATTAGCCAGCCTGATCGCCGCCTCCTTGCGCCCAAGGCGGGATAGCCAGCGCAAGAGGCGGCGATCATCTGGCTGATCGGAATCAGGCCTTAACTGACTCAAAACAGAATGGGCGCCCTGGATCAGCAGGCTGCGTATGTAGCCGTCACCGCGCTTGCTCATCTTGCCCAATCTGATTTTGTTTCCGCTGCTGTGCTGATCGGGCACGATACCGAAGAAGGCGGAATACATTCGGCCACTGGCGAAGCGGCTGGGGTCGGTCTGTTTCGCCACGATCGCCGTGGCAATGATAGGGCCGACGCCGCGAATGGTGATCAGTCGCTGAGCGACTTTATCCTCCTGGGCAGTCGCTTCGAGCCGCCGGCTCAGCACCGTTATGCGTTCACCTAAAGACAACCAGTCCATCAGCAACTCATCGAGCAACTCGCGCAACAAGTCGGGCAGAGGCAAGGAAGCATCCTCAAGCGCCTGAGGCACATGCTTATTGATCGCGGCATCACCCTGGGGCATGGATACGCCATGCTCAAGTAGCAAACCACGGATCTGATTACCCAGCGCGGTATGTCGCTTGATGTTACCGCGCCGGATACGGTGCAGCGCTTGAATAGCCAGTGCTGTGGTGCTCTTGATCGGTATCGAAGCGATGCTCGTATCGCGACCGGCACGCAAAATGGCATAGCAGTCGTTACGATCGTTCTTTGCACCGCTGCGATGTTCGGCGACACGTTGCGCCGGCAGGATGCGAACCGGATTACCTTTGGCCTGCAGCAGTCTGGCCCAAGCTTGTGCACCTGGACCGCATTCCATCAAAACGGCCACGGTCGTTGGCAGCTTGAGCAGGAAATCATGGAACGCTTGGCGGGATTTGATGCGATCTTCGTAGATCACCCGACCAGTAGCGTCCTCGCCTGCTAATTGGAAGACCTGTTTGGCCAGGTCTACGCAGATGGTTGTGCAAAGCTCCACATCAGTGGAAGACAGGGAATCGTGTTTCGAACTATGCTTTTTCATGGTCTCGCCCTCGCTGCCGTTGGCTTCTTCGAACACCACCGTGGCACTGTGATGCCTCGGCGGGGGCGAGTCCATCGATTACAATGGATCGCCTCTCGGCGTAGGAGCGGGTTTACCCGCGAAAGGGCCGGTACAGGCTACAGAGCAGTCAGCCCTTGCCGCCCGGCGCCAGCATGTCCTCCGGCCGCACCCACTGGTCGAACTGCTCATTGGTCAGGTACTTCAACGCCAATGCCGCCTCGCGCAAGGTCGTGCCCTCGCTGTAAGCCTTCTTGGCAATTTCTGCCGCCTTGTCATAGCCGATATGCGGGTTCAGCGCCGTCACCAGCATCAACCCGCGCTCCAGGTGCGCGGCCATCTGCTCGGCATCCGGCTCGATACCCGCCACGCAATGTGCCTGGAAGTTGCGGCAACCATCGGCCAGCAACTCGATGGACTGCAGCAGGTTATGGATGATTACCGGCTTGAACACATTCAACTGCAAATGCCCCTGGCTGGCGGCAAAGCCGATGGCCGCGTCGTTGCCCAGTACCTGGCAGGCCAGCATCGACAGCGCCTCGCACTGAGTGGGGTTGACCTTGCCCGGCATGATCGAGCTGCCCGGCTCGTTGGCTGGCAGGCGCACCTCGGCAAGCCCGGCGCGCGGGCCGGACCCCAGCAGGCGCAGGTCGTTGGCGATTTTCATCAGGGCCACGGCCAGGGTCTTCAGGGCCCCCGCCAGGCTGGTCAGCGGTTCGTGGCCGGCGAGAGCGGCGAACTTGTTGGGTGCCGTGATGAACGGCAGCCCGGACAGCGCCGCCAGTTCGGCAGCGATGGCCTCAGCAAAACCCTGTGGAGCGTTGAGCCCGGTACCCACGGCAGTACCGCCCTGGGCCAGTTCGCACACCGCCGGCAGGGTGGCGCGGATGGCGCGCTGGGCGTAATCGAGCTGGGCGACGAAGGCCGACACTTCCTGGCCGAAGGTAATCGGCGTGGCGTCCATCATGTGTGTGCGGCCGGTTTTCACCAGCTTGTGGTGACGCATCGACAGCTCGGCCAGCCCCGAAGACAGTTCGGTGACGGCCGGCAGCAGCTTTTCATGCACCGCCTGGGCTGCCGCAATGTGCATGGCGGTGGGGAAGCAGTCGTTGGAGCTCTGCGAGCGGTTTACGTGGTCATTGGGGTGTACTGGCGCCTTGCCGCCACGGCCTTTTCCGGCCAGTTCGTTGGCGCGCCCGGCGATCACCTCGTTGACATTCATGTTGCTCTGGGTACCGCTGCCCGTCTGCCAGACGACGAGCGGGAACTGATCGTCGTGCTGGCCATCCAGCACCTCATCGGCGGCCTGCTCGATCAGCCGGGCGATGTCGGCCGGCAGGTCGCCATTGCGGTCGTTGACGCGCGCCGCGGCCTTCTTGATCAGTGCCAGGGCGTGCAATACCGCGCGGGGCATGCGCTCCTTGCCAATGGCGAAGTTGATCAGCGAACGCTGGGTCTGCGCACCCCAGTAGGCGTCCTCCGGAACTTCGACCGGGCCCAGGCTGTCTGTCTCGATACGGCTCATTCTGTACTCACTCCTGTGTAGTTCGAAATCGCAGTTTAGGCCCTGATTCGACCGAGCGGTTCCGTCGCTCGTCGTGCCACTTGAGCACATCGCCACCACGGCGCAGAATGCTCTACTCTGAGGTGCCCGCCTCCCTCTCTTTGAAGGAAATGCAATGACCCGTCTCCGTGTCCTTTGTGCCGCCGTTGCCCTGGTTTGCGCCAGCGGCCAGGTACTCGCTGCCACCGCCAGTCACAACGCTGCTGCCGAGAAATTCCTGACCTTGGCCAACGCCGACAAGCTGGGCACCCCGGTGTACATGCAAGTGCAGCAGATGTTTGCCCAGCGTTTCGCCCAGACCAAGGCCCCGGCCGCCAAGCAGCCCGTACTGGAAAGCTACCAGGCCAAGGCCAATGCCGCGCTGGACAACGCCATCGGCTGGAACAAGCTGAAGCCGAAGATGGTCGACCTGTACACCCGCACCTTCACCGAGCAGGAACTGAAGGACCTGGTCAAGTTCTACGAATCGCCGCTGGGCAAGAAAGTGCTGCGTGAAATGCCCAAGGTCACCCAGCAGTCGGCACAGCTGACCCAGCAGAGCCTGGAGCCAGCCGTTCCGGTGGTGAACAAGCTGCTGGAAGACATGACCAAAGAGCTGGACCCGAACGCAGGCAAGGCCGCTGCCCCAGCGAAGAAGTGAGTACGCCGCAATGACTATGCAACAACGTATCGAACAGCAACTGGCCGCGCTGGCGCCGCAACACCTGGAAGTGCTCAATGAAAGTCACATGCACAGTCGTGGTCAGGAGACCCACTACAAGGCCGTGATCGTCAGCGAGCAGTTCGCCGGGCTGAACAGCGTCAAGCGCCACCAGAAGGTGTACGCCACCATGGGTGAGCTGATGGGCGAGATCCACGCCCTGGCCATCCACACCTACACCGCCGAAGAGTGGGCCAAGGTCGGCGTTGCACCGGCCTCGCCCGTGTGTGCGGGCGGCGGGCACTGAAACCGTTTTGTTGTTCTGGTAGAATCTGCATCACCCCAAGGGGGCCGCTTAGCGGCCCCCTGCTTTTTGTGCAACTGTCAAACCCGGTCCGCCCCTTACGAGGGCAACCACCTGGAGATTCCGTTACATGTCTCAAGCCATCGTCGTCGCGGCGCTGTACAAGTTCGTCACCCTGGAAGACTACGTCGAGCTGCGCGAGCCGCTGCTCAAGACCATGCTCGACAACAACGTCAAAGGCACCCTGCTGCTGGCCCAGGAGGGCATCAACGGCACCGTGTCAGGCACCCGGGAGGGCATTGATGGCCTGCTGACCTGGTTGCGCAACGACCCGCGTCTGGTCGATATCGACCATAAAGAGTCGTACTGCGACGAACAGCCGTTCTACCGCACCAAGGTCAAGCTCAAGAAAGAGATCGTCACCCTCGGCGTGCCGGGCGTAGACCCCAACCAGGCCGTTGGTACCTATGTCGAGCCCAAGGACTGGAACGCCCTGATCAGCGACCCGGAAGTGCTGCTGATCGACACCCGCAACGACTACGAAGTGGCCATCGGTACATTCAAGGGCGCCATCGACCCGAAGACCGAAACCTTCCGCGAGTTCCCGGAGTACATCAAGGCCAATTTCGACCCGAGCAAGCACAAGAAGGTCGCCATGTTCTGCACCGGCGGCATCCGTTGCGAAAAGGCCTCCAGCTACATGCTCGGTGAAGGCTTCGAGTCGGTCTATCATCTTAAGGGCGGCATCCTGAAATACTTCGAGGAAGTGCCTCAGGAAGAAAGCCTGTGGGACGGCGACTGCTTTGTCTTCGACAACCGGGTTACGGTGCGCCATGACCTGAGCGAAGGCGAGTACGACCAGTGCCACGCCTGCCGCCACCCGATCAATGCAGAGGAGCGCGCGTCCGAGCACTATTCGCCAGGTGTCAGCTGCCCGCATTGCTGGGACAGCCTAAGCGAGAAGACCCGGCGCAGTGCCATCGACCGGCAGAAGCAGATCGAGCTGGCCAAGGCCCGCAACCTGCCGCACCCGATCGGTTACAACTACAAAGCCGAGGCTTGAAGCATGTCTGCACGCCTGATCTATGTGATGGACCCGATGTGCTCCTGGTGCTGGGGTTTTGCGCCAGTGGCTGCGGCCCTGATCGCCCAGGCGCGTGAGGCAGGCGTGCCTGCCCACTTGGTACCGGGCGGGCTGCGCACTGGCGGCAGCGCCCTGGACAGCTCCACTCGCAAGTACATCCTGGAACACTGGCAGGCGGTGGCTGATGCTACCGGCCAGCCGTTCCGCTTCGAGGGGGCCATGCCTGACGGCTTCGTCTACGACACCGAGCCGGCCTGCCGCGCCCTGGTCACGGCCCGCGAGCTGGATGCCGAACGCGTCTGGCCGCTGCTGGCGTTGATCCAGCGTTCGTTCTACGAGCAGGGCGTCGATGTGACCATCGCGCCGCAGCTGGTCGAGCTAGCCTCGCAGTGTGGCTTCGACCGTGCCACGTTCGCCGAAACCTTCGCCCGTGCCGATACCCGTGCCGCCACCGCGGCCGACTTCGCCTGGGCTCAGGACCTGGGTATTGCCGGTTTCCCGACCCTGCTGGCCGAGCGCAATGGCCAACTGGCTTTGCTGACCAACGGCTATCAGCCGCTGGAGCGCCTGCAACCCTTGCTCGGCCGCTGGCTGCAGCAGGCCGCCTGTGCTTGATGTGCCTGGGTCACCCGACCCGGTACCGGGCAAGCCTTACACTGCGGGCGATCGACTGAGCTGGGCGGAAATCCGCCGCCTGGCCCTGCATCACAAGAAAAACCTCTGGTCCGCCAACCTTATAGCGTTACTGGCGGCATGTTGCAGCGTGCCCATTCCGCTGCTGCTGCCGCTGTTGGTGGACGAAGTGCTGCTCGGCCATGGTGACGCCGCGCTGAAGTGGATGAACCACCTGCTGCCGTCCGGCTGGCAGGTGGCAGCCGGCTACATCGGCCTGATGCTGGCGCTCACCTTGTGCCTGCGCCTGGCCGCGCTGGCGTTCAACGTCATCCAGTCCAAGCTGTTCGCCGGGCTGGCCAAGGACATTGTCTACCGCCTGCGCATCCGCCTGATCGAGCGGCTCAAGCGTATTTCGCTGAAGGAATACGAAAGCCTGGGCAGCGGCACGGTGACCACCCACCTGGTCACCGACCTGGACACCCTCGACAAGTTCGTTGGCGAAACTCTCAGCCGCTTCCTGGTGGCCATGCTGACCTTGACCGGCACGGCGGCCATCCTGATCTGGATGCACTGGCAGCTGGCTTTGCTGATCTTGCTGTTCAACCCGCTGGTGATCTACTTCACGGTGCAGTTGGGCAAGCGCGTCAAACACCTGAAAAAGCTTGAGAACGACAGCACCGCGCGCTTTACCCAGGCGCTGGCGGAAACCCTCGATGCCATCCAGGAAATCCGCGCCGGTAACCGCCAGGGTTACTTCCTTGGCCGCCTGGGCCTGCGTGCCCGCGAGGTGCGCGATTACGCCGTGGACTCGCAATGGAAAAGCGATGCCAGTGGCCGTGCCAGTGGCCTGCTGTTCCAGTTCGGCATCGACATTTTCCGCGCGGCGGCCATGCTGACCGTGCTGTTTTCCGATCTGTCGATCGGCCAGATGCTGGCGGTGTTCAGCTACCTGTGGTTCATGATCGGCCCGGTGGAGCAACTGCTTAATCTGCAATATGCGTACTACGCCGCAGGCGGTGCGCTGAGCCGCCTCAACGAACTGCTGGCGCGTGCCGACGAGCCGCAATACCCGGCCGCCAGCAACCCGTTCGCCGGGCGCGAAACGGTGGGCATTGAAGTGCGCGATCTGCGCTTTGCCTATGCCGACGAGCCGGTGCTCGACCACCTCGACCTGTCTATCGCTGCGGGTGAGAAGGTGGCGATTGTCGGTGCCAGCGGCGGCGGCAAGAGCACGTTGGTGCAGCTGTTGCTGGGCCTTTATAGCGCCCAGGCCGGGACCATTCGCTTTGGCGGTGCCAGCCTGCAGGAAATCGGCCTGGAAACCCTGCGCGAGAACGTCGCGGTGGTGTTGCAGCACCCGTCGCTGTTCAACGACAGCGTGCGTGCCAACCTGACCATGGGCCGCGACTGCAGCGATGATGCGTGCTGGCAGGCGCTGCGTATCGCCCAGCTGGATGCCACCATCGCCGCCTTGCCGCAGGGCCTGGACAGTGTGGTGGGGCGTTCAGGCGTGCGCTTGTCCGGTGGCCAGCGCCAGCGCCTGGCCATTGCCCGCATGGTGCTGGCTGAGCCCAAGGTGGTGATCCTCGACGAGGCCACCTCAGCCCTGGATGCTGCCACCGAGTACAACCTGCATCAGGCCTTGGCGCGCTTCCTCAGCGGCCGCACCACGCTGATCATCGCCCATCGGTTGTCGGCGGTGAAACAGGCCGACCGGGTGCTGGTGTTCGATGGCGGGCACGTGGCCGAAGACGGCGACCATCAGCAGCTGATAGCCGAGGGTGGGTTATATGCCAAGCTTTACGGGCACCTGCAGCAGAGCTGATTATCTGGCTGCCTTCACCGGGCTTGTGGGAGCAACTGTCTTGCTCAATTTCTAAAAGCTGGTGCGATCCCTGTGGGAGCGGGCTTGCCCGCGAACACGGGCGAAGCCCGTGCCATGTCTTCTTCGCGGGTAAACCCGCTCCAACAATGGCCAGCGCATACGCTGTACAAATTCCCCGATTCCTTGTCATAAAAATCCCCCCCACAGCGATGGCAAATGGCCTACGCTGTGCTTGTCTGGGTCGATTTACGCCTTATCTGCTCTGTGACAGGGACTCCATGAAGGGAAATCGCACACTCGAAGCGCCAAAGTTGCTCGGCATCACATGGCCTTTCATCGCCGTCGTGGTCCTTCAGGTCGCGTTGGGCAGCCTCAGCCTTTATACGCTTTCGGCCGTGCGCGCCTATGTCGCGGGCGAAAGCCTGTGGTCCAAGGCGCAGAAAGATGCCATCTACTACCTCAATCTGTACAGCGAGACGCGCGACGACAGCACCTACCAACGCTATCGCCAGGCCATTACCGTGCCTCAGGGGGATCATCGCCTGCGCGAGGTACTCGACCACCCCAACCCTGATCTGGACGCCGCGCGACAGGCGGTACTGCAAGGTGGCAACCACCCTGACGATGTCGCGCGGATCATCTGGTTCTACAGCAATTTCCGCCATGTCAGCTATATGCAGACAGCCATTGATTACTGGGACATCGGCGACGACTATCTGGCCAAACTGGATGTGCTGGCCGGTGAAATGCGCCAGCGTTTTGCCAGTGGCCCGGTGGATGCCGACACCGTCAGCGATTGGAAGGCCCGCATTGTCGCCATCAACGAAGGCGTGACCCCAGCGGCCAAGGCCTTCAGCGATGCCTTGGGCGAGGGCTCGCGCGCACTGCTCCGGGTGCTGCTGATCACCAACCTGCTGACCGCGATGTTCCTGATAGCGATTGCCTGGGGGCGCTCCAGCAAGCTGCTGGCCCAGCGCCAGGCCTTTGCCAGTGCCCTGCAGGAAGAAAAAGAGCGTGCGCAGATTACCCTGCAGGCCATCGGTGATGCGGTGATCACCACCGATGTCGAGGGCAATATCGGCTATATGAACCCGGCCGCCGAACAATTGACCCACTGGCAATCCGGCCAGGCTCAGGGCCTGCCACTGTCAGCGCTGTTCAGCCTGGTTGATGAGCACGCCGAGGATGATGGTCGCAGCCTGGTCGAACAGGTGCTCGGCGGTAGCCTCAAGGGCGGCTCCGAGCATGCCCGGCTGATCCAGCGCCTGGACGGCAGTACTGTGTCGATCAACCTGGTGGGCTCGCCGATTGTCAGTGATGGCCAGGTCAGTGGCATTGTGCTGGTGCTGCACGATATGACCCAGGAGCGCCAGTACATCGCCAATCTGTCCTGGCAGGCAACCCATGACGCCCTGACCGGGCTGGCCAACCGCCGCGAGTTCGAATACCGCCTGGAGCAGGCGCTCAACGACCTGGCGCGTCAGGCCGGGCGGCACTCGCTGATGTTCCTTGACCTCGACCAGTTCAAGCTGGTCAACGACACCTGTGGCCACGCGGCCGGCGATGAGTTGCTGCGGCACATCTGCGCGGTGCTGCAATCCGGCCTGCGTGAGGGCGATACGCTGGCGCGGCTGGGTGGCGATGAATTTGGCGTGCTGCTGGAAAACTGCCCGCCCGACCAGGCCGAGCGCATTGCCGAACAATTACGTCAACTGGTGCAGAGCCTGCACTTCGTATGGAAAGGGCGGCCGTTCGTGACCACGGTCAGCATTGGCCTGGTGCATATGGCCCAGGCCCCCGGCACCCTGGAGGCCTCTCTGCGCGCCGCCGACATGGCCTGCTACATGGCCAAGGAAAAGGGCCGAAACCGTGTGCAGGTGTACCACGCCGACGACAGCGAACTGTCCATGCGTTTTGGCGAAATGGCCTGGATCCAGCGCCTGCATGTGGCCCTGGAAGAAAACCGCTTTTGCCTCTACGCCCAGGAAATCGCCCCGCTTAAAACCTTCGAGGGCCCGGGCCATATCGAAATTCTGTTGCGCCTGCACGACGAAAGCGGCCGCACCATCCTGCCCAGCAGCTTCATCCCGGCCGCCGAGCGCTACGGCCTGATGACTGCGCTGGACCGCTGGGTGGTGCGCAATGTGTTCATGGTCATACGCCAGTGCCTGGAAGAAGGGCGTGAAGGGCCGTTGTCGACCTGTGCCATCAACCTGTCGGGCTCCAGCATTGGCGACGACAAGTTCCTTGAATACCTCCAGCGGTTGTTCGTCGAATACGCCATTCCGCCGCGGATGATCTGTTTCGAAATTACCGAAACCAGCGCCATTGCCAACCTGGGCAGCGCCATTCGCTTCATCAACGAGTTGAAAGGGCTGGGTTGCCGTTTCTCGCTTGATGATTTTTGCGCCGGCATGTCGTCGTTCGCCTATCTCAAGCATTTGCCCGTGGATTACCTGAAGATTGACGGGAGTTTCGTCAAGGACATGCTCGACGACCCGGTCAACCGGGCCATGGTCGAGGTCATCAACCATATCGGCCATGTGATGGGTAAGCGCACTATTGCCGAGTTCGTCGAAACACCCTTGATCGAGCAGGCCTTGCAGGAAATAGGCGTGGATTATGCCCAGGGCTACCTGATCGAACGCCCCCAGGTGTTCACCTGTGACAGTCTGCAGCGCCAACGGATCGCCGCCCGGCCTCTGTTGCAGCGAGCACCTGGCACGTTTCGCTAGTTGGAAATCACAAGGATCAAGGAGCTGAAAGTGATTGACGCATTCGTTCGTATCGGGCCTTTGATGGACCCCGCCAGCTACCCCCAATGGGCCCAGCAACTGATTGAAGACTGCCGCGAGAGCAAGCGACGGGTGGTTGAGCATGAGTTTTATGCCCGTCTACGCGATGGCCAGCTTAAGCAATCGACCATCCGTCAGTACTTGATCGGGGGCTGGCCGGTGGTGGAGCAGTTTTCGTTGTACATGGCGCATAACCTGACCAAAACCCGCTATGGCCGGCACCAGGGCGAAGACATGGCGCGGCGCTGGCTGATGCGCAACATCCGCGTCGAGCTCAACCATGCCGACTACTGGGTGAACTGGTGCCAGGCGCACGGTGTGCACCTGCACGAGTTGCAGGCGCAAGAAGTGCCGCCCGAGCTGAACGGCCTGAACGACTGGTGCTGGCGGGTGTGCGCCACCGAGAACCTGGCCATTTCCATGGCGGCTACCAACTACGCCATCGAAGGTGCGACCGGTGAATGGTCGGCGGTGGTGTGCTCGACCGACACCTATGCGCAGGGTTTTCCGGAAGAAGGGCGCAAGCGGGCGATGAAGTGGCTGAAGATGCATGCCCAATATGACGATGCGCACCCGTGGGAGGCGCTGGAAATCATCTGTACCCTGGCCGGTGAAAACCCGACCCTGGGGTTGCGCAACGAGCTGCGCAGGGCCATTTGCAAGAGCTACGACTGCATGTACCTGTTCCTGGAGCGCTGCATGCAGCTGGAAGGGCGCCAGCAAGGCCGTATGCGGCCGGCGTTGGCTGCCGGCTGATCGTTCGCCTGTAGCGGCCTCTTCGCGGGCTTGCCCGCTCCGACAGGCACTGCGCAGCCCTCAAGGACTGAGCCATACCTGTGGGAGGGGGCAAGCCCGCGAAGAGGCCAGTGCAGGTTTATTGAGCGTTGAACGCCTGCCCGTTCACTCCTGTGCTGTCCGGCCCCATCAGGTACAGGTATACCGGCATGATTTCTTCGGGCAGCGGGTTGTTCTGCGGGTTCTCGCCGGGGTAGGCCTGGGCCCGCATCGCCGTGCGCGTGGCGCCGGGGTTGATGCTGTTGGAGCGCACCGGCGCCACGCCTTCCAGTTCATCGGCCAAGGTCTGCATCAGGCCTTCGGTGGCGAACTTCGACACGCCATAAGCGCCCCAGTAAGCCCGGCCCTTGCGCCCGACGCTGCTGCTGGTGAACACCACCGAGGCGTCTTCCGACAGCTTCAGCAGCGGCAGCAGGGTGCTGGTGAGCATGAAGGTGGCATTGACGTTGATATGCATGACGCGCATGAAGTTGTCGCCTGACAGCTGTTCCAGCGGCGTGCGCGGGCCGATGATCGACGCATTGTTGAGCAGGCCATCGAGGCGACCGAACTGGTCTTCGATCATGGCCGCCAACTCGTCGTATTGGTGTGGCAGGGCGGTTTCCAGGTTGAACGGGATGACCACCGGCTGCGGGTGACCGGCGGCTTCGATCTGGTCGTAGACCTCGTTCAGGTTGGCCTCGGTCTTGCCCAGCAGCAGCACGGTGGCGCCCAGTGCGGCATAGGCCTTGGCAGCCGCGGCACCAATGCCACGGCCGGCACCGGTAACCAGGATGACCCGGCCTTGCAGCAGGTCGGGGCGGGCGGTGTAGTCGAACATTTCGTATCCCTATCTCGGCCCCTGTGGGAGCGGGCTTGCCCGCGAAGCTGGCGCCGCGGTGCAAGGCAAGGGCTTCGCCTCGTTCGCGGGCAAGCCCGCTCCCACAGGGTTCCTCGTCGTTGTCAGTTACGGTTCAGCAGCCGCACAGCGCGCTGTCGATCACTTTGCGCAGTTCCAGCGGGTGGTCGACCACCACGTCGGCACCCCAGTTGTTGGGGTTGTCCTCTGGATGAATATAGCCGTAGCGCACTGCCGCCGTGCGGGTGCCAGCGTCACGGCCAGACTCGATGTCGCGCAGGTCGTCGCCGACGAACAGCACACTGGCCGGGTCCAGGTTCAGCGTCTTGCAGGCCAGGATCAGCGGCTCGGGGTCGGGTTTGCTATTTTTCACGTGGTCCGGGCAGATCAACAGCGCCGAACGCTCGGCCAGGCCCAGTTGCTGCATGATCGGCTCGGCGAAGCGCACCGGCTTGTTGGTGACTACGCCCCACAGCAGGTTGCCTCTTTCGATGTCGGCCAGCAGCTCGGCCATGCCCTCGAACAGCTTGCTGTGCACCGCGCAGTCGCGCTGGTAACGCTCGAGGAACTCCAGGCGCAAGGCCTCGAAGCCGTCAGCATCCGGGTCCATGGCGAACGCAGTGGCAACCATGGCGCGGGCGCCACCCGAGATCACGCCACGGATCAGGTTGTCGTCAACGGCCGGCAGCCCGCGGTCGGCGAGCATGGCCTGGCAAATGGCGATGAAGTCCGGCGCCGTGTCCAGCAAGGTGCCGTCCATGTCGAAGAGTACTGCTCGCAAACGCATGCTTATTCCTCGCGCAGGGTCTGGATCATGTAGTTGACGTCGACGTCGCTGTTGAGCTTGTAGTGCTTGGTCAGCGGGTTGTAGGTGAGGCCGATGATGTCCTTCACCTGCAGGCCGGCATCGCGGCTCCAGGCGCCCAGCTCGGAGGGGCGGATGAACTTCTTGAAGTCATGGGTGCCGCGCGGCAGCATCTTCAGGATGTACTCGGCGCCGACGATGGCCAGCAGGTAGGCCTTGGGGTTGCGGTTGATGGTGGAGAAGAACACCTGGCCACCAGGCTTGACCATGCGGTAGCAGGCGCGAATCACCGAAGACGGGTCGGGCACGTGCTCGAGCATTTCCAGGCAGGTGACCACATCGAACTGTTCAGGCATTTCCTCGGCCAGGGCTTCGGCGGTGATCTGCCGGTATTCCACCTGCACGCCCGATTCCAGCTGGTGTAGCTGGGCCACCGCCAATGGCGCCTCGCCCATGTCGATACCGGTGACCGTGGCACCGCGCAGGGCCATGGCTTCGCTGAGGATGCCGCCACCGCAACCCACATCCAGCACTTTCTTGCCGGCCAGGCTGGCGCGCTCGTCGATCCAGTTGACGCGCAGCGGGTTGATTTCGTGCAGCGGCTTGAACTCGCTTTCGCGGTCCCACCAGCGGTGGGCCAGCGCTTCGAACTTGGCGATTTCGGCGCGGTCGACGTTGCTCATTGAACAGTCCTCTGAAACTTCGCAAAATTGCGTCGGAGTATACCCGAGCGCTCGGCCCCGAGGGTCGCTATAATCGCCGGCTTTTGATATCCGAATGACGGGGAGAGGCAATGCGCGAGCGACTTTTGGCGGCGGAGAAGGTGACCGCGATCCGCTGGCAGGGCGGCGCCTTGCACCTGCTCGACCAGCGCCTGCTGCCGTCGGAGGAGCGTTGGCTGGCCTGCGACAATGTTGCGCAGGTGGCCGCAGCCATCCGCGACATGGCGGTGCGCGGTGCCTCGGCAATCGGTATTGCCGCAGCTTACGGCCTGGTACTGGCGCTTGAAGAGCGGCTGGCCGAAGGCGGCGATTGGGAAATGGACCTGGAAGACGACTTTCTCACCCTGGCCGAAGCGCGTCCTACCGCCGCCAACTTGTTCTGGGCGCTGAACCGCATGCGCGAGCGCCTGCAGCGCCTGCGTCCGGAAGAGGACGTTCTGGCAGCGCTGGAGGCCGAAGCGGTGGCCATTCACGAAAGCGACCGTGAGGCCAACCTGACCATGGCCCAGCAGGGTATCGAACTGATCCGTCGCCATCAGGGCAATGCCCAGGCCCTGCTCACCTTCGGCAACGCCGGCGCCCTTGCCAGTGGCGGCTTTGGCACCGCGCTGGGGGTGATCCGTGCCGGCTACCTGGAAGGCATGGTCGAGCGGGTATATGCCGGTGAGACTCGCCCTTGGCTGCAGGGTTCGCGCCTGACCGGCTGGGAGCTGGCCAATGAGGGTATCCCGGTGACGCTTTGTGCCGACTCTGCGCTGGCCCACCTCATGAAGACCAAGGGTATCACCTGGGTGGTGGTGGGGGCGGACTGCATCGCTGCCAATGGCGACATGGCCGGCAAGATCGGCACCTATCAGCTGGCTGTCAGTGCCATGCACCATGGCGTGCGCTTCATGGTCGTGGCACCGAGCACCAGCATCGACCTGAACCTGGCCACGGGCGAGGATATCCCGCTGGAGGAGCGTGACGCCGACGAGTGGCTCGACTTTGGCGGTACCCGGGTGCCGCCGGGTGTCGAGGTGTTCAATCCGGTGTTCGATGTGACGCCGGCCGACCTGATCGATGTGATCGTGACCGAGCGCGGCATTGTCGAGCGTCCGGATGTTGCCAAGCTGGCTCAGCTGGTTTGCCGCAAGCGGTTGCATTGAGGGGGTGGTCGAGGTGGCATTGTGGGGTAGGGCGAGGTGGCATTGAGGGGTAGGGCGGTCGAGGTGTGTTGCCTGTGAGGGCGAGCGCCGCCCGCGCGGCGCATCGCGAGCTTTGCTCGCTCCTACGTTTGTTTCGGGCCAGTCATTCCTGTGGGATTTGCGCGCGAACGCCTTGGCGCATGTCTCGATATCGCGTCGTACAAACAAGGCGGTCGCGCGCGTCTGCCACTGGCGTTACTGGCCAGAAACAAACGTAGGAGCGAGCAAAGCTCGCGATGCGCCGCGCGGGCGGCGCTCGATTTCTGCCACCCCCTGAAACCCACGGCAAACACACCCGGCCATTGCGCAACGTCATGCCAGGCGGCGTGGTCTTGAGGGTATGGCGGTAGAGGGGCGTCGCCTGGGAGACCGAGCGCCGCCCGCGCGGCGCATCGCGAGCTGCGCTCGCTCCTACGTTTGTTTCGGGCCAATCATTCCTGTGGGATTTGTGCGCGTACGCCTTGGCGCATGTCTCGATATCGCGTCGTACAAACAAGGCGGTCGCGCGCGCCTGTCACAGGCGTTACTGGCCCGAAATAAACGTAGGAGCGAGCGCAGCTCGCGATGCGCCGCGCGGGCGGCGCTCGATATCTGCAACACCATAAAACCCACGGCAAACTCCCCCGGCTATTGCGCAACGTCATGCCAGGCGGTGTGGCCTTGAGGGTATGGCGGTAGAGGTGCGTCGCCTGGAAGACCGAGCGCCGCCCGCGCGGCGCATCGCGAGCTGCGCTCGCTCCTACGTTTGTTTCGGGCCAGTCATTCCTGTGGGATTTGCGCGCGTACGCCTTGGCGCATGCCGCGATATCGTGTGGTACGGGCCAGGCGGTCGCGCGCGTCTGCCACAGGCGTTACTGGCCCGAAACAAACGTAGGAGCGAGCGCAGCTCGCGATGCGCCGCGCGGGCGGCGCTCGGTCTTGCAGCCAACACAATATTCACGTCAAGCCCCCGTGCCACATCTCCCCACCGCCCCCGCCTTTGTGATAACATCCGGCAGTTTCCAAGACCGCCCATCACGGCGGCCTTCATTGCGCAGATCCATGGCACAACTCATTGATTTGTCGTAAGTCGTCGCACCCTTATGCGCTGCGGCGGCGAGCTTCGTTCGGCCCTTGATGGAGCTGCGAAGTTTCACCAGAAAAAGGAATCAGGCTTCTCATGGGCGAACTGGCCAAAGAAATCCTCCCGGTCAATATCGAAGACGAACTGAGACAGTCTTACCTCGACTACGCGATGAGCGTGATTGTCGGGCGAGCGCTGCCCGATGCGCGTGACGGCTTGAAGCCCGTGCATCGCCGCGTTCTCTATGCGATGAGCGAACTGGGCAACGACTGGAACAAGCCGTACAAGAAATCCGCCCGTGTGGTCGGTGACGTGATCGGTAAGTACCACCCGCACGGCGACACTGCGGTCTACGACACCATCGTGCGTATGGCCCAGCCGTTCTCGTTGCGCTACCTGCTGGTCGACGGTCAGGGCAACTTCGGTTCGGTGGACGGCGACAACGCTGCCGCCATGCGATACACCGAAGTGCGCATGACCAAACTGGCCCACGAGCTGCTGGCCGACCTGCACAAGGAAACCGTCGACTGGGTGCCCAACTACGACGGCACCGAGCAGATCCCGGCGGTCATGCCGACGCGTATTCCCAACCTGCTGGTCAACGGTTCCAGCGGTATTGCCGTGGGCATGGCGACCAACATTCCGCCACACAACCTCGGCGAGGTCATCGATGGCTGCCTGGCACTCATCGACAACCCGGAAGTCACCATCGATGAGCTGATGCAGCACATCCCTGGCCCGGACTTCCCGACTGCCGGCATCATCAACGGTCGCCAGGGCATCATCGAGGCCTATCGCACCGGCCGTGGCCGCATCTACATGCGCGCCCGCTCCGAAATCGAAGACATCGACAAGGTTGGCGGCCGCCAGCAGATCGTGATCACCGAGCTGCCGTACCAGCTGAACAAGGCTCGCCTGATCGAAAAGATTGCCGAGCTGGTCAAAGAGAAGAAGATCGAAGGCATCACCGAGCTGCGCGACGAGTCCGACAAGGACGGCATGCGCATCGTCATCGAGCTGCGTCGCGGCGAGGTGCCGGAGGTGGTGCTCAACAACCTCTACCAGCAAACCCAGCTGCAGAGCGTGTTCGGTATCAACGTGGTGGCCCTGGTCGACGGCCGTCCGCGCCTGCTCAACCTCAAGGACCTGCTCGAAGCGTTCGTCCGCCACCGCCGTGAAGTGGTGACCCGCCGTACGGTATTCGAGCTGCGCAAGGCCCGTGAGCGTGGCCATATCCTTGAAGGCCAGGCGGTCGCGCTGTCCAACATCGACCCGGTCATTGCCCTGATCAAGGCCTCGCCGACGCCGTCCGAAGCCAAGGAAGCCCTGGTTTCCACGCCGTGGGAATCCAGTGCCGTGCAGGTCATGGTCGAGCGCGCTGGCGCCGATTCCTGCCGCCCTGAGGACCTGCCGGAGCAGTACGGCCTGCATGACGGCAAGTACTTCCTGTCGCCGGAACAGGCCCAGGCCATTCTTGACCTGCGCCTGCACCGCCTGACCGGCCTGGAGCACGAGAAGCTGCTGGCCGAGTACCAGGAAATCCTCGAGCAGATCGGCGAGTTGATCCGCATCCTCAGCAGCGCCGAGCGCCTGATGGAAGTGATTCGCGAGGAGCTGGAGGCCATCCGTGCCGAGTACGGCGATGCCCGCCGCACCGAAATCCTCAATGCCAGCCACGACCTCAACTACGGCGACATGATCCCGGAAGAAGAGCGCGTGGTCACCATCTCCCATGGTGGTTATGCCAAGACCCAGCCATTGTCCGCCTACCAGGCCCAGCGCCGTGGCGGTAAGGGCAAGTCGGCGACCGGCGTGAAGGACGAGGACTACATCGAGCACCTGCTGGTCGCCAACAGCCACGCCACCCTGCTGCTGTTCTCCAGCAAGGGCAAGGTGTACTGGAAGAAAACCTACGAAATCCCCGAAGCGTCCCGCGCTGCCCGTGGTCGCCCGCTGGTCAACCTGCTGCCGCTGGAGGAGGGTGAGCGCATCACCGCCATGCTGCAGATCGACCTCGAAGCGCTGCAGCAGAACGCCGACCTCGACGAAGAACTGGACGAGGCTGAAGACGCCGTGCTCGAGGGTGAGCTGGTAGAGGCCGAGGAAGTCGACGAAGAAGACGGTGACACCCCGGAGTGGGTTGCAGAGCCGACCGGCGCGTACATCTTCATGGCGACCGCTTCCGGCACCGTCAAGAAGACCCCGCTGGTGCAGTTCGCCCGTCCTCGTTCCAACGGCCTGATCGCCCTGAAGCTGAAGGAAGGTGACACCCTGATTGCCGCGGCCATCACCGATGGCGCCAAGGAAGTCATGATGTTCTCCGACGCTGGCAAGGTCATCCGCTTTGCCGAGAGCGTCGTGCGTGAAATGGGTCGCAACGCCCGTGGTGTGCGCGGCATGAAGCTGGGCAAAGGCCAGCGGATCATTTCGATGCTGATCCCCGAGTCCGGCTCGCAGATCCTCACCGCCTCCGAGCGTGGCTTTGGCAAGCGCACTCCGCTGTCCAAGTTCCCGCGTCGCGGCCGCGGTGGCCAGGGTGTGATCGCCATGGGTACCAAGGGGCGCAACGGCCTGCTGATCGGTGCTATCCAGGTGCAGGAAGGTGAGGAAATCATGCTGATTTCCGACCAGGGCACGCTGGTTCGCACCCGGGTTGGCGAGGTGTCCAGCCTGAGCCGCAACACCCAGGGTGTTACGCTGATCAAGCTGGCGGCCGATGAGACGCTGGTGGGCCTGGAGCGTATCCAGGAGCCGTCCGAGGACGAACTCGATGAAGTGATCGAGACGGACGAGGAGGGTGTCGAGGCTGCAGCGCCAGACAATGAAAATGAAGAAGCTGCGGGTGCCGACGAGGCCCCGCAAGAGTAAGCAAGCGTAAACCCGAGCGGGGCGACCAAGGTCGCCCCGTTTGACTGTGTAGGAGCGGGCTTGCCCGCGATGCAGGCGCCACCGATCCTGCATGGAATGTGGCCACCGAATTACGATTTTGTTCTATTTGGCAGAGCGAGAGTGGATGTGAGCAAACGAGCCTTTAACTTCTGCGCAGGCCCTGCCGCGCTTCCTGACGCTGTCCTGCAGCGCGCACAGGCCGAGATGCTGGACTGGCGTGGCAAGGGCTTGTCGGTGATGGAAATGAGCCATCGCAGCGACGATTATGTGGCCATCGCCGAAAAGGCCGAGCAGGACTTGCGTGACCTGCTGTCCGTCCCCTCCAACTACAAGGTGCTGTTCCTGCAAGGGGGCGCCAGCCAGCAGTTTGCTGAAATCCCGCTGAACCTGCTGCCGGAAAACGGCACTGCCGACTACATCGAAACCGGCATCTGGTCGAAAAAGGCCATCGAGGAAGCGCGCCGTTTCGGCAACGTCAACGTCGCCGCCACTGCCAAGCCTTACGACTACCTGGCCATCCCCGGCCAGAACGAGTGGAACCTGACCGAAAACGCTGCCTACGTGCACTATGCGTCCAACGAGACCATCGGTGGCCTGCAGTTTGACTGGGTGCCGCAGACCGGTGACGTGCCGTTGGTGGTCGATATGTCGTCCGACATCCTCTCGCGCCCGATCGATGTGTCGCAGTACGGCCTGATCTACGCCGGCGCGCAGAAGAATATCGGCCCAAGCGGCCTGGTGGTGGTGATCGTGCGCGAAGACCTGTTGGGCCATGCCCGCAGCAGTTGCCCGACCATGCTCGATTACAAGGTTTCGGCTGACAACGGGTCGATGTACAACACCCCGGCCACCTACTCCTGGTACCTCTCGGGTCTGGTCTTCGAGTGGCTGAAAGAGCAGGGTGGTGTTGATGCCATGGAGCAGCGCAACCGTGCCAAGAAAGATCGCCTTTACGGCTTCATCGACCGCAGCGAGTTCTACACCAACCCGATCAGCGTCAACGCCCGTTCGTGGATGAACGTACCGTTCCGCCTGGCTGACGAGCGCCTGGACAAGGCCTTCCTCGCGGGCGCCGACGCGCGTGGCCTGCTCAACCTCAAGGGCCACCGTTCGGTTGGCGGCATGCGCGCCTCCATCTACAACGCCCTGGGCCTGGAAGCGGTAGAAGCGCTGGTAGGCTACATGGCTGAATTCGAGAAGGAGCATGGCTGATATGTCCGAACAGGAGCTCAAGGCGCTGCGCGTGCGCATCGACAGCCTCGACGAGAAAATCCTCGAGCTGATCAGCGACCGCGCGCGCTGCGCCGAAGAAGTTGCCCGGGTCAAGACTGCCTCGCTGAAAGAAGGCGAGAAACCGGTGTTCTACCGTCCCGAGCGTGAAGCTGCGGTGCTCAAGCGCGTGATGGAGCGCAACAAAGGCCCGCTGGGCAACGAAGAGATGGCGCGGTTGTTCCGCGAAATCATGTCGTCGTGCCTGGCCTTGGAAGAGCCGTTGAAAATCGCCTACCTCGGCCCTGAAGGCACATTCACCCAGGCTGCGGCCATGAAACACTTCGGTCACGCGGTGATCAGTCGGCCGATGGCGGCCATCGACGAAGTGTTCCGTGAGGTGGCGGCCGGTGCCGTCAACTTCGGTGTGGTGCCGGTGGAAAACTCCACTGAAGGTGCGGTCAGCCACACCCTGGACAGCTTCCTCGAGCATGACATGGTGATTTGCGGTGAGGTTGAGCTGCGTATTCACCACCACCTGCTGGTGGGCGAGAACACCAAGACCGACAGCATCACCCGCATCTACTCCCACGCCCAGTCGCTGGCCCAGTGCCGCAAGTGGCTGGACGCGCACTATCCGAACGTGGAGCGCGTAGCCGTATCGAGCAATGCCGAAGCGGCCAAGCGGGTCAAGGGCGAGTGGAATTCGGCGGCGATCGCCGGTGACATGGCGGCCAACCTGTACGGCCTGACCCGTCTGGCCGAGAAGATCGAAGATCGCCCGGACAACTCCACGCGCTTCCTGATGATCGGCAACCAGGAAGTACCGCCGACCGGCGACGACAAGACCTCGATCATCGTTTCGATGAGCAACAAGCCAGGTGCCTTGCATGAGTTGCTGGTGCCGTTCTATCAGAACGGCATCGACCTGACCCGTATCGAGACCCGCCCGTCGCGCAGCGGCAAGTGGACCTACGTGTTCTTCATCGACTTCGTCGGCCACCACCGCGACCCGCTGATCAAGGCGGTGCTCGAGCAGATCAGCCAGGAGGCTGTGGCGCTGAAGGTGCTGGGCTCTTATCCGAAGGCGGTGCTTTGATTCAGGGGCCTTGGGGCTGCCTTGCAGCCCTTCGCGGGCATGCCCGCTCCCACAGTGAGCATGTGATGCCGATCTCTGTGGGAGCGGGCGAGCCCGCGAAGGGCCGCGCCGCGGCCCCAATGGCCCTCACAGGCTACCTAGATTTCTGAACAGGGTTCGCACCAGTGGTAAATGCAGCAAAAACCAAACCCGCACCCATCATCGACCGTCTGGTCGTGGTCGGCCTGGGCCTGATCGGTGGCTCGTTCGCCAAGGGCCTGCGTGAGAGCGGCCTGTGCCGTGAAGTGGTCGGTGTCGACCTGGATGCCCCCTCGCGCAAGCAGGCTGTGGCCTTGGGGGTGGTCGACCGCTGCGAAGAAGACCTCGCCGCCGCTTGCGTGGGGGCCGATGTCATCCAGCTGGCCGTACCGATCCTGGCCATGGAAAAAGTCCTGGCGCGCCTGGCCGTGCTCGACCTGGGTGATGCAATCATCACCGACGTCGGCAGTGCCAAGGGCAACGTCGTGCGTGAGGCACGCGCCGTCTTCGGTGCGCGCCTGCCGCGCTTCGTCCCGGGTCACCCCATCGCCGGTTCCGAACAGAGCGGGGTAGAGGCCTCCAACGCCACCTTGTTCCGCCGGCACAAGGTCATCCTCACGCCGCTGGCCGAAACCGACCCCGCCGCGCTGGCCATGGTTGACCGCCTGTGGCGTGCGCTGGATGCCGATGTGGAGCACATGTCGGTCGAGCGCCATGACGAAGTACTGGCCGCCACCAGCCATCTGCCACACCTGCTGGCCTTTGGCCTGGTCGACTCGCTGGCCAAACGCAATGAAAACCTCGAGATCTTCCGGTACGCTGCGGGTGGATTCCGCGATTTCACAAGAATCGCCGGCAGCGACCCGACCATGTGGCATGACATCTTCCTCGCCAACCGCGACGCTGTCCTGCGCACACTTGATACATATCGCAGCGATCTCGACGCCTTGCGCGACGCGATCGCTGAAGGGGATGGGCACCAGCTGCTGGGTGTATTCACCCGCGCACGGGCTGCCCGCGAGCATTTCAGTAAAATCCTGGCCCGCCGGGCCTATGTGGACGCTATGAACGCCAACGATCTGATTTTCCAGGCCCAACCGGGTGGCCGCCTGAACGGGCGGATCCGTGTACCGGGCGACAAGTCGATTTCCCATCGCTCGATCATGCTCGGCTCGCTGGCCGAAGGTACTACCGAGGTCGAAGGCTTCCTCGAAGGCGAAGACGCGCTGGCGACCCTGCAGGCATTCCGTGACATGGGTGTGGTCATCGAAGGCCCCAACCACGGTCGTGTGACCATTCACGGCGTGGGGCTGCATGGCCTCAAGCCGCCACCAGGGCCGCTGTACGTGGGTAACTCCGGTACCTCGATGCGCCTGTTGTCGGGCCTGTTGGCCGGTCAGTCGTTCGATGTGACCATGACCGGCGACGCCTCGCTGTCCAAGCGCCCGATGAACCGTGTGGCCAACCCGCTGCGCGAAATGGGTGCTGTGGTCGAGACCGGCCCGGACGGCCGCCCGCCGCTGACCATCCGTGGTGGCCACAAGCTCAAAGGGCTGACCTACACGCTGCCGATGGCTAGCGCCCAGGTCAAATCCTGCCTGCTGCTGGCCGGCCTGTACGCCGAAGGCAAGACCACTGTCACCGAGCCTGCGCCTACCCGTGACCACACCGAGCGGATGCTGCGCGGTTTTGGCTACTCGGTCGACAGCAATGGCCCGGTTGCCTCGCTACAGTCCGGTGGCAAGCTGACCGCTACCCGCATCGAAGTGCCGGCTGACATTTCCTCGGCAGCGTTCTTCCTGGTGGCAGCGTCTATCGCTGAAGGCTCCGAGCTGGTGCTGGAGCATGTCGGCATCAACCCGACCCGTACCGGCGTGATCGACATCCTGCGCCTGATGGGCGGCGACATCACCCTGGAAAACCAGCGTGAAGTGGGCGGTGAGCCAGTGGCCGACCTGCGTGTGCGCGGTGCCAAGCTGAAGGGTATCGACATTCCTGAAGCGTTGGTGCCGCTGGCCATCGACGAATTCCCGGTCTTGTTCGTGGCTGCTGCCTGCGCCGAAGGGCGTACCGTGCTGCGTGGCGCCGAAGAGCTGCGCGTGAAGGAGTCCGATCGCATCCAGGTGATGGCCGATGGCCTCATCACCTTGGGCATCAAGTGTGAGCCGACCCCGGACGGCATCATCATCGACGGCGGCCAGTTGGGCGGCGGCGAAGTGCATGGGCATGGTGACCACCGCATTGCCATGGCCTTCAGTGTGGCCTCGCTGCGCGCCAGTGCGCCGATCCGCATTCACGACTGCGCCAACGTCGCCACCTCGTTCCCCAACTTCCTGGCGCTGTGCGCCGAAGTGGGGATTCGCGTGGCAGAAGAGGGCAAGTCGTGAATTCAATGGCACCGGTTATCACTATCGACGGGCCAAGCGGCTCGGGCAAGGGCACGGTCGCCGGGCTGATGGCCCGCGAGCTGGGCTGGAAGCTGCTGGACTCCGGCGCGCTGTATCGCTTGCTGGCATTCAATGCGAGCAACCACGGCGTCGATCTGACCAACGAAGAACTGCTGACCAAGCTTGCCGCCCATCTGGATGTGCAGTTCATTGCTGCCGAGCCCGGTAAGCTGCAGCAGATCATCCTTGAGGGTGAGGACGTCAGCAACGTCATCCGTACCGAAACCGTCGGTGCCGGTGCATCGATGGTGGCCTCGCTGCCGGCGGTGCGTGATGCGCTGCTGGTACGTCAGCGTGAGTTCCGCGAAGTGCCGGGGCTGATTGCTGACGGGCGCGACATGGGTACCGTGGTGTTCCCGGACGCGCCATTGAAGGTCTTCCTCACCGCCAGTGCGGAGGAACGCGCACGTCGCCGCTACCTGCAGTTGAAGGGCAAGGGTGAAGATGTTAGTCTGTCGAGTCTGCTGGATGAGATTCGTGCACGTGATGAGCGTGACACCCAACGTGCAGTGGCCCCGCTGAAACCAGCGGCCGATGCCATTCAGTTGGACTCTACCGAGTTGTCCATCGAGCAGGTGTTGCAACGTATCAGAAGCGAGATCGCCCAGCGCGACCTTATCTGATAGCCAGGAAAGCAGGCAGGGGCACCAGTCAACGTCCTGCCGGCTTTCCTTTACTTAAAACGAACCCACATTGTCTGGAATGTGGTTATGGGCGTTTGTTTCGCCCGAATCTACAGGAATTAAAATGAGCGAAAGCTTTGCAGAACTCTTTGAAGAAAGCCTGAAAACCCTCAATCTTCAGCCGGGTGCGATCATCACCGGTATCGTTGTCGACATCGACGGCGACTGGGTTACCGTACACGCTGGCCTGAAGTCCGAGGGCGTCATCCCGCTCGAGCAGTTCTACAACGAAGCTGGCGAGCTGACCATCAAGGTCGGTGACGAAGTTCACGTTGCGCTGGACGCGGTCGAAGACGGCTTTGGCGAAACCAAACTGTCCCGTGAAAAAGCCAAGCGCGCCGAGTGCTGGATTGTTCTGGAAGCAGCTTTCGCCGCCGAAGAAGTGGTCAAGGGCGTTATCAACGGTAAGGTTAAGGGCGGCTTCACTGTCGACGTTAACGGCATCCGTGCGTTCCTGCCGGGCTCCCTGGTTGATGTCCGCCCAGTGCGCGACACCACCCACCTGGAAGGCAAAGAGCTGGAATTCAAGGTCATCAAGCTGGACCAGAAGCGCAACAACGTTGTCGTTTCCCGTCGCAGCGTGCTGGAAGCCGAGAACAGCGCCGAGCGCGAAGCCCTGCTGGAAACCCTGCAGGAAGGCCAGCAAGTCAAAGGTATCGTCAAGAACCTCACCGACTACGGCGCATTCGTGGACCTGGGCGGTATCGACGGCCTGCTGCACATCACCGACATGGCTTGGAAGCGCATCAAGCACCCATCGGAAATCGTTAACGTTGGCGACGAAGTCGACGTACGCGTTCTGAAGTTCGACCGTGAGCGCAACCGCGTTTCGCTGGGTCTGAAGCAGATGGGCGAAGATCCGTGGGTAGCTATCACTGCCCGTTACCCAGAAGGTACTCGCGTACAGGCTCGCGTTACCAACCTGACCGACTACGGCTGCTTCGCTGAGCTGGAAGAAGGCGTTGAAGGTCTGGTACACGTTTCCGAAATGGACTGGACCAACAAGAACATCCACCCGTCGAAAGTCGTTCAGGTTGGCGACGAAGTGGAAGTCATGGTTCTGGACATCGACGAAGAGCGTCGTCGTATCTCCCTGGGCATCAAGCAGTGCAAGTCCAACCCATGGGAAGACTTCTCTGGCCAGTTCAACAAGGGTGACAAGATCACCGGTACCATCAAGTCGATCACCGACTTCGGTATCTTCATTGGTCTGGACGGCGGCATCGACGGCCTGGTTCACCTGTCCGACATCTCCTGGAACGAAACCGGCGAAGAAGCCGTACGTCGTTTCAAGAAGGGCGACGAGCTGGAAACCGTCATCCTGTCGGTCGACCCAGAGCGCGAGCGCATCTCCCTGGGCATCAAGCAGCTGGAAGACGATCCGTTCTCCAACTTCGTTGCTGTCAATGACAAGGGCGCTATCGTCAAGGGCATCGTGAAAGAAGTTGACGCCAAAGGCGCCATCGTCACCCTGGCCGACGACATCGAAGCCACTCTGAAAGCTTCCGAAATCAGCCGTGACCGCGTTGAAGACGCGCGTAACGTTCTGAAGGAAGGCGAAGAGATCGAAGCCAAGATCATCAGCGTTGACCGCAAGTCCCGCGTTATCAGCCTGTCGATCAAATCGAAAGACGACGCTGAAGAGCGCGAAGCTATCCAGAGCCTGAAAAACGCTCCGGAAGCTGCTGCCGACACCACCATGGCTGCGCTGCTGCGCGAAGCAATGGCCAAGCAGAACTGAGTTCTGTTTGATCGGTAAAAAGGGCGACCCTCGGGTCGCCCTTTTTTATGCCTGCAATCAAGCGGCGCGGCGGTTGGCGCCGCTGGACCACGCCAGCTTCAGGCTGGCACAACCCGGTGTGCGGTGGATGACACCGGCATCGCCGGTATTCGCGGGTAAACCCGCGCCTACGCCGATGGCGCCGGACCACGCTAACTTCAGGCTGACACCCCCCATTGTAGGAGCGGGTTCACCCGCGAAGCAGGCGCCACGGTGGATGGCACCGGCATCGCCGGTGTTCGCGGGTAAACCCGCTCCTACACCGAGGGTGCCGGACCACGCTAACTTCAGGCTGACACCCCTCATTGTAGGAGCGGGTTCACCCGCGAATCAGGCGCCACGGTGGATGGCACCGGCATCGCCGGTGTTCGCGGGTAAACCCGCTCCTACACCGAGGGTGCCGGACCACGCTAACTTCAGGCTGGCACCCCCCCCCATTGTAGGAGCGGGTTCACCCGCGAATCAGGCGCCACGGTGGATGGCACCGGCATCGCCGGTGTTCGCGGGTAAGCCCGCTCCTTCACCGAGGGTGCCGGACCACGCTAACTTCAGGCTGCCCCCCATTGGAGCGGGTTCACCCGCGAATCAGGCGCCACGGTGGATGGCACCGGCATCGCCGGTGTTCGCGGGTAAACCCGCGCCTGCGCCGATGGCGCCGGACCACGCTAACTTCAGGCTGACACCCCCCCCATTGTAGGAGCGGGTTCACCTGCGAATCAGGCGCCACGGTGGATGGCACCGGCATCGCCGGTGTTCGCGGGTAAACCCGCGCCTGCGCCGATGGCGCCGGACCACGCTAACTTCAGGCTGGCACCCCCCATTGTAGGAGCGGGTTCACCCGCGAATCAGGCAGCGTTGGCCTGTCTAAGCGGTAGACCATTCTTGAATTACTTCAATCTTGAATTTTTTTATTAAGTCAAGATCCACCCTGTTCAAATCCTTCCCGGCGTGCTACAAACTGGTTAAGCAATGATCTAGCTGCTTGATAACGAAGGGAAAAATATGACGAAGTCGGAGCTGATCGAACGTATTGTCACCCATCAGGGGCTGCTCTCGTCCAAGGACGTGGAGCTGGCCATCAAGACCATGCTTGAGCAGATGTCACAATGCCTGGCTACCGGCGATCGCATCGAGATCCGCGGTTTTGGCAGCTTCTCGCTGCACTATCGCGCCCCACGCGTAGGCCGTAATCCCAAGACCGGCCAGTCGGTCAGCCTCGAAGGCAAGTTCGTGCCGCATTTCAAACCCGGCAAAGAGTTGCGCGACCGGGTCAATGAAGACGAGCATGAAGAGGCCCACACCTGATTTCCAAAGGAGCAATCTGATGCGTAACTTCAAGCGCGCCCTGGCGGCGGTCTTCGTGCTGCTATTGGCGGCTGTGGTGCTGTTCTTCGTGCTGGAGAACCAGCAAACCGTGTCATTGGTCCTGTTTGGTTGGGCTGCACCCGCCATGCCGGTTGCTGTCCTGGTATTGGCCGCTTTGGTCATTGGCTTGGCAGTCGGGCCGTTGCTGGGGGCCTACGGCGTGCAGCGCAGTAAGCGCAAGATCAGGGCGTCTGCCCGTGAGGCGGCACTGAGCGGCAACTAAGGAAATTTCCTACGCCTAATAAAGAAAGGTTCACCTATGCATGCGTCGGTCGTCATGGAGTAATAGTCCACTTCATTTTCGGTCCAGGCGAGTGTGCGCAGCATGGAATATCCCAGCCTTTCCCATCACGGTGGTACCCGCGGCGTCACTGGCTCCTGCCATCAGTTGCACCTTGATCCCACCGTTAGCCTGCTGATCGATTGCGGCCTTGAGCAAGGGAATGAGGCGCCGCCGGATGCGGAGACCGCGGCGCTCGGCTTCGGTATCCAGGGTATTCAGGCACTGGTCATCACCCATGTCCATCTGGACCATGTTGGGCGCATCCCTGCGCTGCTGGCAGCGGGTTACCGTGGTCCGATCCTGTGCAGCGAGCCCTCGGCCCGGCTGCTACCGCTGGTGCTGGAAGACGCCTACAAGCTGAGCATCAGCAGCGAGCCTGCGCAGGTGGCGCGCTATCTCGAATTCATCCGTGACCTCATCGTGCCGCTGCCCTTCGAGCAGTGGCACACGGTGGTCGAGCGACCAGGTCTTGCCTGCCGTATTCGTCTGCAGCGTGCAGGGCATCTGCTGGGTTCCGCTTATGTCGAGTGCGATATACAGCATGAGCAAACCAACAGCCGGTATGTGTTTTCTGGCGACCTGGGCGCTTGCGGCAACCCTCTGCTGCGCCCGGTGCAGCCTCCGGAGCGCGCCGACGTGCTAGTGCTGGAAAGCACCTACGGCGACCGCCTGCACCCACAGGCAGGCGACCGCCGCCAGCGACTGGAAGACGCCATCGACCGAGCCCTCACCGACAAGGGCACCATCCTGATTCCCGCATTCAGTCTTGGTCGTTCCCAGGAGCTGCTGTATGAACTGGAAGATATTCTTCACCGCAAAGCCCTGCTGAACACTACCGGTCCGGCTCCGGACGGGGAGCCGATCGACTGGTCACAGTTGCCCATCATCCTCGATTCGCCCTTGGCTCAGCGCATCACCAGCGTGTACCGGGAGCTACACGAATACTGGAATGCAGAAGCCAGGGCGCGTGTTGCAGCAGGGCGCGATCCACTCGGCTTCAGCCAACTGATCAGTGTGGACACCCATGCCCGCCACCAGCAGGTGGTCAATTACCTCAAGAGCACCGGGCGACCGGCGATCGTGATTGCCGGCAATGGCATGTGTTCGGGTGGGCGCATCGTCAATTACCTCAAGGCCATGCTGGGGGATCCGCGGCATGAGGTGATGTTTGTGGGGTACCAGGCTAAGGGGACGCCGGGGGCGGTGATACAGGCGAGTGAGGGGGCTGAAGGGTTTGTGCAGGTTGACTTGGATGGGCGGATGTATGAGATCAGGGCCAAAGTGCTGACATCGTCCGGCTACTCCGGTCATATGGACCAGCATGGCCTAGTGCGCTATGCCTGCGAAATCGATCCGTTACCCCGGCAAGTGGTGCTGGTGCATGGTGACCAAGGGGCAAAAAGAACGCTTCAGGCGGTACTGCTCGCCCGCTACAGGCAAGCAGGAGGTACCGTTGATGTACGTATCGGCGGAGCTGAAATTATGGCGGATCAGAAATAGCTGGCTCTACAAGGTACTGTTAAGTACCGTGAGGGTCAGTGGGGCGTCACCTGTTCTGCTTCATTCCCAGCGCACGCCAAAAGGCTGATCAAGGCACCTTGATTGGCGTAACAATCTCGGGTAGACATATCCGGTTGGCTCACCGAACCAAAAAAACGGTAGCCAGCGCCTCCGTACAGCATTGAATGCGTGCACGCACCTCCATCAATATCCGAGTCAACTAAATGTTAAAGCGGTTTATCGATATATGCGCTTCATTGTGCGCTCTCATACTGCTCTCTCCTGTTATGGCTATAGTCGCATGGAACATTCGAAAGAAGCTCGGATCGCCAGTGCTGTTCCGCCAGGTTCGCCCCGGTCGTGATGGCAAGCCCTTTGAAATGATCAAGTTTCGAACCATGCGCGACGCCGTAGGCGGCGATGGCCATCCGCTTGCCGATGCCGAGCGAATGACGCCCTTTGGCAGTTTTTTACGCGCAAGCAGCTTGGATGAGCTGCCAGAGCTGTGGAACGTATTGAAGGGCGACATGAGTTTGGTGGGGCCGCGCCCCTTATTGATGGAGTACCTTCCGCTGTATAGCCAGGAGCAGAGCCGCCGGCACGAAGTCCGCCCGGGGGTGACGGGGTGGGCCCAGGTTAACGGCCGTAATGCGTTGAGCTGGGATGAGAAGTTCAAGCTCGATGTATGGTATGTCGACAACCAGAGTTTTCTGCTCGATCTCAAGATCCTGTTCATGACGATAAAAAAGGTGGTTGTAAAAGAAGGCATCAGCGCCGAAGGCAATGTCACTATGTCCAAGTTCACAGGCAACAAACGGTGAAGAGGTTGGCCGTGTTGGGTGCCAGCGGGCATGGCAAGGTCGTAGCCGATACCGCGCAGTGTTGTGGCTGGGATCAGGTCGATTTCTTTGACGATGCCTGGCCAGGCCGAGCCTACAATGGCGGTTGGCGCGTGGTCGGTGACTCGGCGGCGTTGCACGCCCGGGTTGGGCAGTACGAGGGTGTGATCGTTGCCATTGGCAACAATGCAGTTCGACACGCCAAGCTCGAGGCGTTGGGGAGCCTCGGAGCAACGCTGGTGTCATTGGTTCACCCCATGGCCTGTGTCAGCCGATATGCGATCATCGGTGTCGGTTCTGTGGTTTTCGCCGGCGTTGTGGTAAACGCCGATGCGAGGGTTGGTTCTGGTGCAATCCTCAATACAGGTTGTAGCGTTGACCATGACTGTGTGCTTGGTAGCGCTGTTCATGTCAGTCCCGGTGCCAGGCTGGCCGGTGCAGTCAGGGTGGGCGATCGCAGTTGGGTCGGTATCGGGGCCTGTGTCCGGCAACTGATCAGCCTGGGCAGTGACGTGGTGGTTGGTGCCGGCGCAGCAGTGGTAAGTGATGTGCCGGATGGGCTGTGCGTGGTGGGCGTGCCTGCAAAAACCCTTCCTACCAGGTGAGCTGAAATCGACTATCCTGAGCGCATGGCTCAATGGACTGTAAGCGTTTGATTTTAAGAATTTTCATTTTGCAATTGGTGGGTGTGAACTGTGCTGAACTCTCCTTTTTCTCCCTGGCCGTCTTTTACCGAAGAAGAAGCCAACGCGGTACGTGACGTCATTCTGTCCAATAAGGTCAACTACTGGACAGGGCAGGAATGCCGCGAATTCGAGAAGGAGTTTGCCGCCTGGAGTGGTTGTGCTCATGCAATTGCGTTGTCCAACGGCACAGTTGCCCTCGATCTCGCGTTCAAGGCATTGGGCATCGGTGCAGGCGATGAGGTGATTGTCACTTCGCGAACCTTCTTGGCTTCGGTTTCTAGCATCGTCAATACCGGGGCCACGCCTGTTTTTGCCGATGTCGATCTTGATTCCCAGAACATCACGGCACAGACCATCCAGGCTGTGCTCACCCCCCGTACTCGCGCAATCGTCTGTGTTCACCTGGCAGGCTGGCCCTGCGACATGGATCCGATCATGGCGCTAGCTGAACAGCACGACCTGAAGGTCATCGAAGACTGCGCCCAAGCCCATGGTGCCCGGTACAAAGGGCGTCCGGTTGGGTCCATCGGGCATGTTGGAGCATGGTCGTTCTGTCAGGACAAGATCATGACCACCGGTGGCGAAGGCGGAATGGTCACCACCAATGATCGCGGCTTGTGGTCGGCCATGTGGTCGTACAAGGATCATGGTAAGAGCTGGGAGGCAGTATACGAACGCCAGCACGCTCCGGGTTTTCGCTGGGTGCATGAGAGCTTCGGCACCAACTGGCGAATGATGGAGGTGCAGGGCGTGCTGGGGCGCATTCAACTGCGCAGAATGGAGCAATGGCAAGAAACGCGGTTGGCCAACGCCCGTAGAATCTGGGATGTGGCTAGCCAGCAAGCCGCCTTGCGTGTGCCCGCCATTGCCCAGGATTGCGTGCATGCCGCCTACAAGTGTTACGTATTTGTCGAGCCTGAGGCATTGAAGCCCGGTTGGACACGCGACCGGGTGCTCAATGAGATCGTGGCCCGCGGCGTCCCATGTTTCTCGGGCTCGTGCTCTGAGGTGTATCTGGAAAAGGCCTTTGACGCCACCTCATGGCGCCCTGCATCGCGTCTTCCGGCAGCCATGCAACTGGGAGAAACCAGCTTGATGTTCATGGTGCATCCGACATTGACCAGTATCGAGATCGACAAGACCTGTCAGGTCTTGCGTGAGGTCATGCAGGAAGCTCAAGGCGTGTGAAATTCCGGGGCTCGCGTCCGGTTCTGCCTACCTGGCGCGACCAGGTTGCGCTGTGCGGACGCACGGCTGGAAACGCCAGACCGCCAAAAAAGACTAATGAAGAACGTCTTATAATAGAGGCCGAACTGCATTCATACGGTTCGCAAAGGTCCAGGGTTTAGAGGGAGTTATGGATAGAGCACGAGCATTATTGCTAGGGCTATCGCGTAGGAAAAAGCGACTGATCCAGGTTGTTTCCGACGTTCTGCTTATTTGGCTGGCGTTGTGGGTGGCGTTCGTGGTGCGCCTGGGTATCGAAGAGGCTATCAACCCTCTGGAGGAACACCGCTGGCTTTTCATCTGTGCTCCCATCGTGTCAGTTCCCCTGTTTGTCCGTTGCGGTTTGTACCGAGCGGTGATGCGTTATTTTGGAAATGACGCACTGATTGCCATCATCAAGGCTGTCAGCCTTTCGGCGTTGGTGCTGGCGGTTATTGTCTATGCCTTTGGCAATCATCAGGCCGTCGTCCCGCGTTCGGTCATTTTCAATTACTGGTGGCTGAGTCTGATCATGATCGGGGGGGTGCGCTTGGCTATGCGCCAGTACTTCCTGGGTGATTGGTACGCCGCTGTTCAGCATGTGCCATTTGGCAATCGCAGTAGTGGTCTGCCCAAGGTTGCCATCTATGGCGCTGGTTCGGCTGGTAATCAGCTGGTGGTTGCGTTGCGTATGGGGCGGCAGATGCGCCCGGTGGCCTTCATTGATGATGATCGCAGCCTTGCCGGCAGGGTCATCGCGGGTTTGCAGGTCTATACTCCAAAGCACATCCAGCAACTCATCGATTCGACCGGCGCGCAGGAAATTCTGTTGGCCGTTCCTTCTGCCACCCGGGGCAGGCGTCGTGAAATCCTGAATTACCTCGAATCGTTCCCTTTGCACGTGCGCACTGTGCCGGGCTTCATGGACTTGGCCAGCGGGCGAGTGAAGGTTGACGATATTCAGGAAGTGGATATTGCCGACTTGCTGGGACGTGATCCGGTCCCTGCGCAAAAAGACCTGTTCTCTCGCTGTATTGAAGGGCAGTGCGTCATGGTGACGGGGGCGGGGGGGTCCATCGGCTCGGAGTTGTGTCGGCAGATACTGGGAGCAAAGCCCAAAACCTTGATTCTGTTCGAGCACAGTGAGTTCAACCTCTACAGCATCCACTCGGAACTTGAACAGCGTGTCAACTGCGAATCGCTGTCGGTGAATGTGTTACCGATACTGGGGTCGATACGCAATGAGGCGAAGTCACTGGAGGTGATGAAAGCCTGGAAGGTCGACACCGTCTATCATGCGGCCGCCTACAAGCATGTGCCCATGGTCGAGCACAATATTGCAGAGGGCGTACTCAACAATGTCATGGGTACACTCAATACGGCCCAGGCGGCCCTGCAGGCAGGGGTGTCCAATTTCGTCCTGATCTCGACGGACAAAGCGGTACGTCCGACCAACGTCATGGGCAGCACCAAGCGCTTGGCCGAAATGACGTTGCAGGCGCTAAGCCGTGAGGCAGCGCCGGTGCTTTGGGGGGATGTTGATAACGTGTCCCAGGTAAACAAGACACGCTTTACCATGGTGCGCTTTGGTAATGTGCTGGGCTCGTCAGGATCGGTGATTCCGCTGTTCCATAAACAGATCAAGTCGGGTGGCCCGTTGACGGTTACCCATCCGAACATCACGCGCTACTTCATGACCATTCCTGAGGCCGCGCAACTGGTGATTCAGGCCGGCTCGATGGGACGCGGCGGCGACGTTTTCGTGCTTGATATGGGCGAACCAGTGAAAATTGCCGAGCTGGCGGAAAAAATGATCCACCTTTCCGGGCTAAGCGTGCGTTCCGAGCGCAACCCGCATGGCGATGTTGCCATCAAATACACAGGGTTGCGCCCAGGTGAAAAACTGTACGAAGAGTTGTTGATTGGTGATGGCGTGATTGCCACCTCCCATCCCATGATCATGAGCGCCCATGAGGACTTCCTGCCTTGGGAGGTGCTCAAAGCAAGACTTAGCGAACTGGTCGTTGCGGTTGAGCAGGATGACTATGCACGTGTGCGCCAGCTGCTGCGTGATTCTGTCAGTGGATATAAGCCCGATGGCGAGATTGTGGACTGGTTCTACCAGCAGCATCGGCTGGATCCGTGAGCGCGCCTGCCCGTTGAGGCCATTGGAAGCGTTACGCTATTCCAAAGGCCTCGACAGGAATAAGCCGGCTGGCCAGCTCCTTTGCTGATATCGATATTCGAAACGGAACTGAATTTACGCCTTGAGGCCTATGACATACTCGGGCGCGATGTTCATGGCGAAAGCGCCCCCCGATAGTTGGTCGTCCCGCTTGTCGTTGATGAAAGGATCTGTTCTCCAATGCACAAAAGTAGTGTTGTACCTGTAATTGCGGCACTGGTCGCATTTCTGTCGGTTTCAACCATGCTGCGTTTCCCCGGGTTGCCGGTGGGCATAGGGGAAGTCATCGTGGTGCTGGCGGCCTGTGTCTTCATCAGGCGCGGGAACTTCCTGCAGAACCTCAAGCATCCCTTGATGCTGTTCTGGTTCGCGTTCATTGCCACGGCCATCGTCGGCTATCTGGTGAGGAAGGTGCAGGGTGAAGGTACGATCCACACTTCGATAGCCTATATCTATGCAGCGGGCTTTACCCTGATAGTGCTGGCTTACGTCGGTGATCTGGACAAGCTTGGGTTCCAGCGGTTCATTCGGGCCATGGGGACGATTCCCGTGCTGCTGCTGGCCATTCCGCTGTTCATCTTCCTGATTGGCAGTGTCTGGCTTTCTGACATGTTGGAGATCAATACGACGTTCTATCCATCGCGGGTGGCGGCGTGGTCAACCAATCCTAACCAACTGGCGTTGTTCCTGTTACCGGTGCCGATCTGGCTGGCGGCTATCTATCAGAATACCCAGTGGCAGGGTTTGCGGCTGTTCAAGAAGTTCTTCTTCTTGTGGTTCTTCTTCTTTTTGGGCTTCTGCGTAAGGAGCGACGCATTGCTGTTGGCGTGGTGCATCGGCTTACCGTTGCTCACGGGCATGGCCTGGTGGTGGCTGGGGCGTATGAACTGGAAGTTTTTTGCCACCATGCTTGCAGCGTTTGTGCTTGCATTTGGCTCTTTCAAGTTTTTCTTCGATGGCCCAGGCCAACAACTTTTCCAGGGGATGAGGGCGGATATGGTCGAGCGTCTGGCATCGCACGAGCCAGAGAAGACTGACGACGGAAAGGACGGCAAGCGTTCCGCCCTATATGCCATTTTGGAGCGTGCCAAGGCGCTTGCGCCGCAAACGGCTGGAGATACCGAGCACCCACTCAATCCTGGCCAGCCCACATTCGGGCGTTCCGATTCTGCGCTGGGCATAGGCATGGACCCTAACAAGGCCGGCGTGCGTAAAACCCTGTGGATTCATGCTCTGGAAGTGTGGAAGCTATCGCCGATCGTGGGCCATGGGCCCGGCGCATTCTCCTACTTGGATTCGCCTGAGCAAAGGCAGGAGGCGCACAACCTGTTGCTGGACATGCTGACACAGGTGGGGGTTGTGGGGGTCCTGTTGTTTGCTGCCTTGTATCTCTGGTTGATGGCCGGCGCCATCAAGGCGCGCGACCCCTACTCGATTACATTGCTGGTGATTCTGATGGTGTTCTCTGGCGCCCACTTCATGCTCCGCCAGCCGGTGTTTACGCTTTACATGGTCATGTGTGCGGTAATCATCCGTAATCGACTGTTCGGGCTCGAGCGGAGTGGTCTGGGCAAAGTGGATGAAATGCGTCCTTTGCACTGAGCGCACGAGAGTAGAAGCAGAATCGCAACTTATCGGCAAGCGCGATACACCTGCCGTTGCCTCAGTCAGGCCTGACCTGGCCTGCGCGCTAACAGGTGAACGCAGATATGGCAGGTAAGCACGATTGCCGCATACACCAGCAGGAAGGGGATGATGCTGTAAAGCCCTGTGCGAGGCAGTAGCATGAGCTTTACAAAAACCATCACGTGGGCGCCAAAAAACAGTGGGTGGGTGGCGTTGACCAGCCTGGCCAGCAGGGCACCGAAACCGGCCGCGGCAACCAGGTAGGCACCTGGCACCCACAGGGTATAGGCATAAAAGTCTGCGAACAGCGACCAGCCCATGCCAAACCCTTTCTGGTAGGCATCGCCAGCAAGCGCCATTTTTGAAAGGTATTGCCCGAAGTACAGTTGATCGAGCGGAATGCTGGTGCCACAGAGCGCGGCCAGCGCCGGAGTTATCGGGAACACACCATGCAAATAAGCGAGGGCGGGGTAGTGGTCGATCTGCAGGGCCGAGTGGACGTACAGAGCGGTCAGCCCTTGGTTGTCAATGAACCAGGGTAGGAGCATCACTGTGCGTTCGCCAAAGTCGATACCACGATTCCCCATCGCAGCCAGGACAACGATGCCGCCCAGCAACAGTGGGATCGCCAGCAAGGCAAGGCGATCGATACGCCGTACTTTGATGTGGAACAGCCAGACGCATAGCAGGGCGAAGCCCATGATTCCGCCACGAACACCCAATTGCAGGTTGGCGGTGTAGTAGATAGCCAGCAATCCTAGAATGCACCAGCCCAGGCGCTTGCTTTGCGAAGCGAAGGCCAGGCCCAGCGCCAATAGCAGGCCATACTGCGCAGCCGTGCTACCGCGGGTGGTGAAATCGGTTGAAGCAGAGTCATACAACGAGATGTAGCCACTGCCATGAACGGCACGGTAAGCGTCCGGAAAGCTGATCATGAACGCCAGTGCGGAAACCGCAGCCAATGCGAGGGCCGGGATGCGCAAGTACGTGGTCCACTGCATGTCCTGGCTATCGGCGTTCCTTGACGGCTTTTTCCATAGGCTGACCATATACCCTGCATGCATGGCGAGCAGGCATGACACAAGGTAGAGCGTCAGCCGAAGGCCCTCATATGCCGTGAGTTCGATGGAGACGAAATCCGGCCGGTGCACGGCGAAGAAATTGTTCTCCATCTTCAGCATTGCCACGTCAAAACCCATGGCATAAGCGATGTAGCGGCCACCAATGAATAGGGACGCGCAGCCAAGGAAGAGGATGTAGCTGTGCAGGATCGTGTGGTGAACCAAGGCGCTGGAGAGGATCATGAAGGTCAGCACCCCGGCCATGCCTATAGTTGCCCAGGCCTGCGCCTGTTGCAGCGTTACAGACTCAGGAGGGATCAGCCAAATGCAGAAGAAGATCGACACCAGTACCACAGCGACAAGGGCGACATTGCGCGGATTGGAAACTGCATCGAATACATGGCGTTTGCTGAACATACGGATCACGATCCCACGTTAGTGGCGTTTCCTTGTTGGCCAGTCGGCCCCCTTTTTGTCAGTTACTCAGCTTCATTGCCTCTATCATGGCCATATTCACACGATGAACATCGTATTTTCCCTCGGCCAGTGCCCGGCTCGTGCGCCCCATGTGTTCACGTAGCTCGGCTGACTCGGCCAGGCGTAGCATGGCCTGGGCCAGTTCAGTCGAGTTTCGTGGGGCAACCAGGAAACCGTTGACGCCGTTCTGCACGGTTTCGCGGCACCCAGGCGCGTCGGTGGTGATGACTGCCCGCCCGCATGACATGGCTTCAAGTACTGAACGTGGCGTGCCTTCGCGGTACGATGGCAATACGAACACGCTGCAGGCGGCTAGGTAGGGCTTCACATCGCTGACAGCGCCGTGATACTGAACGATGCCTTCTCTCACCCAGCCTTCTACAACGTCTGCGTTGATACCTGACGGGTTCGAGTCCAGCGGGCCGACCAGGTGTATTTCGGCGTCAGGGTGTTGGGCCTTGAGCGTGCGGGCCGCCTCGACGTATTCGAGCACGCCCTTGTCCTTGAGCAACCGGCCCACGAAAAGAAAGCGCGGCTGGGGCGGCAGTGGGGCCAGCGGGTAGCGTTGCGTGTCGACGCCCGAGCCGTTGACGACCCAGGTGGGAAGCGCAGGCCTAACCAGCCGTTGTTCCTTGAATAACTGTTGATCGTCCGGGTTCTGGAAGAAAAGGCCATGAGCGAAGCGCAAGCCAAACCGATACAACCCGGAGGCGATACGGTTGATCAGCTTGCGCTTGAAGCTCGAGTCTACATCGGTGAAGGCGTAGCCCAACCCGGTAATCAGCGCATAGCGATGCTTGACACCGGCCAGAGCCGCAGCAGGCAAGCCATATACTACCGGCTTGATCGTGTAGGCAAGTACCACTTCAGCCTTGACAGCGCGTAGGCACTGGCTGACTTGCAACATGTACTTCAGGTCGGCGAGCGGGTTCAAGCCTGCGCGGGACATGGGGACCACATGGTACCCGACGCCTTTTTCGGCAAGGCGTTGGCGAACAGAATCATCATCTTCGGGGCCAATGGCCACCACTTCGTGGCCATTGGCGCGCAGTGCGTCCAGTAGGTCCCCGCGAAACCGAATCAGCGATTCGGCATGCCCGGCAATGACGGCGATTTTAGACATATTTCCCTACATGGGTAATGTAATAGGCGGCGCAATCCTGCAGGCCTTCGGCAATCCGATGTGTCGGTGCGTACCCCAGCAAGGATTGCGCCTTGCTGATGTCTGCTTGCGAGTGGCGCACGTCGGCGGCCCTGAAGTCTCGATAGACAGGGGCCACGTCCTTGAGTTCCGGCTTGCAGGTAGCGGCCAGCCCGCGGACATGCTCGAACAGCTCGTTCAGTGTCGTACGGTCACCCACGGCCACGTTATAGACCTGGTTGTATGCTTCGGCGTTCTCGGTGGTCGCTGCCAGCAAGTTAGCCTGCACGGCATTGGCCACAAAGCAGAAGTCCCGGCTGGTTTCCCCGTCGCCGTTGATATGGATGGGTTCGTCGCGCAGCAATGCGCCGAACCACTTGGGAATGACTGCCGCATAGGCGCCGTCGGGGTCCTGCCGTGGGCCGAACACGTTGAAGTAGCGCAGGCCGATGGTCTGCAGGCCGTAGCAGCGAGCAAACACATCGGCGTATAGCTCGTTTACATACTTGGTAACTGCATAGGGCGACAGCGGTTTGCCAATACGGTCTTCGATCTTGGGCAGACCCGGGTGGTCGCCGTAGGTCGAGCTGGACGCCGCATAGACGAAACGCTTGACGCCTGCATCGCGGCTGGCCACGAGCATGTTCAGGAACCCGTCGATGTTGGTGCTGTTGGTGCGGATCGGGTCTTCGAGTGAGCGTGGCACGCTACCCAGTGCCGCTTGGTGCAGTACATGGTCGACTCCGCCTGCCAGGGCGAGCTGGCAGTCTTCGAGCTTGCGAATGTCGCCCCGCACAAATTTGAACCGTGCCCAGGCAGAGGCTGGTACAGCTTGCTGGACCAGGTCCAGGTTCTTTTGGTGGCCGGTTTCGAAGTTGTCCAGGCCAACAACGTTCTGATCCAGGCGCAGCAGCGTTTCGAGCAGGTTCGATCCGATGAAACCGGCAACGCCAGTCACCAGCCAGGTACGCGGTGCCGCAGCCAGTTCGCCGAGCAGTGTTTGGTAGGTGTTCATGTCATTCTCCATCACAGGCGCCAGAACCGTGCGCCAGCCTGTTCCAGGGCCGGGCCGTCGCAAACCCCTTTGACGTCGATGACGACGGGGGCGTTGTGCATCAGTTTCAGGTATTGCTCGGGCGTCCAGCGGGCGTACGCTTCGTGGGCAACCGCGACGACCACTGCGGCGGCGGGCTTGAGTTGGTTCAGACCCAGCAGGGTAACGCCATACTCGTGTTCGGCTTCTTCGGCGGCGGCCTCGGGGTCGAACACCTGGACCTTGACGCCGAAGTCCTCGAGCTCGCGGATGATATCGATGACGCGCGAGTTACGCAGGTCCGGACAGTTCTCCTTGAAAGTCAGGCCCAGCAGGGTGACCACGGAGCCTGCAATCGGGTGACCGGCATGGATCATCTGCTTGATCGTCTGCTGTGCAATGAAGGCGCCCATGCTGTCGTTGATGCGCCGTCCAGCCAGAATGACCTGCGGGATGTAGCCGAGCTTTTCAGCCTTATGCGTGAGGTAGTAAGGGTCGACACCAATGCAGTGTCCACCTACCAGGCCGGGTTTGAACTTCAGGAAGTTCCACTTGGTACCGGCGGCTTCCAGAACATCGAGGGTATCGATGCCCATGCGATCGAAGATCAGTGCTAGCTCGTTCATCAGAGCGATGTTCAGGTCGCGCTGGGTGTTCTCGATGACCTTGGCGGCTTCGGCAACCTTGATGGATGCGGCCTTGTGCACTCCGGCAGTGACAACCGAGGCATACACGTCGGCTACGATCTCGAGGGTGGCGGCGTCTTGCCCCGATACCACCTTCTTGATCTTGGTGAACGTGTGCTCCTTGTCGCCGGGGTTGATGCGTTCGGGGCTGTAACCCACGGTAAAGTCTGTGCCGCAGGCAAGGCCGGAAATGCGTTCGAGAATGGGGACGCAGATTTCCTCGGTCACCCCGGGGTAAACGGTGGATTCGTAAACGACGATATCGCCCTTCTTCAGCGCCTTCGCAACGGTTTCCGAGGCCTTTACCACCGGTGTGAGGTCGGGCTGGTGCGCGTCGTCAATGGGCGTGGGGACTGCAACGATATGAAAATCTGCCTTGGCCAAGACATCGGTCTTGCTGGTGAATTCGATCTGCGTCTGGGCGAGTTCTTCGTTGCTGACTTCATTGGTGCGGTCATGGCCGGCGCGAAGTTCCTGCAAGCGGCCTTCGTTGATATCGAAGCCGATGACAGCCCCATGCTTGCCAAACGCTACGGCCACGGGCAAGCCTACATAGCCAAGCCCGACCACTGATACCTTTCTTGGATACATCGAAATACCTCAAATGATGAAAGCTGTTTTTCAGCGGTTTTTTTTGCGATCGAGCCATGCCTGGAACATCAGGACGGGCCATAGTTGCTGCTGATAGTTGCCCTGCCCGCGAAGATGCTTTTCCCAAACAGCGCGGATCGGGCCTGGTGCAAAGTACCCTTCGCTTGCCAGCCTCTGTGGGGCCAGCAATGACTCGGCCCAGTCGCGTAGAGGGCCGCGCAACCACTCGTGGAGCGGAATGCCGAAGCCCATTTTGGGGCGCTCGATGAGCTCCCTGGGCACATAGCGATAGAGTAGCTCGCGCAATATCCACTTGGTGCTGCCGTTGCGGATTTTCAGCGACATCGGCAAGGTTGCAGCAAACTCCACAATGCGGTGGTCCAGGAAAGGTACGCGGGTCTCCAGGCTTACGGACATGGCGGCGCGGTCGACCTTGGCCAGGATATCGTCTGGCAGGTAGGTCAGAGTGTCCTGGCGCATCATCCAGCTGGCGAAATCGCTACTGTCGACACTCGCAATGCCAGGCAGGCGGGCACCAATCACCACGTCCTCTGCGTTTTGCCATTGCGACACTACATGGTCGTACATCTGGCTGGGCGAACCGTGGCGCATGACTCCGGCCAGCTTGTGCAGTTTCTCGCCAGGCAGGCGCACACGCAGGGCCGCTGGCGTGATCGGGCTCAATCCCTTGGCGATGGCATCCCAGCGATTCGGTGGGGCGGCCTCGATCATTCGGGCGGCCAGCTTGCGCGCCGGGCCTGGCATACCGCCCAGCTTGCGCCACACCTTGGGCAGGTACTGGTAGCGGTTGTAGCCACCAAACAGCTCGTCCCCGGCATCGCCGGACAGGCTTACTGTTACATGGCTGCGGGCCATTCGTGACACCAGGTAGGTGGGGATCTGCGACGAATCGGCAAACGGCTCGCCGTAGATTTCAGGCAGTCGTGGTACGACATCCAGTGCATCAGCGCCTGACACATACAGTTCGGTATGTTCGGTACCCAGGTGGCGAGCAACTGCCTTGGCGTGCTCGGCTTCGTTGTAGCCGGGGTTGTCGAAGCCGATGGTGAAGGTCTTGACCTTCTGCGTCGACAGCGATTGCATCAAGCTTACGATCAGCGTCGAGTCGATGCCACCGGAGAGGAAGGCGCCCAAGGGGACGTCCGCCACCATCTGGTCACTGATGGTGTTGCTCAGCCGCGAGTGCAACTGATCGATGGCCTCGTCATCGGTGTACGACGCCCCCGGCCCGGTGAGTGCTGCAGGCACCTGCCAGTAGGCTTGCGGAGTGCCAATCACACGGCTGTCCAGTGCCGTGCGATCAAGCTCCAGCCAAGTGCCCGGTGGCAGCTTGTGAATGCCTTGGTAGATCGAGTGTGGCGCCGGTACATAGGCGTACTTGAGCAGCAGTGCCAGGCTGTCGCGTGAAACCTCGGCGTTGAAGCCGGGGTAAGCCTCGAGCGCCTGCAGTTCCGATGCGAACAGCAGTGCGCTGCCCTGGTAGCCGAAGTACAGCGGCTTCTCGCCAATGCGATCGCGTGCAAGGGTCAGTGTCTCGCGGCTGCGGTCCCACACTGCCAAGGCAAACATGCCGACCAGTTTGTACAGGGTTTCCTGGATACCCCAGTGCTCGAAGGCCGCGAGCATGACCTCGGTGTCCGAATGGCCGCGCCATGCCAGCGCGGCCGGCGCGGCTGCTTCAAGCGTCTTGCGCAGGGCCTGGAAGTTGTAGATCTCGCCATTGAACGCAATGACATACCGGCCAGTGGCCGATGCCATGGGCTGGTGGCCTGCGGAGCTGAGGTCGACGATCGCCAGCCGGCGGTGGCCGAGAAATACCCCGGCGCCATTGTTCCAGGCACCGGCATCGTCCGGGCCGCGGTGGACAATAGCGTCAGTCATGCGGGTCAGGGCGGTTGGTCCGTCATACCTGCCTTGGCTGTTGGGGTGCCAAAAACCTGCAATACCACACATAGCACGATCTCTTGGTAATCAGATGGATTGAGGCTTGTCACGCATGGTGGTGAAGATGCCATGTTTGACCGCAAGGGCACAGATGATCATATACAGGCTGAATACCGGCTGCCGGAGCATGAAGTGGGCACCGGAGAAGAGCATCAGTACCACCAGGACCGCCAGCGAATAGGGATCCCGGGCCTGATACGCCGTGAACAGCAGCCAGAGGTACAAGGCAGCGAACATTAGCACGCCTGCGATGCCTACCTGCGTCAGCATGTCAAAGCCAAGGTTATGAGCCTCTTGTTTTTCTGTCGGGTCATCAAGGTAGGAAAATGCACCAGGACCATGCCCGATTAGGGGGGACTGCAACCAGGCTTCATAGGCATGGATCCACAGGGTCTTGCGTACACCGCTCTTGTTCTGGTCAAAACCGACACCAATCACCGAGTCGGACTTACCAGGTACATATGTTCTTTTCCCGAGTTCCGGCGGTGGCTCACCCAGCATCGAAGCCACAACACCGACAATGGCCGCCTCCGCCTTGACCAACTGCTCGCGGCCTGGGCCATCGATCACGACCTTGAATGTACCAAATGCCAGGACAAATGCGGCGAGGGCAGTGGCGAACAGCTTCCAGTTAAACGGCCTTGTCCAGGCTGCTGCCACGCCCGTCAGTAGTGGCAAACCTACGCACCAAGCCAGCAGCAGCGCATCACTGCGCACGCAAATGCCGAGGAAGAAGAATGCCCAAAGCAGCATGAAGTTTCGCAGCCAGCGGCCACCATGCCAGCTTGCGTCTCGGTACACCGCCAGTAGCCAGAACGGTATTGGCAGCAACAATAGGGCCAGCTGGTTGGGGTTGGTCGACCAAGCAGAAAGCCGCGACGGGAAATCGGTATTTATCCCGAATGCTTCAGCCATCCGGGTAGCGTCTGTCAGGAAACACAGGAACGGGATAATGAGCATGATGCCCGGGATGATCGTCAATGCCTTGATGAAAGCGTCGAACTGCTGCTTGGTGGCCTGTTCGATGCATGCCAGTGCCATGAGGGAGAAACTGGCCGAATAGAGGTAAGCTGCGGCGGTATGGGTGGCGCTGGCACCCTTGACCGTGCCGAACAGCATGGCCAGCCCGGCGATTGTGATGAATCCCATCCAGAACAGCATAACGGGGTGCTTCAGGTAGCTCAGAGCCTGCCTGTAACGCAGGGCCCAGAAAAACACCAGCATAATGGCTATTTCGCCGATGCCGATCGGCAGGTTGCCAAAGCGCAGCGCCGTAGCCACCGATGCAAAGATGATCAGCGCGGCGCCGACCGAGACGTAGTTCAGCTTACTCATTTCACCTTACCTGAAGCCCGCAATCGCTTCGCATGGATGGCGAGGCAGCTTGTTGATACGGCTAGCAAAAGCAGTAGGAACACTGCCCCTGGCGTGCCGTGAATTGACGATGCCGCGAATACGCCGATGCCGACGCCTAGCCACGGTAACAAGCCCATCAGGGATTTGCTCCACGGCGAGGCCAGCAGGGCCCCGTTTCGCAGGTCGACGACTGCCACTGCAAGCAGCTGAGCCGCTAGCCAGGCCCAGCCGATCTCGCGAGTGCCACTACCCTGAAACGCGTACAGGATGATTGCGCCGGTTGCCAGCGACAGCAGGTTGATCAACAGGGCAGTATTGGCATCTTTTTGGGCCTGAAGAAACTCATAACCCAGGCGAACATGGCCGGACATGCAAATACCGGCCAGCAGCCCTGCTGCGAACGGTGCAGCTGCCTGCAACGGCGGGAACCAGCTAGCCAGTATTGGATACACCGCCAGCCCCGTTATTGTCAGGGTGGCATAAACCAAGGCACTGCCAAGGTTTATCCTTGGAAGCATACCCTGCAGCCATGTGCGCTTTTGCTCATCGGCCAGCCATTGGCAGATCTTGGGGTACACCAGCACCGGATAAAGGGTGGCGACGAACCATATCTTGTTGAGTACATCGTAGACGGATCTGTACTTACCCAGCGTTTCTGCGCCGTAGGCGTGGCTGATGTAGATCGAGATGAACTCGGTGGCCAGTACCTGCAGGAGCGCAACGCCCACTATAGGGGCGGACTGGCGCAACAGTGCGCCTACGAACGGCCAGGCAACATGGTCGCTGGGCTCGGTCGGCTGGTTGCGCCAGAACAGCCAGAGAATCAGGTAGTCGGGTATCTTGCGCAGCACAATAGCTGCTAGCACCCACTCGATTTGCTGGGTGCTGGCGGCGACGATGGCCACGGTGAAGAAGCGACTCAACTGTATGCACAGTTGGTATTGGGCATAGGCGAAGTGCCTGCCCCGCAGCACGTTGAGCATTTGGAAATACTGGCCAGGCAGCGCCATTACATACTCGATCAGCGCTGCTGCACCAATCCAGTAGGCTAGGTCCAGTTGTTCAGTGCGTAGAGGGAACAACAGCGAGACGCCCTGGGCGACCAGGGGGGTGACCAGCAGCAGCAGCAGGCCCGTAGCCAGGTAGGTAGCTCGCGACGAGCTTATGAGTTGGGCGCGTTGTTGATTATTTGCCGAGAATGCACTGCTGACGACTGACTTGGACAGGGCCGAGTCCAGAAACAGCAGGGTGCTGGAGAGAATGATGTAGACAGAATAGAAACCGTAACCATCAAAGCCGATAAAGAATACAACAATCGGGATGATCAGAATATTGAGTAGAAAATTCAGGCCATTGGCTGAATAAAGTGCCAGGGATTTCTTCAACCAACTATTCAACATGATCTCCCTGTGCCGAATTCAATTGTCATCGGCATATCCGTTCGCCTACGCGTGTGGTCGGGCTCGTAAAGCCTGTTTTTGTTATGGCGCGGCGTAAGTAGTCCCAGCGCGACCCCTCCAGCTGCAAGACACGATAGTGTGGGAGGCCGCTAATGATACTGAATGAGACGACTGTGACAAGGGGCATGAACAGAGGAGGGCGAGGTTAGCGTGGCAATGCGGGGGAGGTATTTTATTGAGTAGTTGAGCGGAGTTCTTGTAGGATTTTTCGGTATTGTATGTGCGTAATCTGAAGTCCCTTGCTGGAGTCAAGCGCGGCGTGGCAAGGAGTCGTTGGTCAGCGCACCGACAGGCTGGGACGGCTCCGGTCGATAGCAGCAATCCACCCGGTAGCAGTCGAATGTCACGTTGCCATCGTCTTCGCTCTCGAATCATCCGCCAACAGTCTAGAATCCTGAAAGTGGAAGAGCAGACCCTGACAACGGAAGCAGACAAACATGACCATTCTGGTAACCGGCGGTGCAGGTTTTATCGGGGCGAACTTCGTTTTGGACTGGCTGGCCGGCGATGACGAACCCGTGGTCAACCTGGACAAACTCACCTATGCAGGCAACCTGCAGACCCTGAGCAGTCTGCAGGGCGACAAGCGCCATATCTTCGTGCACGGCGACATTGCCGATAGCCGGCTGGTCGCGGAATTACTGAATGCCCATCAGCCCCGCGCCATCATCAACTTTGCCGCCGAGTCTCATGTCGACCGCTCGATCCATGGCCCGCAAGCCTTCATCGAAACCAACGTCGTCGGCACGTTCCACCTGCTGGAAGCCGTGCGTGCATACTGGGGTGGCCTGAATGAGTCGGCGCGGCAGGCATTCCGCTTCCTGCATGTATCTACCGACGAAGTGTATGGCTCGCTGGCTGCCGACGAACCGGCTTTCACTGAAAGCCACCAGTACCAGCCCAACAGCCCGTACTCGGCCAGCAAGGCTGCCAGCGACCACTTGGTCCGTTCGTACTTCCACACCTACGGCCTGCCGGTGCTGACCACCAATTGCTCCAACAATTACGGCCCGTATCACTTCCCGGAAAAGCTCATCCCGCTGATGATCGTCAACGCCCTGGCCGGCAAGCCGCTGCCGGTGTATGGCGACGGTCAGCAGATTCGCGACTGGTTGTACGTAAAGGACCACTGCAGTGCCATCCGCCGTGTACTGGAGGCCGGCAAAGCCGGTGAGGTTTACAACGTCGGCGGCTGGAATGAAAAGCCCAACCTGGAAATCGTCAACCGCGTATGCGCGCTGCTGGACGAACTGCGCCCTCGCACCGACGGCAAGCCCTACGCCGAACAGATCACCTACGTAAGCGACCGTCCCGGCCACGACCGCCGTTATGCCATCGATGCCCGCAAGCTGGAGCAGGAGCTTGGCTGGAAGCCTGCGGAAACGTTCGAAACCGGCATCCGCAAAACGGTGGCCTGGTACCTCGACAACCAGGACTGGGTGCAGAACGTGCAGTCTGGCAGCTACCGCGACTGGGTAGAAAAAAACTACGCAGGGCGTTCTGCATGAAGGTGCTGCTGCTGGGCAAGGACGGTCAGGTAGGCTGGGAACTGCAACGCAGCCTGGCCCCTCTGGGGCAGTTGCTGGCGCTGAACGCTCGCAGCCAGGCGTACTGTGGCGACCTGGCCAACCTGCCAGGCCTGGCCGAAACTGTCCGTGTCTACGCGCCCGATGTCATCGTCAATGCGGCAGCTTACACTGCCGTGGACAAGGCCGAGAGTGACCGTGAGCAAGCCTTCAAGGTAAACGCCGACGCCGTCGGCGTGCTGGCCCGCGCTGCCGCTGACAGTGGCGCACTGCTGGTGCATTACTCCACCGACTATGTGTTTCCGGGGCAGGGCACCCAGCCCTGGCGCGAAGACGACGCCGTTGACCCACTGAATACTTATGGCGCCAGCAAGCTGGCTGGCGAGCAAGCCATCCAGGCTGCCGGTTGCCAGCACCTGATTTTTCGCACCTGTTGGGTGTATGCCGCACGCGGCAACAACTTCGCCAAAACCATGCTGCGCCTGGCTGCGGAGCGTGAAAGCCTGGGCGTGATCGATGACCAGCATGGTGCCCCGACAGGCGCCGAACTGATTGCCGACATCACCGCCCACGCCATTGTCGCCACCCGCCGCAACCCATCCCTGGCTGGCCTGTACCATCTGGCCGCTGAGGGTGAAACCACCTGGTGCGGCTATGCCCGTTATGTACTTGAGCAAGCGGCGGTCCACGGTATGCCGCTGAAAGCTCATGCCGAAAACGTCACCCCATTGACCACAGAGGCCTACCCGACGCCGGCCACGCGGCCGGCCAACTCGCGTCTAGATACCCATAAACTGCAGAAGGCCTTTGCCCTGACCCTGCCAGACTGGCGCCTGGGTGTGGCTCGCATACTGACGGAAATCCACGAGAAAGGACCACTATGAAGCGTAAAGGCATCATTCTGGCAGGTGGGTCGGGTACCCGCCTGCACCCGGCGACCCTGGCAATTTCCAAGCAACTGCTGCCGGTGTACGACAAACCGATGATCTACTACCCGCTCAGTACGCTGCTGCTGGCCGGCATTCGTGACATCCTGATCATATCCACGCCCCAGGACACTCCGCGTTTCGAGCAACTGCTGGGTGATGGCAGTCGTTGGGGCATCAACCTCTCGTATGCCGTGCAGCCTAGCCCGGACGGCTTGGCCCAGGCGTTCACGATCGGGGCAGACTTCATTGGCAACGCCGCGTCTGCCTTGGTGCTGGGTGACAACATTTTCTATGGTCACGACTTCCAGGCGCTGCTACAGAGTGCTGATCAGCGGCAGACGGGCGCGTCCGTCTTTGCCTATCACGTCCAGGACCCGGAACGTTACGGGGTCGCGGAGTTCGACGGCAGCGGGCGTGTGTTGTCGATTGAAGAAAAGCCGAAAACGCCGAAGTCCAACTATGCAATCACTGGTCTTTATTTCTACGACAACCAGGTTGTCGACTTGGCCAGGCAGCTGAAACCGTCGGCACGCGGCGAACTGGAAATCACCGACCTCAATAACTTGTACCTGCAGCAGCAGCAACTGCAGGTCGAGATCATGGGGCGTGGTTATGCGTGGCTGGATACCGGTACCCACGACAGCTTGCTGGATGCCAGCCAGTACATTGCCACCATGGAGCGGCGCCAGGGCCTCAAGGTGGCTTGCCCTGAAGAGATTTGCTACCGCGCGGGCTGGATCGATGCTGAGCAACTTGAGCGCCTTGCCCAGCCGCTGCTGAAGAACGGTTACGGCCAGTACTTGAAGAACTTGCTTGAAGTAAAGGCATTTTGATGTGCGCTATTCCATGAGCCTTTCCAGATGTCTTACTGGTTACCCCAAAGGCTTTCGGTGATGAGCGTGGTTTTTTCTACGAGGGTTTACTGGGCCCAGCGTGAAGGTTGCATTGCCAGGGAGGGTCCACAGATTGCCATCGAATGGCCGATAGCCTTTGAACCCGCGCTGTCTGCCAAGGGCCAGCTCGGCAGGGGGCCGTGTTGGGTTGAAGGTGCCTGGGGGGCTTGAGAGGTTTGGGGCCTGTGAGATCGAGCGCCGCCCGCGCGGCGCATCGCGAGCTGCGCTCGCTCCTACGTTTGTTTCGGGCCAATCATTCCTGTGCCATTTGCGCGCGAACGCCTTGGCGCTTGGCGCGATATTGCGTCGTACAAACAAAACGGTCGCGCGCGCCTGCCACAGGCGTTACTGGCCAGAAACAAACGTAGGAGCGAGCGCAGCTCGCGATGCGCCGCGCGGGCGGCGCTCGATCTCACAAACGACAAACATCTCAAGGCATGCGCCTGTCAGCCCAACCCCAATCTCGACCCAAGCGCCTCCACAATACGCCCACACGCCTTCCCGTCCCCATACGGATTATGCGCCACACTCATCTCCCGATAAGCCCCCTCATCCGTCAGCAACCTGGCCAGTTCCCCGGTAATGGACCCAACTTCCGTGCCCACCAGTTTCACCGTCCCCGCCGCCACCGCCTCCGGCCGCTCCGTGGTATCACGCATCACCAGCACCGGTTTGCCCAGCGCCGGCGCTTCCTCCTGAATGCCCCCCGAGTCGGTCAAAATGACATACGCACGGGTCATCAGGTAAACGAACGGCAGGTAATCCAGCGGTTCGATCAGGTAGATATTCCCCACATCCGCCAGCAGCCGGTTGACCGGCTCTCGCACGTTAGGGTTGAGATGCACCGGGTACACCACATCCACCTCGGGGAACTAGCGCGCCGTCTGCACCAAAGCCTGGCAGATGCGTTCGAAGCCACCGCCAAAGTTCTCGCGCCGGTGGCCTGTTACTAGCACCATGCGCCGATGGGCAGCCAGGTAATCGAACTGGCGTTCGAACTGGGCTCTCAGCACCGGGCTCTCCAGTTTGTGCACCACGTCCAGCAGAGCGTCGATCACGGTGTTGCCGGTGGTGAAAATGCTCGCTGGGTCAATGCCTTCCCTTAGCAGGTTGTCACGCGAGGTGGCTGTGGGGGCGAAGTGCAGGGCGGCCAGGGTGCCGGTCAGGCGCCGGTTGCCTTCCTCTGGCCAGGGTGAATACAGGTTGTTGGTGCGCAGGCCGGCTTCTACGTGGGCGATGGGAATTTGCTGGTAATAGGCCGCCAGGCTGGTGGCAAAGGTGGTCGCAGTGTCGCCATGCACCAGCACCACATCAGGCTTGAATTCGGCCAGTATCGGCTGGATGCCTTGCAAAATTCCTGTGGTCACGCCGGTCAGGTCTTGGCCGGGCTTCATGATGTTCAAGTCGTAATCGGGGGTGATACCGAACAGCTCCAGTACCTGGTCGAGCATTTGCCGGTGCTGGCCGGTGACGCAAACACGGGGCTCGAAGCGGGTGTCCTGTGCGAGTTTCAGGGCAAGCGGGGCCATCTTGATGGCTTCTGGACGGGTGCCGAATACAGTGAGGGTCTTGAGGGGCACGGCGGTGATCCTCTTGCTGGGCGGGGCGGTACGGGTGGGCCTAAGGGGCCGGATGGCCGTGCGAAGGCTGGCCTGATGGACGGGCTGGGTGCGCGGGCAAGCGGCGGGTGGATGAGGGCGTGCAGCTTGGGTCCTTCAAGCAAACGGCTGTCCATTGCTCAAAAATCTAGCAGTTGGTTCATGTGATGCCAGTTGGCAGGTGATCTTCGCCTGGCTGGAGAGTGCGGTTGTTCGTAGTCTGGCTTCGTTCGCCGGGGGTTGTAGGAAAGTGTGCGGGTCTTGCGGTGAATGCGGCATCGGACAAACGGGTATTCGGCTACAGGCCATGATGCAGGGCGCCAAATGCGCTCCGGCCGGGTGGCGGAGGGGGAAGGCCATTGTTTTTGGGTGGGCGAAGTTGGCTGGGTGGCTGATCGATTTGGTAACCATTCGCCGATGATGGCGGCTGTTTCGGTGTGGGGTTTGCCGCTAGGGTTGATTACGCAGCCGAAGGAAAACGGCTGCTGGAAAATGACCAACACTAGGAGTGTTCACCATGCGTAACAACGTTCTGTCGTACTTGCTGCTGCCGCTGTTCGCCAGCCTGTCCTTTTCCCTCAGCGCTGCTCCGGCCAGCGCCCCGGCGATGCCCGAGCCAGTGCCGGTGGTGAGCCAGCAGCAGGCCCAGCAGCCGCAGCGGCTGGACCTGAACAAGGCTGATGCGGTCACCTTGCAGAAGGAGCTGAACGGGATAGGCAAGGCCAAGGCTGAAGCCATCGTGGCCTATAGGGAGGCCAATGGGCCGTTTGCTTCGGTGGATGAACTGCTGGAGATCAAGGGCATTGGCAATGCGTTGCTGGAGCGTAACCGGGACAAGGTGATGGTGGAGTAAGTGCGGGAGTAGGGCGAGCCTGTGGTTTGGGGTTGCCCTTCGGAACCGGGGCTGCAAAGCAGCCCTGTTTTTTGTCTGAAATGAGGCGGCTCAACACGAAAGGGGGCATGGGTGACCGGCGATGGGGTCGCCGGGAGATGGAGTTAAGGCTATCAGGTGTCCGTCTTGAGGTTTGAGGTGATGCGTATATCGAGCGCCGCCCGCGCGGCGCATCGCGAGCTGCGCTCGCTCCTACGTTTGTTTCGGGCCAATCATTCCTGTGCCATTTGCGCGCGAACGCCTTGGCGCATGGCGCAATATCACGTTGTACAAACAAGGCGGTCGCGCGCGCCTGTCACAGGCGTTACTGGCCTGAAACAAACGTAGGAGCGAGCGCAGCTCGCGATGCGCCGCGCGGGCGGCGCTCGATCTCACCGGCACCACATAACCCACGCCAAGCAAAATGAGGCTTTCAACCCCTTCTTAACCCCTAACGGTCCTGTGCATCCTTGGCATCCGCTTCGGCATTGCGCTCATGCACCTTGCGCAGTTGCTCTTCGGTCAGTGGCAGTTTTTTTGCCGTGTCGCGCAGCATCATCAAACCTCCGACGATGGAGCCGAGGGCTATGATGAGGATCAGCCAGGCATACCAGGGCATTGTCGTTCTCCTTTACAGAGTGATGTGCAGCGCTTGTACGATTTTTGAGCAATTGCACTTTCCAATAGTTCAATTATAGGAGCCAGCCCATGCTGGGCCAATTCCGTGACCTGCGGGCCCCAAAGCCTGCGTCACTTCGTTTACAATGCGCGCCGTTTTCGACTTGCAAAGAGACCCTGCCATGTCCGCCTGCCAGACGCCCCTGATCGTCGCCCTGGATTTCCCTACCCGTGAGGCCGCTCTGAAGCTGGCTGACCAGCTTGACCCTGCGCTGTGCCGGGTAAAGGTTGGCAAGGAGCTGTTCACCAGCAGCGCTTCGGGTATTGTCGAAACCCTGTGCGACAAGGGTTTCGAAGTGTTCCTGGACCTCAAGTTCCACGACATCCCCAACACCACCGCCATGGCAGTGAAGGCTGCAGCCGAGATGGGTGTGTGGATGGTCAACGTGCATTGCTCCGGCGGCCTGCGCATGATGGCGGCCTGCCGTGAAGAGTTGGCCAAGCGCAGCGGCCCGCAGCCATTGCTGATTGGCGTGACTGTGCTGACCAGCATGGAGCGTGAAGACCTGGCTGGTATCGGCCTGGATGTCGACCCGCAAGAGCAGGTGCTGCGCCTGGCCGCGCTGGCCGAGAAGGCTGGCATGGACGGTTTGGTGTGTTCGGCGCTGGAGGCCCCGGCACTGAAGGCGGCGCACCCGTCGTTGCAACTGGTGACCCCGGGCATTCGCCCTGCGGGCAGCGCGCAGGATGACCAGCGCCGTATCCTCACCCCGCGCCAGGCACTGGATGCCGGTTCGGACTACCTGGTAATCGGCCGCCCGATCAGCCAGGCTGCCAACCCGGCGCAAGCGCTAGCTGCGGTAGTCGCTGAAATTCGCGGCTGAACCTGACCAATGAAAAGGGCTGCGTATGCAGCCCTTTTTCATTTTTGTGTTCCGTTAGCCCTGAGCTGTCGACCAGTCGATCCAGCCGAACTGCCAGGTAGCCAGAATCAATAAACCGAAGGCGATGCGATACCAGGCGAACGTCGCGTAGCTGTGGTTGGCGATGAACTTGAGCAGCGCACGCACGGCGATCATGGCGAAGATGAACGAGGTCACGAAGCCGATAGCGAACACCGGCAGGTCGCCGGGTTGGAACAGGTCACGGTACTTGTAACCCGAATACACGGCTGCGCCGACCATGGTCGGCATCGCCAGGAAGAACGAGAACTCGGTGGCCGCTTTGCGCGACAGGCCGAACAGCAGGCCGCCGATGATGGTGGACCCGGAACGCGATGTGCCTGGGATCATCGCCAGGCACTGGATGAAGCCGATCTTGAGGGCGTGGCTCCAGCGCATTTCGTCCACGTGGTCCACCTCTACGCGGTGCTCGCGACGCTCGGCCCAGAGCATGATCACCCCGCCCACAACCAACGCCGCTGCCACGGTAATCGGGTTGAACAGGTAATGGTGGATCAGGTCGGCGAACAGCACGCCCAGCACTACTGCCGGCAGGAACGCCAGCAGCAGATTGCCGGTGAAACGCCGTGCCGTGGGCTGGCTGGTCAGGCCGAACACCACTTCCAGGATCTTGCCGCGAAATTCCCACACTACCGCCAGGATCGCCGCCAGCTGGATGATGATGTTGAACGCTATCGCGCGTTCACCGCCAAAATCGATCAAATCGGCAACGATGATCTGGTGCCCGGTACTGGAAACTGGCAGAAACTCCGTGAGCCCTTCAACCACTCCCAGGATGATTGCCTGGAAGGCAGTCCATAAGTCCATTAATCCCCCGTTAGGGGCCGTGCGGCTTGCAAGGCCCATGCTCTTGATTTTTCTATGATTGTCGGTTCAGACAGCGAAGATTTTGGTGCGGGCCGGATGCTACCAGAGCAACGGTTCGATGTGTGCGCCGGGACATCGGATCAAGGCTACCAGGTGCCGCCTTGGGTTTTGAGGTGGTGCGTAAATTGAGCGCCGCCTGTATGGCGGTAGAGGTGCGTCGCCTGTGAGATCGAGCGCCGCCCGCGCGGCGCATCGCGAGCTGCGCTCGCTCCTACGTTTGTTTCGGGCCAGTTATTCCTGGGGGATTTGCGCGCGAACGCTTTGGCGCTTGGCGCGATATTGCGTCGTACAAACAAAACGGTCGCGCGCGTCTGCCACAGGCGTTATTGGCCAGAAACAAACGTAGGAGCGAGCGTAGCTCGCGATGCGCCGCGCGGGCGGCGCTCGATTTCTGCAACACCATAAAACCCAAGGCAAACACACCCGGCCATTGCGCAACGTCATGCCAGGCGGTGTGACCTTGAGGGTATGGCGGTAGAGGTGCGTCGCCTGTGAGATCGAGCGCCGCCTGTATGGCGGTAGAGGTGCGTCGCCTATGAGATCGAGCGCCGCCTGTATGGCGGTAGAGGTGCGTCGCCTATGAGATCGAGCGCCGCCCGCGCGGCGCATCGCGAGCTGCGCTCGCTCCTACGTTTGTTTCGGGCCAATCATTCCTGTGGGATTTGCGCGCGAACGCTTTGGCGCTTGGCGCGATATTGCGTCGTACAAACAAAACGGTCGCGCGCGCCTGTCACAGGCGTTACTGGCCAGAAACAAACGTAGGAGCGAGCGTAGCTCGCGATGCGCCGCGCGGGCGGCGCTCGATCTCCCAGGCGACGCACCTCTACCGCCATACAGACGGCGCTCGATCTCCCAGGCGACGCACCTCTACCGCCATACAGGCGGCGCTCGATCTCCCAGGCGCTAAACCTCACAAGGCATGCACCCTAAACCCACCCCCCAATCAAACCTTCAACACCAACTTCCCAAAATTCTCCCCGCTAAACAGCTTCAGCAAGGTCTCAGGGAACGTCTCCAGCCCCTCCACCACATCTTCCTTGCTCTTCACCTGACCACTGGCCAGCCAGCCGGCAATCTCCAGCGCAGCCTTGCCATAGTCCTTGGTGTAATCCATCACCACAAAACCTTCCATGCGCGCGCGGTTCACCAGCAGCGACAGGTAGTTGGCCGGGCCTTTCACCGCTTCCTTATTGTTGTACTGACTGATCGCGCCGCAAATCACAATGCGTGCCTTGAAGTTGATGCGCGTCAGCACGGCATCGAGGATGTCACCGCCCACGTTGTCGAAGTACACGTCCACGCCCTTGGGGCATTCTCGCTTCAGGCCGGCCAGCACGTCTTCGGCCTTGTAGTCGATCACGCCGTCAAAGCCCAGCTCGTCCTTCAGGTACTGGCACTTCTCGGCACCGCCGGCAATACCGACCACGCGGCAACCTTTGATCTTGGCAATCTGCCCGACAATGCTGCCCACCGCACCGGCCGCGCCGGAAATGACCACGGTGTCGCCAGCTTTGGGTTGGCCGACCTCCAGCAGGGCGAAGTAGGCGGTCATGCCGGTCATGCCCAAGGCTGACAGGTAACGGGGCAGGGGGGCCAGCTTGGGGTCGATCTTGTGCAGGCCCTGGGGCTCGCCGGTGAAGTAGTCCTGCACGCCGAGGGCGCCGCTTACGTAATCGCCCGGCTGGTAGCCGGGGTGATTGGAGGCAACCACCTCACCGACGCCCAGCGCACGCATTACCTGGCCCAGGGCCACGGGCGGGATGTAGGACTTGCCTTCGTTCATCCAGCCGCGCATGGCCGGGTCCAGCGACAGGTACAGGTTGCGCACCAGTACCTGGCCTTCGCCGGGTTGTTCGGCCGGTACGGTCTCGAAGCTGAAGTCGTCACGGCGCACGGCGCCGACCGGGCGTTTGGCAAGCAGGAAGCGGCGGTTGGTCTGGGTCATGGCGGGTCCTTGTGGGCTGTGGAGGAAGTAAGGCGTTCAATCTACCTTGTTGATGAAGGCGGTTCCTTAAAATCACTGACAAGCATGGTAGCCCAACCGTTGGTGTGATGATGCTGCCCGGCCGAGCGGTGGCTGACTATGCTCTGAACCCCACCAATCCCTCACAGGAGCACGCGATGAGCATGACCTTTTCTGGCCAGGTAGCCCTGGTTACCGGCGCGGGTGCCGGTATCGGCCGGGCAACCGCCCTGGCGTTCGCCCACGAGGGCATGAGAGTGGTGGTGGCCGACCTCGACCCGGTTGGCGGCGAGGCCACCGTGGCGCTGATCCAGGCGGCGGGCGGCGAAGCGCTGTTCATTGCCTGCGACGTTACCCGCGACGCCGAGGTGCGCCAGTTGCATGAGCGCCTGATTGCCGCGTACGGCCGGCTGGACTACGCCTTCAACAACGCCGGGATCGAGATCGAGCACCACCGCCTGGCCGAAGGCAGCGAAGCTGAGTTCGATGCCATCATGGGTGTGAACGTGAAGGGCGTGTGGTTGTGCATGAAGTATCAGTTGCCCTTGTTGCTGGCCCAAGGCGGTGGGGCCATCGTCAATACCGCGTCGGTGGCGGGGCTTGGGGCGGCGCCGAAGATGAGCATCTACAGCGCCAGCAAGCATGCGGTAATCGGCCTGACCAAGTCGGCGGCCATCGAGTACGCCAAGAAGGGCATCCGCGTGAACGCCGTGTGCCCGGCCGTGATCGACACCGACATGTTCCGCCGCGCCTACGAGGCCGACCCACGCAAGGCCGAGTTCGCTGCAGCCATGCACCCGGTGGGCCGCATTGGCAAGGTCGAGGAAATTGCCAGTGCCGTGCTGTACCTGTGCAGCGACGGTGCGGCGTTTACCACCGGGCATTGCCTGACGGTGGATGGTGGGGCGACGGCAATCTGAGGCGAAACACGCCGCCGGCTTCGCGGGTATACCCACCCCGGACGCAGGCGGCACTGTCGCCTATGGGCAGGATTCCCCCGCTCAGGCCTTCCTCCGATACGCAGGGCGACCTCGGCCAGCCTGATAGCGACACGTTCATAGCTATTTGACACTATTCTGGCGCCACCCTCTTGTTCATTGGCAGGCAACGTTGCCACCCTTAGCCTTCGGGATAACCTCACTGGCTGAAAGGGGATCGGCGATGGGCGCGAGCAAGCACGGTGTGCTGGCCAACCTGGGCATGGCCCGCAAACTTGGCCTGGGCTTTGCCCTGGTGCTGCTGCTGACGCTGGCGGTGGCGGCCATCGGCATCGTGGCGCTGCAAAGCGTTGGTCAGCGCTTCGACAGCTTGCGTCAGCTGGCCCAGTTCAATACCGACTTGCTGCGCTTGCGCGAGCATGAGCAGGCGTTTGCCCTGCGGTCCGACATGAAGGAGGCCGACGCTTTGCGTGTCGGCCTGCAGGGTTTGGTCGAACGCGCCCAAGGCCTGCCGGCGCTGGCGGCGGCGCAAACCGATCTCGCCGCCTATGGCCAGGCATTCGAAGCCTTTGTCGAGGCCGTGCAGGCCAAGGAGCTGGCGCTGGACATGGCCAGTTGGTCGGTGTCCAACGTGTCCAATAACCTTGATGTGCTGCAGGCCGGCCTGGCCGATGACGGCGCGTACACTCTCAAGCAGTCCCAGGGCCAGCAGGGTGGCGAGTTTCTTGAGCAAGCCGCGCAGGTGGCCCAGGTGTCGCGGCTGATGCTGCAGGCCATGGACGAAGCGCGGGTGCGTCTGGATAAAAGCCGCAAGGGCGAGGAGGATGTGAGCCAGGAGCGTATTGCCCAGACAGTGGAGGCCGCCGGCCTGGTCAGCCAGTTGCAAGGCGCGGTTGGCGATGCCGGTTACCAGAGCGTGCTGGGCGAAGTGGCTGGGCACATTGGCAGTTTCTCGGAAAAACTCAACGAATACACCGACCAGCTGGTCCGCGAGCAGGGGCTCAAGGCGCAGTTGCAGGCCAGCGCCGAGCGGGTTACCGGGCGTGTCGACCAAGCCTATCTTGGGCAGGAGCAGGCCCTGCAAGGGGAGCTGCAGCGTAATACCCTCGCCATCGGCCTGGCCACGGCGCTGGCGCTGCTTGTAGGCGTGTTGGCGGCCTGGCTGATTACCCGGGCTGTGGTCGGCCCGTTGAAGCATGTGATTGCCCGCGCCCAGCGCATCGCGGCGGGTGAGCTGGGCTTCGACGCCCAGGCGCCGCGCCGGGATGAGGTGGGGCAACTGATGCAGGCCATGCAGCAGATGGCGGCGGGGCTCTCGGGCATTGTCAGCGGCTTGCAGCAAGGCATCGAACAATTGGCCGGCAGTGCCCAGGCGTTGTCGACGGTGACCGAGCAGACCAACCGCGAGGTGGGCAGCCAGAAAGAGGAAACCGAACAGGTGGCTACCGCCATGCAGCAGATGACGGCCACCGTGCACGATGTGGCGCGCAATGCCGAAGAGGCGGCGCAGGCGGCCCAGGCAGCGGACGAGAAGGTCGACTCGGGTCAGCAGGTGGTGCGCCAGAGCATGCAGCGCATCGAGCAACTGGCGTCGGCGGCAGAAGCCGCCAGCGCCGGCATCGACAGCCTCAGTGCCGAAATCCACACCATTGGCGACGTGCTGGAAGTGATCAAGAGCGTGGCCGAGCAAACCAACCTGCTGGCGCTCAATGCCGCCATTGAGGCTGCCCGCGCTGGCGAGCAGGGGCGTGGCTTTGCCGTGGTGGCCGATGAAGTGCGTGCGCTGGCGCGGCGTACCCGGCAATCCACCGAGCAGATCGAGACCTTGGTGGCCAGCCTGCGCGGCAATGCCCAGCAGTCAGTGGCGCAGATCCGTGGGAGTACCGAGCTGGTGCGGCTGGCCGTGGCCGATGCACTGCAGACCGAAAGTGCGCTGGGCAGCATTGCCGCAGCGGTTTCATTGATTCAGCAGATGAACCAGCAGATTGCCGCAGCCGCCGAGCAGCAGAGTTCGGTGGCGGAAGAGATCAGCCGCAGTGTCACGCAGATTCGCGGCAGTGCGGACCAAGCGGCGTTGGCGATGCAGGACAATGCCCGGTCCAGTGTCGAGTTGGCGCAGTTGGGTACTGACCTGAAGGGGATGGTGGGGCATTTCAGGATTTAGGTGGCCTGGCGGGGGATGGTTGTTGGGTTTGAGGCCTGGCGGGGATGGTTGTTGGGTTTGAGGCCTGGCGGGGGATGGTTGTTGGGTTTGAGGCCTGGCGGGGATGGTTGTTGGGTTTGAGGCCTGGCGGGGGATGGTTGTTGGGATTGAGGCCTGGCGGGGATGGTTGTTGGGATTGAGGCCTGGCGGGGGATGGTTGTTGGGTTTGAGGCCTGGCGGGGGATGGTTGTTGGATTCGAGGCCTGGCGGGGGATGGTTGTTGGGTTTGAGATCGAGCGCCGCCCGCGCGGCGCATCGCGAGCTGCGCTCGCTCCTACGTTTGTTTCGGGCCAGTCATTCCTGTGGGATTTGCGCGCGTACGCCTTGGCGCATGGCTCGATATCGCGTCGTACGAGCAAGGCGGTCGCGCGCGCCTGCAACAGGTGTTACTGGCCAAAAACAAACGTAGGAGCGAGCGCAGCTCGCGATGCGCCGCGCGGGCGGCGCTCGATCTCACCATCAACACCGCTCTACCGCCATACCCTACCTCTACCATCAACACCACTCTACCGCCATACCCTACCTCTACCATCAACACCACTCTACCGCCATACCCTACCTCTACCGTCATACCCTACGCGGCCCAAGAATCATCAAGGCCAACACCCCCGCCACAATCCCCCAGAACGCCGAACCAATCGAGAACAAGGTCAGCCCCGAAGCAGTCACCATGAAGGTGATCACCGCTGCCTCCCGCTCGCGCGCTTCGCTCATGGCCACGGTCAAACCGTTCATGATCGAACCAAACAGCGCCAGTGCCGCAATCGACAGCACCAGCTCTTTCGGCAATGCCGCGAACAGTGCCGCCAAGGTGGCTCCGAACACCCCGGCAATGCCGTAGAAAATCCCGCACCACACTGCTGCGGTGTAACGTTTGTTCGGGTCTTCATGGGCATGCGGTCCGGTGCAGATCGCCGCGCTGATCGCAGCCAGGTTGACCCCATGCGAGCCGAACGGCGCCAGCACCAGCGAGGCAAAGCCGGTGGCCGAGATCAGCGGCGAGGCCGGCACCTGGTAGCCGTCGGCACGCAGGACGGCCACGCCGGGCATGTTCTGTGAGGTCATGGCCACCACGAACAGCGGAATGCCGATGCTGATGGTTGCTGCCAGCGAGAAGCTTGGCGTGGTCCACACCGGCTTGGCCACTTCCAGGTGGAAGCCGCTGAAGTCCAGCAGGCCCAGTGCACCAGACAACGCAGTGCCCACCAGCAGTGCCGCCAGCACGCAATAACGCGGCGACAGGCGCTTGACCAGCAGGTAGCTGAAGAACATGCCCAGCACCAGCAGCGTGCGATGCTGCGCAGCCACGAAGATTTCGCTGCCGATCTTGAACAGGATGCCCGCCAGCAAGGCCGAGGCCAGCGAGGCCGGGATGCGTTTGACCAGGCGCTCGAAACTGCCGGTCAGGCCGCACACCAGCACCAGCAAGGCGCAGGTAATGTAGGCACCAATGGCCTCGCCATAGCTGACCCCACCCAGGCTGGTGATCAGCAGCGCCGCGCCAGGGGTGGACCAGGCGATGGTGATCGGTGTGCGGTAGCGTAGCGACAGGCCGATGCTGCACACCGCCATGCCAATCGACAGCGCCCAGATCCATGACGAAATCTGCGCGGTGGTCAGCCCGGCCGCCTGACCGGCCTGAAACATCAGCACCAGCGAACTGGTATAACCGGTAAGCATGGCAATGAAGCCGGCGACCACCGCCGACGGGGAGGTGTCTGCCAGGGGCCGCAGGCGTGCGGAAGTGGCATCGGTCATGAACAAAATCCTTGTAAAGGTGTAAGCAGTTTTTTCAGACTACAGCGAGCAAGGTTGATCCTTGCCATACAGCGGCCATTGCTTTTAGCCGTACAGTCGCCAAATATTGGGCGCAATTGCGAAACTGCTTTGCAGGGAGGGTCGATGTACAAGGTCTATGGCGACTACCAGTCGGGTAACTGTTACAAGGTCAAGCTGATGTTGAGCCTGCTGGGCCGGCCATATGAATGGCACCCGGTGGACATTCTCAAGGGCGAGACCGAAACGCCCGAGTTTCTGGCGATGAACCCCAACGGCAAGGTACCGGTGCTGGAACTGGAAGACGGTAGCTACCTGTGGGAGTCCAACGCCATTCTCAACTACCTGGCCGATGGCAGCGAGTTCCTGCCCAGCGAGCCGCGTCTGCGTACCCAGGTGCTGCAGTGGCAGTTTTTCGAACAGTACAGCCATGAGCCGTACATTGCCGTGGCGCGGTTCATCCAGTTCTACCTGGGGCTGCCGGACGAGCGCCTGGACGAGTACCGCAAGTTGCACAAGGGCGGCTACAAGGCGCTGAGGGTGATGGAGCGACAGTTGCAGATGACGCCTTACCTGGTGGGTGAGCAGTACTCGATTGCCGATGTGGCGTTGTATGCCTACACCCATGTGGCGCAGCAGGGCGGGTTCGACCTGGCAGAGTACCCGGCGGTAAGGGCCTGGCTGGAGCGGGTCAGCAGCCACCCTCGGCATGTGCCGATGGTGGGTTGAAAGCCGACCTGTTTTCCAGGCGCTTGCGCAACCCTTGTGGGAGCGGGCGTGCCCGCGAACACGGGCGCAGCCCGTGCCAACCACCGCGGTGTCTGCTTCGCGGGCTCGCCCGCTCCCACAGGGATCTGCTGCGTCAGTCAGATGGCGGCAAACCGCTCATCCAGGTAAGCAATGATTGCCTTGGACTCATACATCCAGGTCACCTTACCGGCTTCTTCAATGCGCAGGCATGGCACTTTCACCCGGCCGCCACCTTCTTGCAGGGCCTGGCGGTGCAGCGGGTCGTTCTTGGCATCGCGCAGCGCCACCGGCACGTTCAACCGGTGCAGGGTGCGGCGGGTTTTGACGCAGAATGGGCAGGCGTGGAACTGGTACAGCGCCAGCCCCTTGGCTGCTTGCTCGATGCGGGCCTGGGCGGCGGCGTCGCGCTTGCGCTTGGCCGGGCGGCTGATCCAGTCACCGAACACGATGAGCTGGCCGAGGCCAACCCGCAGGGCTTTGACGATCATGGACAACTCCTGAAATGCAAAAGCCGACCCTGAGGGGTCGGCTTGGGGCCAGCAACCAATCACTTGATCAGGCTGAGGAACTCGCTACGGGTGGCGGCGTTATCGCGGAACTCACCCAGCATCACCGAGGTGATCATGGTGGAATTCTGCTTCTCGACACCGCGCATCATCATGCACATGTGCTTGGCTTCGACCACCACGGCCACGCCTGCGGCACCGGTTACCTGCTGCACGGCTTCGGCGATCTGGCGGCTGAGGTTTTCCTGGATCTGCAGGCGGCGGGCGTACATGTCGACGATACGTGCCACCTTCGACAGGCCCAGTACCTTGCCCTTTGGCAGGTAGGCAACGTGTGCCTTGCCAATGAACGGCAGCATGTGGTGTTCGCACATCGAATACAGTTCGATGTCCCGGACCAGCACCATTTCGCTGTTGTCAGAGCTGAACAAAGCGTTGTTGGTGACTTCTTCCAGTGTTTGCTCATAACCGCGGCAAAGGTACTTCATCGCCTTTGCAGCCCGCTTGGGCGTGTCGAGCAGGCCCTCACGGGAGACGTCCTCGCCAATCTGGCTGAGGATCTCGGTGTAGTTCTGTTCCAGGGACATGGATCTACCTGTGGGAAAAAATCGCAAAAACGAAGGGTACGGCGGTGAGGGCGACGCTGCAAGCGCGGCGTTACTCGTCGCGCCCTTCGAGCATGGTTCGCTTAAGCATCACATACACAGCGCCAGTGCCGCCGTGGCGGGCACTGCACGAGGCAAAACCGAGCACTTGCGGGTGCTGGCGCAGCCAGGTGTTGACGTGGCTCTTGATCATCGGGCGCTTGCCGTCCAGGCGCGCGGCCTTGCCGTGGGTCACCCGCACGCAGCGCACCTCCAGTTTGGTGGCTTCGGCGATGAAGTCCCACAAGGTTTCGCGGGCCTTTTCCACTGTCATGCCGTGCAGGTCGAGGCTGCCCTCGAATGGAATCTGCCCCAGCTTCAGCTTGCGCAGTTGGCCTTCCTGCACGCCATCGCGGCGCCACATCAGCTCGTCTTCGGCGCCGACGTCGATGACAAACTGGTCGGACATGCCATCGATGACCAAAGCCTTGTCACTGCGCACGGTCGCTGCCTGGCGCAGGCCGGCCAGCTTCTGGCGGTCGGCCTTGGGCTTGCCGACGTCGGCACGGTCGTGGCTGATCGGCCTTACGCCGCGCACTTCGGCCTTGAACAGGGAAAAATCGTCGTCTTGCATGATGCCTCCACGTAGGCGACGTAGTTTACGCGACTGTGGGGCCGTGTGCAGCCTGTGCGGGCCTCTTCGCGGGTGAACCCGCTCCTGCATGGATATCACAGAGCCTGAAGGCGGCCGGGCACCTGTAGGAGCGGGTTTACCCGCGATGAGGCCCGCACAGGTTACGCAAAACCATCAATCGTGCTTCTTCATCAGGTGCGGCGACAGGTTCAGCTCCCGCCCGCGGCGCAAGCGGATACGGCTGCGCCGCCAGAAACGCACGCCCAGCCACAGCAGCAGCAAGCCAGCCACGGTGAGGATGCTGGACAACGGCTTGTTGGTGTTGAGTTCCTGCAGGGCAGGGTAGTTGCCCAGCAGGCCGGCGGCGCCGGCCATGGCCAGCAACACGCCCAGCGTCGCCAGCAGGGCCGACAGGCCGGCCGCCAGGCGGGCGCCCCAGTTACGCGGTTCGCGCGGGCGCAGGCGCTTGGCGTCGAAACTGCCTTTAAGCTTCATTCCGCTCTCCTCGGTGGATATCCGGAATTCGACCTGCTGCTGCCCATCGGGTTCCGCCCGGCTGCCGGGCGGTCCTGCAAGCCGCTCAGATGAGGCTGGCGGTGGGTGCCACGCAAGCGAAGTTGTCAGCCATCACGGCCATTTCGCACTGGTGAATCTGTGCGGCCGGAATGACGCCGTCCTTGAATGCCAGGTCGCGGGTTGCCGACGCGTCTTCTACCAGGGTGCACCGATAACCATAGTCCTTGGCGCGGCGAACGGTGGTGCTGACGCTGGAGTGGCTCATGAAACCACAGACGATCAGGTCAAGGTGGCCCAGCTCCTGCAATGTTTCATGCAGCTTGGTGTTCTTGAACGCGTTGGGCATGCGCTTTTCGATGACGATTTCACCTTCCAGCGGCTCCAGCCCCGGAATGAACTCGCCAGCCGGCCCCTGGGGGTCGAAGCGGCCCCCGACAGTGCCCAGGTGGCGAACATGGATGATCGGACGGCCGCTTTTACGTGCGGCGTCGAGCAACCTGGCGATGTTGGCCACGGCCTCGTCCATGCCCGACAGCTTCAGGGGACCACTGAGGTACTCCTTTTGTGCATCGATGATGATCAGGCTGGCGTGGCTCAGCTTGGCCGGCGGATAGTCGCGGCCAGTGAGGCGAAACATCGTGGTTGGAACGGACATCAAGGGCTCCTTGGATAGGGCTTTTGTATACCTATTCTCCCCTGCCTTGGCGCCAATGGGAATGGTTGACAACGCAAGCGGCATGGTTACTGGCCTGTGGCTAGCCTTTGGGCAAGGCAAAGGAACAAATGTGCGGGTGGGGCTGTTAGACTTTTGTCCGGTCTGAAAATAGGAGTACCCCGTGATCACATCCCGTCTGCGCACGCTGCGCGACTACATCCGCTGGGCGGTCAGCCGCTTCCACGAGCATGACCTGTTCTTCGGTCACGGTGCCGACAACGCCTGGGACGAGGCCCGCATGCTGGTGCTCGGTGCCGTGCACTTGCCATGGGAGGTGGCCGACAGCTACCTGGACTGCATGCTCGAGGACGACGAGCGGGTACGCCTGCAGCACCTGCTCAAACGCCGTATCGAAGAGCGTGTGCCGGCCGCCTACCTGCTGGGCGAGGCCTGGTTCTGCGGCATGTCGTTCATCGTCGACGAACGGGTGTTGGTGCCGCGTTCGCCCATTGGCGAGCTGATCGAAAAACGTTTCGAGCCGTGGCTGGCCAGCGACCCGGCGCGCATTCTGGACCTGTGCACGGGGTCGGGCTGCATCGGCATCGTCGCCGCCGACGTGTTCCCCGAGGCCGAGGTGGTGTTGGCCGACCTGTCGTTCCAGGCCCTTGAAGTGGCCAACCAGAACATCGAGCGCCATGGCCTGGACGGTCGTGTGTACACCGTGCAGGGCGACGGCTTTGGCGGTTTGCCGGGGCAACGTTTCGACCTGATCCTGTCCAACCCGCCGTATGTCGATGCCGAAGACTTCGACGACATGCCGGCCGAGTACCACCATGAGCCCGAACTGGGCCTGGCCTGCGGCAGCGACGGCCTGGACCTGGTACGGCGGATGCTGGCCGAAGCGGCTGACCACCTGACCGAGAAGGGGTTGCTGATTGTCGAAGTGGGCAACAGCCAGGTGCATGTCGAGGCGTTGTACCCCGAGGTGGACTTTGCCTGGCTGGAATTCGAGCGTGGCGGGCACGGGGTGTTCATGCTCACGGCCGAGCAGTGCCGCCAGCATCAGGAATTGTTCAAGGCCCGCGTTTAGGCTATTTGCGGCTGCTGTGCAGCCCATCGCGACACAAGCGTGATCCCGTGTGGGAGCGGGTTTACCCGCTAAGAAGACACCGCGGTGGATGGCACGGGCTTTGCCCGTGCTCGCGGGCAAGCCCGCTTCCACAGGGATCGCGCCAGCTTTGGAAATTGAGCAATACCTCGTGGGAGCGGCCTTGTGTCGCGATGGGCCGCCAAGCGGCCCCAAACTCCACCGGCTGATGCGGTCTTAGCGGGTTGCAATCCAGATCAACAGCCCTGCCTGGAACACGGCAAACGCCACCAGGCAGGTAATGGTGAAACGCAATCCGCCGTCTTCGCGCTGGTATTTGGCCACGCGCTCATCGCGCTCGCGCAGTTGCCCTTCCTTTTCCTGCAGTTGCTGGTCCGCCTGCTGCAGCAGGTTGGCGGCATCCAGAATCTCTACCCGCTGCAGGCGCTCGCTGTTCCAGACAGCCTTGAGCTGGGCCACCGTCATGTCCGCGGTACGGCCTTTCAGATGCTGGTTTTCCTCGTACTCCACCTCGATACCGACCCCGCGCAAGCAGTGGTCACGGCGCAGGCGTGAGTCCTCGTTCAGGGCGTCCTTGCTAGGCAGCGCCATACCTTCCACCCGGTAGTGCGACCACTTGCGCTGCAACCACTGGGCGGCCTGGGCCAGCATGAAACGGCCGATACCGCGGTTCACGGGCTCCACTTGCAAGCCATGTTCATTGCCAATACGCACCAGACGCTCGGCATGGTCGACGCGGATGTCCAGGCGGTTCTGCTCTTTGTGCACCTTCTGGCCGGGCAACTGGATTTCCATGCGCAGCAGGCTGTGTGCCTTGTCATGGCGCTCGGCATAGCCGAACTGCACAAAACGCAGCGGCCGCGCGCCGGTGCTGCGGTCGGTCGGCAGTGCTGCCAGGCGTAGCAGCTGGAAATGTTCGGCGGTCAGCTCGGCCCAAGGCAGGGCGGGGATTTCCTGGGGTTCTTCGGCCGGCTCGACGGCGGTGGGGGCGGTGGTCATCAGGGCTTGTCCTCAGCTATGCCTGCTGTATCGGCAGGCATGCCCGAGACCTGAGCCTGTTTGACTTACGCCGCAGGCAAATGCTGGATGAATGTCACAATTCGCTCACCCAGTTCGCGCGCCAGCGGTAGCTCGGGGTTGAGGTAGCTGTCGCGCTGCTGGCTCATGCCCTTGGGGCTGATGCGCAGCATGTGGTTCATGCCATCGATCAGGACCAGTTGCGCATCTGGCTTGGCCGCTTTCAGCCGCTGGGCGTCGGCCACGTCCACCTGCACGTCATTGCGCCCCTGCACGATCAGTGCCGGCATGGGCAGGCGGGCAAAGGCGGCTGCCGGGTTTTGCTGGAACAGCGAAATCAGGTATGGCTGCACGCTGGGGCGAAACACCTGGCGCAGCGGCGCTGGCACATCCAGGCTGGTCTGCCCGGCCTGCAGGCGGTCGAGCAGGGCACTGCCACCGGCCAGTTGCGCCGGCGGCAGGCGCTTGGCCAGTTGTTCGCGCAGTACCTCGGCCAGCGGCCGGCCGCTGCCGGCCAGGGTGATGACTGCGCTGGCCCCTGCCTGCTCGGCGGCCAGGCTGGCAATCAGCGCGCCTTCGCTGTGGCCAATCAGGATCAGCGGGCCGAAGCGCGGGTCGGCTTTGAGCTTGCGGCTCCAGGCGACCACATCGGCCACATAGCGCTCCACGCTGAGGTCACGCTCGTCAGGCGTGGCCGGCTGGCTGGCGGCCACGCCGCGTTTGTCGTAACGCACGCTGGCAATGTGCTCGTTGGCCAGCAACAGGGCCAGGCGTTTGAGGTTGTCGACCTTGCCGGAGGCCGGGTTGTTGCCGTCGCGGTCGGTGGGGCCGGAGCCGGCGATGATCAGCACCACTGGCGGCGGGGTGGCCTGTTGCGGCAGCAGCAGGCTGCCATGCAGCACGCCCTGGCCGGTGTCCAGGTCGATCGGGCGTTGCAGCACAGTGGGGGCGGCGGCCTGGGCCAGGCCGGTGCACAGCAGGAAGAGCAAGGCGACGAGGCGCGACATCATGCGGTACTACTTGGGGAGATATGGGTTTGACCCAATGTTTGCAGGAAGGTTCTGGGGGGCGAATTGCTGGTTCGGCCCTTTCGCGGGCACGCCCGCTCCCACAGGTATTTCACAGCATTTGGATCTGTGGTGATCCTGTGGGAGCCGGCGTGCCCGCGAAGAGGCCCGCACAGGCGATCAAACCATCTGTATACTGCTGCTTTCGTCCATTTCAGGCAGAACTCGCGGAGCGTCCATGTCCGGCAATACCTACGGCAAGCTGTTCACTGTCACCACCGCTGGCGAGAGCCATGGCCCGGCGTTGGTCGCCATTGTCGATGGATGCCCACCGGGCCTGGAAATCTCCCTCGCCGACCTGCAGCACGACCTTGACCGGCGCAAGCCCGGCACCAGCCGGCACACCACCCAGCGCCAGGAAGCCGACGAGGTAGAAATCCTTTCCGGCGTGTTCGAAGGCCGCACCACCGGCTGCTCGATCGGCCTGCTGATCCGCAACACCGACCAGAAGTCCAAGGACTACTCGGCCATCAAGGACCTGTTCCGCCCGGCCCACGCCGACTACACCTACCACCACAAGTACGGTATCCGCGACTACCGCGGCGGCGGTCGCAGCTCGGCCCGTGAAACCGCCATGCGCGTGGCCGCCGGTGCTATCGCCAAGAAGTTCCTGGCCACCCAGGGCATCACCGTGCGTGGCTACATGAGCCAGTTGGGCCCGATCGAAATCCCGTTCAAGTCTTGGGAGTCGGTGGAGCAGAACGCCTTCTTCAGCCCCGACCCGGACAAAGTACCTGAGCTGGAGGCCTACATGGACCAGCTGCGCCGCGACCAGGACTCGGTGGGCGCCAAGATCACCGTGGTTGCGGAAGGCGTGATGCCCGGCCTGGGCGAGCCGATCTTCGACCGCCTGGATGCAGAGCTGGCTCATGCGCTGATGAGCATCAACGCGGTCAAGGGCGTGGAGATCGGCGCCGGCTTCGCCAGTGTGGCCCAGCGCGGCACCGAGCACCGGGACGAACTGACCCCGGACGGCTTCCTCAGCAACAATGCAGGCGGCATTCTGGGTGGTATTTCCTCGGGCCAGCCGATCGTTGCCCACCTGGCACTGAAGCCCACTTCCAGCATCACCACCCCGGGCCGCTCGATTGATGTCGATGGCAACCCGGTGGACGTCATCACCAAAGGCCGCCACGACCCGTGCGTGGGCATCCGCGCCACACCGATTGCCGAGGCGATGATGGCCATCGCGTTGATGGACCACCTGCTGCGCCACCGCGCGCAGAATGCCGAGGTGAAGGTCGCTACCCCGGTGCTGGGCCAGCTCTGATTTGCTTGCGCCGGCCACTTCGCGGCTAAACCCGCGAAGCGGCCGGCACAGGTCCCACAAGGCCATCCCATGCAACCCATTCCCTACTGGCGCCTGTCCAGCTTCTACCTGTTCTACTTCGCCCTGCTGGGCTCCACCGCACCTTTCCTGGCGCTGTACTTCGACCACCTGGGCTTCTCCCCGGCGCGCATCGGCGAGCTGGTGGCCATTCCCATGCTGATGCGCTGCGTGGCCCCCAACCTGTGGGGCTGGCTGGGTGACCGCACGGGCCAGCGCCTGTTGATCGTACGCCTTGGCGCGCTGTGCACCCTGGCCACCTTCGCCCTGATCTTCTTCGGCAAAAGCTACGCCTGGCTGGCGCTGGTGATGGCCCTGCACGCGTTCTTCTGGCATGCGGTGCTGCCGCAGTTCGAGGTCATTACCCTGGCCCACCTGCACGGGCAGACGTCGCGCTACAGCCAGGTACGTCTGTGGGGTTCGATCGGTTTCATCCTCACCGTGGTCGGCCTGGGCCGCTTGTTCGAGTGGTTGAGCCTGGACATCTACCCGGTGGCACTGGTCACGATCATGGCCGGCATCGTCGCCGCCAGCCTGTGGGTGCCCAATGCGCAGCCGGTGGAACAGGGCGGGCGCAGCGGCGCGGGGGGCTTCCTGCAGCAGTTGCGCGCCCCGGGGGTGATCGCGTTCTATGTGTGCGTGGCACTGATGCAGCTCAGCCACGGGCCGTACTACACCTTCCTTACCTTGCACCTGGAGCACTTGGGCTACACGCGCGGTGCCATCGGCCTGCTCTGGGCGCTTGGGGTGGTGGCCGAGGTGCTGATGTTCATGGTCATGAGCCGCCTGTTCGCCCGTTTCAGCGTGCAGCGTGTACTGTTGGCCAGCTTCCTGCTGGCAACATTGCGCTGGCTGCTGCTGGGCAACCTGGCCCAGGAGCCGACAGTACTGATCTTCGCCCAGCTGCTGCATGCGGCCACCTTCGGCTGCTTCCATGCCGCCAGCATCGCATTCGTCCAGGCCAGCTTCGGCGCCCGCCAGCAGGGCCAGGGCCAGGCGCTTTACGCAGCGCTGTCGGGTACCGGCGGTGCGCTGGGGGCGCTGTACTCAGGCTACAGCTGGAAGCTGCTGGGCCCCACCTTCACCTTTGGTATGGCCAGTGCCGCAGCCCTGGCCGCAGCCGTTATCATTGCCCTTTGTTCGCAACCGACCAGGACCCGCCCCTGATGAGCATTCTCAGCGTTTTTCACCCCGCCAGCCCGGAACTGCCGAACAAGGTGCTGACTCACCACGACGATATCGCTGCCACCTTGGCTGAACAGGGCGTGCGCTTTGTCCACGCCGAACCTGGCCTGCGGGTGCGCCCGGGCACGGCCCAGGACGAGGTGCTGGATGCTTGCCGCGTGTATCTGGATGAGTTGATGACGGCGCATGGCAGCAAGGCCTTCGCGTTGCTCAACCGCGACGGTGAAGACCCGGCACAGGTCGATGTGCGTGATGAACATGTGCATGAGGCCGACGAGCTGTTCGCCGTGGTCAGCGGGCGGGCGCAGGTTGGCCTGCGGTTGGGCGACTGGGTGTATTCGGTGCTGTGCGAGAAAGGTGACCAGCTGCTGGTGCCGGCCGGGACGCGGCGCTGGGTTGAGCTGGGGGATGCACCGTTTTGCCTGGCGTTTCGCTTGTACGGCAGCGAGCAGGGCATGCAGGCGCGGTTTACCGGGGATGTAACGGCGCGGGCGTTTCTGGGGATCGACGAGTTGTAATGGCATTGCCGGCCTCTTCGCGGGTGAACCCGCTCCTACAGCGGTGGCGCCGCCCTTAGGCATCGCGCAGTCAATGTAGGAGCGGGTTTACCCGCGAAGAGGCCAGGTCAGGCGACACAAATCTCAACGATAGGTCGGCAAGGCAAACCGCTGCTGGCTCTGCAGCATCGAGATGACCGGCAACTCACTGGCCTCTTCAGCCAGGTCACGACGGATGGCACTGATCGCCCAAGACAGCTGTTCGGCACTGTGCAATTGCCCATAGGTCAGCACCCGGCGGGTAACCTTGCCATCCGCTGCGCGCAGGGTAAGCAGTACACCGCCATCGGGCCGGGCTTGGGTATTTACCTGATAGGCCGAAAATACCGAGGCGAACTTTTGCTGGATGAGGTCCATATCAACTCCTGGCTGGTGTGTGGCAGACATGAGTTGATGGTTGCAGTGACCGTGCCAGAATCCTGTTTGGCGAAAAATCCAGTAAATACAGGCTGTTACGGAGAATTTGCAGAAGCGGTATCGTGCAAGCTGCATGGTCGTGCATTTTGCACAGTGCATTTTGCACGGGTCAGCCAGTGCCTATCGGCCCGATAGAATCTGAACCTTTGACCGCCCTGGCATGCCTGACGAACACTTGGTCCATCAATTATGCCAGGAGGTTCCCTATGCCCAGCCAGACCGCACCCGCTACCATGACCGATGACGAAACCGCCGCGTTCGCCGAGCAGGTGTTCGAGCGTGCCCGCCAGGGCGATGCCGACATGCTCGGGCGCCTGCTTGCCAGCGGCCTGCCGGCCAACCTGCGTAACCACAAGGGCGATACCTTGCTGATGCTGGCCAGCTACCACGGCCACCACGAGGCGGTGCGCGTGCTGCTGGCGCAAGGTGCCGACCCGCTGATTGCCAACGACAATGGCCAGTTGCCGATTGCCGGTGCCGCATTCAAAGGGGACCTGGCGATGATTCGCCTGTTGGTGGAGCATGGCGTGCCGGTGGATGCCGCCGCGCAGGACGGTCGCACCGCGCTGATGTTGGCGGCCATGTTCAATCGCAGCGAAATCCTCGACTACCTGCTGGCACAAGGGGCCAACCCGGCGCACCAGGATGCCCGCGGCATCACCGCCCTGATGGCGGCGCAAACCATGGGTGCAGCAGACACCGCCGCGCGCCTGCAAACGCTGGCCGGCTAACCGCCAGGGGGCATTTGCGGCTATCCTTGGCGACTTTTCACCCGTCGCAGGCCCCCATTCATGAAAACTCAGTTGCTCGAATTCATCAGCCTCATTGGCGCCGGCTGCATGCGTGAGGCAGACATCGAGCGTATTGCCGACGAGGCCGCCCAGGCCTACGCCGACCCTGTCGCCTTCCTGGCCGCCAACCCCGACATCAACTACGACGACACTTTCCCGATTCCCTTGGGCGAATGGGTGGTGCTCGGCAGCCTGCCGGATACCGTGGTGTTCCAGGCCGACAGCTACCAAGACCTGTTCCAGCAGATCAGCGACTCGTTCGACAACAGCGTGCCGTTTACCCTCAAGCCCAAGCAGTTGGTCCGTACCGAACCACTGACTGCGCTCAACCGCATTCAGGTGCAGATGGGCGCGCTGAACAAGGAGGCGGGTGGTTATGTGCTGCTCAACTTCAGCCAGTTGCTGGATGACGAACTGCAGATGGTCATGGTGGGGCAGCAGGACCTGGCGCGGGTGATGGAGCTGGGCGCAGAGCTGGGCATCAAGGTTGAGCCGGCGCTGGAGGCTTTGAAAGTCGCCGTCCACATCTGATACCAGTAATTGCTTGTTCGCGGGCATGCCCGCTCCCACAGGTACTCCACCGCATCAGGCCCTGTGATAACCCTGTGGGAGCGGGCGAGCCCGCGAAGAGGCCGGCTCACGAAACATCAATCTTCAGCCCAGCGCAGTGTCGAGAAACATCATCACCGCAAACCCGCCCATCAACCCCAGGGTCGCCGCTGTCTGGTGCCCATTGCGGTGGGTTTCGGGGATCACCTCGTGGCTGACCACAAAGATCATCGCCCCTGCCGCCAGCCCCATGCTGATCGGGTAGGCGAGGGCAAAGCCGGTAGAAATCCCCAGCCCGATCACCGCCCCTAGCGGCTCCATCAGGCCCGACCCAATCGCCACCAACGCCGCCTTCAGGTTCGAAAGCCCCGTGGCGCGCAAGGCCAGCGCCACGGCCAGCCCTTCGGGGATGTCCTGAATGGCGATGGCACTGGTCAGCGGCAGGCCGATGTTCATGTCGCCATTGGCAAAGCTCACGCCAATCGCCATGCCTTCAGGCAGGTTGTGCAGGGTTATCGCCAGCACGAACAACCACACCCGGCTGATGCGCTCGGCTTCGGGCCCGCACGGGCCGGTGCTTTCGTGTTCATGCGGGGTGAAGCGGTCCAGGCCCAGCATCAGCAGCACACCCAGGCCCATGCCCAGCACCACGGTAAACGCGGCGGCCGGGCCGTTGCCCGTGATCTCGCGGGCAGCCTCCAGGCCCGGCAGAATCAGCGAAAACGAGCTGGCGGCCAGCATCATGCCGGCCGCAAAGCCCAGCATCACGTCCTGGGTGCGCGCGTTGACATCGCGCAGCACCACTGCCAGCACCGCGCCCAGCGCAGTGGCGCCAAAGCCGGACAACCCGCCCAGCATGGCAAGGTGCAGGTTGTCGGCATGGTCGCCGTTCACCGCGTTCCAGAAACTGGCGGCCAGCAGCACGCACACCGCCAGCAGGCTCAGCCCCAGGCCGGCGCTGAGCCAGGGGGTATCGGTGACCTGCTGGCGCCAGGCCTGCAGCAGTGAGGATGGGGCGGCGCTTTGGCTGTGGGCAGGGGGCATGCGAACCTCGAATCAATGAATGCAGTCAGTCTAACGAGGGACCCGCGACTTCCGCCAAGGATTCCCTTCTATTGGCGCGATAGCTGACTATGCTGTGCAGCAAAGCCTCTGACAGGAATTCAGACATGGGATCTACCTTCAACAGCCTGGTCGGGCTGATCATTCTGGCACTGGATATCTGGGCCATTCTCAACGTGATCAAGAGTGGCAGCGAGGTGGGCATCAAGGTGTTGTGGATCTTGTTGATCGCACTGCTGCCGGTGGTGGGGCTGGTGATCTGGGCGATTGCCGGGCCGCGGGGGAATGTGCGGCTCTAGGCGCGTTACTGACATAGCCAGAAATAGGGCCGTGACAAAATTTTCACATGGGTTTAAACAGAATCCGCACCCGCATAATGCTGCGTTGGTCTAGCGCCATCGCCTCTTCGCAAACCGCAATCCTAGGACCTTCCCATTCATGGCTAACACGGACGCCTTGAAGCAACAGGGCGCGCGAACGTCGTTTTCGCCGACCCTGAAATCCCACCTGGCCTATACGCTGCTCAGCGGCCTGGTGATCATGCTGATGCTCAGCCTCGTGCGCCTGGCGCTGCTGGCCTACAACAACGACATGGTCGGCGATACCCCTTATGCGACTGTCGCCGAAGGCTTCCTCAACGGCTTGCGCTTCGACCTGCGGGTGGTGGTGTACATCAGCATCCCACTGCTGCTGGCCATGCTCAGCCCTTGGGCCATGGCCCGGCGTGGTGTGTTCCGTTTCTGGCTGACCCTCGCTTCGAGCGTGGTGATGTTCCTCGGCCTGATGGAAATGGACTTTTACCGCGAGTTCCACCAGCGCCTCAATGGCCTGGTGTTCCAGTACATCCAGGAAGACCCTAAAACCGTCATGAGCATGCTCTGGTACGGTTTCCCGGTGGTGCGCTACCTGCTGGCCTGGGCCCTCGGTACCTGGCTGCTGAGCCTGCTGTTCAAAGGTATCGATCGCGCTACCCGAGCCGAAGGCCTGTACCGCGTTGCCCCGTGGTACAAGCGCCTGGCGGTATTCATGGTGATCTTGCTGGTGGCCGTGGTCGCTGCCCGTGGCACCCTGCGCCAGGGCCCGCCGATGCGCTGGGGTGATGCCTTTACCACTGACTCCAACTTCGTCAACCAGCTGGGCCTGAACGGTACCCTGACCCTGATCGACGCCGCCAAGAGCCGCTTCAGCGAGGACCGTGCCAACATCTGGAAGCCGGTGCTGGAGCAGGACGTGGCCACGCAAAGTGTGCGTGAGCAACTGCTGACGGCCAACGACACACTGGTCGACGCCGACGAAGCCGCTATCCGTCGCGACTTTGTGCCGCCGGCTGACCGGACCCTGCCGATCAAGAACGTGGTGGTGATCCTGATGGAAAGCTTCGCCGGCCACTCGGTAGGTGCGCTGGGCAGCCCCAACAACATCACCCCGTACTTCGACAAGCTGGCCAAAGAAGGCCTGCTGTTCGACCGCTTCTTCTCCAACGGCACCCATACCCACCAGGGCATGTTCGCCACCATGGCCTGCTTCCCCAACCTGCCAGGTTTCGAATACCTGATGCAGACCCCGGAAGGCGGCCATAAGCTGTCGGGCCTGCCAGCCCTGCTCGGCGCCCGTGACTACGACGACGTGTATGTCTACAACGGCGACTTTGCCTGGGATAACCAGTCCGGGTTCTTTGGCAACCAGGGGATGACCACCTTCATCGGCCGTAATGACTTCGTCAACCCGGTGTTCTCCGACCCGACCTGGGGTGTGTCCGACCAGGACATGTTCGACCGCGGCAACGAAGAGCTGGCCAAGCATGATGGCAAGAAGCCGATCTACGCGCTGCTGCAGACGCTGTCCAACCACACGCCATATGCGCTGCCGAAGGACTTGCCGGTAGAGAAGGTTACCGGCCAGGGCCGTCTGGACGAGCACCTGACCGCCATGCGTTACTCGGACTGGGCGCTGGGCCAGTTCTTCGAAAAGGCGCGTAAAGAGCCTTACTTCAAGGACACCCTGTTCGTCATCGTCGGTGACCATGGCTTTGGCAACCACCAGCAGGTTACCGAGCTGGACCTGGGCCGTTTCAACGTGCCGTTGCTGCTGATTGCGCCGGGCATTCAGGAGAAGTTCGGGGCGGTGAACCACACCGTGGGTACCCAGGTTGACATCGTGCCGACCATCATGGGGCGCCTGGGCGGCAAGACGCGCCATCAGTGCTGGGGGCGCGACCTGCTCAACCTGCCTGAGGGTGACCAGGGCGTGGGCATGATCAAGCCGTCGGGCAGCGAGCAGATCGTCGGGCTGGTGCAGGGTGACCGTATCCTGATCGAGTCCAAGGACATGAGCCCGCGGATGTACCGCTACCAGCTGGGCAGCGAGTTCAAGGCCGAGCTGATCGAAAGCCCGGACCAGCCGGAAATGCTCAAGAGGCTGGAAGCGTATATCCAGACTGCGACCAAGAGCCTGCTGGATAACACCGCTGGCGCAGTGCACAGCACGCAGAAGTAAACCGGGGCCGCGTTGCGGCCCATTCGCAGGCTTGCCCGCTCTCACAGGCATTGCTCAGGGTTCGAACCTTGTGCTGGCCCTGTGGGAGTGGGCAAGCCCGTGAAGGGGCCCCGCACAACTTTCCCGGACTGAACATTCTCCCCGCCCCAAGGTCAGTTATTCAGGCATCACACACCTGGTGTTCGTTGACTGAGAGGGTCCGTTCAATGAAAGAGTGGGAAGTCATCTTTGCCGACCAGAAGGGCGAACCGTCCGCATTGCTGTTGCATGCCGAGCATTGCCCCAGCGAGGAAGACGCTGCGCGGGCCATTCGCTCACACTTGTTTCCGGTGATGGACGAGCTGGACCTCAACGACTTCCAGGACCGTATCATCTCCCCGACTGCTCGCTGGCTCAAAGAGCACAGTGGTGTGACCATCACCAGCATTCACGAAGCACCCTGAACCACACGTTTGCGTGCTGCCTTGGCAGGCGCTACGCTGGTGGAGGGCCTGCCTGTTCTGCGGGTTGGCGCCGCCTCAATAATTCGCGTCTTGCATCAGCTCGAACTGCCCGGCCAATGCCGGCAGGTGCGTAGTGCACGGAAAGTCTATCCATTGCTTTATTCAGGAGGACGATTCATGAGCAGCCAGAACGACGATATCAGCAGCAACGTCCTGCGCCAGATGAAAGCAGGCGGTTTCGACTTCACCCAGATCCACCCCATCGAGTTCTATGCCGTATTCCCGGACGAAGCAGGGGCCCGTCGTGCCGCCGGGCAGTTTCGCGGGGAATCGCTCAATGCCCAGGTGAAGGAGCTGGGCGACGGTGCCTGGCACCTGGAACTGAGCAAGGTCATGTACGCCACCCATGGGGGGATTGGCGACTTTGAAGAGGCCTTCGAGCAGTTGGTGACACCGTATGGGGGTGAGGTGGAAGGGTGGGGCGTCAAGCACGAACGGCTCACGGCCTGACAGTTTTGTGTAGGCCTCTTCGCGGGTTTACCCGCGAAGAGGCCGTCAAGGCTTACGCGTTGCCATGTGCCCCAAATAGGCCAGCAGCGCATCCAGTTCCTGCTCATTCAACACACTTTCGGCAAACCCCGGCATCTTCGCCTGCGGCCACTGCCGCAGGCTCTGCGGGTCCCGTATCAACTTGCGCAAATAAACCGGCTGAAAATACTCGGTCGGGTTATGCGGCACATTCAAGTCCGGCCCCACCTGCCCATCTCCCGCACCGTTCAACCGGTGGCACACCAGGCAGTTCTGCTGGAACAGGGCAAAGCCCTGGCGCACCGGGCTGTCGGCCGGCAGCTTCGGGTCGGGCAGCAGTGCGGGAAACCGCTGGTGCACCGGGGCCAGCTTGCGAAGGGTGGCGATCTGGAAGGGCCACTGTTCAGGGCGGATGCCGCTGGCCTGCGGTGCAGTCCACACCAGGTAGAACGGCCCGGCACTTGGCTTGCCTTTAGCCAGTGGCGGCCACGGTTTGCCTGGGTCTTCCACGGCCAACCAGGCCCTTGCCGGCCCTGGCTGCAGCAATGCCGCGGCGGGCATTTCGGCGGCAAAGCCATCCAGCGCCACGGCCTGCAGGTGATCGCTCGCGCTCACACCTTCCAGCAGCGTGGCCAGCGGCACCGCCCGATAGCGCATGGGGCGTTTGTAGGAAACGTCCTGTTCGATGCTGATATCCTGGGCCTCAGGATGGCCAAGCAGTTCGGCGCTGCTCCACTGGCGCGGTGTAGCCCCCAGTTCAAGGTGCAGTTGCGCCGCCGACAATGGCAGGCTCAGGAGCAACGCTAGGAAGGCAAGGCAGTGGCGCATAGGCAATCTCCGACCATCAAGGCCAGCAGGTTACCTGTGCGTTGCCCCTTGGCGCCACTGCCGCCGTCAGCCAAACAAACGTGTAAGGTTCGGCAAGATCAATAGCAATGTAGTGGCGAATAGAATGAGCCCAGCTTGGCGAATTTTCGATTGTCTGAACATGGCGGACCGCCTTCTTGTTGTTATTCCTGAATACCCGTTGGCTTCCTTGTCGCGTTTCGGGTCGATCACAGTGGCGTTGCGTGGCGCCTGACTGCTTGCCTCTTGAAAGTGGATATACATCCAACAGTAGGGTGTGCGTTATCCATGCTTGAGAACCCTTTGTTCTAAATGCTTGGTAAAAACATTTATTTTGGCTATGAGGCCAAGTGCCAGCCAGCTGGCATGCTCTATCTAGACACTGGCGCAAGTGCCAGGCACGCACCGACGAAATGTGACCGTTCGTCAGCGCAGCCTACTTGCTTGTACGTGCCTTTCGCGGCAGTCTCTACAGCAGATTCCCACCCATGTCGTTCAGGACTACCCCTATGTCGTTACGCATCTGCATCCTTGAAACCGATGTCCTGCGACCGGAGTTGACGGCGCAATATCAGGGCTACGGCAGGATGTTCGAGCAGCTCTTCTCGCGTCAGCCGATTGCCGCCGAATTTTGTGTGTACAACGTGATGCACGGCGACTATCCCGCCGACAGTGAAAAGTTCGATGCCTACCTTGTGACGGGCAGCAAGGCCGATTCGTTCGGTACCGATCCGTGGATCCAGACCCTCAAGGCCTACCTGCTCAAACTGTACGAGCGTGGTGAGAAGCTGCTGGGCGTGTGTTTTGGCCACCAGTTGCTGGCCTTGACCCTGGGTGGCAAGGCCGAGCGGGCCGAGCAAGGCTGGGGCGTGGGTATCCATCGCTACTCGTTGGCGGCGCATGCGCCGTGGATGGACCCGGAGGTGTCGGAGCTGACCTTGCTGATCAGTCACCAGGACCAGGTGACCGAGCTGCCGGAAGGCGCTACGGTGATCGCCTCCAGCGATTTCTGCCCGAATGCGGCGTACCACATTCGCGACCAGGTGCTGTGCTTCCAGGGCCACCCGGAGTTCGTGCACGACTACTCCCGCGCACTGCTCGATGCGCGCCAGGAATACCTGGGTGACGAGGTGTACCACAAGGCCATAGCCAGCCTGGCCACCGAGCACCAGGGCGATCTGGTAGGGGAGTGGATGTTGCGCTTTATCCAGCAGCCGTCAAAGGCCGGCGACAGCGCCGCATAATCGGTTGCAACCCTTCGCGGGCGCGCCCGCGAAGAGGCCATCAAAGCCAACCCGATTTCTTGAAGCTGGCATACAACCCGGCACACCCCGTCGCAATCACCCCCAGTACCGCGAAGTAGCCGTAGTGCCAGCTCAGCTCTGGCATGTTCTGGAAGTTCATGCCGTACACCCCGGCAATCGCCGTAGGGAACGCCAGAATCGCCGCCCAGGCCGCGAATTTGCGCTGCACGATGCTTTGCCGTGACGACTCCAGCAGCATGCCGATCTCGATGGTCTGGCTGGCAATGTCGCGGATGCCGGCCAGGTCTTCCATCTGCCGTGTCACGTGAATCTGCACATCACGAAAGTACGGGCGCATGTTCTTGTCGATGAACGGGAAGCTCAGGCGCTGCAGTTCTTCGCTCACTTCAACCATAGGCGCCACGTAGCGGCGCAGGCGCAGAATGTCGCGGCGCAGGCTGTGCAGGCGGCGGATGTCGTCTTCCTGCAGCGAGCCGCCCAGTACGCTTTCCTCCAGCTCTTCGATCTCGCCATGTATGGCCTCGCTGACCGGCTGGTAGTTCTCGGTGACAAAGTCGAGCAGGGCGTACAGCACGAAGTCTTCGCCATGTTCCAGCAGCAGGGGCCGGGCCTCGCAGCGCTGGCGTACCATGGCGTAGGATTTGGAGTGGCCGTTGCGGCAGGTGATGATGTAGCCGTTGCCCGCGAAGATATGGGTTTCGATGAATTCCAGCTTGCCTTCGTGGCGCACGGGCGAGTAAGTGACGATGAACAACGCGTCGCCGAAGGTTTCCAGCTTGGGCCGGCTGTGTTTTTCCAGGGCATCTTCGATGGCCAGTTCGTGCAGGTTGAACTGGGACTGCAGGTTGGCCAGCTCTTCGGCATTGGGCTCTTCCAGGCCGATCCACACGAAATGCCCCGGCTTGCGCGCCCACTCGCTGCCTTCGTCGATGCTGATGTTGGTGACCTTTCTGCCGGCGCTGTACACCGCCGATGCCACGACTCGACCCATGGTTGTCCGCTTATTCGGTTGAACACGGATACAGCTTGGGCTGTACCCGGCGCCAGAGCAACCCGGATCAGGCCAGTTCTTTTTCCATGCGGTCAATGCACTGCTGCATTTGCCCCCGGCACTGCTCGATCAGCGCTGGCAGATCCTGCGGCGTCATGCCCGTCGTGGCAATGGGCGGCAGCGAGCGCACTATCACCGTGCGCTGGCGCCAGCTGTTCAGGCTGAGGCGCCTGGCATAGCGGCTGACGCAGACCGGCACGATCGGCACACCGGCTTCGATCGCCATATGAAATGCGCCTTTCTTGAACGCCAGCAAATGCTCGCCGGCATTGCGGGTGCCTTCGGGGAAAATCCAGATCGAGGTGTCGTCCTGCAGAACCCGGGTGGTCTTCTGTATGGCCTTGCGCGCCTGGTAGGCATTCTTGCGGTCGACCAGCACGTTGCCCCCCAGCCAGAACAATTGGCCGAACAGCGGGATCCAGCCCAGGCTCTTCTTGCCGATGGCGACGGTGCGTTGTGGCACCACTTGGCCCAGCACGAACAGGTCGAAGTTGGACTGGTGGTTGGCCACGATCACACAGCCGGGCGGGTGGTCCCACAATGGGCCGACTTCGGCCTTGACCTTGATGCGCATCAGCCAGGTGGCCGGCAAGCTGTAGAGCCGGGCGAAAACGCGGCTGTTGTCAGGGTTGAAGGGGCGGCACAGACCAATGATCAGGCCCACGACGCCAACGGCAAGAAAATGCAGCCCCAGCAGGAACATACGCAATGAATAAAGCATGGTACGACTCACACCAGACAGTCGCCGGGCAGTGTACGGGTGTGCACTGGTTGGGGCAAACCTTGGTGCAGGCCTGTTCCGGCCCTTTCGCGGGCAAGCCCGCTCCTGCACAGGTTGCGTATGCCCGTTGAATTGCGGATTTCCCCGCGGAGAGGGCGGATGTGCAGGCGCGGGCTTGCCCGCGAAAGGGGCCGTGCCGCTAGCCCATATGCTGCTGGTCCAACTCGATCGCCTTGTCCAGCGCCTCCAGCAGCCCTTTACGCACTTTCAGCTTGGTGTTCTTGTGCGCCAGCATGTTCAGCTTCTTCAGCTCCCGCGCCGCGGTCATTGCCGCTTCCTGCAACTGCTCGGCCGGCACGACCTTGTCGAGGAAGCCGGCATCCACTGCACCCTGCGGGTCAAACACTTCGGCGTTGATCACCGAGCGGTGGAAGGCCGAGCGTCGCAGGCGGTCGCGGGCCAGTTCAATACCGGCGTGGTGCATGGTCATGCCGATTTGCACTTCGTTCAGGCATACCTTGTACGGCCCTTCGACACCAATGCGGTAGTCGGCCGACAGCAGCAGGAAAGCGCCCTTGGCCACGGCATTGCCGGGGCAGGCGACCACCACCGGGAACGGGTGCGACAGCAGCCGGCGGGCGAGGGTGGAACCGGCGGTGACTAGGCTGATGGCCTCTTTGGGGCCGCTGGTCATCACCTTGAGGTCGTAACCGCCCGACAGAATGCCCGGCTGCCCGGTGATGATCACTACTGCACGCTCCTCGGTAGCGCGGTCCAGCGCTGCATTGAAGGCAGTGATGACGTCCGGCGAGATGGCATTGACCTTGCCGTTGTTCAGGGTAAGGGTGGCGATGCCGTCTTCGGCGTGGTAGGTAATCAGCTCGCTCATGGCAGAGTCCTTTTGTTGGCGTGGCGACGACGTTACCCAGCGTCAGGGGCGAGGTAAAGCAGCAAGGCTGACTGGTCGGTCAGCGTTCACGGCAGCCCAAGTGCAAATACATGAAAAAATTGAAAAAAATGCTTGCCAAAGGGAAAGTCTTTCACTAAATTAGCGCACCTCGACGGGCCGCAAGGCTTGAAGAGAAACGGTGAAGTGTCCGAGTGGTCGAAGGAGCACGCCTGGAAAGTGTGTATACGAGAAATCGTATCAAGGGTTCAAATCCCTTCTTCACCGCCACATTCTACGAAAAGCCTCCGCGCTGAAAAGCACGGGGGCTTTTTGTTTTCAAGGCCATTGGGGCTGCTGCGCAGCCCATCGCGACACAAGGCCGCTCCCACAGGCGTACCCGATTTCCTGTGGGGGCGGCCCCGGCAATCTAGAAGCTGATCGAAGCCGAAAGCCGAGCGGTACGCGGTGCCCCCTGGAACAGGTAGTTGTCCCCCAGGTAATCGCCCACATCGCGCCAGTAACGCTTGTCGAACACATTATCCACCGTCAGCCGCAGCACCGTGTCATACCCGCCGACTCGCGTACGGTAACGGCTACCCAGATCGAACACGGTATACCCGCCAACCTCCACATTGCCCGCCTGGCTCGCATACTTGCTGGCGCTGTAGCGCGCCCCACCCAGTAGCGCCAGGCCCGTTACTGGCAGGCTGTATTCGGCATGCAACGCCGCGCGGAACCGGGGAACGTTGATTGCCTGGTGGCCTTCGTAGTCATCGGTACCGCTGTTCTGCACCCGCGCCCGGATGGCTGCCGCACTGGCCTGTACCTGCAGCTTCGGGGTCACCCAACCGCTGGCGCCCAGTTCCAGGCCGGTATTTTTCTGCTGGCCTTGCTGCACGTAGGTGAAGTTACCGGTGCCGTCCGGGCGTGCGTACTGGTAAGCCTGGCGGATCTGGAACAATGCGGCACTCAGGCTCAGGCCTTGCCAGTCCTGCTTGAGGCCCAGTTCCAGCTGGCGGGAGGTGGTGGGCGCAAGGATTTCAGCCGCATTGCTGGCGAACCAGGGGGCCGTACCTCCGGCGGACAGGCCCTTGGCGTAGCTGGCGTATACCGTGGTGTTCGGCTGCGGCTTGTAGATAAGCGCAGCGTTGGGCAGCAGCTCGTATTGGCGGGTATGGCGCCCGGCTACGCCGTTCTCGTCCCAGGTCTTTTCATCCAGGCGTACTTCACGGGCGCCCAGCACGGCCTGCCATTGCTCGTTGAAGCTGATGCGGTCGCTGATGAACAAGCCGTACTGGCGGCTGTCCAGTCGACGTTCGCTGGCGCCTAGGGGTTTGTCGGACGGGGCGAATGCAGGGGCGCCGGTGTTGATGTTGCCGGTACCAAGCCACTCGTTGTAGTACGGGCGCTGATCCAGCGTACGCCGTTGCGCACTGGTACCCACGGTCAGCTCATGCCCCACGCCCAGGGCATCGAAGTGCCCGTTGAGCATGGCCTGTGCCTCGTCGGTACGACGGGTATCGTCGGGGCTGCGAAAGTCATAGATGTCGTAGTCACCATTGCTGCCGAAAAACGCCCCCTCGCTCGAACCCCAGGCAAACGCGCTGTAGTCGTCGATCACCACTTTGCTGCGGGAGGCGCTCAAGGTGCCGGTCCAGGTATCGTTGAAGCGGTATTCGAAGCGCCCGCCCAGGTTCAGCGAGTCGTTCTGCACGGGCTTTGCCCAATGCTGGTAGGCCAGGCGGTCTTTCGGGTCGATGCCGTGGGGCACTTCAGTGCCTCCGAGCAGTTGGTAACCCGGCACCGACGCCTGTTCGCGGTGCTGGTATTCGGCATCCAGCTGCAGGGTGGCATCCGGGTTGATCTGCCAGTCGAACGCCAGCGAGGCGAAGTCGCGCTTGCCGTCAGCGTGGTCGACGTAGGCGCGGATGTCTTCATGGGCCAGGTTGGCGCGCAGGCCGAACTGCTTTTCGCTGCCGAACCAGCCGCCAAGGTCGGTGGCCAGATAGCGTTCGCCCTGTTCGTTGGTCGATACCGTGACGCTGCGTATGTCTTCGGCGCGCTTGGTCACATAGTTGATCAAGCCGCCCGGCTCCGACATACCGCTCTGCAGCCCGGACAGGCCCTTGAGCAATTCCACCTGCTGCTTGTTCTCCAGGGCTACGTTCTGCTCTCCGGCAATGGTCTGGCCATTGATGCGATAGCTACTGGCGGCGTTCAGCTCGAAGCCGCGCACATTGAAGTTTTCGTAGTAGCCGATGGGCGCATAGCTTTCGCCGACCGAGGCATCGCTTTGCAACACTTCGCTAAGCGTGCGGACCTGGCGGTCTTCCAGTAGCTGCTGGCTGAACACGCTGACAGAGGCGGGGGTGTCGAGCAGCGGCGCGGGCTGGAAACCGCCCACAGCCGCCTGGCGTGCCTGGTAGCCATCACTGGCGAAGGTGTCGGAGACCTGCAAGGGGGCAAGCACCACGCTGTCTTCGGCAAGCACAGGCGGGCACTGCAGGGCCAGGCCCAGGCTGAGCAGGCTCAGGGGCAGGCGGGGGTGATGCGGGGGCATGCGGTGGGGCTCCTGGATGCGCGATACCTGTACTGGCCCTTTCGCGGGTAAACCCGCTCCTACACCAGGTGGTGATACACCGGTTGGTGATACCCCTGTAGGAGCGGGTTTACCCGCGAAGAGGCCGGTAGAGGCCATGAAAAAGGCGGCATCTTACCAGCCGCCTTCTGCATAAAACGATCCAGACCCGGCGTATTCAGTCAGCCTGTCCTGATCGGCCGCTTGTGCTGCCGCCAGTTATCGTCGATCTTCGACCAGGTCTTGCCATCGGTAATGGCCATCAGCTTGCGTCCATCCTTGAAGGTGGCCAGGAAGGTGGCTTCTTCTTCCTTGCCGCCCAGCCACAGCCCGGCCAGCAGCCCCACTGGCCCTGCCACCAGGGCGCCGGCCACGCCCCAGCCCAAGGCGCTGCCCAGGCTGCGGTTGGTTTCCAGGCTGGCCAGCCGCAAGTCGCTGATGCGTGCCAGGGAAATCCGTTCACCGGGTGAGGGGCTGCGCGCGGTCTTGAGTGTGAGCGATCCATTGCGATACTCGCCTTCACCTTGCAAGAAATCGCCGGATTGCACCGTGAGTCTTGTCATAAATTCATCCTGTCAGGGAAAGGGCATTTTCCAGCGCTTACTGAGCGCTGCCCCGGCAGGCAAGTCAACGGCATTGCGACGGAGGGTAGTGCGGTACTTTGTCGCCGTGGCCAATGGCCTCTTCGCGGGCGCTTCACAAACCTCAGGGCCGTGATACGCCTGTGGGAGCGGGCGCGCCCGCGAAGAACCAGTGGTCATTTATCAGGCCACCTGCAAGGTGTTCTTGCGCTTACGCTCGGCCAGGCCCCACACCAGCAATCCCAGCCCGCCAATCACCAGCCCAGCTACCACAATCCCCATCCAGCCCTGGCGCTGGAACAACTGTGTGCCCAGCAACGACCCAAGCGCCCCGCCAATGAAATAGCAGGTGATATAACCAGCATTCAGCCGCGTACGTGCCTCCGGCCGCAGGGCGATCACCGCGTTCTGGTTGCTCACATGCACCAGCTGTACCGCCAGGTCGAGCATCAGCACGCCCAGCAGCAAGGCGAGCAGCGACTGCTCGGCAAACCCCAGCGGCACCCACGACAGCAGCAACACCACCAGGCCCACGGTGGTACCCAGCGACCCCTTGCCACGGTCCGCCAGGCGTCCGGCCCAGTTGGCCGACAACGCACCCGCCGCACCGGCCAGGCCGAACAGGCCGATCACCGCATCCGAATAGTGATAGGGGCCTTTCGCCAGCAGAAACGCCAGGGGTGTCCAGAACAGGGCGAACAGGCTGAATGCCAACAGACCGAGCAGCGAGCGCAGGCGCAGCACGGGTTCTTCGATGAACAGGCGGAACACGGAGCCGATCAGTGCAGGGTATTTCAGCCCGGCGTGGCTGTGGTGCTGCGGCAGGCTGCGGTATAGCGCCAGCGCGGTAAGTGCCATCAGCACGGCGGCCAGCACGTAGATACTGCGCCAGCCACCCAGCTCGGCCATGAAGCCGGCAGCAGTACGCGCCAGCAGGATGCCCAGCAGCAGGCCGCTCATCAGCGTGCCGATCGCGCGCCCGCGCTGATGCGGCTCGCTCAGGGTCGCTGCCATCGGCACGAGGATCTGTGCCACCACCGAGAACAGCCCGGTCAGCGCCGTGCCGAGCAGCAGCCAGGGCAGGCTGGGTGCACAGGCGCTGATGACCAGGCCCAGGGTGGAGACAACGGTCATCACGGTAATCAGCCGGCGCTGCTCGAACAGGTCGCCCAGCGGTGCCAGCAGCAACAGGCCGGCGCCATAGCTGAGCTGCGCGGCAATCACGATGCTGCCGGCACTGGCGGTGCTCAAGCCAAATTGCTGGGCGATGCTGTGCAACAGCGGTTGGGCGTAGTAGTTGCTGGCCACGGCCAGGCCTGTGGCGGTAGCCATCAGCAGGATCAGGGCGCGGCTGAGAGTGGGGGTGTGCATGCAATTCTCGTGGGGGCAGTCGTGTGTGGTGATGATTATCAGCAAGTGTCAGGCATGACACCAATGTATAGTTTTCAACCTATTCATCTTGAAAGCAGATAGATCGATGAACCTCAAGCAGCTCGAATATGCCCTTGCCGTGGCCGACACCGGCAGTTTTACCCGTGCGGCGGAGCGCTGCCATGTGGTGCAGTCGGCCCTTAGCCATCAGGTGGCGCGGCTGGAGGCGCAGCTGGGGGTGAGCCTGTTCGAGCGTAGTTCGCGACGGGTGCGCCTGACACCTGCGGGGGAGGCTTTTGTGCTCAGTGCACGGCCAGCGGTGGAGGCGGCCCGGCGCATTGCCGATGACGTGGCGGCGGCCTGCGGCCAGGTGCGCGGGCGGCTGGCGATTGGTGAAATCAGTTCGCTCACCGCGCTGGACCTGGTCGACCTGTTGGCGGTATTCCATGGTCGTTATCCGGATGTGGATGTGCGCTGGCTCACGGCCAAGAGCGAATTGCTGATCGCTGACGTACTCGAGCGGCGCCTGGACGTGGGCTTTATCGGGCTGTGGCAGGGCGAGGTGGTGCAGGGGGTGCAGCATCGGTTGCTGGCCAGGGAAGAACTGGTGGCTGTGTTGCCATTGGCGCACCGCCTGGCGGGCATGGCACAGCTGGCGCTGGCTGACCTGGCAGGCGAAGTGTTGGTGGATTTCCCCGAAGGCACTGGGGCGCGACGACAGACCGACGAGGCGTTTCAGGCGGTGGGGTTGCAGCGTCGGGTGCAGTTCGAGATAGGGCATGTTCGTCTGGTGGAGAAATTCGTGCAGCGGGGCATGGCCGTTGGCCTGGTGCCTGAGCGGGTAGCTCAGGGCATTGAAGGGGTGGCAGTGGCGCGGTTGGTGGATGCGCCGGTGCGGCACTTGTATGCGGTGTGGTCGTCCAGCCCCACACCGGCTGCCCGGGCTTTTCTGGACGTGATGGAACAGTGCCTGGGGGCAAAGAAAGGCTAAGCCTGTGCCGGCGCTGTCGCGGCACAGGCAACCTTTCAATCAGGCTGCAAACCCACCGTCCACCGTCAGGCTGGCCCCGGTGATATACCCGGCTTCAGGCCCTGCCAGGTAAGCCACGAAGCTGGCAATCTCCTCCGGTTCGCCATACCGCCCAATGGCCATTAGCGGAATCAGGCTCTCGGCGAACTCGCCACTGGCCGGGTTCATGTCGGTATCCACCGGCCCGGGCTGCACGTTGTTCACGGTAATGCCCTGCGGCCCAAGGTCGCGTGCCATGCCGCGGGTCAGGCCAACCAGTGCCGACTTGCTCATGGCGTACGGTGCACCGCCGGCAAACGGCATGCGCTCGGCGTTGGTGCTGCCAATGTTGATGATACGACCCCCCTGGCCCATGTAGCGTGCCGCGGCCTGGCTGGCGACGAATACGCTGCGTACGTTTACGGCCAGCATGTGATCGAAGTCGGCCAGGTCGAACTCGGTCACCGGGGCCACTGCCAACACACCGGCGTTGTTGACCAGGATATCCAGCTGGCCGAAGGCCTTCACGGTGTCATCCACCGCCAGTTGCACAGCTGCCGCATCAGCGCTGTCAGCCCGCAGGGCCAAGGCTTTGCCGCCGTTCTCGGTAATTTCCCGAGCCAGTTCTTCAGCCGGGCCGGCAGAGCTGACATAGGTGAAGGCCACTTGCGCGCCTTCGCGGGCCAGGCGCCGCACGATGGCTGCGCCAATGCCTCGGGAGCCGCCCTGAACCAGGGCTACCTTGCCTTCGAGTGTAAGTTGCTTGGACATGCTGTTCTCCTGCTGGAAGCCAGGCCGAAATGCCTTGGATGGGGCACAGTATCGGCGCTCGATTACCTACTGATAAGATGGCAATCACTATCAGCAGAGTAAACCTTTGGTTGTTAATCATGGCCATGGAATCGTTCAGCGCGTTGGAATGCTTTATCCGCAGTGCCGAGGTTGGCAGTTTTGCCGAAGCCGCCAGGCGCCTGAGCCTTACCCCGGCTGCTGTGGGCAAGCACGTTGCGCAGCTGGAAGCGCGCCTGGGTGTGCGGTTGTTCCAGCGTAGTACCCGCAAGCTGACCTTGACCGAAGCGGGGCAGCGTTTTCTCGGCGAGGTCAGTGACAGCTTTCGCACCATTCAGTACGCCGTGGCCAACCTGGCCAGTGCCGAAGGCCAGCCAGCCGGGTCGTTACGGGTGAGCATGGGCACGGTGTTCGGGCGTTTGTATGTGCTGCCGTTGCTGGGGGAGTTCTTGCGCCGCTACCCGGCGATTACCCCGGATTGGCATTTCGACAACCGCCAGGTCGACCTGATCGGCCAGGGCTTCGATGCTGCGATTGGCGGTGGCTTCGAACTGCCGCCGGGGGTGGTGGCGCGCAAGCTGACCCCGGCGCACCGGGTGTTGGTGGCGGCGCCGGCCTATCTGCAGCAGCACGCGCCGATAGAAGACCCGCAGGTGCTGCAACGCCATGAAGGTATCCTGGTCCGGTCACCGCAGACCGGTCGGGTGCGCTCGTGGCCGCTGACCAGCCGTTGGCAGGTGCAGCAGCCACTGCAATTGCGCCAGGCGATGACCATGAGCGATTCGGACGCGGCATGCGCGGTGGCCGAGCAGGGGCTGGGCATTGCCCTGGTGAGCCTGCCGTTTGCCGTGCCCTACCTGCTGGCCGGGCGGCTGCTGCGGGTGTTGCCGGACTGGTATGTGGACGATGGGCATATCAGCCTGTATTTCGCCGAGCACAAGCTGTTGCCGGGCAAGACCCGGGCGTTCGTCGATTTTGTGGTGGAGCAGTTTGCCGAGCAGGGGCTGGCGGGGCGGTTCGATGCCTTGCAGGCCCTTTAGAGAATTATTGCCTGTGCCGGCCCTTTCGCAGGCCCGCCCGCTCCCACAGGGATATCACAGCCCTGAAGACAGTGGGCCCCTTGTGGGAGCGGGCGGGCCCGCGAAGAGGCCGGTTCAGACAACATCGACAATGAACGATACCTGCGCCCCCAGGCTCACCTCGTCATCCACCCGCTTGCCCAGCAACAGCTGCCCCAGCGGCGAACGCGGAGTAATCACCGTCACCAGCCCGTCCCCCTCGCCAATCTTCAGCCCCGCTGCCTCAGGCCCCAGAAACAGCCGACGGTGCCCGCCCTCTTCATCTTCCAGGGTCACCAGGTTGCTTACCTGCACACCGCGCGCCGTGTCGTAGTCACGCAGCAGCAACTGCTGGTAGATCACCAGCGCCTGGCGGATCTCGGCACTGCGGCGGGCCTGGCCGGTGGCCAGGTACGAGGCCTCCAGGCCCAGCGTGTCATACTTGTTCTCGGCAATGTTCTCTTCGGCGGTGGCGGCCTCGTAGGCGGTTTGCGCCGCGCGGGTCAGCACGTCCAGGTCATGCTCGAGGGTGGCGACAATCAGCGCCAGCAGGTGGGGCTTGTCCATGGTCAGTAACAGAACTCCAGCACGTTGGCCTGGCTTTTTTCGGTGGGCGCGGTACGGTTTTGCTGTAGCCAGAACTGGCACTTGGGGCTGTTGAGGTTGCGCGGATTGCCCTGTGCGGCATCGGCGGCCTGTTGCAGCTCCTGTTTGTGCAGGATGTCCTTGTAGCGTTCGAACATCTCGGCCTGGCCATCCTGGGCAGCGGGTCGGTAGGCGTGGGGGGCCACAACCTGGGCCAGAGGTTGCACCTGCTGTGGCCACAACTGCTGGGCCAGCCACAGGCTCACGGCAATGGCCATGGCGCCCAGCCATAGGCCCAAGGCTACGCACATGATCAACGGCAACGGCTTGAGGGTGATCTTCAGTTCACGGTGGCGCGGCATGTCAGCCTCCTGGCAGCGTGGTAGGGGGGCATTGTCGCATGCGCTTGGGCATTTTTCTGCGCAGGTGCTTTTGTCAGCGCCAATTTATGCGCAGAATTCGCGGTTTTTGCACCAGCACGGGAGGGGCGCATGAAAGCCACCTGGGACATCTTCTGCAGCGTCGTCGACAACTACGGCGATATCGGCGTGACCTGGCGCCTGGCCCGGCAGTTGGTGGCCGAGCACGGCCTGGCGGTGCGCCTGTGGGTGGATGACCTCAACGCTTTCACGCCTATGTGCCCTGGCGCCGATGCCACGGCGGCGCAACAGTGGCAGCACGGTGTGGATGTGCGTCACTGGCCGGCAGCGTGGTTGCCGGTGGCCCCCGCCGATGTGGTGATCGGCGCGTTCGCCTGCCAGTTGCCGGCGGCGTATGTCGAGGCCATGCGTGCCCGTCCGCAGCCGCCGCTCTGGCTCAACCTCGAGTACCTGAGTGCCGAGGACTGGGTAGAGGGTTGCCATGGGTTGCCTTCGCCGCAGCCCAACGGTTTGCGCAAGGTTTTTTTCTTCCCGGGCTTTACCGACAAAACGGGCGGTTTGCTGCGCGAGGGTTCGCTGCTGGCCCGGCGTGATGCGTTCCAGCAGTCGGCGGATGCGCGCCGTGCCTTCTTGCTGGGGCTTGGTGTAGACCCTGTGCCGGGTGCGCTGCTGATCTCGCTGTTCGCCTATGAAAACCCACAGCTGGGCAACTGGCTTGATGCCTTGGCCACGGCTGACCAGGCCTGCCACCTGTTGGTCCCGCAGGGGCGCATCGTCGCGGGGCTCAGCCAGTGGCTGGGCGAGGGGCCGCTGCACGTGGGTGATGTGCGCACGCGTGGGGCGCTGACCGTTCAGGTGCTGCCATTCGTCAGCCAGGACGACTTCGACCGGCTGTTATGGAGCTGCGATTTCAATGCCGTGCGTGGCGAAGACTCGTTCGTGCGTGCGCAGTGGGCGGGGCAGCCGATGCTGTGGCACATCTATGTGCAGGACGAGAATGCCCATTGGGAAAAACTCGAAGCGTTCCTCGCGCATTATCGCTGCGGCCTGTCAGACGAAGCCGATGCAGCCCTGCTGGGCCTGTGGCGTGCCTGGAACATGGATTTCGACATGGGCCAGGCCTGGCGGGCGGCCCGCCAGCATTGGCCGGAACTGCAGCAGCATGCCCGCCGTTGGGGGGCGCGACAGGCCGCTCAGCCGGACCTTGCCGAAGCGCTAGTACACTTTTACCGAAATTCGCTATGATACGCGGCCTCGATTTTTATAAATCCATCCAGATTCGGATACTTCGTAATGAAAACTGGTAAAGAACTGAAACCCGGTACCGTACTGCGGATCGACAACGACCCGTGGCTGGTTCAAAAAGCTGAGTTCACCAAGTCGGGCCGTAACAGCGCGATCATGAAGACCAAGCTGAAGAACCTGCTGACCGGCTACAAGACCGAAACCGTATACGGTGCGGACGACAAGCTGGACGACGTGATCCTGGATCGCAAAGAAGCGACCCTGTCGTTCATCAATGGTGACGAGTACACCTTCATGGACACCACCGACTACACCATGTACGAGCTGAACGCCGAAGACATCGAAGCCGTTCTGCCGTACATCGAAGAAGGCATGGAAGACGTCTGCGAAGCCGTGTTCTTCGAAGGCCGTCTGGTGTCGGTTGAACTGCCGACCACCATCAGCCGTAAAGTTGTCTACACCGAGAACGCTGCTCGCGGTGACACCTCCGGCAAAGTCATGAAGCCTGCCAAGCTGGCGAACGGTACCGAGATCTCGGTTGCCGACTTCATCCAGATCGACGAGTGGATCGACATCGACACTCGCGACAACAGCTTCAAAGGCCGTTCCAAGAAGTAATGCTTCTTGCGAGACGCAAAAAACCCGGCGCAAGCCGGGTTTTTTTATGCCTGTGTGCTCGTGCTTTTGTGGGGGCAACTGTCGTGCTCAATTTCTAAAAGCTGGCGCAGATCCGTGTGGGAGCGGGCTTGCCCGCGAACACGGGCGAAGCCTGTGCCATCCACCGCGGTGTTTTCTTCACGGGTAAACCCGCTCCTACAGGGCATTGCGCAAGCCTTTGCGCCTTAGACGGTTACGTGCAGGCGCACATCCACATTACCGCGGGTGGCATTGGAGTACGGGCACACCTGATGCGCCTTTTCCACCAGCCCTTCGGCATCGGCCTGGGCCAGGCCCGGCAGGTTGATGTGCAGGTCGATGTCCAGGCCGAAACCGCCCGGGATCTGGCCGATGCCCACCTTGGCGGTGATCGAGGTATCTGCCGGCAGGGCTTTCTTCTCTTGCCCGGCCACGAATTTCAAGGCGCCGATGAAGCAGGCCGAGTAACCGGCGGCGAACATCTGCTCGGGGTTGGTGCCGTCACCGCCCGCGCCGCCCAGTTCCTTGGGGGTGCTCAGGCTGACGACGAGCTTGCCGTCGCTGGAGCGGGATTTGCCGTCGCGCCCACCGGTGGAGGTAGCTTCTGCGATGTACAGCGGAGTGACCTTTTGCATCTTGAGCCTCGCTAATGTGCTGTGCACTCCCGTTTGCAGGAGGGCGGGGGTTGGTGTGGGATTTAAATTAGCGCGCAATTAGTTAGCGCGCAAGATAAATCATCGCCGTTCATCGGAACGGCCATTTCACAGCATAGCGCTCAGAGGTTTTTCTGCAGGTTTTCGCGCAGGTTCAGCAGGTCGGCTTGCAGTTGCTGCAGCTGCTCCAGGCTGCGCCCGCTGGCCTTGAGAATGCACGGCGGCACCTCTTTGGCCTGCTGTTGCAGGGCGCGGCCCTTGTCGGTCAGTTGCACCATCACTACCCGTTCATCTTCGCGGCTGCGGTTGCGCTGCAACAGGCCTTCGCTTTCCAGGCGTTTGAGCAGCGGGGTCAGCGAGCCTGGGTCGGTCAGCAGGTGCTGGCTGATTTCGCCCACGGTCAGTCCGTCACGCTCCCAGAGCACCAGCATGGCAAGGTATTGCGGGTAGGTCAGGCCCAGCGCCTGCAGCAGCGGCTTGTAGACCTTGGTCATCAGCAACGAGGTGGAGTGCAGGGCAAAACAGACCTGGTTGTCCAGCAGCAGCTCGTCACAGGAGGCTTGGGTGTCGGCGTTCATGCAGGTCCTTGAAAGTGATCAATGGAAAATTCTGGCACGCTGATCATCAGTGCGCGAGTTAATCGCGCAGTTCACTGCGCAAGGCCAGGTCCCAGGGTGGTATCGGGCTGAATCGGCTCTTGAGGAATTCGAGCAGCAAACGGCTGCGAGAGTTCGTTTCATGTGCCAGGCGTAACGCGTAAATGCCACTGGTCTCGGCTTCAGGCAAACCGCCGTCGCAGAACAACGGGATAAGCTCGCCGCGTAGCAGGTATTCACTGCTCAGCCAGGTGGGCAGGTGGGCTATCCCCAGGCCGGCGAGGGCGCCGAACAGCAGGGTTTCGGCATTGTTGGCGGCCATGCGCATGCGCGCGGGGCGGTACAGGCGGGTTTGCCCGGCCACACTGAAGCGCCAGGCGAACGGCGGCGCCAGGCCATCCCAGTCCAGCCCGTCATGCCCGGGCAGTTCGCTGGGGCAGGTGGGGATGCCGCGGCTGGCCAGGTAGGCGGGGCTGGCGCAGGCGATGCGCACCATGTAGGCGAGCGGCGTGGCGACCAGACGGGTGTCGGCCAAAGGGCCGGCGCGCAGCACCAGGTCGACCTCGCCCAGGTGGCTGCCCTGCAGGTCGACGAAGCTGTCGATCAACCGCAGTTGCACGTCCAGGCCCGGGTAGGCCACCAGGAAGTCGGCAATGGCCGGGGCCAGGTGGCGGCGGCCAAACGCGGCAGGTGCGTCGATGCGGATCAGGCCTTCCGGGGCATTGCTCAGTGACACCGCTTCAGCCCGGGCCAGGCGCAACTCCTCGATGATGCGCCTGGCCCGCTCGGCAAAGGCGTTGCCTGCAGGCGTGGCCCGCACCGCGTGGGTGCTGCGGGTGAACAGGCGGCTGCCGACGGCGCTTTCCAGGTTGTCGATGCGCCGTGCTACCGCAGACGGGGTCAGCGGGTGGCGACGGGCGGCGGCAGAAAAGCTGCCGGTTTCCAGCACATCAAGGAACAGGCTCAATTGGTCGGTCAGGGTATCGGGGCTCATGGCTGCCTTGCTTTTGCGAAAAACGCACAGCCATTGTGCGCTGCTGTGCGTTTCCCCGCCAGCGCACAATCGTTAGCATGCTCGCATTATTGGTACAGGCGGACGAGGCCCTGATGATCGAGTGGTTGTTGTATATCGTGCTGGGCGCTGCCCTGGGCACCATGGGGGGCTTGTTTGGCATTGGTGGCGGGCTGATCGCGATTCCGGCGTTGGGTGTGCTGTTTGGCCTGGACCAGCAGTTGGCGCAGGGGACCGCGTTGGTGATGGTGGTGCCGAACGTGCTGCTGGCGTTGTGGCGTTATCACCAGCGCAACCGTATTGCGTTGCGCCATGCGTTGCCGCTGTCGGTATGCAGCTTCTTGTTCGCCTGGCTGGGGTCGATCTGGGCGGTGGGGCTTGATGCGCACTCCATGCGCCTGGGTTTTGTCGGCTTTTTGGTAGCCTTGGCAGTGTGGAACGTGGTGCGGATGTTCATGAAGGTGTCGTCGCCGAGTGCCGAGCTGCGTCATGCCTGGCCGTGGCTGGGTGTGCTGGGCAGCTTTGCCGGCACCATGGGCGGCTTGTTCGGCGTGGGTGGGGCCGTGGTGGCCACGCCGATCCTGACCAGTGTGTTTGGCGCTACTCAGGTGGTGGCGCAGGGGTTGTCACTGGCGCTGGCGGCGCCGAGTACCTTGGTCACGCTGGTGACCTATGGCGTGCACCATAGCGTTGACTGGGGGGTTGGGATTCCCTTGGCGGTGGGTGGCTTGCTGAGCATCAGCTGGGGCGTGAAGCTGGCCCACGCGTTGCCGGAGAAGGTACTGCGGGCGATGTTCTGTGTGTTCCTGGTGGTCTGTGCGGTGATGCTGGGGTTTGAGCTTTGAGATTGTGGGGCCGTTTTTCGGCCCCCGATCACTTGAAACCCTCAACGATGTAGTCGGCCATGCAGTCGGTGATTGGCGAGGGGGATTGCGTACTGCGCACCAGCATCACATTGGCCATCGGCAACTGCGGTAGCCCTTCGCTTTCACCCAGTATGCGGATGTTGCCCCCGATCAGGCTCTGCAGCTGCGCGGTCACTGCCAGCCCGGCGGTGACGATGGCAAAGATCGCTGCCAGGCTCGGGCTGGTGTAGGCAATACGGTAATCGATGCCCTGTGCCTCCAGCGCATTGCAGGTCCAGGCGCGACAGAAGCAGTCGGTGTTGAACAGCGCCACCGGCATCGGCCGCTGTTCGTGCGGGCAAAAGCCTTCTGCCGCGGCCCACACCAGGCGTTCCTGGCGCAGCAACTGGCCAATCTCGTTGCCGGGCTCGCGGGTGACGATGGTCAGGTCCAGATCCTGGCGCAGCATCAAGTGCTTGGACGAATCGCAATGCACTTCCACCTGCACCAGCGGGTAGGCCTGGGCAAAGCTCGACAGGATGGTCGGCAGGAAGCGCATGGCGTAGTCGTCCGGTGTGCCGATGCGCACCAGGCCAACCATGTGCGGCATGCGCAGGGTGTTGAACACTTCGCCATGCAACTTGAGAATGCGTCGGGCATACCCCAGCAGGACCTGACCTTCGGCGGTCAGCCGCACCTGACGGCCATCACGTTCGAAGAGCTGGCGCTGCAGAACGTCTTCTTCCAGGCGTTTCATCTGCATACTGACTGCTGACTGGGTGCGGTTGACCACTTCGCCTGCTCGGGTAAAGCCGCCTTGCTCGGCAATGGCTACGAAGGTGCGCAGGACGTCCGCGTCGAGGCTTTGGTACTGGGACATTGCATCAATCTCCGAGATGCATCGCATCAGAAACATTCGTTGGATTGATCTTATGCCTGGCGTGAGACTGAGGCCATCAACACGGAGGGCTTCACGATGAAAGGTCATGTCAGCAGCATCCAGCAACCAGCCTTTTCCCTGAGCTACCTGTGGCACGCGGCTCTGCAGCGCCCGGCGCGTTGGCTGGAGCTGTACCGTCAGCGTCAGGAGTTGGCCAGTCTCAGTGATGCAACCTTGCACGATCTGGGGTTGAGTCGGGCGGATATCCATCAAGAGGCCGAGCGGCATTTCTGGGATGATCCACTGAGGAAGTGAGTTGGGTCCAAGCGCCTGGCTTCAGCTTTTCAGCGTCCGGGAGATCGAGCGCCGCCCGCGCGGCGCATCGCGAGCAAAGCTCGCTCCTACATCTGTTTCGGGCCAATTTTTCCTGTGGCATTTGTGCGCGAACGCCTTGGGCGCATGGCGCGACATCACGTCGAACTAACAAGGCGGTCGCGCGCGCCTGTCACAGGCGTAACTGGCCCGAAACAAATGTAGGAGCGAGCTTTGCTCGCGATGCGCCGCGCGGGCGGCGCTCGATCTCCCAGGCGCTACAAAACTCAAGGCATGCGCCCCAGCCTCACCGCCGCACCTGCTTGAGGGTTTCGGCAATCAGGAACGCCAACTCCAGCGACTGATCGGCATTCATCCGCGGATCACAATGGGTGTGATACCGGTCCGACAACGCATCCTCGGTGATCGGCCGGGCACCGCCAATGCATTCGGTGACGTTCTGCCCGGTCATCTCGATATGGATACCGCCAGCATGGCTGCCCTCGGCCTGATGTACCTGGAAGAACTGCTTAACCTCATCCAGAATCTGCGCAAAATCGCGGGTCTTGTAACCGCTGCTGGCCTTGATGGTGTTGCCGTGCATCGGGTCGGAGCTCCACAACACCTTGCGCCCCTCGCGCTCGACAGTGCGGATCAGCCCCGGCAAGTGGTCGCCAACCTTGCTCGCGCCCATGCGCACGATCAGGTTCAGACGCCCCGGGTCGTTGGACGGATTGAGCGTGTCGATCAGGCGGATCAGCTCTTCGGGGTTCATGCTCGGGCCAACCTTGACCCCGATGGGGTTGTGCACGCCACGCAGGAACTCGACATGGGCGCCATCGAGCTGGCGGGTGCGGTCGCCGATCCACAGCATGTGCGCCGAGCAGTCGTAGTAGTCGCCGGTCAGGCTGTCCTGGCGCACGAAGGCTTCTTCATAGTTCAACAGCAGCGCCTCGTGGGCCGTGAAGAAGCTGGTTTCGCGCAGTTGCGGCGCACTGTCCAGGCCACAGGCACGCATGAACGCCAGGGTTTCATCGATGCGATTGGCCAACTGGTGGTACTTGTCGGCCAGCGCCGAGTTGGCGATGAAGTCCAGGTTCCACTTGTGCACCTGGTGCAGGTCGGCAAACCCGCCCTGGGCGAACGCGCGCAGCAGGTTGAGGCTGGCGGTGGCCTGGTGGTAGGCCTGCAGCAGGCGCTCCGGGTCCGGAATACGGCTTTTGGCGTCGAAACTGATGCCGTTGACGATGTCGCCGCGGTAGGCGGGGAGGGTGACGTCGCCGATGGTTTCATCGCCAGATGAGCGCGGTTTGGCGAACTGCCCGGCCATACGCCCCACTTTCACCACCGGGCAGCCGGCGGCAAAGGTCATGACAATCGCCATTTGCAGCAACACCTTGAAGGTGTCGCGGATTTTTGCAGCCGAGAACTCGGCGAAGCTCTCGGCGCAATCGCCGCCCTGAAGCAGGAAGGCACGGCCTTCAGTGACTTCGGCAAACTGCCGGCGCAGCTCGCGCGCCTCACCCGCGAACACCAGCGGCGGGTAGCTGGCCAGGGTCTGTTCAACCTTCAGCAGGTGCGCGGCATCGGGGTAGGTCGGTTGCTGCTGGATCGGCAGGGCGCGCCAGCTGTCGGGGCTCCACGGTTGGTTCATCTTGGGCTCGGTCTTGTCGGTTGTAGGCTATGGGCCATGGTAACAGTTGGCGCTGCGCTTGTTGCATCAAGGGTGTTGGCGGACAATGCGCGTTTTTGCGCAGGCGGGTGGTGGACATGACGGCGGAACGGCAAGAGCGGCTGCTGGCACGGGTGGAAGATGCGTTTGGCGTCATCAGCGTGTACGAAGTAGACGACTACCGCTTTCTGGAATTCGGCGATGCGATCGAGCAAAGCTGCGTGTTCACCGCCGACCCCAGCTGGCTGGAGTACGACTACACCCGCGCCATGCTGGTGGGGGCGCTGTGCCACGAACTGCCTGAGAGTGCACTGTTTCTGGGCCTGGGCGCCGGCACGCTGACCCAGGCCTGCATGAAGTTCCTGCCGCTGGAAGACATCGAGGCCATCGAGCTGCGCCCGGATGTGCCGCGCCTGGCCATGGATTACCTGGGCCTGGACGACGACCCGCGGCTGTATGTGCGCATCGGCGATGCCCTGGAGCTATTGCCCACGGCAGAGAAGGCCGACCTGCTGTTCGTTGACTTGTACACCGATCATGGCCCTGGGGTCGGGCACCTGGCGTGGAACTTTCTGGAGAACTGCCAGCAACACCTGAACCCAGGCGGCTGGTTGGTGATCAACCAGTGGGCCACCGATGATGGCAGGCCGCTGGGCGCGGCGTTGTTGCGCGGGTTGTACCATCGGCATTACTGGGAGCTGCCTGTGAAGGAGGGCAATGTGATTCTGCTGGTGCCGGCAGACCTTGAGCAGTCGCTGGACCTGGACGGTTTGAGAGCCCGGGCCGAGGCGCTGGCGCCGCGTTTGGGGTACAGCCTCGATGGGCTGATCCGCGAGATTCGGCCGGCTACCTGAATGGCTGACGCGCGCCGACACCGAGCAAGTAAGGCTTCAGGGGATTATCGATTCAGCCTGTCGTGCGCGATGGCCCGATACTGGCCCTGCCCCCATGAAAATTTTCCTCACGTACGCGACTATTTCAGGTATAGTACGCGCCGGTCTTTTAGCGGACCTCAAAATCAGGTGGTGCAAATCCTCCGAGTCCAGCTTCGGCTGCGCGTCCGCTAGGCGGACCTTCCCAAGTTTTCTTTTTCAATCGTTTTCGCAAATCCCCGCCGCCAAAGCTGCCTGGGTGACCTTACGGTCTTTCAAGGCATGTGCAGCTTTGGAGCATGGGTCTTTGCGGATGCACCTAGAGGCAGACCCATGACCCAGGAAACCGGCGGCTTCGCCGCTCTCGATCTTAATCCGAACATTGTTGCTGCCGTTGTGGCTACCGGCTACGAAGAGCCGTCCGCCATTCAGCAACAATCGATCCCGATCATCCTCGCCGGTCACGACATGATCGGCCAGGCGCAGACTGGCACCGGCAAAACCGCTGCCTTCGCCCTGCCGATCCTGAACAAGATCGATGTGAGCAAGCGCGAACCGCAAGCCCTGATCCTGGCGCCAACCCGTGAGTTGGCGCTGCAAGTTGCTACCGCTTTCGAAACCTACGCCAAGCAGATGCCGGGCGTGAACGTTGTCGCCGTCTACGGTGGTGCCCCGATGGGCCCACAGCTGCGTGCGATCCGCAACGGCGCGCAAATCGTCGTGGCCACCCCGGGCCGTCTGTGCGACCACCTGCGTCGTGACGAAAAAGTCTTGTCGACCGTACAGTACCTGGTACTGGACGAAGCCGACGAGATGCTGAAGCTGGGCTTCATGGACGACCTCGAAGTGATCTTCGACGCAATCCCGGCTACCCGTCAGACCGTACTGTTCTCCGCAACCCTGCCGTCGTCGATCCGTTCGATCGCCGAGCGCCACCTGCGCGAACCCAAGCACGTCAAGATCCAGACCAAGACCCAGACCGTTACCGCGATCGAGCAGGCCCACCTGATGGTCCACGCGGACCAGAAGATCCCGGCTGTGCTGCGTCTGCTGGAAGTGGAAGAGTTCGACGCGCTGATCGCCTTCGTGCGTACCAAGCAAGCCACCCTGGACCTGGCCGCCGCGCTGGAAGCCAAGGGCTACAAGGCTGCTGCGCTGAACGGCGACATCGCCCAGAACCAGCGTGAGCGCGTGATCGACTCGCTCAAGGATGGCCGCCTGGACATCGTCGTCGCCACCGACGTCGCTGCCCGTGGCCTGGACGTACCGCGCATCACTCACGTATTCAACGTTGACATGCCGTACGACCCGGAGTCCTACGTACACCGAATCGGCCGTACTGGCCGTGCCGGTCGCGATGGCCGTGCACTGTTGCTGGTTACCCCGCGTGAGCGCCGCATGCTGCAGGTGATCGAGCGTGTTACCGGGCAGAAGGTTGCCGAAGCGCGCCTGCCGAATGCCCAGGCCGTGCTGGATGCCCGCATCAAGAAGCTGACCTCGAGCCTGGCGCCGCTGGTAGCCGAAGCAGAAGCCACCCACGGCGAACTGTTCGACCGCCTGACCACCGACCTGGGTTGCAGCGCGCGTGCCTTGGCTTCGGCCCTGCTGCGCAAGGCCACCAATGGCCAGGCGCTGGACCTGGCGGCGGTAGAGCGCGAGCAGCCGCTGGTGCCGAGCTTCGCCCCGCGTGGTGAGCGTACCGAGCGCGGTGAGCGTGGCGAGCGCCCTGACCGTGGTGATCGTGAGCGCCGTGCGCCGCTGCCGTTGGCCGAAGGCCGCGTGCGTTGCCGTACCGCCCTGGGTGCCCGTGATGGCATCGCTGCCAAGAACCTGCTGGGGGCGATCCTCAACGAAGGTGGCCTGGCGCGTGACGCTATCGGCCGCATCCAGGTGCGCGACAGCTTCAGCCTGGTCGAGCTGCCGGAAGACGGCCTCGAGAAGCTGCTGTCCAAGCTCAAGGACACCCGCGTGGCTGGCAAGCAGTTGAAGCTGCGTCGCTACCGCGAGGATTGATCCTGGCGTAACGAAAAAATCCCCGGCTTAGGTCGGGGATTTTTTTTGCCTTTACCGGCCCTTTCGCGGGCAAGCCCGCTCCTACAGGTACCCCACAGATTTCAGTACCTGTAGGAGCGGGCTTGCCCGCGAAGAGGCCCTTCAGTCGAACCGATAGATGTCCATCCCCAGCGCGCCCAGGGTAAACCCCTGATGCACCACGCCGAACTTGCTCCCGGCCCCGAGGGCAAAGAACAGCGGCAGCAAATGCTCGTCACTGGGATGGTTGCGCAGCGCAAACGGTGCCTGCTGCCGGTAATCTAGCAACGCCGCCTGGTCATCCTCCTGCAGCCGGTCTACCACCCAATCCCTGAACGCCAGGGCCCATGGCTCAATCACATCCGGCCCTGCATGCCAGTCCAGCTCACCCAGGTTGTGGGTAATGCTGCCCGACCCTATCAGCAGTACATCCTCGGTACGCAACACCGCCAGTGCCTGGCCCACTTTTAGCTGCAGCGCCGGCCCCATGTGGCTGGGCAGTGAAACCTGCACCACGGGAATGCTCGCATCCGGGTACATCAGCGACAGTGGCACCCAGGCGCCATGGTCGAATGGGCGCTGCATGTCCAGCCGCGCGGGTAGCCCCGCAGCCTTCAACCGCTCACTGACCTGGCCAGCAAGCCCGGGCTCGCCCGGCGCCGGGTACTGCACCGCATACAGGGCCGGTGGGAAGCCGTAGAAGTCATGCCAGGTTTCGGGCTGTGCGCTGGCGGTGACCAGCAGCTCGCGGCTTTCCCAGTGCGCCGACACCACCACGATCGCTTTCGGCCGGGGCAGGGCGTTGGCCAACCCGGACAGTGCCGGCCCGCTGGCGCCGGGTTGCAGGGCAAGCATGGGGGAACCATGGGAAATGAACAGGCTGGGCAGCATGGCGGGGTCCTGAAGGTTAAGATGCAACCATCTTCGATTAACTACAGATCGAAATCCAAACCAAGTTTTACCGACAAATCATCTAAAAATCGGGAGTGATCATGGAACCAGCGTTCTGGCAGCAGCGGTGGGCTGACAATCAGATCGGCTTTCACCAGGCGCAGGTGAACCCCTATCTGCAGACGTACTGGCCCCAGTTGCAGTTGGCACCGGGCAGCCGCGTGCTGGTGCCCCTGTGCGGCAAGAGTCTGGACCTGGCCTGGCTGGCCGGGCAGGGCCATTGCGTATTGGGGGTGGAGCTGTCGCGGCGGGCGGTGGAGGATTTCTTCCGTGAGCACGGGCTTGAGGCCGAGGTGCGGCAGCAGGGTGCATTCGAGGTTTGGTGCAGTGGAGATGTGCAGCTGTGGTGTGGCGACTTCTTTGCCTTGCGGGCAGAGGATGTGGCTGACTGCGTGGGGCTGTATGACCGGGCGGCGGTGATTGCGCTGCCGGTGCAGATGCGTGCGCGGTATATGCAGCTGTTGTCGGGGTTGCTGCCGACAAGCTGCCGGGGGTTGGTGGTGACGCTGGAGTATGACCAGTCATTGTTGGCCGGGCCGCCGTTTTCGGTCAGGGATGAAGAGCTGAGGCAGGGGTTTGCGGGGTGGCAGGTGGAGCAACTGGAGGCTGTGGAGGTGATTGAGGAGAGCCCGAAGTTTGTGCAGGCCGGGGCGTCGAGTTTGTTGGAGCGGGTGTACCGGCTCAGCCGGTAAGCAGGTAGGGCAGGCTGCCCCGGCCCATGTGGGAGCGGGCGGCGCGTTAGATGGCACCGGCTTTGCCGGTGTTCGCGGGCGCGCCCGCTCCCACAGATGGCTGCGTAAGGCCGGAAATAAAAAAGGGCGACCGAAGTCGCCCTTTGTTTTTATCAGGTGAATCAGCCGCGCTGACGCAGGGCCTCGATGCGGTCTTCCAGCGGTGGGTGGCTCATCAGCAACCCGGCCAGCCCGTGCTTCAGGCCGCCATTGATGCCGAAGGCCTTCATGGTGTCGGGCATGTGCACCGGCAGGCCTTGTTCCACACGCAGGCGTTGCAGGGCGCCGATCATTGCCGCGGTACCGGCCAGTTGCGCACCGGCTTCGTCGGCGCGGAATTCGCGGCGGCGCGAGAACCACATCACGATCATGCTGGCCAGGATGCCAAGGATCAGCTCGGCAACGATGGTCGCCACATAGTAGGCAATGCCTTGGCCCTCTTCGTTCTTGAAGATGACCTTGTCGACAAAGTTGCCGATGATGCGTGCAAAGAACATCACGAAGGTGTTCACCACGCCCTGTACCAGCGCCAGGGTGACCATGTCGCCGTTGGCAACGTGGCCGATTTCGTGGGCCAGTACCGCACGCACTTCATCGGGCGAGAAGCGCTCCAGCAGGCCCTGGGACACCGCGACCAGCGCGTCGTTGCGGTTCCAGCCGGTGGCGAAGGCGTTGGCCTCGTAAGCCGGGAAGATACCCACTTCAGGCATTTTGATGCCCGCTTCGCGGGACAGCTCTTCGACCGTTTGCAGCAGCCACTGCTCGTGGCGGGTGCGCGGCTGGCTGATGATCTGGGTGCCGGTGGTCATCTTCGCCATCCACTTGGAGATGAACAGCGAGACGAGGGAGCCGGCAAAGCCGAACACGGCGCAGAACACCAGCAGGCTGCTGAGGTTCAGGTCGACCCCGTTGGCGGCCATGAACCCGTTGAAACCGAACAGGCTCAGGGTAATGCTTGCAACCAGCACCACCGCGAGGTTGGTGGCTACAAACAACAGAATGCGCATCATGGTTGTTACGTTCTCCTGACGGATGAGTTGTCGCTTACTGCGGGGTATATAAGGGGCCTGCCGCGCCGATTCAATCGGGGGACTATTTCAAACTGTGTACGGCGGAGTATGGCAGAGGATGGCTCGGGGGCTGTGGGATAGAGCGTTGCAGGATGTAAGAAACCTTCGGCTTGGGGGCTGCGTCAAGGGCGCTGGGTGTTTGCCGCAAGTGGGGTGGCGCCTGTGAGATCGAGCGCCGCCCGCGCGGCGCATCGCGAGCAAGCTCGCTCCTACATTTGTTTCGGGCCAATTATGCCTGTGGGATTTGCGCGCGAACGCCTTGGTGCATGACGCGATATCGTGTGGTACGGGCCAGGCGGTCGCGCGCGCCTGTCACAGGCGTAACTGGCCCGAAACAAATGTAGGAGCGAGCTTGCTCGCGATGCGCCGCGCGGGCGGCGCTCGATCTACGCCCCACCATCAATCTTTCGTCGAACCCCTCGTCGCCCCCTCCCGGCGCCCCCCCCCTCCCGGCGCCCCCATCGAACCCTACTGCGAATACCCCTTCAGGAAATTGCCGATCCGGCCAATTGCCGCTTCCAGGTCATCCACCCGCGGCAAGGTCACCACGCGGAAGTGGTCCGGCCACGGCCAGTTGAACGCCGTCCCCTGTACGATCAGCAGTTTCTCCGACAGCAGCAGGTCAAGGGCGAACTTCTCGTCGTTGAGAATCGGGCAAACCTTCGGGTCGATCCGCGGGAACGCATACAGCGCCCCCATCGGCTTCACGCAGCTGACCCCGGGGATATCGTTGAGCAGTTCGTAGGTGCGGTTGCGCTGCTCCAGCAGGCGCCCCGGTGGCAGCACCAGGTCGTTGATGCTCTGGTATCCGCCCAGCGCGGTCTGGATGGCATGCTGGGCCGGCACGTTGGCGCACAGGCGCATGTTGGCCAGCATGTCGATGCCTTCGATGTAGCTGTGTGCGTGGTGCTTGGGCCCGGAGATGATCAGCCAGCCAGAGCGGAAGCCCGCCACCCGGTACGACTTGGACAAGCCGTTGAAGGTCAGGCACAGCAGGTCCGGGGCCAGCGAGGCGGTGCTGATGTGCACAGCTTCATCGTACAGGATCTTGTCGTAGATCTCGTCTGAGAACACCACCAGGTTGTGCTGGCGGGCCAGCTCCAGCATGCCCAGCAGCAGCTCTTTGGAATAGACGGCGCCGGTCGGGTTGTTCGGGTTGATGATCACCAGCGCCTTGGTGTTCGGGGTGATCTTCGCCTTGATGTCCTCAAGGTCGGGGAACCAGTCGGCCTGCTCGTCGCACAGGTAGTGCACCGGCTTGCCGCCGGCCAGGCTCACGGCGGCTGTCCACAGCGGGTAGTCGGGGGCCGGGATCAGAACTTCGTCGCCGTTGTTGAGCAGTGCCTGCATCGACATGACGATCAGCTCGGACACACCATTACCCAGGTAGATGTCCTCGATGGTGACGCCTTCGATTTCTTTCTGCTGGCAGTACTGCATCACCGCCTTGCGCGCGCTGAACAGGCCTTTGGAGTCGCTGTAGCCCTGTGCGGTGGGCAGGTTGCGGATCACATCCTGAAGGATTTCATCAGGCGCCTCGAAGCCAAACGGCGCCGGGTTGCCGATGTTCAGCTTGAGGATGCGGTGGCCTTCCTCCTCCAGGCGTTTGGCGTGCTTGAGCACTGGGCCGCGAATGTCGTAGCAGACATTGGCGAGCTTGTTCGATTTGCTGAACTGCATGATGGGATCCCGATTGAGAAAACGCGCTACGCCCCGCCGAAAGGTTTGAAAGGGCAGGAAGCGGGTGCCAGACTGAACGCCTGGCACACGAAGCCAACTAATATACGTGCCACCCGCGCCCCGGAAAAGACGGTGTGGGGTGAAATTCAGCCTGCCGAGGTTTCTACATGAAAAAGATCGAAAAAACCCTGGACGAATGGCGGTCGATGCTCGACCCCGAGCAGTACCAGGTATGCCGCCTCAAGGGCACCGAACGGCCATTTAGCGGCAAGTACAACAGCGAGCGCCGCGACGGTATCTATCACTGCATCTGCTGCGGCCTGGCGCTGTTCGATGCGCAGACCAAGTTCGACTCTGGCTGCGGTTGGCCAAGCTTCTACGCCCCGATCGAGGACAGCGCGATGATCGAGATCCGCGACACGTCCCACGGCATGATCCGCACCGAGGTCACCTGCGCCCGTTGCGACGCGCACCTGGGGCATGTGTTCCCTGACGGCCCGCCACCGACCGGCCTGCGCTACTGCATCAACTCGGTGTGCATCGACCTGCGCCCGCGCGACTGACCGGAGCCCGACAATGGCTGCATCGATACTGGACATCCCCTGCGTGACCCTGGGCGGCGAGCACAAGAAGCTCGGCGACTTCCCGGGCAAGGTACTGTTGGTGGTCAATACCGCCAGCCAGTGCGGTTTTACCCCGCAGTACAAGGGCCTGGAACAACTGTGGCAGGCCTACCGTGACCGTGGCCTGGTGGTACTGGGCTTTCCGTGCAACCAGTTCGGCAAGCAGGAACCTGGCGATGCGCGGGAAATTGCGCAGTTCTGCGAGCGTAATTTCGGCGTGACTTTCCCGCTGTTTCGCAAGGTCGAGGTCAACGGCCCGGGCGCTCACCCTCTGTTCGTTGAGCTCAAGCGGCGCGGCCCGGGCATTCTGGGTAGCCAGAAGATCAAGTGGAACTTCACCAAGTTTCTGGTCGACCCGGCCAGTGGCCAGGTCAAGCGCTATGCCCCCACCACCAAGCCACAGGCCCTTGAGGCGGACATCGAGCGTTTGCTCAGCCGCTGAAGGGCACCCAATGGTCGACCAAGGCCAGTAGCTCTTCGCGGCGGAATGGCTTGGCCAGGTAGTCGTTCATGCCCGCCGCCCGGCAGCGTTCGCGCTCTTCGGGCATGGCGTTGGCGGTGAGGGCAACGATCGGCAACTCGGGCCAGCGGCCGCTTTGGCGGATGCGCCGGCTGGCCTCGTAGCCGTCCATCACCGGCATGTTGCAGTCCATCAGCACCAGGTCGAATTCCTCACGCGCCAGCAGCTCAAGGGCCTCCGCGCCCTGGGTGGCCAGTTGCACCTGGCAGCCGAGCTTGGCCAGCATGCCCTTGGCCACCAGCTGGTTCACCGGGTTGTCCTCTACCAGCAGAATCCTCGCACGGCCTTGCTCCTGGGTAATGGCCGGGATGGCCAGCGGGTGTTCGGGCTCATGGCCTTGCAAGGTGCGGCGCAGGGTCTGGTACAAGGCGTTGCGTGCCAATGGCCGGGCTAGCTGGTGCAGCGGGGCCAAAGCCAAGGACTGCTCGTTGGGCAGGAAGTTGCCGTAGGCAGTTACCAGCAGAATCGGGGTTTTCAATGCCGGGCGCAGCTCGAACAGGTGCTCGACGTCGTCGGTGATCAACAGGTCGATCGCTTCGGCATCCAGCGTGGCGCATCTGTCATGGCGCTGGTAGGTCAGGCCCCAGGCGGGAAGCAAGTGCTGCAACAGTTCACTGAGCCCGCTGCCGGCTGCACTCAATGCTGCCACGCGGCCATGCAAGGGCGCTGGCGGGATGGCTTCGGTGTGCACGGTCAACGGCAACTCGGCGGTAAAACAACTGCCAAAGCCCGGCTCGGAGCGAATGTGCAGGTGGCCCTGCATGGCCTTGCACAGGTTGCGCGTCAGCGCCAGGCCCAGGCCGGTGCCACCGTACTGGCGGGTGATGCCGGCACCGGCCTGGGTGAAAGGCTGGAAGATGCGCGCCTGGGCGTCTTCGGGGATGCCGATGCCGGTATCCCGTACCTCCAGACGCACACCGCCGACAATGGCCGCCAAGCGCACATCGACGCGGCCGAAGCGGGTGAACTTCAGCGCGTTGGACAGCAGGTTGCTGACGATCTGCCGCACACGCGTGGGGTCGCCAAGCACGCTGCTGGGGAAGTCGCTGGCGATCAGGCAGGTCAGCTCCACGCTTTGCGCGGTGTTCTGCGACAGCAGGTTGGCGGTGTCTTCCACCATTGAGCCCATGTCGAACGCAATGCGTTCCAGTTCCAGTTGGCCGGCATCGAACTTGGACAAGTCGAGAATATCGTTCAGCAGCTCTACCAGCACCTTGCCCGAGTCATGGGCGATAGCCAGTTGCTGGCGTTGCTCGCTGGGCAGCGGGTTGTCCAGTGCCAGGGCGATCATGCCGAGCATGCCGTTGAGCGGGGTGCGGATTTCGTGGCTCATGTTGGCCAGGAAGGCGGCGCGTGCCTGGGCCATGTCCAGCGCTCGGCTGCGGGCTTGTTCCAGCTCCTGGTTGGACAGGCTCAGGCTGCTGTTGCTGGCCTTGAGCTCGTTGGTGCGTGCCGACACAATGTCTTCCAGCTCGTTCAGGTACTGGGTCAGGCGGTTTTCCGCGGTGCGCCGCTGTTCAATCTCGGTGGCCATGCTGACGAACTGCTGGTTGGCGACCTTCACCAGCACGCCGATTTCGTCATGCTCGTGTCCGTGGGGGCATTCCAGGCGCGTTTGCCGGGGGTTGCGCGGGTCGCGGCCGCTGAGTGCGCCGATCACCGTCACCAGCGGCTTGGTCAGCATCATGTAGAACAGCGCCAGCAAGATGCCGGTGAGCACCAGGCTGCGGGCGAAACCATTGAGCAGGGTAATGCCGGCACGGTCGAGAAAGCGGCTGCCGAAGGCGAAGGTGTCGATGTCCAGATACAGGGTGCCCAGGTATTGCTCTGGCATGTGGGTCAGGTACAGGCGCTCCTTGAACTGCCGCTGCTCGCCGAACAGGAAGTCGCTGAGTGGCCGGTAGCGGTCTTGCAGCTTGGGCCGCTCGACATCGGCCAGTACCGTTTCGTTGTTGTCGATCAGCCGTGCGCGGATGACGGCCGGCGACTGCAGCAGGCCGCGTGTCAGCTCCAGCGCCAGTTCCGAGTCGATGTTGTAAGCGATGCGCGAGGCCGGGTTGTGGCTGATTTGCAGCAGCGCGTTCACTTCACGGTTGATGGACGCGTCTTCGCTGGCATAATCGATGCCGATCTGGATGAGACTGAGCAATGTTCCCAGGATGAAGCCGACCAGGACTGTCAACCGGGCTTGCTTGTATGACAGGCGATTGGTGAACTTGATATCCATGAGTCCCGAGCCGGTTTCCCGTTCCTTGCGCTGCGCAAGCATAGCCGAATAGCCCCGGCTGCTGGTGGGTCTGTCTGTTCATTTCAGTTGATCGCCAGGCGGGGGCCGCTTGGCGCCCCTTCGCGGGCTTGTCCGCTCCCACAGGTACAGCTTAGCCCCAGGCTGAAGGCAAGCCCTGTGGGAGCGGGCAAGCCCGCGAAGGGGCGCGCAGCGGCCCCCACAAAACTGAGATTGTTAGGAGTCGTCATGGACGCTCGCTTGATCGCTTTTCTGGACCGCGCCGAATCGGTACTGGCGCGCCTTGAACCCCTGTTGCCGGCACAACGCCCGCACATCGACTGGGGCACCACACTGGCCGCGCGCTGGCAGCGTGATGGCCGCAGCGGCTACCTGCTGCCGCTGGACGTCAGCCTGGACATTCGCCTGACCGACCTGATCGGCGTCGACAAACAGCGCGACCAGCTGGGCCGCAACACCCACCAGTTCATCAACGGCCTGCCGGCCAACCACGCGCTGCTGTGGGGCTCGCGCGGTACCGGCAAGTCGTCGCTGGTACGTGCCTTGCTGGCTGAGCACGCCAGCGCCGGCCTGCGCCTGATCGAAATCGAACGTGACCACCTGGCCGACCTGCCACGGGTGGTCGAGCAACTGCAGAAGCTGCCGCAACGCTTCATCCTGTTCTGCGACGACCTGTCGTTCGAAGCCGGGGAGGGCGACTACCGGGTGCTCAAGAGCGTGCTCGACGGCTCGCTGGAGCAAGCCCCGGACAATGTGCTGCTGTACGCCACCTCCAACCGCCGCCACCTGGTGCCCGAGAAGGAAAGCGACAACGAGAACTGGAAGCGTGTCGACGGCGAACTGCACCCCAGTGAAGCAGTGGAGGACAAGATTGCCCTGTCTGACCGTTTTGGCCTGTGGCTGTCGTTCTACCCGTTCACCCAGGACCATTTCCTGAATGTTGTGGAGCACTGGATTGGCCAGTTGGCACAACCTGCGGGCCTTGTGTGGCAGCGCACCGAAGAACTCGACATCCTCGCCGTGCGCTGGGCCACCGGCCGCGGCAACCGTAATGGCCGTTGTGCCTATCAGTTCGCCCGCTACTGGGTCGGGCTGCAATTGCTGGAGCAAAAATAAATGATCGACCTCAATGCCAGTGGCGCCGGCCTCGACGGCTACAACCTGCTGGCGGCGCAAGTGCAGGCGCTGTTCGCCGACGAGCGTGACTTCATCGCCAACGCCGCGCAGTTTTCGGCGTTTCTGTATAACCAGGTGGACGACCTGAACTGGGCGGGGTTCTACCTCAACCGCAACGAAGAGCTGGTGCTGGGCCCGTTCCAGGGCCAGGTGGCGTGTGTGCGCATTCCGTTCAGTAAAGGTGTGTGCGGGGCCGCGGCGGCAACGCGGCAAACCCAGCGGGTCGAGGATGTACATGCATTCCCGGGCCACATTGCCTGTGACAGTGCCTCCAACAGCGAGCTGGTGATCCCGTTGGTGAAGGACGGCAGGTTGATTGGCGTGCTGGACCTGGACAGCCCGACGGTCGGGCGGTTCAGCGAGGCGGACCAGGTGGGGCTGGAGCGGTTGGCGGCGATCTTTCTGGCGTTGACTGACTGCTGATCGATGTTGCCTGTGCCGGCCTCTTCGCTTGTAGGAGCGGGTTTACCCGCGAAGAGGTCGGTACAGGTTAACCAATCAGTCGTAGATCACCTTCTTCTTCCAGGTCTCTTCCTCATCGGTCTTGAGCCCATCAGTCAATTCGTTGTGCTCGTCCTCCGCCGGTGCCATGCGGTCCATTACCTGGGCATTGGCCCGGGCCAACAGTTTCTCAAGATACGTCAGCTGCTCTTCATACACCTTCGGCTCCGGCTGCTTGCGCAAATACTGCACGCCGCGCTCGAAGGCCAGGCGCGCCTGGCCGGGCTGGCCTTTCTGCAAAGCCTGCTGGCCCAGGTTGTTGAAGAACTCGATATGCAACAACACCAGAATATGGCGGATCTCCTTGACCCAGTGCTTGGCCTCGGTCGTTGGCAAGAAGCCTTCCTGGGCTGCGCGGGTCACCTGATTGTGCAGCGCCTCCAGCAAGAAGCGTACGTCCTTGGCCTTGATCTCGGTGTGGATCGGGTTAGGAGGGTTGCAGACCGGGAGCTTGTCGCCCAGGGCAATCAGCCCTTCCAGTTCGGCGATGCGCGCCTTGAATTCGGCATTGTGCTTGTCCACCGCCAGCAGGCGCTGGTTGAGGTTCAGCTCCAGGCGGGTCAGCAGCAATTTGAGAGCCGGGGTCATGAACTGGCCGGGGAACGTCTCGGTGATTTCGCCACAGCGACGCAGGCGGTCGGCGAGCTCGATCTTCGTCCGGGCGCGCTCAAGCTTGCCATTCTCGACCACATTGTTGAGGTAGCCGATCACGATCAGCAACGCGATGCCCGCCACGATGAGCAGGGTGATCAGAAGTGGTGTCACCGTTAATGCCTCATGAATAGGTTTGCATATTGAGTGTAGGAGCGAGCTTGCTCGCGAGAGGCCCTGACAGCCATTCTCTTTTTCTATCGGCAAACTGTGCCATGACTGGATGCTGGCACATTAATGCTGACTTGACGCCAGAAAATCAACGCCAAACCCCGGCAGGCTTGCCAAAACAGCGCTGGGTGTACCCGGAAGTCATTGATTTAAATAAATTTCTACAAAGGGGTTGACGCCTTCCCGAACCATCCATAGAATGCGCGCCACTTGCAGCGTAAAGCACACAGCGAAACGCAGCAGGGAGTGAAAGCAGGCAGTAATGCCAGCAGCGTGTCCCCTTCGTCTAGTGGCCTAGGACACCGCCCTTTCACGGCGGTAACAGGGGTTCGAGTCCCCTAGGGGACGCCAATGCGGGAATAGCTCAGTTGGTAGAGCACGACCTTGCCAAGGTCGGGGTCGCGAGTTCGAGTCTCGTTTCCCGCTCCAGTTTCTCCGGCACTGCTTAACGGCGGGGCAGGAAAAGAAAATCCAGGCTGAATCGTGAGGTTCATGTTCTGGTGCACTGAAAAGTGTTGTGTGTCCCCTTCGTCTAGTGGCCTAGGACACCGCCCTTTCACGGCGGTAACAGGGGTTCGAGTCCCCTAGGGGACGCCAAATGCGGGAATAGCTCAGTTGGTAGAGCACGACCTTGCCAAGGTCGGGGTCGCGAGTTCGAGTCTCGTTTCCCGCTCCAGTTTAAATACTGTGGCGTCTATGCGGTGCAGTGGTGGTGAAGGTCGTCAAGGCGCTTCACGCCAAAAGCGGTAAAGTTTCACAATGCGGGAATAGCTCAGTTGGTAGAGCACGACCTTGCCAAGGTCGGGGTCGCGAGTTCGAGTCTCGTTTCCCGCTCCAAACGTAAGATAAAAAAGGGACCTCAGGTCCCTTTTTTTTCGTCTCGATTTCACCCCGATACAACCCTGTGCTAAAGCCCCTTGTTCAGGGGCTTGCACTGTTCAACGGTAGTGAACGGTGAAGTTCAGCGCGCCAGCGGCCACGCCAGGTGTCACCCGGGCCTCGGTCTGCACGTAGCGGGCATTGAAATGCAGCACGGTTTGGCCAATATCCAGTTCCTTGATCAACTGCTCGGACTGCAGGGGCATCGGTGTAGTGTTGTCGCTGTGCAGTATCTGGATGCCGACGCCGTCGGCGCTGCCTGATCCCGGGAGTATGCTGAACACGCCTTCGGTGGGGTCGATGGGGACTGAGCCTTGGCTGGTATCCAGCATCAGATGGATATCCGCACGCTTGGTACCCGGGGCACTGCTGTCCACGCAGTTGTTGAGGGTGATCTGGAATGGAACGGAATTTAGGGGCGTGCCGACCCCCTTGAAGTCATCGATGCTGTATTCCCCCATGTTCACAAGGCCGGGATTCACCTGGTTTCCTGCCAGGGAGCACTGCGCGCGGGTGATGGTGGCCTGGACCTTGTAATCCATGACTTTGCCTAAGTCATGGATGAAACCATGAAACACCTCCACGTCGACCTCTTGCGGCCCAGGGTCGATATCGCCAATCTTGATGAAGCTGGCCTTGCCGCGGATTGCGTCCAGTGGCAGGCTAAACGAGGTCGGCTTGGTCATGGTCCCTGTGTAGGGGATGCCAGTGCCTGCGTCGGGCGTGAAGGTGTTGTCGGCACTGCCATTGAAGGGGAAGCCAAGATCGATGGCAACGCCCACGCCCTTGATGTTGGTCTGCATCACCATGCCATCCACGTTCTTGTTGCCCATGAGGGGCAGGCTGCCGACGAACGGTGGTGCGCTGTTGGGCAGCCTGGCAGTGACTGGGGTGGCAGCGTTATAGAAGCAGGTCAAGGTCGCCCCTTGGTCATTTTTAGCGTATAGACTGGCCTCGCCGATGAGCGTCCCGACGGGTGCATCGCGCGGGATCGAAAAACTGACCTTCTGGTTTTTGAAGGTCATGTAGGTTGCGCTGCCGGCGCCCCAGCTGCAGTTGGCCTGCGCGCTGGTCGCCGCCAGCCAGGGCATGAGGTTGCAGAGGGTTAAGGCAAGCAGGCGCAGGCGGCGGGTGTGGGGCGGGGTCATTAGGCGTGTTCCTGTGAGTCGTCGGCAGATGCCGGTTTGGTGTCGTCAACCGATACGGGCAGGCATTGCAGCGTTTGCATGCGGAAGCCATCGAGCAGTGGCAGGTTCTGCGGGTTCACCGCAACCTGGCAGTGTTGATTACCGTCGTCCTGCCAGCGTACCGTCAGGTGTTGCGGACCTTGCTGGGTGCTTGCCAGCAGGGTTTGCCCAGCCTGGCCGACCACGGCCAGTGACTTGCCTTGCTCATCGCTGACGTCGGCGCCGAACGGCAGTGGGCGGCCGTCGGGGTGTTGCAGCGTGAGCACCATGCGCACCACCCGGCGTGCGTCGAAGCGGGCCTTGACCACTGCACCTCGGCGTGGAACCACTTGCTGGCTGCCATTTTCGATGACCACTTCGGGGGGCAGTTGGTCGGTGTCGAGTACCAGTGAATTGACCCGATAGGGGCGCAGGTATGGGACCAGCAGGTATCCATCGGCATCTGTCCGTGTCGAAGTGGCATTCTGCATGCCGAGATCGGCGACGTCGGGTACGTGTACAAGCGCCGTGGTCTCCCCCATGTAGCTGCCGAAGGTGATGCCGTCGGCATGGGCCAGCATCGAGCCACTGGCGTTCAGCGACAGGGTGCGATAGTTGCTGCCCTCGCTGTAACCTACGCCATAACTGGCCTTGCTGCCCTGGTAGGCAAGCGATAGGTTGCCGCTCTTGCGGTTGTTCTGGTCGTTGGCCAGCGCCGCATAGTAACTGAGGCGGTCATCCAGCAAACCGCCTTGCAGGCTGGCGCGCTCGCTATACTGGCCGTTGACGCGTTGCAGGTCGAAACGGGTGGTCTGCCGGCGGCCGAAGTCCAGTGGCAGGCTCAGGCTCAGCCCGAACATCCTGCTGTCGGTATTGCGTTCGCTCAGTGATTGCGAAGCGAAGAGATTGACCCCGAGGTCACCCAGGCGTGTGTTGTACTGCAGCTGGAACTGACGACGCTGGTAGTCGCTGCGCCAGTAGTCTTCTTGCGACAGGGTCAGGCTCAGCGAGCTGCTTTGGCCCATGGTCTGGTATGCCGAGGCTTCCAGGCGGCTGCGCCGGCTACCGGCAAACCGCGAAGCGCTATTGCGTTGCAGGACGGCTTCGTCAAAGTCGCGGTAGCCCTCGGTGGAGTAGCGGTAGCCGGCAAAGCGCAGGCTGGTGCGGGTCTGGAAACTTTTGCCATAGCGCAGGGCAACGCTGTGCCCCTGCACTTGCCCCAGCGAACCACCCAGGTCGGTGCTCGCCTGGGTGACGTCCAGCGACAACGCACCCAGGTCAGCGAAGTCGCGGGCCGCCCCCAGTGCGTAGGCGCGATAGTAGTCACTGGCCAGCAGGCCGCCATAAAGCGTGCTGTTCCAGGTGCCGCCGCGGGCCAGGGTGGTTTGCCAGAACCCTGGCTTGTCGAGGTGTTCGGCACCGTTGTAGCGGCCAGCGGTGCCCGTATAGCGCCACACCCCTTCGCGTAGCAGGCTCCCCAGCGATGAATAGGGCTGGATGAAGCGGCTGACCTGCCCATCGCTTTCGGTCACCACCACCTCCAGCTCACCGTGACCGGCACCGACGCTGAGGTCGTCGATGGCATACGGTCCCGGGGCTACATAGCTGGAATAGATCGGGAAGCCGTTGCGCAGCACTTCGATCTTCGCCCGAGTTTGTGCAACACCGCGGATGACCGGAGCATATTGCTGCAGGGTATCGGAGAGCATCTCCTGGTCGGAGGCCAGGCGCACGCCAGAAAAAGCAAAGCTGCGAAACACATCGCTGCCGGTAAAGGTTTCGCCCAGGGTGAGGTTCGCGCGCAGGCCGGGCAGGTCACGCTGGGCGTAGGTGTCGCTGCGGCTCCATTGCCGTGTACCGTCATCGCCCTGGCGCAGTGCCTGTTGGCTGCGCAGGCGCCAGGCACCCAGGTTGATCCCACTGTTCAGGTAGAGGTCTTGGCTGCTTGTGTTGCGCCCTTCGCGCAGGCTGCTGTGCTGGGCCGATACCTGATAGTTGACGAACGCTGCATTGATGCCCGCGTCCCAGCGCTCTTGCGGCACGTTGCCCGAGCGGTCCTGGCGCAGGGCAACCTGTGGGATCGACAACGACAGGCGCAGCTGCGCCGGGTCGAAGTCGACACTGGCCTGCGGGATCAGGGTTGCCAGGTCGACACAGCTATCATCCTCGGGCAGGGCTGTCTCAAGCGCTTGCTCGCGCAGGTCCAGGGCACGCAACACGTCGTCGGTCAGGCAGGGTTGCAGGCCACTACCATTGGCAGCGGCATGGAACTCCAGCTCCCGCTCTTCGATGGGGGCAAGGTTTACCAGCAGGGCAACGCGATAGCGCCCTGCTGGTAGCGGGGTATGTGCAGCCAGGCTCTGCAGCGCCACTGCCCCGGCATCCGTCGCCTGGCCGGGGGGCTGGCGCATGAAGCCTGCCTGGAACGTGACAGGTGAGGTTTCGGCAAGCGTGGAGGTGGCGGGTGCCAAGGTCACAAAGGCACCCAGCAGTGGCGAAAGCGGGGCAAGGCGTAGGCGTGATGGCAGGTGCCTGCGCCGATCGAGTCGAGGCATTGGGGGGTCCTGAGCTGCGCTACCGGTCAGTGCCAAGGCAGTACCGGTGGGGTGGCTGTGTTGTGAAGCGAGCAGCGGCGCAGGGGTGCTTCAAAAGACGGTGTACGCCGAGTTCGAGGGCGCTAGGTTAGGCGGGGCGGGGGTGAGGTAATGTAGGAAGAGTCTTCAGTGTCTGGCGGAGTAATCAGCGTGAGCGAGGGGTACTGCATTGTGGGAAGGTTCCCGCTGCGTTGCGCAGCGGGAACCTGGTTGGGGTCACTAGTAGCTGTTTACTTTCACTACATACCCTAGCCCCAAACCGTTGCTCTTCTTCAATACGAGTTCGTCGCCAACACCCAATATCGTGAAGTCTGGGTATGCGATAGGGGGCGGAGATGTCGCCCCATTACCGTTTTGAAGCACTTGAGACTCCTGAGAGAGGTTTTCTGAGGACGCGTAGGTCGAGGGAGGGCTCGAGGTGGGGTTATTACGGGGGAGCGTAGGTGAATTCGGAGGAGTTTCCGAAGGGTTAACCACCGACCTGTTAGAATTTGTTCTGGTTAAGATCCTTGGGCTGTTACTTCCTCTGGTAGCCATTGTCGAGGCTCGGGAGAGCGAACCCCCACCGGCAGAAGATGGGTTTGCCACTGGTGAGAGCTTGCCCCCATGTTTGATGATACCTGCGTTCATCTCGCCAATGTTTTTGAGCGCTGCGCTTATTCCACTCGTTCTGGCGGCAGCCGCTTTGGCCGCGTGGAGCGCCGCTCTGCTAGCCTTGATCCCGACCCCCGAAGCGAAACCGCCCGCAAAGGAGAGTCCAAAGAGTATGTATTGCAGGTTCTGGTCCTCTTCATTGTTGACGGCGATATAGATCTGTCCAAAGAACGCGATGCCGTTGGCGGTGACACCCGCGACCCCCAAGGCGAATTTAGGGGCTAAACTAAGACTCAATGGCGCTGACCACGGCATTAAGTATACTGAAGCGGCGAATATCACCCCGGCTATGGCCACGCCTATCCAAGCGCCCCAAGGCGCTTTGGGCTTCTCGGGCGGGTCGATATACGATGGTGGTACACGGTCAGGAGGGATGCCTTGGACACGGTGCCCGGTAGGGTCGCGCCAGTTCACCGGGTTGCCTAGGGCGTACAGGTAGGGATTGATGCCTGCTTCCTCTTGGCTTAGCGAGTCTGGGCTGTGGAAGCGCATCAGTCCTGGGTTGTACGCACGATAGCCGCTGCCGAGCAGATACCAGCCAAGCGCTTCTTCGCGGGCTTCGCCGTTGAACGCCAGCAGGGTGCGCATGCCGTTGTCGGCAGGGCGCTCGCCATAGACGCTGTAGTTGGCGTGGCGGGTACCCTGGGCATCGGTTTCGCTGACCACGCTACCGGCGATATCGCTGTGCAGCAGCCGTGTGGCCTCGGGGGCGGCCGGGTATTGCTGAACGCCCAGGGGCTGGATGCCGCTGTACAGGTATTGAGTCAGGACATCGTTTTCCAGCGTGCTGTCCAGCTGATGGCCCAGGAAACGGCGATGTACCTGGCGGCCGTCGGCATGCCGCGATGCCAGCAATTGATCATGCCCGTCGTACTGGTACTCCACCAGCGTGGTTTTGCCGTCGACATCGATGACCCGTTGCAAACGGCCAAGGGTGTCGTACTCAAGCTTGCGGCCAAGTTCGTCATTGAGCATGTTGCCTTGCTCGTCATAGGTGAACGTCTGCTCTTCGTCGAATGTCTGCTCCTCTTCGAATGCCTGCCATTCATCGTCGAAGGCCTGTTGGGCGGTGTAGCCCTCGAGCAGGCGATAGGCAACCTTTTCCAATTGGAAACTGCCATCCTCTTTGTAGGTAAAGTCGGCTCTCTCGCTGTTGCCATCGGCAAACTCGGTGGCGCGACGGGTTAGCCGGTCCAAATCGTCGAGGCGGAACAGCTGGACACTGATCTGGCGCCCTTTGGTGTCGCTGGGCAGGTCCTCGCCAGTGCAGGTGTACTGGACCAAGCGATCGAGTTCATCGTACTCGAAGGTTTCCTTGCGCACCTCCTTTGCGTCCCGAACCAGCGTACGGCTATAGAGCAAGTCATTGTCGTACCATTCCAGGCTCAACACTTGTTCTGCAGCGCCATTTACGGTCAGCGTGCGTGTTTTCTCACGGCCCAGGGCATCGTATGTCTGGGTGCACAGCACGCAGCGATCGGCATTCCCGCCGTCACGGGTTTCGGTGCTGCACAGCAAACCCTGGCTGTTGTACTTGAGAACACTGTGCAGCGCCCCTTGGCTGATGCTGTTTACGCGGCCCTCGGCGTCATAACCGTATTCGCACTCGTGGCCATCGGAGTGCTTGCGAGTGCGTATCCTGCCTTGAAGGGAGTGTTTGTAGTCACTGTGGTGTTGCTCTTTGCCCCCGACCATCCAGGTGTCTTTAGCCAGGTAGCCCTCCTGGGTGTATTCATACCCGTGTCGGCCATTGCCGTTGTCGGCGCTCGATATCTGCGCGGTGGTCTTGTCGTAGCCGAAGATGGCCTGCGTAGTGGAATGCCGTTGCCCTGGCACTTCGATACTGGCATCCAGCATGGTGGGTTGAGCCTTGAAGTTCAGATTGTCTACTTCGTGGTACTTGGTCGTGACGGTTTCGATGCAACCCTGTTGTTGGGTGACCTGTTCGGTCAGGAGATGAAAGCGGTTGAAGGTGCGTGTGACCGTTCGCAGCACTTGGTCGCCCAGGTAGTGGTGTGATGTGGACTGGTAGCGGAAGGTGGGATCAGAGGAGTCGTAGAGAATGTCTAGACCCGTGTCGGACCAGCTGACACCGGCACCATTGCCCAGGAAGTTGTTGTTGCTGAACTCGTAGGTGTTTTTCAGGTAAGTGGTATCGTCCAGTGGGTCGGGCTGAAGGATGTGTTCGGTGGCGTAGGGCAGGTATTTGTCTTTCACACCTGGAAACGCATGGCCGTCCACCTTGTACTTAACCGTTTCGATGCCACCGACGGGGCTTTCCAGGCGGGTCAGGTAGTACAGGCTATCGTTATCATAGGGGACGTAGTCAAACTGCCAGGCTGCTTTGTCCGGGCCCGGCAGGGACACACTTGTCAGGTGACCACCTTGCAGCCCCAAGGTAAACCGGGCATGAGCCTCGGTGCCCGGGTTTATATCTATAAGTACCTCGGCGTTGCCGGTGTAATCAATGCGCAGTAACACGCGCTTGCTGTCATCGCTGATCGATGTCAGGTGCGGCGTGGTCTTGTCTGGTGCGTAGTGCAGGTTGATGCCATGCCCTGACGGCGCCAGTACCCGTACCGGCACTGCCCAATCATAGTTGGCGTCGCGTGGTTCGAGGATTTCGGTCAGGCCCGACTTGTGCGCAATGCGAAAGCGTTTCTGTTCGCCCTCGCTGATATCGCTGAAGTGAAAACTTTCCAGCTTACGCTCCGCGATGACGGCAGCCTCCCCAGGACCATTGTTGTCGACCTTGAATCTTTCACCGCTGTGCAGGTTGAGCATGCCGCTGGAGACGGTAAAGCGTGTCAGTTTCAGGCTCCAGCCAGTACCGAACCCCGTCTTCTCGTTGTTCATCGGGTTGAAATTAAGCTGCAACGGCAGGTCGGGACCGCACAGGTTATTGGCGTTAAGTGTTGGCAGGTCGATGCTTAACGCATATTGGCCGGTGCGCGGGTCGACACTGCCTTGAACGAAACTTGAAAAGTTGAAGGCGTTGGAATGCACGGACATGACATTATTCTCGCGAAGTGGATGGGAGGCCAGGTTTTTTCGAAAGGGTGACCTCAATTTTTTTTAGTGTGTCGTTGCTCGCTGTACCGGTTTTTCCCATGACCACCACGCCCATCCCTTCCTTGATGAAGGCGTTGTTATCGTAAGTTCTCGCGTAATAGTAAATATCGTTCGGCTCCAGGCCGGCCGGGTGGTGAGTGGTCTTGAGTTTTAGTGACCAGTCATTGCCAGTCAATGTAATGACCGAGGCGGAAGGTATATCGGCGAATTGGATTTTGCGTGGCTTGGAAAGCGTTATGTTGAGTGTGAATGTTTCGCCATACTTTTCTGGGATGATTAATTCGTTAAAGGCTTGGTCCGGGTCGGTAACCATTATAACGCCCGACTGGAGGGGGCACTTTCAGTGTTCATGCTGGTCGTCTCATGTCAGCGTGTGGATCGGGTGTGCCGCAGCTGGAGTGCCCGCGACATCCATGAGCGAAAGTGATGCGCATAGGCCTCACGTATTCGCATACAGGCTAGGGGGGCTTTCTCTGGCGCGCACCTAGCAGTTTTACCAGTTGTTCGACCGATCCGAGCAGGGCTATAACTTTGCTGAAATATGTTGCTGGCAGACGAGGCCCAAGTGTTCCAGGGCGTAGCGTTCAGCTGGCACTCCTACAGTCGCCCATGCGATGGCGTCGACGTATTCGTCCTGTTCAAATTGGCAGGTTGATCAGCGATTGCGACGTTTCAGCGTAAAGGGTAATTAACCTGAGGTCGCTTGACATGAGTGGGCTGAAAGCTGCACCCGAGAAGCCGCATATCCCTGATTTGAATGAACGTGATGAGATAGATCTGGATAAATTGGGTGCCGATGCATTGGTCGTGCGTATTAAGTACACGGGTATGGATGACGCAGATACTGTAAGCCCACGCTGGATAGGGGCTAACCCGGGCGGTGATGCCTTCGATGATACAGGCGCGGGGTACCCGGTCGACCCGATAGATGGGGTCGAGGTAAAGATCGATAACGCAACTATCCGAGGCGCCGCTGGCGGATGGGCATTTCTGTCCTACACCGTATTCCCATCCGGCGGCAACCCGCTGGAGTCACTTCGGCAGTTTTGCTATGTGGGGGTGCGCCCGCAAGAGGGAGGCGAGACGCTAGCGGTGCTACAGGCGCTGCCCTCGCACGGCTTGGTCATTCAGCCCCGCAAGCTCCCCGTCGGTGGTGTGGTGACCGTGCTTGTCGCTCCCTACCAGGCCATGCAGCCGGGAGACAAAGTCCATCTCAAGGTGGTCGGCTACGACGAAGATGGGGATAAAGATGATGATTGGTCCAGGACGCTGGTAGTCGATGAAGACCATTTCGGCAAGAAAGCCCTCTCGGCCACCGTTCCCAAAAACTTTTTCAGCTTACTGGAAAAGGGCCATGCAGAGGGCTCTTACAGCATTGAATTGGTGAACGGCAGCAAGCTCGATTCGCCTGTCCAACGCTGGGAAATCGACTCGGGCGCGACTTTGCCCCAGCCCCTCGAAAAACCTGCCATCGATGGGCATGCGGAGGGCGAACCGCTGGAGCCGGCGAAGCTCCGCTCGGGCGTGACGATCCGGGTTCCGGTGTACCCTTCGATGGCGCCGTCTGACCGCGTTGTCATGCATTGGCGCAGCCCGGTGGGGGACCTGATCCAGTCGGTGCGTGTCGATCCCAGCACCATGGAGGCGGCCTCGATCCCTTTTCAGGTTTCTGGCGAAACCTTGGCGTCCAATGGGGGCACGACGGTGTGGTTGAGCTACCAATATGGCCGACCGGGCGAGAGCCTGAGTTCGAGCGAGTTGCAGGTAGAGATACTGCCAATGCGAGAGGCGCTGGTGGCGCCTGATATCAGGGGTGCCAACCCGGATGCAACGCCAGATTGGGGAACGATGGAGGCGCTGTCTGGTATTGACGGCGTATATGTTGTAGTGCCCACCGGCGTTGTCGCGCCTGGAGAACGCGTGCAGGTGCATTGGATGGGGCATTCCGAATGGGGCCAATACGTGGCCAAGGAGCCGGCGAGCACAGCCGACCCGCTGCGTTTTCTCATCCCGGCGCAGTATGTTGTGGCGAATATGGCGCGGGGTAACAAGGACGAATCCAGGCGTTTCAAGGTGTTTTACCGGGTGATCAACGAAGCCGATGAAGCTGATTATTTCGACTCGGTGGCCTACCACCTGCGAGTAGCGCCACTGCCACATGAACAGTTGCCGCAGATTATCTGCAAGGGTGTCGTTGGTAAAGAGCTGCCGCTCTCGAAAGTGCCTGAAGACGGTGCCGAGCTAGAGCTGGGAACTTGGCACTTCATTGCTGAAAAGCAACTACTGACCTTGTCGATCGTCGGCGTGACGGCAGAGGGCGAGCAGGAATACGTGTTTCACGATGCTATCGAAGTCTCCTCAGGGGAAGTCGAGGCCGGGGTGAAGGCGAAGTTACCCAAGGACATATTGAAGCGGCTCATCGTGGATCAGGGATTCACGTTGTATCCACGGCTCAGCTATGACGGTGGAATTTACTATACGCCCTTTCGTGTTAATAGCTTGACGTTAGTCGACTAGTTCCAGGTTGTCGCGCATCAAGTGCTGGCGTTTTGTTTCCAGCGATGACGGGCGCTGAGTGATTTTAAGTGAAGTGCTGTCAGCAGGTTGTTTTGTTGTAACGCTGTGCGGGCACACTGCTGTGCAGTCTGTGATGCACCTTTCTTGTTTCTAGAGTTCAGAGGGTTAAATAAATGCCTAGGCCTACACTTGCTCAATATTTGAAATTCCTTGGAGAAAAGCCCCAGACGAAAGATTGGGGGGCTATACTGGTTTATGATCGTTTTAAGACCAACATGCTGTTGACCCAGGAGCACATTGAACGTTTCGACGGTAGCCATTGGCTAAAACCTATCAACCTGCGTGATCTAACTGAGACGGGTAGTTATATTGATCTGGCGGAGCTTACCTTCAGCAAACCCAGCTTGACCTTCGTCAACTCGAGCATTAGTAGCTCTGATGCGCGGTTGAGCATGCGTATGGTTGGCGGCACCATCAAGCATCTGCGCGAAAAGTCAGGCAGTGATACCTTGGAAGTGGTAAGCATCGCTCGGGTCGACCCACTGACCGCCCCGTCCGTGCGTATGAACATCTCTCTCAAAGAGAGCAACGGGGGCAACATTAATGACAAGGGCCGGGTAACACTGAACCTGGCCGAGGGTACAGCCTATACGTTCGAAGTTTCTGCATGGAAGGACTTGAACGATAAGGTGGGTAGCGCTATTCGGAAAGAGTTTCAAGGGAGGGAGGTGGAAGAGCAAGTATGGGAACTGAACACGCTCGCGCCAGTGGAAGGTGAATTGAAGCCGACTTCTTTCTCGGTTCGAACGCACTCACTGGCCAAGGCCGGCCAGGCGCTCGCGAGTACTGATCCGGCCGAACTTGAAGAGGGCGCGGTACTGGTTGGCGTGGCCTTCCATGGTGAGGCGGTCGGTGATTGGCCTGCGGGCGATGAAGGTTTTCCGTATTTACTGCCATTGCCAGCGCCGGGCAGTGAACACGACTCTTACACGTTAAACTTGATCATAAGTAATGACAGCTGGGTCAAGCATGTGCTCTCCAAGCTGTGGAGAAGTGTGCCCGAGATCACGGACCCGGAACCGGTGTTCGTACAAGAGGGTGCTTTCTGTGTAGGAATTGACTTTAGTTCCACGGTCAATTTCAGTTACCCAGGTGATCGCGAGGATTTTGACGAAGATAGCTGGGTGCGCTGGCAGCGTTATGACGCATTTGCTTTGACAGAGAATGACAAAAGTTTAAGGTTTCGCTTGGTCGCAAACAACAAAATTATTTTTCAGTGGGCTCCGGTTGCAGACGTTACATTCGAGGCTTATTTCCTTTGGACCGAGGTTTGGTGGACCGCTGAGCGGCGTGCGCGGTACAAGCTTTTGTGCACGAAAGAGTTTGATATTGACCTTGCAAATGATGGTAGAGTGATTTTCAAAGCCGGTTCTGAGACGTCGAAGGTCGTTGATATCGAGAATCTGGATGGTTATAACTGGGGGATCGGTCCATTTGAAAAATATATCATACAGGACACCGCCCCAGTCGTGTTGGAAAGCGTAGTTGCGAGTTTCAAGACGATCTGGACGGCTGTGAATAACGCATCGGTTTCGCTGGACGTTTTGCGTTTGAATGGGTTGTTGTTCCGTAGCAATCAGGTCGCTGAACCCCAGCTTGTGCGAACCCCGGGCGACCTGTCGTTGCTGGGTACCCTGGCACCGAAGTTCACCGCCTTTGCCATTGAACCTCTAGAGGCATCGATTGGGGCCGGTACAAGTCAGGACTTCGCCCTGACGACACCACCCAACGGCCCAGTTACCTGGACTGTCAAGCCCGTGCCAGGCTCAGAGGGTGAAATAGGCTCTATCAAGGATGGCACCTATACCGCGCCGACGCGGGACAAGATCACAGGTGCCTCGAAGCAGGTCATCGTCGAGGCCCAATCAGGCGACAGTATCAGTCGGGCATTGGTGACAGTCGTCGCTAGAAAAGTCTCGGCCTATCCGCTTCTACAGGTCGCCCATTATTCGCCGGAGCCTCCGACGAAACCCCGCACTTACCTGCTGATAGGTGGCAGCTTGGATGAACAGTTGCAGTGGAGCATGGGGGGCGGTGCCAAAGGCGCCTTGCGTGAGCCAAACGCCGACGACGATAACCTTGAGATTCCCCCGGGTGCGAACGCGCGCATTTATGAGGCACCGACCCATCAACCGGGTGCTGCGAACACGATTGGGCGCGTGTTGCAACTGGACACTGTGCGGGTATCCGCTGGGGGGGAGACGGACGTCTTCGATATCCTCATAGCGTGGTTCCCTGTCACTGGCGTGCTCAAGGCTACGCAGCCGGAAGAAGGAAAGCTGGCGCTGGAGCTTTGGACTCCAGGGGGAATGATGGACCCTGAGCTAATCCCGCCTGATGCGGTCGATTGGTACACGGTAAGGGGGGCGGGCAATATTGATGAAAAAACGGGTGTTTATACAATCAACGAAAAGGACAGCGATTACGTCATTCTTGCAGCGATTGAAAAGACTAGGCCCAATACCTGGGATTACGTCGTGCTTCCATTACCCTACGACCCGGATTACATCGAGAAGCTGAAGCAAGTCAAGCAAAACACCGGTGCGAAGGGGGCTTGATCATGGCTAGCAATTCAAAGGATGACCTGCTCGCAGAACTGAGCAAGGGTGACGCCATGCACGGCTGGGGTGCGATGCTCTCGATCGGCCGCGACCGTTTCAACCAACTGTTGCAGGATCGCTTTGTCGAGGCATTCGCGACCCAGGACTTTATCGTGCCGTTCAGCGGCGAATATTACGCGGATAACAACACCGAGAAGGTTGTTTTCGCGAACATCATGTTCGGCCCGCCCCAGGTGTCGTTCAGAGCGGCCAGTGGTCGGTCGGCACGGGTCAAGCTGAGCATGGAACTGATCGCCGGCAGGTGTAGCATGATTGCCGAGTACCCAGGCGAGCCTGGCTTCTTGAGGCGCAGCCATGTGCTGCAGCCGGGCATGGGCTTTCGATTCGAAGTGACCGTCGATTTGCAGGTAGTGCGGTCACGTAATGCCGACAAGGGCCAATTGGTCATCGATTGGAGTACGGTCTCCGACCCGGTCTGTAACCTGGCGCCAACCCCAAACGCCGAAAGCACCATGGGCGCATATTTGCTGCGGCAGCTGGGGCCGCAGTTGCGCAACTGGGCATTGCCGGTGGTAACGATCGAATTCCACTTTGGCTATAACGCAATGTCCGTGGTGGATTTCACTGTCGTGGCGCAAAAGGCCCCTGAAGGGGGGGGCAGCGGCTCATCGCCTGCGGACGATGGGGCCGTGGTGTTGCTCATGCAGTTAAGGGGTGCGCTGAAGTGGGGCTATGCGCCTGCCGGGTGGCTCTACCTACTGCCGGCGAGCGGTGCCGGCAAGGACAACTACGGTGCTTCGCTGCTGGTAAGCAAGGCTTGGGCCCCCCTGATGGCCAAGTTCGCCACCGACGTGTTGTCGCAGGTGGTCTTGCCGCAGAAACATGAGATTGCGATGTCCGAAGAGTACAAGAAGCATGACACCATCCTGTTTGGCGATATTACGCCTAGCAAGGACGCGCGTATTCTGCAGCCGGCGCTAAGTAGTCTAGGGGCTTCCAGGGACAAGCAATTCACCCTGACGGGCACGGCGCCCAGTGAATGGTCGGTGCGTAATCTCACTTATCCGCGTGCGTGCGGTGACATGGTGGCCGGGCGTTATACCGCTTCGGCCATCGACAAATTTGCCAGTGACTCGCAAGTTGTCGTAGTGACGGCCAAGCTGACCGAGTCGCCCGACAGTGAAGTACGTACGGCATTAGTGGTCGAGTCCAGCGAGGCCTTGGCGATTTCACCCAAGGTAGTGCTCTGGAACAAAGGCGATCCTGCGCTCACGCTGACGGCGTCACATGGCGAGGGCATATCCTGGGCGCTCGAGGATGGCACCACTGACGGCTTTGAAGCGATTCCGGGAGACCCCCGCAGTGTCAGGTATACGCCGAGCGCCAAAGACGAAAAGGAGCCAGTGGAGCTGTTGCGTATAAAGGTGTCGCGCGGCGCCGACAGCGGCTATGCAACGGTGGTGATGATCAAATACTCCATGATGCTCCAGCTCGAGCCGTTCCATGTCACCCAAATGCCACCCAGCGGGACCCAGGACTTCGCTCTTCTCGATTATAAGGCGGACTCATGGTTGCTCTTCGGTAAAGGTACGCTTAAGGACGGTGTCTACACCGCGCCGGGGGCTGAGCCAGGCGGGCCGGGTGAAGTCAGCGTCGTTGTCGGCGTTGCCTACGGGCTTGGGGGGCTTGCCGTGATCGAGCACGGGCGTAACAGTGTGCAACAAATGGCCACACAGCAGGAGCGTTGGAAAGCGCTCAACAGATTTGAAGTTTTGCGTAATAACAGCAATCGTAACAAGGTCTGGGCCAATGGTTTGCAGCAGGTTGGCATCGACGTCGTTATCGAAACCAAAAGTTTCGAGGGGGCTGACGGGACTGTATGGGACCCGGTGAGCGATCAGGAATTATCGACGCTGGAGCTGCTATACGAGGACGGCAGCCCAGTCTACGTCTTGCCGGCTGGTGCTGATGGGTTGGACCCTGATGAGCTGCCTGAGGAGGCAGCTGACCAGAAATGGGCAGTTACCAAGCGTCGCAATGTTCGCTACGACTACTTTCCAGTTAGCGCGGTTCAGGCTGAGCAAGACTCATTGCTAGCGCCTATCGACGCACGGCGTACCGTGACCTTCTTTGTGAACGCCCTGGAGGCTGAGGTCAGGAAGTTCAAGGCCAAATTCCAGGATCATAACAACGGCTGGCATTACTCTGACCTCGTGGAGGAGGGCCCGGGGGTGCTCGAGCTGCAAGGGGTGCAAGTTTCCCCGCCCAATATTGATGATTACAAATTTGAGCCAAAGCGGGTGTATACCCACGATGGTAGTAATCACTCAAACGGCGACTTCTTCAACTATTGGCATTACACCACCGATTACTGGGTACTCAGAGCTCCCGGGCTCGAGTTTGTCAGGGCCCGTCTGGCGCATGCTTCGATGATGAAGTGGGAAAGCGAACTGATCGACGAAACCTACTGCAGCTACACAGGGTTTGCGTTCATTCCCCGTCGTGATACGGATTCCGTATCGCCACTGAGCGGCATCACGTATGGGGCTGAACTCGAGTTGCTGGTGCATGAGGAAAAGGTGAAGTTTGAGGGCCTGGATTATGAGTTCAAAGGCCATGAATCCGTCAGTGCTGGCACCCTGCTGTTGAGCCTGGACCGGGTACCGAACTTGAAATACTGGGTTGACACCGAACATACCGAGTATCGCAAGGTATTGGACAGACCACTGGTCGTAACGCTCACCGACAACTACGGCAATGCCCACCGCTTGAGAATTACCTTCAAGGGCGGTGTGGACAGCCGCAATCAGTTTGTCCTTGAGGGGCAGTAAAGCCAAGTCGCCCGTTCGCGGGCGACGCACCCCATTATCGAGTGAGTATTTACCATGACGACCCAATCCATCGTCCATTCCAATGCTTTCAACTTCCTCAGCTTCGTGCAGGGTGGCGTTGACCCGCGAACCGGGCAATACACACTGGCGATCCAGTTACCCGAACTGCCCGCCAACGACCTTAACGGCCCCAGCCTGCCGCTGCGGCTGTCCTACAACCCGATGAGCAAAGGGGATCCGGGGTTCGGAGGCGGTTGGAGCTTGAACCTGAGCCAATTCACGAACCGTGGGATGCTCAACCTGCATTCCGGTGAAAGCTTCAAAGTGGACGACAACGGTCCGGGTGAGCAGGCCGTGGTGCTAGAGCGCAAAATCGACAGCTTTCATTTTGAAAATGTCAGCGAAGGCGAGCAAAAGCGCTATCGCGTGGCGCACAAGACCGGTTTGATCGAGCTGCTTGAGCCACAGGCTCCCGATTACACCGTGTCCTTGCCCGTGCGGGTGCTGGCAGAGACAGGTCACGGCATCACCCTGGGCTACACGCCTGTGGACGGTGCGCCCTGCCTGGAATGGATCGTTGACGACACCAACAGGACCTTGCTGAAAATCGACTATTCCACCAGCGATGTGCTGATCGACTTGAACCCCGGGACCAAAGCCTTCGCACGTTACACCTTGGTACGCGACGGCGATGAACTGAAACAAGTCGTGTTACCCACCCCGGACAAGGCACGCTGGGAATTCGACTATCATCCGTTGCAAACTGAGTCGTGGGGCATTTTGCGTTTGTTGACCCATGTGCGGACCCCGCTCGGTGGCAGCGAAGCCATCGAATACAAGTACGATGGTCATGACTTGCCTGGCGGGAGGACGCTACCGTACGTAACGCGCCATGTCGTGAGCCCAGGCTTTGAACAGGACGATGTCGAAACACGCTATGCTTTCAGCAGCAATAATTATCTAGGTAATGGCGCCGGCGTCAGTTGGGAGGACAATGGCTTCGACAACTTGTACAAGTTTACCGGGAACGATTTTCTCTATACCTCGACGACAAGCCACTATATGAACAAGGTTGCGGTGCGCGTGGTCGAGCGCAGTTTCAACCGCTTCCATTTAATAACCAAACAGGTCACTACCCAGGAAGCCTGCGTCAATACCGTTACCACCACCTATCATGAGGTCGATAATTTAGAATTCTCGGCACAACCGAATAACTTCCAGTTACCCAAGACCGTGACAACCGCCTGGCGGCTGGCAGGAAACTCAAACGCTTACCGGGAGCAGACAGTCACCACTGGCTATGACCCATACGGCAACCTGATACTGGAGCAGCAACCCAATGGTGTGACAACGCACAGCACCTATTACCCAGCGGCCGCCGAGGAAGGCTACCCCGGTGATCCAGAAGGATTTGTCCGGTGGCTGAGATCGCGCACGGTGGAGCCCGCCGCCGACGGCGATGCCGGAGCAGAAACACTGCGTAGCGACTATACCTACGTCAAATTGTCCGCCCTCGACGCTGATGCCAGGGGCAAGTTGCTTCAGCATACTGAAGCACTGGTGCGAGTTCAGGGCGCCAAGCTGTTGCGCCATACCCAGACTGAATATGCAGACAGCGTCGGCGGAACCTGGCAACGTGGCCTGGTGCGGGGGCGCCAGATCAAGGCATTGCGTCATGGCGAGTCCAGGCTCGCAACCCCGCGCGACGATAAGTTGCAACATGGCCGGCCTGTCAGTGAAACACTGAAGCTGAACGGCAAGGTTACCCAAACAACCTATGGCTACACCCGGGTTGAGGTGGACCAGCATCCCGCTGTGCAAACCGTGGCGACTCTGAACGGCTTCGACCATGGGCACTATCTGCCAGGTACGGGCAAGCGTCACGCGCAAAAAGTCACTACTTTGCAGCATTCGGTGTTGATCGGTGAACCGCTGCTCCATTATGACGACAACTATGACAGCAACGATGTGCAGATCGCTTATACCTATGACGAGCTGCGACGCGTAACAAGCGAAACCGTTGCGCCGGGTACCGAGTACACGGCGAAACGCGAGTACAGCTACCACCTGTCGTCCAATGGCAGCCAGGCTCTGCAGGTCATGGTAGACGTCAAGGGTGTTACCACCTGGAGTTATGTCGATGGCCTGAACCGTGAAGTTCGGCGGATGCGCCAAGACCCCGACTATGCGCTTACGCCAGCAGCTCAGGAAGCGCAGCGGCAGACCTATAGTGCAACGTACGATGCCCTGGGCAACCTGGTTGAAGAGGTTGAGCATGAGTGGCTGGCGCTGGAAGACCTGCCGCTGACCACCCGTTACGAGTACGACGCCTGGGGGCAGCGTTGCTGTGAGGTTGGGCCGGATGGTGTGCGCAACCATGAACAAACCGACCCGATCGGCACGCAAGAATCAGCAGGGCCGATCATCACGCAGTGGCGTGAATCGGGGGATGGTAAGGTGCGCACTGGCAAGACCGTGACATGGCAGAATCTGTTCGACAAGCCGGTGCGTGTCGAGCGCTTGCGCCTTGATGGCAAACGGGAAAGCTTGCACCAGTATTTTTATGACGGCCTGGGCCGGACCTCTCGGGAAATCGATGGCCGTCAAGCGCAAACTGCCTTTGCCTACGATGAATTCGATCGACTGCTCGTGCATACCTTGGCCGATAACTCGCAGGTGGTGCGTGAGTATGCGCCGCATAGCCACGAAGACCTGCCGGTGCTGATCAAAGTGTTGGAAACCGTTGGTGGGGTAGTGGAGGAGCATGTATTGGGCGAACAGGCCTTTGACGGCCTGAACCGTATGGTGGCGTCTGTCACCGGTGGTCGTCGGCGCTTGATGGAATATGCCCCGGGCATGCGCCAGCCGGAGTCAGTGATTTCCCCCCGTGGCGAGCATATTGTTTACAAGTATGTGCCACAGGTAGGTGAAGAGCCTTGGCAAAGGACCCTGGTTAACACCGAGGTGAATGCGGAATACGACTACGACACAAAAAATGCTCGGCTGCTCGGATGCAAGGAAAATGGTGATGAGCTTTCGCGAGACTATTACAGTACCGGTCACCTGCGTTCGGAAACGCGTAGCCAGGGGGGTGGGGAACCGCTTCGCATGCAGTACGTCCACAGCCTTGGCGGTCGCCTGTTGAGTTACACGGATGTATTAGGAGGTGTTCAATCACACCGTTACAACGCATTGGGCCAGCTCGAGGAAACCAGCCTGGGTACACTGGTCAGCCGCTTCTACTATGACGCACTGGGCCGTATCGAGTCCTACATGACGGAAACGAAGGAACCCGACGGTACTGTGCGTAGCCTGACAACTACCTTGGGCTACGATGAGTTCGAGCGCGAGACATCCCGCATTTTTGATTTTGGCGACACGCAGCAGACGTTGACCCAAACCTACGATGCAGTGGATGCAATCGTGACTAAAACGCTTAGTGAGGGCGAGGGCACGCCGGTGCTGCGCGAAGAAAGCTACGTCTATGACGAGCGAGGCCGGTTGACCGACTACGAGTGTCAGGGTGAAGACGCCTATGTACCCGTAGACCCATATGGCAACAAGATCCAGCTGCAGCGCTTCGATATGGACGCACTGGATAACATCACCCGAGTGCGCACCCTGTTCGAGGAAGGCATGATCGATGCCCGTTATCATTTCGACAACCCTTGGGACCCCGCGCAACTGACGGGCATCACCATCAATGGGCTTGAAGATGAGCCGCGAATCATTGAGTTGGAATACGATGCCGATGGCAACCTGATACTGGATGAGGAGGGGCGTCAACTTGAATATGATGGGTTAGGGCGTTTGCAGCGTGTCAAGCTGGCGTCCGGTTCGGGTGGGGCTACCTATGGTTACGATGCGCTGGATCGGTTGGCGATGCAGGATGTACTGTGACCCTTTATCGAGGGGCTACCTGGCTTTGCAGGGGTAATGTCAAGTGGGCCCACCCCGTGGGTGAAAGGTCTTGCGCCTGCGCATAATGCTGCTTGCTTAAGCAGTTGAACCCAATCTGGGCTTTATGGAAAATCCGATACCAGCCCTCTGGTATCGGATTTTTACGTTTGAAAAAAGCATCTTTGTAAAAGCGTCAACTGACATTTTTGTCAGTTGTCGATGGGGGGGTTACGCTTTTTAATGGGTTCACCTGAGTTTGGTTGGTTTGTCGTTTTTCAACTTCTATCCAGCGGGTGAGGCTATGAACAAGCAAGTAAGCAAGTGGGCGGCAGCAGAACAAGCCCGTCAAAGCGTTCGCGGGGCCAGGGCCCGGGCAGTCGAGGTCGCGCCGCTCGATCCGCCAACTATCAAGGAAACGCTGTTGGCGGACCCTGCAGATAATACTGTGAAGAACAGCGTCTTGCTGAACCCAGCTGAAAACCTGATTATCGATCTGCAACCTTGGGATACCTTTGCACCGCCGGAGTCTACCCTGTTTGACACATTATATGTTTATCATACTGCGGCTACGGGTGGGCGAGAGGAGATATTCAACCAGGAATTCAATGCCGATGATAAGCCTGATTTTCCTTTTGCATTCACAGTTCCCAAAGCGAAGATAGAGGCCTGGGGGGAGGGTGAACACAAATTCAGTTGTGAAGTTCAGCCGTACAATGGTGGGGATAGGATAATATCTGATGGGGAACTCAGCCTGATATTTGACCGCGTGCCTCCCTATGGCCAGGCAACGCCAGCACCCTTTACGCCAATTGCGGATGTGACGGATGCCAATATCGATATCGTGGATTTGGCCTTCCCAGAGTATGACGATTATAAGGCAGGCGATACCGTACATGTGTATTGGCTGAAAAGCGTGCCTGACGATCCCTCCGGATTGACACCTGTTGTGAGTGTGCCTGTGCAAGCTCCACCACAAGCGTTGCGAGTGCCTAAGAAGGCCATCGAAGACACAGGTGACGGTGGCGTCTATGCACTCTACCTGTTGGTGGACAAGGCAGGGAACATCAGCAAGCTCTCGCAGTACCTCCCGGTAGGGGTGGCTATCGGGCCCTTGCCCACCGGGTTGCAGGACCCTGTAGTGCCGTTGGCGCCTTCTGGTGATGGGTTGATTGACCAAGAGGATGTTTTCACCGGTGTTAGCGTGCAGATCCCTGAATTTTCAAACTTCAAGCCCACGGATGAGCTTGAAGTGACATGGGGGACGCTCAAGCTCGGCTGGCAACCGATCGGCAACGCTCCCCGGTTCCCCTTGGTCGTCAACCTGACGTCGTTGCAAGTGTGGGAGCAGTATGGTAGTACAAGCAGCGGCGATGTGCAGACGCCCGTCAGCTATGAGCTGCGACGAGGGGCGGTCTCGGCAGGTAGCAAATCCATTGATGTGAACGTCAACCTCGAACGCATTGGGCCGGTTGACCCAAATCCGGACCCAGAATGGCCAGGGCCCGTCAACCCGAAGCTGGGGCCAGTCACGGTAACTGGTGCAATCTCAGGTAAAGCCAACGAACTGACCCCGGACGATGAAACGCATCCTGCATCGTTGACGTTTTTGCTTGATGCTGCATTCAAAGAGGGTGACAACATTACCTTCTATTGGGGGGCGCAGCATATTGCTGATGCGGATTATCCTGTAGAAAGTGGAGACCCCGGCTCGAATATTACGTGTGAAATTCCCTGGGAATATATCGAGGCAGGCAAGAACGGAACCGTACCGGTTCATTATGAGATCACGCGCACTGGCATTCCTAATAAAACGGCTTCACCCTCTACGGATGTGTTAGTCAATGCCATCGTTTTGCGCCCCGAAGCACCTGCTTTCTTAGGCGGAAATACCGAAGCGCCAGTAGGCTGGCTGGGGTGTAAGTCGTTGTTCGATCCAAACGACCCCACTGACACCGTCCCATCTATTCGGGTTCAAGTGCCTGATCTTGCTCAGTATGGCTTGACAGAGAGTGATACGGTGACAATGCACTGGACGGCGGTGCATGGGTACTCTGGCGACACAAAAATCCCGGGTATCGACAAGACAGAAGATATAGCCCTGACTGGCGGTAAGTTGAATGGATTCGTATGGCGGATCGAGCCATATGATAAGCACATTTTACCCATTCCTAACTACAGCACAACCATCAGGGAAGGGCGTGGTCGTGTAACGTATAGCTTCACCTTGGAGGGTAAGCCGTACACCTCACTTACCTTGGAACAAATTGTCTCCATGCACCAGCTTGGGGCTGCCTGCCCACTTAGGCAATGAGCAGTGAAAGGGCGGCGATAGAGCGCGCCATCGCCGTCCTTTCTGAAGTTGACGAAAGGGTTGTAGGGTTTTCCTACAGAATTTTCGGACTGTGTTTAGTAACTTTTCTGCCATAGCCGTTTGGCAGAAACATTAACTGACACAACTGAGGTCATTGCTGATGGGGATTGTGCAAAAACAACGCGGGGGGCCGTTGGTGCCGGCCAAGGTGGTCATGTCTGCGCTTATGATGCTAAGCCCAATTGCCCAAGCGTTGACGACCGTGGATGGCGACCTGACCATCGATGCGAATACACCACTCGATAACTATCAACTAAACCCAGGGGCCAGGCTTGACGCCAACGGTGCATCCACCCAGCACATCGATATTTTTGGCGGTGCGCACCTGGAGATGAGCGGCAGCACGGTGGATGCGCAACTGGACGATGGCATCGCCCTGCGGGGCGGTTCGAGCGCAAACGTAACTGCCAATTCGCGGGTGGTCAGCGCCCGCTACGGCCTGCGCTTGCAGCGCGACAACAGCCTGGGTGGCTCAACGGCCACCGTCAGTGACAGTTATGTCGAAGGCGCCAGGGGGGGGGCGCTGATATCGGCCGAGTCGACCCTTGTACTGCACAACAGCACACTGGTCGGTACCGGTACGGCCGCAGCTGCGGACATGTTTGACAACGCAACGCTCAGCGCGGAAGGCAGCCGTTTGCAGGGTGCACGGAATGGCTTGCGGATATTGTCTGCGCAGGCACAGCCTGGCACTGCGACGGTGAGCCTGGTGGGGTCGCACGTAGAGGGGCAGGACGGCTCTGCGATTGTGGTCGGCAACCCCGCGCTTGGCCCGGCTGAGGCCGATATCCTCGTAGCCGGAGGAAGCACCTTGCAAGGCAGCAACGGCGCGCTGCTGGAAGTTACGGGCAGTTCCACGGCACGCATGACGGTGGACAACAGCCAACTGGTGGGTGACGTGCGTGTCGAAGAGGGCTCCAGTGCCTCGCTGACGCTGGACAACCACGCCAGCCTGACAGGCCGACTGGAGAACGTCGCAGGCCTGACCCTGAGCAACCAGGCGCGCTGGAACATGGTCGAGGACAGCAAGGTCGGCAGCTTGGCCCTTGAGGGTGGCAGTGTCAGGTTTGGTGAGCCGGGCCAGTATCAGCGCTTGAGCGTGGGGACGCTGGCTGGCAGTGGCAACTTCATCATGGACGCCGACTTCAGTACCGGCGATAGCGATTACCTTGAAATCACCGGTACCGCCACCGGCAGCCATACCTTGCTGGTTGGCAGCAGTGGTGCCGACCCTGTGTCTGAGAACCAACTGCACCTGGTGCATGCCGCTGCAGGCGATGCGCAGTTTTCCTTGCTCAACGGCCCAGTCGACGTGGGCACGTTCTCCTACGAACTGGTGCAGCGTGGCAACGACTGGTTCCTCGACGGTGCGAGCAAGGTCATCAGCCCCGGTACCGCTTCGGTGCTGGCCCTGTTCAACACCGCGCCGACCGTATGGTATGGCGAGCTCACCACCTTGCGGAGCCGCATGGGCGAACTGCGCCTGGACCAAGGCAAGGCGGGTGGCTGGGTCAGGGCATATGGCAACAAGTACAACGTTTCCGATGCAGCGGGCAGTGCATACCAGCAGGTACAGCAGGGCTTCTCGTTAGGTGCTGATATGCCGCTGCCGCTTGGGGATGGCCAGTGGCTTCTGGGTGTGATGGCAGGGCACAGCAATTCGGACTTGAACCTGACGCGTGGCGCGTCTGCCGACGTCAAGAGTTATTACCTGGGGCTGTATGCCACCTGGCTCGATGCCCAGAGCGGTTACTATCTGGATGGGGTGGTCAAGCTCAACCGCTTTGACAACTCGTCGGATATCACATTGAGCGATGGCAAGCGCAGCAAAGGTGATTACGACAACTTCGGTGTGGGTGCATCCCTGGAGTTCGGTCGCCATCTGGAGCTGGGCAATGACTACTTCATCGAGCCCTATACGCAATGGTCAATGGTCACCATCCAAGGCAAGCACTATGACCTGGATAACGGAATGCAGGCGCGCGGCGACGTCACCCGCTCGCTGCTCGGCAAGGCCGGGGCCACCGTTGGGCGTACCTTCGACCTAGGTGCCGGGCGCAAGGTGCAACCCTACCTGCGCGCTGCCTACGCACATGAGTTCGTCGACGACAACCAGGTCAACGTCAACGACAACCGGTTTGACAATGATCTGTCGGGCTCGCGCGGCGAGCTGGGGCTGGGGGTTGCCGTTAGCATGACCGATCGCCTGCAACTGCACGCCGACTTCGATTACGCCAACGGTGAAAAGATCGAGCAGCCCTGGGGTGCCAACGTCGGGCTTCACTACAGCTGGTAGGGCTATTGCAACCGGGGAGGTATCGAACCTCCCCTTTTTGTGCCCGCCTGCACTGGATGGAGATGCAGAGTATGCAACGGTCTACACAGGGTACTTACGTTCCGGTTCCGGTCCCGCTCGATCCGCCGACGGCGCCGGATGCGCTACCCGACATTCCCGGCGGGCAGCACAATTTGCTGCCGGTTGCGGTGTTGGGTCGCCCACTGCGCATCGACATCCCGATGTGGGAATACTCGCGTCCAACTCCCGAACGCCCGGAATGGATCATCCTGTACTGGAACGGTTCAGAGGTCGAGAAAAAGACCTGGTACGACGACATACCGCCAGATGAGCTCTATGTGGATGTCCCGGTGCAGTTCCTCGAGCACGGGGTGGCGGCCGTCACCTATTTGGCCCACGGCTTCAATGGGGAGGAGGTCGGATCCATGCCTCTGTCTCTGACCATCGACGAGGTGGCGCCAGTGCTGGGTGACAACCAAGGGAGCCTGGTGTTCGATGAGGAAGTGCTCAGGGACGGCGTGACCGCGCGCTACCTCGAGAACAACGTCCTGCAGGCGCTGGTGCCGAGATATCAAACCCCCGCAGTGGCTGACACGCTGATCGTTTACTGGGATCGTGAGCCGTTTGCCAATGAAGAGGTCGATCGGTATGAACTGATGGACCCTAGCCGGCCGATAAGCATCGTATTTTCCAAGGAAATGATACTGGCGCGCGGTGATGGCAAGCGCTATGTCCATTACAAGGTCTGTGACCGTGCCGGTAACCTGAGCGCTGGTTCACAGCCAGTCACGCTGGAGGTGGCTGCCACGCCGATACCGCGAAGTTTGCCGCCGGTGTTGATCGACCAGGCAGAGGGCTGGGGGGCACAACAGACGCTGACGCTCAATGACTTTTACCCGCCGTTACTGGTTGAGGTCCCGGCGAGTGCGGTTATCTACCCGGATGAAACCCTCACGGTGGTGTGGGGAGCGCCGGGCACAGCGGGGTACTTTACGACCAGCACGCCGTACAACGGGCAAGAGCGTTTCTTCGAAATACCCACCCAGTACGTTTTGGCGCAAAGCACGCATACCGTTACGGTGCTATACCGCGTGAGTGACAACGCCAATGCGCTCGATTCCGACGCACTTGCTCTGGACGTGAAAGCGCGCTCGGAGCGGTTGCCCCAACCCGAGTTGGATGGGGCCAATGCCGATGGGTTCAGCCTGGGCAAGGCGCCAGCCAATGTGCCGATCCGGCTGGGCACTTGGCCTTTGATTGCCGAGGGGCAGCAGGTCAGCATTCAGCTGACCGGGGTCTTGCCTGGTGGCAGCGACGCGCCAGCGTATGACGTGCTGTTTGCGCATGCGTTATCTGCTACCGAGGCCGACGAGGGAATTGGCATGCGCGATGATGTGACGGTACCTAAAACCCACCTGGCCACCCTATGGATCGGTCATAATTTTACTATCACGGCGTCCGTAAGCTTCGATGAGGGCGCGACTTGGGTAGCGTTTCGTCCCGTGCTCAACCTGCCACTGCGCGATTGATGGAAAGTGTTGGATCACGGCCTTGCAACCGGGCTGGAGACCTCTGCAGTTATGCCACTGTAGTCACTGATCGTGGTGAACTTCACCTGTAGCCCATCGGTGACTGTCATGGTGTTCAGCGCATAGGCCTGCGTGCCCAGGGGCAAGGCCATGGCCTTGGCGTTGATGGTTTCACTCGCGCCATTGCCACTTACCACCAGGCGGCTGAAGGTGAAGTGATAAGGCGACGGGTTATCGACGACCAGATGCGGTTTTCCATCTATTTGTTGCACCGACCAGGCCAGGTCTTTCAACCGGTCTTGCGGGCGGCCTTTGAGCTCACTGGGACGATAGAACAGCTTGATGCGCGTGCGCAGGGCGATGTTGAGGATGTTCTCTCCGTCATTGGTCGCTGCCTGCGGTATTTCCTGCAGGTTGAAATAGAACACGGACTCACGATCACGGGGGAGATCGTTAGGCAGGGCATTGATTTGCACCGTCTGTTCGCCACCGGGGTCGAGGCGGAACAGGTTAGGGGCAGCGATCAGGGGGACGGCAGTGGTTGCGTCGTCGGCTTCGGTGTTGACCCAGGCCTGCGCCGCGTACGGCCTGTTGGAGGGGTTGGCGACGATGACCGAGGAGCTGCGTTTGGCGCTGTCGTGCACCACTCGCGTGTGGCTGATGGTGAGTGCCGCTTGTGCGCCGGGGAGAATGGCTGTGAGCAGCGCCAGGCAGCTGCATGAGGTGATCAGAAGTCGAGAAAGGGGTGACATGGTGTTTGACCGGGCAGGAATGGTGGACTCCAGGTGCGGGCACCTGGAGTAGGTGTCAAGGCAGGTCTACCGTGAAGGCGACTTCAGCTTGTGCTACACCGTCGGTGATATCTGCTGCATCCAGGTAAGACTCGTACGAGGCGTAGAACACCATCTCCGTTGGGCGATCTACGTATAGATCGTATGGGATGGAAGCACTGTTGGGTGCAATTTTGGCTTTCAGCCTGTCTTTGATCGCGACGCCCACGCCCGAGGCACCGTTGACGCCATAAAGGTCGCCGCCGACGATGCCGTGCAAGGGTGTATATTTCACGGTTGCGGTGCGGGGGGCTGGAATTTGGCAGGCCGGAGTCGGTGTTATCTTTAGCGCGAATGCCTTGTCAGGCGTGGCGGTGCCAGGGGTGTGGAAGTAGCCTTTCGTGAAGTTACCCAGCGATACCTCGGGGATAACGCTGCCACCTGGGGCGACGACTTCAATCGGGCAGGTACCGCCGCCGTAGATGGTACCGTAGAAGCTGATCTGGCCTGTTTCATCGTCGAGAGCGAATGCGCTGCTGCTGGCCATCGCCATGGCGAGCATGAGCAAAGTTTTTTTCATTGGCAGTTCCTTGATGTTGTCGTGTTGACTAGGGGACGCTCCCTTGCGTCGGCTTCGAGCCGAAGGGGGAGCGGCCAACAGCATAGGGGGGGAGGCCAATGGTTGAATGTAGGATTAAGTGGCAGCTGGGTACGGATTTTTAGGGCGGCAGCGCACGTGTGTTCAGGACTTTTTTACGGCTTCCAGCAGAGCCTGCTTTTGTGCATGCCAGTCAAACCGCAGGCCGTCCCGTTCCGCTTCATAGCGCAGATCTTCCAGGTTCTGGTAGAGCTGCAGCTCTTCGTCCGGCATGAAGTGCAGGCAGTCGCCACCGAAGAACCACAGCAGGTCGCGCGGCACCAGGTGGGCGATTTGCGGATAGCGCTGAATCACCTGGCATATCAGGTCTTGGCCCAGATATTGGCTTTCCAGCGGGTTTTGCGGCAACAGGGTCAGTAGCTCGTCGAAGCGGTCGAGGAACAGGGTGTGGCTTTCCTCCGGTACCTGCTCGGCTTCACCCAGGGCCACCAGTATGGTGCGCAGGTGGTTCAGCAGTTGCAGGTGGTATTCCACGTGGGGGGTGGCCATTGGGGTGGTCCTCGGAATGGTTGAAACGGGGCGCGGAGTATACGCCGGTTGGGGAAGGGGCCGCAAAACGGCCCCTGTCTCAGCGTACCTTGCCTTGCTCCGGCAGCAGCTGTGCCTTGTCGAAGGCATCCACGTCGATCACGGCACGGCGCGCTTGTTCGGCCGCGTGCAGGCGTTGCGCCTGATCAGGCTGGAGTACACCACTGTCGACTGCCGCATCGATCACCGACTGCCCGGGCGCCGGTCGTACCTTGCCTTCCTTGATTGCCTGATGCAGCGCGTTGTGCAGCGGCGTCGACGCCTCCAGCAGGTCGCAGGCTCGTTGCAGGGCTGCCACCGGGTCGCCGTCGGCTTGCGGCCTGAAGCAACCGGCAAGCAGCTCTTCCAGCGCAGGGTCGCCTTTGCTGCGTCCTATCAGCGCTGCCACCTCGGCGTCCAGTTCATCGCTCGGCCCGGTGTGACGGCGGCCAAAGGGGAACACCAGCACCCGTAGCGCGCAGCCGACGAAGCGGTTGGGGAAGTTGTCGAGCAACCGGTCCAGGGCGTGCTCCGCCTGGCCCAGGCTTTCTTCCATGGCCCAGCGCAGCAGGGGCTGCATGTGCTCGGGCGAACCGAGATCGTGGTAGCGCTTGAGTGCGGCACTGGACAGGTACAGGTAGCTGAGTACATCGCCCAGCCGCGCACTCAGGCGCTCCCGGCGCTTGAGCGCCCCGCCCAGCAGCATCATCGACAGGTCGGCCAGCAGGGCAAAGGCGGCGGCCTGGCGGTTGAGGGCTCGGAAATACCCCTGACTCAGCGTGTCCCCCGGTACTTTCTCGAAAACCCCCAACCCCAGGTTGAACACCAGAGTGCTGGCCGCGTTGCCGGCGGCGAAGAGGATGTGTTTCATCAGCAGGTCATCGAATTCCTGGAGCGCCTGATCGTGGTCTTCACGCCCGGCCAAGGCCATTTCCTTGAGCACGAACGGGTGGCAGCGAATGGCGCCCTGGCCGAAGATCATCAGGTTGCGCGAAAGGATGTTGGCGCCCTCGACCGTGATGAAGATCGGCGCCCCTTGCCAGTTGCGGCCCAGGTAGTTGTTCGGGCCCATGATGATGCCCTTGCCACCGTGCACGTCCATGGCGTGCTGGATGCATTCGCGGCCACGCTCGGTCAAGTGGTACTTGAGGATCGCCGACAGCACCGAGGGTTTCTCACCCAGGTCCACGGCCTTGGCGGTCAGCAGGCGGGCACTGTCCATCAGCCAGGCGTTGCCGCCAATACGTGCCAGCGACTCCTGGATACCTTCGAAGGCAGCCAGTGGCACGTTGAATTGCTCGCGGATATTGGCGTACTGGCCGGTTACCAGGCTGGTGTACTTGGCAGCCCCAGTACCCACGGCAGGCAGTGAGATGGAGCGACCTACCGACAGGCAGTTCATCAGCATCATCCAGCCTTTGCCAAGCATCGCTTGGCCGCCAATGAGGAAGTCCAGCGGTACGAACACGTCCTTGCCGCTGTTGGGGCCATTCATGAACGCGGCGCCCAGTGGCAGGTGGCGTTTACCGATTTCCACCCCGGGGGTATCGGTGGGGATCAGTGCCAGGCTGATGCCCAGTTCTTCCTCATCGCCCAGCAGGTGGTCCGGGTCGTAGGCCTTGAATGCCAGGCCCAGCAGGGTGGCGACCGGGCCGAGGGTGATGTAGCGCTTTTCCCAGTTCAGGCGCAGGCCGATCACTTCTTCACCTTGCCACTGGCCTTTGCAGATGATGCCGGTGTCAGGCATGGCGCCAGCGTCGGAGCCGGCCAGCGGGCCGGTGAGGGCGAAGCAGGGGATTTCCTCGCCTCGGGCCAGGCGCGGCAGGTAGTGGTTGCGTTGTTCGTCGGTGCCGTAGTGCAGCAGCAGTTCGGCAGGGCCGAGGGAGTTGGGCACCATCACCGTGGAGGCCAGATCACCGCTGCGGGTGGCCAGTTTCATCGCCACCTGGGAGTGGGCATAGGCGGAGAAGCCCTTGCCGCCGTATTCCTTGGGGATGATCAGGGCGAAAAAGCCATGCTGCTTGATATGTGCCCAGGCTTCGGGCGGCAAGTCCAGGTCCTGGCCGATCTGCCAGTCGCTGACCATGGCGCACAGTGCTTCGGTCGGGCCATCAATGAAGGCTTGCTCTTCTTCAGTCAGCTTCGGTGCCGGGTAGGCCAGCAAGGTGCGCCAGTCTGGGCGACCACTGAACAGTTCGCCATCCCACCACACGGTGCCGGCGTCGATGGCCTCGCGCTCAGTCTGCGACATGGGCGGCAGGGTACGCTGGAACCAGCGGAATACCGGGGCGGTAAACACTTTGCGTCGCCACTGCGGGAGCACAACCAGGGCGATCTTCAGGGCCAGCACCACCCAGATCAGCGCCAGCAGCCAGCCGGGGGCGCTGCTGAAAATGCCCATCAACAGCACATAGGCCGCCATGACGCCGAGTATCTGCAAAGGCGCCAGGCGCCGGTGCGTGAGGTACGCCGCGCCGATTACCAGCACCACCAACCACAACAGCAACATAATCGGTCCTCCTTGGAACCTAGGGCTTGAGCCGTCCCAGACAGCTTAGACGCAATGCTGTGAACGGCATGTTCAGAACAGTGACAGGGTGTGGCGGTGGGAGTTTCAGTTCATTTGTTCGCCTGTACCGGCCTTTTCGCGGGTGAACCCGCTCCTACAGCGGAACGTGGCGATGCCAGCGGTTGGCGAATGCGGGGGCGGCCGCGACGGTGAATGACCGGCAGGCTCGGCCTATGTGCGGGTAAAACCCACGCAGGAATACCAGTGACGTGAAGACGGTGGCGAGCCTGTAGGAGCGGGCTTGCCCGCGAAGAGGCCAGTACAGGCGGCGAAGGTCTGGAGTAGACTGTGCCCACCTCCGCATTCAAAAGGATGTTGCCATGCTGAAGATCTGGGGCCGCAAGAATTCGAGCAATGTGCGCAAGGCACTGTGGATCGCCCACGAACTGGGCCTGGACTTCGAGTCCATCGACGCCGGTGGCGCCTTCGGCGTGGTCAACGAGCCGCACTACCGTGCCCGAAACCCCAACGGTCTGGTGCCGATGCTCGAAGACGGCGACCTGACCTTGTGGGAGTCCAACACCATCGTCCGCTACCTGTGCGCGGAGTACGGCACTGAGCAGGGCTGGTATCAGGCAGACCCACGCCAACGCGCCCTGGCCGACAAATGGATGGACTGGACCACATCGTCCTTCGCTACCCCATTCCGGCCCCTGTTCTGGGGCCTGCTGCGCACGCCGGAAGACCAGCGCGACTGGGTGGCGATCAACGCCGCGCACAAGCAGTGCGCGCAATTACTGGCCATTGCCGACGAAACCCTGGCCAATCAGCCGTACCTGTCCGGTGACCAGATCGGCATGGGCGACATCCCACTGGGTAGCTTCATCTATGCCTGGTTCGAAATGCCCATCGAGCGCCCCGACATGTACCACCTTCAGACCTGGTATGAGCGCCTGAAGCAACGCCCGGCCTACCAGGCCGCAGTGATGACTGCGCTCACTTGAACCCGCTTCGATAGTCATTATCAATAGATGTGACTGTACTTGTGCAGCCTGGCCTTGCACCATGGCTGCACGCACTGCGCCAGTGACTTTACCTGGCGTGTCCTGCACCTTTTTCTTCGGTAAGTGACCCGCTATGAGTTCTGCCCTGTCCATCCGACAGCTGACCAAGACCTACGGCAATGGCTTTCAGGCCCTCAAAGGCATCGACCTCGATGTTGCCGAAGGCGACTTCTTCGCCTTGCTCGGCCCCAACGGTGCCGGCAAATCCACCACCATTGGCATTCTCTCGACCCTGGTGAACAAGACCAGCGGCACAGTGAGCGTGTTCGGTCACGACCTGGACCGCGAGCCCTCCGCGCTCAAGCGTTGCCTGGGCGTGGTGCCGCAAGAGTTCAACTTCAACCAGTTCGAGAAGACCTTCGACATCGTCGTGACCCAGGCCGGGTATTACGGCATCCCGCCCAAGCTGGCCAAGGAGCGTGCCGAGCAGTACCTGACCCAGCTGGGCCTGTGGGACAAACGTGATGTGCAGTCGCGTTCGTTGTCTGGCGGCATGAAGCGGCGCCTGATGATTGCCCGCGCATTGATCCACGAACCGCGTCTGCTGATCCTGGACGAACCCACCGCCGGGGTGGATATCGAGCTGCGCCGCTCGATGTGGAGCTTCCTTACCGAGCTGAACCAGAAGGGCATCACCATCATCCTCACCACCCACTACCTGGAAGAGGCTGAACAGCTGTGCCGTAACATCGGCATCATCGACCATGGCACCATCGTCGAGAACACCAGCATGCGCCAGTTGCTGGGCAAACTGCATGTCGAAACCTTTGTGCTCGACCTCAAGCAGGACCTGGCCGCGGCGCCGGTACTGCAGGGCTACCCGTGCCGGCTGCTGACCCCGCATACCCTGGAAGTGCAGGTGGACAAGGACATCGGCATCACCGCGCTGTTCGGCCAGCTGGCGCTGCAGAACATCGAGGTGCAGAGCCTGCGCAACAAGACCAACCGACTTGAGGAACTGTTCGTGTCCCTGGTGGAAAAAAACCTGTCGAAGGTGGCCGTATGAGTGTGGAACTGCGCACCAACTGGGTCGCCCTGAACACCATCGTCTACCGCGAAGTGCGGCGCTTCCTGCGCATCTGGCCGCAAACGTTGCTGCCGCCAGCGATCACCATGGTGCTGTACTTCGTCATCTTCGGTAACCTGATTGGCCGGCAGATCGGCGATATGGGTGGCTTCACCTACATGCAGTACATCGTGCCGGGGCTGATCATGATGTCGGTGATCACCAACTCCTATGGCAACGTGGTGTCGAGCTTTTTCGGCAGCAAGTTCCAGCGCTCGATCGAAGAACTGATGGTGTCGCCGGTGTCGCCGCACACCATTCTCGTCGGCTATGTGCTGGGTGGGGTGCTGCGTGGTTTGGCGGTGGGTGTGATCGTGACCATTTTGTCGATGTTCTTCACCGACCTGCAGGTGCACCACCTGGGCGTGACCGTGGTGGTTGTGCTGCTGACGGCCACCATCTTTTCGCTGCTTGGCTTCGTCAACGCCGTGTTTGCGCGTAACTTCGACGATATTTCGATCATCCCGACCTTCGTGCTGACGCCGTTGACCTACCTGGGCGGAGTGTTCTACTCGATCAACCTGCTGCCGCCGTTCTGGCAGACCGTGTCGTTGGCCAACCCGGTGCTGCACATGGTCAACTCGTTCCGCTACGGCATTCTAGGGGTGTCGGATATCAGCATTGGCACGGCGATCACCTTCATGCTGGTGGCCACTGCGGTGCTCTACGTTGTTTGCGTTCGCTTGCTGGTCAGCGGCCGTGGCATGCGGGCCTGAAGCCTTGCACCGGCATTGGCGACGACGCCACTGCCGGCCCACCCACCAGCGCCAGTAGAACATGGTGGTGAAGTAGGCGAGGATGCCCAGCACCACGCCGCACACCACCGAGCCGAGCAGGAAGGGTTGCCACAGCGTCGACAGCTGGTCGGTGATCCACTGGAAGGTCAGCTCGTCGGGCAGGGTGCGCGGCGGTACCTGCATCAGCCAGGCACCGGTCATGTAGGTGACGAAGAACACCGGCGGCATGGTCAACGGGTTGGTCAGCCACACCAGGCTGACGGCGACCGGCAGGTTGCCGCGCACCGGGATCGCCAGGGCCGCCGCCAGCAGCATCTGCATCGGTATGGGAATAAGCGCCGCGAACAGGCCCACACCCATGGCTCTGGCCACCGAATGGCGGTTCAGGTGCCAGAGGTTGGGGTCGTGCAGCAATTTGCCGAAAAAGCGTAAGGACTTGTGTTCCCGAATGCTGGTCGGGTCCGGCATGTAGCGTTTGAAAAGTCGGCGCGGCATGTAGGCTCCCGGAGCGTTGACCCTGGCAGTATGCCCTTAATCCTGCTCCGCCTCGTTTAGAGTTTGTGACAATTGTTGAGCAAGCGATGCCGGCAATTGAGCTATGCCTCAGGAGGTGACTCGCCTTCTGGAGCTCTACCTCATGCGCACAGGGATGTTTGCGCTCGCGCTCGGGCTGTTGTGCCTGGGCTTTCTGCCCGCATTGCCATCGGTCGGATGGTTGATAACCCTGGCGGCCTGCGCTGTCGGCAGCCTGTTTACCCGCGTCTGGCCGTTGGGTTGGTTTCTGCTGGGCCTGTGTTGGGCGTGCGGGTCTGCTCAGCAGGCCCTTGATGATCGTCTGGCTGCCGGCCTGGAGGGGCGCACCTTGTGGCTGGAGGGGCGGGTGGCGGGTTTGCCGGCCCGCACTGCACAAGGCGTGCGTTTCGAGCTGGAAGCGCCACGCTCGCGGCGGGCCGAACTGCCTCAGCGTTTGCAACTGAGCTGGTTCGATGGGCCGCCGCTGCGGGCGGGCGAGCAGTGGCGGCTGGCGGTGACCTTGCAGCGCCCGGCCGGGCTGCTGAACCCGCACGGGCCTGACCGGGAAGCGCAGTTGCTGGCGCGACGGGTGGGGGCTACGGGTACGGTCAAGGCCGGGCAGTTGCTGGCGCCAGTCGCCGGTGGTTGGCGCGATGCGCTGCGTCAACGCTTGCTGATGGTCGAAGCCAATGGCCGGCAGGCCGCGCTGGTGGCACTGGTGCTTGGCGATGGTGCGGGCCTGGCCCGGGAGGACTGGCAGACGTTGCAGGCCACCGGCACGGTGCACCTGCTGGTGATTTCCGGCCAGCACATCGGCCTGGTCGCCGGTTTGCTCTATGGCCTGGTCGCCGGGCTGGCGCGTTGGGGGCTATGGCCGGCAAGGCTACCGTGGTTACCCTGGGCCTGTGGCCTGGCCATGGCCGCAGCGCTGGCCTACGGCTGGCTGGCGGGTGGTGGGGTGCCAGTGCAGCGGGCCTGTCTGATGCTGGCCGTGGTGCTGCTCTGGCGTCTGCGCTTTCGCCACCTTGGCGCTTTTTTTCCGTTGCTGCTTGCACTGGTCGCTGTGCTGGTCTTCGAGCCACTGGCGGCGTTGCTGCCTGGGTTCTGGCTGTCGTTCGCCGCCGTGGCCACGCTCATCTACTGCTTCAGTGCCCGGTTGGGGGGTTGGCGGCCCTGGCAGGCCTGGACGCGTGCGCAATGGGTGATCGCCATTGGTTTGCTGCCGGTGTTGCTGGCCACGGGGTTGCCGGTGAGCCTGAGTGCGCCGCTGGCCAATCTTGTCGCGGTGCCATGGGTCAGCCTGGCGGTGTTGCCGTTGGCGTTGCTGGGTACAGTGCTGCTGCCGCTGGGTGGGGTAGGGGACGCGCTGCTGTGGATGGCGGGTGGCCTGCTGGAATGGCTGTTCCGGTTGCTGGCGTTGGTGGCGCAGCAGCATCCGGCGTGGGTGCCCCCGGTGCTGCCAGGGTGGGCCTGGCTACTGGTGGTGCTGGGTGCGCTGCTGGTGCTGCTTCCCCGTGGCGTGCCTTTGCGTGGGTTGGGTGTGGTCATGTTGCTGGCACTGTGGGTGCCCAGGGAGCCAGTGCCGTTCGGCCAGGTCGAGGTCTGGCAATTGGATGTCGGTCAGGGGCTGGCGGTGCTGCTGCAGACTAGGCATCACACCCTGCTCTACGATGCCGGTCCGGCCCGGGGAGAGAGCGACCTGGGGGAGCGGGTGGTGCTGTCGACTCTGCGCAAGCTGGGGGTGGGTAGCCTCGACCTGATGGTGATCAGTCATGCACATGCTGACCATGCTGGCGGTGCTGCGGCAATACAACGTGGTCTGCCGGTCAGGCGGGCAATTGGTGGGGAAGCGCTGGATGACGTGCAATTGCAGCCTTGCGTCAGTGGCGAGCAATGGGACTGGGATGGCGTGCGTTTTTCGCTGTGGCGCTGGGCGGACGGGCAGAGCAGCAATGACCGTTCTTGTGTGTTGTTGATAGAGGCGCAGGGCGAGCGTCTGCTGCTGGCGGGGGATATGGAAGCTGCGGCCGAACGGGCCTGGTTGGCAGAGACTGAAGCGCCGCGTATCGACTGGCTGCAGGCGCCGCATCATGGCAGCCGCAGCTCGTCCACCGAGGCGTTCATTCGGGCAACCGCAGCGCGGGGGGTATTGATTTCGCGAGGGCGCAACAACAGCTTCGGGCACCCGCATGTGCAGGTGATGGAGCGTTATCAGCGGCATGGGTTGGCGGTGCATGACACGGCGGTGGAGGGCGCGTTGCGGTTGGTGTTGGGGCGGCAGGGAGAAGTTGAGTTCGTTCGGGGGCAGCGGCGGTTTTGGCGGGCTCAACTGGATTAGGGGGTTAGGTGTTAGGTGTACGTCGTTACAGGTTTAGCGGCCATGAGATCGAGCGCCGCCCGCGCGGCGCATCGCGAGCTGCGCTCGCTCCTACGTTTGTTTCGGGCCAGTAACGCCTGCGGCAGACGCGCGCGACCGTTTTGTTTGTACGACGCAATATCGCGCCAAGCGCCAAGGCGTTCGCGCGCAAATCCCACAGGAATGATTGGCCCGAAACAAACGTAGGAGCGAGCGCAGCTCGCGATGCGCCGCGCGGGCGGCGCTCGGTCTCCCAGGCGACGCACCTCTACCGCCATACCCTCAAGGCCACACCGCCTGGCATGACGTTGCGCAATGGCCGGGTGTGTTTGCCGTGGGTTTTATGGGGTGGCAGAAATCGAGCGCCGCCCGCGCGGCGCATCGCGAGCTGCGCTCGCTCCTACGTTTGTTTCTGGCCAGTGACGCCTGTGACAGGCGCGCGCGACCGCCTTGTTTGTACGACGCAATATCGTGCCAAGCGCCAAGGCGTTCGCGCGCAAATCCCACAGGAATGATTGGCCCGAAACAAACGTAGGAGCGAGCGCAGCTCGCGATGCGCCGCGCGGGCGGCGCTCGGTCTCCCAGGCGACGCACCTCTACCGCCATACCCTCAAGGCCACACCGCCTGGCATGACGTTGCGCAATGGCCGGGTGTGTTTGCCGTCGGTTTTAGGGGGTGGCAGAAATCGAGCGCCGCCCGCGCGGCGCATCGCGAGCTGCGCTCGCTCCTACGTTTGTTTCGGGCCAGTAACGCCTGCGGCAGACGCGCGCGACCGTTTTGTTTGTTCGGCGCAATATCGCGCCAAGCGCCAAGGCGTTCGCGCGCAAATCCCACAGGAATGATTGGCCCGAAACAAACGTAGGAGCGAGCGCAGCTCGCGATGCGCCGCGCGGGCGGCGCTCGGTCTCCCAGGCGACGCACCTCTACCGCCATACCCTCAAGGCCACACCGCCTGGCATGACGTTGCGCAATGGCCGGGTGTGTTTGCCGTCGGTTTTAGGGGGTGGCAGAAATCGAGCGCCGCCCGCGCGGCGCATCGCGAGCTTTGCTCGCTCCTACGTTTGTTTCTGGCCAGTGACGCCTGTGGCAGGCGCGCGCGACCGCCTTGTTTGTACGGCGCGATATCGAGCCATGCGCCAAGGCGTTCGCGCGCAAATCCCACAGGAATGATTGGCCCGAAACAAACGTAGGAGCGAGCGCAGCTCGCGATGCGCCGCGCGGGCGGCGCTCGGTCTCCCAGGCGACGCACCTCTACCGCCATACAGGCGGCGCTCGGTCTCCCAGGCGACGCACCTCTACCGCCATACAGGCGGCGCTCGATCTCACGGCCGCTGAACCTGTAACGGCAAGCACCCGTCAGCCCCACCCCCAATTCCCTGACCTCCGGCAGATGAGCCCCCGGCGCGCCTATGGTAGAGTGGCGGCCTTTTTCCGAAGGGGCGTTTATTGTGTGGGAATTGGTCAAGTCCGGTGGTTGGATGATGCTGCCGATCATTCTGAGCTCCATCGCTGCCATGGCTATCGTCGTCGAACGGCTGTGGACCTTGCGCGCCAGTCGCGTCACCCCGCCGCACCTGCTGGGCCAGGTGTGGATTTGGATCAAGGACAAGCAACTGACCAGTGACAAGCTCAAGGCCCTGCGTGCCGATTCGCCACTGGGGGAAATCCTCGCGGCGGGCCTGGCCAATTCGCGTCACGGTCGGGAAATCATGAAAGAGTGCATCGAGGAGGCCGCCTCGCGCGTCATCCACGAACTGGAACGCTACATCAGTACCCTCGGCACCATCGCCGCCATGGCGCCTCTGCTGGGCCTGCTGGGCACCGTGCTGGGTATGATCGACATTTTCAGCGCCTTCATGGGCTCGCAGATGACCGCCAACGCCGCCGTACTGGCCAGTGGTATCTCCAAGGCCCTGGTCACCACTGCGGCTGGCCTGATGGTCGGTATCCCGGCGGTGTTCTTCCACCGCTTCCTGCTGCGTCGCATTGATGAACTGGTGATCGGCATGGAGCAGGAGGCGATCAAGCTGGTGGAAGTGATCCAGGGCGACCGTGAAGTGGAAGTGGCCGGAGGCAAGGGGTGAAGTTCCGGCGCAATCGCCAGCGGGAGAACGTCGACATCAACCTGGCGTCGCTGATCGACGTGGTGTTCGTCCTGCTGCTGTTCTTCGTGGTCACCACCACTTTCACGCGCGAGACCCAACTGCGCGTCGAGCTGCCCGAGGCCACCAGCGCCGAGCGGGCGCCGGCTGACCAGGGCAAGCTGGTGGAAATCACCATCAGCGCCGAAGGCGTGTACTCGGTGAACAACCACCTGCTACCCAAAAGCGACCTGGCCACCCTGAGCGAGGCCATAGAGCGCGAGTCGGGCGGCGACAACACGCTGCCGCTGGCCATCAGCGCCGACGGCAAGACCCCGCACCAGGCGGTGGTCACCGCAATGGATGCTGCCGGCAAGCTCGGTTTCAGCCAGTTGCGCATGACCACCGTCGAGGCGGCCCAGGGCACGCCTTGATGGCTTTCACCGACCGCTTGCTCGCCGCCTGGTACGCCGGGCATCCGTCGCTGGCGCTGCTGCGACCGCTGGAGGCCTTGTATCGCCGCGTGGTCACGCGCAAGCGCGCGCGTTTTCTAAGGGGTGACAGTGCCAGCTACCGGGCACCGGTACCGGTCATTGTGGTGGGCAATATCACCGTCGGTGGCACCGGCAAGACGCCAATGATCCTCTGGCTGATCGAGCACTGTCGCCAGCAAGGGCTGAAGGTGGGCGTGGTCAGCCGTGGCTATGGTGCCAAGCCTCCACGGCTGCCGTGGCGGGTGCAGGCCGATCAGCCGGCCGGTCAGGCGGGCGACGAGCCGCTGCTGATCGTGCAACGCACCGGCGTGCCACTGATGATCGACCCCGATCGTGCCCAGGCCGTGCAGGCATTGCTGGCCAGCGAACCCCTCGACTTGATCCTGTGCGACGACGGTATGCAGCATTACCGCCTGGCCCGTGACCTGGAACTGGTGCTGATCGACGCTGCCCGCGGCCTGGGCAATGGCCGCTGCCTGCCGGCGGGGCCGTTGCGTGAGCCGGCCGAGCGCTTGCGTGAGGCTGACGCGGTGCTGTTCAACGGCGCCAGCGAAGACCGCACCGATGGTTTCGGTTTCCGCCTGCAGCCGTCCGCCCTGGTCAACCTGCGCAGTGGCGAGCGCCGTCCGCTCGACTATTTCCCCGCCGGCCAGCGCTTGCATGCGGTAGCCGGTATCGGCAACCCGCAACGTTTCTTCAACACCCTGCTGGGGCTAAACTGGCAGCCGGTGCCGCATCCCTTTGCCGACCATGCGCAGTTCAGTGCCCGGAGCCTGGCTTTCAGCCCGCCACTGCCGCTGGTCATGACCGAGAAGGATGCGGTGAAATGCCGGGCCTTTGCCGCGGACGACTGGTGGTACCTGGCCGTCGAAGCGCAGCCTACGCCGGCTTTCAGCGCCTGGTTCGACAACCAGCTGCAACGCTTGTTGCGCCAACCCTGAGCCCGTTTTCAATTTCCGGCCACCTGGCCTAAAGGAAGCCTCCAATGGACACCAAACTGCTCGATATCCTCGCCTGCCCGATCACCAAGGGCCCGCTCAAGCTGAGCGCCGACAAGACCGAGCTGATCAGCAAAGGCGCTGGCCTGGCCTACCCGATTCGCGACGGTATCCCGGTCATGCTGGAAAGCGAGGCGCGCACCCTGACCGACGACGAGCGCCTTGACAAATGAGCCTGGATTTTACGGTAGTGATTCCCGCCCGGCTGCGCTCCACGCGCCTGCCAGGCAAACCGCTGCTGCTGATTGCTGGCAAGCCGATGGTGCAGCATGTGTGGGAGCAAGCCCGCAAGAGCGGTGCCAGCCGTGTGGTCATCGCCACCGACGACACCAGCATCCTCGAAGCCTGCCAGGCCTTCGGCGCCGAAGTGCTGATGACCCGTGCCGATCATGAGTCCGGCACCGACCGGCTGGCCGAAGTGGCTGCCCACCTTGGCTTGCCGGCTGATGCCATCGTGGTCAACGTGCAGGGTGATGAGCCGCTGATCCCGCCGGTGATCATCGACCAGGTGGCGGCCAACCTGGCTGCACATCCGGAAGCCGGCATCGCCACCCTGGCCGAGCCTATCCATGAGCCGGAAACCGTGTTCAACCCTAACGCGGTCAAGGTGGTGAGTGACAAGAACGGCCTGGCTCTGACGTTCAGCCGGGCGCCGCTGCCCTGGGCCCGCGATACCTTTGCCAAGGGCCGTGACGTGCTGCCGCATGGTGTGCCATATCGCCGCCATATTGGCATGTATGCCTACCGTGTCGGCTTCCTGCAGCACTTCGTCAGCTGGGGCCCATGCTGGCTTGAGCAGGCCGAAGCGCTGGAGCAGCTGCGTGCCCTGTGGCACGGCGTGCGCATTCACATCGAGGACGCCATCGAGGCGCCTGCCGTGGGTGTAGATACCCCTGAGGATCTGGAGCGCGTACGGCGCTTGCTGGAGGCCTGATGCGCGTCCTGTTTGTTTGCCTGGGCAACATCTGCCGCTCGCCCACTGCCGAAGGCGTGCTTCGCCATCAGTTGCACGCCGCGGGGCTCGCCGACAAGGTGCAGGTAGCTTCTGCGGGTACCGGTGACTGGCATGTCGGCAAAGCGCCAGACAGCCGCACCTGCAAGGCGGCTCTGGCACGCGGTTACGATTTGTCTCAACAACGCGCCCAGCAGGTCAAGGCATCGCACTTCGCCGAGTACGACCTGGTGTTGGCCATGGATGAGCACAACCTGCGCGATCTGCGCGCCCTGCGTCCGTCCACGGCGGTGGGCGAACTCGACCTGTTCTTGCGCCGTTACGGAGCAGCACTGGATGAGGTGCCAGACCCGTACTACGGTGGCGCCGACGGCTTCGAGCAGGTGCTGGATCTGGTGGAAGCGGCTTGCCAGTCGCTGGTGCTGGAAATCAAGGGGCGTCTATGACAGTGCAGTGGCAGGAGCAGGTATCGCTCAAGCCTTACAATACCTTCGGCATTGACGTGAAGGCGCGCTATTTCAGCCAGGTGCAGGACGACCAGCAGGTGCGTCAGGCACTGAGCCAGGCACACCAGAAGGGCCTGCCGGTATTTGTGATCGGTGGTGGCAGCAACCTGCTGCTGACCCGCGATATCGATGCTCTGGTGCTGCACATGGCCAGCCGCGGTCGGCGTGTGCTCAGTGACGATGGCGAGCGTATCGTGGTCGAGGCCGAGGCCGGTGAGCCATGGCACGCGTTTGTGCAGTGGACGCTGGCGCAGGGCTATTGCGGGCTGGAGAACCTCAGCCTGATCCCTGGCACCGTGGGTGCCGCGCCGATGCAGAACGTGGGCGCTTACGGGGTGGAAATCAAGGACGTATTCAACGGGCTGACAGCCCTGGATCGTGAGACTGGCGAGCTGCATGACTTCAGTTTGGCGGAATGTGCTTTCGGCTATCGCGACAGCCTTTTCAAGCGCAACCCCGGCCGCTGGTTGATCTTGCGTGTGCGCTTTGCCTTGACCCGCACCCTGCACGCTCAACTGGACTACGGTCCGGTGCGCCAACGCCTGTCTGAGCAGGGTGAGAGCGAGCTGACCGCGCAAGCGATCAGTGATGCAATCTGCAGCATTCGCCGCGAGAAGCTGCCAGACCCGGCAGAGCTTGGCAATGCCGGGAGCTTCTTCAAGAACCCGGTGGTGACGGCTGATCTGGTCGAGCGTATTCGTGCGCAGTATCCGGGGGTTGTGGCATATCCCCAGGCTGATGGTCAGGTGAAGCTGGCGGCGGGCTGGTTGATCGAGCAGGCGGGCTGGAAGGGCCATCGTGAGGGTGATGCTGGCGTGCATCGCTTGCAGTCGCTGGTGCTGGTCAACTATGGGCAGGCGAGCGGGGCGCAGATGCATGCGCTGGCGCGGCAGATCCAGGCGGATATCCTCGAGCGGTTTGGGGTTGAGCTGGAGATGGAGCCTAATCTTTACTGATTGGCTGCCTGTGAACCTCCCGTAGGAGCGGGTTTACCCGCGAAGAGGCCGGGACAGCAAGCCAAAAAAAGCCCCGCCAGTGCGAACTGGCGGGGCTTTTTCATTCAGCTTTGGCTATCAGCCGTGATGAGGTTTGTGCTCATCGGCGGATTCCAAGGCTGGCTCCTGGGAGGCTGCAGCAGCTTCCTGTGCGGCTTTGGCAGCAGCCTCGGCCTCACGCTTGCGGCGACGCACTTCACGTGGGTCGTTCGGTGCGCGGCCGTTGGCCAGCATGACAGTGGCAGGTTCGGCCGCTGCAGGTGCAGGTTCGGCCGCCACTTCTGGCTGGGCTTCGACAACCGGGGCAGGCTGCACGGCAACCGGGGTGACTTCGACCATGGCCGGGGCCTGTTCGCTCTCGCCGCCTTCCACCGCAGGGGCTTCTACTGGGGTTTGAGTGGCCACGGGTTCTGCAACCACGGCCGGCTCAACAGCAGGAGTATTTTCAGCAACAGGCTGCGGGGCAGTTTCGACCACAGGCTCGGCAGTTGCCTCGGCTACGGTCACTGGCTCGGTGACCGGCTGCTCTACCGCTGGGGCCACGGCTGCTTCTTCAGCTTTGGCGACTGCTTCGACGGGCTCAGCCGGCTGGGCGGCTTCGCTGCTTTCGGTTTCTGCAACAGCAGCGACTTCGGCGGTGGCACGTTCGGCCTGCTGGTTGGCCTGGGCTTCTGCGTCGGAGCTGATGTTGCTGCTGGCAACAGCGGCAGTCACGGCAAGGCCGGCGGCCAGTTCGGCACTCAGCTCGGTGGCCTGGTGCTGTTGTGGCTGCTCTTCGCTGCCTTCTTCTTCACTGCCGTCGATCAGCTCGCCATTGGCGTTGCGCTGACGCTCACGACGGTTGCTGCGACGACGCTGGCCACGGGAGCGGCGGCGCGGGCGCTCGCCATCGGTGCCTTCCTGCTCGTCTTGCAGCAGCTCTTCGCTTGGCAGTTGCTCTTCGGCCAGTTCGGCAGCCTGTTCGGTTGCTTCTTCGGCAGCGCGTGGTTGGCGCTCTTCGCGTGGTGGGCGCGGGGCACGTTCTTCGCGAGGGGCGCGCTCTTCACGTGGAGCACGTTCTTCACGAGGTGCGCGTTCTTCACGTGGAGCACGTTCTTCACGAGGTGCGCGCTCTTCGCGTGGAGCACGTTCTTCACGAGGGGCGCGCTCTTCGCGTGGAGCACGTTCTTCACGAGGGGCGCGCTCTTCGCGTGGAGCACGTTCTTCGCGAGGGGCACGCTCTTCACGAGGTGCGCGCTCTTCGCGTGGAGCACGCTCTTCACGCGGCTGGCGCTCTTCACGTTCGGCTGGCGGGGTAGCGTCCAGCGGCTCGCGCAGTTCGCGAACGCGCTCTTCGCCGCGGTTGCTACGGCGGTCTTCGCGTGGCTGGCGTGGAGCACGTTCTTCACGCGGTGCACGTTCTTCGCGTGGGGCGCGCTCCTCACGCGGTGCACGCTCTTCACGTGGGGCGCGTTCCTCGCGCGGTGCACGCTCGGCACGCTCTTCACGCGGCTTGCGTTCTTCGTCGCGGCGGCCGTTGCGGTTGCGGCTTTGCTGGCGGCCGTTGCGGCGCTCTTCGTTGCGCGGGCTGCGTTCGGCAGCCGGTTTTTCGGCGGCGGGAACCACTGGCGCGGCGGCAGGCTCGTCCTTGCCGGCGAACAGGCTGACCAGCGACTTCACCAGGCCCTTGAACAGGCTTGGCTCCGGAGCGCTCGGGGCAGGGGCGACCGGGGCGGCAGGCTGGGACTCTTCAGCGGCGGCCGGTACCGGTGCGTTGGCGCGGGCCGGGGCCGTCTTCACTGCGGCTTCCTGGCGTACCAGGGTGCGAGTGGCGGTCGGCTGCGGCGCTTCTTCGGCTTCGGCGGCGGCGATTTCGTAGCTGGACTGGTTGTTCAGCACTTCAGGGTTGTCGTCGCGCAGGCGCTGGACTTCGAAGTGCGGGGTCTCCAGGTGGTCGTTCGGCAGGATGATGATGCGCGCACGGGTGCGCAGCTCGATCTTGGTGATCGAATTGCGCTTTTCGTTCAGCAGGAAGGCGGCCACCGGGATCGGCACTTGGGCACGTACTTCGGCGGTGCGGTCCTTCAGGGCTTCTTCTTCGATCAGGCGCAGGATGGCCAGCGACAGCGACTCGACATCACGGATGATGCCGGTGCCGGAGCAGCGTGGGCAGACGATGCCGCTGCTTTCGCCCAGCGATGGGCGCAGACGCTGGCGGGACATTTCCAGCAGGCCGAAGCGTGAGATGCGGCCTACCTGCACGCGGGCGCGGTCGGCTTCCAGGCATTCGCGAACGCGCTCTTCAACGGCGCGCTGGTTCTTCGCCGGGGTCATGTCGATGAAGTCGATGACGATCAGGCCGCCGATGTCACGCAGGCGCAGCTGGCGGGCGATTTCCTCGGCCGCTTCCAGGTTGGTCTGCAGGGCGGTTTCTTCGATGTCGCTGCCTTTGGTGGCGCGCGCCGAGTTGATGTCGATGGACACCAGGGCTTCGGTCGGGTCGATCACGATCGAGCCACCGGACGGCAGGTCAACCACGCGCTGGAAGGCCGTCTCGATCTGGCTTTCGATCTGGAAGCGGTTGAACAGCGGCACGCTGTCTTCGTACAGCTTGACCTTGCTGGCGTACTGCGGCATCACCTGGCGGATGAAGGTCAGCGCTTCTTCCTGGGCTTCGATGCTGTCGATCAGCACTTCGCCGATGTCCTGGCGCAGGTAGTCGCGAATGGCGCGGATGATGACGTTGCTTTCCTGATAGATCAGGAATGGCGCGGCGCGGTCTAGCGACGCTTCCTTGATGGCGGTCCACAGTTGCAGCAGGTAGTCCAGGTCCCACTGCATTTCTTCGCTGCTGCGGCCAAGGCCGGCAGTGCGCACGATCAGGCCCATGTCGCCCGGCACGGTCAGGCCGTTCAGCGCTTCGCGCAGTTCGTTGCGCTCTTCGCCTTCGATGCGGCGGGAGATGCCACCGGCACGTGGGTTGTTGGGCATCAGCACCAGGTAGCGGCCGGCCAGGCTGATGAAGGTAGTGAGGGCGGCGCCTTTGTTGCCGCGCTCTTCCTTCTCGACCTGGACAATGACTTCCTGGCCTTCGCTGAGCACTTCCTTGATGTTGACCCGGCCTTCTGGGGCCTTCTTGAAGTACTCGCGGGAGATTTCTTTCAGCGGCAGGAAGCCGTGACGTTCGGAACCGAAGTCGACGAAGGCGGCTTCGAGGCTGGGTTCGATGCGGGTGATCTTGCCTTTGTAGATGTTGGCCTTTTTCTGCTCGCGCGCGCCGGACTCGATGTCCAGATCGTAGAGACGTTGGCCGTCCACCAGGGCTACACGCAACTCTTCGGGTTGAGTCGCGTTAATCAGCATTCTTTTCATGTTGTACCGTCGGTTTCCGGGCTGCCGGAAACGGCGTTCGGCACACACGACGTCTCATGGTCGGTGCCAAGGTGCGCAAAGGGTGGCCGGGCCACCCCCGTGTCGAGCGACGTTCGGCACCAGCCGGTTGCCCAGCCTGCCGTTGTCGCGACGACGCGTCCTGTTTGCTGCGGTGCCAACAAGGCCCCGGTGGCTTCGAATAGGTATCCGAATCAACCAAGCGGGCCTTGTGCACTCAGTCAGGAGGAGGAATCAACCGTCAGCCGTGGACGCCCGGTGGGCATCTGTTCAGGACCTTATCCGCTCACCAGCCGTCAGTGGGCTGGTGGCCGGACGCGGTGCTACACGGTCCGAGGGCTGTGCATCTCCACCCTGCACGTATCCCTGATAATTCGGGTGCTGCCGCGCGCTGAATCCGCAACGGGTTGCATTTTTCGCCAGCGCTGGTTCTGCGCTGGCGCCATTCATGTCCAAGGCAGGTATTTCCGAAGCATTCGCCGGGCGTTGCGTGGAAGCGACTCGCGGGCAGAGGTGCAGCGAAAAGAATCGGGTAAGCAGGTGAAACACCGCACTTGTCGTTTTTTTTCGGTCTTCTCTACACGGCGCTGGTGGCGATTCCAGGCATTTCGGTAAACTGGCGAAAACCCCGTAGGACGGCCTCGCGTCCTGGAGAATTGCGAAGGTCAGGGACCGGCAAAGAGCCTGGTGCCGCTGGCCTGCCGCTTTTGGCGGCGTTCGCGACTATAGCAGCAATGATTAAGTGCTTCAATTCCATAAAAAATTGTTATGATCCCGCAATGACGACCAATACCCCTCCGACTTCCGGCGTTCAGCTGATCGAAGTCGCGCCGGAGCTTGCCGGCCAACGCATCGATAATTTCCTCATCACGGCCCTCAAGGGCGTGCCCAAGACACTGGTCTACCGCATCCTGCGCAAGGGTGAGGTGAGGGTCAACAAGGGCCGCGTCAAGCCGGAGTACAAAATCCAGGCCGGCGACATCGTACGGGTGCCGCCCGTTCGCCTGCCGGAGCGAGACGAGCCGGCACCGGTGGCCCAAGGCCTGCTGCAGCGCCTGGAAGCCGCCATTGTCTACGAAGACAAGGCGCTTATCGTGATGAACAAGCCGGCCGGCATCGCCGTGCATGGCGGCAGTGGCCTGAGCTTCGGGGTGATCGAGGCGCTGCGCCAGTTGCGCCCCGACGCCAAGGAGCTGGAGCTGGTGCACCGCCTGGATCGCGACACGTCTGGCCTGTTGATGATTGCCAAGAAGCGCAGCATGCTGCGCCACCTGCATGCCGCCCTGCGCGGCGATGGTGTCGACAAGCGCTACATGGCGCTGGTGCGCGGCCACTGGCCAACCTCGAAAAAGCAGGTCAACGCGCCGTTGCTCAAGAGCAACCTGCGTTCTGGCGAGCGCATGGTCGAAGTGAACGAGGAAGGCAAGGAGGCGCTCACCCTGTTTCGCGTGCTGCGCCGCTTTGGTGACTTTGCCACCATTGTCGAGGCGCGCCCGATCACCGGTCGTACCCATCAGATCCGCGTGCATACCCTGCATGCCGGGCACATGATCGCTGGCGACAGCAAATACGGCGACGAAGATTTCAGTCGCGAAATTCGTGAGCTGGGTGGCAAGCGCCTGTTCCTGCATGCCTATGCGTTGACCGTGCCGCTACCAGACGGTGGCGAGTTGAAGCTTGAGGCGCCTGTGGATGAGGTTTGGGCGAAAACCATTGAACGGCTGAGTGCGTCCTGATCCATGAAAAAGGGCTATGAGCTACTGATCTTCGACTGGGATGGCACTCTGGCCGATTCCATTGGGCGTATCGTCCAGGCCATGAATGTTGCCGCCGAGCGTGCCGGCGAGGCGCAGAGCAGCGACGCTGCGGTCAAGGGTATCATCGGTCTGGCCTTGGACGAGGCGATCCATACCTTGTACCCGCACCTGTCGCCCGCAGGGGTTGCCAGCTTCCGCCAGCACTATGCCGATGTCTACGTTGCGCTGGATCAGCAGCCTTCGCCGCTGTTCGATGGCGTGGTCGAGTCGCTGGATGCCTTTCGTGCCGAGGGTTACCGCCTGGCGGTGGCCACCGGTAAGGCCCGTCGCGGGCTGGATCGGGTGCTCAAGGCCAATGGTTGGGAGCAGTTCTTCGATATCACCCGCGCCGCTGACGAGACCCGGGGCAAGCCGCACCCGCTGATGCTTGAGGAAATCCTCGGCCATTGTGGTGTCGAACCGGCGCGTGCGCTGATGGTCGGAGATTCGGCATTCGACCTGCAAATGGCCAGCAATGCCGGCATGCATTCGGTGGCGGTTGGCTATGGTGCCATGTCGCTGCAGGCGCTGGCCGAGTTTGGTCCGCAGGTATGCATCGATCACTTTTCCCAGTTGCGCGAGTGGCTGGGTGGTTCCGCAATTCCACTTCCAAGGTAGGTAAGCATGGCAGACGAATGGAAAGCCCCCGAGGCCGAGCGCGAGGAGCGCGAAGAGCGCAACAGCTGGAAGCTGCTGGAAAAGACCTTGCTGGCCAGCGTGCAGGAGCAGCGACGGTCACGGCGCTGGGGGATCTTCTTCAAACTGCTGACCTTCGTCTACTTGTTCGGCATTCTGGCGTTGTTCTCGCCGCTGATGGACATGGACAAGGCTGCTTCGCGCAGTGCCAGCCATACCGCGCTGGTCGAGGTGCGCGGGGTGATTGCCGATCAGGAGGCTGCCAGCGCCGACAACATCGTCAAGAGCTTGCGAGAGGCGTTCAGGGACGACAAGACCAAGGCTGTGGTGATGCGCATCAACAGCCCGGGTGGCAGCCCGGTGCAAGCGGGTTACGTGTATGACGAAATCCGTCGCCTGCGTGCTGAGTATCCCGCCATCAAGCTGTATGCGGTCATCACTGATCTTGGTGCTTCCGGTGCCTATTACATCGCCAGTGCGGCGGACGAGATCTATGCCGACAAGGCCAGCCTGGTGGGTTCCATTGGCGTGACGGCGGCCGGTTATGGCTTTGTCGGCACCATGGAGAAGCTGGGGGTCGAGCGGCGTGCCTACACTTCGGGTGAGCACAAGGCGTTCCTTGATCCTTTTTCGCCGGAAAAACCAGAAGAGACCCGGTTCTGGCAGGGTGTGCTGGATACCACGCACCAGCAGTTCATCGCCATGGTCAAGCAGGGGCGGGGTGAGCGCCTGAAGGATAAGGAGCACCCGGAGTTGTTCAGTGGCCTGATCTGGTCGGGTGAGCAGGCCAAGGCGTTGGGGCTTGTGGATGGCCTGGGCAGTGCCAGCTATGTGGCGCGTGAGATCGTGGGTGAGAAAGAGTTGGTGGACTTCACCGTTCAGGAGTCGCCGTTCGATCGCTTCTCCAAGCGCGTGGGGGCCAGCGTGGCTGAGCACCTGGCGATGTGGATGGGGTTCCAGGGGCTGCAGTTGCGCTGAGGGCTCGTCGCGCGGTGTTTGTCGCGCGATTCGCGGGGTTTGTGAGGTCGAGCGCCGCCCGCGCGGCGCATCGCGAGCTGCGCTCGCTCCTGCGTTTGTTTCAGGCCAATCATTCCTGTGCCATTTGCACGCGAACGCCTTGGCGCATGACGCAATATCACCTCGCACAAACAAGGCGGTCGCGCGCGCCTGTAACAGGCGTTACTGGCCCGAAACAAACGTAGGAGCGAGCGTAGCTCGCGATGCGCCGCGCGGGCGGCGCTCGACCTCGCTGACAACAAAAAAACTCAAGCCAGGCTAAGGTATCTCCACCCCTTCCATTCCTGTGTCATTTGCGCGCGAACGCCTTGGCGCATGACGCAATATCGCGTCGCACAAACAAGGCGGTCGCGCGCGCCTGTAACAGGCGTTACTGGCCTGAAACAAACGTAGGAGCGAGCGCAGCTCGCGATGCGCCGCGCGGGCGGCGCTCGATCGCGCTGACAACAAAAAACTCAAGCCAGGCTAAGGTATCTCCACCCCTTCCATTCCTGTGCCATTTGCACGCGAACGCCTTGGCGCATGACGCAATATCGCGTCGCACAAACAAGGCGGTCGCGCGCGCCTGTAACAGGCGTTACTGGCCTGAAACAAACGTAGGAGCGAGCGTAGCTCGCGATGCGCCGCGCGGGCGGCGCTCGACCTCGCTGACAACAAAAAACTCAAGCCAGGCTAAGGTATCTCCACCCCTTCCTTCATCAGCATATCCACCAGCCGAATCAACGGCAGCCCGATCAGGCTGGTCGCATCGCACCCGTGCGTGCCCTGGAACAAGCTAACCCCCAGCCCCTCCGCCTTGAAGCTGCCAGCGCAATCCAGCGGTTGTTCCGCTGCCACATAACGCTCGACCCGCTCCCTGCTCAACTCGCGCAGCGTCACCGTAAACGGCACGCAATCCACCTGGCAGTGCCCGGTTGAGCTGTTGAGCAGCGCCAGCCCGGTCAGAAAGCTCACCTGTTGCCCGCTGCACTCCAGCAGTTGCTCGCAGGCGCGCTCGAACGTGTGCGGCTTGCCCAGCACCTGCTCACCCAATACTGCAACCTGGTCCGAGCCGATAATCAGGTGCCCAGGGTAGCTGTCTGCCAGTGCCTCGGCCTTTTGCCTGGCCAGCCGGCGTACCAGCTCCACGGGCGGCTCGCCATCCAGGCGTTGCTCGTCTATATCGGGGCTTGCCCAGGTGAAGGGCAGGTGCAGGCGTGCGAGCAGTTCGCGGCGATAGGCAGAGCTGGAAGCCAGTAACAAAGGAAGCATGGTAGACTCCGGGTTCGGTTGAACCAATTCTATCACGCACGATGCCGCCTAATTTCCTTTGACAGGGGCGGGGGGCATCCCTAGAATGCTGCGCCTATGTTGAATGACCCGATTCCACCTCACGTTGACCCGCGCAAATTAGCCGATCGTGGCGTAACCCTTAACGGTTCGCTGCAACTCGCTGATTTGGAAAGACTCTGCGACCCGCTTTCCGACAATGTCGGTACGGTGCAGGCGAAGTTCGATTTTGAACGAGATGAACAGCACGTGGTGGTTATCCACAGCGAGCTGGACGTCGAAGTCAAGATGGTTTGCCAGCGTTGTCTTGAGCTGGTCACCCTGCCGATCCACAGCGAATGTACTTACGCAGTGGTGAAGGAGGGTGCGAATACCCAGTCGTTGCCGAAAGGCTATGACGTGCTGGAACTGGGCGAAGATCCTTTGGATCTGCAGGCATTGGTCGAGGAGGAGCTTTTGCTCGCCTTGCCAATCGTGCCTGCTCATCATCCGGAAGAATGCCAGCAGCCGGCGGGCGCAGACGAGCCCGAATCGAGCAAGGACGAGGTATCGCGGTCCAACCCGTTCAGTGTTTTGGCGCAGTTAAAGCGTGACCCAAACGTTTAGGAGTTAATCAATTATGGCTGTTCAGCAGAACAAAAAATCCCGCTCTGCCCGTGACATGCGCCGTTCGCACGACGCCCTGTCGGAAAACGCGCTGTCGGTAGAGAAAACCACCGGTGAAGTTCACCTGCGTCACCACGTTTCGCCAGAAGGCGTATACCGTGGTCGCAAAGTGGTCGACAAGGGCGCTGACGAGTAATCCTTGTCCGCTCAGGTCATCGCGATCGACGCAATGGGCGGGGACTTCGGTCCCCGCAGCATTGTCCAGGCTAGCATTGCCTGCCTTTCGGCTACCCCCTCGCTGCACCTGACCCTCGTCGGTCAACCCTCCCTCCTTGAAGATCTCGTCAGTGGCCTGCCAGCTGCGGATCGCGCGCGCCTGCAGATTGTCGCCGCCAGTGAGGTGGTCGGCATGGACGAGCGGCCATCCCAGGCGTTGCGCGGCAAGCCGGATTCGTCGATGCGCATCGCCCTCGAACTGGTACGCGACGGAAAAGCCCAGGCCTGCGTCAGTGCCGGCAATACCGGGGCGCTGATGGCGTTGTCGCGCTTTGTGCTCAAGACTCTGCCGGGTATCGACCGGCCGGCCATGGTGGCGGCGATCCCGACCCAGACGGGTTACTGCCAACTGCTCGATCTGGGCGCCAATGTCGACTGCAGTGCCGAAAACCTCTACCAGTTCGCTGTAATGGGCTCTGTGGCTGCCCAGGCTCTGGGTGTGCACCGGCCAAGGGTCGCGCTGTTGAATATCGGTACCGAGGACATCAAGGGTAACCAGCAGGTCAAGCTGGCTGCCACGCTGTTGCAGAATGCCCGCGGCCTCAACTATGTCGGTTTCGTCGAAGGGGATGGCCTGTACCGGGGTGAGGCAGACGTGGTGGTGTGCGACGGTTTTGTCGGCAACATACTGCTCAAGTCCAGCGAAGGCCTGGCGACGATGATCGGTGCGCGCATCGAAAAACTGTTCAAGGGCGGTGCTTTTGCCCGCGTTGCCGGAGCCGTTGCCATGCCGCTGCTTAAACGTCTGCAAGCCGACCTGGCGCCGGCGCGGCACAATGGGGCGAGCTTCCTGGGGCTGCAGGGTATCGTTATCAAGAGCCATGGTTCGGCGGGCGTGCAGGGGTTTCAGAGTGCCATCCAGCGGGCGCTGATCGAAATTCAGGAAAACCTGCCGCAGCGGCTGCATGGCCGCCTTGAAGACCTGTTGCCTTAGGCATTTCGCCGATGAAGTGCTTAAATGTGACCGCTTGGTCTGTGTTTCCATCCAAGTTTTCAGATTCCGCGCCTGGCCTCGGGCCTGGCGCACACTATCCGACGACAAGATCATAAGGGCTTGTTCAATGTCTGCATCCCTCGCATTCGTCTTTCCCGGTCAAGGTTCCCAATCGCTGGGCATGCTCGCCGAGCTCGGCGCCGAGAAGCCAGTGATCATCGAAACCTTCAAGGAAGCGTCCGAAGCGCTCGGCTACGACCTGTGGAAGCTGGTCCAGGACGGCCCGGAAGAGCAACTTAACCAGACCGACAAGACCCAGCCGGCGATCCTCACCGCGTCCATCGCGTTGTGGCGCCTGTGGCTGGAAGAGGGCGGTGCCAAGCCTGCCTTCGTTTCCGGTCACAGCCTGGGCGAATACAGCGCTCTGGTCGCCGCCGGCAGCATCAGCCTGAAAGACGCCGTTCGCCTGGTCGAGCGCCGCGGTCAGCTGATGCAGGAAGCCGTACCGGCCGGTCACGGCGCCATGGCTGCCATTCTCGGCCTGGACGATGCTGTGGTCGTGGAAATCTGCGCCGAAGCCGCTGAGGATGAAGTGGTCAGTGCCGTGAACTTCAACTCGCCTGGTCAGGTGGTCATCGCCGGCAACAAGGCTGCGGTAGATCGCGCCATGGAACTGTGCAAGGCCAAAGGTGCCAAGCGCGCCCTGCCGCTGGCGGTCAGCGTCCCGTCGCACTGTGCCCTGATGAAGCCGGCCGCCGAGCGCTTTGCCGATTCGGTCAATGCCATTGACTGGAAGGCCCCGCAGATTCCGGTGGTGCAGAACGTCACTGCCGCCGTCGCCGCCGACCTCGATGCCCTCAAGCACGACCTGCTGGCACAGCTGTACCAGCCGGTACGCTGGGTCGAGTGTGTGCAGACCCTGGCCGCCAACGGTGCGGTCAACCTGGTCGAGTGTGGCCCGGGCAAGGTACTGGCTGGCCTTAACAAGCGTTGCGCCGACGGCGTGACCACCTACAACCTCAACACCCCTGACGCCGTTGCTGCCACCCGTGCGGCACTGGCCTGATTTGGAGAAGCTTGCATGAGCCTGCAAGGTAAAGTTGCACTGGTTACCGGCGCCAGCCGTGGCATTGGCCAGGCCATCGCCCTAGAGCTGGGCCGCCAGGGCGCGACCGTGATCGGTACCGCCACTTCGGCGTCCGGCGCCGAGCGTATCGCTGCCACCCTGAAAGAGCACGGCATCACCGGCACCGGCATGGAGCTGAACGTGACCAGCGCCGAATCGGTTGAAGCCGTACTGGCCGCCATTGGCGAGCAGTTCGGCGCGCCGGCCATCCTGGTCAACAACGCCGGTATCACCCGCGACAACCTCATGCTGCGCATGAAAGACGACGAGTGGTTCGATGTCATCGACACCAACCTGAACAGCCTCTACCGTCTGTCCAAGGGCGTGCTGCGTGGCATGACCAAGGCACGTTGGGGTCGTATTATCAGCATCGGCTCGGTCGTCGGTGCCATGGGTAACGCAGGTCAGGCCAACTACGCGGCTGCTAAGGCCGGTCTGGAAGGTTTCAGCCGCGCCCTCGCGCGTGAAGTGGGTTCGCGTGGTATCACCGTCAACTCGGTGACCCCAGGCTTCATCGATACCGACATGACTCGCGAGCTGCCGGAAGCTCAGCGCGAAGCCCTGCAGACCCAGATTCCGCTGGGCCGCTTGGGCCAGGCTGACGAAATTGCCAAGGTGGTTTCGTTCCTGGCGTCCGACGGCGCAGCCTACGTGACTGGCGCTACCGTGCCGGTCAACGGCGGGATGTACATGTAATACTGCAACTCAATGTGACGGGTTTCGTAAAAAAAGAGTCATACTGCGAGCCTAAAATCCGTTATAAAGCTGCAACCAGATTCCAGGCAGCGGGTGGGGTGACTAGCCTGAAGGTGCGTTTCGCTTGAAAAGCGAACGTCTTTCTATAAAATTAGCCACCGGCCAGCTGCCTGACATATATCCATTAGGAGTGAAAACTAGGTATGAGCACCATCGAAGAACGCGTCAAGAAAATCGTCGCCGAGCAACTGGGCGTCAAGGAAGAAGAAGTGACTAACTCCAAGTCCTTCGTCGATGACCTGGGTGCCGATTCGCTTGACACCGTTGAACTGGTGATGGCTCTGGAAGAGGAATTCGAGACCGAAATCCCTGACGAAGAAGCCGAGAAGATCACTACCGTTCAAGCTGCTATCGACTACGTCCTGGCCCACCAGGCCTAAGACGCTACAGTCGACGCTACTTGTCGGGGAAAACCGCACTGCCTTCGCCGGCGTGCGGTTTTTTCTTTGCGAGCGCCTCGCGTTTTCAGGCTGCTTCGTTCACCGCGCACCAAGAGTCTGTTGCCATTGCATTCCAGTGCTTGAATGCAATGGCAAGAGACTCTGTTATTAGAAAAGGAGAGTACTGTGTCGCGTAGACGCGTCGTGGTCACCGGTATGGGTATGCTGTCGCCACTGGGTACCGATGTACCGAGCACCTGGCAGGGCATTCTGGCTGGCCGCAGTGGCATTGGTCCGATCGAACACACGGACCTGTCTGCCTACTCCACCCGTTTTGGCGGCTCGGTGAAAGGCTTCGAGGTTGAGCAGTACCTGTCGGCCAAAGAGGCCCGCAAACTCGATCTGTTCATCCAGTACGGCCTGGCGGCCGGTTTCCAGGCGGTGCGTAGTGCCGGCCTGGAGGTTACCGACGCCAACCGCGAGCGTATTGGCGTGGCCATGGGCTCGGGTATCGGTGGCCTGACCAACATCGAGGAAACCAGCCGCACCCTGCACGATTCGGGGCCGCGCCGCATTTCGCCGTTCTTCGTGCCGGGTTCGATCATCAACATGATCTCCGGTTTCCTGTCGATCCACCTGGGCCTGCAGGGGCCGAACTACGCTATCGCCACTGCTTGCACCACCGGCACCCATTGCATTGGCATGGCCGCACGCAATATCGCCTACGGTGAAGCTGACGTGATGATCGCCGGTGGCGCCGAGATGGCCGCTTGTGGTCTGGGCATGGGCGGTTTTGGTGCTTCGCGCGCGCTGTCTACTCGCAATGACGAGCCAAGCCGGGCCAGCCGCCCGTGGGACAAGGGCCGTGACGGCTTTGTGTTGTCCGACGGTGCTGGTGCCCTGGTGCTCGAGGAGCTGGAGCACGCCCAGGCCCGCGGTGCGACTATCTATGCCGAGCTGGTTGGCTTTGGCATGAGCGGTGACGCCTACCACATGACTTCGCCGCCTGACTCTGGCGAAGGCGCTGCCCGCTGCATGACCAACGCCTTGCGCGATGCCGGTATCCAGCCGGAAGAAGTCAGCTACATCAACGCCCACGGCACTTCTACCCCGGCGGGCGATGTGGCGGAAGTGGCGGCGATCAAGCGCGTGTTCGGCGAGCATGCCTACAAGCTGGCGGTCAGCTCGACCAAGTCGATGACGGGTCACTTGCTGGGCGCCGCGGGCGCGGTGGAGGCGATCTTCAGCGTGCTGGCAATCAATAGCCAGATGGCTCCGCCGACCATCAACCTGGACGAGCCGGACGAGGGTTGTGACCTGGACTTCGTTCCCCATCAGGCGCGCAGCATGCCGATCGACGTGGTGCTGTCCAACTCGTTCGGCTTTGGCGGCACCAACGGCTCGCTGGTATTCCGCCGGTTTGCCGGCTGATGCACAGCTGGATCGACGGCCAGCCTGCGACTGCACTCAACCTGCAGAACCGCGGCCTGGCCTACGGCGATGGCCTGTTCGAAACCATCGCTGTGCGAGGCGCCCGGCCCAGCTTGCTGGACGGCCACCTCGCACGCCTGGCGCTGGGCTGCCAGCGCCTGGCAATCAACGCCGACCTGGCGCTGGTGCGCGACGAGTTGCTGCGCTACGCCAGCCAGTTGGGCGAGGGTGTCGCCAAACTCATCCTTACTCGTGGCGACAGTCAGCGAGGCTATGCACCGGCGGTCGATGCTGCGCCGCGGCGTATCCTGCAAGGCAGCCCATTACCCCGCTATCCTGCCGAGCATGCCGAGCATGGCGTGCGGTTGTTCCCTTGCCAGACCCGGCTTGGGGAACAACCACTGCTGGCCGGCCTCAAACACCTCAACCGCCTGGAGCAGGTGCTGGCCCGTGCCGAATGGCAGGACAACGACCATGCCGAAGGCCTGATGCGTGACGCGCAGGGCAGGGTGATCGAAGGGGTATACAGCAATCTGTTTCTGGTGCGTGATGGTGTGCTGCTTACCGCCGACCTTAGCCGTTGTGGGGTGGCGGGCGTGATGCGTGCCGCACTGCTGGAACAGGCCCCACTGCTGGGTATTGCGGTACAAGTCTGCGACCTGTCGTTCGACGCGATGGAGCAAGCTGATGAAGTATTTGTTTGCAATAGCGTTTACGGCATTTGGCCTGTGCGTGGCGTAGCCGCGCTAAACTGGTCGCCGGGCCCGCTCACTCGTAAACTGCAGGCCGTTGCCCGTACGTTACTGGAAACCTGAATTCGTGAGACGTAAATTCCTGCTGTTGCTGGAAATGGGCTTGATCCTTGCCGGCCTGGCGTTTGGCTGGTCGGCCTGGAAGGTCAACTCGGTCCTGGAGCAGCCCTTGCACGTCACGCAGGAACGCCTGCTGGATGTGCCCAATGGCACTAACCCAAACCGCATGTTCTACAGCATGCAACGAGAAGGGTTGCTCGACGACGCCGTCTGGTTGCGTTTGTACTGGCGCTTCAACATGGCCGGCACCCCCCTGCACACCGGCGAGTATCGTCTTACCCCAGGCATGACCGTCGAGCAGTTGTTCGACGCCTGGCGCCGTGCCGACGTGGTGCAGTACAACCTCACCCTGGTCGAAGGCTGGACCTTCCGCCAGGTGCGCGCGGCCGTGGCCAAGCATGAAAAGATCAAGCATACACTCGATGGCTTGTCGGATGCCGAGGTCATGGACAAGCTCGGCCATACCGGCGTATTCCCCGAAGGCCGCTTCTTCCCCGACACTTACCGCTTCGTGCGGGGTATGACCGATGTCGAGTTGCTGCAGCAGGCCTACATGCGCCTGGACGAAGTGCTGGCCAAGGAGTGGGCTGAGCGTTCCACCGACCTGCCGTATCGTGACCCCTACCAGGCGCTGATCATGGCCTCCCTGGTAGAAAAGGAAACCGGCATTCCGCAGGAGCGCGGGCAGATCGCCGGTGTGTTCGTGCGGCGCATGCGTCTGGGTATGATGCTGCAGACCGACCCGACGGTTATCTATGGCATGGGTGAACGCTACAACGGCAAGATCACCCGCGCTGACCTGCGCGAGCCTACGCCCTACAACACCTACACCATGACCGGCCTGCCGCCGACACCGATCGCGATGGTCGGCCGCGAAGCGATTCATGCGGCGCTCAACCCGTCCAATGGCACCAGCCTTTACTTCGTCGCCCGTGGCGATGGCAGCCATGTGTTTTCCGACGACCTCGACGGCCACAACTCGGCGGTGCGCGAGTTCCAGCTCAAGCGCCGGTCGGACTACCGCTCCAGCCCCGCGCCGCAGCGAGAGGCAAAGCCAGCTGCCGATGATGCTGAACAGGCGTCGGGCGCCGATGACGCGCAGCGCCCTGAGCCCCCGGCAGCGGACGAGCCTGCTGCGCAGCCAGCCCCCGATGAAGCGCCCGCGCAGGATACCCCTGCCGGCGGTGCGCAAGCGGCCGAGCGGCCGACGCCTGACGAACAACATTAAGGACTGCCTGTGAGCGGCTTGTTTATTACTTTGGAAGGCCCCGAAGGTGCGGGCAAGAGCACCAACCGCGACTACCTGGCCGCGCGCCTGCGCGAGCACGGCCTGGACGTGGTGCTGACCCGTGAGCCAGGCGGCACGCCGCTGGCGGAAAAGGTGCGTGAACTGTTATTGGCCCCGAGCGACGAAGCCATGGCGGCCGACACCGAGCTGCTGCTGGTGTTCGCCGCTCGCGCCCAGCACCTGGCGCAGGTGATCCGCCCGGCGCTGGCCCGTGGGGCTGTGGTGCTGTGTGACCGTTTCACGGACGCTACCTATGCCTATCAGGGCGGCGGTCGTGGGTTGTCGGTCGAGCGTATCGCTACCCTGGAGCAGTTCGTCCAGGGCGACCTGCGCCCGGACCTGACCCTGGTCTTCGACCTGCCGGTAGAAGTGGGCCTTGCCCGAGCCGCTGCCCGTGGCCGCCTGGACCGATTCGAGCAGGAAGGGCAGGCCTTCTTCGAAGCGGTGCGCCAGGCGTACCTGCAGCGCGCCCAGGGTGCGCCACAGCGCTACAGCTTGCTTGATGCGGCACAATCCCTGGAGGCTGTGCAGCGTGACATCGACGCACTGCTGCCAGGCATTTTGGGGCGTTGCCGTGGCTGAGGCCTACCCCTGGCAGCAGGCGCTGTGGCAGCAACTGGCCGGGCGTAGCCGGCACGCCCACGCCTATCTGCTGCATGGGCCGCAGGGTATTGGCAAGCGGGCCCTGGCCGAGCGCCTGATGGCGCGCCTGTTGTGCCAGCAGCCGCAGGGTCTGGACGCTTGTGGGGCGTGTAAGTCGTGCCTGTTGCTCAAGGCCGGCAGCCACCCGGACAACTTCGTCCTCGAACCGGAAGAGGCTGACAAGCCGATCAAGGTCGACCAGGTGCGTGACCTGGTGGCTTTTGTGGTGCAGACCGCGCAGCTGGGCGGGCGCAAGGTGGTGTTGATCGAGCCGGTGGAGGCGATGAATGTCAATGCCTCCAACGCCCTGCTTAAAAGCCTTGAAGAACCTTCCGGTGATACCGTGTTGTTGCTGGTTACGCACCAGCCCAGCCGTCTGTTGCCGACGATCAAGAGCCGCTGCCAGCAGGTCGTCTGTCCGCAGCCCAGCCTGGCCCAGAGCCAGGCATGGCTGGCCGGCGCGTTACCCGACTGCGACGAGGTCGAGCGCGATGAGCTGCTGACGCTGGCCGCGGGTTCGCCATTGATGGCGGTCAGCTTGCAGGCGCAGGGTGTGCGCGAGCAACGTGCGCTGGTTACCGACGGGGTGAAGAAGTTGCTCAAGCAGCAGCAATCGCCCAGTCAGCTGGCCGATGCCTGGAGCAGTGTGCCGTTGTTACTGCTGTTCGACTGGTTTTGCGATTGGTCGCACCTGATCCTGCGCTACCAGTTGACCCAGGACGAGGAAGGGTTAGGCTTGGCCGATATGCGCAAGGTCGTGCAGTACCTGGCCCAGAAGAGCCGACAGGCCAAGGTGCTGGAGGTGCAGGCATGGATCCTCGAGCAGCGCCAGAAGGTGCTGGGCAAGGCCAACCTCAACCGTGCCTTGCTGCTTGAATCGCTGCTGGCTCACTGGCTGCAACTGCCGGGTGCCCGCTGATCTCCCATTTTTCATGTGTGCCGTTATCCCATGCTCGTAGACTCCCATTGCCACCTCGACCGTCTTGACCTCAGTGCCCACCAGGGCTCCCTGGATGCTGCCCTGCAGGCGGCGCGTGAGCGTGGGGTCGGGCATTTCCTGTGCATTGGCGTCAGTGCCGAGAATGCGGGGGCAGTGAAGGCGCTGAGCGAGCAGTACGCTGACGTCGACTGCTCGGTAGGCGTGCACCCGCTGGACCTGGCCCCTGGTGAAACCCCGGCGTTGGAATGGTTATTGCGCGAATTGGCCCACCCGCATGTGGTGGCGATTGGTGAAACCGGGCTGGATTACCACTACGAGCCGGAGGCTGCCGAGTTGCAGCAGGCTTCGTTCCGCCTGCACCTGGAGGCCTCGAGGCAGACCGGCAAGCCGGTGATCGTGCATACCCGGGCGGCGCGCGCCGATACCCTGGCGCTGCTGCGTGAGGCCAACCTGCCGCAGGCTGGTGTGCTGCACTGCTTTACCGAAGACTGGGACATGGCCAAGGCGGCGCTGGACCTGGGTTATTACATTTCGCTGTCTGGAATCGTGACCTTCCGCAATGCCGAGGCGTTGCGTGAGGTGGCGCGGCAGGTGCCTGTCGATCGCTTGCTGGTGGAGACCGATTCACCCTATCTGGCACCGATTCCGCACCGGGGCAAGCCGAACTTGCCGCAGTATGTGCGGGAGGTGGCGGAGTATGTGGCTTCCCTGCGTGGGGCCAGTTATGAGCAGTTGGCCGAGCAGACTACCGCCAACTTCAAGCGTCTGTTCCCGTTGGCGCGTGTGGATTGATTCACCGGGGTTAGAGATTGCGTGAGGGTTACAAGGTGCCTGCCACAGCCCTTGCAGCGCCTATGAGATCGAGCGCCGCCCGCGCGGCGCTCGATCTCACGGGCGCTGAAACTCTTGCGGCACGCACCTGACAGCCGTCACACCATCCTCCCCACAAAAACACAAAAAAAACCCGGGTTCTGGGGGAGGAATCCGGGTTAAGACCATTAGGAGTAAAACAAAGGTACGCGGTCCCTGAGCACCTTTATCGGCGCGCCACTGGGGGGGATGCGCCGCGCCAACACTTCAAGTATTGGTCAGGTTTGGCGCAGTGCCAGTGCATATTGGACGTTTTTTAAACAGATTTGGAATACGCCAACGTTTCATTCCTCCCGCAGCGCATGGCTGTATGTATCGTGAAACACAGACATGTGTGGATGATCCGTGCAATTTCCCGCAAGTTAGGCATAATAAACCGCTTCGATTGTCATCCAGTCCTTCCCATGCAGAAAGAACCTCGTAAGGTCCGTGAGTTTCGCCGTCGCGAACAGGAAATCCTCGATACCGCGCTCAAGCTGTTTCTCGAGCAAGGTGAAGACAGCGTCACTGTCGAGATGATCGCCGACGCCGTGGGCATCGGCAAAGGCACGATCTACAAGCACTTCAAGTCCAAGGCGGAGATCTACCTTCGCCTGATGCTCGACTACGAGCGTGACCTGAACGAGCTGTTGCACTCGGCCGACGTCGACCGTGACAAGGAAGCGCTGTCGCGCGCCTACTTCGAGTTCCGCATGCGCGACCCGCAACGCTACCGGCTGTTCGACCGCCTTGAGGAAAAGGTGGTCAAGGGCAATCAGGTGCCGGAAATGGTCGAGCAGTTGCACAGCATCCGTGCCTCCAACTTCGACCGCCTAACCCTGCTGATCAAGGGCCGAATCAGCGAAGGCAAGCTCGAAGACGTGCCGCCGTATTTCCACTACTGCGCTGCCTGGGCGCTGGTGCACGGCGCTGTGGCGCTGTACCACTCGCCGTTCTGGAGCAATGTGCTGGAGGACCAGGAAGGTTTCTTCCAGTTCCTGATGGATATTGGTGTGCGGATGGGCAATAAGCGCAAGCGCGACCCGGAACCCTCGAACTGAGCATTGCACGAAACTGCATGGGCCCTGTGGCAGCGGGCACGCCCGCGAACACCGGCGCAGCCGGTGCCAGCCACCGCGTTTGATTCTTCGCGGGTACGCCCGCTGCCACAAGTACTGCATCGTGGGTTCTCTGCGCGCCAGCGCAGCCTGCAGCGTTCGGCTATCGCTTGAACATTCGGCATTGTTCATTGGGGGCTTGCAAAAACCTGATTTATGAGTCAGGTTTTGCCAGCCCCCTCATCCATGTCGGAGTCACTCATGATCGTCGATCGTCAAGGCAGGCGCTTTCGCAACCTGCGCGTCAGCCTGACGGCTGCCTGCAACTACGCCTGTACCTACTGCGTACCTGACGGCAAGCGGCTGGTGGCGGCGCAGGACGAGCTGTCGGCGGATGCCCTGGCCCGTGGCGTGGCCTATCTGATCGAAGCTGCCGGCATCGAGCGCCTGCGCATAACTGGCGGTGAGCCATTGGTTAGCCCGCGTCTGGATGCCTTTCTGGCTGCCGTGGCCAAACTCGACCTTGACGACATCTCGCTGACCACTAATGGCCAGTTGCTGGCGCGCAAGTTGCCGCAACTGCAGGCGGCCGGGATTCGTCGGCTGAACGTTTCCCTCGATACCCTCGACCCGCTGGCTTTCCGCCAGATTGCTCGTGGCGGCGACCTGGGTACTGTACTGGACGGAATGGAGCGGGCGAGCGCCCTGGGCATGCGAATCAAGGTCAACATGGTGCCGATGCGAGGGAAAAACCTCGATCAGGTACTGCCGCTGCTGGATTACTGCCTCGCGCGCGGCTTCGAGCTGCGCTTCATCGAACTGATGCGCATGGGCCATCTTGCCCATGATCGCAACGCCTTCCTCCAACAGTTTGTCGGCCTCGACCAACTGCTTGCGCTGATCGGCGGCCAACATACCTACGCCCAGGTGGATGCGCCGCTGGACGCCACTGCCATGCGTTACCACATCCCTGGCAGGGGCCACTTCGGCGTCATAGCCAACGAAAGCGTGCCGTTTTGCCGTACTTGCTCGCGGCTGCGCCTGTCTTCCACGGGCTGGCTGCATGGCTGCCTGTCGTCTGGTAACCGGCACTTCGTCGGCGACCTGCTGGAAAAGCCGCGTCATCAGGCGTTGCCGGCCTTGCAGCGGTTGTTGGTCAAGGCATTGGCAGACAAACAGGACCTGGCCTTTTCCGGCGGCGTGACGGTCATGAAAGTGATCGGTGGCTGAAGCTGGCGCAAAAGCTGCATCCGCCGGCTATTCGCCGGTTTTTCGTCGCCGGCCACTGGAGGAAAGATGCGTAGCCTGGTCTTGCTGCTGGCGCTGATGGCGCTGGGCGGCTGCATGAATGTCAGTGATATGGGCGAGGGCGTCCGCTATCACATGAGCGATGCCGGTTTGCTGGACCACAGCGAAACCCGTCGCACCTTGTCGATCCGCCTGCAGCCTGATTCATTCATCTTCATCGGCCAAGGTGCGTTCGTGCCGCCGGGCAAGGGGCCGGCGCCTCGGCAGAATGCAGTGGCTCAGCAGGCGTTCAAGAGTTTCGTTGAATACTTCCCGATGGTGCGTCGCGCCCAGGGGCCGCTGGGCCTGGAAGAGGCCATTGCCCAGGCGCGCTCGGTAGGCGCCGACTACCTACTGTACACCCGCTTCGCTCGTACCGACGATCGCATCGGCAATGGTGACGAGTGGTATGACGAGCAGGCCGTCGACCGTCTGGGCTGGGACACTGGCGTGGTGCAGATGATGCTGATCGAAACCAATACCCGCTACCTGATCGACACCGCACGCATCAAGAGCCGTGGCGGTTTGTTGACGTTCCACGACAACACCCCGGAGGATTTGCTTGGCGCGCCGATGCGCGAGTACGCTCGTAGCCTCTTGGGCATGAGTGAATGAGGCAAGCGTGATGAGTGACTCCGGCAAGGCCAATGACCTTCTGGCGCAGATCCCCAAGGCCAAGGGGCTGCCGCCGGTGCACCTGTGGAACCCGGATTTCTGTGGTGACATCGACATGCGCATCGCCCGCGACGGCACCTGGTATTACCTGGGCACGCCGATCGGGCGAAAGCCGATGGTGCGGCTGTTCTCGACCATCATTCGCCGCGATGGCGATGACTATTTCCTGATCACCCCGGTAGAGAAGGTCGGCATTCGTGTCGACGATGCGCCGTTCGTGGCCGTGCTGCTGGAAGTGCAGGGGGAAGGCGAACAACAGGTGCTGCGCTTTACCAGCAATGTCGAGGACCAGGTCGAGGCCGGTCCGGATAACCCTCTGCGGGTGGTGATCGACCCGGTGACGCAGGAGCCATCACCGTATGTGCTGATGCGCAGCAACCTGGAGGCGCTGATACATCGCAATGTGTTTTACCAACTGGTGGAGCTGGCGGTGCCGCGTGTGATCGAGGGGGAGGAATGGTTGGGCGTATGGAGCCAGGGTCAGTTTTACCCGATTGGGCGTAGTCGTTGAGGGCTCTGGGGCTGGATGGTGCATGTCTTGGGTTTTGTGCTGCCCGGCAGATCGAGCGCCGCCCGCGCGGCGCATCGCGAGCTGCGCTCGCTCCTACGTTTGTTTCGGGCCAGTAACGTCTGTTACAGGCGCGCGCGACCGCCTTGTTTGTACGACGTGATATTGCGCCATGCGCCAAGGCGTCCGCGCGCAAATGGCACAGGAATGATTGGCCAGAAACAAATGTAGGAGCGAGCACAGCTCGCGATGCGCCGCGCGGGCGGCGCTCGATCTACCAGGCGCCGACATACTTCCGGTGAACAACGAAAAAGCCCCCGGTTGCTTACGCAACACGGGGGCTTTTCAATGTTTGGCTCCGCGACCTGGACTCGAACCAGGGACCCAATGATTAACAGTCATTTGCTCTACCGACTGAGCTATCGCGGAATCTGCGCGTATCTTACTGATTGCCCGGGAGAAGTCAACCCACCCCCAGGCAAAACAATGAGTTACAGCACTTCCACGATAGCTTTGGTCACCACGTGGATGTTGCTCTGGTTCAGCGCGGCCACCGCGATACGGCCGGTGTCCAGGGCATAGATGCCGAAGTCGTTCTTCAGGCGGGCAACCTGTTCAACGGTCAGGCCCGAGTAGGAGAACATGCCGACCTGGCGGCCAACGAAGCTGAAGTCGCGGTTGGCACCGTATTCGGCCAGCAGCGATACCATCTGCTTGCGCATGCCGTGGATACGCTCGCGCATTTCGGCCAGTTCGGTTTCCCACATCTGGCGCAGTTCTGCGCTGTTCAGCACGGTGGCAACAATGGTTGCGCCGTGGGTTGGCGGGTTGGAGTAGGTGGTGCGGATCACGCGCTTGACCTGCGACAGCACGCGGGTGCTCTCGTCCTTGGAGGCGGTCACGATCGACAGTGCGCCGACGCGCTCGCCGTACAGCGAGAACGATTTGGAGAACGAGCTGGAAACAAAGAACTCCAGGCCCGACTCGGCGAACAGGCGCACGGCGAAGGCGTCTTCGGCGATACCGTCACCAAAGCCCTGGTAGGCCATGTCGAGGAACGGCACGTGGCCCTTGGCCTTGACTACTTCCAGAACGTTCTTCCAGTCGTCCAGGTTCAGGTCGACGCCCGTCGGGTTGTGGCAGCAGGCGTGCAGCACCACGATCGAGCCGGACGGCAGGGCGTTGAGGTCTTCGAGCATGCCAGCGCGGTTGACGTCGTTGGTCGGCGCATCGTAGTAGCGGTAGTTCTGCACCGGGAAGCCGGCCGATTCGAACAGCGCACGGTGGTTTTCCCAGCTCGGGTCGCTGATGGCAACCACGGCGTCTGGCGAGATGCGCTTGAGAAAGTCGGCGCCGATCTTCAGCGCGCCGGTACCACCGACGGCCTGCACGGTGACCACGCGGCCAGCGGCCAGCAGTGGCGACTCGGCGCCGAACAGCAGCTTCTGCACAGCCTGGTCGTAGGTGGCGATGCCGTCGATCGGCAGGTAGCCGCGCGAAGCGTGCTGGGCGGCACGCTGGGTTTCGGCTTCGATCACGGCGCGCAGCAGCGGAATGCGGCCTTCCTCATTGCAATACACGCCTACGCCCAGGTTGACCTTGTCGGTACGTGGGTCGGCGTTGAATGCTTCGTTGAGGCCCAGAATAGGGTCGCGGGGTGCCAGCTCGACAGCGGAAAACAGGCTCATTGTTACCTTGGCTCTGATTGGAGTGTGATAGGGCGTACACGCTCCAGCCGAATGCACTGAAGCGGTGCACAAACGGGGAGTCAGTATAGTGATACCGACCGGTCACCGCGACACTCTGGCACAGCTTTTAGGGCTATTTGCGCAAATATTTTTCGACCATTGGTCCAATTGCCGTGTCCACCGTTGCACAGGCCCACACCTGTGCCTTGAAAGCGCCCCCGAACGGGCGCATTTGGGTATAGACTACTGGCTAAATTTACAGCTGCTGCACCGTGAGGTCCTTCATGTCCGAGTTCCAGCTCGTCACACGTTTCCAGCCGGCCGGCGACCAGCCCGAGGCTATCCGCCAGTTGGTTGAAGGCATCGAGGCGGGGCTGTCGCACCAGACGTTGCTCGGGGTGACCGGTTCGGGCAAGACCTTCAGCATTGCCAACGTCATCCAGCAGGTGCAGCGGCCCACGCTGGTGCTGGCGCCCAACAAGACGCTGGCCGCGCAGTTGTACGGGGAGTTCAAGGCATTCTTCCCCAACAACGCGGTGGAGTACTTCGTTTCCTATTACGACTACTACCAGCCGGAAGCCTATGTGCCGTCGTCAGACACCTTCATCGAGAAGGACGCCTCGATCAACGACCACATCGAGCAGATGCGTCTGTCGGCGACCAAGGCGCTGCTGGAACGGCGTGACGCGATCATCGTGACCACTGTGTCGTGCATCTACGGCCTGGGCAGCCCCGAGACCTACCTGAAAATGGTCCTGCACGTGGACCGTGGCGACAAGCTCGACCAGCGCGCGCTGCTGCGCCGCCTGGCCGACCTGCAGTACACCCGCAACGAAATGGACTTTGCCCGCGCCACCTTCCGGGTACGCGGCGACGTAATCGACATCTTCCCGGCCGAATCGGATCTGGAAGCCATCCGCATCGAGCTGTTCGACGATGAAGTGGAGAACATCGCCGCTTTCGATCCGTTGACCGGTGAGGTTTTCCGCAAGCTGCCACGTTTCACCTTCTACCCCAAGAGCCACTACGTCACCCCGCGGGAAACCCTGCTGGAAGCAGTGGAGGGCATCAAGGAAGAGCTGAAAGATCGCCTGGAATACCTGCACAAGGCCAACAAGCTGGTCGAAGCGCAGCGTTTGGAGCAACGCACCCGCTTCGATCTGGAGATGATCCTCGAGCTGGGCTATTGCAACGGCATCGAAAACTACTCGCGTTACCTGTCCGGGCGCCCGGCCGGGGCGCCGCCGCCCACCCTGTACGATTACCTGCCGCCCGATGCGCTGCTGGTGATCGACGAATCCCACGTCAGCGTCCCGCAGGTGGGCGCCATGTACAAGGGCGACCGTTCACGCAAGGAAACCCTGGTCGAGTACGGCTTCCGCATGCCTTCGGCGCTGGACAATCGGCCGATGCGTTTCGACGAGTGGGAGGATGTCAGCCCGCAGACCATTTTTGTTTCGGCCACCCCAGGCCCCTACGAGGCCGAGCATGCCGGGCGCGTGGTGGAGCAGGTGGTGCGCCCGACCGGGCTGGTCGACCCGCAGGTAGAGGTACGCCCTGCGCTGACCCAGGTCGACGACCTGCTGTCCGAGATCCGCAAGCGTGTTGCGGCAGGCGAGCGTGTGCTGGCGACAACGCTGACCAAGCGCATGGCCGAGGACCTCAGCGATTACCTGGCCGACCACGACGTACGGGTACGCTACCTGCACTCGGACATTGATACGGTGGAGCGGGTAGAGATTATCCGCGACCTGCGCCTGGGCACCTTCGACGTACTGGTGGGCATCAACCTGCTGCGCGAGGGCCTGGACATGCCCGAGGTGTCGCTGGTGGCCATCCTCGATGCAGACAAGGAAGGTTTTCTGCGTTCCGAGCGTTCCCTGATCCAGACCATTGGCCGCGCTGCACGTAACCTCAATGGCCGAGCCATCCTGTATGCCGATAACGTCACCGGCTCCATGCAGCGGGCCATTGATGAAACCGAGCGCCGCCGCGAGAAGCAGATCGCCTTCAACGAAGCCAACGGCATCGTGCCCAAGGGGGTGGTCAAGGACATCGCCGACATCATGGAAGGCGCCACCGTGCCCGGTGCGCGCAGCAAGAAGCGCAAGGGCATGGCCAAGGCGGCAGAGGAGAGCGCCCGTTACGAGGCCGAACTACGTACGCCGGGCGAGATCACCAAGCGCATCAAGCAGTTGGAAGAGAAAATGATGCAGTTCGCCCGCGACCTGGAGTTCGAAGCTGCGGCGCAGTTGCGTGACGAGATTGCGCAGCTGCGGGAGCGGTTGATCAGCAGCTGAAGCCGGGCGCGGGCCCTGTGGGAGCGGGCGTGCCCGCGAAGAATTCAATGCGGTGGCTGGCACCGGCTGCGCCGGTGTTCGCGGGCATGCCCGCTCCCACAGGGACCGCATCTAATCTGTAATAGCCTCAGTGGGCCTCCCCAGCCTTCAGCCCCTCCGGCAACTTGCGGGTCAGCAACACCGCCACCATGCTCACCGCCAACCCGATCCCGACAAAGTGGAAGGCATCGTTGTAAGCCATGATCAGTGCCTGCTGGTGGGTAATCTCGCTAAGTTTGCCCAGCGCCGCATTGTCATTGCCCAAGCGCTCCGCCAGTTGCGCCAGCCGCTCAGCCACCTGTGGGTTGCTCGGCACCACCGATTCGCGCAGGTAGTCGAAGTACACCTTGGTGCGCGCATCCAGCAGGGTGGCCAGCAAGGCAATACCAATCGCGCCACCGAGGTTACGCAGAATATTGAACAGGCTCGACGCGGACCCTGCATCCTGTTGTTGGATATACGCGGTGGCAATCAGCGAGATGGTCACCATGATCATCGGTTGGCCCAGGGCGCGGATGATCTGGATATGGTTGAACTGCGGCCCGGCAAAGTCCGGGTTGAGCACCCCCGAACCGAAACTGGCAGCGCCGAACAGGCAAAACCCCAGCGCGCATAGTACCTTGGGCGATATCACCTTCATCAGTTGCGGCACCAGCGGGATCAGGAACAGCTGCGGAATACCCATCCACATGATCACCTCGCCAATCTGCAACGCGTTGTAACCCTGTACCTGCGCCAGGTACAGCGGTAGCAGATAGATCGACCCGTACAGGCCCACGCCCATGCCCAGGCTGGCGATGCTCGACAGGCCAAAGTTGCGGTTGCCAAGAATGCGCAGGTTGATCAGTGGATGTGGCTTGGAAAACTGCAAGATGACGAAGGTGATCAGGCTGACCAGGGCAACGCTGCCCAGGCCGACGATCAGGTGCGACTCCAGCCAGTCCTTGCGATGGCCTTCCTCAAGAAACACCTGTAGGCAGCCCAACCCAAGTCCGAGCGTGACGATCCCGGCGTAATCGGTACTTTTCAGCAGCTCCCAGTGCGCCTCCTTCTTCTCAAGCCCGTATAACAAGCCGGCGATCATTAGCAGGCCCGGCGGGATATTGATGTAGAAGATGTACTCCCAGCCCCAGTTCTCGGTCAGCCAGCCGCCCAGGGTGGGGCCGATGGAGGGGGCGAAAGTGGCGGTCATGGCGAACATCGCCATGCCTTTGGCGCGGTGGTGCTCGGGCAGCTTGATCAGGGTCAGGGTAAAGGCCAGCGGTATCAGCGCGCCGCCAGTGAAGCCCTGCAAGGCACGGAACAGGATCATGCTCTCCAGGTTCCAGGCCATCGAGCATAGCAGCGACGACAGCAGGAAGCCGCCGGATACCCACACTGCCAGGCGCCGCGCCGACAGCAGCTGCACCAGCCAGGCTGTTAGCGGGATCATGATGATTTCCGCTACCAGGTACGAGGTGGAAATCCATGAGCCTTCTTCCAGCGTCGCCGACAGTGCGCCCTGGATGTCCTTCAACGAGGAGTTGGTGATCTGGATGTCCAGCACTGCCATGAAGGCACCGAGCATCACGCTCATCACCGCGATCCAGTCGCGCCGGGTTGGCTCCGCCGTGGGGCGCAGCAGTTGGTCACCGGCCATTGTGGTCTTGGTCTTCACTGCGCAGGTCGACAGTGGCGGTCACCGACATGCCGGGGCGAATACGCCCATGCAACGGGTTGTCGGCGCGGAACGTGAGTTTTACCGGGATGCGCTGCACAACTTTGGTGAAGTTGCCGGTGGCGTTGTCCGGTGGCAGCAGGCTGAACTGCGCACCGGACGCGGCGAACAGGCTGTCCACCCGGCCTTCGATCGGTGTGTCGGGGTAACTGTCGAACACCAGCTCCGCGCGCTGGCCGGGGTGCATGCGGCCGATCTGGGTTTCCTTGAAGTTGGCCTGCACCCAGATGTCTTCATCCGGCACGATCGACAGCAGGTAGGCGCCAGCCTGCACCACCTGGCCATCGCGCGCACTGCGCTGGCCGATGGTGCCGCTGATCGGTGCATGGATTTCGCAGCGGGTCAGGTTCAGCTCGGCCTGGGCCAGGTCGGTGCGGGCATTGGCGATTTGCGCATCGAGGCGCTTGAGTTCGGCGTTCAGGGTCGTGACCTGCTGGCGCTGGCTTTGCAGGTCGGCGCGTGCCTTGTCGACCTGGGAACCGGCGACATGGCTGTCCGCCGACAGGGTAGTGACCCGCTCTTCAGAGACAAAACCCGGCTTGCGCAGTTTCTCGGCGCGGCTCAGGTCCAGCCGTGAACGGTCGAAAGTGGCCTGGGTAGCCGCCAGCTGGGCCTGGCCGGCGGCAATCAGGCTGCCTTGCTGGGTGAGGCGGCTTTGCGCTTGCGCGTACTCGGCTTCGCGGGTGGCCAGGGCGGCGCGGGCGCGTTCGACCGCCAGCTCGAAGTCGGCGGGCTCCAGGCGCACCAGCAGGTCGCCCTTGTTGACGTGCTGGTTGTCCGCGACCGGGACTGTTTCGATGCGTGCACCGAGCTGGCTGGAGATACGGGTGATCTCGCCCTGCACGTAAGCGTTGTCGGTGCTTTCGTAGAAGCGGCCCTTGAAGTACCAGTGGGCCAGGAAGGCAAGGGCAATGATGGCCACCAGGGTGAAGAAGATCGTCAGGCGGCGTTTGAGTTGGGCAGGCATGGGGACTATCGTTCCAGAAATGTAAACAAATTTAACAGCGGCACAGGGCCTGTCGACAAGTGACGTTCGCGCCATTGCTGGAGCCCGGTGCCCGCCTCCTGCTAACATCCCGCCTTTGTTTCATCTTTCGTTCGAGACTCTCAATGACCACCGTACGCACGCGTATCGCGCCATCGCCTACCGGCGACCCCCATGTCGGCACTGCCTACATCGCCCTGTTCAACTACTGCTTTGCCAAGCAGCACGGCGGTGAGTTCATCTTGCGCATTGAAGACACCGACCAGCTGCGCTCCACGCGTGAGTCGGAGCAACAGATCTTCGACGCCCTGCGCTGGCTTGGCATCGAATGGAACGAAGGCCCGGATGTCGGCGGCCCGCATGGCCCTTACCGGCAGAGCGAGCGTGGCGAAATCTACGCCAAGTACGCCAAGGAACTGGTAGACGCCGGCCACGCCTTCTACTGCTTCTGCACCGCCGAAGAGCTGGAGCAGATGCGTGCCGAGCAGCAGGCCCGCGGCGAAACCCCGCGTTACGATGGCCGTGCGTTGCTGATGAGCGCCGAAGAAGTACAGCGCCGCCTGGACGCTGGCGAGCCGCACGTGATCCGCATGAAGGTGCCGAGCGAAGGTATCTGCGTGGTGCCGGACATGCTGCGCGGCGATGTCGAGATCCCGTGGGACCGCATGGACATGCAGGTGCTGATGAAGAACGACGGCCTGCCGACGTACTTCCTGGCCAACGTGGTCGACGACCACCTGATGGGCATCACCCACGTGCTGCGTGGGGAAGAGTGGCTGCCATCGGCGCCCAAGCTGATCAAGCTGTACGAGTACTTCGGTTGGGAGCAGCCCAAGCTGTGCTACATGCCGCTGCTGCGCAACCCGGACAAATCCAAACTGTCCAAGCGCAAGAACCCGACCTCGGTCACCTTCTATGAGCGCATGGGCTTCATGCCTGAAGCGATGCTCAACTATCTTGGCCGCATGGGCTGGTCGATGCCTGACGAGCGCGAGAAGTTCTCGCTGGCCGAAATGGTCGAGCACTTCGACCTGTCGCGTATCTCGCTGGGCGGCCCGATCTTTGACATCGAGAAGCTGTCCTGGCTCAACGGCCAGTGGCTGCGCGAGCTGCCGGTAGAGGAATTCGCCGCACGCCTGCAGAAATGGGCGTTCAACAGCGACTACATGATGAAGATTGCCCCGCACGTGCAGGGCCGGGTAGAAACCTTCAGCCAGGTTGCCCCGTTGGGCGGGTTCTTCTTCGAAGGCGCGCTCAAGCTGGACGCCAAGCTGTTCGAAAGCAAGAAACTGTCGGCCGACCAGGTGCGCCAGGTGATCCAGCTGATCCTGTGGAAGCTTGAAAGCCTGCGCCAGTGGGAAAAAGAGCGCATCACCGGTTGCATCCAGGCCGTGGTCGAGGCGCTGGAGCTGAAGCTGCGTGACGCCATGCCGCTGATGTTCGCCGCCATCACCGGCCAGGCCAGCTCGGTTTCGGTGCTGGACGCCATGGAAATCCTCGGTCCCGACCTGACCCGCTACCGCCTGCGCCAGGCCCTGGACCTGCTGGGTGGGGTGTCGAAGAAAGAAAACAAAGAGTGGGAAAAGCTGTTGGCTTCCATTGCCTGATTCAGCTTTGCACCTAACCTGTGGGAGCGGGCGTGCCCGCGAATGCAATGGTAAATTCAATACCGCATTTGCGGGCACGCCCGCTCCCACAGGCCAACTAAGCCCCAAAAAACCGGGGCAGGGCGGTAAGTGATTGTTATCTGTGAAAAAATTTTTGAATATTTTTGAAAATTAGTTTGACAGCCCTGCAATCCGATCTTAATATGCGCCCCGTCCACAGCGATGAACGGAAACGAAACGCCAGGCACCCAGCCAGCGGTTCAGTTCAAAGCGACATTGTGGGGCTATAGCTCAGCTGGGAGAGCGCCTGCATGGCATGCAGGAGGTCAGCGGTTCGATCCCGCTTAGCTCCACCAAATTCCGCTTAGCAGCCAAGGCTGATAAGCAAGACCGGGTCCAGCAACCGGGTCTTGAAGGTAAGAAGGTTCGTCCCCTTCGTCTAGTGGCCTAGGACACCGCCCTTTCACGGCGGTAACAGGGGTTCGAGTCCCCTAGGGGACGCCAGTTTTACACAAGCGATGTTGGTATGTCGCTGGGCCGCGAGGCTAGAAATCCGGGGCTATAGCTCAGCTGGGAGAGCGCCTGCATGGCATGCAGGAGGTCAGCGGTTCGATCCCGCTTAGCTCCACCAATTTTGCCGCGGTTCGCGTTAGCGGATCGGCACGAAGGTTACGTCCCCTTCGTCTAGTGGCCTAGGACACCGCCCTTTCACGGCGGTAACAGGGGTTCGAGTCCCCTAGGGGACGCCACTTTTCCTGCGTTTTGCAGGGCTTTAAAAGGCTCGTCGATTATTGATGAGCCTTTTGTTTCGGGGCTATAGCTCAGCTGGGAGAGCGCCTGCATGGCATGCAGGAGGTCAGCGGTTCGATCCCGCTTAGCTCCACCATTTCTGCCAGGGTTCACGCAAGTGGATCTTCGCGAAGGTTACGTCCCCTTCGTCTAGTGGCCTAGGACACCGCCCTTTCACGGCGGTAACAGGGGTTCGAGTCCCCTAGGGGACGCCACGTTTACCCGCGTTTTGCGGGACTTTAAAGGCTCATTCGTTTATTGAATGGGCCTTTTGTTTTTCCCTTCCAGTAATTTTTCCCCGACAAGCGTACGGCCGTGGGCACTCGGACGCTCGAACTGGCTGTTTGCCGGGTCGCTGCGCAGCGGCAAGCGGGCGGCTGCAATCATGAGCCTGATCCAGTCAGCGCGCATGAATGGGCACGATCCGTACGCCTATCTCAAAGACGTTCTGATGCGGCTGCCGACGCAGCGGGCCAGTGAAATCGATCAATTGCTGCCGCATAAGCGGCAACTAGCTTAGATACTTCAGGCGGCAAGCATGCCTTAAAAACTATATGGCTCAAGCTCTGCGAGCTGAGACAGCAGAATTAAATGCTCCACTGCTTTTAGTTTCTCAACATGATCAAGGGATGCCGACCCACCAAGCATTAACGCTGGAACAAAACCATACATCTCATCATGGCGAAGAGTGCCGAGCTTTTTTCTTGCCGCCTTGAACAAATCTTCCACATCGTTAGAGTCCACTTTTCTGGACACGATAAAGTCTTGAAGCTTACGATCCATTTGCTCGGGGGTGGGTTCAAAGTCATGAATTACGCATCGCGAAAAGACGCTGGTTATCTTCAGTGAAAATCCCGTTTTCTCGCCCCATAGATAGAGATCGCCGAACGCTCCACGGGCAATTAGGTGGTAAGTGTCGCGTTTTTCAAATTCTGTTCCCTCAAGCCACGAAGCCACCACTCCTTCGTATTCTTGCGGGTTCACTATCCAAAAAATTCCATCACCGTATCCGCACCAGCCGTGCTCAGCCCAATATTCCAGAAGCTGATTGGGTAGTTTACCCCTATAACGCTCGATACTCGAAGCTGGCACTTCCTGACGATCAACCGGGCTGCCAAACTTTTCTAGGAATCTAGCAAATACCTTGTCCACGGATGCCTCCTTCAGCACTTGTGTAATTTCACGTTGAGGAAAGTTGAATCCCGCAAGGATTCAGGTACCTTCTCAGCAGCTGCTTTAAGGTTTTGAATTTTTGGTCTCCACTGAGGCCCAATGCTGGAGTTAACCTGTCGGTCACCGAAGTCGCCAATGATATCCTTGCCACCAGCACTCAGATCGGGGTTGTGCAGCCCAGCAAGGTTTGCCATCGTTTCCTTGGCTTTTTTTATTGCAGCTTCCTCCGCTTCGAGTACATCCAAGTCTGGAAAATCATTCAGAAAACGCTCTTCCAATTGATCTTGTAGATCCTTGCGTGCCTTTTTGGCAGCCGCAGGGCTTCGTTTCACCGGATTAGCAATATTCTTCAAATACTCATCAACAGTAAGCCGATTCAACCCGTTCTCTTGCCCCTGCAACTGCCGCTCGAACTCGCCAATTTTGGAGGCAGGCATTTTATCTGCCTTGAAGCATTCAACCTCATGCAGCGGCATGGTGTTCGACTTACCCTTGGCGGGCTCTTTGTCTCTTCTCTCTGAGTGGTTTGGAGGTGACTTCTGGCTCGCCAGCGGCCCTCTGAGCGGCTCCGCCTTTTGCAGGTCAGGTCTGCGCTTCAACGCATCTTCATGCTCGACCATCCACTGGCCAATTCTTGCCCCTTTTGGACTGGCACGCATCTCTAATGCTAGCCTGCCAGCGTTACCTCGACCACGAGTCAAGTATTCGACAATGGCGCCCAGTAACAGAATGACGACTTCAACGTGGCCTAGCGCCATGTTATGGGCAGCGCTTCGAATTGCTAGGGGATCATCCTGGCTGAAGGGAGTTAAACCATCATCACCTCGTGTTCCTTCCCATGCAGTTTTAATTCCTGTCAGATAATAACTGCCAATGCGCGGCAAGCCTTCGACGAAAAATTCTGCAATAGACTGCAGGCCAAGTATCGCCAGTATCCAGCTGCTAGCCTGCAAACCCATTGCAGCCCCCGCAGCCCCCATCGGAACAGCGCCAGCACCTCCAAAGAATGCACCCACACCGGCGCCGATAGCACCTCCGGTCAAGGTGCTACCAGCGACGATCATTGCCATCTGCGTGACAACATCAATGAGGTCTTTGAGGATGCTGGAAATGTCGAGATCGGCGAAACGTTGGCGAAGTAGCTCACTCGCTTGCCACTCAGCCTGATGAAGCGCAGAGCGGACGCTTGCAACGCGGCGGATATTGAGGCTCAGGGAAGGGACAGGTTCACCCCAGTGGTTTCGATATCGGGCACCATTTTGATAGCCCATTTCCCGCCTTATCCGATCTTCAATCTGCTGCCACGACGGCACAATATGCGATAAAAACACCCGATGTCTCCCTGACAATTTGAGTGCTTGAGGGGGCAGCAGCCCGCTTTTTGGTCTGGATAGGATACTGGCAAACGGTATAGCGACATCGCCTAGAAGAGTACCTTAAGGATGTGCTGACGCAAAAGGCCGATGAGATCGTAAACTTTTCCGCATCGGGAGGTGGATGGCAAATCTACGCAAGATGTGTTCTACGTACGGTTACCGACAAGCGTCGCAGATTCTGCTTGCAAAAAAATATGATGAGGATAATATTTCGATCATCATATTTTGTTTGGTGCGTGCCAGATGAGCGACAAGAAGAGCAGAACCCGCGAACGCATTCTGGAGGCTGCGCGCAGTGCGCTGATCCAGCACGGCCCGGCCGAGCCCAGCGTCAGCCAGGTAATGGGTGCGGCAGGCCTGACCGTCGGTGGCTTCTATGCGCACTTCGACAGCAAGGACGAGCTGATGCTCGAAGCGTTCCGCCAGTTGTTGGGTGAGCGCCGAGCCTTGCTCGCCCAGATCGACCCCAATCTCGATGGCGCCGGTCGGCGAGCGCTGGCTGGCGCCTTCTACCTCTCGCGCAAGCACCGGGACTGCGAAGTGCATGCATGCCCGCTGCCTAATGCGTTGGGCGAAATGCAGCGCCTGCCGGAGGTTTTCCGCGAGGTGCTGGCCGAGCACATCGAGTTGATGACTGCAGCGATGGTCGACCGCCCTGAGGATGCCGACAAAGCGCTGGCCGACCTGGCCCTGATGGTGGGAGGGCTGGCGCTGGCCCGGGCCCTGGGGGCCAGTGATCTGTCTGACCGTATTTTACGCGCCGCCAAATCGGCGGTGCTTTAACCCTGGAGCATGGCGATGACCACCCTGAACTGGATTCGCGGTGTCAATGGCACCCTGGGCCGCCTGGCCCCCGAGCATGTCGCGGGCAAGATGCGCCGAGCCTTCATGACCCCGCGCAACCTGCCGCCGCGGGATTGGGAGCTGCCTGTGTTGGCCAGCGCCGAGCGAATTGCACTGCGCTTCGGCCTGTCTGCCTTGCGCTGGGGTCAAGGGCCGACCGTGCTGCTGATGCACGGTTGGGAGGGGCGCCCGACGCAGTTTGCCGCCCTGATCGAAACCTTGGTTCAGGCGGGGCATACGGTGGTGTCGCTGGAAGGGCCTGGGCATGGCCGTTCGCCAGGCGAGCAAGCGAACGTGGTGCTGTTTGCCCGGGCGTTGCTGGAAGCTGCTGCTGAGTTGCCGCCGTTGCGTGCAGTCATTGGCCATTCCATGGGTGGGGCGAGCGTGCTGCTGGCTTTACAGATGGGCCTGCGCGCAGAGGCGGCTGTCAGCATTGCGGCCCCGGCGCAATTGTTGGGTGTATTACGTGGTTTCGCCCATCGTCTGGGGCTGCCAGCACGGGCGCGGGCAGCGTTCATTCGCCAGGTTGAGCGCGATGTGGGCATGCAGATTGCGCGGTTGGATGTCGCTGGTTACCAGCTGGAGCTGCCGGGGCTCGTGGTGCATGCCACCGATGATGCTCTCGTGCCCCCAGATGAGGCACATGTCATCCACAAGGCCTGGTTCGACAGCCGTCTGATGCTGCTGGAAGAGGGGGGGCACCAGCGGGTGCTGGCCGATCCGCGGCTGAGTGAAGCCGTGCTCGAACTGCTGGCCCGGGTTGATGCGGTCAGTGCAGGAGCCGCTTCAGCCGTGAACATCGGCATCGCCGGTGCCATTCGCCGCGCTGTCTGATTCGCGGGCAAGCCCCTCCATAACAGCCGCGTCAGGCTCACAGGGGCTGGACATTGTCCTGCAGATCGCTGCTAAATCGCTTTTTGCGCCAAGGAAGCGAAAATGAGCTGGGACCTGGCAACACCCTTCGTCATCGACCTGCGCGTGGGCAGCGAGGACATCGACGGCCTTGGCCACGCCAACAATGCGGTCTACGTGACCTGGCTTGAGCGTTGCGCCTGGCGCCATTCCCAGCGCCTGGGGCTGGACCTGGCCGAATACCGGCGCCTTGACCGGGCGATGGCCGTGGTGCGCCACGAAATCGACTACCTGGCCGCTGCCTATGAGGACGATGAGCTGCAACTGGCTACCTGGATCATTGACTGGGACCAGCGCCTGCGCATGACCCGGCGTTTTCAGCTCAAGCGCCCGCGCGATGGTGTGACGCTGCTGCGCGCGCAAACCACATTTGCCTGCATCGAGCTGTCCAGCGGCAAGCCCAGGCGCATGCCGGCGGAATTCGTCGAGGGTTACGGCCCGGCGCTGATCGGTGCCTGAGCCGCCGGCAATTTTTGTTAAACTGCCGGCTTTTTCCGCTGAGACACCGACATGCAAATTGCCCTGGCCCCCATGGAGGGGCTGGTCGACAACATCCTGCGCGACGTATTGACCCGCGTGGGCGGTATCGACTGGTGCGTCACCGAGTTCATTCGCGTGTGCGACCGTCTGTTGCCGGCGTCCTCGTTCCACAAGTTGGCGCCTGAGTTGCGCCAAGGCGCGCGCACGGCTGCCGGTGTGCCCATGCGTGTGCAATTGCTGGGTTCGGACCCGGTATGCCTGGCGGAAAACGCCGCACTGGCTTGCGAGCTTGGGGCGCCGGTGATCGACCTGAACTTCGGTTGCCCGGCAAAGACGGTGAACAAGTCGCGCGGTGGTGCGGTACTGCTCAAAGAGCCGGAGTTGCTGCACGCCATTGTGCGTGAAGTGCGGCGTGCAGTACCGGCGAATATCCCGGTGACCTCGAAGATGCGCCTGGGCTTCGACAGCCCCGACGGTGCACTGGAGTGCGCCACGGCGTTGGCCGAAGGTGGTTCGGCACACCTGGTGGTGCACGCACGGACCAAGGTTGAGGGTTACAAGCCGCCAGCGCATTGGGAGTGGGTGGCGCGGGTACAGGATGTGGTCAAGGTGCCGGTGTTTGCCAATGGCGAAATCTGGACGGTCGATGACTGGCGGCGTTGCCGCGAGGTCAGTGGTGCCGAAGACATCATGCTCGGCCGCGGGCTGGTATCGCGCCCGGACCTGGGCCTGCAGATTGCAGCGGCGCGGGACGGGCGCGACTATCAGCCGATGAGCTGGGATGACTTGCTGCCACTGTTGCGTGAGTTCTGGCGCCAGGCCCAGGCTAAATTGTCGCCGCGTTATGCACCGGGGCGAATGAAACAGTGGCTGGCGATGCTGACTCGCAGTTACCCCGAAGCGGTGGTGTTGTTTGCCGAGTTGCGCCGGGAAGATGACTGCGCGCGGATCAGCCGGTTGCTGGGGGTTGAGACTCATACCTTTGAGGCTTGCGTCGCCTGAGCAGGCCTCTTCGCGGGTACTGCACCTGTACGGTTCACCCGCGAAAGGGGCGGGCCTGCTGGCCAATCTCCACCTGCCATTCACCGTTGCCGCCGTTGCCGTATTCGCGGGTAAACCCGCTCCTACACCTGATCGGGGGTGGGCACATGTCGGTGGCTGGGCACAGGCCGTCGTAGGAGCGGGTTCACCCGCGAAAGGGGCGGGCCTGCTGGCCAATCTCCACCCGCCATTCACCGTTGCCGCCGCTGCCGTATTCGCGGGTAAACCCGCTCCTACACCTGATCGGGCGTGGGCGCATGTCGGTGGCTGGGCACAGGCCGTCGTAGGAGCGGGTTCACCCGCGAAGGGGCCGTCAGGCCCCATGCAAAAAAATCAGATTTTTTCTGTTTGCCCCTTGAAAGCATTTCCCTCGGCCATATCTTTTGAGTACGCGATGCCGAAGCCGGGTCGCGTAATGACTTACTTGCTGAATCTCAGGAGTTTATGACCATGACTACTGCTTTCTCTCTTGCTCCACTGTTCCGTCATTCCGTTGGTTTCGACCGTTTCAACGACCTGTTCGAATCAGCGGCACGTAACGAGGCCGGTAGCAGCTACCCGCCCTATAACGTGGAAAAGCATGGCGATGACCACTACCGCATCGTGGTTGCTGCAGCCGGTTTCCAGGAAGAGGACCTCGACCTGCAGGTCGAAAAAGGCGTCCTGACCGTGACCGGTGGCAAGCGCGACAATAGCGCCGCTGAAGTGACCTACCTGCACCAGGGTATCGCACAACGCGCCTTCAAGCTGTCGTTCCGCCTGGCTGATCACATCGAAGTGAAGGCCGCCGGCCTGGCCAATGGCCTGCTCAGCATCGACCTGCTGCGCATCGTGCCTGAAGAAGCCAAGGCCAAACGCATCCCGATCAATGGCGAGAAACCAGCGCTGAACTGATCGCGCTGCAATGAAGAAGGGCACCCCCCAGGGGTGCCCTTTTTCGTGCGTACTCATGCGGTCTCGTGCAGGGCGTACATTCAGGCCATCAGTAATCTGCCGGCGCCTCCAGCAATATCTGACGGAACTCGGACAGCGGCAATGGCCGGCTGTGCAGATAGCCCTGGTACAGATGGCATCCCAGTCGCTCAAGAAACGCCAGCTGTTCGGTCAGCTCTACCCCTTCGGCAATCACCGCCAGGTCCAGACTGCGGGCCATGGCGACAATGGCGCGGACAATTTCTGCGTCGTTGGGGTCGTCCGGTGCATCGCGTACGAAGCTCTGGTCGATTTTCAGCGCATCCACTGGCAGGCGTTTCAGGTAAGTCAGCGAGGAGTAGCCGGTGCCGAAGTCATCCATGGCGAAACTCACCCCGTAGCCCTTCAGCTCGCGCATCTTGCTGATGGTGTCTTCCAGGTTCTGGATGACAATGCCTTCTGTGATTTCCAGCGTCAGCATCTGCCGCGGCAGGCGGTAATCGTCCAGGCTGCGCAGCACCCGCCCGACAAAGTCGTTCTGGCGGAACTGTCGCGGGCTTATGTTCACGCACAGGCTGAAATCATCAGCGTCGATCAACCCGTCGGTGAGCATGCGGGCGCAGGCGTCGCAGGCTTCGTCGAGAATCCAGCTGCCAACTTCAAGGATCAAGCCGCTTTCTTCCAGTACCTGGATGAACTGCGAGGGCGGTTGCTGGCCCAGTTGCGGGTGGTGCCAGCGCAGCAGTACTTCGGCACCGACGATGCGGTTGTCGCGGGCATCCACCTGTGGCTGGAAGTGCAGCGCCAGTTCGCCACGGGCCAAGGCCAGGCGCAGGTCGTTTTCCATGCGCAGGCGCTCACTGGCGGCCTTCTGCATGGTGGTGTGGAACAGCTGGGTGGTGTTGCGGCCGGAGTCCTTGGCCCGGTACAGGGCGATATCGGCACGCTTGAGCAGGTCGGCCGGTGTGGTGCCGTGGTCGGGGATCAGCGCCACGCCGATGCTGGGCGTTACCTGCAGGCGCTGGCCATCCAGTGACATTGGCTCGGCCAGCAGTTCGCGCAGGGTGTCGGCCAGCTCGCGTACTTTCTCTTCCACGTGTTCGCGGCTCCCTTCCAGGCCGCTGAGCAGCACGACGAATTCGTCGCCCCCCAGACGTGCCACGGTGTCCTCCAGGCGCACGCTGGCTTCCAGACGGGCAGTGATGATCTTCAGCACGGTGTCGCCCACCGGGTGGCCCAGCGAGTCGTTGATGTGCTTGAAGTGGTCAAGGTCGAGGAACAGCAGGGCGCCGCGCAGGTTATGGCGCTTGAGCAGGGCGATCTGCTGGCTCAGGCGGTCCATCAGCAAGGCGCGGTTGGGCAGGTTGGTCAGCGGGTCGTGATAGGCCAGGTGGCGTATCTGCGCCTGGGCGTTCTTCAACTGGCTCACGTCACGGGCGGTCAGCAGCAGGCAGTCCACTTCGTTGAGGGTGATCGGTTCCACCGAAACCTCGACCGTGAGGATATCGCCACGCTTGTTGCGCCCGAGCATCTCGCGGTGGTGTACCCGGCCGCGCTCGCGCAGTTCGGCAAGTAATGCACTACGTTGCTTGTCGTCGGCCCAGATGCCGATCTCGTACACCGTGTGGCCGACCACTTCGGCAGTGCTGTAGCCGGTCAGGCGGCAGAAGCCGTCGTTGACTTCCAGGTAGCGGCCGCTGTGGCGTTCGGTGATGGTGATGGCGTCGGGGCTGGAGTGAAAGGCCTTGGCGAACTTCTCCTCGCTGGACTTCAGCGCTGCTTCGGCGCGTTGTTGCTGGGTGATGTCGCGCAGGGTGGTAACGCTGCAGGGCTGGTCGTCGACGGTGATCAGGCGGCTGGAAATCACGCAGGTCAGGGGCGCGCCATTGCGGTGGTTGAGTACCACGGCGACGTTGCTCAAGGCCTGTTCGCGGATCACCTGCTCGATGCGCCGCGCGCGCTCGATGGACTCGGCCCACAGGCCGATCTCCTCTGCGGTACGCCCAAGCACCTGCTCGCTGCTCCAGCCGAAGGTCTGGGTGAACGCCGGATTGATCTCGATGAACTGGCCGGTGTCCTGGCGGGTGACGCAGATCGGGTCGGGGCTGACCTGGAACAGGCTGGCAAACTTCTCTTCCGAGGCGCTCAGGCGCTGTTCGCGTTCCACCTGGTCGGTGATGTCGAGCAAGGTTCCCGCCATGCGCAAGGGGATGCCCTGGTCGTCGCGGTACAGCCGCGCGCGGCTTTCTATGTAGCGTGAAGCGCCGTTTTCCAGCTGCACCCTGTAGGTGATCTGATAGTTGCCGGCAGGCCCTTCGCGCAGGCTACGGTAGGCCTGTCGCATCGAGTTGCGCTCTTGCTCCGGCACACCCTCGAAGAATGCATCGAACGATTCATGAAAGGGGATGGGCGGCAAGCCATGCAACTGCGCGGCGCGGGCCGAGCCGTAGAGCATGCCGCTTGGGATGTGCCAGTCCCAGGTGCCCAGTTGCGCTGAGTCCAGGGCCAGGTCCAGGCGCTCCTGGCTGTCCTTCAGGGCCTGCTCGGCGCGCTTGCGTTCGGTGGTGTCGACGAATGTACTGATCAGGAAGGTCACGCCTTCCAGTTCGATGCCCTGGGTGCACAGGATGCCGTCATGCACCTTGCCGCTGGATGCGCGGAATTGCACCTCCATGATCAGCGGGCCGCCGTTGGCGCGGGTCGAATCGATTATCTGGTGGCGCTGTTCGGGGTTGACCCACAGGCCCAGTTCCAGGCTGGTCTTGCCGATCACCTGGCTGCCGGGCCAGCCGAACATGTCTTCGAAGTGCTGGTTGACCTCGAAGATCATGCCATCGTGGCGGCGGGTCAGCAAAATGGCGTTGGGGCTCAGGTGGAACAGCGTGGCGAAGCGCTTTTCCGAATTGATCAGCGCCGTTTCCCGCTCGCGCTGGCGGGTTATCTCGCGGATCACACCGATCATCTGCGGCCGGCCGTGCAGGTCGTGGGTCAGGCTACCGTTGATCTCCAGCCAGTGCAGGCTGCCATCCGGCCAGCGGATACGGTGGCGCATGGCCTGCTCCACCGGCTCGCCGTTGACCACCGCCTGGAACACCTGGCGCGTACGGGCGCGGTCTTCCTCGGGCAGCAGGTCGAGGTAATCGATGTCGGCAGGCAGTGGCTGCTGTGGGTCGAAACCGAACAGGGCCTGGGTGCCCCGCGACCAACTGACCCTGCCGCTTTCGATATCCCATAGCCAGGCGCCCAGGCGTGCGCCGTTGAGCGCTGCCAGCAGTTGCGGGGCGTTCTGCCAGGCCTGCTCGGACTCTTGGGGATCAGCTGCAGGTATGCGCGGCAGGCGCAAAAAGCGGTTTGCTGATTTGGGCATCGGTACCAGACCTGTGGCGTATGACGTGTCCTTGGAATCGAAATGGCTGGCTGACAGCCGGTCAGGTGGGCTCTGAGTGGCTGTCGAGCAGGGCCATGAATGCCCTGGCCGCATTCGATAGCGTACGCTCCGTGTGCAGAATGTAGCCTAGCTGGCGCGAAAGCTGTATGCCGGGCAAAGCGATGGGTGCAACCTGTTCGTCGAGCATGGTACGTGGCAGCACGCTCCAGGCCAGGCCGATCGACACCATCATCTTGATGGTTTCCAGGTAGTTGGTGCTCATGGCGATGTTCGGCATCAGCCCCTGGCTTTCGAACAGGCGCTGGACAATATGGTGGGTAAAGGTATTGCCGCCGGGGAATACCGCCGGGTGGCGGGCGACGTCAGCCAGGCTGACCGCCTGGTTGCTGGCCAGCGGGTGCTCGGGGGCGGCGACGAAGTCCAGGGCGTCGTCCCACACTGGCACGGCCTTGATCAAGTGGTGTGGCTCGGGCGCCAGGGTGATCACGGCGATTTCGGCTCGGCCATGCAAAATCTCGTCGTAGGCCTGTTCCGAATCCATGAACTGAATATCCAGTGCCACTGCCGGGTACTGGCGGGTGAAAACCCGTAGTAGCGGGGGCAGGCGGTGCAGGCCGATGTGGTGGCTGGTGGCCAGGGTCAGACGACCGCTCACGGCCCCGGTCAGATTGGTCAGCGCCCGTCGGGTATCATCAAGGACGTTGAGGATCTGGTAGGCCCGCGGCAGCAGGGCGCGCCCGGCTTCGGTGAGGGTTACCTCGCGGCCCAGGCGGTCGAACAGGCGCACGTCCAGTTGCTGCTCCAGGCCGGCGATGCGTTTGCTGATGGCCGGCTGGGTCAGGAACAGGCGCTCGGCTGCGCCGGAAAAGCTACCGGTTTCGGCAATGGCGATGAAGGCGCTGAGGTTGGCCAGGTCCATGGTGTGGTATTCCTTTGGGTTATCCAAAGCATAAAAATTATGAATTTGAGTTATTCAATCTAACCCCATAGCATCGTCCGTACAAGCCAAGGGGTCTTTGGCATAGAAAGACGCTGATGAGGAACAGTCTGATGGCTGGCAAAACGCTCTACGACAAACTCTGGGAAGCCCATGAGGTCAAGCGCCGTGATGACGGCTCGTCCTTGATCTACATCGACCGCCACATCATCCACGAAGTGACGTCGCCCCAGGCCTTCGAAGGCCTGCGCCTGGCCAACCGCAAACCGTGGCGTATCGACGCCAACATCGCCACGCCGGACCACAACGTGCCGACCACCCCAGAGCGCAAGGGTGGTATCGAGGCGATCGTCGACCAGGTGTCGCGCCTGCAAGTGAAAACCCTCGACGAGAACTGTGACGAATACGGCATCGTCGAATTCAAGATGAACGACGAGCGCCAGGGCATCGTCCACGTCATCAGTCCGGAGCAGGGCGCCACCTTGCCAGGCATGACCGTGGTCTGCGGCGACTCGCACACTTCCACCCACGGCGCCTTCGGTGCCCTGGCCCACGGCATCGGCACCTCTGAGGTCGAGCACGTGCTCGCCACCCAGTGCCTGGTCGCCAAGAAGATGAAAAACATGCTTGTGCGCGTGGAAGGCCAGTTGCCGGCTGGCGTTACCGCCAAGGATATCGTGCTGGCCGTGATCGGCAAGATCGGCACCGCCGGTGGCAACGGTCACGCCATGGAATTCGCCGGCAGTGCCATTCGCGAATTGTCGATGGAAGGCCGCATGACCATCTGCAACATGTCCATCGAAGCCGGTGCCCGCGTGGGCCTGGTGGCGACCGATGCCACCACCGTTGCCTACGTCGAAGGCCGCCCGTACGCGCCGAAGGGCGAGCAGTGGAAGCAAGCGGTCGAATCGTGGAAAGACCTGGTGTCGGATGACGACGCCGTATTCGACACCGTGGTGGAACTGGATGCCAGCCAGATCAAGCCACAGGTCAGCTGGGGCACTTCGCCCGAAATGGTTCTGGCTGTCGACCAGCGTGTGCCAGACCCGGCAGCCGAAGCCGACCTGGTCAAGCGTGGTTCGATCGAGCGTGCCTTGAAGTACATGGGGCTGACCGCCAACCAGGCGATCACCGATATCAAGCTCGACCGTGTGTTTATCGGCTCGTGCACCAACTCGCGAATCGAGGACCTGCGCGCAGCGGCGGAAATCGCCAAGGGCCGCAAGGTGGCCGCAAGCGTCAAGCAAGCCATCGTGGTACCGGGCTCGGGGCTGGTCAAAGCCCAGGCCGAGCGTGAAGGCCTGGACAAGATCTTCCTCGAAGCCGGTTTTGAATGGCGTGAACCAGGCTGCTCGATGTGCCTGGCGATGAACCCGGACCGCCTGGAAAGCGGCGAGCACTGCGCGTCCACCTCCAACCGCAACTTCGAAGGCCGTCAGGGCGCCGGTGGCCGTACCCACCTGGTCAGTCCGGCCATGGCCGCCGCTGCCGCGGTAGCCGGCCACTTCATTGATGTCCGCGAGTTGATCCAAGGGAGCGCAGCATGAAAGCCTTTACCCAGCACACTGGCCTCGTCGCACCGTTGGACCGTGCCAACGTCGACACCGACCAGATCATCCCCAAACAGTTCTTGAAGTCGATCAAGCGCACCGGCTTTGGCCCGAACCTGTTCGACGAGTGGCGTTACCTGGACGTGGGTCAGCCCTACCAGGACAACAGCAAGCGCCCGGTCAACGAAGAGTTCGTGCTCAACCACGCGCGCTACCAGGGTGCCAGCGTGTTGCTGGCGCGGGAAAACTTTGGTTGTGGCTCCAGCCGTGAGCATGCCCCTTGGGCGCTGGACGAGTACGGCTTCCGCAGCATCATTGCGCCGAGCTTTGCCGACATTTTCTTCAACAACAGCTTCAAGAACGGCTTGCTGCCGATCATTCTGAGCGATGAGGAAGTCGACGAGCTGTTCAAGCAGGTCGAAGCCAACCCGGGCTACCAGCTGACCATCGACCTGCAGGCGCAGGCGGTGACCCGCCCGGATGGCAAGGTGTTGCACTTCGAGATCGATGCGTTCCGCAAGCACTGCCTGCTCAACGGCCTGGACGATATCGGCCTGACCCTGCAGGACAGCGACGCGATCAAGGCCTTCGAAGCCAAGCACCGTGCCAGCCAGCCTTGGCTGTTCCGCGATGCCTGAAGTTCGTAGGTGAAAGTGCCGGCCTCTTCGCGGGTAAACCCGCTCCCACAGGGATATCACCAGCCCTGAGGGCCATGAAGGTCCTGTGGGAGCGGGCGTGCCCGCGAAAGGGCCGGCACAGGCAACAAAACTCTAAAGGAACGAGACATGACCAGCACCCAGCACATCGATGTGGTCCAACGCCAGTTCGGCGAACAGGCCAGCGCCTACCTCAGCAGCGCCGTGCACGCCCAAGGCAGTGAATTCGCCCTGCTGCAGGCTGAGCTGGCAGGGCAGGCCCATGCCCGCGTGCTGGACCTGGGCTGCGGTGCCGGTCATGTCAGCTTCCACGTCGCCCCGCTGGTTAACGAAGTGGTCGCCTACGACCTTTCTCAATCCATGCTCGACGTGGTCGCCAGCGCCGCCGCCGAACGCGGCCTGGGCAATATCATTACTGAACGCGGCGCTGCCGAACGCCTGCCGTTCGCCGATGCATCGTTCGACTTCGTCTTCAGCCGTTATTCGGCCCACCACTGGAGCGACCTGGGCCTGGCCCTGCGCGAAGTGCGCCGGGTCCTCAAGCCAGGGGGTGTGGCGGCGTTCATCGACGTGATGTCGCCGGGCAGCCCGCTGCTCGACACTTACCTGCAAACGGTCGAAGTGCTGCGCGACACCAGCCATGTGCGCGATTATTCCGCCGCCGAGTGGCAGCGGCAGGTCAGCGAGGCCGGCCTGCGCGTGCGCAGCCACACCCGCCAACCGCTGCGCCTGGAGTGGAGCACCTGGGTTGAGCGCATGCGCACCCCCGAGCCGATGCGCGCGGCCATCCGCCAGTTGCAGCAAGCCATGGGCGAAGAAGTACGGCAGTATTACCAGATCGAGGCCGACGGCTCATTCAGCACGGATGTGCTGGTGTTGTGGGCCGAGCGTTAAGCACTTTTCGGTGGGGCCCGCTTGGCCGCACCGCGTGAATGGATAGAGGAAAGCATGAGCAAGCAGATTCTGATTCTCCCAGGTGACGGTATCGGCCCGGAAATCATGGCCGAAGCGGTCAAGGTACTGGAGCTGGCCAACGACAAGTTCCAGCTCGGCTTCAGCCTGGCGCACGACGTGATTGGTGGCGCGGCCATCGACAAGCACGGTGTGCCGCTGGCCGACGAAACCCTGGAGCGTGCGCGCAAGGCCGATGCGGTGCTGCTGGGGGCTGTGGGCGGGCCGAAGTGGGACAAGATCGAGCGAGACATTCGCCCGGAGCGCGGCCTGCTGAAGATCCGTTCGCAACTGGGCCTGTTCGCCAACCTGCGCCCGGCCATTCTTTACCCGCAACTGGCCGACGCCTCGTCGCTGAAGCCGGAAATCGTGTCGGGCCTGGACATTCTCATCGTCCGTGAGCTGACCGGCGGCATCTACTTCGGTGCCCCGCGCGGCCAGCGCGAGCTGGAGGGCGGCGAACGCCAGGCCTACGACACCCTGCCGTACAGCGAAAGCGAAGTGCGCCGCATTGCCCGTGTCGGCTTCGACATGGCCCGCGTGCGCGGCAAGAAACTGTGCTCGGTGGACAAGGCCAACGTTCTGGCCTCCAGCCAGCTGTGGCGTGAAGTGGTCGAAGACGTGGCCAAGGACTACCCGGACGTGGAACTGAGCCACATGTACGTCGACAACGCTGCCATGCAGCTGGTGCGTGCACCCAAGCAGTTCGACGTGATGGTGACCGACAACATGTTCGGTGACATTCTGTCGGATGAAGCTTCCATGTTGACCGGTTCCATCGGCATGCTGCCTTCGGCGTCTCTGGATGCCGACAACAAGGGCATGTACGAGCCGTGCCACGGCTCGGCACCGGACATCGCAGGCCTTGGCATCGCCAACCCATTGGCGACCATCCTGTCGGTCTCGATGATGTTGCGTTACAGCTTCAATCAGTCGGCTGCCGCCGAGGCGATCGAGAAGGCCGTGAGCCTGGTTCTGGACCAGGGTCTGCGCACTGGCGACATCTTCTCGGAAGGCTGCCGCAAAGTTGGTACGCAGGAAATGGGCGACGCAGTAGTCGCAGCGCTGCGGAATCTGTAATCTCTCTGGCCCGCCCCCAAAAATTCCCGGTGGCGGCCCACTTTTAGCAAAGGTGTAGTTGCGATGAAACGTGTAGGTCTGATCGGTTGGCGCGGTATGGTCGGTTCCGTGCTCATGCAGCGGATGCTGGAGGAGCAGGATTTCGACCTTATCGAGCCGGTGTTCTTCACTACCTCCAATGTTGGTGGCCAGGGTCCGAACGTGGGCAAGGATACAGCGCCCCTCAAGGACGCTTATTCGATTGAAGAACTCAAGACCCTCGACGTGATCCTGACCTGCCAGGGCGGCGACTACACCAACGAGGTCTTCCCCAAGCTGCGTGAAGCTGGCTGGCAGGGTTACTGGATCGACGCTGCTTCGTCCCTGCGCATGCAGGATGACGCGGTGATCATCCTTGACCCGGTCAACCGCAAGGTCATCGACCAGCAACTGGACGCCGGCACCAAGAACTACATCGGTGGCAACTGCACCGTCAGCCTGATGCTGATGGGCCTGGGTGGTCTGTTCGAGGCCGGTCTGGTCGAGTGGATGAGCGCCATGACCTACCAGGCGGCTTCGGGTGCCGGTGCGCAGAACATGCGCGAGCTGATCAAGCAGATGGGCGCTACCCACGCGGCAGTGGCCGATGACCTGGCCAACCCGGCCAGCGCCATCCTCGATATCGACCGCAAGGTTGCCGAGACCATGCGCAGTGAAGCGTTCCCGACCGAGAACTTCGGCGTGCCGCTGGCGGGCAGCCTGATCCCGTGGATCGACAAGGAACTGCCGAACGGTCAGAGCCGCGAAGAGTGGAAGGCCCAGGCCGAAACCAACAAGATCCTCGGCCGCTTCAAGAGCCCGATCCCGGTCGACGGCATCTGCGTGCGCATCGGCGCCATGCGCTGCCACAGCCAGGCGCTGACCATCAAGCTGAACAAGGACGTGCCGATCGCCGACATCGAAGGCATGATCAGCCAGCACAACCCTTGGGTGAAGCTGGTGCCGAACCAGCGTGAAATCAGCATGCAGGAGCTGAGCCCGACCAAGGTCACCGGCACCCTGAACATCCCGGTTGGCCGCCTGCGCAAGCTGAACATGGGTTCGCAGTACCTGGGCGCGTTCACCGTGGGTGACCAGCTGCTGTGGGGCGCCGCCGAACCGCTGCGCCGCATGTTGCGGATTCTGCTGGAGCGTTGATCGTTCTGTTTTGACCAAAAACCCGCGCTGGCAACGGCGCGGGTTTTTTGTATCCGGGGGTAAGGTTTGCAGCGCGTGCGAGATCGAGCGCCGCCCGCGCGGCGCATCGCGAGCTGCGCTCGCTCCTACGTTTGTTTCTGGCCAATCATTCCTGTGCCATTTGCGCGCGAACGCCTTGGCGCATGGCGCATTATCACGTCGTGTAAACATTACACGTCGTACAAACAAGGCGGTCGCGCGCGCCTGTAACAGGCGTGACTGGCCCGAAACAAACGTAGGAGCGAGCGCAGCTCGCGATGCGCCGCGCGGGCGGCGCTCGATCTCACAAACACTGCAAATGCCACGTCATCCCCCGTCATCCCCCCGTCATCCCCCCGGCATCCCCCCGGCATCCCCCCGTCATCCCCCATCATCCCCGGCATCCCTCACGCCCCCCCCGCACGCCCCTCATAGCGGACCCTTGCCCGACGAAGATGCGGCCAGCACAGACAAAACCCTACAATCCGAGTAAAGTGCCGCCCCCGCCGTTTTCAGCAAAAGGATCCCTTCCATGACACACCCTTTGGATATCGCCGTCGTCGGCGCCACCGGCAGCGTCGGTGAAGCCTTGGTACAGATCCTCGAAGAGCTGGCATTCCCGGTTGCTACCTTGCATCTGCTGGCCAGCATGGAATCGGCGGGCAGCAGCGTGATGTTCGCTGGCAAGAAACTGAAGGTGCGTGAAGTCGACAGCTTCGACTTCGCCCAGGTCAAGCTGGCCTTCTTCGCCACCGGGGCCGCCGTCAGCCGCAGCTTTGCCGGTAAGGCGCTACAGGCGGGCTGCACGGTGATCGATCTGTCCGGCGGCCTGGACGATGCCCTGGCCCTGGTGCCGGAAGCCAACGCCGAACGCCTGGCCAGCCTGTCGTTGCCAGCGCGCATCGTCAGCCCATGCTCGGCCGCAGTAGCCCTGGCCGTCGCGCTGGCGCCGCTCAAGGGCCTGCTCGACATCGAGCGGGTACAGGTGATGGCCGCGCTGGCGGTATCTGCGCAAGGCCGTGAAGCGGTCAGCGAGCTGGCCCGGCAAACCGCCGAACTGCTCAATGCCCGCCCGCTGGAGCCGCGCTTCTTCGACCGCCAGGTGGCATTCAACCTGCTGGCCCAGGTCGGTGCGGCCGATGAGCAGGGCCATACCGCGCTGGAGCGCCGCCTGGTCAGTGAACTGCGCGTGCTGCTGGGCTTGCCTGATCTGAAGATTTCCGTGAGCTGTGTTCAAGTCCCGGTGTTTTTCGGCGATAGCTTCAGTGTGGCCGTGCAGAGCCGTCGTCCGGTCGATCTGGAAGCGGTCAACCAGGCTCTGGACGCGGCTGACAGCGTGGAACGGGTGGAAAACGATGATTATCCGACCCCGGTAGGTGACGCAGTAGGCCAAGACGTGGTCTATGTTGGACGTGTACGTCACGGTGTTGATGAAGACCAGCAACTCAACCTTTGGCTGACCACCGACAACGTGCGCAAAGGCGCCGCGCTCAATGCCGTGCAAGTGGCGCAATTGTTGATTAAACACATGCCGTAAAAGATACTGGTGAGCACTTTTGTCCTGCTCCGCATGCAGGTTTCGGGACGATTCATACAAGGGAAGAGGTCATGCTTCGAATTCGCAAACTGGTTCTGGCCATGGCTGCAGCATCCGCGCTGTCGTCTGGCATGGCGAATGCGCTGGGCCTGGGGGAGCTGACCCTGAAGTCGGCACAGAATCAGCCGCTGGACGCCGAGATCGAATTGCTCGACGTGCGCGACCTCAAAGCCACCGAAGTGGCGCCGAGCCTGGCGCCACCGGAAGAGTTCAGCAAGGCCGGGGTGGCGTTTCCGACCTACCTCGAAGACCTGACCTTCACTCCGGTGATCAACCCAAACGGCAAAAGTGTGCTGCGCGTGACGTCAAGTCAGCCGCTGCCAGGGCCGGTGGTCAAGTTCCTGGTGCAGGTGATGTGGCCGCAGGGTCGCTTGCTGCGTGACTATAGCGTGCTGCTCGACCAGGCCAAGGCACAGGGCGAGAAACCTGCAGCGGGCAATGTCACACCGGCCATGACCGGTGCCAGCAGCTACACCACCCAGCGTCGCGACACCTTGTGGCAGATTGCCGCGCGTAATACCCAGGGTGGTTCGATCCAGCAAACCATGATTGCTATCCAGGCTTTGAACCCGGACGCCTTCATCGGCAACAACATCAACCAGTTGAAGGTTGGCCAGGTACTGCGCCTGCCCGATCAGCAGCAGATCCAGAGTATCGCCCAGGGCGAGGCGAACCGCGAGGTGGCCGAGCAGTATGCCGCCTGGCGTGAAGGCCGTCGCCTGGGCCCGCGTGCCCGCCAGCTGGATGCCACCCGTCGTGGCGCCGCCGAGGCTGCACCGTCGCGTATCGCCCAGGGCGACAACCTGCGCCTGGTCAGCCCGGGCAATCAGGCCGATGCCGGCCAGGCCAAGGCATTGAGTGACAAACTGGCCATGGCCCAGGAAAGCCTGGACACCAGCCGTCGCGACAACGAAGAACTGAAAAGCCGCATGGCGGACCTGCAGAGCCAGCTGGACAAGCTGCAACGCCTGATCGAGTTGAAGAACAGCCAGCTGGCACGCCTGGAAGGCCAGGGCGCAGCCGCGTCGACAGCGGCTGCCGCTACCCCGGACCAGCCAGCGGTCCAGCCGGCGCCTGCTGCTGCCGATACCGCACCCAAGCCTGTGCCGGCCGCTCAGCCTGTTCCCGCCAGCCAGCCGAAAGGTGCGCTCGACGCGGTCCTGGGCAACCCGTGGCTTTTGGGGATAATTGCCGGTTCCAGCATCCTGGTGCTGGCACTGCTGCTGTGGCTGCTGGCGCGCAAGCGCAAAGCCCAGCAAGAAGCTGAGAAGCACCTGCGCATGGCGCGGGCGCTGGAAGAAGAGCAGGGCACAGGTTTCGACAGCGATACCGAGAGCTTCGACGGCGTCGAAGCCACGGAGCCTGGCGTAACCCTGTCGCCGGCTGTGGTCGCCGCTTCGGCTGCTGCTGCCGTCGCTGCGGAAAAAGTGGCGGAACCGGCCGCCGAGGCAGAGCTCGAGCCTGAACCGCAAGCAGACCCGCACGCCGCACTGCTGGCACAAGTCGACCAATGCCTGTCCGAAGGCCGCCTGAATCGTGCCGCCGACCTGCTGGAGCCCGCCGTGGCCGCCGCACCGGAGCGTGACGACCTGCGTCTTAAACTGATGGACGTGTACGCCCGTCAGGGTGACCAGAGCGCGTTTGCCGAACAGGAGCGCCAGTTGCCGGCCAGCGAGCAGAACGTTGCCGAAGTCGCCGGGCTGAAAGAGCGTTATCCAGCCATGCTTGGCCTGGCTGCTGCCGGCCTGGGTGCGGCGGCGCTGGCTGCCGAAATGGATGAGCAATACGTGCAAGAGTTGTTGCACGATGAGCCCGAGGCGCCGGTGGTTGCTGATGTGGTGCCTGACGAGGTATCTGGGTTCGAACCGCAAGTGGAGGCTGAGCCAGAGGCTGTCGGGCAAGCAGAGCCTGAGGCAGAGCTGGATGCCTTCGATGAAGTGCCAGCGCTCGATGTATCCGGCCTGGATGGGCAGGATCTGGACAGCGCCTTCGACCTGAGCCTGGATGACGAGCTGGCCGATGAAGACCCGCTGGCCGCATCCGTGCTGGATGAGCCGGTGGCGCAGGGGGGCGTACCCGACGAGCTGGTAATCGCTGAACCTGTGCTGGATGAGCCCGTACAGGAAGAAGCTCAGCCAGAAGAACCACCGTTTGCCGTGGATGCCGAGCTGCAAGCCGACGCCGACGCTGATTTCGAAGCCATGCTGGCGCAAGCCGAGCCTCAGCCTGCCGTGGACCTGTCTGATTTCGACCTCGACATCAGTGAGCCTGTGGCTCCAGCCACTCCGGATACGGTGGAGCAAGGTCCGGTCGATGTCGCCGCCGAACTGGCTGCCTTCGACAGCGAGCCTGAGTTTGACCCGGTCTCCGAGTTTGACCTGCCGTCGGACTTCGACTTGTCCCTGTCGCTGGACGACGATTCGCCGGCAGCCAAGAGCTTCGCCTCGGAGCTTGACGACGTCAACGCCGAGCTCGACAAGCTGTCGCAGAGCCTCGAAACGCCTTCGTTGGAGCCGCACTTCACCAGCGAAGACGCGGTTGCGCAGCCAGAGCCCGAGCCATTGGACGACCTGGACTTCGACTTCTTCTCCGGCAGTGACGAAGTCGCCACCAAGCTCGACCTGGCCCGTGCCTACATTGACATGGGCGATAGCCAGGGCGCGCGCGACATCCTTGATGAAGTGGTCAAGGATGGCGACGACAGCCAGCGCCAGGAAGCCGAGGACATGCTCTCCCGGCTGGTTTGATGCAAGCAGGGCAGGCCTCTTCGCGGGCTTGCCCGCTCCTACAGGGGCCCCACGAATTTTCGACCTTGTGAGTGAGCTGTGGGGGCGGGCGCGCCCGCCACGAGGCCCGCAAATGCAGTGCGCATCCACCGGCAGCCCTACAAGGCTGCCGTTGTCGTTATAATCCCCGCCATTCCGTACACCCCACAGGTTTCATGCTCTTGGACATCATCGACACCGCTACCGCCGAATCCGCGGCCGAAGGCTACTCCCGCATCGCCCTGGGCGTGGAATACAAAGGTGCGCGCTACCGCGGCTGGCAGCGCCAGGCCAGCGGCGTGCCGAGTGTCCAGCAAGCCCTGGAGCAAGCGCTGTCCAAGGTCGCCAACGAGCCGATTTCGGTGATTTGCGCCGGGCGTACCGACGCCGGCGTTCACGGCTGCGGGCAGGTCGTGCACTTCGATACCCGTGCCGTGCGTGACGAGCGCGCCTGGACCATGGGCACCAACTTCAACCTGCCGCACGACATCAGCGTGGTCTGGTCGCGGCCAATGCCGGCCGACTTTCATGCCCGCTTCAAGGCCTGCGCCCGGCGCTACCGCTACGTGATCTACAACGACCCGATTCGCCCGGCGCACCTGGCCGAGGAAGTGACCTGGAACCACCGCCCGCTGGACGTCGATCGCATGGCCGAGGCCGCGCAGTTCCTGCTCGGTACCCATGACTTCAGCGCCTTCCGCGCCAGCCAGTGTCAGGCCAAATCACCCATCAAGCACATCTATCACCTGCGTGTTACCCGCCATGGTCAGATGATCGTGCTGGACGTGCGTGCCACCGCCTTCCTGCACCACATGGTGCGTAACATTGCCGGTGTGCTGATGGCCATCGGCGCCGGCGAGCGTCCGGTTTCCTGGGCCCGCGAAGTGCTGGAAGGGCGCAACCGCCGCGAAGGTGGGGTAACGGCCCACCCATACGGGCTTTACCTGGTGCAGGTGGAGTACCCCGAAGCGTTTGCGTTGCCCAAGCGTTACATCGGCCCACACTTTTTGAGTGGTTACGAGGCGTTGGCAGACTGACGGGCGAAAAGCCATTTGCTAACATCCGCCCTTTCGCCGCAACAATCAGGGTTCGTGTTCCATGAGCAATGTTCGCAGCAAGATCTGCGGGATTACCCGCATCGAAGACGCACTGGCCGCTGCCGAAGCGGGTGCCGATGCCATCGGCTTCGTCTTCTATGCCAAGAGCCCGCGGGCAGTGGACGTGCGCCAGGCGCGGGCGATCATCGCCGAGTTGCCGCCATTCGTGACCACGGTCGGGTTGTTCGTCAATGCCTCGCGCTGCGAGCTGAACGAGATCCTCGAAGTGGTTCCGCTGGACCTGCTACAGTTTCACGGCGATGAAACCCCGCAGGACTGTGAAGGTTACCACCGCCCCTGGATCAAGGCCCTGCGTGTGCGCCCCGGCGACGACCTTGAGGCCGCCTGCCGGCTTTACGCGGGTGCCCGCGGCATTTTGCTGGACACCTATGTGCCGGGCGTACCCGGGGGAACCGGTGAGGCGTTCGACTGGTCATTGGTGCCGGCGCGTCTTGGCAAGCCGATCATCCTCGCGGGTGGGCTGTCGGCCGATAACGTTGGCCAGGCCATTGCACAGGTAAAGCCTTACGCGGTGGATGTCAGCGGTGGCGTCGAGCAGGCCAAGGGCATCAAGGATGCGGCGAAGATCGAGGCCTTCATGAAGGCGGTGAAACAGGCTTGATGGCAGATGTGACGGCTGGCTGCGCGCCATCGTCCATAGCTTTCGCAGCCCTGCTGGGCCGCCGCCAGTACCAATGGCGGCAAGAAAATACATTAGCGGTGGAGTGGCGCGCTGGAAGCCCCGGCGGCCGGTCCACCATCGTTTCATAAAAGATTTTGAGCTCAAGGGCAGGGCAGGGACGGTGATGCTGTCCCCCCGCCTGCCAATACTGGAGAAAGAAAGCATGAGCAACTGGTTAGTCGACAAACTGATCCCTTCGATCATGCGTTCCGAGGTGAAGAAGAGCTCGGTGCCCGAGGGCCTGTGGCACAAGTGCCCGTCCTGCGAGGCCGTGCTGTATCGTCCGGAGCTGGAAAAGTCCCTGGATGTCTGCACCAAGTGCAATCACCACATGCGTATCGGCGCACGTGCGCGCATCGACATTTTCCTTGACGCTGAAGGCCGGGCTGAACTGGGCGCTGACCTGGAGCCGGTCGACCGCCTGAAGTTCCGTGATGGCAAGAAGTACAAGGACCGCCTGACCGCTGCGCAGAAGCAGACCGGCGAAAAGGACGCGCTGATCTCCATGAGCGGCACCCTGATGGGCATGCCGATCGTGGTTAGCGCCTTCGAGTTCTCGTTCATGGGCGGCTCCATGGGTGCCATCGTCGGCGAGCGCTTCGTACGCGCGGCCAACTATGCCCTGGAAAACCGCTGCCCAATGGTTTGCTTCTCCGCTTCGGGCGGTGCGCGCATGCAGGAAGCGCTGATCTCGCTGATGCAGATGGCCAAGACCTCGGCCGTGCTGGCGCGCCTGCGTGAAGAAGGCATCCCGTTCATCTCGGTCCTGACCGACCCGGTGTATGGTGGTGTTTCCGCCAGCTTGGCGATGCTAGGTGACGTCATCGTCGGTGAGCCAAAGGCCCTGATCGGCTTCGCCGGCCCACGCGTGATCGAGCAGACCGTACGCGAGAAGCTGCCTGAAGGCTTCCAGCGCAGCGAGTTCCTGCTGGAGCACGGCGCCATCGACCTGATCATCTCCCGTGGCGAATTGCGCCCGCGTCTGGCCCGCCTGCTGGCGCAGATGACCGGTCAGCAAACCCCGGAAGAAGCGCGTGAGGCGGCTGCCGTCGCGTGATGAAACAACGATCCCTGGGCGAATGGCTCGCCTACCTCGAGCAATTGCACCCCTCGGCCATCGACATGGGCCTGGAGCGGTCGCAGAAGGTGCTTGCCCGCTTGTCGCTGGGCAAGCTGGCGCCGCGCGTGGTGACGGTAACCGGCACCAACGGCAAGGGTTCGACCTGTGCCTTCGTGGCTTCGTTGCTGCGTGCCCAGGGGCTCAAGGTCGGTGTATACAGTTCGCCGCACCTGTTGCGTTACAACGAGCGGGTGATGATCGATGGCCAGGAGGCCAGCGATGAGCGCCTGTGCGAAGCCTTCGCCGCCGTCGAGGCGGCACGGGGCGATATTTCCCTGACCTACTTCGAGATGGGTACGTTGGCCGCGTTCTGGTTGTTCTACCAGTCGCAGCTGGATGCCGTGGTGCTCGAGGTGGGCCTTGGTGGCCGCCTGGATACCGTGAACGTAGTGGATGCCGACTTCGCCCTGGTGACCAGCATCGGTGTCGACCATGTTGATTACCTGGGGGATACCCGCGAGCTGGTGGCCTTCGAGAAGGCTGGCATCTTCCGCCCGGGCAAGCCGGCCTTGTGCGGCGACCTGGATCCGCCCAAGCCGTTGCTGGACAAGGCCGCCGAACTGGCTGCGCCACTGTTCCTGCGCGGTCGGGAATTCGACCTGGCCAGCACCGATGGCTGCTGGAGCTGGCGCGGTACTGCGGCTGATGGCGCGCAGGTAGAGCTGCATGACCTGCCTTTGCTTGACCTGCCCATGGAAAACGCCACGCTGGCCCTGCAGGCTTACCTGCTGATGGGGCTGCCGTGGGATCCGGCGCAGGTTCGCCAGGCGCTGCTGGATACCCGTATCACTGGGCGTCTCGACCTCCGTAATTTGAACTGGCAGGGCAAGCCGGTAGCGTTGCTGCTGGATGTCGGGCATAACCCGCATGCGGCGCAGTACCTGGCCAGGCGCCTGGCGGCCCGGCCGCTGAAGGGGCGTCGCCTCGCGGTATTTGGCCTGCTCGCCGACAAGGATCTGGAGGGCGTTATCGCGCCGCTGCAGGGCCTCATCGACGACTGGGCGGTGGCGCCGCTGGATACCCCGCGCAGTCGCCCGGCCGCAGAGCTGGTCACGTCCTTGGCGAACCTCGGTGCCGCGGTGAAGTCTTATGCCAGCGTCGACGCAGCCCTTGAAGGGCAATGTGCGCAGGCGACGGCGGATGATCAGATCCTGCTGTTCGGTTCGTTTTTCTGTGTCGCCCAGGCGCTGGAATGGCTGGAGCGGCACGCCCAGGAGGGTGGAATAGATGGCTGTGCTGGATAAAGGGATGAAACAGCGCATGGTGGGTGCGCTGGTGCTGGTGGCGCTGGCGGTTATCTTCCTGCCGATGCTGTTTACCCGCGAGGACGAGATGCGCCAGGTGCACGTCGAAGCCCCGCAGGCACCGGCCATGCCCAGCCTGCCGGAAGTGAAGGTGGAGCCGGTTGCCGTACCGGAGCCGCAGGTTATTCCGGAGGCGCCGCAGCAGGCGCCCGTGGTGATCGACGAGTCGACTGCCCCGGCCAGTACACCGAGCCAGCCAATTACCCCGTCGCCGCAGACCCAGGCGCAGGTTCAGCCGCCCAAGCCGCAGGCGCCCGCGCCCGCGCCCAAGGTAGAGGCCAAAGCTGCTGCAACACCAGCGCCTGCCGCACCATCGAAGATCGACGTCAATGGCCTGCCAGTCAGTTGGTCGATCCAGCTGGCCAGTCTGTCCAACCGCGCCGGTGCCGAAAAGCTGCAGCAAACCTTGCGTAGCCAAGGTTATAACGCCTATATCCGTACAGCGGGTGGCATGAACCGTGTGTACGTGGGGCCGTTGATCGAGCGCGCCGAGGCCGAGCGCGTGCGCGACGCGGTCAACCGTCAGAACAGCCTCAAGGGCTTTGTGGTGCGCTTCCAGCCCGAGCGCAGCTGATTCCCCGGGGCGGCGATGCCGCCCATTTGCGAGTGGGCCCGCTCTTTCAGGTACCGCGTCGCTGCAAGGCGCACACAGAACCTGTGGGAGCGGTCTTGGCTGCGAATCGCCCAACACCAATCCAGCTGACATTCCGCTTACTCCCGGCCCGCCGCTCTGGTAAAATGCGCCGCCTCAAACGTCTGCAGGCAGCACCGTGGCATTTACCTTGGTTGATTGGGCGATCATCGCGATCATCGCCGTCTCCACATTGATCAGTCTCAAGCGCGGCTTCGTCAAGGAGGCCTTGTCCTTGCTCATCTGGATCATTGCCGGTGCGGTTGCCTGGATGTTCGGCGGTTCGCTCTCGGTGTATCTTGAGAGCTATATCCAGACGCCATCGATGCGCGTCATCGCTGGCTGCGCCATTCTTTTCGTCGCCACCTTGCTGGTGGGGGCCATGGTCAACTTCCTTGTCGGTGAGCTGATCCGCGTGACCGGGCTGTCCGGCACCGATCGTTTCCTGGGCATGGCCTTCGGCGCAGCGCGCGGGGCCTTGCTGGTAGTGGTGGCCATAGGCCTGATCAGCCTGGGGCCGGTTCAACAAGATACCTGGTGGCAGGAATCACGCCTGATACCACAGTTTCTCTTGGTCGCCGACTGGTCGAAAAACCTGATTCTGGGTTTCACCGACCAATGGACGCCCAGTGGCCTGATCAGCACTCCGGCTGATCTTCCGTTCAAGGAACAGTTGCTCGGGCCGTCCAAGCCCTGAGCACTATTCACTCAAGTTTCATCAAAGTAGGGGTTGCGTCGCATGTGTGGCATCGTCGGTATCGTCGGTAAGTCGAACGTCAATCAGGCGCTGTATGACGCGCTTACGGTCCTCCAGCACCGCGGCCAGGACGCTGCCGGTATCGTGACCAGCCATGACGGCCGGTTGTTCCTGCGCAAGGATAATGGCCTGGTGCGCGACGTGTTCCAGCAGCGCCACATGCAGCGCCTGGTAGGCAACATCGGCATTGGCCACGTGCGCTACCCGACTGCGGGCAGCTCGACCTCGGCCGAGGCCCAGCCGTTCTACGTCAACTCGCCTTACGGCATCACCCTGGCTCACAACGGCAACCTGACCAACGTCGAGCAGTTGGCCAAGGAGATCTACGAGTCCGACCTGCGTCACGTCAACACCAACTCCGACTCGGAAGTGCTGCTGAACGTGTTCGCCCATGAGCTGGCGGTGCGCGGCAAGCTGCAGCCGACCGAAGAAGACGTGTTCGCTGCGGTCTCCCATGTGCACAGCCGCTGCGTTGGCGGTTACGCCGTGGTGGCCATGATCACCGGCTACGGCATCGTCGGTTTCCGCGACCCCCATGGCATTCGCCCGGTGGTGTTCGGCCAGCGTCACACCGACGAAGGCGTGGAATACATGATCGCCTCGGAAAGCGTTGCCCTGGACGTGCTCGGCTTCACCCTGATCCGCGACCTGGCACCGGGCGAAGCGGTGTACATCACCGAAGAAGGCCAGCTGTTCACCAAGCAGTGCGCCGAAGCGCCAAAGTTGCAGCCGTGCATCTTCGAGCACGTCTACCTGGCTCGCCCGGACTCGATCATCGATGGGGTCTCGGTGTACAAGGCGCGTCTGCGCATGGGTGAAAAGCTGGCCGACAAGATCATGCGCGAGCGCCCCGATCATGATATCGACGTGGTCATCCCGATCCCGGATACCAGCCGTACTGCCGCGCTGGAACTGGCCAACCGGCTGGGCGTCAAGTTCCGCGAAGGTTTCGTCAAGAACCGTTACATCGGCCGTACCTTCATCATGCCCGGCCAGGCTGCGCGCAAGAAGTCGGTGCGTCAGAAGCTCAACGCTATCGAGCTGGAGTTCCGCGGTAAGAATGTGATGCTGGTGGACGACTCGATCGTGCGCGGCACCACCTGCAAGCAGATCATCCAGATGGCCCGCGAAGCCGGCGCCAAGAATGTCTACTTCTGCTCCGCGGCTCCTGCAGTACGCTACCCCAACGTCTACGGCATCGACATGCCGAGTGTTCACGAACTGATCGCCCACAACCGCACCACCGAACAGGTGGGTGAGTTGATCGGCGCCGATTGGCTGGTCTATCAGGACCTGCCAGACCTGATCGACTCGGTCGGCGGCGGCAAGATCAAGATCGAGCAGTTCGATTGCGCGGTGTTCAACGGTGAGTACGTCACTGGCGATATCGACGAAGCCTACCTCGACCGCATCGAGCAGGCCCGTAACGACTTGGCCAAGGTCAAGAACCAGGCCGTCAGCGCGATCATCGACCTTTACAACAACTGATTTTGGGAGCGACGGCATGACGGATCAATGGGATGCCGGGCGACTGGACAGTGACCTCGAGGGTGTCGGTTTCGACACCCTGGCGGTGCGCGCTGGTCAGAACCGTACCCCGGAAGGCGAGCACAGCGAAGCGCTGTTCCTGACCTCCAGCTATGTGTTCCGCACGGCAGCCGATGCTGCTGCGCGTTTTGCCGGTGAAACACCGGGCAACGTCTACTCGCGCTACACCAACCCGTCGGTGCGTGCCTTCGAGGAGCGCCTGGCGGCCATGGAAGGGGCCGAGCAGGCCGTGGGTACGTCCACCGGCATGGCGGCGCTCCTGGCCGTGGTCATGTCGCTGTGCAGCGCCGGTGACCATGTGCTGGTGTCGCAGAGCGTATTCGGCTCCACCATCAGCCTGTTCGAGAAGTACTTCAAACGCTTTGGCGTACAAGTGGACTACGTGCCACTGGTCGACCTCACCGGCTGGGAAAAGGCCATCAAGGCCAACACCAAACTGCTGATCGTCGAATCGCCCTCCAATCCGCTGGCCGAGTTGGTCGATATCACTGCGCTCAGCGAAATCGCCCATGCACATGGTGCCATGCTGGTGGTGGACAACTGTTTCAGTACCCCGGCGTTGCAGCAGCCGCTGAAGCTGGGTGCCGACATTGTGTTCCACTCGGCCACCAAGTTCATCGACGGCCAGGGCCGCTGCATGGGCGGTGTGGTTGCCGGCCGTACCGAGCAAATGAAGGAAGTGGTCGGTTTCCTGCGTACCGCAGGTCCAACCCTCAGCCCGTTCAACGCCTGGATCTTCACCAAGGGCTTGGAAACGCTGCGCCTGCGTATGCGTGCACACTGCGAAAGCGCTCAGGCCCTGGCCGAATGGCTGGAGCAGCAGGACGGCGTGGAGAAGGTGCATTACGCCGGCCTGCCCAGCCACCCGCAGCACGAACTGGCCAAGCGCCAGATGAGCGGTTTTGGTGCAGTGGTCAGCTTTGAGGTCAAGGGTGGCAAAGAGGGCGCGTGGCGTTTCATCGACGCTACCCGAGTGATTTCCATCACGACCAATCTGGGTGACAGCAAAACCACCATCGCTCATCCGGCGACCACCTCACACGGTCGTCTGTCGCCGCAGGAGCGTGAAGCGGCGGGTATCCGCGACAGCCTGATCCGCGTTGCCGTGGGCCTGGAAGACGTGGCCGACCTGCAGGCTGACCTGGCGCGCGGGCTGGCAGCATTGTGATCGAAATCAGCGGCAGCACCCCGGGCCACAATGGCCGGGTAGCCTTGGTCACAGGTGCCGCCCGCGGCATCGGTCTGGGCATTGCCGCATGGCTGATCTGCGAAGGCTGGCAAGTGGTGCTGAGTGATCTGGACCGCCAGCGTGGTACCAAGGTTGCCAAGGCGTTGGGCGACAACGCCTGGTTCATCACCATGGACGTTGCCGACGAGGCCCAGGTCAGTGCCGGAGTGTCCGAAGTGCTCGGGCAGTTCGGCCGGCTGGACGCGCTGGTGTGCAATGCGGCCATTGCCAACCCGCACAACCAGACGCTGGAAAGCCTGAGCCTGGCCCAGTGGAATCGGGTGCTGGCGGTCAACCTCAGCGGCCCCATGCTGCTGGCCAAGCATTGTGCGCCGTACCTGCGTGCGCACAATGGGGCGATCGTCAACCTGACCTCTACCCGTGCTCGGCAGTCCGAACCGGACACCGAGGCTTATGCGGCAAGCAAGGGCGGCCTGGTGGCTTTGACCCATGCCCTGGCCATGAGCCTGGGCCCGGAGATTCGTGTCAATGCGGTGAGCCCGGGCTGGATCGATGCCCGTGATCCGTCGCAGCGCCGTGCCGAGCCGTTGAGTGAAGCTGACCATGCCCAGCACCCAACGGGCAGGGTGGGGACCGTGGAAGATGTAGCGGCCATGGTTGCCTGGTTGCTGTCACGCCAGGCGGCATTTGTCACCGGCCAGGAGTTTGTGGTCGATGGCGGCATGACCCGCAAGATGATCTATAGCTGAGTACCTTGTTTAATCTGCGTCTGTCTCTTCGCGGGTAAACCCGCTCCTACAGTCGGACATTAACCGTCGTAGGGGCGGGTTTACCCGCGAAGAGGTCGGCACAGGCAATCACATCACGTTGCCTTTTTGAAAAAAATTCAATGGGGCTATTGACTTAGCTTCGCCACCTGCGTAAATTTCGCGGCCTCAGCGAAGCAAACGCAACAAGCAACATCGCGAGGGTGATTAGCTCAGCCGGGAGAGCATCTGCCTTACAAGCAGAGGGTCGGCGGTTCGATCCCGTCATCACCCACCACTTCCTGAGATGTTCCTGGAACATCGGATTCGCAAGAAGCCGATAGCCAGAGAGGAACGCACTGCGCAGCGGTAGTTCAGTCGGTTAGAATACCGGCCTGTCACGCCGGGGGTCGCGGGTTCGAGTCCCGTCCGCTGCGCCATTTTTCAGTAACAGATGGGTGCCTTGCACCGGTCTGAGGCCACAAGGCAAACGCCTTGGGCTGATCCCAGTTTCAATCGGGCGCAAGCCTGAACGATACGCAGCGGTAGTTCAGTCGGTTAGAATACCGGCCTGTCACGCCGGGGGTCGCGGGTTCGAGTCCCGTCCGCTGCGCCATCTTCGTTTCAAGGTCCCTAGAACGCCTTGAAGCAAACACAAGAGAAGCGATCACGTTATCGCTTTTTTTGTGCCTGCCCTGAGGCCATTGCGCCGGAAAGGGTAGACCCAGTTTTCAATCGGGCGAAAGCCTGAATGATACGCAGCGGTAGTTCAGTCGGTTAGAATACCGGCCTGTCACGCCGGGGGTCGCGGGTTCGAGTCCCGTCCGCTGCGCCATCTTCGCTTCAAGGCCCCATGAACGCCTTGAAGCAGCGTTAAAGCGACCTTCGGGTCGCTTTTTTCGTTGGTGCTGGCAAATGCCGGCCTTTACCCGGTTCTACACCAAGCTTACAGATTCTTCACCGACCAGTGGTTCCTGTGCCTGCCTGCTGTGTTGCACAATAGGCACTTCCCTCACATACCCGGAATTCGCAATGACCAGATCTTCCGTCTTTGGTGCGCTCGGGCTGGCCCTGGTGCTGGCGGGCGTGACCGGTTGTTCCTCGAAAAAAGCGGCCGTCTATGAGCACGAGAACTTCGATGACTCGGGCACCTTCTCGCGCAGCTTTCCGGTGAGCGATGCCGGCTCTTGCGAGGCCGCCCGGCGTGCTTTGCTCAGCCAGGGATACATCATCACCAGCAGCGGCGCCAACCAGGTGGTAGGTAACAAGAGCTTTCAGCAAAACAGCGAGAACCACCTGCAGATCAGCTTCAATGTCACCTGTGCACCGGACGTGAGCGACGACCAGCACTCGACCATGTTCGCCAACGCCCTGCAGGACCGCTATGCGCTGAAAAAGTCCAACACCTCCGCCAGCCTGGGCGTGGGAGTGCTGGGTTCGGTGTCGATGCCGATCGGCTCCAGTGACGACTCGATGGTCAAGGTAGCTAGCGAGACGGTGACCGCGGCGCAGTTCTATGACCGCTATTTTGCCTTGGTGGAGAGTTACCTGCCCAAGCCGAAGAAGGTCGAAAAGGCCAAGGTCGAGGCGCCCAAGGTGGAAAAGCCGGCGGTGGACCTGGGGCTGCCGGAGCAGGCTGCGGCGAACCCGGTGGCGCCGGCTCCTGCGCCTGTGGCTGAGACTGCGCCAGCGGCCGTTGCCCCGACCACTGAGGCAGTGGTGGCTCCGGTGGTGGATGACAGCCAGGGTTCACAACCGGTGGCTCCACCGGTGGAGGCTGCGCCGATTCAGGTGCAGCAGGATGCCCAGTCGGCGGAGGTCGCAGCCCCCTCCCTTTGATTGGTCGCCTGAACCGGCCCTTTTGCCGGCAGCCCGCGAAAGGGCCGGTTCAGGCTGTAAACATTCTCTGTTACAGACGCCCCGCGATAACCTCCTGAACACCTGCTACGTTTACCTCTCATAAGCTTGTCATCATCCCTTCATCCCACCTGCTTAGGCTGAAGGCGATACCTACAAAGGCATAATGAGCAAAGAGGACGCAGGGCAATGGATGAATACCAGGAAGAACTACTCGAAACCCAGGCTTACGAACTGGACACCCCGGAACCGGCCGACGACGCCACCGAACTCTAGCCCGGCTGCCGCTGGCTGCGGCGGAACTCCCCCGGCGTGAGGCCCGTCCAGCGCTTGAATGCGCGCTGGAAGGCCTCGGCCGAAGCAAACCCCAACAGATAGGCAATCTCGCCAAAGGCCAGCGCCGTGTCACGGATGTAGGTCTCGGCCAGGTCGCGCCGGGTTTCGTTGAGCAGGTCGCGAAAGCGCGTGCCTTCCTCGGCGAGCTTGCGGCGCAAGGTCCAGCTTGGCAGCTGCAAGTGCAGCGCCACTTCCTCCAGGTCCGGTTCACGGCCGCCATTGAGCAGCGGGCCCAGCAGGTGAGTAATGCGCTCACCCAGGCTGCGCACCCGCGTGCGCTGCAGCAACTCTGCTTCGCACAGCTGCAACAGGTGCTGCCAGGTACTCGGGCAATGCCCGGGGTTGGCCAGTTGCAAGGTGGCGCGGCTCAGGCGCAGCTGATTGCCGTCCGCGGCGAACTGCACAGGTGTGCTGCAGAGTGGTTGATAGCGCGCGGCATAGGAGGGCGCGGCAAACTCGATGTCCAGGCGTTCGGCCTGCACCGGGGTGCCGGCAAGGTCGGCCAATTGGGCCAGCCACCCGGCCAGCAGTGAGTCGACCACAAAGCGGTTGTAGTCGTTATATGGGCTGATGGAGTAGAAACGCAGCCAGGCGCCCTGGTCATCTTCCTGAAAGCTGGAATGGCCACGGTAGTTGGCCGCGTAAAGCGGCTCGAAACGCAGCAGGGTGCGCGCGGCCTCGCCGAGAGTGGGGGCCTGGGCCGCAGTGACCCCGGCCAGACCTGTATGTGCCAACCGGCTCAGGCGCCCTATGCGCAGACCTAAAGCGGCCTCACCGCTCATTTCGATAGCGGCGTGGCCCAGGTGCATGTAGCGGGGGATGGACAGGCGTGCGCCGGCCTCGCTCAGGCGTGTAGCATCCAGGCCGTAGCGGCGCAGCAAAGGTTCAGGGTCGTGGCCCAGTTCGCGCAGGGCTTCGCTCAAAGGCTGGACAAAACCAACCGACAGCTCGCCCAGGCGCACGCGGGGGCGGGCCATGGGCTTACAGCCACACATTCAGCAGGCGAGCACCCGGGCTGGGTGGGGCGGCGAGCAACGCTCCCGACTGGTGAGCAAAGCCCTGGCCATCGCTGCCCTGTTCCCAGAACTGCCCGCGCATGAACACGCTCATGCTGCTGATGCCGGCTCCGGCCACTTCGGTCAGGCGTTGCCAGGCCGCCTGTTCACTGACTTCGCCGCGCTGCAAGGCCAGCCCGGCGCTGGCATCCTGGTGGCGATTTCCCCGCCAGGGTGCTTGCCAGCTGCCCTTGCCACTGAGAAACGCCGGGTTGGCGACCAGTTGTACGGCTTGTTCAGTCAGTTGTCGGTGGTTGTCCGGGTACCAGCTGTCGCTGCCTACCAGCACCCCCAGGCGCCCGGCCGGGGTCTGCACGACCTGCAGCGAGTGCTGGCGGCCGCCGTGGACGTAGCGGCGCATTTCACTGTCGGGATATTGCTGACGCTGCGGCTCGCCCAGCAGCGAGCCATCGCCGGCAAACACCACACTGCTGTTGAACAGTGGGCCACGGCCGGCATGCAGCACGCCCTGTTTCACATAGGGTTCGGGCAGCACGATCGAGCCGGCCACCAGGGTGACGCCAAATTCCTTTGCCAGGCCGCCAAACAGTTGCTGGTAGTCTGTGGCCATTTGCTCGGCCTTCATGCGCAAGTGCGCATCGGCACGCCAGTCGTCGCCCTCAGCGCCAAGAACCGCGAGGCCGTAGCGAAGCGGGTTGCTCAGTTCCAGCCATTGCAGGGCCTCGCGGCTGTGGCTGACCTGGTACAGCTCGTTCTTCTCACCGCGCGCCCACAGCCAGGTACCGATATGCTCCGGCAGCACCACCACGGTGCGCGGCCCCACAAGCCCCTGGGCACGGGCTTGCTCCAGATAAGCGGCGAGCTTGCGGTGCAAGCGTTGCAAGTTCTGATAGTCGCCTGGGAACAGCAGCGGTTCGACACCGAGCAAGTTGCCGTGCTCGCCCGGTACGCCATGGTTAAGCGCCAGTTCGATGCGCAGGTCGGACAGGTAGTGGCCTTCCGGGCGCTGTTGGGTCCAGAAACCGTAGCCGCAGACGGCGGCGATCATCACCAGCGCCAGGGCGCTTGCCAGGAGTTTTCGCATCAAGCGTGGGTATTCGCTAAAAGTGGAGTGGCCATGCGGAGCGATGAAGCCGCAATCTCGCGCCTTTTGATCGGTTTGAGTAGCGCACTGCATTGAACCATGCACAATCGACTTTTGATCATACCAAAGGAATGGCGATGGGCGTGCAACGAACCCCGGGCATTGAGGCCCGGGGTTGTGTAGGCAAGGTCAGGCGGCCAGCGTCGCGAGGGCGAGGCGTTTGTCCTGGATGCAGAACTTCTCGAGCAACTTGAGCGAGCCGCCGAATATCAGCGCACCGGAGTAGGTGATGTCGGTCAGGACAAAGGCATCCGGTTCACTGAAGGGCCATTTGACCTGGTTCGCCGCCACTTTGACCATGGGCGCTATGGACGGAATGTTGTTGGTTACCCCACCCGCCACCACGCGCTCGATGATCACGTGGATGACGATGCTGACAATGGCCACCACCAACGCTGCGATGATGCCGACGATCAACGCCATCACCTTGCCGCCCACACCACCAGCCACCGCAGTGGCCACGGCGGCAATCGCGCCTAGGATGGCTTCGGTGACGACCACCCAGGTGGCGATGTCTGTCGTGTTTTGGACATCCGGGTCTCCGACCATGGCATATACCATCACCTGTTCGCCCTTGTCGTTGACGCCCAGTTGTAGCGTCTGCTTGGTGACGATGCGGGTATAGGCCACGATACCAGGTGAGATGTCGGTGCGTACCTTGCATTCGGTACGGATATAGGACTCGTCGAAGTTGATATCGAACTTTTCGGCCACGGGATGATAGGTGATGGCCCCAAACTTGACGCTGTCGAGCTTCAGGTCGTTGGCAGTGATGGATGTGCCCGCCGCATCCAGGGTGAAGTTGGCCTCGGTGGTACCCTCGAAGATGAACGGCAATGCCGCCAGCAACTGGTACTTGACGAAGATCTCCCGGCTGATGAGGAAGTTGGCATTGTTGTCCGCAGCCAGCATCACGGCAGGCAACTGGTTCGGCAACCCCGTGGAGTCACGCTCGTTGGTCATGGCCAGCACCCCGAAGATGCTGCTTTCCTCACTGTTCTTGTCGGTATAGGCATAGCTCATGGAGGTGGCCCGCAGCCATTTGAATTCCTCGCTTTCCTTGCCCATGTTGTTGATCAGTACGGTACTGAACAGGGTGTCGAACTTCTTCAGGTTCTCGGGCTGGTTCAGCCAGTCTTCGAGTACGCCGCGCATCACGCTCTGGTCAATGCCGCTCAAGACGTTGTTCGGGTCCCTCAGGGCAATCACCGCAGCGATCGGGTCATCCGGGTCCGTTGCCTGGGTGTTGACTTGCAGTTCATACGTGCCGTCTGAAGCCGATATTGGATTGGGCGCCGGGAAGTAGCTGAGCTTGACGTAGACATCCGCAGACATCCCCTGGACCTGGTAGGTTTTGCCGTTGAGGCCTTTGTATGTCCCTGAGCCGAAGGGGATGCGTACCTTGACGTTGCGTCCGTCGCCGCCGGTGGTAATCGACCAGGCGTCGAAGTCTGCCTTGAGCGAGAAGCTGTCGACCCCTGCGTCGATGTTGGCGGGGTAGGTTTTTTCCAGGGCGATGCGCTGGTTGAGCGCAGAGACCCGGCAGATGCTCACGGTATCCCAGCCATTGGTCGTGACCGTACTGGCCAGCGTTCCGGCATTGGTCAGTAGCTGCGCGGCGCGCAAGGTGTCTTCGGAACTGTGTACAAGCGCCGCGTTGCGGTACAGCGGCGATTCGCGCAGGGTCTGGCGCGCGGTTTCATTGAGGTGATCGAGGCGTAGCGAGATGGGCTGGGCAAACCCGGCCAGCATGACCTTGCTTTCATTGCTCATGATACGGCTCCTTGTGTTGGTGGGGTCACACGTAGTTGATGACAAGGGCCTCGGCGAGGTAGCTCGACGAAGCGGTATGCGTGTCGTTGCTCCAGGACACGCAATCGATGGTGTCGGCCTTGACCGAGCCGCCACGCGCGGCGATGGCGCTGATCAGGTCATCGGAGATCACAGCAGTGACGATGTGGGTGATCAGGCTGACGATGGGCGAGAGCCAGGCCAGGTACCAGGGAATATGCACTTCCTTTCTGAAGTCGGACGACTGCTTGACGAAGGTGATGGTGTTGCCATCGAGCACCAGCTTCATCCTCAGCCAGCCGTTCCACTTCATGTCGATGCCTGCGTGCAGGTCGCAGTCGCCCTGATAGTCGACGGTGATGAAGTCACCGAGCATTCGTGCAGGGTTGCAGCCGGCGAAGACAACGGGGGTGTACCAGATCGCCCCTGATTTGATGGCCTTCATACGCAAGGTCGGTATGTTGACCATTTGCGTATTGTCGACACGATAGTCCTGCGCCGTGGCGCCCTGGTAAAGCTGAAGCAGCCCGGGCAGTACCAGGTGCTCCAGTACCAGGCGTGGAGACAGCACGTAGCTCGACTGCCCACCCTGGCTGATGCCTGACACATCGATATCCAGTGGCAGCTCACTGATGTCGCGCTCGGTACATACGGCCATGATCGCCAGGAAGCCCGAATCGAGGTAGGCATAGGTGCATTTGCGTGGTCTGGCCCATTCCGGGGCGGTGGCTTTGCTGAAGTTGATGGTCGCGAAGGTGTGGGTGAACTGTAGGGGATGCTCGACCAGGTAGTTGCAGATACAGTCCAGCACCACGGTGGCGAAAGGGCCTAGCGAGCCGTCGGGGTCTTGCAGGGTGATGCCGCGTAGCCAGCCACCTTCGTTGTCCTGCAGGGGTTGAGTGGCTCCGGCCTTGCGCAGGAAGGCCGACTTCAACTGCATCTGGCCGTCGCCTTGTGGCAACAGCGACAGGGTGACCTCGATGATGGCAACCGCGCCGGCCAGCGAGCGGCTGGTGCCACTGGCCTCGAAAAAGCCTGAGCGTATAGGCATGCGCAGGCGCAGCAAGCGACCGCCGCCACCGTTGACGACCGACCAGCAGTCGAACACCCCGTGGCAGGCGTAGCCTTCATCCGAGGTATAGGAAAATTCGTGGTCGAGGCTGTTCCAGCTGGCTGCCAGGTCACTGTTCACGCTGTCCTGGCGAACGATGCTGATGGTGTCCCATCCTTTTGTCAGCATGAGCGAACCCTCCGGGCGCACTGATAGGCGCCGCGTTCCATGGGTGGATGATCAAACGTGCTTGAAGAGTCTGGCAGAGCCGCGTTGTCTGGCAAATGCGCGGGGAGACTGTTTGGCGATCAAGCCAGGCGAACCTTATAGCGCTGAAGATCTGGAGCCTTCCCGACAGGTGCTGACTTTGCTGTTCATAATGATCATTAACTTGTCATTTTTGATCATTGAGGCAATTCAAACGGCTGTTTAATGTCGCAGGCAGACAAACGACGGGGCCCGCCACCCAGTGAGGTGCCCGCATTTCGTGATCACGCCATCAGGGGACCTTTCCATGGCCGCCGACCGCTACCCGCACCTGCTTGCCCCGCTGGACCTGGGCTTTACCACCTTGCGCAACCGCACCCTGATGGGCTCGATGCACACCGGCCTCGAAGAGCGCCCCGGCGGCTTCGAGCGCATGGCTGCATACTTTGCCGAGCGCGCGCGCGGTGGCGTTGGCCTGATGGTCACTGGCGGCATTGCGCCCAATGATGAAGGCGGGGTGTATTCCGGTGCGGCAAAGCTCAGCACCGAGGAAGAGGCCGACAAGCACCGCATCGTCACCGAGGCGGTGCACGCTGCCGGTGGCAAGATCTGCCTGCAGATCCTGCATGCCGGGCGCTACGCCTACAGCCCACGACAGGTGGCTCCTAGCGCGATCCAGGCGCCGATCAACCCGTTCAAGCCCAAGGCGCTGGACGAGGCGGGTATCGAGAAGCAGATTGCCGACTTCGTCAATTGTGCCGTGCTGGCCCAGCGTGCCGGTTACGACGGTGTCGAGATCATGGGTTCGGAAGGCTACTTCATCAACCAGTTCCTGGCCGCCCACACCAACCACCGCACCGACCGCTGGGGCGGCAGTTATGAAAACCGCATGCGCCTGGCAGTGGAAATCGTCAGCCGGGTGCGTGGCGCGGTAGGGCCGAACTTCATCATCATCTTCCGCCTGTCGATGCTCGACCTGGTCGAGGGTGGCAGCACCTGGGACGAAATCGAGCTGCTGGCCAAGGCCATCGAGCAGGCCGGCGCTACCTTGATCAACACCGGAATCGGTTGGCACGAGGCGCGTATTCCGACCATCGCCACCAAAGTGCCGCGTGCGGCCTTCAGCAAAGTCACCGCCAAGTTGCGGGGCGTGGTGAGCATTCCGCTGATCACCACCAACCGCATCAACACCCCGGAAGTGGCCGAGGCGGTGCTGGCCGAGGGCGATGCGGACATGGTCTCGATGGCCCGACCGTTTCTCGCCGACCCAGACTTCGTCAACAAGGCCGCTGCCGGTCGCGCGGATGAAATCAACACCTGCATCGGCTGCAACCAGGCCTGCCTGGACCACACCTTCGGCGGCAAACTGACCAGTTGCCTGGTCAACCCGCGTGCCTGCCACGAGACCGAACTCAACTACCTGCCTGTACGTGCGGTGAAGCGCATTGCCGTAGTAGGCGCCGGCCCGGCTGGCCTGGCGGCGGCCACCGTGGCGGCCGAGCGGGGCCACGCGGTGACCCTGTTTGACGCCGCCAGTGAGATTGGTGGCCAGTTCAACGTCGCCAAGCGGGTGCCGGGCAAGGAAGAATTCTTTGAAACGCTGCGTTACTTCCGCAACAAGGTCAAAAGCACGGGCGTCGACCTGCGCCTGAATACCCGCGTGGATGTGCAGGCACTGGTGGGCGGCGGCTTTGATGAAATCATCCTGGCTACCGGCATCGCCCCGCGTACCCCGGCGATTGCGGGCGTGGAGCATGCCAAGGTGCTCAGCTACCTGGACGTGCTGCTCGAGCGCAAGCCGGTGGGCAAGTCGGTGGCCGTGATTGGCGCGGGAGGTATCGGCTTCGATGTGTCCGAGTACCTGGTGCATCAGGGCGTGGCCACCAGTCAGGACCGAGGGGCATTCTGGAAAGAGTGGGGCATCGACACCCAGCTTCAGGCGCGAGGTGGTGTGGCCGGGATCAAGGCCGAGCCGCACGCCCCGGCACGGCAGGTGTACCTGCTGCAGCGCAAGAAATCCAAGGTGGGTGACGGGCTCGGCAAGACGACCGGCTGGATTCACCGCACCGGGTTGAAAAACAAAGGGGTGCAGATGCTCAACAGCGTCGAGTATCTGGCTATCGACGATGCCGGCCTGCACATTCGTGTGGACGGCGGCGAGGCGCAGGTGCTGGCGGTGGACAATGTGGTGATCTGTGCCGGGCAAGATCCGCTGCGCGAGCTGCAGGAAGGGCTGGAGGCGGCGGGGCAGTCGGTGCACCTGATTGGTGGCGCGGATGTGGCGGCCGAGCTGGATGCCAAGCGAGCGATCAACCAAGGCTCGCGGTTGGCGGCTGAGCTCTGAGGTCGTTGGGACTGCGTGAACCCGACACCTGCACGTGTGGGAGCGGGCATGCCCGCGAAATAGGCGACGCGGTGGATGGCACCGCCTTTGTCGGTGTTCGCGAGCGAACCCGCTCCTGCAAGCGCTTCCGGGCTTTCCCTGTAGACTGCGATCCATGCATGTATTCGACCTTCCCCAAGCCCCGCTGCAATTTCTGGACTTACCCTGGCTGAATCAAGCCCAGGTCCAGGCCGCCATTCTGCGCCTGGACCTGATCGACCCGCTGATCAGCGGCAACAAGTGGTTCAAACTACGCCACCACCTTCAACAGGCCGGCGCCAGCAATGCCCCGGGCCTGATCAGCCTCGGCGGCAACCATTCCAACCACCTGCACGCCTTGGCCGCTGCCGGCAAGCGTTTCGGCTTCGCCACCGTCGGCCTGTTACGCGGCCATGCCCAGGACACGCCAACCGTGCGTGACCTGCAGGCGCTGGGCATGGAACTGCATTGGCTAGGCTACGGCGGCTACCGTGCACGCAACGAACCCGGTTTCTGGGAACCTTGGCAAGCACGCTATCCAGGCTGGCACTGCATCCCCGAAGGGGGCGGCGGGCTGGCCGGTGCGCAGGGCTGCGCACTGATCATGCAGCAGGCGCGCGCGCAGATCGCGGGATTGGGCTGGTCAGACCATGACGCCTGGTGGCTGGCTGCTGGAACGGGGACTACCTTGGCCGGCCTTGTACTGGCCGAGGCGGGTGCACATGCCGTACATGGTGCGCTGGCAGTGCCCAGGGATCATGGGGTGCCAGAGACGGTGGCAGCACTGGCCGGCACGCACGGCTACCAGCTACACGACGCCTGCCGTGGCGGTTTCGGAAAATTCGACGATGAGCTACTGACCTTCATCGCCGACTGCGAGCGGCGCACTGGCGTGCCGCTCGAAGCCCTCTATACCGGCAAGGCTCTGCTGGCCTTGCGTGATCAGGTTGCTGCCGGGCTGTTCAAGCCCGGCAGCCGCCTGATCTTCGTGCACACGGGTGGCCTGCAGGGCCGACGCGGTTACTTGTAGGGCAGCATGCGCAACAGCGTGTTGTCGCGCTGTACATAGTGGTGGTAAAGCCCGGCCAGTGCATGCAGGCCGATCAGCCAGTAGCCCCAGCTGCCAATACGCTCATGCCACCCTTTGATGAACTTGGCCTGGTCCGGGTTCGGGCCGATCAGATGTGGCAGCTCCAGGCCGAAGAATGGCACCGGTTTGTCGGCGGCGCTGAGGATCAACCAACCGGCCAGCGGCAGACCGATCATCATCAGGTATAGCGCCAGGTGCATCAGGTGCCCAAGGCCGGTCTGCCAGGCCGGCGGTTTTGGCACGATGGGCGGAGTCGGGCGGCTCAGGCGCATGGCCAGGCGCAGCCAGACCAGCACGAACACGCTGAGCCCCAGCATGAAGTGCAGGTCCTTCATCAGGTTGCGTTCGGCGCTGTCCTTGGGGAACAGGCCACGCAGTTCGATAAGGGCATAGACAGCAGCCAGCAGCACCAGCATCAGCCAATGCAGGGCGATGGACAGGCGCGCGTAATGGGTCGCGGGGTTGGATGAAACCATGATCGGTCCTCGTCATCAGGTCGGGAAGGCGCTCTTGCTGGCGCTCAGGTGCCATTGTAATGGTTACCAGAAACGAATCTTTGCGCTGGGTCTGTGAAAATTGTGTTGCCAGCCACCGGCCCCTTCGCGGGCACGCCCGCTCCCACAGGTATGGACTGCCCCCAAGAAGTTGGACACCAATCCACCCCTTGGGGGGCAGTCCAGGCACTGCACAGGCTTCAAAGACTGTGCAGTGCCTGTGGGAGCGGGCGTGCCCGCGAAGGGGCCGGACCAGGCGACATCAGTTACCGGGCAGATACGGCCAGTCATCAGCCACCAGAAACACCCGCTCCACCTCCTGCCAGGCGCCATCGGGCTCCTGCTCCAGTCGCACCAGCAACTGCGCCGGTGCCTGCTGCTCCAGCATATGCAACCAGGCTGCAAACTGCTCCGCCAGCCAGCATTCGCCTGCCTCGAACCGCGCAGGTGCCAGCCAGGCATGCCGTTGCAGCGGCTGCCACCGTTCACCTTCAGCCAGCACCCAGTCCTGCCGTCGCACCCAGCGCCCGTGCAAATGCTGCGGGTTGGCGCCGGTGGGTGGCTTGGCATGGCCCGGCCACGGGTAGAAAAGATAGCCGCCCAGCCACACATGTGCCTGTACCTGCTCAATCCCCAGCTTGGCCAGCATCTCGCGGCTCTGCGCCCCCTTGGACATGGGCAACTGGTGCCCCGCCAGGTGTGCAAGCTTGGTCCCCAGCCGATCATGGCAACCAGGCCCCAGCCAGGCATGCGGGTCGTGCCCGGCGTCTTCCGGGCCCAGGTACAGCTTGATCGCCAGTTCCAGGTGGTGCACGCCGTCGCGGTCGCGCAGCACCACGTCGAGCTCGCCCAAGGTGCGCCCGCCGTCGCGAATCGCCAGGTTGGCGGCCAGCAGTTCGATGCCTGGCGCCTGGCTCAGGGCAAATTGCCACAGGCGTTCGTAGTAATGTCCCAGGCGCCGGCTGCCCAATTGCGCCAGCCACTCGCGCAACGGTCGGTCATCGGCATCCAGGGCCCGCAACCACTGTTCAAGGCGTTGCGGCTGCTGCGCCCACAGGCTGCCCGCCAGCGGGTGTCGCTGGGGGCAGGGCGGGGCGCTGAGCAGGGGCGGCGACAACAGGGCCCATGCCAGGTCACGCACGGTGGAGTGCTGCAATTGTCGGGGCAGGTCGTGGAGCTGGGCGAATGGCGTCATCCTGCGAGCATAGCCGGTTTGCCGCTGCCCGGTGGTTTCGCCCATAATCGGCGCATCGTCACCCGCCGCAGAGCCTCGCAGGAGCCCCATGGAGCAATTTCGCAATATCGGTATCATCGGTCGCCTTGGCAGCTCGCAGGTGCTCGACACCATTCGCCGACTTAAAAAATTCCTCCTCGATCGCCACCTGCACGTGATCCTCGAGGACACCATTGCCGAAGTGCTGCCCGGCCATGGTTTGCAAACATCCACCCGCAAGCTGCTGGGCGAGGTCTGCGACCTGGTCATCGTGGTCGGCGGCGACGGCAGCCTGCTGGGCGCAGCCCGCGCGCTGGCCCGGCACAACATTCCGGTGCTGGGTATCAACCGTGGCAACCTGGGTTTTCTCACCGACATCCGCCCCGACGAGCTGGAACAGAAGGTCGCCGAAGTGCTCGACGGCCACTACCTGGTGGAAAACCGCTTCCTGCTGCAGGCCGAGGTGCGCCGCCACCACGAGGCCATCGGCCAGGGCGATGCGCTGAACGACGTGGTGCTGCACCCGGGCAAGTCCACGCGCATGATCGAGTTCGAGATCTACATCGATGGCCAGTTCGTCTGCAGCCAGAAGGCCGATGGCCTGATCGTCGCCACCCCCACCGGCTCCACTGCCTATGCGCTGTCGGCCGGTGGCCCGATCATGCACCCCAAGCTCGATGCCATCGTCATCGTGCCGATGTACCCGCACACCTTGTCGGGCCGGCCGATCGTGGTCGACGGCAACAGCGAGCTGAAGATCGTGGTGTCCAAGGACCTGCAGATCTACCCACAGGTGTCCTGTGACGGCCAGAACCACTTCACCTGTGCCCCCGGCGACACCATCACGGTCAGCAAGAAGCCGCAGAAACTGCGTTTGATCCACCCGCTGGACCACAATTACTACGAGGTCTGCCGCACCAAGCTGGGTTGGGGCAGCCGCCTGGGGAGCAGTGACGACTGATGCTCGATCCGGCGCGAAGTTTTGACATCATCGGCGACGTGCACGGCTGTGCGCTGACCCTTGAACGCCTGCTCGACGCCCTCGGATACAAGCGCGTGGCCGGCGTGTGGCGCCACCCGCGACGTCAGGTGCTGTTCCTTGGCGATATCGTCGACCGCGGGCCACGCATTCGTGAGGCACTGTACATCGTCCACGACATGGTCGAAGCCGGCCAGGCGTTCTGCATCATGGGCAACCACGAATACAACGCCCTGGGCTGGGTCACCCCGGCGCTGCCAGGCAGCGGCAAGGCCTATGTACGCGAACACACGCCGCGGCATGCCCGGCTGATTGACGAAACCCTGACCCAGTTTGCCCAGCACCCTGGCGACTGGCACGATTTCGTCAACTGGTTCTACCAGCTGCCGCTGTTCGTTGACGCCGGCCGTTTCCGTCTGGTGCACGCCTGCTGGGACCCGCGGCTGATCGAGCCGCTGCGCCAGCAATACCCCGACGGACGCATCGATGAACACTTCATCCAGGCCTCGGCCGTGAGTGGCAGTTTTGCCGACACCGTGTGCAACCGCCTGTTGCGCGGTACCGACATGCGCCTGCCGGACGGGCTGACGCTGACCGGCGGCGACGGCCTGACCCGCGCGTTCTTCCGCACCAAGTTCTGGGAAGAAGACCCGAAAACCTACGGTGACATCGTGTTCCAGCCCGATGCCTTGCCCGAAGACGTGGCCAGCACCCCGCTCAGCCACAGCCAGAAGAACGCCTTGTTGCGTTATGACGAAGACCAGCCGATGCTGTTCGTCGGGCATTACTGGCGCAGCGGCCGCCCGGCACCGATCCGCGCCAACCTGGCCTGCCTGGACTACAGCGCCGTGCTCTACGGCAAGCTGGTCGCCTACCGGCTGGATGATGAAACCCGTATCGACCCACACAAGTTCGTCTGGGTCGACGTCGACCGCCCACAGGCCAACCAATGAACATTATCGAAGTGATGCGCCTGCCGCTGTCGGTCGACCTCAGCGGCTTCGTCCACCTGTTGCAGCGCCTGCAGGTGCCGCACCGGGTAAGCGAGGAGGGCGATGCCCAGGTCCTCTGGGCTCCCGACACCCTGGCCGAAGATGTGCTGCAGCTCTACCAGCGCTACCCGGACGGCAACGCCGACCTGCCGGCCAGCGCCGACCTTGTAGGGGCGGGTTCACCCGCGAATGCCCCCACACAGCCTTCCCTGGCGGCCCAGGCCAAGGCCTGCAAAATCACCACCCTCACTTTGCTGCTGTGCTTCATCGTCGCCGGCCTTACGGGGCTTGGTGACAACTTCACCACCATCAGCTGGTTCACCTTCCTCGACTTCCGTGTCCAGGGCGACTACCTGTACTTCACCTCGCTGGCGCAAACCCTCGACCAAGGCCAGTGGTGGCGACTGGTGTCGCCCATGCTGCTGCACTTCGGCGTGCTGCACCTGGCCATGAACAGCCTGTGGTACTGGGAACTGGGCAAACGCATCGAACTGCGCCAGGGCCCGTGGGCGTTGCTGGGCCTGACCCTGCTGTTCAGCCTGGTCTCCAACCTGGCCCAGCACTACACCAGCGGGCCGAGCCTGTTTGGCGGCCTGTCCGGCGTGCTGTACGGCCTGCTCGGGCATATCTGGCTGTACCAGTGGCTGGCGCCCGACCGTTACTTCAACCTGCCCAAGGGCGTGCTGGTGATGATGCTGATCTGGCTGGTGGTGTGCCTGACCGGCGTGGTCGGCACCCTCGGCCTTGGCCAGATCGCCAATGCCGCCCACGTCGGCGGGCTGCTCATCGGATGCCTGACCGGGCTCTTGGGTGGGGCGCTGGCCCGGCGTAAACTGTCGGCTTGAATCAGGAGACACTATGTCCACTTTCGCGCAAATGATTGAAAACATCACCCCGGAAATCTACCAGAGCCTGAAACTGGCGGTGGAAATCGGCAAATGGTCGGATGGCCGCAAGCTCACGGCCGAGCAGAAAGAACTGTCGCTGCAGGCGGTCATCGCCTGGGAGATGAAGAACCTGCCCGAGGACCAGCGCACCGGCTACATGGGCCCACAGGAATGCGCGTCGAAGTCCGCGCCCATCGCCAACATTCTGTTCAAGTCGGACTCGGTACATTGATCGAACTCGCTCGTGGCTCGTTGAGCAAAATGGGCGTCAGCCTGCAGGCACCGGTGGTGCAGTACAGCTTCCGCCTGGATGACATGCAGGTGCCGGTCAACCCGATGATCGGCCAGCGCCTGCGCCTGGAATACCTCGGCGCCATTCATTGCAGCCATTGCGGCAAGCGCACCAAGACCAGCTTCAGCCAGGGTTACTGCTACCCGTGCATGACCAAGCTGGCCCAGTGCGATGTGTGCATCATGGCCCCGGAAAAATGCCACTACGACGCCGGCACCTGCCGGGAGCCGTCGTGGGGGGAACAGTTCTGCATGACCGACCACATCGTGTACCTGGCCAATTCGTCGGGGATCAAGGTCGGCATTACCCGTGCCACCCAGCTGCCCACCCGCTGGCTCGACCAGGGTGCCAGCCAGGCGTTGCCGATCATGCGCGTGGCCACCCGGCAGCAATCGGGCCTGGTCGAAGACGTGCTGCGCAGCCAGGTGCCGGACCGTACCAACTGGCGTGCGCTGCTCAAGGGCGATGCCGAGGTGCTCGACCTGCCGGCCATCCGGGAGCAGGTCTTCGAAGCCTGCGCCGACGGCCTGCGCGAGTTGCAGGGGCGTTTCGGCCTGCAGGCTATCCAGCCGCTGCCGGACGCCGAAGTGGTGCAGATGAACTACCCGGTCGAGGCATACCCCAAGAAGATTGTCAGCTTCAACCTCGACAAGGACCCGGTGGCCGAGGGCACGCTGCTGGGCATCAAGGGCCAGTACCTGATCTTCGACACCGGTGTGATCAATATTCGCAAGTACACGGCCTACCAGTTGGCCGTGCTCCAGTAAAAAGGACCTGCACATGCGTACCGAACAACCGCAAGTGATCTACCTCAAGGATTACCAGGCGCCGGAGTACCTGATCGACGAGACGCACCTGACCTTCGAGCTGTTCGAGGACCACACACTGGTTCACGCGCAACTGGTCATGCGCCGCAACCCGGCACGCGGTGCCGGCCTGCCGCCACTGGAACTCGATGGCCAGCAGCTGGAACTGCTGCGCGCCTCGCTGGATGACCAGGAGCTGCAGCCAGGCGACTACCAGCTCGATGCCGACAGCCTGACCGTGCAGCCCAAGGCCGAGCGCTTCACCCTGGACACCAGCGTGAAAATCCACCCGGAAAGCAACACCGCCCTGGAAGGGCTGTACAAGTCGGGCAAGATGTTCTGCACCCAGTGCGAGGCCGAGGGCTTCCGCAAGATCACCTACTACCTCGACCGCCCGGATGTGATGAGCACCTTCACCACCACGGTCATCGCCGAGCAGCATCGCTACCCGGTATTGCTGTCGAACGGCAACCCGATCGGCAGCGGGCCGGCCGAAGACGGCCGCCACTGGGCGACCTGGGAAGACCCGTTCATGAAGCCGGCCTACCTGTTCGCCCTGGTGGCCGGTGACCTGTGGTGCGTTGAAGACAGCTTCACCCGTCAGTCCGGCCGTGATGTGACCCTGCGCATCTACGTCGAGCCCGAGAACATCGACAAGTGCGACCACGCGATGGTCAGCCTGAAAAAGTCCATGCGCTGGGACGAAGAAGTCTATGGCCGCGAGTACGACCTGGACATCTTCATGATTGTTGCGGTCAACGACTTCAACATGGGCGCCATGGAAAACAAGGGCCTGAACATCTTCAACTCCAGCTGTGTGCTGGCCCGTGCCGAAACCGCCACCGATGCTGCGCACCAGCGCGTCGAAGGCGTGGTCGCCCACGAGTACTTCCACAACTGGTCGGGCAACCGCGTCACCTGCCGTGACTGGTTCCAGCTGTCGCTGAAGGAAGGCTTCACGGTATTCCGCGATGCCGAGTTCAGTGCCGACATGAACTCGCGCACGGTCAAGCGCATCGAAGACGTGGCCTACCTGCGCACCCACCAGTTCGCTGAAGACGCCGGCCCCATGGCCCACCCGGTGCGCCCGGACAGCTTCATCGAAATCTCCAACTTCTACACCCTGACCGTCTACGAGAAGGGCGCCGAAGTGGTGCGCATGGTCCGTACCCTGCTGGGTACCGAAGGCTTCCGTAAAGGCAGCGACCTGTACTTTGAACGTCATGACGGCCAGGCGGTAACCACCGACGACTTCATCAAGGCCATGGAGGACGCCAACGGCGTCGACTTCACCCAGTTCAAGCGCTGGTACAGCCAGGCTGGCACCCCGCGTCTGGAAGTCAGTGAGGCGTATGACGCCGCTGCGCAGACCTACAGCCTGACGTTCCGCCAGAGCTGCCCGCAGACCCCGGACAAGGCCGCGAAACTGCCGTTCGTGATCCCGGTGGAGCTGGGCCTGCTGGATGCCGCCGGCAATGACCTGCCGCTGCAGCTGGCTGGCGAGGACGCCGCTCAAGGGACCAGCCGCGTGCTGTCGGTGACCGAGGCCGAGCAAACCTTCACTTTCCAGGGCATCCAGGCCAAGCCGCTGCCATCGCTGCTGCGTGGCTTCAGCGCCCCGGTGAAGCTGAGCTTCCCGTATGACCGCGACCAGTTGATGTTCCTGATGCAGCACGACAGCGACGGCTTCAACCGCTGGGAAGCGGGCCAGCAGCTGTCGGTGCAGGTACTGCAGGAACTGATCGGCCAGCATCAACGCAGCGAAGCCCTGAAGCTCGACCAGCGCCTGATCACCGCCCTGGGCACTGTGCTGGGCAACGAATCGCTGGACCCGGCCATGGTGGCCGAAATGCTCTCGCTGCCAGGTGAGGCGTACCTTACCGAGATCAGCCAGGTGGGCGACGTCGACGCCATCCACGCCGCCCGCGAGTTCGCACGCCAGCAGATCGCCGAACACCTGTTCGACGCCCTGTGGGCGCGTTACCAGGCCAACCGCGAAGTGTCGCGCAGCACTGCCTATGTGGCCGAGGCCGAGCACTTTGCCCGCCGCAGCCTGCAGAACATCGCCCTGTCGTACCTGATGCAGAGTGGCAAGCAACAGGTGCTGGAGGCGACCCTGGAGCAGTTTGAGCACTGCGACAACATGACCGAGCGCCTTACCGCGCTGGCGGTACTGGTCAACTCGCCGTTCGAGGCCGAGCGCGCGAAAGCGCTGGAGGCGTTTGCCGAGCACTTCAAGGACAACCCGTTGGTCATGGACCAATGGTTCAGCGTGCAGGCGGCCAGCACGCTGCCGGGCGGGCTGGCGCGGGTCAAGGCATTGATGCAGCACCCGGCCTTCACCCTGAAGAACCCGAACAAGGTGCGTGCGCTGATCGGTGCCTTTGCCGGGCAGAACCTGGTCAACTTCCATGCTGCCGATGGCTCAGGCTATCGCTTCCTGGCGGACCTGGTGATCGAGCTGAATGCACTGAATCCGCAGATTGCGTCGCGGCAACTGGCGCCGCTGACCCGCTGGCGCAAGTATGACGATGCGCGTCAGGCCCTCATGAAGGGCGAACTGGAGCGGATTCTGGCGTCTGGCGAGCTGTCCAGTGATGTGTATGAAGTGGTGAGCAAGAGCCTGGCGTAAGTCTGGTGAATTGGGGCTGCTGTGCAGCCCTTCGCGGGTGAACCCGCTCCTACAGGGGGATGCAACCTTTGTAGGAGCGGGTTTACCCGCGAAGGGCCGCCCAGCGGCCCCGGCTTTCCCCGGCCGACAACAAAACATAACACCCCGCCCGTTGTACTCCCGCAAACATCCCCGCTACGATCCCCTCAAGCTATTGCAGGCCTCTAGATCAGGCATTCGCAAGGCCTGCAATGCATTGACCCACCAAAAAGAACACAACAAGGGGGCAGTCATGAGGGAACAGTTACGTATGCCAGCCAGGCGTGGCGCCTGGCCATGGGCAGCCAGCGCGATGCTGGCACTGGCATTGGGGATGTGGGCCGACAGTGCCCAGGCCGCGGCAGCCGATGAATACTCCACCGAGTCGGCCAAGGCCAGTGAAAGCCTGTTGATCGACACCACCCATGCCGGCAAGCGCCTGGTGGTGGTTGGTGATCGCGGCCACATTCTGTTCTCCGACGACCAGGGCAGCACCTGGACCCAGGCCCGGGTACCCACCCGGCAATTGCTCACTGCCGTGTTTTTCCTCGACGACAAGCGTGGCTGGGCTGTCGGCCATGACGCACAGATCCTCACCAGCAGCGACGGCGGCGCTACCTGGAGCAAGCAGTTCGAAGACCTCGCCCGTGAAGCGCCCTTGCTCGATGTCACCTTCCTCGATGCCCGGCACGGCTTTGCCGTGGGGGCCTATGGCGCCTTGCTGGAAACCACTGATGGCGGGCAGCACTGGCAGGACGTGGCCGAGCGGCTGGACAACCCGGACCAGCTGCACCTGAACGGTATCGCCCAAGTGCGCGATGCCGGCCTGTTCATCGTGGGTGAGCAGGGTGGTATGTACCGCTCCGCCGACAGGGGCCAGACCTGGGTCAAGGTCCAGGGCCCTTACGAGGGCTCGCTGTTCGGCGTGATCGGCACCGCCAGGCCGCAGACCCTGCTGGCCTACGGCCTTCGCGGCAACCTGTTCCGCTCCAGCGACTTCGGTGACAGCTGGCAGCCGATCGAACTCAAGGCCGCGCGCGGTACGCTGGAGTTCGGCCTGGCAGGCGCTACGCTTGTCGATGATGGCACCCTGGTGCTGGTCGGCAATGGTGGCAGCGTGCTGCGCAGCACGGACGACGGCCAGACCTTCAGCGTGTACAACCGCGCCGACCGCCTGGCCCTGGCCGGCGTCAGTGGCTTGGCCAATGGCGGCCTGCTGCTGGTGGGGCAGGGTGGTGTGCATCTGGCCAGCGCCGAAGGGGCTGATCAGGCTGCCCGGGAGGTGCGTCCATGACCAGCAGGGAGAGCATTGCCATGCACTCGCATCACCAGGACAAGGCCACGCTGCTGGAACGCCTGATCTTCAACAACCGCCCAGTGGTCATCGCCCTGTGTGTGCTGGTCAGTATTTTCCTGTTCTGGCAGGCCACGCAGATTCGCCCGTCGACCAGCTTCGAGAAGATGATCCCGCTGCAGCACCCGTTCATCGAGCAGATGATGGAGCACCGCAACGACCTGGCCAACCTTGGCAACACCGTGCGCATTTCGGTGGAGGCGGTGAACGGTGACATCTTCGACAAGGACTACATGGAGACCCTGCGTCAGATCCATGATGAGGTGTTCTACATCCCCGGTGTCGATCGGGCCGGGTTGAAGTCACTGTGGAGCCCCAGCGTGCGCTGGAGCGAGGTCACCGAAGAGGGTTTTTCCGGTGGTGAGGTAATCCCCAACACCTACAACGGGTCGCAGGACAGCCTCGATACCCTGCGCGACAACGTGCTCAAGTCAGGCCAGGTGGGGCGCCTGGTAGGCAACAACTTCAAGTCCAGCATCATCGACGTGCCGCTGCTGGAGAGCTACCCCGACCCGCAGGACCCGGGCAAACAGGTGAAGCTGGACTACCAGCAGTTCTCTCACCTGCTGGAAGAGAAGATCCGCGACAAGTTCCAGGCACAGAACCCCAATGTAAAAATCCACATCGTCGGCTTTGCCAAGAAGGTCGGTGACCTGATCGATGGCCTGGTGATGGTGGCGATGTTCTTCGGCGTCGCCCTGGTGATCACCTTGGTGTTGTTGTACTGGTTCACCTGGTGCATCCGCAGCACTGTCGCCGTGCTCATTACCACACTGGTGGCGGTGGTCTGGCAGCTGGGGCTGATGCATGCGGTGGGCTTTGGCCTGGACCCGTACTCGATGCTGGTGCCGTTCCTGATCTTCGCCATCGGCATTTCCCACGGGGTGCAGAAGATCAACGGCATCGCCCTGCAGTCGAGTGACGCCGACAACGCCCTTACCGCTGCCCGGCGCACATTCCGTCAGTTGTTCCTGCCGGGCATGATCGCCATCCTTGCCGACGCAGTGGGCTTCATTACCCTGCTGATCATCGACATCGGGGTGATTCGCGAACTGGCCATCGGCGCCTCCATCGGCGTGGCGGTGATTGTGTTCACCAACCTGATCCTGTTGCCGGTGGCCATCTCCTATGTCGGCATCAGCAAGAAGGCCATCGAGCGCAGCAAGAAAGACGCGACCCGCGAGCACCCGTTCTGGCGCCTGTTGTCGAACTTCGCCAGTGCCAAGGTGGCGCCGGTGTCGGTGGTGCTGGCGCTGCTCGCCTTCGCCGGTGGCCTGTGGTACAGCCAGAACCTGAAGATCGGCGACCTCGACCAAGGGGCACCGGAGCTGCGCCCCGACTCGCGCTACAACCAGGACAACAACTTCATCATCAGCAACTACTCGACCAGTTCCGATGTGCTGGTGATCATGGTCAAGACGCCGTCGGAGATGTGCTCGGTCCACTCGACCATGGCGCCGATCGACGAGCTGATGTGGACCATGGAAAACACCCCTGGCGTGCAGTCGGCGATTTCCCTGGTCACCGTTTCCAAACAGGTGATCAAGGGCATGAACGAGGGCAGCCTGAAATGGGAAACCCTGTCGCGTAACCCGGACATCCTCAACAATTCCATCGCCCGGGCTGACGGCCTTTACAACGGCGACTGCTCATTGGCACCCGTGCTGGTGTTCCTCAATGACCACAAGGCTGAAACGCTGGAGCGCGTCACCGCCGTGGCCAAGGCGTTTGCCGACAGCCATGACAAGGAAGGCCTGCAGTTCCTGCTGGCGGCGGGCAACGCTGGCATCGAGGCCGCGACCAACGAGGTGATCAAGTCGGCCGAGCTGACCATCCTGATCCTGGTGTACATCTGCGTGGCCGTGATGTGCCTGATCACCTTCCGCTCGTTCGCCGCCACACTGTGCATCGTGCTGCCCCTGGTGCTGACCTCGGTGCTGGGCAACGCGCTGATGGCCTACATGGGCATCGGGGTGAAAGTGGCGACCTTGCCGGTGGTGGCGCTGGGTGTGGGCATTGGCGTGGACTATGGCATCTATATCTACAGCCGCCTGGAAAGCTTCCTGCGTGCGGGGTTGCCATTGCAGGAGGCGTATTACCAGACCCTGCGCTCGACCGGCAAGGCGGTGCTGTTCACCGGGCTGTGCCTGGCCATTGGGGTATGCACCTGGATTTTCTCGGCGATCAAGTTCCAGGCGGACATGGGCCTGATGCTGACCTTCATGCTGCTTTGGAACATGTTTGGTGCGCTGTGGCTGCTACCGGCATTGGCGCGGTTCCTGATCAAGCCCGAGAAGATGGTGGGCAAGGAGGGTGGGTCGATCTTTGCCCATTGATTGCAGGGGGGGCCGCGTTGCGGCCCCAAGGTTATACTGCCGACTCATTTCAGATTGGTACCCCTATGTCCCCCCTCGCTACCGCCCTGCAGTCCTGCGATATGCTTCTGATCGACGGCCTGCACGCCTTCGACTTCACCGCCGATGAAACCGGCCTCACTGTCGAATGCATGGACGGCCGCCAATTGCGTCGCTGGTCGTTCACCCCCGAGCAAGTCGCTGCCGCCATCGCCACCGGAGACGAGTGGCAACTCGACGATGCCAACGGCGCGCATCGACTAGTCTGTATGAGTGCCTTTCGCGCCCCGGATGATGACCAAGATGAACCGGACCTGGACGAACCTGCTGACCGCTAGCCTGATGAGCCTGACTATCCACGCCCACGCCTCGACGTTGCTGGTGGGCAGCTACACCGATGGCGCGAGCCAGGGTATCTACCGCTATCAGTTCGACGACAAGGCTGGCCGCATCGACCCCACGCCGCAACAAGTGGTCAAGAGCGTCAACCCTTCATGGCTTGTGCTGTCGGCCGACCAGCGCCAGCTGTTCGTGGTCAATGAAACCCCGGGTGGCCATGCCAGCAGTTTCAGCGTCAGCACCAAGGGCGAGCTCAAGCCGCTCAACCAGGTGGTCACCCACGGTGACGAACCGACTCACGCCAGCCTCAGTCGTGACCAGCGTTATCTGTTCGTGGCCAACTACGCGGTAAAGCCTGACCCTGGCGGCAGCCTGGTGGTCATCCCGGTGGCCAGGGACGGCAAGCTCAAAGCCGTGGTGCAACAGGCTCGGCACAAGGCGAGTGGCGTCAACCCCGAACGCCAGGCCGGTGCCCATGTGCACGCACTGGTGCTGTCGCCCAACGGCCAGCATGTGTATGCCTGCGACCTGGGCGCGGACAAGGTATTCATCTACCGCTATGACGGCGCCAGTGTGGACAAACCATTGAGCCCGGCAATCCCGGCCTCGGTGGCCTTGCCGCCAGGCAGTGGGCCCCGTCACCTGCTGTTCGACGCCAAGGGCCAGCATGCCTACCTGACGCTGGAAATGAGTGGCGAAGTGGTGATGTTCGATGTCGAGGATGCTGCTCTGCTTGAGCGTCAACGTCTGCCGCTGACCGAGCTGCAGGATGCAGCGGCCAAGGCAGCGGGAGGCCTGCACCTGTCGGCAGACGGCCGCTTCCTGTACGTGAGCAACCGTGGTACGGCGAATGAAATCCTGGTGTTTGCTGTTGGCAAGAATGACGGCCAGTTGACGTTCGTGCAGCGCCGCTCCGTGGAAGGCGACCATCCCCGCGAATTTGCCCTGGACCCTAGCGGCAAATTCCTTCTGGTGGCCAACCAGAAGAGCAACCAGATCGTGGTCATGCGCCGTGATCTCTTGACTGGCAAGTTGGGGGAAACCGTGCAGACCATGGCGCAGGACGCGCCTTCGGACCTGAAGTTCATCGAGTGATGATTTGTGAGGGTTCGGCGTTGGATTTTTAGCGCCTGGGATAGCGAGCGCCGCCCGCGCGGCGCATCGCGAGCTGCGCTCGCTCCTACGTTTGTTTCGGGCCAGTAACGCCTTGGGCTGCTGCGCGCGACCGCCTTGTCTGTACTACGCGATATCGCGTCATGCGCCAAGGCGTTCGCGCGCAAATCCCACAGGCATAATTGGCCCGAAACAAACGTAGGAGCGAGCGCAGCTCGCGATGCGCCGCGCGGGCGGCGCTCGATCTCAAACCCTACATCAAACCCCCGCCAGGCGCTTGGCCGCCCCACACATTCACCTGGCCATGACGGCCTTGAACAGCTCCGAAGCCAGCCACCCCTCCAGCCAACTGCGCACCCGTGGATAAGCCGCCTCGGCGAACCACTGCGGTTCAACCCCGGCAAACTGGCGCATCAGCGGCAGCAACGCGGCATCGGCCAGGCTCGGGTGGTCGGCCAGCAGGTAAGCCCGCCCCACCAGCAGGCCTTCGAGCTCCGCCAGCCAGGCCTCGGCCTGCTGGCGGTAATGTTCGCGGGAATGCTCCGGGTAACGTTCGGCATACTTGTACAGGTTCACGTGCGCCTTGAACGTGGTGTCATTGCGCGCAATCAGCGTTTCAGCCTGCTGCGCAGCCGCAGGGTTGGCCTGTAGCCGCCAGTCCTGCGGGTCGTGTTGCGTCAGCGCCCAGCGCATGATGTCCAGGCTCTCTTCCAGCACCCCTGCACCGGTGTCCAGCACCGGTACCGTGCCCTTGGGCGACAAGGCCAGCAGTTCTGCCGGCTTGTTCTTCATCGCCACTTCGCAGATCTCCACTTCGCAGCCGGCATAGCGCAGGGCCAGGCGCGCGCGCATGGCCCACGGGCAGCGGCGGAACGAGTAGAGGATCACCCGCACACCTCCACGTCACTCAGGCCATTACCCTGGCGCCGTACCTGGATCTGTACCGGGATCCGCTCGTGCATTTCCTGTACGTGGGAAATCACCGCCACTTTGCGACCCTGGGCTTGCAAGCCGTCGAGGGCGTCCATTGCCAACTGCAGTGACTCGGGGTCGAGGCTGCCGAAGCCTTCGTCGATGAACAACGATTCGATACGCAGGGTGCTGGAAGCCATCGACGCGAGGCCCAAGGCCAGGGCCAGCGACACCAGGAAGGTTTCCCCGCCCGACAACGAGTGCACCGAACGCAGTTCGTCGCCCATCTCGGTGTCCAGCACCAGCAGGCCAAGGGCGCTGCCGCCGCGTTTCAGGCGGTAGCGGCGGGCCAGCTGACGTAGCTGGGCGTTGGCGTGGTGCAGCAGCAGGTCGAGGTTGTAACCCTGGGCGATCTTGCGGAACACATCGCCCGAGGCCGAACCGATCAGGGCATTGAGGCGGGCCCAGCGTTGCCACTGTTGGTGGGCCTGTTCGATTTCGGCCGCCAGCGCCTGGTGGGCTTGCTGCCGGCGCTGGTCGTCGGCCTGTTGCGCGCGCAATTCGGCGCACTGCTGCTCATGGTTGGCCAGGCGCCCGCGCAGCTCGGTCAGGGCGTGCTCCAAGGCTTCGGCCGAGGTGTCCACGGTCATTTGTGCGGCGTGTTGTTGCAGGCGCTGCTCACGTTCCTGCAGCAGCACGCGGCCTTGTTCGATGGCCTTTTCGGCACTTTGGACGCGCTGACGCAGTTCATTCACCTGGGCGTCATCCATGGCCAGCAGGCGATCCAGCCCGGCGTCATCCAGTTCTGGATGCTCGCTGCGCCATTGTGCGATCTGGCCTTGCAGTTGCTGGCACTCGCTGTCCAGCGCCTGTTGCTGCTGGGCATTGGCCTTGAGTTCGCTGGCCAGTTGTACGCCTTGGGTGCGCAGTTCCTGCAGGCGTTGGGCGGTATCGGCGGCAAGGGCGCGGGCGTGTTCCAGCGCGCTGTCCATGTGCTGTTGCCAGGCTTCGGCGCTGGCATGCTCGCCGAGCAGTTCGCCGAGTGAGGCCAGGGCTTGTTGGCGTTGCTCCTCGAGGGCGGCCAGTGTCTGCTGCAACTGCTGCTGGCCTTGCACGCGCGCCTGCTGTTGGTCACGCAGCTTGTCCAGCTGGGTTTGGCGTGCTTGCTGTTCTTCCAGTTCGTCCTTGCGCTGTTCCAGTTGCTGCAGGCGCTGGGCAATCTGCTGGTCGAGGGCGAGGAAGGCATTGGCCGGGTCTTCGTTCAGGGCCTTGAGGGCTTCCTTGGGCAAGACGCCGGCCAGGTCGTCAAGGCCTTGCTGCAACTGTTGCTCATCGTTGGCCAGGGCCTGGTGCTGCTGCTCCAGATGGCGCTGGGCCTGCTGCTGGGCGTCGTGGGCCGCCTGCAATTGCTGGTTCAGGCGGGCGGCGTCTTTTTGCAGGGCTAACAGAGCGCTCTGGCGTTTCTCGTCCTGGCTGATTTCTTCATCCAGGCGACGCAGCTGGCTGTCGAGCCAGGCGCGACGGGCTTTGTCGTCCTGTGGGGCGAGGGCTGGCCACAGGCTGTGGGCCTGTACCTGGGCCACCAACGGTTGCAACTGTTCGCCCAGTTGCTGGTGTTGCTGCTGGAAGTCCTTGAGCTGGGCATTGACCACGCCCAGTTGGGTACGCAGCTCTACCAGCTTGCTGTTGAGCGTTTCGACCTGCTTCTGCGCGGCGTGCTCTTCGGCCTGGTCATGGCGACCCAGGCTCTGCAGCAATGCTTCTGGCTGATGGAACGGGTGTTCGGCGCTGCCACAGACCGGGCAGGGTTCGCCGTCACGCAGTTGGCCACGCAGTTCTTCGACGCTGGTGTTGCGTGCCAGACGTTGCCGTTCCAGCAGTTGACGGGTGAGCGTCAACGCCTGTTCGGCGGCCTCCAGTTCGGCCTTGGCGGCGGTGCCTTCGGTAATCAGTTGCTGGCGTTGCAGCATGGCCTGCTGCTGGCGGTCGCGCAGGGCGTCCAACTGCTGGCGCAGCTCCTGTTCACGGCCGTGCAGGCGTGACATTTCCTCTACGGCGCGCTGCTGTTTGCGGTTGTCCTGCAGCATGCCGCCGAGCAGGTCGATCTGTTCGGCCAGGGCCTGGGGCTCGGCCTTGGCTTCACGGAACAACAGGTCGTAGGCGTCGCGCTCGGCCTGCAAGTGTGCATTGGCCTGGCTAGCCTGGGCCTGCAGGCCGGGTAGCTCTTCTCGGCCCTTGGTCAGGCGGCCACCGATCAGCATCACCTGCTTCAGTTGCGGCAGGTAGGCGTGCCAGGCATTGGCCAGGCCCGCCAGGTGCTGGCTGTCGGCAAGCGCGGTGTCGATCTGCGCCAGCTGCTGAATGCTGCGCTGCTGGTTGTCTTCCAGCTGCTGCAGTTGCTGCTGGCCGTCAGCGACTTGCTGTTGCGCCTGCTGGCCGATGCTGCGCTGGGCGGCCAGCTCCTGGTCCAGGCGCGCCAGACTGTCCTGCGCGGCAAAAGCCTGGCGCAGGCGCGGCGCGTTCTCGCCGTGCTCGGCCTGGCGGTCGGCAAGCGCTTGGCGCGCAGTGTCCAGCGCCTGTTCGAGTTCGTGGGTGCGCACCTGCAGTTCGGCTTGCTGCTGTTGCTGTTCGGCCATTTTCGCGGCCACTGGCGCCAACTGTGCGCTCAGGGCCTGTCGGCGGTGGAACTGGTGACGCTGTGGGGCCAGGCGCTCCAGGCGTGCCAGGTCCAGGCGTTGTTCGGCCAGCTGTTGCCAGTCCAGTTCGGCGGCCTGCAGCGTGGTACTGGCTTCGGCGTGTTGGGCCTGTAGCTGGCGTTGTTCATTCAGCCAGTTGCGTTGCTGCTCCAGCTGGCGCTCGCCGGCCTGGTCGGCCTTGAACTGCTGCTGCGCCTGCTCCAGGCGCTGGTCGAGCTCGGCACGGGCCTCGGCAGCCATCGGCAGCAGGTGGCTGGCGCGTTCTTTCAGGGCGTTGTGCGCCTCGCCGGCTTCACGCGCCTTGCTGAAGGCACGCTGGCCCAGGCGGGTGTAGATTGCGGTGTTGGTGAGTTTTTCCAGCAGCTCGCTGCGGTCTTTGTCGTCGGCCTTGAGGAACGCGCCGAACTCGCTCTGGGCCAGCATCACCGCACGGGTGAACTGTTCGAAATTCAGGCCCAGGCGGGCTTCTACCAGTTGCTTGTATTCGTTTTTGCCACTGCCGAGCACCTGCTCGCTGTCGAGGTCGTAGAAGCTCTGACGGCTGTGTTGCAGTTTGCCGTTGGCCTTGTCGCGGGCGCGGTTGGCTTCCCAGCGGGCGCGGTAGCGGCGGCCGTCGATACCGACAAAGTCGACCTCGGCAAAACCGCTGCCGGTGCCGCGGCGCAGCAGGTTGCGCGGGTCGGAAGTGGGTATTTCGCCGTCGGCATCTGGCACCTTGGCCTCACGGCCAATGTCATTGAGGCGCGGCACGGTGCCGAACAGCGCCAGGCACAGGGCGTCAAGCAGGGTGCTCTTGCCGGCGCCGGTTGGCCCGGTGATGGCGAACAGGCCAGCGCTGGCCAACGGTTCTGCGGTGAAATCGATGTCGATCGGGCCGGCCAGCGATGCCAGGTTCTTCAGGCGGATGGCGAGAATCTTCATGGCTGTTCCTCTTCCTGTTGCACGTCCTGCAACAGCAGGGCGAAGTCGGCCAGCGCCTGCTCGTCGGCCGGGTTGCCGTAGGCTTGCTCCCAGGCGCGGCTGAACAGGTCTTGCGGGGTCATCTGGGCCAGCTCGACAAAGGCCAGGTCATCGTCTTCGGCGTTGTTGCGGCCAGCGTATTCGGCGCTGATGCGGATCAACCGTACCGCCTTGCCTTCAAGCGCGGTTTCGATCTGCTGGCGCAGGTCGGGCTGCGGCTCATCCAGAATTACCCGCACCTCCAGCCAGGGCTGACGGTTGGGGTCTTCGAGCAGGTCGACCACCGGCAGGTCGGCCAGTTGCTGCAGCAGTTCGCCCAGCGGTGCCGGGCCCACCCGTTGCAGGGCCACGGCGCGTGGTACGGGGCGTGGCTCGACGCTGACCAGGCCGTTGCCGTCCAACTCCACTTCCAGGACCTGGTGCGGGTAGTTGATTTCGGCGAACGACAGCGGGATTGGCGAGCCGCTGTAGCGGATGCGTTCTTCGCGGTTGACCTTCTGCGGCTTGTGCAGGTGGCCCAGGGCGACATAGCTGATGGCTTTGTCGAACAGTTTGGCCGGCAGCGCCTCGGCGTTACCGATGATCAGGCTGCGCTCGGAGTCTTCCGACACCGCACCACCGGCCATGTGCGCGTGGCTGATGGCAATTAGCGCCTGGTCTTTCTTGCGCTTCTTCTGCGCGGCGGCGATCAGTTGCTGGTGCACCTGTGTGATGCCTTGCAGGTAGTCGTCACCCAGCTGCGGGCCGGTCACTTCGGCCGGGCGCAGGAACGGCAGGGCCAGGCACCAGGCGGCCACCTTGCCACGGCCGTTGGTCAGCGGAATCAACAGGCGCTCGGCATCCAGCTGGCCCTCGTCCAGCCAGTGCACACGGCCCAGTGCATGGGTGCGCAGGCGGCGCATGAGCGCGGCGGGCAGCTCGATGCGCGAACCGGAGTCGTGGTTGCCGGCGATCATCACGATGTCCAGCTTGGGCTGTTGCTCGTGGGCCTGGACGATGAAGTCGTAGAGGCGTTCCTGGGCTTTGACCGGCGGGTTGACGGTGTCGAAGATGTCGCCCGCAATCAGCAGCGCATCCGGCTGTCGCAGGTGTAGCTGGCCGAGCAGCCAGTCGAGGAAGCAGGCGTGTTCGAAATCGCGTTCCTGGCCGTGCAGGCTTTGGCCCAGGTGCCAGTCGGAGGTATGAAACAGACGCATGGATGACCTGTTGGTGTCGAGTCGGGCAAGCGGGGAAAGGGCGGTATGGTAACCCAAGCGGGGTTCGGGGGGCATGGCGAGGGATTGGGGGAGGGATTGGGGGAGGGCGAGGGATTGGGGGCACAAGGTGTTCGCCATGAAAATTTCAGCGCCTGTGAGATCGAGCGCCGCCCGCGCGGCGCATCGCGAGCTGCGCTCGCTCCTACGTTTGTTTCGGGCCAGTTATTTCTGTGAAATTTGCGCGCGTACGCCTTGGCGCATAGCTCGATATCGCGTCGTACAAACAAAGCGGTCGCGCGCGCCTGTAACAGGCGTTACTGGCCAAAAACAAACGTAGGAGCGAGCGCAGCTCGCGATGCGCCGCGCGGGCGGCGCTCGATCTCACAGGCGCTGAAAACCCTATGGCGAACACCTGCTGGCTTACTTGGGATAAAGCGGCGGCAGGCTGCCGTTTTCGCCCGTCGGCAGCAATACCTGCTCAGCCGGCGGAATGGTACCAATCGCCCGCCACAAGTCTTCACCCTGCCAATACTGCCCGCTCTCGCTGTACAACGCCCCGTTCAAACCATCCAGCGCATCCGACAACGGCACGAAGCGCGCCGCCATCTCGGCCAGGGTTTCCGGTTGCTGCCGGGCCCAGGCATCCAGCGCCTGGCGCGTAGCCTGGGGGTCGTTGGCCTGGCATGCGCGCTTGAGGTCGTCCAGCAAGGTGCGTGGGCTTGGCCCGTTCTGCGCGGCGCGCAGCACCGCTGGCCGCGAGCGGGCGCGCCACCACAGGGCAAAGCCCAGCACGGTGGTCAGGGCGAACACCAGTGTGGACAGCTGCCACGGCCACAGCAGGGTGCTGGCGCTGCTGTTGTCGCCCACCGGGGTGTCGGCGCTCAGTGCCGGGTTGTCCTGTACGTTCAGCGTGCGCGCCGGCAGGCTGCTGTGCTCCAGGTGATCTTCGCGGGTGTTCCACCAGGCCACTTCCAGCGCCGGCAAGGCCAGCGTGCCGCTGTGGGTCGGCACCAGGGCCTCGCGCTCTTCGCGGTTGGCGGTCATGCCCCGTTCGCTGATTTCGTTGCGCAACAACGGTTGGTCAGGGTAGCGGCGCAGGCCGATGATCTCTGTGGCCGGCAGCGGCGGCAGTTGGGTGCTGGACAAGCCTTCGGCACGCAAGGTGATGTTGCGCGTCAGCGAGTCGCCAATCTGTACCTGCTGGCTGCCGGGGTCGGGGCTCCAGTGCTCTTCCAGGGTCAGGCTGCTGGTTGGCAACCACGGCAAGCCAGCCGGCCAGGCTGCGGGAATCGGCCGTACGTTGAGGCGCAAGGGCAGCGAGCTGACCTGTACCTGATGGCCGGCGCGGGCCGTACCATTGGCCTGCGCTGCTTCGTCGTTGCTGGCGGCTGCCGTGGCGGTGAAAGTCAGCGGCGGGATGTCGAGGGTACCGCTTTGCTGGGCATACACCGCATAGCGGGTTTCGATCACGCCATGACGCACGCCGTTGATTTCCTTTTCATACGTGCGCGACTCGCCCAGCGGCTCGACCTTGGCGTTCTCCAGTTGCAGGGGGCTGAGGCTGCTGTCGTCGTACAGCGCTACCGAATGGTAGATGCGCACCGTCAGCACGGCTTGGGCCTGGACATAGACGTCGTGGTTGTCGAGGGTCGCTTCGATGAATACCTGAGCGTTTTCCTGGCGACTGGCATCGGCCTGCAGCACTTGCAGTTCGATGGCCTGGCTGTGCGACTGGCCCAGTTGCAGCTCGGGTATGCGCAGGCTACCGCTGCGCCGTGGCAGCAGGGTGATGATCCAGCGGGTGCTGGCGCGGGTTTCGCCGTCGAGGGTGTGCAGGCTGTTCAGCTGGCGCGTACCGCGCACTTCGAAGTCACCTTCCAGGGCGCGCAGGTCGGGCTTGCCGAACTGGGTGACGTCCTGGCTTTCCAGGGTCAGTTCCAGGCTTTCGCCCGCCTCCAGGCGGGTGCGGTCGACGCTGGCCTGCAGCAGCGGTTCGGCGTGGGCCAGCACGGCCCACAGCAGGGTGAGGAGCAAGACGCCGAAGCGACTCATCGTGATTTTTCCTGATGCAATTGCTGTTCATACCAGAATTTGCGTCGCAGCAGCTCTGCCGGGTTGTCGGGGATCTCCCGCAGCCATTGCTCCAGGGCTTGGCGCTGTTCGCCGTCGAGGCTGGTCGATACCGGGCGCTGGGGCGGCTGGATGACGCTGTCGTCGCCCCCGGCCTGGTTGCCGGGTGCTGCCTGGCTGTTGCTGCTTTCGCCGGGTTGTTCGGGGCTGGCCTGTTGGTCGTTGCCGGGTGTGCCTTGGGCCTGGTTGCTGGCCGAGCTGCTGTTGCCTTCGGTTTCGCTGCCGGGCGTGTCTTGGGTATCGCTGCCGGGTGGCTGTTCCTCGGCCTTGGCTTCACGTTGCTGCAGCAGTTGCTGCACCAGCGCCTGGTTGTCCAGTGCGGCCTGCAGGTCGGGCTGGCGCTCCAGGGCTTGTTCGTAGGCATCCAGGGCGGCTTCCAGCTCGCCACCATGGGCCAGGGCATTGCCTCGATTGTAGTGGGCTGCTGCTGTATCGCCTTGGGAAAATGCCTCGGCGGCACCGGCATAGTCGCCGGCCTGGTACAGGGCCATGCCGCGCCATTGCGGGTTCTGGAAGTGACGTGCAGCGCTGGCCGGACGGTTTTGCTCCAGCAGCTTCTGGCCTTGCTGATCAGGGCGCAGCCACAGGTCGTTGAACTCAAAAGCCTGGGCAGGCTGCGGCAAGGCCAGCAGCAGCGGCAGGCAGAACAGCCAGCCGCGCCGGCCGGCGCAGGCGGCCAGCAGCAACAATGGAATCAGCAGCCAGTAACCTTGGTCGGCCCAGCTATCCAGTTGCAGGGTCTGGCCGTCATTGCGCCCGCTCCGCGGGTTGTCGAACAGGCCCAGGCCACGCAGGTCGAGGTCGTCGATGCGGGCATGCCGGTAGCGCCCGCCCGTGCTGCGGATAAAGCCCTTCAGGCTGGCGCTGTCCAGGCGAGGCAAAAGGATGCCGCCCTGGTCGTCTTTAAGGTATTCGCCATTGGCCTGGCGCACAGGGGCGCCTTCGCGGCTGCCGATGCCCAGCATCAGCAGGCTGGGGCCCTGGCGACCTAGGGCCTGGGTGATGCCCTGCCGTTCGGCGGCGCTGAGCGCCGAGCCTACCAGCAGCAGGCGGCCTTGGCCGAGGCCGCTCTGGGCCAAAAGCGCCAGGCCTTTTTGCACGGCCAGGTCGGCACGCTGGCCGGGTTTTGGCATGATCGACGGGTTGATGGCCTCGAGCAAATTGCGGGTGGTGGCCAGATCGTCAGACAGCGGCACGACGGTGTGCGCGGAGCCGGCATACACCACCAGGGCTGTCTGGCTGTCGCGGCGGTGTTCAAGCAGGTCGAGGATCTTGCGTCGAGCCTGTTCCAGGCGGTTGGGCGGGCTGTCCTCGGCGAGCATTTGCGGGGTCAGTTCGAGCAGGATCACCAGTGGGTCGGCCGGGCGCTGATGGCTTTCTTCCAGGCGCTGCCAGCTGGGCCCGAGTAGCGCCAGGATCACCAGTAACCAGGCAAGGCCCAGCGCCACCCACGGCAGTTTGCTGGTGCTGCCGCTGCCGCCACCCAGCAGCACGCCATGGAAGGCGGGCGGCAGAATCATCTGCCAGCGTCCGGCGCGTTTGCGCCGGTGCCACAGCTTGTACAGCAGCCAGCCGAGCACCGGCACCGCCAGCAGCCAGAGCGGACGCAGCCATTGGGGCCACAAATCGATCATCGCCGCCTCCTTAAACGCAGGCGCTTCAAGCGTTGGCGCCATTCCGGGTGCGGCTGCAGGAAGCGCGGCTTGCGCAGCACGCGTTGCAACAGGTTGTCGGGCCACTGCACGGCCACCACCAGCAGCACGCTGAGCAGCAGCGCCAGCGCCAGGGGCCAGGCGTACAGGGCCTGGGCTGTGCGCGCCTGGGTCGGTTGCTGGGCCACGGGCTCCAGTTGGTCGAGGGTATCGCCGATAGCGTCCAGTTCGGCGCCGTCATGGGCGCGGAAGTAGGCACCGTGGGTGATGTCGGCAATCTCCTTTAGCGCGGCTTCGTCCAGGTCCAGGCTCGGGTTGAGGCCGAGCAGGCCTGGGGTGCCATTGGCTTCGGGGTTGGCGCCGATACCGATGGTGTAGATACGCACGCCTTCCTGGGCCGCCAGGCGGGCGGCTGTCAGCGGGTGAATCTGCCCGCCGTTGTTGGCACCGTCGGTGATCAGCACCAGCACCCGGCTTTGTGCGGGGCGTTCGCGCAGGCGTTTGACCGCCAGGCCAATGGCGTCGCCGATGGCGGTGTTCTTGCCCGCGATGCCGATCTGCGCCTCGATGAGGAAGGTGCGCACGGTGCGCCGGTCAAAGGTGAGCGGCGCTTGCAGATAGGCCTGGCTGCCGAACAGGATCAGGCCCACGCGGTCGCCTTCACGGTCTTGCAGGAAGTCGCCCATCAGCGCCTTGACCAGGTCCAGGCGGCTGATGTCCTCGTTCTTCCACTGCATGTCGGGGAAGTCCATCGACCCGGACACATCCACCGCCACCAGCAGGTCGCGGCCGCTGGCGGCGATCGGCACCGGTTCGCCCAGCCATTGCGGGCGAGCGGCGGCGCACAGCAGCAACAGCCAGATGACGACGAACGGTGCCTGCTGGCGCCAGGTGGGCAGGTTGAGCCGCGCGCGGCGCCCGGCCAGGCCTTCCAGCTCGTTGAGGAAGCCCACCTTGAGCACCGGTTCCCCGCTGTCGGCTGCGGGCAGCAGCAGACGCGCCAGCCATGGCAGCGGCAACAGGGCGAAGACCCACGGCCATGCCAGTTCAAACATGCTTGCGGATCCAGGTTTCGACGGCTTGGCTGAGCCCGGCGATGGCCTTGTCATCGAGCTTGCACTCGGGTTTATAGGCGCCTTCGACCAGTACCATCCAGCGGGTCAGGCCGGCGGCCGGGCAGCGGTTGTCGAGAAAGGCCAGCCACTGGCGGCCGTTGAGGGTGTGGCTGTTGGCGCCTGGGTAGTGGTTGCGGCACAGGCGTTTGAGCAGAGCGTTGATCTGTTGCAGCCAGGCGCCAGCCGGGGCACCGTCATACGGACGTGGCAGGCGGGCCAGCTCGGCCAAGGCTTCCAGGCGCACCGGGTCCAGGGGTTGTTCGGCGCGCACGATGCGGCGTTTGCCCGGGCGCCAGCGGCGCAGCCGCCACAAGCCCCAGCCCAGTAGCGGCAGGACGGCCAGCAGCAGCCACCAGCCCGGTGCGGGAGGCCACAGGCTGACCGGTGCCGGGGCGATCAGTGGGTGCAACTGGTCAAGCGGGTTCATGACGCGCTCCGTGGCCGCTGGGCGCTCAGGTACTCGCGCAGTTGTTCGACCATTTCGCTTTGCGTGCTCAGTGGCATCAGTACCACCCTCAGCTTTTGCGCCATCAGCTCCCAGCGCTCGATACGGGCTTCTGCCTGCTGGCGGTAGGCCTGGCGCAGGTTGGCGTCGAGGGTGTCGAGCTCCAGCTGGGCGCTGCGCTGAGCGAAGCGCAGCAGGCCGGCGGCGGGCAACGCGTGGTCGAGTGGGTCGGATACTGGCAGCAACAGCAGGTCGCAATGCCGTGAAAGCATGGCCAGGTGCTGTTCCACCTGGGCGCTGAGCGAGCGCTCATCGCAGATCACGATGGCCAGGCTGCCGGGGCGCAGCACTTCGCGGGCGCGGCGCAGGGCCAGGCCGAGGCTATCGGCCCCCGGTACGGCTTCGGTGTGCAGTGACTGGTTGACCTTTGCCAAGCGGTTGAGCAGTTGCAGCAGGCTCTGTTTGCTGCGCCGGGGTTTGACTTCGTGGTGTTCGTTGTCGCCGAACACCAGGCCGCCGATGCGGTCGTTGTGGCCCAGTGCTGCCCAGCCGAACAGCGCCGCCGCCTGGGCCGCCAATACGGACTTGAACATCAGCCCCGAGCCGAAGAAAAGCCGTTGGCTTTGTTCGACGAGGATGAAGATCGGCCGCTCGCGTTCTTCGTGGAACAGCTTGGTGTGCGGCTCCTGGGTACGCGCAGTGACACGCCAGTCGATGTTGCGCACATCATCGCCGGCCTGGTAGACGCGCACCTGGTCGAAGTCGACGCCGCGCCCACGTAGCCTGGAATGGTGCAGGCCCACCAGCGGGCTGCGTTGGCCAGGCTTGGAAAACAGCTGGATTTCGCGCACGCGGTGGCGCATGTCGATCAGCTCGGCAAGGCCAATGCGGATGCCATGTTCGGCCAGTTGCGCAGTGGGCATGGGGTCAGGCAACGGCGACGACGTCGAGGATGCGCTGGACCACGCGGTCCTGGTCGATCCCTGCCGCCTCGGCCTCGAAGGAGAGGATGATACGGTGGCGCAGTACGTCGAACAGCACTGCCTGGATGTCTTCGGGGCTGACAAAGTCGCGCCCGGCCAGCCAGGCGTGGGCACGCGCGCAGCGGTCCAGCGAGATGGAGCCGCGCGGGCTGGCGCCATAGGCGATCCAGTCAGCCAGCTCGGTGTCGAACTTGGCCGGGGTGCGGGTGGCCATGACCAACTGCACCAGGTATTCCTCCACTGCGTCGGCCATGTACAGGCCAAGGATTTCCTTGCGCGCGGCGAAGATGGCCTGCTGGCTGACCCGGCGCTCAGGCTTGGTCTCGCCGCCCAGGGCTTCACCCCGGGCTTGCGCCAGGATACGCCGCTCTACGGCGGCGTCGGGGAAGCCGATTTTTACATGCATCAGGAAGCGGTCGAGCTGGGCTTCGGGTAGCGGGTAGGTGCCTTCCTGCTCGATCGGGTTCTGCGTGGCCATGACCAGAAACAGCGGCGACAGGTCGTAGGTGCTGCGGCCCACACTGACCTGGCGCTCGGCCATGGCTTCGAGCAGCGCCGACTGTACCTTGGCCGGTGCGCGGTTGATTTCGTCGGCCAGCACCAGGTTATGGAAGATCGGCCCCTGCTGGAACACGAAGCTGCCGGTTTCCGGGCGGTAAATCTCCGTGCCGGTGATGTCGGCCGGGAGCAGGTCGGGGGTGAACTGGATGCGGTGGAACTGCGCTTCGATGCCTTCTGCGAGTTCTTTGATGGCTTTGGTCTTGGCCAGGCCCGGTGCCCCTTCGACCAGCATGTGGCCGTCAGCCAGCAGCACGATCAATAGCCGTTCGACCAGTTTTTCCTGGCCTAGGATCTGGGTAGAAAGAAAAGTGCGCAGCGCGATCAGCGCTTCACGGTGTTCCATCGGCGACGGTTCCTGGTAGGGGGCCTGAGGCGGCTTGAGGCAGCTGCCTTGGCAAGGGGGATACTTTAATCTATCCGAGGGGGCGGCGACCAATGGCGGCGGGTAAATTTATCGTTGCAGTCGGGCCTGCGGGCAAAGAAATGTCCTACGTATGGCTGGCGATTGCCTGATGTTCCGTGACGGCGTGCTGGCGCCTGCTTGTGCTTTTCGGACAAGCAGAAGGCACGACGATGAAAATGAGCAGCGGCAGCACGCCAAACCTTACGCCGGTCAACCTGCGTTTTGGCGTGTTCTTCGATGGCACTGGTAACAACCAGCACAATGCCACGGCGGTGGGCGATCAGGGTGAAAAGGGCGGCAGCTATGGCAACGCCTTGAGCAACGTGGCCCTGTTGCATGCGTTGTATCCGTCTGATGCGGCCAATGCCGACGGGCCGCAGGCGTTCTTGAAGCGCTATGTGGAAGGCGTGGGCACGCTGGCGGGTGAAGCCGACCATGTCTACGCTTCGGCCACCGGGCATGGGCGCACGGGGGCCGAGGCGCGGGTCGCCGAGGCGTTGCAGGGGATGGCCGAGCAACTGCAGGCATGGCGCCGGACGCATCCGCAGGCAAAGCTGGAGCGGATCGAGTTCGATCTTTTCGGTTTCAGCCGAGGCGCTGCGGCGGTGCGGCATCTGGCCAACCTGTTGCACGAGGACGCGGGTGGGCTGTTGTCGGTGGCGTGCGAAACCTCGATCAATTTTATCGGCCTGTTCGACACCGTGGCGGCGATCATCGCGCCCTTACAGGGTGACTTCGACCCGGCAGACGGCCGCCACGGTGGCTTGCGCCTGGGCCTGGGTGCGGGTATTGCCCGGCACGTGGTGCAACTGGTGGCCGAGGACGAGCGGCGGCATAACTTCCCGCTGGTGCGCAGTGGCCACGATATCCTGCTGCCGGGCGTGCACTCGAATATTGGTGGTGGTTACCCGGAGAGCCTCCTGGAGCAGGTGCTGCTGTGCAAGCCGCAGTCCCAGCGGGTGCCTGCAGGCATGTGCGTCGAGCAGTGCCGCGTACATGCCAAGGTGAGTGCCTTGCTGGCTTCGGCATTTGCCGACATGGGCGAACCCAGGCCGCGAGTGATGACCTGGGAGGAGCCGATTGCCGGCGGGCGGCGGGACGAGGCGCAAAAGCAGGTCTATGCGGCGGTGTACCGGGAGCGGCAAGTGGCGGGGCACTTGTCCCGGGTGTACTTGAGCGTGATGCGGGCGTTGGCGGTGCGCGCTGGTGTGCCGTTTGCGCCGTTGGGGGCGCAGGCTGAGCATCGGCTGCCGGAGGAGTTGTTGGGCATCAGCCGCAAATTGCATGCCTTTGCCTTGGGAGAAACTGGGCAGGTGGGGTTGAGCGAGGAAGAACAGCGGCTGTTGCGCGACAAATACGTGCATGCGTCAGCGAACTGGAATGCACTGAAGGGCTTGCGCAACAGTGTGCTGGATGTGCTGTTCGTCAATCGACCGGGAGCAGGCGGGCGAGTGGCGCATGCCAACCCGGTGCAATGAATGATTGTTCGTGGCCTGGTAATGTTGCACCGGGTCCTACTGGGCGCGCGCCAAGTGTTCTGTCGCGCGTCTCCTGGCTGAATACGTCTCCTGTGCCAGGGTCAGCAGCACTGTCAGCAGCATGAACACCACCGATGCGATGAAAATCCCGTTGGGCATGCGCTGATCGAGCATCCAGCCGAACGCCACCGGCCCGATGGCGCCACCGATGTTGAACCCGGTCGACACCAGGCCGAAGGTTTTGCCCTCGGCCCCGGGTGGCGCCGCCGCCTTGACCAGCATGTCCCGTGATGGGGCGATGACCCCGGTGAGCAAGCCAATGGCGCCCAGTACGGCCACCAATGCCCAGCCCTGCAGCAGCCCCAGCGCCACCAGAGCGGTCAGCGCAGCCGCCAGCGCGAAGGCCAGTGCCGCCACCAGGCCATGGCGCCGGGTACGGTCGGCCAAAGCGCCTCCGCACAGCACGCCGGCTGCGCTGCTCAGCAGGAAAGCGGTGAGCGCGGCGTTGGCCCAGGCCAGTGTCAGGCCTTGGCCCTGGACCAGGGCGGCTACGGAGAACTTCTCGATGGCGCTGGTGCTCAGGTTGAGCAGGATGAACAGCACCGTCAGCACGCCGATCATGGGGGTGAGCAAGCGTACGCGGCCTGTTGCTGCGGCCGGGCCTGCGTCTTGTTTGTTGGCAGGCCTGGCGACCCGGTAAACGCCACTGCCTGGTATCGATATCAGCAGCAGCGCGGCTACCCCGAATACCGCGCCCGCCGCCAGGGCTGCCCGCGTGCCGAGCGCCGCGGCGATGCCGAGAAATACGGCTGGGGTAACGGCCGAACCGAGGAAACCGGCAAAGGTATGAATAGAGAACGACCGCCCCAGGCGTGCGGGCTCGATGCCGTTGGCCAGCAACGCATAGTCGCCCGGGTGATACACACCATTGGCCAGGCCAGCCATGGCCATCGCCACCAGCAATACCGCGTAACCGGGGCTGGCCGCCAGCAGCACAAAGCTGAGGCTGCCCAACAGCAGCCCGGCCTTGAGCATTTTACGTGCACCATAGTGGTCCACAGCGTAACCCAGCGGGGCCTGCACCAGCGCGGAGACGATGTTGAACACTGCCAGGGCTACGCCCAGCTCTACGAAGCCCACGCCCAGCAGGCCGGGCAGCACCGGCAGCAGCGCCGGGATCAGCATGATGTGCACATGGCTGACGAAGTGCACGGCAGCAATTTGGGTCAGCAGCTTGGGGCCAGGTTGGAGCATGTCGATAACCTGTTGAGTGGAGTGCGCCATTGGCGCACTGCAAGGTGGTGGAAAGCCCGCTTAGTGGGAGGTGCCCCTCAAACCGGGCAGGCGGCCGTTCAGTACAACATGGGCCAGCAGACCAATGACCAGGCCCCAGAAAGCCCCGCCAATGCCGAACAGGCTGATGTTGGCCGCCGCCGCCAGGAAGGTGATCAGTGCTGACTCGCGTGAACGGGCATCGGCCATGGCGCTGGCCAGGCTGGCGCCGATGGTGCCCAGCAGGGCCAGGCCCGCCAGGGTGGTGATAAAGGTGCCCGGCAAGGCCATGAAGACACTCGCCAGGGTGACCCCGAACACCCCGACGAGGATGTAGCAGACACCGGCAGCGATACCCGCCACCCAGCGTTTGTCCGGGTTTTCATGGGCTTCCTTGCCAGTACAGATGGCTGCGGTGATGGCGGCGATGTTGAACGCGTGTGAACCGAAGGGCGCCATCAGCAACGAGCCGATGCCCGTGACGGCGACAATCGGGTTGGCGCTGGTCTTGAAACCATCGTTGCGCAGCACCAGCATGCCGGGCATGTACTGGCCGGTGAGGGTGATCAGGAACAACGGCAGGGCCACGCTGAGGGCCGCGTTGAGGGAGAAGGTGGGCGCGGTGAAAACCGGTGAGGCGAATTCCAGACGCAACGTGGTCAGGCCCACTTGCCCCTGCAGCAACAAATACCCCAGGCCCAGCAGCAGTATGGCGACCACGGCGTAACGGGCGGTGAAGCGTTTGAAGGCCACATAGGCTGCAATCAGCAGTCCGGCGAGGGCAGGGTCGACCGACAGGCTGGCAAAGGCACCGATGCCGAACTGCAGCAGGATGCCGGCCAGCAGGCCGGCGGCAATGCCGCCGGGCACGACGCGCACCAGCCGCTCGAAGCACCCGCTCAGCCCCAGCACCACGAAGCCGGCGGCCGACAGCAGGTAGGCACCTATGGCCTCGCTGTAGGGCACGCTGGCCAGGGCGGTGACCAGGAACGCGGCGGCAGGCGTGGACCAGGCTGTGATGACCGGTTCGCGGCTGTACCAGGACAATGCCAGGCCGCTGAGGCCGACGCCGATCGACACCGCCCAGACCCACGATGACGTCAGCTCCGGGCTCAGCCCGGCCACTTTGGCCGCCTGGAACACCAGGATGAACGTGCCGCCGTAGTTGACGATCACCGAAACGAGTCCGGCAATCACCGGGTGAAGGATGTCTGTCAGCCTGAGCGGGGTTGCAGTGCTTTGTGCAGGCGCGTCCATGGTTGCCTCTGGTAATGGTCAGATCAGGTGCAGCCTTGTGCTGCGAAGGGGTAATCCGACTGCAGCGTCATTGGCCCTTTCACCGCACAAGGCTGTTCCTGAAGAAAAAGGCTGCCCGACAGCGACAGGCTGCCGGGCAGGTTTGTGCGTCAGTTGGTCAGCGCCACCAGCAGGCTTTTCAGGTGGTTGCTGCCTTGCGCATCCAGCGGCTGCAGGGGCAGGCGTGGGGCGCCGACATCCTGGCCGAGCATTTTCAGACCGGCCTTGATGGTGGTCGGCAGGCCACGGCGGGTGATGTATTCCAGCAGTTCGTACTGGCGATAGAACAACGCACGGGCTTCGGCCAGATCGCCTTGTTGTACGGCGTCCCACAGCGCCAGGTTGAGTGCCGGGATCAGGTTGGGCGCGGCGGTACACCAGCCAGTGGCACCGGCCACCAAGGCTTCCAGGGTCAGCGGGTTGCAACCGTTGTAGAACGCCACCTGCCCATCTGTAGCCGTGAACAGGCGGTGCATGCGCTGGATGTCACCGGTGCTTTCCTTGACCATGGTCACATTGGGCACTTCGCCGAGGATACGCAGGATCAGTTCCACCGACAGGTCGGTGCCGCTGGTCCCGGGGTTGTTGTAGAGCATGATCGGAATGTCGATGGCGGCGCCGACCGCCTTGTAGTGGGCGATCACTTCGGCTTCGGTGAGCTTCCAGTAAGAGATGGGCAGCACCATCACCGCCGTGGCGCCGCAGGCCTGTGCCAGGCGGGCACGCTGCACGGTGCGGGCGGTGGTCAGGTCGGAGACGCTGACCACGCTGGGTACGCGGTCGGCAATGCGTGCCTGGCTGAAGCGCACCACGGTTTCCCATTCGCTATCGGACAGGTAAGCCCCTTCGCCGGTGCTGCCCAATGGCGCGATGGCGTGCACGCCGTCTGCGATCAGGCTATCGATGGACGTGCCCAGGGCATCCAGGTCGAGTGTGCCGTCTGCCGTGAAGGGAGTGATGGTGTAGCCGATAACGCCGCGAATTACAGATGTAGACATGACCAGGCACCTTTGCCGTTGTTGAGGAAAGAGTACAGCTTCGATCAGCCCAGGCAGTCGCCATGGGCACGCAAGGCGCGGCGCGCGTAGTAGCTGAAGGCGGCGCCGTGACGTTTGGGGGTGGAAATCCAGTCGTGGGCTTCTTTGCCCAGGGCTTCGGGGATGGGGCGGATGTCACCGGCGCCCATGGCCAGCAGTTGCATCTTGGCTGCGCGCTCGAACAGCAGGGCGAGCACGCAGGCTTCCTCGATCGAACGGCCAGCGATCAGCAGGCCGTGATGGGAAAGCAGGATTGCGCGCTTGTCGCCAATCGCCTTCGCGATGATTTCGCCTTCTTCGTTGCCCACCGGCACACCGGGCCATTCCTTGAGGAATGCACAGTCGTCGAACAGTGGGCACAGGTCCATGTGCGAGATGGCCAGCGGAACTTCCAGCATCGACAAGGCGGCGCTGTGCAGCGGGTGGGTGTGAATGATGCAGTTGACGTCGGGGCGGGCGCGGTACAGCCAGCTGTGGAAGCGGTTGGCCGGGTTGGCCATGCCACGGCCTTGCAGCACCGTCAGGTCTTCGTCCACCACCAGCAGGTTGGAGGCGGCGATTTCGTCGAAGCCAAGCCCCAGTTGCTGGGTGTAGTAGGTGCCAGGTTCCTGCGCGCGCGCAGTGATCTGCCCGGCCAGGCCAGAGTCGTGGCCGCCGTCGAACAGGATACGGCAGGTGAGGGCGAGCTTTTGTCGCGCGGTGTAGGTGTTGTCGGCCAGCGCCGTCAGCATCTGTTGCTGGGCGAGTTTGACAAGCTGGTCCTTGGGGGTGTGCATGGTGGTCGTCATGGGCGGTACCTGCAAGGGGAAGAGTGTATGGATGACTGATCGGCGCGAAGGCGACGCCAGGACACGGCGTTGATCATAATGACACGAGGTGTCATATGCAAGCGATGTGTCATCCTTGACTCAGGTCGTCAAAGCACCCGTGCCAGCGCAATCTGTTATGGCGTGCATACGTAACTGGTATTACTTGCCCCGGCTTCCCGCTGTTTAGCATCGACCTGGTCTTAACCGTCGACGAGAACAACAACGTGAACCTTGGAACCCTATCCAGTCGAAGTGCAAGATACTGGCCTGAACGTCTGGCGGTGATCGACCGCCATACCCGGCTGACCTTCGCTCAGCTCGAACAGCGGGCCAACCAGCTGGCCTCGGCCTTGCTGGCACAGGGCATCGCCATGGGCGAGCATGTGGCCATCCTGGCGCCCAACCGCGCCGAACTGGTGGAAGCAGAAGTGGCGTTCTACAAGGCCGGCCTGGTCAAGGTACCGGTCAATGCGCGTCTGGCACCGGATGAGGTGATTCAGGTGCTCAACGACGCCTGCAGTGTCGCGCTGATCGCCGATGCGCAACTCGCCCAGGCGTTGCTGGCCCGCAGGCACGAGATACCTTCGGTACGCTTGATCGTGACCTTGGGTGAGCGGGGCGGTGACATCACCTATGCCGCACTGCTGGCCCAAGGCAGTAGCCAGCCAATCAGCTGCGACCTGCCTGACGATGCCCTTGCCGTTTTGCATTACACCTCTGGCAGCTCTGGTGTGCTCAAGGCTGCGATGCTCAGCGTGGGCAACCGCAAGGCGCTTATCCGCAAGAGCCTCGCCAGCCCGACCCGTCGCGCCGCCCCGGGCGATGTCATGGCCCACGTTGGCCCTATCACCCATGCCAGCGGCATGCAGCTGATGCCGCTGCTGGCGGTCGGTGCCTGCAACCTGCTGCTGGAGCGCTACGACGACCAGCTGTTGCTCGAGACCATCCAGAGCGAAGGCGTGACCCGGTTGTTCCTGGTGCCTGCAATGATCAATCGCCTGGTCAACTTCCCCGATGTCGAGCGTTACGACCTGAGCAGCTTGCGCCTGGTGATGTACGGTGCCGCGCCGATGGCGCCAGCGCTGGTGAAACGGGCTATCGAGGTATTCGGGCCGATCCTGGCCCAAGGTTACGGTGCTGGCGAGACCTGCTCGCTGGTAACGGTCCTGACCGAACAGGACCATCTGTGCGAGGGCGGTGACTACCGGCGCCTGGCCTCGTGCGGGCGTTGCTACTTCGAAACCGACCTGCGCGTGGTTAATGACCACTTCCAGGACGTCCAGCCGGGAGAGGTGGGCGAAATCGTAGTCAAGGGGCCGGACATCATGCAGGGCTACTGGCGTGCACCCCACCTCACTGCCGAGGTGATGCGCGACGGCTACTACCTGACTGGCGACCTGGCCACGGTGGATGAGCAAGGGTATGTGTTCATCGTCGACCGCAAGAAAGAAATGATCATTTCCGGTGGCTTCAACATTTACCCCAGCGAGGTCGAGCAGGTGCTCTACAGCATGCCGCAGGTGTTCGAGGCGGCGGTGGTGGGGGTGCCTGACGAGCAATGGGGCGAAGCGGTGCGGGCGGTGATCGTGCTCAAGCCGGGCATGGCGTTGCAGGAGCAGGACGTCATTGAACACTGCGCCCAGGCCCTGGCCGGTTTCAAGAAACCACGTGCGGTGGACTTCGTCAGCGAGCTGCCGAAAAACCCCAACGGCAAGGTGGTACGCCGGCTGATCCGTGACGCCTACTGGCAAAACAGCGAACGCCGTATCTGACACGAGGAACGACCATGTATCAGCCAAGCGAAAAGGCCCAGCAGATCATCGAGGCCATCAGTGGCTTCGTTCGCAACGAAATCCTGCCCCTGGAACAGCAAGCCGGTCTCAGCTGGGCAGAGCCGCACCCGCGGGCGGTGCTGCAGCAGGTATGGCAGCGCTCGTGCGAGCAGGGCTTCTACAACATCATGCTGCCCGAGGCGATAGGTGGCGCCGGGTTGAGCGTTTCAGACCTGTGTGCGGTCAAGGAAGCGACGGTCCTCACCGGCTCCATGCTGGCGCCGCATATTCTCGGTGAGCTTTCCGGGCCGCCCCGTATCGGCCATCTGTTCAAGGTGGCGAGCCCGACCCAGATCGAGGCGTTCCTGCAGCCGGTGTGCCGTGCCGAAAAGGCCGTGTGCTTCGCCCTGACTGAAAGCGAGGCCGGCTCTGATGCAACGGCGATCAAGACCTCCGCACGGCGGGAGGGTGAACACTATGTGCTGAACGGCACCAAGCGTTACATTTCAGGTGCGCCCTATGCCGACATCGCCGTGCTGCTTGCGGTGACGGATCCCGGGCGCGGTGCCCAAGGGATTTCGGCGTTCTTCATCGACCTGAGCGCACCGGGGGTAAGGGTTGAGAGCGATTATTCGGTCATGTCCGGCGGTGGTGCGCATGGTGACATCATCCTTGAGGACGTAAGGGTGCCGGCGGCCAACCGCATTGGTGAGCAAGGGCAGGGTTTCAAGCTGGCGATGGGGCGCATCACCCTCAACCGTCTGCTGCATTGCCCCACCTTGCTGGGGCTGGCCGGCCTGGCACTGAACCTCTCGATCGACTATGCCCGCACGCGCAAGCAGTTCGGCCAGCCTATCGCCATGTTCCAGTCGATCAATCACATGATCGCCGACATGGCCACCGAGCTGCATGCTGCACGCAGCATGGTCTACGCCACGGCAGCGGTGAATGACGCCGGCGGCAATATCCGCACCCAGGCCCCGATGTGCAAGCTGTTCGTTTCGGAGACGGCCTTCCGCATCGCCGATCGTGCCGTGCAGATACACGGCGGTGCCGGGCTGCTGCGTGGCAACCCGGTGGAGTGGATATTCCGTGCGACACGTATGATGCGCATCCTCACCGGAACCAGCGAGATCCAGCGCAACACCATCGCCAAGGGCGTGCTCATGCCTGAGCAATGACGCGGTATGCCCGGCCCGTGGCGGCCGGGCTCTCCAGACAAGAACAATAACGAGAGATCATCATGACTCATACTGACACCCCCGCGCGTGCAGGCACGGCCTGGATGATTGCGGTACTGCTGGCGCTGTTGATGCTGGTGAACTTCCTGGACAAGGTGGTCATCGGCCTGGTGGCGGTGCCGATGTCCAGGGAACTGGGCTTGTCCCCTGCCGAGTTCGGCCTGGTAGGGGGCGCACTGCACTGGTTCTTCGCCATCTCGGCGGTGATAGGTGGCTTCATGGCCAATCGCCGGCCAACCCGCACCCTGTTGCTGGGCATGGGCGCGTTCTGGGCGCTTATCCAGTTGCCCATGTTGTTCGTCAGCTCGCTGTGGGCGATCGTCGCCTGCCGGGTGCTGCTGGGTATTGGTGAGGGGCCGGCCTCACCGGTGGCTACACATGCCTTGTACAAGTGGTTCCCCAACGACCGTCGCAACCTTCCCGTCGCGCTGTTGCATACCGGCAGTGCGCTGGGGCTGCTGGTAGCGGGTGCCATGATCCCATGGATCAGTGTGCACTACGGTTGGCGCATGAACTTCATCGTGTTGGCGGTGATCGGCGCGGTGTGGTGTGTGCTGTGGTGGTGGCTGGGCAGCGAGGGCAACCTCGACCGCATTCGCCCGGGCCAGCTTGAAGAAGGGCAGGCCTCTGTTCCCTATCGTCGTCTGCTCGGTGACCGCACGGTACTGGGCAACTACTTGTGCCACTTCGCCGCCAACTGGTCCCTTGCGTTGACCTTGACCTGGGTACCGAGCTACCTGGAAACCGGGCTGGGGATCGACCCGATCATGACCGGCCAGGTGTTCGTTCTGTTCGTGGTGGTTACCACGCCGCTGAGCCTGTTCATGGCTTGGCTGTCGCAGCGAATGATGCGTGCCGGGTTGGCCACACGCTGGTCGCGCGGTGCGTTCGTTTCAGTGTGCCTGATCGCCAGCGGGCTACTGTCGGCGGCCTTGTTTCTGCCCGGTCTGAGCAACGCCGAGCGGATCGTCAGCCTCACTTTCAGCGGCGGGCTGGCGCTGGTGATGTATTCCGTGGGGCCTGCCATGCTGGCGGAGTTCACGCCCAGCGGGCAGCGCGGCGGCATTCTGGCGATCGGCAACGGTATCGCCTCGTTGGCCGGGCTGTCGGCACCGGTGGTCACCGGTTTGCTGGTGCAGGGCGCCGGGGCCGGGCACACGGCAGGGTTTGGCCAGGGTTTTCTGGTGTGCGGCGCGGTGCTGGTGATTGCCGGGCTGATCGGGCTGGCCTGGATGGACCCGCAGAAAACCCGGCAACGTCTGGTGCAGGTGGGCACGGCTGCGCCAGCCCAAGCGTGATGTGCACAGCGCTCAGAGGCTCTGCTCCGCCAGGGCCTCGCGCTCGATCAGGGTGCCTTTCCAGCGCTCGCTGCGCACCGCATCCACCAGCAGTGCGCGCACCAGGTCGCGCATGCAGGCGGCGGCGAACGACAGCGGCTTGTGCTGCGAGTAGGCCAAGGCGATGGTGCGGGTGATGCGTGGTTCCACTATCAGCCGCGCACAGGCAGGCGCGGCCAAATCCAGCAGCGGTGGCCAGTTGCTGATGGTGGCCGCCAGGCCTGCACGGACCAGGCTGGTGATACCGGGGGCCGACTGCTGTTCGTAGCTTGAGTCCAGTGTCACACCGGTCTCCATGGCAGCCTGCTCGATGCGCCTGCGCAAGTGCAGGCTGCGGGGTGGCATTACCAGGCGGCTCGCTGCGGCCTCAGCCAAGGTGATGGGCGACTCGTCAGGGCCGTTCCCAGGTAGGCCGACCCAGTACAGGTCTTCGGAAAACACAGGTTCGGCGACCACATGGGCAAGCTCTTCGGCGTTGGGCACCACGCCGAAATCCACTTTGCCCAGCTCGATCGCCTGGCCACCTTCGCGGCTCAGGCCATCCCATACGGTGAGCTTGATACCAGGGAAGCGTGCCTGGGCCTGGGTAATGATGGCCGGCAACAACAGTGCCGAGGCAGTGGCGGGAATCGAGATGGCCACGTGCCCCTTGGGGTTGCCGCGGCTGGACTTCAGCTCGTCCTTCACCGAATCGAGTTGCTGCACGACCGATCGGGCCACTTCGTACAACTGCCGCCCGGCATCGGTCAATTCGATACCGTCATGCTGGCGCGCCAGCAGTTGCATTTCCAGTTCGCTCTCCAGCAGGCCTATCTGTCGGCTCAAGGCGGGTTGGGCGATGAACGCCTGACGTGCGGCATTGGAAAAACTGCCGGCTTCGACAATGGCAATCAAATAACGCAGCTGTTTCAAAGTCATCGTGATTCTCAGGCTATGCCGAAGTGATATGGCAACCATCGGGAGACGCTATTTGTTCAGCCCCGGTGGCCTACTTAGTATCGGTAAGCAGCAAAACGAGGATAACAGAAACGTTCGAATAATTACCCAAGCCCTTTCCTACAGGCCTTTGCGCGGTATTTCAGCACTAACTCGCAACTCACTCTCGAATAAACACAATAAGAGGTTAAGAGTGATGGCATCTCGTATTTACGGTCGCTCGGGACCGTTGTCGGTACTTGCCTCATCAGTACTTTTTTCTGCGTCTGCCTGTGCCGCTCAGTTTCACTGGGGTGAACTAGAGGGGCAGTTCGACTCGGCGCTTTCCTTTGGTACCAGCATTGCGACTGCCAACCCTGACCCGGCCCTGCACCTCAGCGCCAACAGCGATGACGGCCGCCTGAACTTTGCCTCCGGCGACGTGTTTTCGGCGGTGTTCAAAGGTACCCATGACCTGGAGCTCAAGCACGACAACCTGGGGGTGTTCCTGCGCGGTACCTACTGGTACGACACTGCCCTGCGCGATCACGACCAGCGCTTCAAGCAGGTCGAGGACAACAACCGCAAGCGTTCGGCCAAGACCGCAGGTAGCCAACTGCTCGACGCCTTCGGTTATTACCTGTACGACATCGATGGCCAGCCAGGTTCGGTCAGGCTGGGCAAGCAGGTGGTCAACTGGGGGGAGAGTACCTTCATCCAGGGCGGACTGAACGTCATCAACCCCTTCAACCTGGCGGCCTTGCGCCGCCCCGGCTCGGAAGTGAAGGACGCGCTGGTGCCGGTGAACCTGTTCTACTTCACCCAGAACCTCACCGAAGCGCTGTCGGTCGACGGTTTCTATCAGCTGGATTGGGAACAGACCCAGCTGGACAACTGCGGCACGTTCTTTTCGAACAACGATTTTTTGCCCGATGGGTGTGATGGCCTGGACGTGGGCGCCAAATTACTCGGCAACCCCACAGCCGTGGCCGGGCTTGCGCCGTTTGGTGTAAACCTCACCAGCGAAGGCGTGCGCATACCCCGTGGCAGCGACCAGGATGCCCGCAACAGCGGGCAGTGGGGCGTTTCGCTGCGATGGTACGTGGCGGCGCTGGACACCGAGTTTGGCGCCTACGCGGCGAACTACCACAGCCGCACGCCTTACCTGGGTACGGTCAGCAGCCCGTATTTCGACAACCGCCGTTTTGCCCCGCAGCTGTGCGCCAACCTCGGTATCGGGTCTGCAGGCTGTGCTGCTTTCCTGGGCACCAGTGCAGGCCAGTCGCTGGTCGGCGCGCTACGCCTGGGCAGCTCGCAGTACCGGGTGCAATACCCCGAGGACATTCGCCTGTACGGCCTTTCGTTCTCCACTACCCTGCGCACCGGCACGGCGCTGCAGGGGGAGCTGAGCTACCGACCGAACATGCCCATGCAACTCAACGGCACCGACATCATCCAGTCGTTGTTGAACGTCGATGGCCGCTCGCCATTGCTGGGCGACGGCCTGCGGCCAGACAGCGCCAGTACGCTGTTCGACGGCTACCGCCGCAAGGAGGTGACCCAGTTGCAGGTAACCGCTGTTCACGCTTTCAGCCAGGTGATGGGTGCCAACCAGTTGCTGCTGATAGGCGAGGCGGGCGCCACCTATGTCGGCGGTCTGGAGGGTGCCTATGGCCCCCGTTATGGGCGTTCGGGCACGTTCAACAGTGGCGAACTGGCGGACAACAGTGTGTGCGTGGCCATTTCCAAAACCCCTGAGCATTGCAACGACGAAGGCTTCATGACCCCGTTCTCCTGGGGCTACCGGCTGCGCGCCACCTGGGCCTACCCCAATGTGATTGCCGGTTTCGACCTGCGGCCGAACCTGTCCTGGGCACATGACGTGCACGGCACCGGCCCGGTGGAGGGATCGGCCTTCAGCGAAGGCTCCAGGGCCATCAGCGTGGGGTTGGATGCGACGCTTGCCAGCACCTACAGCCTGAGCGTGTCGTACACCGATTTTATCGACGGCGACTATGGCACTCGCGGCGACCGGGACTTCATCTCGCTGAGCGTGGGCGTCACTTTCTGAGGGCATGACAATGAAAATGCGCATGGTGATGATCGGCCTGTTCTGGGCGAGCGGCGCGCTGGCGGCAGCCGGCCTGCCCGACAACCTGACCCCGGTGGGGGCCGAGCGTGCTGCCAGCCCCGACGGGCGCATCCCCGCCTGGCAAGGTGGGTTGAGTACGGCCCAGCAACGCCTGGGCGACAACGGCACGCCGCTGGACCCGTTTGCCGATGAGCAGCCTCTGTACCGGATCACGGCCGCCAACTACCGGCAGTACCGAAGTCAGCTTACCGACGGCCAGGTGGCCTTGCTCAAACGCTTCCCAGCCAGCCTGAGCTTGCCGGTGTATCCGACCCACCGTAGTGTTGCGGTACCCGACGCAGTCGCGGCATCGGCAGCCCGCAACGCCGAGCAGGCGCAGCTGGATGACCAGGGCAACAGCGTGCGAGGTTTCACGGGTGTCATCGCCTTTCCACGGCCAACCAACGGCCTGGAGGTGATCTGGAACCACCTGACCCGGCATCGCAACATCAGCTACAGCCTGAGCTCCGACAGCGTCACACCGCTGAAGAATGGCCGCTTCGTACTGATGAGTGCGCGTCAGGAAGTGGCCCGGCCCGAAGGTTTGGCCAACCTGGGGGCGGGCAATGTACTTTATTACTTCACCTACCGCATGACGGCGCCCTCGCGGCTTGCCGGCGATGCGATGGTGGTGCATGAGACACTGGACCAGGTCGCCGAACCGCGTTTGTCCTGGGTGTACAGCGCCAGCCAGCGGCGGGTACGACGGGCGCCGAACATCGCCTATGACACCACTGGCCCTGGCACCGCCGGCCTGCGGACCGCCGACAGTCGCGACATGTTCAATGGCGCGCCTGACCGGTATGACTGGAAGCTGCTGGGCAAGCAGACGCTGCACGTGCCCTACAACTGTTACCGCCTGGCATCGCCCGAGCTGCGCTATGCGGACCTGATCAAGCCAGGCCACATCGACCCGGCACCGACCCGCTACGAGCTGCACCGGGTATGGGTCGTGGAGGCGACGTTGAAGCCCGGGGCGCAGCATATCTATGCCAAGCGCCGGTTCTACCTGGATGAAGACACCTGGGCCATTCTCGAAACAGACAGCTACGACGCGCGTGGCGAGCTGTGGCGCACCTCACAGGCCCATGGTTTCTTTCACCCCGGCGGCCAGGTGGCGGTCAACGCCATGGAGATCACCTACGACCTCAAGAGCGGCCGCTACCATGCATCGGGCTTGATCAACGAGCAGCGTCGGCCCTTTGCCTTCAATGTGCGCACCAGCCTTTCGTACTTCTCGCCCGGCGCCCTGCGCAGCTTTGGTGTGCGCTGATGGGCGTGCCTGAACCACGGCCTGACTGGTCGCGGCGGCTGTTGGGCCAGGGTGAAGCGCCTGATCCGCGCTTCACCCTGGCCAACGAACGTACTTTCCTGGCCTGGGTCCGCACCGCGCTGGCGCTGCTGGGTGGCGCGATCGCCATTGAAACCTTCGCCGGCCACGTCCTCGAGACACCCCTGCGGCTGTGGCTGGTCGCAGGCCTGATGCTGTTGAGCGCATTGCTGAGCGCTGGCGCCTGCCTGCGCTGGCTGCGGGTAGAGCGGGCATTGCGTCATCGACGTCCGCTGCCGTTGCCGGCACTGGTGCCCTTGTTGGCGCTGGGCTGTCTGGTCGCGGTACTGCTGGCAGGTCTCGTCCTGTGGCCACGCTGGCATGGGTGATCCGGGCCTGCAGGCAGAACGCACCGAGCTGGCCTGGCGGCGCACTGTGCTGGCGCTGGTGGCGGTGGCGGCGTTGGCCTGTCGTCAAGGCGATGTGTACGTGCTGGCATTGGCGGGCGTGGCCGTGCTGGCGCTGCTATCCCGCCAGCGGCGGCGTTATGAACGAGGCCTGGCGATGTTGCAGGCCGAACGCGGCCAGCCTGCGCCGTGGGCAGTGCTGGCACTGGGTAGCGTGGTGTGGCTGATGGCATTGGCGGGCTTGTGCCGGTTGGCGAAGGGCGGCTGAGCACAGTGCCGGTGCCGCCCGCTGCCGCTCAGGGCGTGACGATATTGAAGCGTGAATCAGCCTCTTCCAGCCCGCCCAGCAATTGCAGGAACTTCACCCGCTCGCCTTTGATGTCGATTGCCCCTGCTGTGGCTTCCTTGAGAAAGCCTGTCTGTTTGAGGGCAATGCGGTCCAGCGTCTGTTTGCGCATGGTGACCTCTACATCGGCCTTGGCGTGGCGCGCCAGGTCGCGGTGGGTAAGGACGCCGTTGCGCAGGGTGAGAGCGTAGTCTTCGTCCAGGTCGGAAAACCGCCAGTTTACGGTCAGGTCGCTATCGGCGGCCTTGTAGGCATTCACCCGAACGCTCAGGTAGTCGAAAAACAGGCTGGGTGTCAGGGCCCGCACCATGTCATCGGTGTTGCCGCCGCTACCCGCACCGGCGGCAACGCCTGAGCGCAATTCCTGCGCGCCACTGAGGTAGGCATTGCGCCAGGTGGCGTTCTCACTCTGGTAACCCAGTTGCTCCAGCGCGTCGGCCTGCAGTTCGCGGGCCTCGGTGTTGTCCGGCTCGGCGAATACCAGGTGGTTGACCAATTGCGCCACCCATCGATAGTCGCCCTTGGCGAAGGCCTGGCGGGCCTGGGTCAGCACCTGATCGGCCCCCCCCATCGCCGCCACGTAACGCTTGCCGGCCGCTTGCGGTGGCAATGGGTCGAGGTTGGCCGGGTTGCCGTCGTAGAACCCCATGTAGCGTTGATAGACGGCCCTGACGTTATGGCTGAGCGAGCCGTAGTAGTCGCGGCTGTACCATTTGCTTGCCAGACGCGGCGGCAGACTGGCCAGGGTCTGGGCAATTTCCATGGGTGTCTGGCCCTGATTGATCAGGCGCAAGGTCTGGCTGTCGATGAAGGCATACATATCGCGCTGGTCGGCCAGGTAGTCGCGGATGGCCGCACCGCCCCAAGTGGGCCAGTGATGCTGGGCGAACACCACCTCGGCCTGCTCGCCGTAGCGCACCAGCGATTGGTCCAGGTAATGGGCCCACACTTTCGGATCGCGCACCAGTGCCCCGCGCAGCGTCAGTACGTTGTGCTGCACATGGGTGGCGTTCTCGGCCATGCACAGTGCCCTGAGCGCCGGGAAATAGATGTTCATTTCCGCCGGCGCCTCGGTGCCCGGGGTCAGCTGGAACTCCACCTCCACGCCGCTCAGGGTCATGCGTTGCAGCGGTTGGCTGATTTCGAGCGTCGGCGCGATGAGGCTGACAGTGGCATTGGCCGGCACGCCCTTGCCCAGTCCGGCATCCACCTGGCCTCGCGGCCCACGGGGCAGGGGCGCGCCGTACATGTACTGGGCGCGGCGTTTCATGGCCGGTCCGGCCAGCACGTTTTCACCGATGGCATGCTCGAAGAACCCCTCGGGCGCGATGACCTGTACTTTGCCAGCCTTGACGTCCGCCTCGTTGATCACCCCGCGCACGCCGCCGAAATGGTCGACGTGCGGGTGGGTGTAGATCACCGTGGTCACCGGCTTGCGCGGGCGGTGCTTGAAGTACAGTTCGAGGCCCGCCTTGGCCGTCTCCACGGCAAGCAGCGGGTCGAGCACAATCAGCCCGTCCGGCCCCTCGACGATGGTCATGTTGGCCAGGTCCAGACCGCGAAGCTGGTAGATGCCCTCGGTGACCTTGAACAGCCCGGCGATGTTGTTCAACTGAGCGACGCGCCACAAGCTCGGGTTTACCGTGGCAGGGGATTGCGCCGGTTCCAGAAAAGCATACTGGGCCAGGTTCCACACGGTCTTGCCATCGGCTGTCGCGACTGGCCCGTCGAACCGCTCGACCAGCCCACGCCTGGCTGTTTCGTAATCGACGCGATCCTCGAAGGATAACCGTTTCAGCCACTGCTGGTTGCTGGCCAGGGTGGCCGCGGTGGCATCCTTGGCCGCTGTTGCGGCCAGGCTCGGAAGGGGGGCCAGCAGGGCAAGCGCCAGCATCGACAGTGAAAAGCGCATGGGATTTCCTTGTTGTTCTTGAGGCAGAACACTCTAGGGGAGGGGCTTGCGCACCAGCCAATACCAGAGCGGCATGGCCGCTATCGCGTTTCCTGATGGCTTCAGGCGGGGGGGAGCGTGAGGATCTGTTCGACCAGCCAGGCCAGGGCGGGGTCGTGCTGACGGTGGCTCAGGTGTACCAGTTCAAGTTCGAAAGGCTCCAGGGCAAAAGGCAGTTCGTGCACCGCCAAAGGCAGCAGATGCGCGAACTGCTGGGCCAGTTGCCGCGGCAGCACCACGCACATTTCGGTGGCTGCGGCCAGATGCGCGGCCTGCAGGTAGTTGGGCGTGGTATAGGCGATTTGCCGGGTCAGGCCTTGCTCGGCCAGCCACTGGTCGACCATGCCTCGGGTCTGGCCGCCGTGCACCCAGATGTGCCGCAAGCCCAGGAACGCATCGAGGTCCAGTGCCTGGCCCAGCGCCAGGTGCGGGTGCTGCTGGCGCAGCGCGATCTGCAGGGTTTCACGGCGCCAGGGGTGGCGGGTGAAGCGCGCTGGCACCTCGTCGAAGCGGCCCAGTACCAGGTCGAGGTCGCCCCGGTCCAGCGCCTCGGCCGGCAGGTTGGGGGCCAGGTGCACCACGTCGATGCGCAAGTTGGGTGCCAGTAGTTGCAACCGCGCCAGGAGCGGCGGCATGCAAAGCTGTTCGACGAAATCGGTGAGGGCGATGCGCAGTTGGCGATGGCTGCGCTGTGGCTCGAAGCCATCGCCGGTGCCCAGTGTCTGCTCGATCTGCTGTAACGCAGCACGTATCGGCCCCTCCAGTGCCAAGGCGCGTGGCGTCGGGCGCATGCGCCGGCCCACGCGGACCAGCAGCGGGTCACCCAGCTGGTCACGCAGGCGCGCCAGGGCATTGCTCACGGTCGGCTGGGTCAGGGCCAGACGCTCGGCGGCGCGGGATACGTTCTGTTCACGCAGCAACATATCGAAGACGCGCAGCAGGTTCAGGTCGAAGTTCGAAATATTCATGCCGAAAATATATGGCATACGAAATGGAAATTTCAAAAATACCTTCGGCCTGCTTAGGGTGATCACAGTCCTCATACCTACAAGAAAGCAGGAGCGTTGCGCGTGAATACTCCCTTCCCGATCAATCAGGTGGCTGTGATAGGTGCAGGCACCATGGGCCGCGGCATCGTCATCAGCCTGGCCAACGCCGGGCTGTCGGTGCTGTGGCTGGACTGCAACGCGGCAGCGCTCGAAGCAGGGCTGGGCATGGTCAGCCAAGCCTGGGCCCAGCAGGTGGACAAGCAGCGCATCACCCAGGCCCAGGCCGAAGCCTGCCTGGCGCGTGTGCAGGTCGTGGACGGCTATCCGGCGTTGGCGGAGGCCGACCTGGTGATTGAAGCGGTGTATGAAAACCTGGCGCTCAAGCAGGAAATCTTCCGTGCACTGGATGCACACCTCAAGCCACGTGCGATCCTGGCCAGCAACACCTCGGCGCTGGACATCGACGCGATTGCCGCCGTCACCCAGCGACCGTCCCAGGTCCTTGGGCTGCATTTCTTCAGCCCCGCGCATGTCATGAAGCTGCTCGAAATCGTGCGTGGGGCGCACACTGATCAGAAGGTACTCGAGGCCGCCAAAGCGCTGGGCGAGCGCATGGGCAAGGTGGCGATAGTGGCAGGCAACTGCCCAGGGTTCATTGGCAATCGCATGTTGCGCAGCTATGTGGGCGAAGCACGCAAGTTGCTGCTTGAAGGGGCTTTGCCACACCAGGTGGATGCGGTACTGCAGCAGTTTGGCTTCGCCATGGGGCCCTTCCGCATGTACGACGTGGTGGGCATCGACCTGGAGTGGCGCGCCCGGCAGCTGGCCGGGCAAGGCATGCACGACCCGCTGGTGCAGGTCGATAACGCGCTGTGCGAACTCGGCCGCCTCGGGCAGAAAACCGCGCAAGGCTATTACCGCTATGCACCCGGCAGCCGACAGGCCGAGCATGACCCGCAGGTCGACGCTCTGGTGCTGCAGGTGTCCCAGAAGCTTGGCTATCGACGCCGGGGTATCAGTGCCGAGGAAATCCTCGAGCGCTGCCTGCTGGCACTGGTCAACGAAGGGGCGAAGGTTCTCCAGGAAGGTATCGCCGCCAGCAGCGCCGACATCGACCGGGTCTGGCTTCACGGCTATGGCTTTCCGGCTGCCACTGGCGGGCCCATGCGCTGGGCTGACGAGCAGGGGGCGCCGTTTATCCTGGCCCGGCTGGAATACCTGCAGGGCGTGCTTGGCGAGCATTGGCGCCCGGCAGGGTTGTTCTATTCGCTGGTGGCCGGTGGCAAGCGTTTCGAACCGCGTGGGGAGGTTCGGGCATGAACTACCAGGCGCCCCTTCGCGACATGCGTTTCGTGCTGCATGAACTGTTCGATCTGGCCGGACATTGCCAGCAGCTAGGTATCGAACTGGACCGCGACACCCTCGACGGTATCCTTGAGGAGGCCGCACGTTTCACAGGCCAAATCATCGCACCGCTCAATCGCAACAGTGACGAACAGGGCTGCAAGTGGGTTGGCGGCGAGGTCACCACCCCGGACGGCATGCGGGAGGCCTATCGGCAATACGTCGAACATGGCTGGGCCAGTATGACCGGGCCGCAGGCCTATGGTGGCCAGGGTTTGCCGCAGATGGCATCGGCCAGCTTCCATGAAATGCTGATGGCGGCATCGTTGTCGTTCCGCATCTACTCCGGCCTGACCGAGGGCGCGGTCCTGGCGTTGCATCGCCATGGCAGCGAGGCACTCAAGCAGGCCTACCTGAGCCGGATGGTCAGTGGCGAGTGGGCCGGTACCATGTGCCTGACCGAGCCGCAGGCCGGCACCGACCTGGCTTTGCTGCGTACCCGCGCCCAGCCGGAAGCGGACGGCAGCTACCGCATTACCGGCAGCAAGATATTCATCAGCGGTGGCGAGCAGGACCTGACCGACAACATCGTTCATCTGGTACTCGCGCGCCTGCCTGATGCGCCGGCCGGTGTCAGGGGCATCAGCCTGTTCCTGGTGCCCAAGCTGCTGCCCGGTGGCGAGCGCAATGCGCTGTGCTGCGGGGCGCTGGAGCACAAGATGGGCATCAAGGGTGCTTCGACCTGCGTGATGAATTTCGACGGTGCCCAAGGCTGGCTGGTGGGGGAGGCCAACCAAGGCCTGGCCTGCATGTTCACCATGATGAACGATGCCCGCTTCCAGGTCGGCCTGCAGGGGCTTGGTATTGCCGAGGCTGCTTTTCAGGGGGGGCTGGCCTATGCCCGGGAGCGTCTGCAGTCGCGCTCGCTTGCCGGGCCGGTGGCAGCGGAAAAGCCTGCCGATCCGATTATCGTCCATCCAGACGTGCGGCGCATGCTGTTGACCCAGAAGACCCTTACCGAGGGTTGTCGCATGCTGGGCATCTACACCGCTCGGCAACTGGACCTGGAGCACGCTGCGAAAAGTGCACCGGCGCGCCAGGCGGCAGCCCGGCGGGCGGCGTTGCTGATCCCTATCGTCAAGGCGTTCTTCACCGACGTCGGTCAGGAGGTCGCCAGCCTTGGGGTGCAGTTGTATGGCGGCCACGGCTACATCCGCGAGTGGGGCATGGAGCAGTTGATGCGCGATAGCCGCATCACCCAGCTTTATGAAGGCACCAACGGCATACAGGCCCTTGACCTGATACGCCGCAAGCTACTGGGGGACGGCGGGGCCGAGCTCAATCTGCTGATCGACGAAATGGTGCTGCACGTCGGGGCTGCCAATGCGCTCGGCGGCCTGCAGACCATGGCGACGTCCGTGGGGCAACGTTTGGAGGAGTGGCGCGCCTTGTCTGCCCATGTGGTCGAGGCCTGTCAACGCGACCCCCAGGAGTCAGGGGCAGTGTCGGTTGATTTTCTTGCCTACTCGGCCTACGTGCTGTTGGCGGCGATGTGGTTGCAAGCGGCTGTGCATGCTCAAGCAACGCTTGCCGCCGGCAGCACGGAAACAGCCTTCTACAGGGCCAAGCTTCACGCTGCGACGTTCTACTGGCGGCGGCTGCTGCCCCGCGCCACCGCTCATCGCGAGGCCCTGCTGGGCGGCGCGGATTGTCTGATGGCGCTACCAGAGAGCGATTTCGCGTTCTAGCGCACGGCAAACCACATTGACAAGGAGAGTGTGATGCAGCCTTTCAGCTTTGCCACCACTGCGCAGATCCTCTGCGAAGCCGGCGCGGTGCAGCGCCTTGCAGGTCTGTGCCGTGAGCGCGGTGCCAAGCGTGTTTTGATCGTCAGTGACCCGGGTATCGCCCGTCTTGGCATGCTTGATGACCTGCTGCCGGGGTTCACGGCAGCCAAGGTCGGCGTGGCGATCTTCAGTGAGGTTACGGCCGACCCTAGCGAAGCATGCGTGCTGGCGGCCGTCCAGCGCGCCCGGCATATTGGTGCCGACCTGGTGGTAGGGTTCGGCGGCGGCAGTTCGATGGATGTGGCCAAGCTGGTTGCACTGCTGGCCCACCGCGACTGTTCACAGCCGATCGCCGAGCTGTATGGCATTGACAAGGCCAAGGGCCGCCGGCTTCCGTTGATCCAGGTGCCCACCACGGCAGGTACCGGTTCGGAGGTGACACCGATCGCCATCGTCACCACCGGTGCTACCACCAAAATGGGCATTGTTTCGCCGCTGCTGTTGCCGGACCTGGCAGTGCTCGACGCCGTCTGTACCCTCGGCCTGCCATCGGCGGTCACTGCTGCTACCGGTATCGACGCCATGGTGCATGCCATCGAAGCCTATACCAGCCGCCTCAAACGTAACCCGCTGTCCAGCCTGCTGGCCCGTGAGGCGCTGCGGCTGCTGGCGGATAACCTTGACCAGGCTGTGCACAACGGCGGCAACCTGCAGGCCCGCCAGGCCATGCTGCTGGGAGCATGCCTGGCCGGCCAGGCCTTTGCCAATGCACCGGTGGCGGCGGTGCATGCCCTGGCCTATCCGCTGGGTGGGCATTTTCATATTCCCCATGGCCTGGCCAACGCGCTGGTGTTGCCGCATGTGCTGCGCTTCAACCTGCCGGTGGCGGCAGTGGACTACGCCGAGCTGGCCGTGCCGCTGCTGGGGGCCCGTTTGCAGCCGGGCGATCAGCGCCAGCAGGCAGAACAATTCGTGGCCGAGCTGGCTGCGCTAAGTAGCCGCTGCGGGTTACCTGACCGCCTGCGCGACGCTGATGTACCGGGTCATCGGCTTGGCCAGCTGGCCGAAGACGCGATGCAACAGCAACGCCTTTTGGTCAATAACCCGCGTGAAGTCACCCAGGCCGATGCGCTGGCCATCTATGAGGCAGCCTACTGATGAACCACCTCCGGCGACGTGAACACTATCGGCACTACACGCCCATAACCACTCGGTGGCACGACAACGATGTCTATGGCCACGTGAACAACGTGGTCTATTACAGCTTTTTCGACAGCGCCGTGAACCGCCTGCTGGTGCAGGAGGGTGGGTTGGATATCGACCAGGGGAGGGTGATCGCGCTGGTGGTCAGCTCCGCCTGCGACTACCAGGCGCCGGTGGCCTTCCCGCATGACATCGAAGTGGGCCTTGCGGTGAGCCGGTTGGGTAACACCTCAGTGCACTATCAGTTGGCGGTGTTCCTCGCCGGCCAGCCACTGGCCTGTGCCACCGGCCGCTTCGTCCATGTATTCGTCGACCGCGAAGGGCGGCGTCCGGTGCCGGTGCCTGACTGCCTGCGGCATGTGTTGAGCGAACTGCAGCCCCTATCCCCTGAGGAACAGCCATCATGAAAGATGCCGTGATCGTCGCCACTGCTCGCACCCCTATCGGCAAAGCCATGCGTGGCGCCTTCAACGACCTGAAAACCCCCAGCATGACGGCTGTCGCTATCCGCGCCGCAGTAGAACGTGCTGGCATCGAACCGGCGCAGGTCGATGACCTGGTGCTGGGGACTGCCATGCAGAGCGGCACTGCCGCGATCAACCCGGGGCGGCTGTCGGCGCTGGCCGCCGGCCTGCCCCAATCGGTCAGCGGTCAGACCGTCGACCGCCAGTGCGCTTCAGGCCTGATGGCCATTGCCACGGCGGCGAAGCAGATAATGGTTGATGGCATGCAGGTGACCATTGGCGCAGGCCAGGAGCAGATCAGCCTGGTGCAGCAGGTGCACAACCAGCTGGCCAGTGAGGCTTACGACCCCGCAGTGCTGCGCCTGAGCGAGCACGCCTACATGCCGATGTTGCAAACGGCCGAACGGGTGGCCCGGCGTTATGGCATAAGCCGCGAAGCGCAGGATGCCTACGCCCTGCAGTCTCAGCAGCGCACGGCAGCGGCGCAGGCGGCAGGGCTGTTCGCCGCTGAAATCGTGCCGGTGATCGCACGCAAGAAGGTGGTGGACAAGCTGACAGGTGTTGTCAGCCATGAAGAGGTGCGCCTGACCCAGGACGAAGGGAACCGACCGGCGACGACCCTGGCCGACCTTCAGGGGCTCAAGCCCGTGGTCGAAGGCGGTTGTGTCACGGCCGGTAATGCCAGTCAGTTGTCCGATGGCGCCAGTGCCTGCGTGCTGATGGACGGTGCGCTGGCGGCGCGCTCGGGTACTGCAGCCCTGGGGCTTTACCGCGGTATCGCTGTAGCTGGCCTTGCCCCCGAGGAAATGGGCATCGGCCCGGTATTGGCGGTGCCCAAGCTACTGCGCCAGCAGGGCCTGACGGTAGACGATATCGGGCTATGGGAGCTGAACGAGGCGTTCGCCTGCCAGGTGCTGTATTGCGCCCAGCAGTTGCAGATCGACCCGGCGAAGCTGAACGTCAATGGCGGCGCCATTGCTATCGGCCACCCCTATGGCATGAGCGGCGCGCGGATGGTCGGCCATGCCTTGCTGGAGGGCAAGCGACGTAAGGTGAAGTACGTGGTCGTGACAATGTGCGTGGGCGGCGGCATGGGCGCAGCAGGCCTGTTCGAAGTGCTTTAGGCCGGTACCCAAGGCCAGCCCATGGCGCTGACCGGGACGCAGGCGCAGCCAGCGTCCACAGTGTCCCGGCCAGGGCTGGTTATGAGCCTACAGCAATCGCGTGACGCGAAGCCGGCTGCGGCAATTGGCGGAAACCTTCACTGATGGCAGCGATCAGTTCCGCGTCCTTGACGGGGCACAACCCGGGGAACGGTTTGTTGGCATGGGTAAGCACGGCTTCGACGCTTTCCTGGTTGTCGAGGTAAACCCGCCTGATTGCCTGGCTTTCCAGGTCTTTGCTGTCGCTGCCGTTCAGGGCGTGGTGAATGGCGAGCCCTGCGCCAAACGCCAGGGCCGGGGTTGCAATACCGTGCTTGCGGGCAAGGTCGATGCTGCTGAGGATGCGTTCATTGCGTTGCAGCTTGCGCAAGGGGTCGCGGCCTACCCGGGCGCACGGGTCTTTGAACGAGGTTTTGCAGCGTTCGAGGAATGCCTCGGCAAAGCGGCTGACCACCTCGGCCATCTGTGGGTATTCGGCCACCAGTGCGGGCGCGACCTCCTGGCGAATCAGGCGCTCGGCCAGTTCACTCACCCGCGCATCGCCCATGCCCTGGCCGACCCAGGCATGGCCCAGCAGGCTGGCGTACCAGGCCACGATGGCGTGCGGGCCGTTCCACAGGCGGTTCTTGATGATCTGGATCTGGGCAATGTCTGGCACTGTCTTCACCTGGCGCAGGCGTTCGAGCAAATCGCTGCCGCGCTCGGCGTAAAGCGGCATGTCGGCTTCGCTGTTGAACAGCACCAGATGCAGCTGGCTCATGGCGCTGCTGGGCTGCGCAAAGGGCCTGAAGTGGCCGATCAGCCGTTCGTACTCTGGTAGCGGCGCTGAAGGTTTGCGCGTGCTTGCAGGCTCGTCTTCCAGGCTGTTCTGGAACATCTGCGACTTGATGCGCAGTTGCCGTACCAGTGCGTCATTGCCCAGTTTGGACACGATGCGGCTGACCACCGTTTCGGCGAAATGGGTCTTTTGCATAACCTGCTCGCTGATCGCAGGCGGGCACAGTAACGCCAGCTCGGCTTGCACGTGACGACGCACGAACGCCGCACCGCCAACCTTGTTCAGCACGATCAGCAGAGTCAGCTCGCGGCCTCGGCGCTCGAAGCGTTGCAGCAGGCCTTGGGCGATCACCCTGGCCTGGCTTCTGATGGCCTGCTCGGGCAGGCTCAGGCCGATGATTTCGGCAGTGGTGTACATGCTGATGACCGCGTCGTCATCGTCCATGTCGATCATGCGCACGTTGTCGATGGTCTGGTCGAACGACGTGGCGCCGTAGCGTACGCTGTAGCGGCCAAAGGCGCTGACGCTTTCGCGCAGCATGCGTGAGCGGGTTGCGGCAATGATTTCACGCGGTCGGGTGTAGCCGTCCCAATGGGAAAATACCTGTGTCAGGTAACCGCCGCCGATGGCGCCGAAACCATGAATGCCCACGCTGAACTGGTTCATCGAGGCCGGGAACGGCTCACTCAATGCAGGCATGCCCAGGTCGGGTACGCACTCGCTCAGGTCGGCGAGAAATTCATGCATGCTGCGGTAGGCTTTGAGCGCGCCCGCCTTGATTTCCGGCGCAGGCGGCTTGATGTCCTCGATCAGGATCGCCTGCCCTTCGGCGCGCATCGCCGACAGCATGCCGTTTTCCGAGTCCTCGACCATGAAGCACTGGTCTGGCTCGCAATTGAGCGCGCGGGCGGCTTTCAGGAAAATCTCGGGGTGTGGTTTGCCTTGGCTGACTTCATCGCCACAAACGGTGATGTCGAAGTACTTCAGCACGTTGGCGTTGATCAGGTATTCCTCGGCGATGGCACGGCGGCTGGAGGTGGCCACCGCCATGGTCAGGCCCGACTTGCGCAGGCGCTCCAGCACCTCCAGCAGGCCGGCCTTGATCGGTACGCCGTGATTGCGCACGTACTCCAGTTCAAGTTCATCGGCGCGTTGGCGGATTTCGGCGTACGGGAAGTCGTCGCCGTTATGCGCCTTGGCAAGGGCCTCGGCCTTCTTTGCGCTCAGGCCCAGCGAGCCAATCAGGGTGTGCTCGCTCAGCGCTTTGCCGAAGATTTCCAGAGACGCTTGTTTGAGTGTCTTGAAGCGCAGGCGCTCGGTGTCGAAGAGGGTGCCATCCATGTCGAAGATGGCGCTGAAAATGTGTTTACCGTGAAAGAAAAGCATTGGCTGTTGCCCCTTGTCGTTGCGTCAGGCACTCCGCCTGCAACAGGCGAGTACGGTGTGTGAGCTGCAGAGGAGGCAGTCAGGTCGGGGGCACACGTTTGACAGCGGGACGCTCAGGGGTGACACAGAGGTAAGGCGGGGCGGAGCGGGGGGTGCAGAGAAGGTTGGCAACCTTCGAGGCGAGGCGGGTGGCGCGTTTGGCCTTGAGGTCACGCCCACTGGCTGCGGTCGGTTTCGCAGGCAGTGGGCGCAAATAGCGATGGATACGTGTGATTCCAAGCATGAGGTGCTTTGCTTCCTTTTCGTCATGGGTGATCCCTTTTTAGCCTTGCACGTATGCGCAACCCGATGCAAGGACAAGGCTGTCGTTACCGAGCCGAGCAATGACTCGAGCTGTCAGCAAGGCTCCCCCATGACCTTGCCGTTCCTGCGTACAATGCGGGCAAGGCAGGGGCATCGAGAGGTCAATGTGGAGTTACGCCAGTTTCGCTACTTTTTAAGTGTGTTGGAGCACGGCAGCCTTGGCAGGGCCGCGCTCGAGCTTGGCGTGGGCGCCTCCGCCCTGAGTCAGCAACTGTCGAAGCTGGAAAACGAGCTCAGCACCCGGCTGTTGACGCGCTCGAGTACCGGCGTCGTCCCGACGGCGGCTGGTCTGGCGTTCGAGTACCATGCCCGGCTGGCGCTGCGTCAGGCCGAACACGCCATGCTTGCCGCGCAGAGTGGACGCATGAGCGGGTATGTAAGTGTCGGCCTTGCCCCGACTACGGCATCGGTCCTGGGCCTTGCCCTTATCGACCGCATGCGCCAGCGCTATCCGGACATCCACTTGCACCTGGTGGAAATGCTGTCGGGCTATCTGGTCAGTCAGCTTAACGCCCGGCACCTGGACCTGGCTGTGTTGTTCCAGCCCGACGCGGGGGCGCGCCTGGATGTGCGTCCGCTTTTGCAGGAACGGCTGTTCGCGCTGGTTCCGCTGGCATTGGTGCAAAGTGGCTGGGGCGAATCGCTGACGTTGCAGCAGATCGCGACGTTGCCGCTGGTGATGCCGAGCAGTCAGCATGGCTTGCGCGCCACGTTACAGGCAATCCTGGCCAGGGCGGGGCTGGAAGCCAACATCGTCATGGAGGTCGATGGCCTGTCATTGCTCTTGGATTGCGTAGCGGCGGGCCACGCCGCCACCCTGCAGCCCGGTGCGGCAGTAGCCCGGGCAACGCAAGCAGGCATGCGCGTATTCGCCATCGACGATGCCCAGGCGCAGCGCCGCAATCTGGTGGTGAGCCTGAGTGAGGATGAGCTTTCGCCTGCTGCGCTTGCGACCCGGGTCGTGTTGCATGAGGTCGCGCGCGAGCGGGTTGCCTGCGGCCAATGGCCCGGGGCGCGCCTGCTCTGAGGCCGCCTGGGCGCCATCAGCCTTTAGAAAAACTGAACACCTACCTTCGGTAATCGCGTTTCGTCACCTGCCAGGTCTCACTAGAGTCCGTGGTCCGCGAGGAGCACCCCGAACGTTCTGGCTCCTCGAGACCTGGAGGCAAAATGATCGATGTGCTTGTCATTGGCGGCGGGAATGCTGCCCTTTGCTCGGCGCTGATGGCCCGCGAGGCGGGGGCCAGTGTGCTGCTGCTGGAGGCCGCGCCGCGTGAATGGCGTGGTGGCAACTCTCAACACACTCGCAACCTGCGATGCATGCACGATGCGCCGCAGGATGTACTGGTTGACGCGTACCCGGAAGAGGAATTCTGGCAAGACCTGCTCAAGGTCACGGGCGGGCAAACCGACGAGAAACTGGCGCGGCTGGTGATCAGGGCTTCGGCCAATTGCCGGGACTGGATGCGGCACCATGGCGTGCATTTTCAGCCGTCGCTCTCTGGCGCGTTGCACACGGCGCGCACCAACGCCTTTTTCATGGGCGGTGGCAAGGCACTGGTCAATGCCTATTTCCGTAGTGCCGAGCGGTTGGGTGTTGAGGTTCGCTATGACACGCCAGTGTGCGATATCGAGCTGGACGGCGACCGTTTCGTTGCGGCCCATGTACCGGCGCGTGATGTCGCAGGGCGCCGCTTGCCGGCCGAACGCATCCAGGCGCGAGCCTGTGTGCTGGCGGCTGGAGGCTTCGAGTCGAACAGAAGCTGGTTGCGCGAGGCGTGGGGGCAGAACGAACGCGGTGAGTGGCCAGCGGACAATTTTCTGGTCCGTGGCACCCGCTTCAACGACGGTGTACTGCTGCGACGGATGATCGATCTGGGGGCCGATTCTATCGGTGACCCGACCCAGGCGCACATGGTAGCCATAGACGCCCGCGCGCCCTTGTACGACGGCGGTATCTGCACGCGTATCGATTGCGTTTCGCTGGGTGTGGTGGTCAACCGTGAAGGCTTGCGCTTCTATGATGAAGGGGAGGACTTCTGGCCCAAGCGCTATGCGATCTGGGGCAGGTTGGTAGCCCATCAGCCGGGGCAGGTGGGGTTCTCCATCATCGACCAGAAAGCGTTGGGGCGGTTCATGCCGCCGGTTTTCGGGGGTATCACGGCCAATACCCTGGAAGAACTGGCGCAGCTTCTGGGCCTTCCGGTAGCGACCTTCCTTGACACGGTTCACGCCTACAACCGGGCGTGTCAGGCGGGCAGCTTCGATCATACCCGGCTGGACAACTGCCACACGCAAGGCGTGACACCGGTCAAGAGCCACTGGGCACGACCGATCGATACGCCACCATTCTATGGCTATCCGTTGCGTCCAGGGGTGACTTTCACCTACCTGGGGCTACGCACGGATGAGACCGCTGCCGTTCATTTCGCTGGCCGGCGCAGCCCGAACCTGTTCGTTGCGGGCGAAATGATGGCGGGCAACGTGCTGGGCAAGGGCTACACCGCTGGCGTCGGCATGTCCATAGGCACCGCCTTCGGCCGTATCGCCGGCACCCATTCCGCGGCTGCTGCTGCACGTATTTCATCCCCAAACGAGGCCTGTCATGACCGCGCAATTGCCTGAACCCCACACGTATGACCCGGCGGGCCGGGCCGAACTGATTCCGGTATTGAACATGGATGAAACGGAAGTCGACCGGCAGATGCGCATCTGCAATGCCTGTCGCTACTGCGAAGGCTTCTGCGCCGTGTTTCCGGCCATGACCCGAAGGCTGACATTTGCCAAGGCGGATATCCATTACCTGGCCAACCTGTGCCATAACTGCGGCGCCTGCTTGCATGCCTGCCAGTATGCCGCGCCTCATGAGTTTGCTGTCAACGTGCCTCAGGCCATGGCCAAGGTCCGTGGCCAGACGTACGCTGACTATGCCTGGCCGGCCGCGTTCGGCCGTCTTTACCGGCACAATGGCACCTATGTGGTCACTGCGCTGGCGATTGCCTTGTCGCTGTTCTTGCTACTGGCCTTGCAGGTCAACGGAACCCTGTTGCCTGGTCGCCTGGGCGGCGACTTCTATGCGGTTTTTCCACACAACATGCTGGCGCTGTTGTTCGGCAGTGTCTTTTGCCTGAGCGGTGTCGCGCTGGCGGTGGCGATAAGGCGGTTCTGGCGCAGCATTTCGCCGGCCGAACCTCAGGCTCCGCCTGTTGACGGGGCAATCCTTGAAGCTTCAACAGCTGTGCTGACCTTGAAGTACCTCGACGGAGGGCATGGCCAGGGCTGTAACAACGAGGATGATCGCTACACCCTGTGGCGGCGCCGTTTCCACCACTTGACCTTCTACGGATTCTTGCTGTGCTTCGCGGCTACCTTGGTCGCCACGGCATATCACTACGTACTCGACCTTCAGGCGCCTTACCCCGTGCTGAGCCTGCCTGTGCTGCTGGGTACGGTCGGGGGGATCGGCCTGGTCATTGGCCCCGCCGGGCTGCTTGTGCTGAACCTGCGCCGAGCGCCGGAACAGGGCGACCCCAGGCAGCGGCCAATGGACAGGGCCTTCATCCTGCTCCTGCTGTTGATCAGTCTCTCCGGGCTCGCCCTGTTGGGCCTGAGGGATACCGGGGCCATGGCGGTGCTGTTGGCCGTTCACCTGGGCACGGTCATGGCGCTGTTCATCACGTTGCCTTACGGCAAGTTCGCCCACGGCCTGTTCCGCAGCGCAGCGCTGCTGAAGTTCGCGCTTGAAAAGCGCCGCCCCGACACACTCGGCCTGGGCAGCGACTGATTGATGGGCGCGGCAGCAGCACAGGGTGGATGTCGGCGGTCTGACGGGCACGCCCAGTCAACGATTGGGCCATTTCTCCAGCAGGATCGACACGAATTTTTCAGCTGCAGGCGAAAGCGAGGCGCCGCGTCGGTAAACCAGGCCGAGTGTTCGGGTGACCTGGGGTTCGATCAACGGAACACTGACCAGGGTCGGATGGTCGGCGTTGGGCATGGCCAGGCTGGGCATGGCCGATACCCCCAGGCCGGCCTCCACCATGCCGAGCGAGGTCGAGAGGTGTTGTACCTCGTAAAACCACTTGGGGCGCAAGTTGAGCCCGGATAGCGCGTGGTCGAGCAGCATGCGATTGCCGCTCAGTCGGCCTACGCCGATCAGGCGGTAATCGGCAAGCTCGGTCCAGGTGACGGCGTCACGGCCTGCCAGTTTGTGGTCGCGCCGGCAGGCCAGGACGAAGTGTTCCTGCACCAGCGAGACGAACTCGATGTCCGGGTGTTGCCCGCTCATCATGTTGATGCCGAAGTCAGCCTCACCCCGCAGCACCGCTTCAAGCCCGTCGTTGGCGCTTAGATCGAGCAGGCGAATACGGATTTTCGGGTACTGCTCGTTGTAGTCGCGGATCACCGACGGCAGGAAGTAGAACGCTGCCGTGGGGATGCAGGCAAGGGTGACCTGGCCGGTTTGTCGTTCTGCCAGTTCGCGGATGCTGAGAATGGAGTCTTCGAAGTCGTCCAGTAACCGTCTGGCTTTGGGCAAAAAGTCGCGCCCGACGCTGGTCAGGCTGACGCGACGGGTGGTGCGCTCGAGCAAGGAGGTACCTAGGCCTTCCTCCAGCTTCTTTATGCGCCGGCTTAGCGCTGGCTGGGAGAGATGCAGTGCTTCGGCGGCTTCGTGGAAGCTGCCGAGTTCGGCGATTTTCACGAAAGATCGGATGTCTTGAAGCTCATATTCCATATAAAAGCCTTGGCCCGTTCAAAGAGGAATTATTTTGTGAAAGGCAATAATCGCTACGATATTTGCATTGGATTGATTTATCCATCCCTGTCACTCTTTTGCCCACAGCATCAATGATGTCCATTGATCAACAAGAGTGCGAAATCATGCAACGAATTCCTTGCGTACTCATGCGCGGCGGTACCTCCAAAGGGCCGTTCTTTCACGCCTGGGACCTGCCTGCCAATGTGGTCGAGCGCGACGAGTTGCTGATCAACCTCATGGGCTCTGGCCATGAGCTGGAAATCGACGGTATCGGTGGCGGCAGCCCGCAGACCAGCAAGGTGGCAATCATCAGCCCGTCACTGCACGCCGACGCTGACGTCGACTACCTGTTCGTGCAGGTCATGGTCGCACAGCGCCGGGTCGATACGGCCCCCAACTGCGGCAACATGCTGTGTGCTGTTGGGCCATTCGCCATCGAACAGGGGTTGGTAAAAGGCCAGGAAGGCAAGACCTTGGTGCGCATTCGCAACCTGAACACCGGCACTTTCGTCAATTCGCTGGTCGAAACGCCCGGCGGGATCGTGCGCTACGAAGGCCGCACGGCGATCGATGGGGTTCCGGGCACTGCCGCCCCGGTGCACCTGACCTTCCTCGACGCGGTCGGCAGCAAGACCGGCAAGCTGTTCCCCACGGGCAAGGCCCAGGACGTGATTGATGGCGTGCCGGTGACCTGCATCGACATGGCCATGCCGATGATGGTGGTAGAGGCTAGCCAATTGGGGGTCAGTGGCTCGGAAACCCCTGCTCAGCTGGACGCCGACAGCGCGCTGCTCAAACGCCTGGAAGCGTTGCGGCTGAAGGCCGGAAAGGCCATGGGCCTGGGCGATGTCAGTGGCATGGTCATCCCCAAGCCAGTGCTGGTGTCCAAGCCGCGCTACGACGGCACGCTGCAGGTTCGCTATTTCATGCCGCACAACTGCCATCGTGCCTTGGCGATCACTGGCGCGGTGGGGCTGGCGACTGCCTGCGTCAGCCCTGGCACCGTGATTGCCGACCTGTTGGGCGAAGGTGCACAGCAACTGGCCGAGGTCCGCCTGGAGCATCCAAGTGGCGGCATCGATGTTGCGCTGACGCGCAGCGGTGCCGATGGCAAGACGATCCAGGCTTCGGTGGTGCGAACCGCCCGGCGGCTCTTCTCAGGGTTCGTCTACGCCCCTACATTCCGCAGGTTGGCCGGGTAGCTCCAGGCGCTGATCCAGACCTGCACATTCGTAACAAGCGCATCCGCACAATTTCAACAATGGGTGATGCCTCATGAGACTCGCCAAATCGCTGTATTTCCAGATTCTCTGCGCCGTCCTGCTGGGCGTGGTGGTCGGACACTTCTGGGCGCAACAGGCCGTGGCCCTCAAGCCGCTGGGTGATGCGTTCATCAAACTGATCAAGATGATGATCGCGCCGGTGGTGTTCTGCACCATCGTCACCGGCATCGCCGGCATGACTGACAAACGTTCCCTGGGACGCTTGATGAGCAAGACCCTGCTGCTGTTCCTGGGCCTGACGGTGGTCAGCCTGGTGATCGGACTGGCAGCGGTCTATCTGTTCAAGCCAGGTGTCGGCATGAACATCGATCCCGCTACCCTGAGTACGGCGGGCCTGAGCCAGTACACCGCCTCGGCTGCCAAGCTGAGCGTGGTGGACTTCTTCATGCACATCATCCCGGACACCTTCATCGGTGCCTTCAACAAGGGTGAGGTCTTGCCGGTCCTGTTCATCGCCGTACTCAGCGGTTTCGCCCTCTCGTCGATGGGCGAAAAGGGCAAGCCGGTACTGGACGTGCTGGAGTCGGCTTCGACCATGGTGTTCCGCATCTTCGGCTACCTGATGCGCTTTGCCCCGGTCGGCGCTTTCGGCGCACTGGCATTCACCGTTGGCCAGTACGGCATTACGTCCCTTGGCTCGCTGGCCAAGCTGGTGGGGACGTTGTACATCGCCTGCGCGTTCTTCGTGCTGGTGGTGCTCGGTGGCATCTGCCGGGCCCATGGCTTCAGCCTGTGGAAGCTGCTGCGCTATTTCCGCGAAGAGTTCCTTGTGGTGCTGGGGACTTCTTCAACCGAGCCGGTGCTGCCGCGAATGCTCGAGAAACTCGAGAAGCTTGGGTGCAAAAAAGGCGTGGTTGGCCTGGTGCTGCCCACTGGCTACTCGTTCAACCTGGACGGTACTGCCATCTATCTGTCGTTGGCAGCCGTGTTCATCGCGCAGGCCTGCAACATCGACCTGAGCCTGGGCCAGGTGGTCACCATGCTGGCGATCATGCTGCTGTCCTCCAAGGGCGCGGCAGGCGTTACCGGCAGCGGTTTCGTGGCCTTGGCCTCGACTCTTACTGTGATCCACGACATTCCCCTGGCCGGCCTGGCCCTGTTGATCGGGGTCGACCGCTTCATGTCGGAGGCCCGTGCGCTGACGAGTCTTGCCAGCAATGCAGTGGCTACGGTGGTGGTTTCGCTGTCGGAAAATGCCTGTGACCGCCAGACACTGCACAGCCGCCTGAACGGCGAGCCGGTGGTCAGCCCCGTCGCTGAAACAGCCGACTGGGTCGCCGAACCGCGCCGCCACGGCTGAGCCCCGACACCCTCTAGCTTTTCACAGGCCCCCATCAGGCGTTGCCGGGTGGGGGTCAGGGGGCCGTCTGCGCTGCAGGTGGCCACATAGACAATAAAAACAAGAGAACAAACCATGCTCGCACTTCTGGGCCTGATCATGGTGGTGACCTTCACCTACCTGATCATGAGTAAACGCCTGTCCCCGATCGTCGCGCTGACCATCGTGCCGATTGTTTTCGCCCTTATTGGCGGTTTCGCGCCAGACCTGGGCAAGATGATGCTCGATGGGCTGAAAATGGTCGCACCGTCTGCCGCGCTGCTGCTGTTCGCCATCCTGTTCTTCGGCCTGATGATCGACGCCGGCCTGTTCGACCCGTTGATCCGCAAGATTCTCAAGCGGGTGAATGGCGACCCGATAAAGATCGCTATCGGCACCGCCCTGCTGTCGCTGCTGGTTGCGCTGGACGGTGATGGCACCACGACTTACATGATTACCTGTGCCGCCATGCTGCCGCTTTACAAGCGCATCGGCATGAACCCGATGATCCTGGCTACCGTATCGATGCTGTCATTGAGCATCATGAGCGGCATGAGCCCGTGGGGCGGCCCCGCCACCCGCGCCATTGCCGCGCTTGGTCTGGATGCGACCGAGTACTTCATTCCGATGTTGCCCACCGTCATCGGCGGGGCGGTGTGGGTCGTATTCACCGCTTATCTGCTTGGCCGTGCAGAGCGTCGGCGTATCGGCAATATTGCCCTGGAGTCTGGTGGAGGCAACTGCTACATCAAGGAAATCCTTGGCGACAACCCGCACAAGCGCCCGCGCCTGGCCTATGTGAACCTAGTGTTGGTGATTGTCGTCATGACTGCGCTGGTGCTGGGGCTGATGCACGCAGCCGTCCTGTTCATGATCGGTTTCGTCGCCGCGCTGATGATCAACTACCCGCAGCTGAATGTGCAGAAAGAACGCATTCTCGCCCATTCGGGTAACGCCATGACCGTGGTGCTGCTGGTATTCGCCGCAGGCATATTTGCCGGTATTTTCTCGGGCACCAAGATGGTTGACGCACTGGCGCAGACCCTGGTGGACTGGATTCCGGCAGCCTGGAGCCACTGGTTCCCGTTGGTGGTGGCGCTGACCAGCATGCCGCTGACTTTCGTGCTGTCCAACGACGCCTACTACTTCGGCGTTGTGCCGATCCTGGCGAACGCCGCTGCCGCGTATGGTATCGACCCGGTGGAAATTGCCCGCGCCTCGGTGCTGGGGCAGCCTGTGCACCTGATGAGCCCGCTGGTGGCCTCCACCTTGCTGCTGGTGGGCATGGTCGACCGGGATATCGGCGACTTCCAGAAGGCCACGGTGAAATGGGCCGTGCTCACCTCGCTGGTGATCACAGCACTGGCGTTGCTCACGGGTGCCTTGTCCTTCTTCGTTTAGGCATTATCGGGCGCCGCCAGGCGCCCCGACCTCCGCTCACTCCGAAAACAACAATAGAGTACCGATCATGTCCCGAGTTGTGTTCCGTGGGGCCACCTTAGGCCTGCTTTGCGGCTGGCTGCCTGTTGCCGGCGCTTCCGGTTTTGTCGATGACAGCAAGCTCAAGCTGCAGTTGCGCAACGTGTATTTCAACGAGAATTTCCGTGACGAGCAGGGTATGAGTGCCCGCGCTGCCGCCACGGCCAAAAGCGAACGGGTGGAATGGGCTCAGGGCTTTCTGCTCGACTACCAGTCAGGTTTCACCCAAGGTACTTTGGGTGTGGGGCTCGATGCACTGGGCCTGCTGGGCGTACGCCTTGATTCCGGGCGCGGGCGCAGCGGTACCGGGCTGTTGCCGGTGCACGACGATGGCCGTGCGGCGGATGAGTTCGCCAGTGCCGGGGTCACGGCCAAAGCCCGCCTGGGCAGCACCGTGGTCAAGCACGGCACCTTGCTGCCCAAGACACCGGTGCTGGTCTACAACGATGCGCGGGTGCTGCCACAGACCTATCAGGGCACTCAGCTGACCAGCACGGATATCGACGGGCTGACCCTGACGGCCGGGCACCTTGACCGTTTCAAGCAGCGTGACTCGTCCAACAGCACTGGCATTTATCTGGATGGCTATGGGGGCGGCAAGTCGGGTGACTTCAGCTTTGCCGGTGCCGACTATGCCGTCAGCAAACAACTGCGCCTGAGTGTGTACCATGGCCAGCTGGAGCACTTCTATCGCCAGGATTTTGCCGGGCTGGTGCATGACCTGCCGCTGGCTGGCGGGGTTCTGACCACGGACCTGCGCTACTTCAAAAGCCGCGACAGCGGGGCGGCCTATGGCGGCGGCATCGACAACCAGATGTTCAGTGGCCAGGTGGCGTATGCGCATTCCGGCCATACCCTGGGGGCCGGTTATCAGGTGCTCGATGGAGATGCCGGTTTGCCGTATATCAGCGGTGCGACCGTTTATTCGTTCAGCAACGTCGGCATCGGCAAGTTCATCGAGGAGGAAGAGAAAACCTGGATGGCCAGCTACGCCTACAACTTCGCGGCCGCCGGCGTGCCGGGGCTGACCTTCATGACGCGCTACCTGAGTGGCGACAATGGCCGCTCAGGTGGCGAGGGCATCAAAGAATGGGAGCGTGACGCCGAGATTGCCTACGTGGTGCAGGGCGGGCCAATGAAAGGTCTGGGCGTGAAACTGCGCAACTATGTCTATCGTTCGGATTTCGCTCGCGGGCGCGACAGCAACCGCTTGTACCTTACCTACGATATCGCCATCTGGTGATGGCGCGGGCCGGGTCACATACCCGGCCCAGGCCTTGCTTGCGGTGCCCCGCTCAGCGGCGCAGCAGGCGAGAGACCACGAGTGTGACAGCGGCTGTGATGGCCATTGCGGCGAAAGGCTTTTCCTTGACGAATGAAGACACCGTGTCCAGCGTGTCACCATAGGACTTGGTCAACTGACCTGCGGCCTGACGCCCATCGCCTTCGGCCTCCAGCGCCGGATCTTCGACCAGTCGGCCTACAGCGCTCTGCGCCTTGCCTGCGAGGTTTTCAGCAACACCTTCGATCTGTTCACGTTTCATGATGTTTGTGTTCCTTCCTGTGAGCGACTGAGTGTCAACAACACAGGCTTAGGGCGGTGGCGCGTCGCAATGGTTCCAACGCAAGCAAGGTCGAAGACAAGCAGGCGGGCTTATCGAGCATTTTGACCGTTACGTACTGGGCAAGTCTGCAGCCTGGCGGGCCTTCTTCTCGAGTATCCGCGCCCCGGTTCCTTCCTTGGCCAGCACATCTTCGGGGTTGCGCAGCGGGCAGTCTTCAAGCGACAGGCAACCGCAGCCAATGCAGTTGTCCAGGCTGTCGCGCAGTGCCTCCAGTGTGCGAATGCGGGCATTCAGGTCTTCGCGCCAGGCCGTGGACATCTCGCTCCATTGTGCTGCCGTGAGCTTGCTGTTGGGGGCATAACGGCTGAGTGCCTGTTTGATTTCCTCAAGCGCAATACCCGTGCGCTGGGCCACCTTGATGATCGCCAGGGTACGCAGCACCAGCGAGGGATAGCGGCGCTGGTTGCCTGCTGTGCGGACGCTGGCGATCAGCCCTTTGGTTTCGTAGAAGTGCAGCGCAGACACCGCCACGCCGCTGCGCTTGGCCACTTCACCCACTGTGAGCATCCGTGTGTTGTCCGCTGCCATACGAGTCGACCTAAAGTTAAGTTGAGCTTTTATAAGCCGGCCCGGTCGGCGCCGCAACCGTTTTTCCGGGGCATCGGGGTATTGCATGAAGGCATTCGCCTTTGCCCCATCATCTTTCAGTGGTTGGGCACGCTACCCAAAGCCACGGCGCACAGTTCTCACCTCATAGCCCAACCCTTCCAGGTAGGCTTTTACGAGCGCCGTGCGCCAGTGCTCAGGCTGATAGTGGCCGGACCAGTCGTCGACAGTGAATACCCCATTCTTATAGGCGATATAACCTGCAGCGCTGACGTTGTTGCTGGCATTGAAATTCCACATTTCAGCGCCGCTGGCGTGAGTATTCAAGAGGGGGTCAGTAGAGGCGCCGAAGACGATCAGGGTGGTTTCGTCTCCTTCATTTATGAGTGTGTATTTGTAAATGAGTGATGGACTGATTTTTTGGGCGTTATTTTTGTTGTTGATGATATGGATGTCTACGATGTCCTCGCTTATTAATTTTTTGGCATTCTTGAGTTCGGTTTGAAGGTGTTTGGCTTGGTTGTTCGAAAGCAGGTGTGCCGTATTGGAGGGTTTGAATTGTTTTCTATAATTCCTGCCTATCTGAATGGCTGCCTGGAAAAATTTATTGATTGCATTTTTTCCGCTAGGGTCTTGTGCGTTGATAGGGTCGTTCAGGCAGTAGGCATAGGCATTGATGCCGCCTTTGAGGAAAGGGCTCTGGTTGTCTGGGCTGATGAATCGCATCAAGCGTGGGATGAATATTCGGTACCCATTTCCGAGTGCATAGCCTTCCAGCGCAGAAGCGTAAAATTCACCATTGAACCCCACCGCTCCGGTCGGCTCCGCTTTGGTGTTTCGAAACCCATAGGGTGTGTAGTTTCGTGGCTGGCCTTTTGTTGGGCCCGTGGGTGTCCGTGCGGCGCCATGTTGGTCATGGGCCTGGCTTTTCGAACAGGCTGCAGTGGCCGGATCGTGTTTTTTGCGTGATGTCGAAGTTTTATGCGTTGACATATCTCTGAGATCCGTCAGATCTGGCACTTGGCATCAGTGTGTTATGAAGTGCACAGGCTTAAGCTGATAAAAGTATCAGGTCATTCAGGCTGCAACACTTCAGGGGATACGCGTTTCGCTGCCGGTAGATAGAGGCTCGCCACTGTAGCCTCACATTCCGATCGGCTGCTTTTCGGCGTTTCGATAGCCATAGGGCAAGTAGTTGCTTGGCATGCGTTTTGATATATGCGTAGAGCCAGTATCTGTAGGCATGGTCTTGATGAGCCCGAACTGAACGAGGTATGAGTGTGCCTCACCTGTCACAGGTTCGACACTGATAAAACTGTCAGGTGATTGCAGTTTAACAATGTCGTAATTTTCTCACTTTACCCCTTCAGTATCTGGTCGCGGCGCATCTGGGTGACCAAGGTAAAGCGGTCATCCGGGTGCACGGTCTCGGAAACCGCCATCAAATCACCATTCTCCTCGCGGTAATGGCGGATGATGTTCAACCCCGGCGAGCCTGCTTCGGCCTTCAGCGCCTTGGCCATTTCCGCTGTCAGCAAAACCGCGCGCACTTGCTGGTCGACCACTGCGATTGACCGGCCATAGTGCTGTTCGATCAACCCGGCAATCAGCCGGTCAGGGTGCTCGCGGGCCAGGTCAATGACCTCGGTATAGTCGCGCGGCGCATACACGTCGGTCCAGCAAAGCGGCGCGGCAGGGTGCTGCCGGTCGACGCGGATGCTCGACACGCAGAAGTAATGCTCCCCCGGCACCAGCCCCAGCCGCGCCGCCTCGTTCAGGTCGGCGACAAAGTGGCGCACGCTCTGGATTTCCCGCTGCTGGGTGTCTGCCAGGTGCGCCAGGTCAGCCACGCAGGCCGACGATTGCGAATAGCCGCCGCGCGGGCTGCTGGCCTCCACGCGAGTGCCCACCCGCTTGCGCCGCGACACCAGCCCTTGGGTGAGCAACTGGTTGATAGCGGCACGCACCGTGTGCCGGCTCACATTATAAAGGTCGCACAGCTCGAATTCGGTCGGCAGCAGGCTGCCCACCGGGTAGCGGCCGCTGGCAATGGCTTGCATCAAGTCCTTTGCCACGGTGGAGTAGCGCGTTGGGTTCATACCTTTGCTCTGGCTCGCCTATTTCATCGGTTGACAGTGTAACAGCGGCCGAATGCCGAACGTTCCAGCCTGTCGAGCAGGGCCACCCAGGGGCTTGCCAGAACCTGTTTGGCGCCTGGGAGATCGAGCGCCGCCCGCGCGGCGCATCGCGAGCTGCACTCGCTCCTACGTTTGTTTCTGGCCAGTGACGCCTGTGACAGGCGCGCGCGACCGCCGTGTTTGTACGACGCGATATCGAGCCCTGCGCCAAGGCGTACGCGCGCAAATCCCACAGGAATGATTGGCCCGAAACAAACGTAGGAGCGAGCGCAGCTCGCGATGCGCCGCGCGGGCGGCGCTCGATCTCCCAGGCGACGCACCTCTACCGCCATACAGGCGGCGCTCGATCTCCCAGGCGACGCACCTCTACCGCCATACAGGCGGCGCTCGGTCTCCCAGGCGACGCACCTCTACCGCCATACCTTCAAGGCCACACCGCCTGGCATGACGTTGCGCAATGGCCGGGTGTGTTTGCCGTGGGTTTTAGGGGGTGGCAGAAATCGAGCGCCGCCCGCGCGGCGCATCGCGAGCTATGCTCGCTCCTACGTTTGTTTCTGGCCAGTAACGCCTGTGACAGGCGCGCGCGACCGCCTTGTTTGTACGACGCAATATCGTGCCAAGCGCCAAGGCGTTCGCGCACAAATCCCACAGGAATGACTGGCCCGAAACAAACGTAGGAGCGAGCGCAGCTCGCGATGCGCCGCGCGGGCGGCGCTCGATCTCCCAGGCGACGCACCTCTACCGCCATACAGGCGGCGCTCGATCTCCCGGGCGACGCACCTCTACCGCCATACAGGCGGCGCTCGATCTCCCAGGCGACGCACCTCTACCGCCATACCTTCAAGGCCACACCGCCTGGCATGACGTTGCGCAATGGCCGGGTGTGTTTGCCGTGGGTTTTAGGGGGTGGCAGAAATCGAGCGCCGCCCGCGCGGCGCATCGCGAGCTGCGCTCGCTCCTACGTTTGTTTCTGGCCAATAACGCCTGTGGCAGACGCGCGCGACCGTTTTGTTTGTACGACGCAATATCGCGCCAAGCGCCAAAGCGTTCGCGCGCAAATCCCCCAGGAATAACTGGCCCGAAACAAACGTAGGAGCGAGCGCAGCTCGCGATGCGCCGCGCGGGCGGCGCTCGATCTCACAGGCGACGCACCTCTACCGCCATACAGGCGGCGCTCGATCTCCCAGGCGCCAAACAGGTTCTGGCAAGCCCCCTGCTGGCCCTGACCCGATCCCCCCGCCGACCACCCAACCCGCCATTCATCGCACTGCGCGAATGGCGGCCAAAAAGTGTCGGCATCATGAATGACCGCTTCGCGAGTCAACGCCTGGGCGGTGCACGGCAGGGGCGCGGAAGAGAAGAGAGCCGAAGATCACCCCGGTCGCTCAGTACGGGGCGATGGCGATTGCGTAGCGTGCAGTGCAGGTTTCGATTCGGCTAGGATGCTTCTTGATGCTGAAATTGAACCCACACAACAAGCACGGCCCGAGAGCACCCATGAACCGCAACGAACTGCGCAAAGCCGATATCAACCTGATGGTGGTGTTCGAAGCGCTGATGCAGGAACGCAACCTCACCCGCGCCGCGGAGAAGCTGTTCGTCGCCCAGCCCACGGTCAGCGCGGCGCTGGCCAGGTTGCGTACGATGTTCAATGACCCGTTGCTGGTTCGTGTGGGCAACCGCATGGAGCCCTCGGCCAGGGCCGAAGAGGTGATCAAGTACCTCACGCCAGCCTTGGATGCGATGTCCGTGGCACTCAGCATGACCCATGATTTCGACCCGCTGACCAGCAAGATGACCTTCCGCATTGGCTTGTCCGATGATGTCGAGTCGGGCCTGTTGCCGCCGCTGTTGCGGGCGCTGCGGGTGGAGGCGCCAAACGTGGTGGTGGTCGTGCAGCATGTGGACTACTGGCGCATTCCGGACCTGCTGGCGGCGGGCGACGTGACGGTGGGTATCAGCCAGACCAAGGGCCTGCCCGCCAATGCCAAACGCAAGGTGCTACGCACCATGCAGGCCAGGGTAGTGCGGGCCGACAAGTCCACCACGCCGCTTTCTCTGGATGAGTTTTGCCAACGCCCGCATGTCCAGGTTTCGCCGACCGCCAACACCCAGGGTGTGGTCGACGACTGGTTGAAAGACATCGGCCGTGAACGCAAGGTGGTGTTGTCGGTGCCGCAGTTCAGTTCGCTACCGGCGATTCTGGCCGGTACCGACCTGCTGGCCTGCTGCCCGGACTATGCCGCACAGGGTATGGAACGCTGGGGCAACCTGCAGGCCGAGACGCTGCCGTTCGAGACTGCTGCACTGGAGCTGGCCATGGTCTGGTTGAGCACCACTGACAGCGACCCGGCCGAGCGTTGGCTGCGTAGTCGCCTGGAGCACTACATGGGCGGACTACGGGAAGCGGTCACGGGATGATGTCGGTCTCCAGGCTCAGCAGGTCCTGCACCGTCTGCCGCCGGCGGATCATCCGCAACACCCCGCCCTCGATCAGAAACTCCGGCAGCAGCGGCCGGCTGTTGTAGTTCGACGACATCGACGCGCCATAGGCGCCGGCATCGTGAATCACCAGCAGGTCGCCCACCTGTGCCTGAGGCAGGTCCTGCGGGGTCAGTTCCTGGTCATTCTGAGTGAACACGTCACCCGATTCACACAACGGCCCGGCCACCACAGTCGGTTGCCGTGGGCGGTCCACCGGCTGGCCGTTGGCATCAAGCAGGGTCATGCCGTGGTAGGCGCCGTACATCGCCGGGCGCATCAGGTCGTTGAAGCCGGCGTCGATCATGACGAAGGTATTGCGGCCCACTTGCTTGACGGCGCGCACTTCGGCCACGAGGTAGCCCGACTCGGCCACCAGGAAACGCCCTGGCTCGATTTCCATGCGCACGGGGTGGCCAAGCATCGCTTCGACTTCCTTGCGCGCTACCGCCCAGGTCTGCGCATAGCGCTGCAGGTCGACCGGTTTGTCGGTGCTGCGGTAAGGGGTGGAAAGCCCGCCGCCAATGGAGAACGCCTCGATGTCCACGCCCAGGCGGCCGATCAGTTCGATCATCGAGCGGGCCACCTGTTCCAGGTGCTGGTAGTCCACCCCGGAGCCAATATGCATGTGCACGCCCACCAGGTGCAGGCCATGGGCCTTGATGCACGCCAGCGCCTCGTCCAGCTCTTCATGCCAGATGCCGTGCTTGCTGTTTTCGCCGCCGGTGTTGGTCTTGCGGCTGTGGCCATGGCCGAAGCCCGGGTTGATGCGGATCCACACGCGGTGGCCGGGCGAGCGTTCACCCAGTTGGCGCAGCATGTCGATGGAGCCTGCGTTGACTTCGATCTTCGAGGCCACCACTCGCTCCAGGGTGGGGCGGTCCAGTGCGTCACAGGTCAGCACCACGCCGGCAGGGTCACCGTCAACGCTCGCGCCGGCGGCGAAGGCCCGCTCCATCTCACCCAGCGACACTGCATCCAGCACCAGACCATGGGCGCGCATCAGGCGCAGCACATGCACGTTCGGGTTGGCTTTCTGGGCGAAACGTACAGTGTCGAATACGCTCAGTTGCTCGACACGATCGGCGATGGTGCGGGTGTCGTATGCCCATAGCGGCGAGCCGTGCTGGCGAACCGCCTCGGCCAGGAGGGTGAAGGGTGCGGTCATGGTGGCGTTACTCGTTTAAGGAAGGCCACGAGGATGCGCCAAAGGGTGAATTCAGAAAAATAGCTATTCTTCTGCCAGCTATTCATATCTGATATGCCCATTGTCGACTCTCCGGGTATTGCCGTGAAACTGTCCGTTCGCCACATCGAAGTGTTCCGCGCCATTATGGCGGCCGGTAGCGTCACAGGGGCGGCGCGCCTGTTGTTCACCTCGCAGCCCACCGTCAGCCGCGAACTGGCGCGGCTGGAGCAGGTGACTGGCCTGAACCTGTTCGAACGTGAGGGAGGGCGTCTGGTGGCCACAGCCCAGGCGTTGCTGCTGATCGAGGAGGTCGAGCGCGCCTACGTCGGGCTGGAGCGGATCGATCGCTTTGCCCAGGCCATCCGCAACTTCGAGCAGGGCCGGCTGGCCATCACCTGCTTGCCGCTGTTCTCGCAAACCTTGTTGCCCAAGGCTTGCCAGCGCTTTCACCAGCAGCACAGCGGCGTGAGCGTGAGCATTCTGGCGCAGGAGTCGCCTTTGCTGGAGGAGTCACTGGTTGCCCAGCAGCATGACCTTGGCCTGACTGAAGTCGAACAGATACCACGTGGCGCGTATGGTGAATTGCTGTTCAGTGCCAACATGGTGTGCGTGTTGCCCGAGCATCACCCGCTGCAAGTGAAGGCTGAACTGGAGCTGAGTGATTTCCATGAGGTCGATTTCATCAACCTGGCCAGTCTGGATACCTACCGCCAGCGTCTGGATCAGCACTTTCGTGCGGCCGGGGTCAACCGCCGCACGGTGATCGAAACCACCAGTGCAGCTTCGGTGTGCGCCATGGTCAGGCAAGGCCTGGGGGTGGCGATCATCAACCCGCTGAGCGGGCTGGAGGCGGCGCAAGGCGGGTTGCCGATCCGCCGGTTACGGGTGTCGGTGCCGTATCAGGTGATGCTGATACGCCCGGACCATCGGCCGGCATCGGCAGCGGTGGAGCCGTTTTGCGAGGCGTTGCGGGTGCAGGCGCAAGAAATGCAGGCAGCATTGGGCTAGGGCTTTGCGGGGCGCTCAGATTCCATGCCATCCCCGCAGTGCCTGCTTCGCGGGTAAACCCGCTCCTACAGCTCGCAGACCAAGGTTCCAGTACCGGCCAGGATGTTTTCAAGGGTTTCCTTCACTTCATCCATGTCACTCAACTCACTGGTCAGGTTGATCTCCAGCACTTCATCCCCCTTCAGCGCGTCCCGGTCACCGGCCGCCACTTCAATCAGCAGGCGCTTGGCGCTCAGGGTCACTTTAAGACCATCCAGCGTCGACGGCTCATCATCCAGGGTCAGGTCGACGGTGTCCTCGTCCGGGTAGCGGGTAAGCAGGAACATCTGACCTTTGTCGCTGTGGCAACACAGGGTCGCCATGTTGTCTTCCTCGTCATCGCAAGGGGTGGCGAACAGCAGGGCGGTGTTGATTTGCATGAGCAGGCTCGAATCAAAGGAAACGGAAGGGGATTCTGACAGTCTTGCGTACAGGCATAAACGTAAAGTTACCCCCCCTTGACCGAAATTGTCGCAGCGCTGCAAGCGTAGATGACCGATCAGTCGTTAAGCTTCGGCGAGCCCTGGGCGTGCCTGCGCACGTTCAACGTCTGGTTTTTTACCGTCCGCCATGCCACGGGTTGGCTATCGTTGATCCGTACACGGCGCACGCAGCGACGCTTCAATTATTACAAAGCCCAAGCGGAGTACCACAGATGGCGTTCTTCACCGCAGCCAGCAAAGCCGACTTCCAGCATCAACTGCAAGCGGCCCTGGCGCAGCACATCAGCGAGCAGTCCCTGCCACAAGTGGCGCTGTTCGCCGAGCAGTTCTTCGGCATCATCTCTCTGGACGAACTCACCCAACGCAGGCTTTCCGACCTGGCCGGCTGCACCCTGTCAGCCTGGCGCATCATCGAGCGTTTCGACCCCGAATATCCGCAAGTACGGGTGTACAACCCTGATTACGAACGCAATGGCTGGCAGTCGACCCATACCGTGGTCGAAGTGCTGCACCACGACCTGCCGTTCCTGGTCGATTCGGTGCGCACCGAGCTCAACCGCCGTGGCTACAGCATCCACACCCTGCAAACCACCGTGCTCAGCGTGCGCCGTGGCGCCAAAGGCGAGCTGTTGGAACTGCTGCCCAAGGGTACCCAGGGCGAGGGCGTGTGCTACGAGTCACTGATGTATCTGGAGATCGACCGCTGCGCCAATGCCGCCGAGCTGACAGTGCTGACCCGCGAAATCGAGCAGGTGCTGGCCGAGGTACGGGTGGTGGTGGCCGACTTCGAACCGATGAAGGCCAAACTGCGTGACGTGGTGGCGCAGGTAGAACAGACCGCCTTTGGCCCTGCCCAAAACGAAAAGAGCGAAGTCAAGGCCTTCCTCGAGTGGCTGCTGGATAACCACTTCACCTTCCTGGGCTATGAAGAATTCACCGTCAAGGGCGACGCCGATGGCGGCCAGATGGTTTACGACGGGCAGTCGTTCCTCGGCTTGCCACGCCGCCTGCGCGTGGGCCTGACCGCAGAAGAGCTGCGCATCGAAGACTACGCTGTGGCCTACCTCAACGAGCCGCTGCTGCTGTCGTTCGCCAAGGCCGCGCTGCCCAGCCGCGTGCACCGCCCGGCCTATCCGGACTACGTGTCGATCCGTCAGCTGGACGCCGACGGCAAGGTCATCAAGGAGCACCGCTTCATGGGGCTGTACACCTCGTCGGTGTATGGCGAAAGCGTGCATGCCATTCCGTACATCCGCGTGAAGGTGGCCGAAGTCGAGCGCCGTTCGGGCTTCGATCCCAAGGCTCACCTGGGCAAGGAACTGGCCCAGGTGCTGGAAGTGCTGCCGCGTGACGACCTGTTCCAGACGCCGATCGACGAGCTGTTCAGCACGGTCATGGCAATCGTGCAAATCCAGGAGCGCAACAAGATCCGCGTGTTCCTGCGCAAAGACCCGTACGGCCGCTTCTGCTACTGCCTGGCCTACGTCCCGCGGGAAATCTACTCCACCGAAGTGCGGCAGAAGATCCAGCAGGTGCTGATGGAGCGCCTGAAGGCCAGCGACTGCGAGTTCTGGACCTTCTTCTCCGAATCGGTTCTGGCCCGTGTGCAACTGATTCTGCGGGTCGACCCCAAGAACCGCATCGACATCGACCCGCAGCAACTGGAGCGCGAAGTCATCCAGGCCTGCCGCTCGTGGCATGACGATTACTCGGCACTGGTGGTGGAGAACTTCGGCGAAGCCCAGGGCACCAACATCCTCGCCGATTTCCCCAAAGGCTTCCCGGCCGGGTACCGCGAGCGCTTCGCCGCGCACTCGGCGGTAGTCGACCTGCAGCATGTGCTGAGCCTGTCGGAAAGCAAGCCGCTGGCAATGAGCTTCTATCAGCCGTTGACCCAGGTTGGCGAGCGCACCCTGCACTGCAAGCTCTACCACGCCGACACCCCGCTGGCGCTGTCCGATGTGCTGCCGATTCTGGAAAACCTTGGCCTGCGCGTGCTCGGCGAGTTCCCGTATCGCCTGCGCCATGCCAATGGCCGCGAATACTGGATCCACGACTTCGCCTTCACCTACAGCGAAGGCCTGAGCCTGGACATCCAGCAGCTCAACGACACCCTGCAGGACGCCTTCATCCACATCGTCCGTGGTGACGCCGAGAACGACGCTTTCAACCGCCTGGTACTGACTGCCGGCCTGCCATGGCGCGACGTGGCATTGCTGCGCGCTTACGCCCGTTACCTGAAGCAGATTCGCCTGGGCTTTGACCTGGGTTACATCGCCAGCACCCTGAACAACCACACCGATATCGCTCGCGAGCTGACCCGGTTGTTCAAGACCCGCTTCTACCTGGCGCGCAAGCTCACCCAGGACGACCTTGACGACAAGCAGCAGCGCCTGGAGCAGGCCATTCTGGCTGCGCTGGACGACGTGCAGGTGCTCAACGAAGACCGCATCCTGCGGCGCTATCTGGACCTGATCAAGGCCACCCTGCGTACCAACTTCTACCAGCCCGATGCAAACGGCCAGAACAAGTCGTACTTCAGCTTCAAGTTCAACCCCAAGCTGATCCCCGAACTGCCCAAGCCGGTGCCAAAGTTCGAGATATTCGTCTATTCGCCACGCGTCGAGGGCGTGCACCTGCGCTTTGGCAACGTCGCCCGTGGCGGCTTGCGCTGGTCCGACCGCGAAGAAGACTTCCGCACCGAAGTGCTGGGCCTGGTCAAAGCCCAGCAAGTGAAAAACTCGGTCATCGTGCCGGTCGGCGCCAAGGGCGGCTTCCTGCCGCGCCGTCTGCCGATTGGCGGCAGCCGTGACGAGATTGCTGCCGAAGGCGTGGCGTGCTACCGCATCTTCATTTCCGGCCTGCTCGACATCACCGACAACCTCAAGGACGGTGGCGTGGTACCGCCGGCCAACGTGGTGCGCCATGATGATGACGACCCGTACCTTGTGGTAGCGGCGGACAAAGGTACTGCGACCTTCTCCGACATCGCCAACGGCATCGCGATCGACTACGGTTTCTGGCTGGGCGATGCTTTTGCTTCCGGCGGCTCGGCCGGTTACGACCACAAGAAGATGGGCATTACCGCGCGCGGTGCCTGGGTGGGCGTGCAGCGCCACTTCCGCGAGCGCGGCATCAACGTGCAGGAAGACCCGATCACCGTCATTGGTGTGGGCGATATGGCCGGCGACGTGTTCGGCAATGGCCTGCTGATGTCCGACAAGCTGCAACTGGTGGCAGCGTTCAACCACCTGCATATCTTCATCGACCCCAACCCGGAGCCCGCTTCCAGCTTCGCTGAACGCAAGCGCCTGTTCGACCTGCCGCGCTCGGCCTGGAGCGACTACGACACCAGCATCATGTCCGAAGGCGGCGGGATCTTCCCGCGCAGTGCCAAGAGCATCGCCATCAGTGCGCAGATGAAGGAACGCTTCGCCATCGAAGCCGACCGACTGACCCCGACCGAGCTGCTTAACGCGCTGCTCAAGGCCCCGGTGGACTTGCTGTGGAACGGCGGTATCGGTACCTACGTGAAGGCCAGCACTGAAAGCCACGCCGATGTCGGCGACAAGGCCAACGATGCGCTGCGGGTCAACGGTAACGAACTGCGCTGCAAGGTAGTGGGCGAGGGCGGCAACCTGGGCATGACCCAGCTCGGCCGCGTCGAGTTCGGCCTGAACGGCGGCGCCACCAACACCGACTTCATCGACAACGCCGGCGGCGTGGATTGCTCCGACCACGAGGTCAACATCAAGATCCTGCTCAACGAAGTGGTGCAGGGTGGCGACATGACCGAGAAGCAGCGCAACCAGCTGCTGGGCAGCATGACTGACGAAGTGGCCGGGCTGGTGCTGGGCAACAACTACAAGCAGACCCAGGCGCTGTCGCTGGCCGCCCGCCGCGCCCGCGAGCGGATTGCCGAGTACAAGCGCCTGATGGCCGACCTTGAGGCGCGGGGCAAACTTGACCGCGCCATCGAATTCCTGCCGTCCGAGGAACAGTTGGCCGAACGCCTGGCTGCCGGCCATGGGCTGACCCGCGCCGAGCTGTCGGTGCTGATCTCGTACAGCAAGATCGACCTCAAGGAGCAACTGCTCAAGTCGCTGGTGCCGGACGACGACTACCTGACCCGTGACATGGATACCGCTTTCCCGCCGTCCCTGGTCAGCAAGTTTGCCGAAGCCATGCGTCGCCACCGCCTGAAACGGGAAATTGTCAGCACCCAGATCGCCAACGACCTGGTCAACAACATGGGTATCACCTTCGTCCAGCGCCTGAAGGAGTCGACCGGCATGAGCCCGGCCAACGTGGCCGGGGCCTATGTGATCGTGCGCGACATCTTCCACCTGCCGCACTGGTTCCGCCAGATCGAGGCGCTGGACTATCAGGTGCCCGCAGAAATCCAGCTCACCCTGATGGACGAGCTGATGCGTCTCGGCCGCCGTGCCACCCGCTGGTTCCTGCGTAGCCGCCGCAACGAACAGGACGCCGGGCGTGATACCGCGCACTTCGGGCCGAAGATCGCGCAGTTGGGGCTGAAACTTGATGAACTGCTCGAAGGCCCCACCCGCGAACGCTGGATGGTGCGCTACCAGGGCTTTGTCGAGGCCGGTGTGCCGGAGTTGCTGGCGCGTATGGTGGCGGGTACCAGCCACTTGTACACCCTGCTGCCGATCATTGAAGCGGCCGACGTTACCGGCCATGAGCCGGCGCAGGTGGCCAAGGCGTTCTTCGCCGTGGGCAGCGCGCTGGACCTGACCTGGTACCTGCAGGAAATCAGCAACCTGCCGGTGGAAAACAACTGGCAGGCGCTGGCCCGCGAGGCATTCCGCGACGATATCGACTTGCAGCAGCGGGCGATCACCATTTCGGTCCTGCAGATGGCCGATGCACCGGAAGACATGGATGCCCGCGTGGCACTGTGGGCAGAGCAGCACCGGGGAATGGTGGAGCGCTGGCGCGCCATGCTCGACGACCTGCGCAATGCCACGGGTATTGACTATGCGATGTACGCGGTGGCCAACCGCGAGCTGGTCGATCTGGCCATGAGCGGGCAGGCGGCGGCGGTGCCGTCCTGAGCCTTGTAGTCAGGTAAAACAAAGCCCCGGCAGTGATGCCGGGGCTTTTTTGTATGCCTGGGCTGGCCCTTTCGCGGGTGAACCCGCTCCTACAGGGGGCGGGCCCGGACAGGTTTACTTGAACCGTCTCTCCACACCTTTCTCGACCAGGATCTTCGCCGAAATCTCTTCCACCGAAAAATGCGTGGAATTGATGTTGGGGATGTTCTCCCTGCGGAACAGGCTTTCCACCTCACGTACTTCGAACTCGCACTGGGCAAAGCTGGAATAGCGGCTGTTGGGCTTGCGCTCGTGGCGGATGGCGGTGAGACGGTCGGGGTCGATGGTCAGGCCAAACAGCTTGTTGTGGTGCTTTTTCAGCACCGCCGGCAGCTGCAGGCGCTCCATGTCGTCTTCGGTCAGCGGGTAGTTGGCGGCACGGATGCCGAACTGCATGGCCATGTATAGGCAGGTTGGGGTCTTGCCGCAACGCGACACGCCAACCAGAATCAGATCGGCTTTGTCGTAGTAGTGGGTGCGTGCACCATCGTCGTTATCCAGGGCGAAATTCACCGCCTCGATGCGCTCCATGTAGTTGGAATTGCCGCCGATCGAGTGGGATTTGCCCACGGAATACGACGAATGGGCGATCAATTCCTGCTCGAGCGGGGATAAAAACGAAGAAAAGATGTCGATCATGAAGCCATTCGATGTCGCCAGGATCTCGCGGATGTCCTGGTTGACGATGGTATCGAAGATGATCGGGCGAACCCCGTCCCGCTCGGCCGCCGCGTTGATTTGCTGGACCATGGCTCGCGCTTTGTCCGGCGAATCGATGTAAGGACGGGTGAATTTGTTGAAGGGAATGCTCTCGAATTGCGCGAGCAGACTCTGGCCCAGGGTTTCGGCAGTGATACCCGTGCCGTCGGAGATGAAGAACGCGGTTCGTTTCATTTGCGATCTGGGCCTTAAGCTGATGACGATTCTTGGATATGATAAGTTCGGTTTGCCGAATGCGGCTGTCGACATTCTGCCACATTTGCAGAGCCTATTTTCCAGGTACAGGCCACAAACGCCCGGCCAAGTCAAAGAAGACAGGCGGGCGCCTTTTGAGCTTTTCCAACACAGTTAGTGGAGAGATCACCTTGGTAGAGTACGTAGTTTCCCTCGATAAGCTCGGCGTCCATGATGTGGAGCATGTGGGGGGCAAGAACGCATCCCTGGGCGAGATGATCAGCAACCTTGCCGGTGCTGGTGTATCGGTGCCGGGCGGCTTTGCCACTACGGCGCAGGCGTACCGCGATTTTCTCGAACAGAGTGGTCTGAACGACAGGATTCACGCTGCGCTCGACGCGCTGGACGTGGACGACATCAATGCCCTGACCAAGACCGGCGCGCAGATTCGCCAGTGGGTCATGGAGGCCGAATTCCCGCCACGCCTGGATTCGGAAATCCGTACGGCCTTCGCCGAAATGGCCGCCGGCAACGACAACATGGCCGTTGCCGTGCGTTCCTCGGCCACTGCCGAGGACCTGCCGGACGCCTCCTTCGCCGGCCAGCAGGAAACCTTCCTCAACATCCGCGGCGTCGATAATGTGATCCGCGCGGCCAAGGAAGTGTTCGCGTCGCTGTTCAACGACCGCGCCATCGCCTACCGCGTGCACCAGGGCTTCGATCACAAGCTGGTAGCCCTGTCTGCCGGTGTGCAGCGCATGGTCCGCTCCGAAACCGGCACTGCCGGTGTCATGTTCACCCTCGACACCGAGTCGGGCTTCCGCGATGTGGTATTCATCACTGGCGCCTATGGCCTGGGCGAAACCGTGGTGCAGGGTGCGGTCAACCCTGACGAATTCTACGTGCACAAGAACACCCTGCAGGCCGGGCGCCCGGCCATCCTGCGCCGCAATCTGGGCAGCAAGGCGATCAAGATGGTCTATGGCGACGAAGCCAAGGCCGGCCGTTCGGTCAAGACCGTCGAAGTCGACCGCGCCGAGCGTGCTCGCTTCTGCCTGACCGATGCCGAGGTCAGCGAGCTGGCCAAGCAGGCCATGATCATCGAGCAGCACTACCAGCGCCCGATGGACATCGAGTGGGCCAAGGACGGTGACGACGGCAAGCTGTACATCGTCCAGGCTCGCCCTGAAACGGTGAAGAGCCGTTCCAGCGCCAACGTCATGGAACGCTACCTGCTCAAAGAGAAAGGCACCGTGCTGGTCGAAGGCCGTGCCATTGGCCAGCGTATCGGCGCCGGCAAGGTTCGTGTCATCAACGACGTATCGGAAATGGACAAGGTCCAGCCGGGCGACGTGCTGGTCTCCGACATGACCGACCCTGACTGGGAGCCGGTGATGAAGCGCGCCAGCGCCATCGTCACCAACCGCGGTGGCCGTACCTGCCACGCGGCGATCATCGCCCGTGAGCTGGGTATCCCGGCGGTTGTCGGTTGCGGCAACGCTACCCAGGTACTGAAAGACGGCCAGGGCGTGACCGTTTCCTGTGCCGAAGGCGATACCGGCTTCATCTTCGAAGGCGAACTGGGCTTTGACATCAAGCAGAACTCGGTCGATGCCATGCCGGAACTGCCGTTCAAGATCATGATGAACGTCGGCAACCCGGACCGCGCCTTCGACTTCGCCCAGCTGCCCAACGCCGGTGTCGGTCTGGCACGCCTGGAGTTCATCATCAACCGCATGATCGGCGTGCACCCCAAGGCGCTGCTGAACTATGCGGGCCTGCCTGCAGACCTGAAAGAAAGCGTCGACAAGCGCATTGCCGGCTACAACGATCCGGTCGGCTTCTACGTCGAGAAGCTGGTAGAAGGCATCAGCACCCTGGCGGCGGCCTTCTACCCGAAAAAGGTCATCGTGCGCCTGTCGGACTTCAAGTCCAACGAGTACGCCAACCTGATCGGCGGCAAGCTGTACGAGCCGGAAGAAGAAAACCCGATGCTGGGCTTCCGTGGTGCTTCGCGTTACATCAGCGAATCGTTCCGTGACTGCTTCGAGCTCGAGTGCCGCGCACTGAAGCGTGTGCGCAACGAGATGGGCCTGACCAACGTCGAGATCATGGTGCCGTTCGTACGCACCTTGGGCGAAGCCAGCCAGGTTGTCGACCTGCTCGCCGAAAATGGCCTGGCCCGCGGCGACAACGGCCTGCGCGTGATCATGATGTGCGAACTGCCGTCCAACGCCATCCTCGCCGAAGAGTTCCTGGAATACTTCGACGGCTTCTCGATCGGCTCCAACGACCTGACCCAGTTGACCCTGGGCCTGGACCGTGACTCGGGCATCATTGCCCACCTGTTCGACGAGCGAAATCCTGCGGTGAAGAAGCTGCTGGCCAACGCCATTGCCGCGTGCAACAAGGCCGGCAAGTACATCGGTATCTGCGGCCAAGGCCCTTCGGACCATCCGGACCTTGCCAAGTGGCTGATGGAACAGGGCATCGAAAGTGTGTCGCTGAACCCGGACTCGGTACTCGAAACCTGGTTCTTCCTCGCCGAAGGCCAAGGCGCGGCCTGATGCAGTGAAACGCGGGAGGACGTCTGGCGTCCTCCTGCCTGGTTTTTTCCAGGGCGAGCTCCAGCAATGGATCCCGCCCTTTTTTGTGCACCAAGCAACCTTATGCAAAGCAGCAGCACTTTATTCCCCGTGGCCCTGCTCAGTGCCGAGCGCCGCGGCGATCTCAGCGAAGACGTGTATCGGATCAAGGCCGGTAATGGCCCGGACCCCAGCGTCGAGATCGCCATCACCCGTCTGGGGCTGGCCGATCAGGCCCAGGCCCAAGGCGTGCCGGTCATTCTCCTGCATGGCAGTTTCTCCAATCGGCGCTTCTGGTATTCGCCCAAAGGGGTTGGCCTGGGCGCCTATCTTGCGCGCGCCGGTTTCGATGTATGGATCCCGGAAATGCGTGGCCATGGCCTGTCGCCGCGTAACCTGGACTGGAAGCACAACAGCGTTGCCGCCTACGCCCGTGATGACCTGCCGTTGATCAACGCGTTCGTGCGCGAGCAGTCGGGCCAGGCGCCGCACTGGGCCGGCCATTCCCTGGGTGGCACCACCCTGGTAGCAGCGCTGGGGGGTGGTTTCCTGGCCGCCGAGCAGGTGGCCAGCGTGGCGCTGTTCGGCACCCAGATCAGCCGTGTCTATTGGCCGTTGAAAGTGCCACCGCTGGCTTGGGGTGCCAAGCTCGTGCTCAAGCGTTGGGGGCAGATATCCGGGCCACGCTTCAAGCGTGGGCCTGAAGACGAGCCAATAGGCCTGGCCCTGGAGAGCATGCGCTGGCACGGCCTGTTCGGGCGCTTTGGCGACAAGAAGCACGATTGGTGGGCGGGGCTGGCAGAGGTGGATGTGCCGCTGCTGGCGGTGGCCGGCGCTGGGGACTTCCAGGACCCAGTGTGGGCCTGCCGCAAGCTGTTTGAGCAGTTGGGAGGCGAGCGTAAGCAGTTCCTGCGGCTGGGGCGTGAGGAAGGCTTCGAGGCCTTCGGGCATGTCGACATGCTGGTGAGCAAGGCCGCGCAGGTGCAGGTGTGGCCGCTGGTGGAGCGCTGGCTGCGTAATCCGCTGCTGCCGGTGCATGCGTCCACTGTCGTTGCGGAACCTGTGCCTGCCAGCTGAGTTTGCTGTACCTGTCATGGCCTCTTCGCGGGTGAACCCGCTCCTACACCGGATAACGGCGCGTTACTGTGCAGGAACGGGTCACGCGTGGAAGGGCCGAGACAGGATGAATACAAATGACTGCCCGGTCCCGGATGACTGCGACAGCCTCCAAGGTGTAGCCTTGGCCGATACCCGCTTTCGTTGTGACTGACAGGAGCTTCCCATGCAGCATTACGTAACGCCCGACCTGTGTGACGCCTACCCGGACCTGGTACAAGTGCTGGAGCCGATGTTCAGCAATTTCGGTGGCCGCGATTCGTTCGGTGGCCAGATCGTCACCATCAAGTGTTTCGAGGACAATTCGCTGGTCAAGGAGCAGGTTGAACTCGACGGCAAGGGCAAAGTACTGGTGGTCGATGGCGGGGGGTCGCTGCGGCGTGCGCTACTTGGCGACATGCTCGCCGAAAAAGCCGCAAAAAACGGTTGGGAAGGCTTGGTGATCTACGGCTGTGTGCGTGATGTCGATGTGTTGATCCAGACCGATGTCGGCGTGCAGGCCCTGGCCAGTCACCCGATGAAGACTGACAAGCGCGGTATCGGCGATCTCAACGTTGCGGTGACCTTCGCCGGGGTAACCTTCCGCCCGGGCGAGTATGTATATGCCGACAACAATGGCGTGCTGGTTTCGCCGAGCCCGCTGAAAATGCCGGAGTAATGCGCCGCGCGCGCTGATGGAGCTTGGATGTTAGAGGAAGACAACGCGCAGTGGGGGCTAGTGCATGCCCTGGTGCTCGATGGCAAAGGCGGCGCGCGCTCGATTGCCCGTACCGAACTGGATGACCTGCAGCTGCAACCGGAGCAAAGCCTGTGGCTGCACTGGGACCGCAGCCATCCGCAAACCCGTACCTGGCTGTTGCACGACAGCGGCCTGAGCGAGTTCGCCTGCGAACTGCTGCTGGAAGAAAACACCCGGCCGCGCCTGCTGCCCTTGGCGGACGAACAGCTGTTGCTGTTCCTGCGGGGGGTCAACCTCAATCCGGGCGCCGAGCCCGAAGACATGGTTTCGGTACGCATTTTCGCCGAGGCGCAGCGGGTTATCTCGTTGCGCCTGAGGCCTTTGCGCGCCAGCGATGAAATTCTCCAGCTGCTGGAACAGGGCAGGGGACCGAAATCGGCCTCAGAGCTGTTGCTGTTGATGGGCGAACTGCTGACCGAAAAGGTCCAGGGCCTGGTCAGCGACCTGGCCGAGCTGGTCGACCTGGAGGAAGAAAAGGTCGAATCCGACGAGCGGTATACCCCGGAGCAGGGCAGCCTGCAGCAGATCCGCCGCCGTGCCGCTGGCTTGCGCCGCTTTCTCGCCCCGCAACGGGAAATCTACGCGCAGTTGTCGCGCAGTAAATGGAGCTGGTTCGCCAATGCCGACGCCGATTACTGGAATGAACTCAACAACAGCCTGATCCGCTACCTCGAAGAGCTGGAACTGGCCCGCGAACGCGCTGCGCTGGTGCTGGAAAGCGAGGACCGGCGGCGCAGCGAGCGGATGAACCGCACCATGTACCGCTTTGGCATCATTACCTGCATCTTCCTGCCCATGAGCTTTGTCACCGGGCTGCTGGGCATCAATGTCGGCGGCATCCCCGGGGCGGAAAACCCTCTGGGCTTCCTGTTCGCCTGCATTGTCGTGCTGGGGTTGGCCGTGGGGCAGTGGTGGCTGTTCCGGCGGTTGCGGTGGGTATAGCTGTGCAATTTGAAACATTCGTCCCAACGGGATGTGTGACCCGTTGCCCGGCCATCTCGTCTCTTGCTGACACTGCGCGAGGTGCCCATGCACGATCCGTTTGAAGAATCCCTGCGTGACCTGCTCAAGGCGTCACCCTCCGGCAATGACCGGGACGACCGGGACGACGCCGCTTGCCTGGGTCGCGTGCTGAAAACCGCCAACCGCCAGGTTGGCGCGGGTGATCTGTTCAGCCTGCTTGGTCGCTGGTGCCAGGCGCTGCTGATTGCCGTGAACAATGGCTCGGCGCACGTTGCGCCGGTGCGTCGACACTCTTCCCGCAACGCTGCCAGCGGCAGCAAAGCAGATAAGGCCGATTGAATATGGAACTCGATCTCTGGACCCAGAGCCTGGTCACCGCGATGACTGCCCTTTGGACCAAGGTAGCGAACTTCATCCCCAACCTGTTCGGCGCGCTGGTCGTGGTGCTGCTCGGTTTCGTGGTGGCCAAGCTGCTCGACACGCTGCTGTCCAAACTGTTGGCCAAATTTGGCCTGGACCGCCTGATGGCCGGCACCGGCCTCACCAAGATGCTCGGCCGGGGCGGTATCCAGGTGCCGATCTCGACCCTGATCGGCAAGATCGTCTACTGGTTCGTGCTGCTCATCTTCCTGGTCTCGGCTGCTGAATCGCTGGGCCTGGAGCGGGTTTCGGCGACCCTCGACATGCTCGCCCTGTACTTGCCCAAGGTGTTCGGCGCGGCCCTGGTGCTGCTGGCCGGCGTGCTGCTGGCGCAGGTGGCCAACGGCCTGGTGCGTGGCGCTGCCGAAGGTATCGGCCTGGAATACTCGGCGGGCCTGGGGCGTATCACCCAAGGCCTTGTGATCATCATCAGCATCTCGGTGGCCATCAGCCAGCTGGAAGTGAAAACCGACCTGCTGAACCACGTTATCGTTATCGGGCTGATTACCGTTGGTCTGGCTGTTGCCTTGGCCATGGGCCTTGGCAGTCGCGAAATCGCCGGGCAAATCCTGGCCGGCATATACGTGCGCGAGCTATACCAAGTGGGCCAGCAGGTGCGGATTGGAGAGGTCGAAGGGCATATCGAGGAAATCGGTACGGTGAAGACGACGCTGCTGACCGATGATGGCGAATTGGTGTCGCTGTCCAATCGCGAGCTGCTTGAACAGCGCGTCAATAGCCGCTAACCGCACAAAAGCTGTTAATGTATGCCGCCGCGAAATTCGACCCACGGGGTCGCGCGGCGACATTGACCTGACTGTCGGCCAGATCCGTTTTGAATAAAGTTCATTCGCCGCCCATGCGCTATGACCCCCGCGAGCTCACAGACGAAGAGTTGGTGGCGCGTTCGCATGAGGAGCTGTACCACGTTACCCGCGCCTATGAGGAGCTCATGCGGCGCTACCAGCGGACCCTGTTCAACGTCTGTGCGCGTTATCTGGGGAACGACCGTGACGCGGACGATGTCTGTCAGGAAGTGATGCTGAAAGTGCTGTACGGGCTGAAAAACTTCGAGGGTAAGTCGAAGTTCAAGACCTGGCTCTACAGCATCACCTACAACGAGTGCATTACCCAGTACCGCAAGGAGCGCCGCAAACGTCGGTTGATGGATGCCTTGAGTCTGGACCCTGTTGAAGAGGCGTCCGAAGACAAGGCTCCGAAACCGGAAGAAAAAGGCGGGCTGGATAAGTGGCTTGTGCATGTGAACCCGATTGACCGTGAAATTCTGGTGCTTCGTTTTGTCGCAGAGCTGGAGTTTCAGGAAATTGCCGACATCATGCACATGGGCCTGAGCGCCACGAAAATGCGATACAAGCGTGCGCTAGACAAGCTTCGGGAGAAATTTGCCGGCCTTGATGAAACTTAGTGGCGTGCAAATATCTCTAACGAACCGGTGAGTTCTGCTAGACTCGCCGTCGAGTTGTCCCTCTTGTTTGTGGTGGGACTGCTTAACTATCACCAGATGGGGATTTAACGGATGAAATTGAAAAACACCTTGGGCTTGGCCATTGGTTCGCTTGTAGCCGCCACTTCGATTGGCGCTATGGCACAAGGTCAAGGCGCCGTCGAGACTGAAATCTTCTACAAGAAAGAATTCTTCGACAGCCAGCGCGACTTCAAGAACGACGGCAACCTGTTCGGCGGCTCGATCGGTTACTTCCTGACCGACGACGTTGAGCTGCGTCTGGGCTACGACGAAGTACACAACGCTCGTGGCGAAGACGGCAAGAACATCAAGGGCTCGAACACTGCCCTGGACGCCGTTTACCACTTCAACAACCCGTACGACGCCATCCGTCCGTACGTTTCCGCTGGTTTCTCGCACCAGTCGCTGGGCCAGACCGGCCGTGGCGGTCGTGACCACTCCACCTTCGCCAACGTTGGCGCTGGCGCCAAGTGGTACATCACCGACATGTTCTATGCCCGTGCCGGCGTAGAAGCTCAGTACAACATCGACCAGGGCGACACCGAGTGGGCCCCGAGCGTTGGTGTTGGCCTGAACTTCGGCGGTAGCCCGAAGCAAGCTGAAGCTGCTCCTGCTCCAGTTGCTGAAGTCTGCTCCGACTCCGACAACGACGGCGTGTGCGACAACGTCGACAAGTGCCCAGACACCCCGGCCAACGTTACTGTTGACGCCGACGGCTGCCCGGCTGTTGCCGAAGTCGTTCGCGTTGAGCTGGACGTCAAGTTCGACTTCGACAAGTCGGTCGTCAAGCCTAACAGCTACGGCGACATCAAAAACCTGGCTGACTTCATGAAGCAGTACCCACAAACCACCACCGTGGTTGAAGGTCACACTGACTCCGTGGGTCCAGACGCTTACAACCAGAAGCTGTCCGAGCGTCGTGCCAACGCCGTCAAGCAAGTCCTGACCCAGCAGTACGGCGTAGAATCCAGCCGTGTTGACTCGGTTGGCTACGGCGAAACCCGTCCGGTTGCTGACAACGCCACCGAAGAAGGCCGTGCTATCAACCGTCGCGTTGAAGCTCAGGTAGAAGCCCAGGCCAAGTAATTGGTTTGAAGCTTCATGAAAAACCCGGCCTCGGCCGGGTTTTTCTTTGCCTGGGGTTTAACCGGCCTCGAAGGCTGCTCCTGCAGTCAGCCTGCGATTGCGATCCGCCCCACAGCCTGCTGCTCCCCAACCACCTCCCCAATCACCAAAATTGCCGGGCTACGCAAGCCAAACCCCCGTGCAGCTTCCACCATTCCCTGCACATCGCTTCTGCACTCCCGCTGTTGCGGCAGCGAGGCATTTTCGATCATCGCCACCGGCATTTCCGGCGCCATACCCCCCGCCAGCAATCCCTGGCGCACCTGTTCCAGCCGCGCCACCCCCATGTAGACCACCAGTGTTGTCCCGCCCTGAGCCAAGGCTGCCCAGTTCAGCTCGCTATCGTCCTGGGTGTGCGCCGTCACCAGCGTCACCCCTCGGCTCACGCCCCGTGAAGTCAGGGGGATCCCGCACTGCGTGGCCCCGGCCAGGCCGGCGGTGATGCCATTGATCACCTCCACTTCGATGCCATGGCCCTGCAGCCACAGTGCCTCCTCACCGCCACGGCCAAAGATGCAAGGGTCGCCGCCCTTGAGCCGCACCACGCAACGGCCCTGTCGCGCGTGGCGCAGCATCAGGCGCTGAATGAACGCTTGCGGTGTAGAGCGGCAGCCGCCGCGCTTGCCCACGGTCATTACCCGGGCCTGTGGGCAATGCTCGAGGACTGCCGGGTTGACGAGGTCGTCGACCATGACCACGGCGGCTTGCTGCAACGCACGCACTGCCTTGAGGGTGAGCAGTTCAGGGTCGCCAGGGCCGGCACCCACCAGCCATACTTTTGCATTCATCAGGGTTTCCTCATCGGCAAGGTGCGGTCAGCCCTTGAGCAGGGTGAACAGCAGTATCAGATTGGTCAGCAACGACAGCAGGGCCAGGGTGCGCCACACCTTCAGCGGCTCGCGCTCCAGCAGCGGCCGGGGCCGGCTGGGCAGTTCCTGGCGGTCGCCGCGCTCGAGCAGCAGCAACCAGTGTTCGGCGGTTTCGAAGCGCTGCGCCGGGTCGCTCGCCACGGCCTGCAGCAGGTTGTGCTGCAGCCATTCCGGCAGGTCGGGTCGGTAGCGCGCGGCGTTGACCGGCTGGCCGAAGCGCGGGCGCTGAAAGGCCTCAACCTCGCCGTACGGGTAGTGTCCGGTCAGCAGGTGGTACAGGGTCACGCCCACTGCATACAAGTCCTGACGCGGGCTGGGCGGGTGGCCATCGAATGCTTCCGGGGCGATGTACGAGGGCGTGCCGGGTAGCTCGTGCAGCGGGTCTTCGGACAGGCCCGGGCAATAGGCCAGGCCGAAGTCCAGCAGGCGCAGCTGCCCATCGCGGCCCAAGTGCAGGTTGTCTGGCTTGATATCGCGGTGCAGCAAGTTGCGCCGATGCAGCACGCCTACTGCCTGCAGCAGTTGCCGGGCGACCTCCAGCCATTGCGGCAGGGGCAGCGGGCCTTGTTCGGCCAGCAACGCCGCCAGGTTCTGGCCGGGATATTCGCGCATCACGTAGTACAGGTGCTGGCGCTGACTGGCGGTGTGCAGCTCGGGGAAGTGCCGGCCGGCGATGCGGCGCAGAAACCACTCTTCCAGCAACAGCCCTTGCGCCGCCCCGGGTTCCTGTTCGCGTGCAATGGGCAGGGTCTTGAGCAGCCAAGGCTGGTTCTGGCTATCGCGTACTTTGTACAGCAAGGACTGGCGGCTGTGCGCATGCAGTGTTTCGACCTGCCAGCCGTCGATCACCTGGCCCTCGCGCAGCAGGCCGGGCACAGGCCACTGTTGCAGTTGCGCCAGGGTGTCGCCCAGGTTGGCCGTGCCCAGTTGCTCGACTTGCACCAGCAAGGCGCTGGCGTTGTCCTTGCTGCCATTGAGGTGGGCACTGGTGACCAGGGTGTCGGCGGCCAGTTGCAGGTCGGTTTGCTCGCGCAGCACAGCCTGGATGTGCTGTTCGCCCAGGCTGGCCCAGACCCCGTCGCTGAGCAGCAGAAAGCACTCGCCCGGTTGCAGCTCGCCCTCCAGGTAATCCACCAGCAGGTGCTGGTCCAGGCCCAGTGCCCGTTTCAGTACATGCTGCATGCCCGGTTGGTCCCATACATGGTCTTCGCTCAGGCATTGCAGGTTCCCCTCGTGCCAGCGGTACACCCGACAGTCGCCGACATGGGCCAGGGTAAAGCGCCTGCCGCGCAACACCAGCGCGCTAAGTGTGGTCAGCAACGGCTGGCCGCTGCCTTGGGCGCGCAACCAGCGGTTTTGCGCCAGCAGCAGGCGGTCGAGGGCCTGGGCCACGCTCCAGGTGGCCGGGGTGGCGTAGTAATCCAAGGCCAGGGCCTGCAGGCTGGCGCGCGCCGCCAGGCCGCCGTCGGCACATTGGCTGACGCCGTCGGCCAGGGCGAACAGGTAGCCTTTGCTGGCGGCCAGCTCTGGTGCCGGCGTGACCAGGCGCAGGGCGTCCTGGTTTTCCGCGCGAGGCCCGGTGGCGCTGGCCTGGGCGAAGCTCAGTTGCAGACTCATCGGCGTGCCTCAGACCCGCGCTGCAGTGACTGCAGTCGAGCCCCAGGTGGTACGCCAGCGCTGTTTCACACCGTGCAGGCCGAACCAGGCCAGCAGGCCCAGGCTGGCGAACAGCCATAGCCCCAGCTGGTAATCGCCCGTGTGCTGCTTGATGGTGCCCAGCCCGGCCGCCAACAGGAAGCCGCCGATGCCACCGGCCATCCCGATCAGGCCGGTCATTACCCCGATCTCTTGGCGGAAGCGTTGTGGCACCAGTTGGAAGACTGCGCCATTGCCGGCCCCCAGGCCGAGCATGGCGCTGACGAACAGCGCCAGTGCGGCCGCGGCAGAGGGCAGGTTGAAACCGACTGCGGCAATGCAGATGGCGGCCACGCTGTACATGCCCAGGAGGGTGCGGATGCCGCCAAAACGGTCAGCCAGGGCGCCTCCGAGCGGGCGCATCAGGCTGCCGGCGAACACGCAAGCGGCGGTGTAGTAGCCGGCGGTAACCGGGTTCAGGCCGTATTGGTCGCTGAAGTAGCCGGGCAGGGCGCTGGCCAGGCCGATGAAGCCGCCGAAGGTAACGCTGTAGAAGAACATGAACCACCAGCTGTCACGGTCGCCCAGTGCCTTGAGGTAGTCGGCCATGGCTTTCGGCTTGGGCCGTTGCGGAGCATTGCGCGCCAGCAGTGCGAACACCACCAGGGCCAGTGACAGCGGGATCAGGGCAAAGCCGAATACATTGTTCCAGCCAAAGCCTGCTGCCAGTGCCGGTGCCAGCAAGGCTGCGAACACCGTGCCGGAGTTGCCGGCGCCGGCGATGCCCATGGCCTTGCCTTGGTGCTGTGGCGGGTACCACTGCGAAGCCAGCGGCAGCGAGACGGCGAAGGACGCACCGGCAAAGCCCAGGAATACACCTAGCAGCAGTGCCTGTTCATAGCTGTGCACGCCAAGGTACCAGGCTGCAGCCAGGGCGAGGATAACCACCACCTGGCCGATCAGGCCGGCAGTCTTGGGCGACAGGCGATCGACCAGAACGCCCATGGCAAAACGCAGGAGCGCCCCGGCCAGGATCGGTGTGGCGACCATCAGGCCCCGTTGTTGTGCGCTCAGTTGCAGGTCGGCAGCAATCTGCACCGCCAGCGGGCCCAGCAGGTACCAGACCATGAAGCTGAGGTCGAAGTAAAGAAACGCGGCGAACAGCGTGGGCACATGCCCGGATTTCCAGAAGCTGGTACTCATCGAACACCTCACTCGGTAGTGCAACGGAACGAAAAAGACGCCGCTACCCGCTCCACGGGCGTGGAGGGGAGAGCGACGTCTTTGTCGGGATTCAAGTGGGGTAACCGCCGTTGGCTACCGGTGAGATTTGTTCAGCAAGAGATGGGCCAACTGTTGGTAGGGTTTGTCTTAAGGTCTTCAGCGCCTGTTAAATCGAGCGCCGCCCGCGCGGCGCATCGCGAGCTGCGCTCGCTCCTACGTTTGTTTTTGGCCAGTAACGCCTGTTACAGGCGCGCGCGACCGCCTTGTTTGTACGGTGCGATCTTGCGCCATACGCCAAAGCGTTCGCGCGCAAATGGCACAGAAATAATTGGCCCGAAACAAACGTAGGAGCGAGCGCAGCTCGCGATGCGCCGCGCGGGCGGCGCTCGATCTGCGTTTGTTTTTGGCCAGTAACGCCTGTTACAGGCGCGCGCGACCGCCTTGTTTGTACGGTGCGATCTTGCGCCATACGCCAAAGCGTTCGCGCGCAAATGGCACAGAAATAATTGGCCCGAAACAAGCGTAGGAGCGAGCGCAGCTCGCGATGCGCCGCGCGGGCGGCGCTCGATCTGCCAGGCGCCAAAAATCTCACGCCCAGCGCATCAGCCGAGCATCTCATGCATGGCAATGATCTGTTCGGCCACCTGGATCAGCTTCTGTTGCCGGCTCATGGCCTGGCGACGCATGAGGGTATAGGCCTGCTCTTCGTTGCAATCCTTCATCTTCATCAGCAAACCCTTGGCCTGCTCGATGCGCTTGCGTTCGGCCAATTGCTGGTCGCGCGCAAGCAACTGCGCCTTGAGTGCCTGGTCGCTTTCGAAGCGGGCCATGGCCACATCCAGGATCGGCTGCAGCCGCGCAGCATGGATGCCCTCGACAATATAGGCGCTGACCCCTGCCTGAATGGCCTGGCGCATCATCCCGGGGTCGTGCTCGTCGGTGAACAACACGATGGGCCGCGGCTGGTCACGGCTGACCAGCACTACCTGTTCCATCACGTCACGGTCTGGTGAGTCGGTATCGATCAGCACTACGTCCGGGCGCACCGTTTCGACGCAGGCGGGCAGGTCGATGGTCAGGTCCGGGGCTTCAATGATTTCGAAGCCGGCCTCACTCAATGCCGCCCGGAGACGACCTAGCTTGCTCTGGGTGTCGTCGATCAGCAGGATGCGCAACATGTTCGTCCTCCCCCTCACACGCCGACACGGGCATCGGGCAGGTCGCCCAAGGCATGCAAGCTGAAACTTCGGGCATAGCCGAAGGGGTCGCTGCCGTCCCAGCGGGAGCCATCGATCAGCAGGCTGCTGCGCATCGGCTGGCCCGGGCAAGCGATGCCCAGGCTCTGTGCGGCCTCGCTGTACAGCTGCAGTTGCTGGACCTGCCGGGCCACGCCGAGGTAGTCGGGGTCTTCGCGCAGCAGGCCCCAACGGCGGAACTGGGTCATGAACCACATACCGTCGGACAGATAGGGCAAGTTGGCCCGCCCTTGGTCGAACAGGCGCAGGGCATGCGGGTCTTGCCATTGGTTGCCCAGGCCGTCCTCATAGTGGCCGAGCAGGCGAGGGGCTATGCTGTCCAGCGGGGTGTCCAGGTAGGTGCTTGCGCTCAGCAGTTGCGCGGTGCTGCGGCGGTTTTCCGGGCTTTGCTCGATGAACCGGCTGGCGGTGAGGATCGCCTTGATCAGCGCGCGGGCGCTGTTGGGGTATTGCTCGGCAAAGGCGCGCGCGCAGGCCAGGACCTTTTCCGGGTGATCCGGCCAGATCGACTGGCTGGTGGCCAGGGTGAAGCCTTGGCCTTTGGCCACGGCGTCGGCGGCCCAGGGTTCACCGACGCAGAAGCCGTCAATGCGCCCGGCCTGGAGGTGTGCAGCCATTTGCGCCGGTGGCACCACGACGCTGTCGACGTCGCGCAGCGGGTGGATGCCCTGGCTGGCCAGCCAGTAATACAGCCACATGGCGTGGGTGCCAGTGGGGAATGTCTGGGCGAACGTCAGGCGTGCGCCATGCTGGTGCACCAGGCGCGCCAGCGCCTCAGGGTTGGTCACGCCCTTGCGCTGCAGGGCAGGGGACAGGTTGATAGCCTGGGCGTTCTGGTTCAGCCCCATGAGCACGGCCATGTCGCTGGCAGGTACGCCGCCAATGCCCAGGTGCACGGCGTAGACCAGGCCATACAGGCAATGCGCGGCGTCCAGCTCGCCGCTGACCAGCTTGTCGCGTAGCCCGGCCCACGAGCCCTGGCGCTTGAGGTTGAGGGTAAGGCCGTGCTGCTGGGCGAAGCCCTGGGTGGCGGCGACCACCACCGAAGCGCAGTCGGTCAGGGCCATGTAGCCGATGTTCAGGCTGGTTTTTTCCGGCGCATCGCTGCCGTTGACCCAGGCCAGGGGCGTTGCTCGGGGTACAGTGTTCACAAGAGTCCTCGCCCTTACTGATAAGGCTGTGGGCTGAACGGGTGCAACCGATGTGCCAAGCGCTCCACGATTTGCTGTCCTGTCAGCCCCTCGCTGGCTATAATCGCCCCCTCACTCACCCTGAGCCTTGCCCGCCCATGTATACCCTGGCCCGCCAGCTGCTGTTCAAGCTTTCCCCGGAAACTTCCCACGACCTGTCCCTGGACCTGATCGGCGCCGGTGGCCGTATGGGCCTCAACGGCATGCTGTGCAAGCAACCGGCGTCATTGCCGGTTTCGGTCATGGGCTTGAACTTCGCCAACCCGGTGGGCCTGGCTGCTGGCCTGGACAAGAACGGCGCGGCCATCGACGGCTTCGCCCAGTTGGGCTTCGGGTTTGTCGAAATCGGCACTGTCACCCCGCGTCCGCAGCCAGGCAACCCCAAGCCGCGGTTGTTCCGCCTGCCGGAAGCCACGGCCATCATCAATCGCATGGGCTTCAACAACCTGGGCGTTGATCACCTGCTCGAGCGCGTACGCGCGTCGCGCTACAAGGGGGTGCTGGGCATCAACATCGGCAAGAACTTCGACACACCGGTCGAGCGTGCCGTCGATGACTACCTGATCTGCCTGGACAAGGTCTACACTGCCGCCAGCTACATCACGGTCAATGTCAGCTCGCCGAATACCCCGGGCCTGCGCAGCCTGCAGTTTGGGGACTCGCTCAAGCAGTTGCTCGACGCCCTGGCCGAGCGCCGCGAGCAACTGGCCGGCACACACGGCAAGCGCGTGCCGCTGGCAATCAAGATTGCGCCGGACATGAGCGACGAAGAAACGGCGCTGGTGGCCGCCGCGCTGATGGAGTCGGGCATGGATGCGGTGATCGCCACCAACACCACGCTGGGCCGTGAAGGTGTCGAAGCATTGCCATACGGTGGCGAGGCGGGCGGCCTGTCGGGCGCGCCGGTGCTGGAAAAGAGCACCCATATCGTCAAGGTGCTGGCAGGTGAGCTGGGCGGCAAGTTGCCGATCATCGCCGCCGGTGGCATTACCGAAGGCCGCCATGCTGCTGAAAAGATCGCGGCCGGGGCGAGCCTGGTGCAGATTTACTCGGGCTTCATTTACAAGGGGCCGGCGCTGATTCGCGAAGCGGTGGATGCTATCGCGGCAATGCCGCGCTGATCTGACAGGCCCATTCGAGGGGCGTGGGTACGGCTGATGAGGTTTGCCAAGGCATAAAAAAGGGCCCCTTCAAGGGGCCCCTGGGCCTTCGCCCGCCGCCCGGATGGGGCGTGCATGGTAAATCGAATTCAGTGTCCTCGTTCAGCCAACGGCGTGATTTTCGTTGAGTCTATGGATGCCAGCGGTGCCAGTCATTCCGTCCCAGTTATCACCGCGACCTTCACGCCAGCCGTTGATCCAGGCTTGGCGAACAGAAGGAAGATTGAAGGGGCAAAGTTCGCGGGATTTGCCGGTGACCCCGTATTGGTAACCACGTGAATATGCTCTTTCCAACGGATCACGCTTAAGTCTTCTCATAGGGTGTTGCCCTCACTTGTTGACTGTAATGTCCCGTCGGCCTCTCCGAGGCCGGGCAGAGTCGTTCTGCCGGTTTGCGCTCGCTGCCGGCGTGGCGAGCTGAAAGTGCCGCCTCGTTGCGAAGTGGCCTGAGACCAGTTCTATCGAATGCGAGTCACGGTGTGAATGACCGTTTTGTCATAAGCACGTAACCTTTCCAAGGGTCAGGGGATAAGTAAATAAATGCGACTCAACCTTGTTTGGTGTTCAGCCCCGTAATGATCGGGTTTTGCCGTTCTTTGACGTCATTTCGCCAGCGTTGTTTGCGGATGACAGAAATAATTTGAAATGCGACGAAGGGTCACATCGGCCCGCAGGTCGCCAGAATTTCTCGTACTGCCTGATGATCTAAGCTGTCTTTGCCACTGGGCCAGGCACGGATCGGTCAGGCGGCCCGGCTTTTCTGCTGCACTTTGTGTGCGCAGAGGGCCACCCGCACGCCTGCTGGAAAGGTGTACGGGCAAACATCGCGGGGCGATGCGTCGCCCCGTCAGTCAAATAGCCCAAGGCGCTGGAATACTCATGTCGGACCGTTTCGAACTTTACCTCACCTGTCCCAAAGGCCTTGAAAGCCTGCTCGCCGAAGAGGCCAAAGGCCTCGGCCTTGACGAGGTGCGCGAGCACACCTCGGCCATTCGCGGCGCCGCCGACATGGAAACTGCTTACCGCCTGTGTGTCTGGTCGCGGCTGGCCAACCGCGTATTGCTGGTGCTCAAGCGCTTCTCGATGAAGAACGCCGACGACCTTTACGACGGTGTGCACGCGGTCGACTGGGCCGACCACCTGGCAGCCGACGGCACCCTGGCTGTGGAGTTCAGCGGCCATGGCTCAGGCATCGACAATACCCATTTCGGTGCGCTGAAGGTCAAGGATGCGATCGTCGACAAGCTGCGTAACCGCGAAGGCCTGCGCCCGTCCGTGGAAAAGATCGACCCTGACGTGCGTGTGCACCTGCGCCTGGACCGTGGCGAGGCCATTCTGTCCCTCGACCTGTCCGGGCACAGCCTGCACCAGCGTGGCTACCGCCTGCAGCAAGGCGCCGCGCCACTGAAGGAAAACCTGGCGGCAGCGGTGTTGATCCGTGCTGGCTGGCCGCGTATTGCTGCCGAAGGTGGTGCGCTGGCCGACCCGATGTGCGGTGTGGGTACCTTCCTGGTCGAGGCAGCCATGATCGCCGCCGATATCGCCCCTAACCTCAAGCGCGAACGCTGGGGCTTCAGTGCCTGGCTCGGCCATGTGCCGGCGCTGTGGCGCAAGGTGCATGACGAAGCGCAGGCGCGCGCGCAGGCCGGCCTGGCCAAGCCACCATTGTGGATCCGTGGCTACGAGGCTGACCCGCGGCTGATCCAGCCGGGCCGCAACAACGTCGAGCGTGCCGGCCTGGGCGACTGGGTAAAGATCTACCAGGGCGAAGTCAGCACCTTCGAGCCACGTCCGGACCAGAACCAGAAAGGTCTGGTCATCAGCAACCCGCCCTACGGCGAGCGTCTGGGTGACGAAGCCAGCCTGCTGTACCTCTACCAGAATCTGGGCGAGCGCCTGCGCCAGGCCTGCATGGGCTGGGAAGCAGCGGTATTCACCGGCGCGCCGCAACTGGGCAAGCGCATGGGCATTCGTAGCCACAAGCAGTACGCGTTCTGGAACGGCGCATTGCCATGCAAGCTGTTGCTGTTCAAGGTGCAGCCTGACCAGTTCGTCACGGGTGAACGTCGCGAAGCGCAGCCTGAAGGCACCGAAACCCGTCAGCAGGCGCCGCAGGCCAGCGAGCCAGCGCGGCTGTCGGAAGGCGCGCAGATGTTCGCCAACCGCCTGCAAAAGAACCTCAAGCAACTGGGCAAGTGGGCCCGTCGCGAGCAGATCGACTGCTACCGCCTGTACGATGCCGACATGCCCGAATATGCCCTGGCGGTCGACCTGTACCAGGACTGGGTACACGTGCAGGAATACGCCGCGCCACGTTCGGTCGACCCGGACAAGGCTCAGGCGCGCCTGCTCGATGCACTGGCGGCCATCCCGCAGGCGCTGGGTATTTCGCCGCAGCGTGTAGTGCTCAAGCGTCGCGAGCGGCAGAGCGGCACGCGCCAGTACGAACGTCAGGCCACTGAGGGCCGCTTCCAGGAGGTGAGCGAAGGTGGCGTCAAGCTGCTGGTCAACCTCACCGACTACCTGGATACCGGCCTGTTCCTTGACCACCGCCCGATGCGTATGCGCATCCAGCGCGAGGCTGCCGGCAAGCGCTTCCTCAACCTGTTCTGCTACACCGCCACGGCCACTGTGCACGCGGCCAAGGGCGGTGCGCGCAGCACCACCAGCGTCGACTTGTCGAAGACCTACCTGGACTGGGCCCGGCGTAACCTGGCGCTCAATGGCTATTCCGAGCGCAATCGCCTGGAACAGAGCGATGTAATGGCCTGGCTGGAAGGCAACCGTGACAGCTACGACCTGATCTTCATCGACCCGCCAACCTTCTCCAACTCCAAGCGCATGGAAGGCGTATTCGACGTGCAGCGTGATCATGTGCAGCTGCTGGACCTGGCCATGGCCCGCCTGGCGCCGGGTGGCGTGCTGTATTTCTCCAACAACTTCCGCAAGTTCCAGCTGGACGAGCACCTGATGGCGCGTTACGTGGTGGAAGAAATCAGCGCCCAGACCCTGGACCCGGACTTCGCCCGAAATAACCGTATCCATCGCGCCTGGCGTTTGCAGCTTCGGTAAGGCGACGAGGTACATTGCGCGGCTAATGGCCAATAGCTATAACTGAGGTCAGGGCAAGATAATCCGCAGGACGCTGACGTGACGAGATGGGTGTATGTCAAAGGGTGGCGTGCGTGCGCGGTTACTTGGCTTGTGCACAGAGAGGGTGTCTGCCTGGGCGATGGCGCTGATCGCACTGGTGGCCGGCGGCTTGTTGACCGCTGCCCTGGCATTTGCCGCGCACACCTTCTACAAGCAGCAGCTGCGCCAGCGCTTCGAGCTGCTGGCCAGCGAGCGCTTCAGCCGTATTGCCGAGCGCTTTGACGAGCAGCAGCAGCGCCTGGACGGGCTGCGACGGTTTTTCAGCTTTTCCAGCGAAATCACCCTGCGCGAATTCGACGGCTATGCCCGGCCACTGCTGCAACGCACCCTGGCCTATGCCTGGGCGCCGCGCGTCGAGGCTGGGCAACGCGCCGAATTCGAGCGCCTGGCCAGTGCCCATACCGGCCCAGGCTATGTGATTCGTGACCTGGATGCGCAAGGCCAGTGGCGCCCGGCGTCGCAGCGCGACCATTACTTCCCGGTGCTCTATACCCAGTCGGGCGATCGGCCCGGGTTGCCTTATGGCCTGGACCTCGCGGGTCAAAGCGGGCCCCAGGCAGCCCTGGCGCGGGCGCTGGGGCCGGGCAGCATGGCGGTGTCCGAGCCATTGACCCTGTTCGATACCCACTCGGCAGAGCCCGGCCTGCTGATGGTGGCACCGGTATTTTCCGATGCCGACCCCCGTGGTGCGGCCGCGGGCTATGTGATGGCCTTGCTGAGCATGCGCGAGCTGGTCAGCGAGGGGCGGCCGGTAGCGGCCGATGACAACCTTGTGGTGCACATCACGGACCCGTCTGGGTTACAAGGCCCTGTCGTGATGTTCGATTCACAAAATCCAGTCGCGCCCTTGGCGCTGGCCAGCAACCCTGTGTTGCGCCTGGCCGATCACCATTTCCAGCTGAATATTCAACCGAGCCAGGCGTTCGTGCAGGCGAACCGCACCTCGGCAGTGCTGGCGGTCGGCTTGCTGGGCGGGTTGTTGAGCCTGTTGCTCAGCGTGCTGCTCTACAGCCTGTTAAGCCAGCGTCAGCGCGCCCTGGCCCTGGTTGCACAGCGTACTGCCGAACTGCAGGTCAGCGAGCAGTCGTTGCGTGGCACCCACAACCAACTGCGCAGTGTGCTGGACGCCGCGACCCAGGTGGCGATCATCGCCACCAACCTCAAAGGGGTGGTCAGCACGTTCAACGCCGGCGCCGAACGCATGCTCGGTTACGCAGCCAGCGAAGCGATCGGCCGGTTGCGCCTTGACGACCTGGTACTGCCGGAGGAACTGAACCTGCGTGCTCAGGCCTTGAGCTTGCGCTTTGGCCGCGCCATTGCTGGCGGCCAGGCGATGTTCGCGGAAACGGTGCAGGCGCACGGGGCCGAGCCTGGTGAGTGGACCTTGCTACGAGCCGATGGCAGCCAGTTGGTCGCCAACATGCTGGTGACTGCCATGCTCGACGAACAGGGGTTGTGGGTTGGCTACCTGGCCATCTGCATTGATGTTACCGAGCGGCGCCGGGTGCATGAGGCGTTGGCAGCGCGTGACCGGTTGCTGGAAAAGCTCAGCGCCGAAGTGCCGGGCGGCATCTACCAATATCGCCTGGATGCCAACGGCCATTCTTGCTTTCCATACGCCAGCATGGGCCTGTATGACATCTATGAGGTCGACCTGCTGCAGTTGCGTGAGGATGCCGCGGCGGTGTTCGAACGTATCCACCCCGATGACCTGGAGCGCGTGCGCCGCTCGGTGCGCTATTCGGCCGAACACCTGTCACCCTGGCGCGAGGAGTATCGGGTCTGCCTGCCACGGGCCGGGCTGCGCTGGGTGCGTGGCGAGGCGACGCCAGAAGTGGGCGAGCAGGGCTGTACCCTGTGGCATGGCTACCTGACGGACATCTCCGACCTGAAGGGCGTGGAAGAAGAGTTGCGGGCGCTGTCGGTCACCGACTCGCTGACCGGTATCCATAACCGTCGCTACTTCCAGGAGCGGCTCAAGATCGAACTGGAACGGGCCCAGCGCGATGGTTTGGCACTGTCGGTGATCATGCTCGATATTGATCACTTCAAGCGCATCAACGACCGCTTCGGCCATGCCGTCGGCGACCGGGTGCTGCGCAGCCTGTGCCAGCGCATCGGTCAGCGTTTAAGGCGTACCGATGTGTTCTGCCGCTTGGGCGGGGAAGAGTTCATGGTGCTATGCCCGGGCAGCGATGTCGACCAGGCGCGGCTGCTGGCGCTGGAGTTGTGGCAAGGGGTGCGCAATGTGCCGGTGGAAGGCGTGGGCCAGGTGACCGCGAGCTTTGGTGTGGCGCAGTGGCGGTTGGGCGAGGGCGCCGATGCCTTGCTGTTGCGCGCCGATGCCGGCGTGTATGCGGCCAAGCAGGCCGGGCGGGACCGGGTGGAGGGGGAGCCGCTATAAAACCGCGCGCGCGGTCGGCGTAGGGGCCGCTTTGCGGCCCTTGCACGACCCAAGGCCGCGCCTGCGTCGAGCGCGGGAGCCGGCCCGGGTGATGGCAGGTGGAGTCAGTTGGCCGCTGTGCTGCCAGCCAGCTTCGGCTGGCGATACAGGTCAAGCAGCACCTGGTCCAGCACCTGCGAGGCACCCCACGGTTTGGGGTCGTTGAGGATCGCCGCCACCGCCCAGGTATGGCCGTTGCTGTCGCGGCTGAAGCCGGCAATCGCCCGTACAGTGTTCAGTGTGCCGGTCTTGATGTGCCCCTCACCGGTCATCGCGGTGCGCTTGAGACGCTTGCGCATGGTGCCGTCCATGCCCACCAGCGGCATCGAGCTCATGAACTCGGCGGCGTAAGGGCTCTTCCAGGCGGCTTTGAGCATCTCGGCCATTTCCCGGGTACTGACCCGTTCGGCACGCGACAGGCCAGAGCCGTTTTCCATCACCAGGTGCGGCGCGGTAATGCCTTTTTTCGCCAGCCATTGGCGTACCACGCGCTGGGCAGCACGGGCGTCGTCACCATCGGCATCGGTGCGGAACTGCGCGCCAAGGCTCAGGAACAGCTGCTGGGCCATGGTGTTGTTGCTGTACTTGTTGATGTCGCGGATCACTTCCACCAGGTCGGGCGAGAAGGCGCGGGCCAGCAGGCGAGCGCTCTTGGGCACATTCTCGATGCGGTCGCCACCCTGGATGTTGCCGCCCAGTTCGCTCCAGATGGCGCGTACGGCACCGGCGGCGTAGGTTGGGTGGTCGAGCAGCGACAGGTAGGTTTGCGAGTTGCAGCCGTCACCCAGTTGGCCGCTGACCGTTACACTGATGCCGTCGGCCTGAGGCACCGGGTTGTAGCGTACATCACCGGTGCATTTCTTCGAGGCTACCGGCTTGACCTGGTTGTCGATGCGGATGCGGGCAATCGGCGGCTCGACTGCGACGGTGACCTTGCCACCATCATTACGGGCCACGAAGCGCAGGGCCTTGAGGTTGACCAGCAGTGAGTCGGGCTTGACCAGGAACGGCTTGTTTTCATCGCCGCCGTCATCGTTGAACTGCGGCAGGTTGGGTTGCACGAAGTGGCTGCGGTCCAGCACCAGGTCACCGGTGACGGTGCGCACGCCATTGGCGCGCAGGTCACGCATCAGCAGCCACAGCTTTTCCATGTTCAGTTTGGGGTCACCGCCACCTTTAAGGTAGAGGTTACCGTTAAGCACGCCGTTGCTCAGGGTGCCGTCAGTGTAGAACTCGGTTTTCCACTGGAAGGTCGGGCCAAGCAGTTCGAGGGCGGCGTAGGTGGTGACCAGTTTCATGGTCGACGCCGGGTTCACCGACACATCGGCATTGAACACGGTCGGGGTGCCGGGGCCGTCCAGCGGCAGCATCACCAGCGACAGCGCTGTGTCCTGCAGCTTGTTGGCCTTGAGCGCCTGCTGCACTTTGGCAGGCAGGGTGGTATTGACGGCGGCGTGGCTGGGCAAGGCAAGCGGCAACAGCAGGCCGGCAAGAATGAGGGGTCGAAGCGTTTTGATCATAGTGAGCGAATACCCTGCGGCGAGGGAAAAGGGCTTTGGGGCTGTAAGAGATGATGGCCCCACGACGTAAACAGTACGCATTATGCCCCAAGCGCAGCCGCGATGCGTCACGTTCGACGGAAAAGCAACGCCAATAAAAAAGGCCCCCCGAGTGGGTGGCCTTTTCAGCAATGAACCTTTTCAGCCCGAAGCTGACAAGTATCACTCAGCCTTGTTGATCGGCTTTTCCGGGTACCAGGCGTCCAGCAGCGGGCTGACTTCGATCTTGGTCAGTTCGCCACGGCCTTTGAGCCAGGCTTCAACAGCAGCGCGCTGTTCTTCGCTGACCGAGCCGCGTTTGACCGAGCACACCAGGCCGAAATCGTCACCGCCTACATAATCCAGGCCGTTGGCGTCCATGGCTTCTTCCAGGAACGCGTCGAGGAAAGCATCGATTGCCTGGTCATCCAGATCTTCCTTGAATTCCAGGTTCAGCTCGAAGCCCAATTCCTGAAACTCGTCGACACACAGCTTCTTGCGCAGACGACGGGAGCGGTTTGTGGCCATGAAACAATCCTCTTAGGTAATAACGCCGCGCAGTCTACCAGTTAACACGCCTGGCTGCCTGCCTGAGTAACTGTGCTTGTGGTCAATTCCCTGGCCAGTGCACGGTCCACTCGGCGCATATGTCGTGCCAGTGCCTGGCGCCGCAGGCGCACCTGGGCAGTGGTCAAACCGCTGGCCTCGAGGGCTTCACAGGCCGCCATCAAGTCAGGGGCTTCCAGCATGCGCGCTGCGCTGAGCACCTTGTGGGCCTGCTCGGCAATGGCGCGGCTATCATGCTGCGGGTGCAGCGCCATCAGGCTGGCCAGGTCGACCTGAAGGCTCTGTTGCAAGGCCTCCAGGAAGCGCTGGCGGTCGACCGGGTCAGGCCCGACCACGGCGGCCAGGCCGTCCAGTTGATACAGCTTGCGTCGGGGGCGTTGCTGGCGGCGCGGGCAAATGCCAGCCAGGCGCTGGCTGAGGGTGCTCAGGCTGATGGGCTTGAGCAGGCAGTCGTCCATGCCGGCGTTCAGGCATTTGCGGCGTACCTCCGGCTGTGCGTTGGCGGTATAGCCGAGGATGGTGCAGCGTGGCCGCCTGGTATGGCGTTCTTCGGCGCGCACGGCAGTCGCCAACTGGTAACCGTTCATGTGCGGCATGTTGCAGTCGAGTACCAGTACATCGAAGTCGCCTGCCCGCCAGGCGGCCAGGCCCTCCCGCCCATCGCGGGCGCTGGCGTGTTCCAGGCCCAGGTAGCCAAGTTGTTGCGCCATCAGTTGCAGGTTGGCCGGGTGGTCATCAATGACCAGCACGTTCAGCCGTGGGTCGGGCACGTCGAGCTGCTCGGGCAAAGGTGTCGGCTGCGCTGCGGCATCAACCCGTTGCAACGGCATTTTCAGGCGCACCTGGGTACCGACATCCTCCAGGCTCTTCATGGACAGGCTGCCGCCCATCATTTCGCACAGGTTGCGGCAGATGGCCAGGCCCAGCCCGGTACCTGCGCGGGCGCCCTGGCTGTGCGGGTTGGCCTGGATAAACGGGTTGAACAGGCGCTGCAGGTCGTCGGGGTGGATGCCGATGCCACTGTCGCGCACCTCCAGCTCCAGTACCGCTGGTGTGCTGGTACCGTCATCCAGCAGGGCGACGCAGATGCGTACCTGACCGTGCTCGGTGAACTTGATGGCGTTGCTCACCAGGTTGGAGAGCACCTGCTTGAAGCGCAGCGGGTCAAGCAGGACATGGCAGCGTGCGGCCGGAGCGATCTGCACCTCCAGGGCCAGGCCTTTCTGCCGCGCCTGGCCATCGAACATGCGCCCCACCGATTCGACCAGCGCCGCCAGGTCGACCACCTCCGGGGCCAGGGACAAGTGCCCGGACTCGATGCGTACGATGTCCAGAATGTCACCGATCAGGCCTAGCAGGTCTTTGGCCGAATGGTGCGCCAGTTCCAGCGCGCTGCGGTCCACCCGGCCCTGGTCGGCGCGCTTGACCGCCAGTTCCAGCATGCCGATCACGGCGTTCATCGGGGTGCGGATTTCGTGGCTGATGGTCGCCAGGAACGTGCTCTTGGCGCGGTTGGCATCGTCGGCCTGCTGCTTGGCCTGGCGCAGCTCCATGACCAGTTGGCGGCGTTCGCTGATGTCGATCCAGCCGCCGATGATCCCCTGCACCTCACCCAGGGAGTCGCGGTACGGCAAGATCCAGTGGTAGATGGTCAGGTCCCGGCCCTTGATCCGTAATGGACGGTCCTTGATCAGCGGCGAGCCCGCAGCCATGACTTTCTGATAATCAGCCTGGATCTGCAGAGCTTGCTCGGAATCGGCAAACAGGCTGTCGTTCAGTTTTTTGCCGATCACCTGGTCGGAGCGGGCCTGCACGGCTTCAAGGTAGCTGTAGTTGCAGCTTTTCAGGCAACCCTCGCGGTCACGCACATACATGGGGTGGGGTGTACCATTGAGCAGGGCGCGCATGAATGCCAGCTGGTCATTCAGCGCGCGTTCGGCGTGCTGGCGCTGGCGAATTTGCAGGCGCAGGCGGGCATTCCAGAGCAAGGCCAGCAACAGAAGCACGGCGGTGGCCAGCACTACCTGCAGGGCAAGGCGGCTGTAGCCTTTGGCGTTGTCATCCTCATGCCTGCCAAAGCCGCGCCAGCGGTTGTTGATTACCCCCAGCTCCTCCGGTGAGATGCTCAGCAAAGCCTTGTCGAGGATAGACAGCAGCGCCTGTGACGGGCCAGTGGTGGCCATGGCGAAGTTGGCGGGTTCGCTGCCGACCGAGGTGCGGATGACCAGTTCAGGGTTGCTGGCCAAGGCGTGGTTGGCGTCGATCAGGGTGGTGATCACCGCGTCGACGGCCCCACTGTTGAGCAACGCCATGGAGTAGAACGCGCTTTCGGTTTCGACCCAGCTTATTTTGGGGTAGTCCCGGGACAGCATGGCGTTCAGGGTGCTGTAGCGGGTAATGGCGATGCGGTGCCCCTGCAACTGCTCCAGTGAGCTAAGTGTGTTGTTGCCCTTGCGGTTTACCAGCACATAGGCGCTTTCGAGGTAAGGGCGGCTGATTTGCAGGTCGTCCCCTGCTTTCCCGGCGCTGGCCAGTGCGGCGATGACATCAGCCCGGCCATCCTTGAGGCGGGCGACCATGTCGGCAAGGCCACTGGCGCGCTGCACTTCGAAACGCAACCCGGTGCGCAGGCGAATGAGCTCCAGCAGGTCGGCGGTGATGCCTCGGAAATGCCCCGAATCATCGAAATAGGACAGTGGTGCAGCCGCGTCATCTGCCGCCACGCGCATCACCGGGTGCTTCTGCAGCCACTGCTGCTCGGCCTCGCTCAACTGCAGTTGGCGATCGCTCAGCAGCAGGTCGCTGCCAGCGCTCCAGCGTTTGAAGATACTGGAGCGTATGGCCGGGCTCTGCCTGTCCAGGATGGTGTTCACCAGGTCCAGCAGCAAGGTATCTTGCTGACGCAAGGCAAAGCTGAAGCCGATGGCCTCGTGTTTGCCGAAGTTGGCCATGCGCAGGCCGGGCAGATGGCCGCGGTTGAGCTGGTAGTGCGTGGAGATGGTGTCGCCGATGAACACGTCGGCCTGGCCGAACGCGACGGCATTCAGTGCCTGGCTGGAAGAACTGAAGGCCAGCAGCTCGGCCTTGGGGTAGGCGCTGAGGACTTCCTGTCTGGGCAAATAGTGGTAAAGCATGCTCAGGCGCATGCCGGCAAGGTCCATGTCCAGCGCCCGGTTTTCGTCTTCACGCGTTACCAGTACGGGTTGATCGACGGCATAGGGCTGCGACAGTGCCAGGCCGTCACTGGCCGCTTCGTAGCCATTGGCGCTGCCCAGCAGGTCGATATCGCCGTGCCTGAGCGCCTCTACCGCCGCCTGCCGGCTGGAGAAACGCAGTACCCTCACTGGCAACTGCAAGGCCTTGCCGATCAGGCTTGCATATTCGGCAGTCAGGCCCTGGTAGTCGTTGCCGCCACCGGTGATGTCGAACGGCGGATAGTCGGGGGCCGACGTACCCAGCACCAGTTCCTGACGGCCTTCGAGCCATTGTCGTTGTTCGGGCGTGAGCACGGGCTGGACCGGTCGGGCCGATGAGCGTGCGATCAACGTAAAGGACGCGGCTTCGCGATGGACAGCCTGTGTCGCGCCGCTGAACAGCAGCAGGGCGAGCAGCAGGCGATTGATGGCTCGGGCCATGACCACGTTCAGACCAGCGCGTTGCGCTTGGCCATCTCGATCAGGTCGACCAGCGTATTGACTTGCAGTTTGTGCATCAGGCGCTTCTTGTAGGTACTGACAGTCTTGCTGCTGAGGAACATGCCCTTGGCAATTTCCTTGTTGCTGCGGCCTTGGGCGAAGAGTTGAAGTACCATCAGTTCGCGGTCATTGACCTGTCGGAAAAGTTGCAGGTCACTGTCGGTCGTCTGGTTGTTTTTTATTGCCTGGCTGGGGAAATAGTTATAACCGGCCAGTACGGCCTTGATTGCACTGAGCAGTTCACTCAGGTCTTCCTGCTTGCAGACATAACCTGCCGCGCCTGAGTGCATGCAACGTACGGCAAACAAGGCCGGGGACTGTGCAGTCAATACCAGAACCTTCAAGGGCAGGGCCATGGTCTGGAAGCGGGCCAGCACCTCCAGGCCGTCTAGCTTGGGGATGCTGATGTCGAGAATGACCAGGTCGGGGTTGCTCTCGCGGATCATCTGCATGGCGTCTACGCCGTTGTCCGACTCGCCGACAATCTTGTAATTCTGGTTTTCCAACAGCATACGGACGGCCAGGCGAATTACCGGATGGTCGTCAACGATAAATATGGAGTGCATGTTCGATTTCCCTGCGATCGATTGAGGGTGACAGAGGGCACCTTATCGCAGTTGGAAGTCGTCGGGCGTGCGGGGAATGGCTGTTAGGCCTATATGGGAAACGGCTTACAAGATAAAACAAAATGGGCTACGGATTAGGTGTGCTTAACTCGATGTCAAAGCGATTTTGGTAACTTTTCATTAGTTTATATTCGTGCCGTTTAGTCTGGCTCCTGTTGATGTAGGAAGTTTCCTGCAAGCGTGGTGCAGCGCCAGGCCGAGCCCGCGCTGCACGGACGCGGTTCAGGTCGGGCTGGAGCGCCCGGTCATCTCCCGGGCCATTTCGCTGGCATAGCTGTCGGTCATGCCGGCAATGAAGTCGATCATGCGCAGGAAGGCGCTGTGCAGCGAGGCATGCGGGTCTGGCGCATTGTTGCCGATCAGGTCCAGCACCCTGCGACTCTTGAACGATGGCGTGCGTCCACCGTGCTGTTCGAGGGCCGCCCCGCAGAACGTGTTCAACAGAATCTCCAGGGTGGTATAGGCGCCGATTTCGTGCAGGGTCTTGCGCTTGTCCTGGAAGATCTTGTTGCGTGCCATGTCCTTGGCTTGCAGTACGCAGCGTTTGGCTGGGCCATGCATGTGTTCCACCAGGTCGCCCGCCAGTTGCCCGGCCAACAACGCCTGCTGCTGCTCGACGAAGGCATGGGCGGCGGCGTTGGTCAGGTGTTCGATGGCCTTGCCACGCAGGATTGCCAGCTTGCGCCGGCGGGAGTCGCTTGGGCCGAGCTGGCGGTAGGTTTCTGGCAGGTCATCGCCGACCAGGTCGAGCAACAGCCCTTCGACTTCTGTGTATTGCAGCAGCTCCATTTCCAGGCCGTCTTCCAGGTCGATCAGCGCGTAGCAGATGTCATCGGCAGCCTCCATCAGATACACCAGCGGGTGGCGCGCCCAGCGCTGGTGTTCCAGCTGCGGCAGGCCGAGCTTGCGGGCGATCTGTTCAAGCAGCGGCAGTTCGCTCTGATAGCTGCCGAACTTGTGCTTCTTGTAACCCAGGGCGTCGGCATGGCGGGCGCTCCAAGGGTATTTAAGGTAGGTGCCGAGGGTGGCATAGGTCAGCCGCGTCCCCCCATCGAACTGGTGGTATTCCAGTTGGGTGAGCACGCGAAAGCCTTGGGCATTGCCTTCGAAGTTGAGAAAGTCGGCCCGCTCGTCATCGCTCATGTCGTCCAGCCAGCCACGCCCGGCGGCCTGCTGGAACCAATGGCGAATGGCGTCCTCGCCGGAGTGACCGAATGGCGGGTTGCCGATGTCGTGGGCCAGGCAGGCTGACTGCACGATCATCCCCAGGTCACTGGGGGCGCACCAGTCCGGCAGGTTGTCGCGCAGGGTTTCGCCGACGCGCATGCCCAGCGAGCGGCCGACGCAGCTGACTTCCAGCGAATGAGTCAGGCGCGTATGGATATGGTCGTTGCTCGACACCGGGTGCACCTGGGTCTTGCGGCCGAGGCGGCGAAAGGCACCGGAGAAAATGATGCGGTCATGGTCTTTGTGGAAGGGGCTGCGCCCGAGTTCATCGGCGCTGTACAGGGCTTTGCCCAGCCGTTCGCGGGTAAGCAAGGTGTGCCAGTCCAAGGCGCGTACTCCTTTAGTTTGAAGGCAGCAGCATACCCCGCAGCAAGGGCATTGTGCTGCCGGGTCGCGCGCAGGTCAGGGGCGGCGGCCGCCTTGCAGGTAGAGGCGCACCAGCGGCAGCAGGGTGCTGCCCAAGCGCACCAGGCGGGTCAGGTTGCCGCTGCGTACGCCCTTGCCGGTGAGAAAGCCCAGCGCCACCACGGCGCCGATGCCCCACAGTGGCGCATGCTTGATACCCAGGCCTTCATGTAGTGAGCTGCCCATACCGCGCACGCGGCGCAGCGGTTCAAGCAACTGCCCGGACTCATGGCGGATTTCCTGGCGGTGCATCTCCATGCGCAGGCGCAGCAGCGCCTTGCGCAGTTCACGCGGGTTACGCGTGTTTGGCAGTTCTGGCAGGCTCATGGCAACAGGCGCTCCCTGTCCTTGGCAAGTTCTTCGAGGGTGGCGCCGAAAGGCGATGATTCGTCGAACACCGCCGCCTTCAGGCGCATGGCACAGTACAGTGCGGCAATGCCATAGAACACGCACAGGCCAATGATACCGGCCAGTCGATAGCTGTCCCACAGCAGCACCAGCAGTAGCCCGGACAGTGCGGTCAGCAGCAGCAGGGCGAACACCAGCGCCAGGCCGGCGAACAGCAGCAGGCTCAAAGTGCGGCCTTTCTGCTCCTGCAGCTCGATACCGAACAGCTCGATGTGACTGTGCAGCAGCCCCAGCATGGCCGCACCCAGGCGCTTGCCCGAAGCGCCGGCGCCGTTGGCGTCATTCTCCATGGGTTCCCCTTAGCGCCGGTTGGCCAGCAGACCGATCAACAGGCCGACGCCGGCCGCGATGCCGATCGCCTGCCACGGGTTTTCCTGCACGTACTGCTCGGCGCTGCCCAGCGCCGCCTGACCCCGTTCACGTACCGAGTCCTGGGTCAGTTGCAGGGTTTCGCGGGCCTGGGCCAGGCGCTCGTGAATCTGCTCGCGCAATTCGTCGGCCTGGTCGCCGGCCAGGTTGGCGGTGTCGGCCAGCAGCTTCTCGGTGTCGCGCACCAAGGCCTGGAAGTCAGCCATCAATATCTCTTGTGCATTCTTTGCCGATTTGCTGGCCATGGGTCTCTCCCTGTCGATGAGTGTTGGTAGTTCGAGTGACAGCACGCATGGAAGGTTCAAGTGCGGCTGCTGGTATGGGCCTTGCTAAGTTTTTGCCACGTTGCGGAGCGCCTGTGACCGGTTTTGCGCCGTTTCAGGGCGCCGGCGCAGCGAATACCGATAAACCTTAACCCAATCCACGACAAACCCAAGAAAAAACCACGCAGGCTTCACCCCGCTCACGTGAACAGGGTAGGGGCTGGCACCGATTCGGTGCAGGGATGCAGGTTCTTGAACTGTCCTGGTGCCTTTTTCAGCAGGTCTGCCTATTTCATGGAAAACATGCACAGCGCTATGGACTCTCTGGTCCACGGTTCCAACACCCTGTTCATTCTCATGGGCGCCATCTTGGTGCTGGCCATGCATGCCGGCTTTGCGTTTCTTGAAGTGGGCACGGTGCGCCACAAGAACCAGGTCAACGCCTTGTCGAAGATCCTCAGCGACTTTGCCATCTCGGCGCTGGTCTACTTCTTTATAGGCTACTGGATCGCTTATGGGGTCAACTTCTTCCAGCCGGCAGCGACGCTGGCTGTCGACCATGGCTATGCACTGGTCAAGTGCTTCTTCCTGCTGACCTTTGCGGCGGCGATTCCGGCGATCATTTCCGGGGGCATCGCCGAGCGGGCGCGATTCGTGCCGCAGTTGTGCGCCACGGCATTGATCGTGGCGTTCGTCTATCCGTTCTTCGAGGGTGTGGTGTGGAACGGCAACCTGGGCGTGCAGGCTTGGCTGCAGGCTCGCTTCGGCGCCCCGTTCCATGACTTTGCCGGGTCCGTGGTGGTACACGCCATGGGGGGCTGGCTGGCGCTGGCGGCGGTGCTGCTGCTGGGCGCGCGCCGTGGGCGCTACCGCGAGGGCCGCTTGGTGGCGTTCGCGCCGTCGAGCATTCCCTTTCTGGCGTTGGGCTCGTGGATCCTCATCATCGGCTGGTTCGGCTTCAACGTCATGAGTGCCCAAACCTTGCAGGGTGTCAGTGGCCTGGTGGCGATCAACTCGCTGATGGCCATGGTGGGTGGCACCCTGTCAGCGTTGCTGGCCGGGCGCAACGACCCCGGCTTCCTGCATAACGGTCCGCTGGCCGGGCTGGTTGCGATTTGCGCAGGTTCCGATCTGATGCACCCGGTTGGAGCGCTGGTCACCGGCCTGGTGGCGGGGGCGCTCTTTGTCTGGACTTTCACCGCAGCGCAAAATCGCTGGAAAATCGACGACGTCCTGGGTGTGTGGCCATTGCACGGCCTGTGTGGCGTGTGGGGGGGCATCGCCTGTGGCGTGTTCGGCCAGGTGGCGTTGGGCGGCATGGGCGGTGTCAGCCTGGTCAGCCAGCTGCTGGGCAGCCTGATGGGGGTGCTGGTGGCTTTGGCCGGTGGCTTTGCCGTGTATGGAGCAATCCGTGCGCTGCATGGCCTGCGCTTGAGCCATGAGCAGGAGTTCCAGGGCGCGGACCTGTCGCTGCACCGGATCGGTGCTACCAGCCAGGATTGAGCCAGGTCAGGTGCAGGGTGGGCGTGGCGGGCCTAGTGTGGTGTTTTGCAAATACGGCCAATAACTCGCGAGCGATTGTTGCGCTCAGGCAAGGCGTCGCGACGAGTCGTAGCCCAGCTACGGCGAGGAACGACAACGCCGCATGAGCGCAAAAAGCGCCGCGAGTTATGGTCGTTATTTGTGAAACACCACACTAGAATAGGCTGTTGTGTACGCCAACCCGGGACCTGCCCCATGCTGCCTGAATGTCAACTGTTCGGTACCCTCGGCTGCCACCTGTGCGAAGTGGCCGAGGCCGTGTTGATGCCCCTCGTCGATCATGGCCTGCTGGTAGAGCTGGTCGACATCGCCGAGAGCGAGCCTTTGTTCGAGCGTTATGGCCTGATCATTCCGGTGCTGCGGCGCTGTGACAACGGCGCCGAGCTGCACTGGCCCTTCGATACCGAACAAGTGGTGGCCTTTCTTGGGCAATGATGGCTGCAGAGGAGTTGCAACCCTGCTCCATGATTTGTGAAGCGAGCTGATGATCTGTTGCAGGCGCACCGTCGCCGGTAACCTTCTCCATCATCGGAATAGCTCGCCATGCTGATCACTCCACATTTCACCTTCGATGAAATGACCGTTTCCCAGCTCGCCGCCCGGGACGGGTTCGATAATGCACCGCCCCTCGAAGCCAGGGCCAACCTGCAATTGCTGTGCTGTGCGCTGGAGCAGGTACGTGCATTGTTCGACGCGCCCATCATCATCAGCAGCGGGTATCGCAGTGAAAGGGTCAACCGGTTGATCGGTGGCGCCTCCGACAGCCAGCACGTACAAGGGCTGGCGGCGGACTTCACGGTGATCGAGGTCAGCCCGCGCGAGACCGTCCGGCGAATCAGCGAAAGTGCGGTGCCCTTCGATCAGTTGATCCTGGAATTCGACAAATGGGTGCATCTGTCGGTGACGCGCGGCACGCCGCGCAGGCAGGTGCTGACCCTGCGCAAAGGCAGCGGCTACCTGGCGGGGCTGCAATGAAGCGCATTGACGGCAGCAAGGGGATGTTCGTATGCTGTATATAAATACAGTATCGAGGTGAAGCCATGCTCAATGTCGAGCAACTCAAGTACAGCGTCAACCGCATGCCCGTGGAACGGGTGGCTGACGCCGTTCTGGAACTGCGCCTCGAAGGCCTGGTAACCGGCGACTGCACGCCGTTCGGCAAAGTCCACTTCAATACCTGCTTCGCCGAGATCGAGGCCTTGTTCCAGCGGGCCGGTTACCACCGTGGGTTGGATGTGGTGGGCTATCAGGGGTTGCTCTATGCCCTCTATGACCCTGGCCGCTGGGAGCCGGTACAGGTACTGCGCTGGCTGAAGGAGCGCTGCGAGGCGATGGCCCGGGCTGGTTGAGGGCACGGGCTTGGGCGATAATGCGCGGCCATCAATGTCCCGAGCCCAGCCATGACCACGCCTTTCGACCCCGCCCGCCAGCAAGCCAGTACGGTGTGCTTGCCACCTGGTAACTGGGTGACCGTGCTCGATTGCTTGTGTGATCACTTCAAGGCTATTGACCGCGCCCAGTGGCTTGACCGCTTTGCCCGTGGCCGGGTGCTGGATGCCGAGGGGCAGGCAGTTGCCGCCGACCTGCCTTACAAGCGTGGCATGCGTTTGCATTACTTCCGTGAGGTGCCGAACGAACGGCCGATCCCGGTGCAGGAGGTGGTGCTGCATGTGGACGAGCACCTGGTGGTGGCCGATAAACCGCATTTTCTGCCGGTGACGCCGACCGGTGAATATGTCGAGCAGACTTTGTTGCGCCGCCTGATCCGTCGCCTGGACAACCCGCACCTGGTGCCGTTGCACCGTATTGACCGGCACACCGCCGGGCTTGTGCTGTTTTCTGCCAACCCGCACAGCCGCAGCGCTTACCAGCGGCTGTTCCCCGAGCGGCGTATCGACAAGCGTTACCAGGCCATTGCCGCTGCCATGCCGCAGCATGTGTTCCCGCTGGTGCACAAAAGCCGCCTGGTGCATGGCGAGCCATTTTTCCGCATGCATGAGGTGGAGGGTGATGCCAACAGTGAAACGCTGGCCGAGGTGCTGGAGAAGAACGGTGAGCAATGGCGCTATGGGCTGTCGCCAGTGACCGGCAAGACCCATCAATTGCGTGTTCACATGGCGGCTTTGGGTGCAGGGATCAGCAATGACCCGTTCTATCCGCAATTGCTCAATGAAGAGGATGACTACCAGCGGCCGCTGAAACTGCTGGCGCAAAGCCTGCGTTTCGAGGACCCGCTGAGCGGGGAAGAGCGCTACTTCGAGAGCCGCTTGCGGTTGGACTGGTGACACAGCAAGCGGGCTTACGCGGTCCTTGAGCGGGCTTGCCCGCGAACACCGGCAAAGCCGGTGCCCACCCACAGCGGTGGCGCGGCAAGCCGTGAGCTTCAGCGGTTGAAACGCTCCACCAGCGAATACTGGCTGCCCGCAGTGCTGGTCAATTCCTCGCTCAGCAGTGCCGAGTGCTGCGCCTGTTCGGCGGTCTGGTCGGCCAGTTCGGCAATGGTGCTGATGTTGCGGCTGATCTCGTCAGCCACTGCGGTCTGCTCCTCGGTTGCAGCAGCAATCTGGGTAGCCATGTCGGTGATATTGGCTACCGCTTCGCTGATGCCTACCAGCGCCTCGTCGGCCTGCATTACCCGATCAACGCCTTCCTGTGCCTGGCGGTGGCCGGTTTCCATGGTCAGCACTGCGTTGCTGGCGGTTTGTTGCAGCTTGGCGATCAGGCCGTGGATCTGCCCGGTGGATTCGGCGGTGCGCTGGGCCAACTGACGTACTTCATCAGCTACCACGGCAAAACCACGGCCCATTTCACCGGCGCGCGCCGCTTCAATGGCTGCGTTCAGCGCCAGCAGGTTGGTCTGGTCGGCAATGCCCTTGATCACGTCGACCACGCCACCAATCTCGTCGCTGTCTTTGGCCAGTTGCGTAACTGTCTGGCCGGTTTCGCCCACTGCCGCCGACAGACGTTCGATGGCCTCGCGGGTTTCTCCGGCAATCTGCCGGCCCTGGCTGGTCAGGCGGTTGGCTTCCTGGGTGGCATCGGCGGTGCGCTGCACATGGTTGGCCACTTCCTGGGTGGTGGCAGCCATCTGGTTTACCGCAGCGGCGACTTGTTCGGTCTCCACCCGCTGGCGCTCCAGCCCCGAAGAGCTCTTGTGCGCCAAGGCATCGGACTGCCGTGCCTGGTCGCTCAGGTGCTCGGCACTGTCTTGTAGGCGTGTCAGGCAGGTTTTCATGCGTGCGTCCTGGCTGAGCATGGCCATTTCCAGGCGCGCCTGCACGCCACGGCTGTCGGTGTACATCTGCGCGATCAGTGGGTCGGAAGTGGTTTGCTCGGCCAGGCGCAGCAGGCGCTTGAGGCCGCGTTGCTGCCAGCTCAGGCCAAGCAGGCCCAGTGGTACCGAAAGCCCTGCGGCCAAGGCAAAGCCCCAGGAATGACCCAGCCAGTTGCCAATCAGGAAGCCCACCTGGCTGATCAGGATGAACGGTAGCCAGTCCTGCAGCACCGGCAGCCACTTGTCGCGGCGCGGTACCGGCGGCTTGCCTTGGTTGATGCGCTGGTACAGAGCCTCGGCGCGGCGGATCTGCTCGGCGGTGGGCTTGACTCGCACCGACTCGAAGCCAACGACCTGGTTGTTATCGAAGATGGGGGTGACATAGGCGTTGACCCAGTAATGGTCGCCGGACTTGCAGCGGTTCTTGACGATACCCATCCACGGCTGGCCCTGCTTGAGGGTTTGCCACATATGGGCAAACACGGCAGGCGGTACGTCGGGGTGGCGCACCAGGTTGTGCGGTGCGCCAGTCAGCTCCTCGCGGGTGAAACCACTGATTTCGATAAAGGCATCGTTGCAGTAGGTCACCACACCCTTGGCGTTGGTAGTGGAGATCAACCGCTGCTGGGCAGGGAAAGTCCGTTCTCTCTGGGTAATCGGCTGGTTGTTACGCATGGGTGATAGTCCGCAGGGCTTTCGACAGGTATCGGCAAGCCGCTGGTTTTATTGAATGGATATTTGGTTCATTGATTGCCATCAATGACGGGTGAGTCAGATGATGACCGAATGGGTGGCCAAGGGCCAGCCCTGTCGCGAGGGACTTGGACGCATACGGCTGTGGGGCACCGGCGCCCATGTGACCAAGCGCCGCCCGCGCGGCGCTCGGTTTAGAAAACGGCACAAATCCTGTGCCAGGCTATCCGTCTCAGCCAGCGATCATCTGGCGCAACACATAATGCAGAATCCCCCCCGCCTTGAAGTACTCCACCTCGTTCAGGGTATCAATCCGGCATAACACCTCAATCTGTTCCTGCTGGCCATCTTCGCGGGTAATGCGCAAGGGCAGGCTCATGCCGGGGTGGAGATGTGCACCGTCCAGCCCCAGTACATCGATCTGCTCCTTGCCGGTCAGCCCCAACTGTTTGCGGTTGTGCCCCGCCTTGAACTGCAGCGGTAACACGCCCATGCCCACCAGGTTGGAGCGGTGGATACGCTCGAAGCTTTCCGCCAGCACGGCCTTGACCCCCAGCAGGTTGGTACCCTTGGCTGCCCAGTCGCGGCTCGAACCGGTGCCGTACTCCTGGCCGGCAATCACCACCAGCGGGGTGCCTTCCTGCTGGTAACGCATGGCTGCGTCGTAGATCGACAGCTTCTCGCCAGTGGGCACATGCAAGGTGTTACCGCCTTCTTCTCCTGCCAGCATTTCGTTGCGGATACGGATGTTGGCGAAGGTGCCGCGCATCATCACTTCATGGTTGCCGCGCCGCGAACCGTAGGAGTTGAAATCGTGTGGCTCCACACCCTGTTCCCGTAGGTAGCGCCCGGCCGGGCTGTCGGTCTTGATGTTGCCGGCGGGGGAAATGTGGTCAGTGGTCACGGAGTCGCCCAACAGCGCCAGCACCCGTGCGCCGTGAATATTGGCAATTTGTGGTGGCGGCCCGCCGATGCCGTCGAAAAACGGTGGGTGCTGAATGTAGGTGGAGTCAGCCTTCCACACGTAAGTGGCGGCCTGTGGCACCTCGATGGCCTGCCACTGCGCATCACCGGCAAACACTTCGGCGTATTCCTTGTGGAACATCGCCGTATCGACCTTGGCCACAGCCTCGGCAATTTCCTGCTGACTCGGCCAGATATCACGCAGGTAGACCGGTTGGCCGTCCTTGCCTGAGCCTAGCGGGTCGCGCGTCAGGTCCAGGCGCACGCTGCCGGCCAGGGCGTAGGCCACCACCAGCGGGGGCGAGGCCAGCCAGTTGGTCTTGACCAACGGGTGCACGCGGCCTTCGAAGTTGCGGTTGCCCGACAGCACCGAGGCCACGGTGAGGTCGGCGCTGCCAATAGCTTTCTCGATCGCCTCGTCCAGCGGGCCGGAGTTGCCGATGCAGGTGGTGCAGCCATAACCGACCAGATCAAAACCCAACTGGTCGAGGTAAGACGTGAGCCCGGCTGCCTTGAAGTAGTCGGTGACCACCTTGGAGCCCGGCGCCAGCGAGCTCTTGACCCAGGGTTTGCGTTGCAGGCCTTTTTCCAGTGCTTTTTTCGCCACCAGCCCGGCAGCCATCATCACGCTGGGGTTGGACGTGTTGGTGCATGAGGTGATCGCGGCAATCACCACGGCTCCATCGCGCAGGGTGTGGGTCTGGCCCTGATGGCTGTAGTCGATCGCGCCGGTCTGGTCGGCGTTGCCCACCGCCACACCGCCGCCGCCCTCGCTTTCCAGGCGGCCAACTTCTTTGGCCAGCGGTTTGGGCTGCAGCTCGATGAAGTGGTCGAAGGCTTGGCTGACCTGGCCCAGTGCTACGCGGTCCTGTGGCCGCTTGGGCCCGGCCAGGCTGGCTTCGACCTCGTCCATGTCCAGTGCCAGCGTGTCGCTGAATGACGGTTCATGGCCGGGCAGGCGCCACATGCCCTGCGCCTTGCAGTACTGCTCCACCAGCTGCACGGTCGCTTCGGGGCGGCCCGAAAGGCGCAGATAGTCCAGGGTGACCTGGTCGACCGGGAAAAAGCCACAGGTGGCGCCGTATTCCGGTGCCATGTTGGCAATGGTCGCGCGGTCGGCCAGGGGCAGCTCGGCCAGGCCGTCGCCATAGAATTCAACGAACTTGCCCACCACGCCTTTCTTGCGCAGCATCTGCGTCACGGTCAGCACCAGGTCAGTGGCAGTGATGCCCTCTCGCAGCTTGCCGGTCAGCTTGAAGCCGATTACCTCGGGGATCAGCATCGATACCGGCTGGCCGAGCATGGCCGCTTCCGCTTCGATGCCGCCGACACCCCAGCCAAGTACGCCCAGGCCGTTGATCATGGTGGTGTGCGAGTCTGTGCCCACCAAGGTATCGGGGAAGGCATAGGTGCGGCCATCAGCCTCACGGGTCCACACCGTGCGGCCCAGGTATTCCAGGTTGACCTGGTGGCAAATGCCGGTGCCCGGGGGTACTACGCGGAAATTGTCGAACGCGCTCTGGCCCCAACGCAGAAAGGCATAGCGCTCACCATTGCGCTGCATTTCGATGTCGACGTTTTCGGCAAAGGCTTGCGGCGTGCCGTAGCGGTCGACCATTACCGAGTGGTCGATCACCAGGTCGACCGGTGACAGCGGGTTGATCCGTTGTGGGTCGCCACCAGCCTTGGCCATGGCGGCGCGCATGGCCGCCAGGTCGACCACGGCAGGTACGCCGGTGAAGTCCTGCATCAGCACCCGCGCCGGGCGGTACTGGATCTCGCGGTCGGAGCGCCGTTCGCCAAGCCATTGGGCAATGGCGCGCAAGTCGTCGCCAGTGACGGTTGTGCCGTCCTCCCAGCGCAGCAGATTTTCCAGCAGCACTTTCAGCGACATGGGTAGGCGCTGCAGGTCACCCAGCTGGCGGGCGGCCTCAGTGAGGCTGAAGTAGTGGTAGGTCTGGTCGCCGACCTTGAGGGGCTTGAGGGTGTTCAGGCTATCGAGCGAGGGCATTGCCAACTCCTTCTGCACCGGTGCCCGGCAAATATTCACGGTTTGCCGGCAGCACCGCTCTGTATCGGTCCGCACGGTACGGACCTGGCTGAGTGGTCAGGTTAGACCGGTTTAGGCTACCTGACCCTTTTCTGGACCGGCGGGGCGTGTCGCAGGTTCCGAACTTCCTTTATCATCGCCGCCCTGCCGGCGCCTGTGGTGCGCCAGCCGTAGTGGAGTGAGAGATGAATACCCTGTTCATGCATTGCCGGCCCGGTTTCGAGGGCGAGGTTTGCGCCGAGATCAGCGAACATGCCGCCCGCCTGGGTGTTGCCGGCTATGCCAAAGGCAAGCCGCAAAGTGCCAGTGCCGAGTTTGTCTGTAGCGAGGAGGGCGGTGCCGAGCGCTTGATGGGGGAACTGCGTTTCAACCAGCTGATTTTCCCGCGGCAGTGGGCACGTGGCGGTTACGTCGAACTGCCGGAAAGTGACCGCATCAGTGTGCTGCTGGCACAGTTGGCCAACTTCCCGGTGTTCGGCAGCCTTTGGCTGGAGGTGCTGGACAGCAACGAAGGCAAGGAATTGTCCACCTTTTGCCGAAAGTTCGAAGTGCCGTTGCGCAAGGCCCTGGAGAAGGCCGGCCGCCTGGTCGATGACCCTGGCCGCCCACGTTTGCTACTGACCTTCATCAGCGGCCGGCGGGTATTTGTCGGCGTTGCATCGGCCAGCAACAGCGCCTTGTGGCCCATGGGCATCCCGCGCCTGAAGTTCCCTCGCGAGGCGCCCAGCCGTTCGACACTCAAGCTGGAAGAAGCCTGGCACCAGTTCATTCCGCGTGAGCAGTGGGAGCAGCGCCTGGGTGATGACATGACCGGCGTCGACCTGGGAGCCTCGCCGGGTGGCTGGACCTACCAGCTGGTGCGCCGCGGCATGCTGGTGACAGCCATCGACAACGGGCCGATGGCCGAAAGCCTGATGGACACCGGCCTGGTCCAGCACTTGATGGCCGATGGGTTTACCTGGCAGCCGAAGCAGCCGGTAGACTGGATGGTGTGCGATATCGTCGAGAAGCCGGCGCGTACCACCTCGCTGATCGAAACCTGGCTGGGTGAAGGGCTGTGCCGCGAGGCAGTGGTCAACCTGAAGTTGCCGATGAAGCAGCGTTATGCCGAAGTACGGCGCTTGCTCGATCGTATGGAGGCGACATTCAAGGCACGCAAGATCAAGGTGTCGATCGCCTGCAAGCAGCTGTACCACGACCGCGAGGAAGTGACTTGCCACCTGAGGCGGCTCGATTTGAAACCGCGCTGAGCGTTTCAGGTGGATGGTTTGCATTTGCTGTTTGCATTGAGATCGAGCGCCGCCCGCGCGGCGCATCGCGAGCTTCGCTCGCTCCTACGTTTGTTTCGGGCCAATTATTTCTGTGCCATTTGCGCGCGAACGCTTTGGCGCTTGGCGCGATATTGCGTCGTACAAACAAAACGGTCGCGCGCGCCTGTAACAGGCGTTACTGGCCAGAAACAAACGTAGGAGCGAGCGAAGCTCGCGATGCGCCGCGCGGGCGGCGCTCGATCTCAATATTCACACAATGCTGAAGGCATGCGTCTAAGCCCCCTTGGACCGCACCGCGCTATGCGCGACAATAGCGATCATTTTCGGAGCCCCCCATGACCGATTTCACCCCCGACGCCATCCTCGATGCCACCGGCCTGAACTGCCCGGAACCGGTGATGATGCTGCACCAGCACGTACGCAACCTGGCCGCCGGCGGCCTGCTCAAGGTCATCGCCACTGACCCGTCGACCCGCCGCGACATCCCCAAGTTCTGCAACTTCCTCGGCCACGAGCTGCTGCAGCAGCAAGAGGACGCCGGCACTTTCCTGTACTGGATCCGCAAGAAAGCCGACTGAATCGCTCTGGAACAGGCCCGGCGTTGCGCCTACACTGCTCTCCCCAGACAGGAGAGCACCATGCTGATAGTTGCCGACGAGAACATCCCGCTGCTCGATGCCTTCTTCCAGGGGTTCGGTGAAATTCGCCGCTACCCCGGCCGAAGCCTCGATGCTGCCAGCGTCAAGGACGCCGATATCCTGCTGGTACGCTCGGTGACCAAGGTCGACCGTCAGTTGCTCGAAGGCAGCCGTGTACGCTTTGTCGGCACTTGCACCATTGGTACTGATCATCTGGACCTGGACTACTTTGCAGAGGCCGGTATCCGCTGGAGCAGCGCGCCTGGCTGTAACGCCCGCGGCGTGGTCGATTACGTGCTGGGCAGCCTGCTGACTCTGGCCGAGCTGGATGGCGTGGCATTGCCTGAGCGCGTGTATGGCGTTGTGGGCGCGGGTGAAGTGGGTGGCCGTCTGGTGCGGGTGCTGCACGGCCTGGGCTGGAAGGTGCTGGTGTGCGACCCGTTGCGTCAGGCCGCCGAGGGCGGCGACTACGTCAGCCTCGAAACCATCCTGCAGCAGTGCGATGTGATCAGCTTGCATACCCCATTGCAACGCGGCGGCGAGTACCCGACCTGGCACCTGCTGGGGCAGGCGCAGCTGGCACAGTTGCGCCCAGGTGCCTGGCTGGTAAACGCCAGCCGTGGCCCGGTGGTGGATAATGTGGCCCTGCGCGAGCTGCTGCTGGACCGAGAAGACGTGCACGCAGTGCTGGATGTGTGGGAAGGGGAGCCGCAGGTCGACCTGCAGTTGGCCGACCTGTGCACACTGGCTACGCCGCACATTGCCGGCTATAGCCTCGATGGTCGCCAGCGTGGTACGGCGCAGATCTACCAGGCGCTGTGCCGCTTCCTGGGTGTGGACGAGCAGGTGCGACTGGGCGAGCTGCTGCCAAGGCCACCGTTGGCGCAGATCGATCTGGATGCCAGCACCGACCTGTCCTGGGCCTTGGCCACCCTGTGTCGCGCCGTGTATGACCCGCGCCGCGATGATGCCGATTTCCGCCGTAGCCTGAGCGATGATCCGCAGCAACAGCGAGCGGCGTTCGACCAGTTGCGCAAGCAATACCCGCCAAGGCGCGAGATCGAGGGGCTGGCCGTGCGCTTGCACGGGGAGGCGCCGCAGTTGGCGCAGTTGGTCAGTGCCCTGGGTGGGGTGTTGGTCTAAGCAAACCTTGTCGTGACCTTGCAGGTATGTACGGTTATCTGTGGGGGTGGTCAAGCCCACTGGCTGGGCAGATAAAAACCCGGCGCAAGCGCCGGGTTGCAAAGAATTCGCCGATCAACCTTTGCGTACGCGCTCGACACGGCTTTCTTCCAGGGCCTTGCAGGCCTGCTGGATCATCTGCTCGGTGATCGGCACTTCGCGCCCCTTGGCGTCGATGATCGAACCGCATACTTGCGGTTGCGGAGAGGTCTGGGGCTTCTGGTTATCACTGCCATGCTGCAAGCTCATGCACTGTCTCCTCTTCAGGTTCAAGCTCAGGGTAGCCCTGCGCCGTGACTGGCCTGTGACAGCTTCTGGGTCACGGCAGCAACAGTCCAGCAGAAAGCCTGTGAAAGCTCCATAAGCTGTTTAGATCGATGCGTTATAGCAACCTTCATGCAGTCTCCCGACCGGGATGAGTGGTAGGCTGCCGCTTCCCCACCCTTTGTGGTCGTCGCCATGCCCGAATCGGTTTCCCCGCGCCAACGCCGCGCCTTGCGCCTGGCTTGGCAGTTCGTTCGCCCTTATCGCCGGCAGGTGCTGCTGGCATTGCTGGCGCTGGTAGTCACAGCTGGCATCACCCTGTCGATGGGCCAAGGCATCCGCCTGCTGGTGGATCAAGGTTTCATGACCCGCTCCGCGCACCAGCTCAATCAGACCATCGGGCTGTTCCTGCTGCTGGTGCTGGCGCTGGCGGTGGGTACCTTCAGCCGTTTTTACCTGGTGTCGTGGATTGGCGAGCGCTGTGTGGCCGATATCCGTCGTGCCGTCTTCGACCACCTGATCGGCCTGCACCCAGGTTTTTTCGAAGACAACCGCAGCTCCGAGATCCAGTCGCGGCTGACAGCGGACACCACCTTGCTGCAATCCGTGATCGGTTCATCGCTGTCGATGTTCCTGCGCAACGCGCTGATGGTCATTGGTGGTGTGGCATTGCTGTTCATTACCAACCCCAAGCTCACCAGCATCGTGGTGGTAACGTTGCCGCTGGTGCTGGCACCGATCCTGTTGTTCGGCCGTCGGGTGCGTAGCCTGTCGCGGCAGAGCCAGGACAGGGTCGCGGATGTGGGCAGCTACGTGGCTGAGACGCTGGGGCAGATCAAGACCGTGCAGGCCTACAACCACCAGGCGCACGACCGCGAACTGTTCGCCGATACGGTCGAAGCAGCATTCACGGTTGCCCGCAAGCGGATTGCCCAGCGTGCCTGGCTGATTACCCTGGTGATCGTGTTGGTGTTGGGGGCGGTGGGGGTGATGCTGTGGGTCGGCGGCATGGATGTGATCGCCGGGCGCATATCCGCAGGCGAGCTGGCTGCATTCGTGTTCTACAGCCTGATCGTCGGCAGCGCCTTCGGTACCCTCAGTGAGGTGATCGGCGAACTGCAGCGGGCCGCGGGTGCTGCCGAGCGCATTGCCGAATTGTTGGCCGCGCGAAGTGCCATCCTGCCGCCTGCCGTGGCGCAGGTGCTGCCACAGCAGCGGGCCAGTGGGCGTATCGAGTTGCAGCAGGTGGTGTTTGCTTATCCTTCACGGCCCACAGTGGCGGCTGTTGACGGCCTGAGCCTGACCATCGAGCCTGGGCAGACCGTCGCCCTGGTAGGCCCTTCCGGGGCAGGCAAGTCGACCCTGTTCGATTTGTTGCTGCGCTTTTACGACCCTCAGCAAGGCCGCATCCTGCTTGATGGCCAGCCGGTTACCGAGCTTGATCCCGACCAGCTGCGCCGGCAGTTCGCCCTGGTGGCGCAGAACCCCTCGTTGTTCCGTGGCACGGTGGAGGCCAACATTCGGTATGGCCGGCCCGAGGCGACCTTGGCTGAAGTCGAAGCAGCAGCCCGCGGCGCCCATGCCGACGAATTCATACGGCAATTGCCCCAAGGCTACCAGACACAACTGGGGGAGGGCGGCATAGGCCTTTCCGGCGGGCAGCGTCAGCGCTTGGCGATCGCCCGGGCCTTGCTGGTCGATGCGCCGATCCTGTTGCTGGACGAAGCCACCAGTGCCCTCGATGCACAAAGCGAATACTTGATCCAGCAAGCGCTGCCCAGGTTGATGGCCGGCCGTACCACGCTGGTGATCGCCCATCGCCTGGCCACAGTGCAGCACGCCGAGCGCATCGCGGTCATCGACCAGGGTCGGCTGGTGGCGGTGGGCACCCACCGTCAGTTGATCGAGGACAGCCCGCTGTATGCACGGCTGGCAGCGCTGCAGTTCACCACCGGTTAGCGTGTCGCGGCCTTGTAACATTTCTGTAGTAATTGCCTGAGAGTATTTGCCTCAACTGTTGCGTAAGTGCTCGACCTGGCTGCCATTGCGTGATGGCAGCTTTTTTTTGGCCTGCCAGTAATGAGGCTGTACAGCGGCCTCAGCCTACTCCCTCTGGTTCCGAGACCCTCGATGTTGCGTAAATCCCTCAGAGTGCAAATTCTTTCGCTGCTCGGCGGCAGTGTGCTGGCGATGCTGCTGATCGCCCTGGTGTGTTTCCAGTTCCTGTCGTCCAGCGTGCGTGGCTACGCCGAGCTGGTCGACGGGCCGCTGCGGGCCTCGCAATTGATTGACGAAGCCAACCTGCAGTTCAAGATACAGGTGCAGGAATGGAAAAACGTGCTACTGCGCGGGCGCCAGCCAGCGGAGATGGACAAGTACTGGCAGCAGTTCCAGGCCCGCGAACAGCAAGTACAACAACTGCTCGGGCAATTGATCGACAATAGCGATGCCACGCTCAAGGCGTCGCTGCAGCAATTGCGCGACAGCCACCGCCAGTTGGGCCAGGCCTATGCGCAAGGCCGCCAGGCCTTCCTTGCGGCAGGCGGCGATCCGGGAGCGGGAGACCGGGCGGTCAAAGGCGTGGATCGTGCCGCCAGTGAGCAGATGAGCGAACTGGTCGAGCAGCTGCGCGCCGATGCCCGTCAGCGTGCAGACAGCATCAATGCCAGTGCCGAGCGCACGGTATGGTTGGGCCTGCTGGTGATGCTGGCTTCTGCGGTGCTGGTGGGGCTGCTCAGCCTGTGGCTGGTCAACCGTAGCCTGATCGAGCCGATCCGTCAGTTGATCGAGTACGTCGCGCAGCTCAGCCAGGGCTGCTTTGCTGCCAGGGTCGAAAGCCGTCGGGAGGATGAGTTGGGGCGCCTGGCGCGGGCAGCCAACACCCTGCGTGACTTCCTTGCCGACACCGTCGGCCGGCTGCAGGACAACGCTCAGGAGCTGGAAGGTGCCAGCGGCCAGTTGCGCAATATTGCCGGTGACATGGCCCGCGGTACTCATGACCAGTTCCAGCGTACCGACCAGGTGGCCACGGCCATGCACGAAATGTCCGCCACTGCCCAAGAGGTCGCTCGCCACGCCGCCGAGGCTGCCCGTGCGGCCGATGACGCCGACCACAGCGCCCAGGCGGGCGAGCAGGTGATGCAGCAGACCATCGACATCATCGGGTTGGTCAACCGCGAAATTGCCGGCACGGCGTCGGTAATTCGCGATCTGGAGCATGACAGCACACGTATAGGCAAAGTGCTGGAAGTGATCCGTGGCATTGCTGAACAGACCAACCTGCTGGCGCTTAACGCAGCCATCGAAGCAGCCCGTGCTGGCGAAGCCGGGCGTGGTTTTGCGGTAGTCGCTGATGAAGTGCGTAGCCTGGCCCAGCGCACGGCAGCGTCGATTGCAGAGATTCACCAGATCATCGAAGCGGTACAGTCGGGGGCTGTGGAGGCGGTCAAGGCCATCGAAAGCGGCCAGCAACGTAGCCAGGAAGGGGCTGAGCAGGTCGAGCAGGCCGGGCAGATGCTGCAACGCATTACCCTGGCGGTGGAGGCGATCCGCGACATGAACCGGCAGATCGCCACGGCGGCAGAGGAGCAGACCAGCGTAGCCGAAGATATCTCGCGCAACCTGATCGAAATTACCCGCATTGCCACAGCCAATCAGGAAGCGGTGCAGCATACGGAGCAGGCGGGGCAGCGCCTGCATGGTTTGTCAGGGCAGTTGGGCGAAGTCACCTCCCGCCTGAGCGCTTGACTCGGTCTGCAGTGGTTGCAGGTGCCCACAGCGGCTGAACCCGCGCACGGAGGCATTTTTCGCACACAACAAAAAGCCCGCACATGGCGGGCTTTTTGATAAGGATCTGGTCGGAGAGACAGGATTCGAACCTGCGGCCTTCTCGTCCCGAACGAGACGCGCTACCTGGCTGCGCTACACTCCGATGACCAAAATCCTACTGCATCCCGTTTTTGCCCGCAAGCCCTTGTTGTTTAAAGGGCCATGGCCTGAACGGGGCCTTGGTCAGAGCTCTTTGACGGTGCGGATCTGGTCCTTGTTCAAGCGCGTGCGCTTGCCGTCGAGTTGCTCGAATTCATAGAAGCCAGAGTCTTCGTCGTAGGACGGTTTGTCGGTTGCCTGGATCTCCCGGCCATCGTTCAGGGTAATGACGGTTGGAGTCGAGCAGCCGGCGAGGGCGCCCAAGCCCAAGGCGAGCAGGAAGGCGGGTAGGGTCCGTTTGATCATCGTGTTTCTCCAAGTGCGATGGTGCTAGATGACATTTATGACGCAGGACGTTAGTGCAAGTTCACTCCAAGTGCAGCATAGCGACTAATTCGTCCCCTTGATCCAGGGCAAGGCCGATGGGGGCAACGCCGGAAAAGGTGCGCTGTGATATAACTGCGTCCATCTCATCCTGTTGTGACGGACACCCATGAAAGCCAAGGCAGATACCCCCTTCGTGGCGCTGAACATCGCCGTGCTCACGGTCAGCGACACCCGTACCCTCGACACTGACACCTCTGGCCAGATGTTCGTCGACCGCCTGAGCGCCGCCGGTCATCGCCTTGCCGAGCGTGTGCTGCTCAAGGATGACCTGTACAAGATCCGAGCCCAGGTAGCCACATGGATCGCCGATGACAGCGTGCAAGTGGTGCTGATTACGGGCGGTACCGGGTTTACTGGCCGCGACAGCACCCCCGAGGCGGTGGCCTGCCTGCTGGACAAGCAAGTGGACGGTTTTGGCGAGCTGTTCCGGCAGATTTCAGTGGCCGACATTGGCACCTCCACCGTGCAGTCGCGTGCCCTGGCCGGGCTGGCCAACGGCACTCTGGTGTGCTGCCTGCCGGGCTCGACCAACGCTGTGCGCACCGGTTGGGATGGCATCCTGGCCGAGCAGCTTGATGCCCGTCATCGTCCGTGCAACTTCGTGCCGCACCTGAAGCAGGCAGCGGCCTGTGACAGCCGTGGCTGAGGTCAGCCAGGCCCGGCCGCTGATGCCGGTGGAACAGGCGCTGGAGCAACTGCTGGCGCTTGCCGAAGCTGCACCGATTGGCGAGATCGAAAACCTGCCGCTGGCCGAAGCCGAAGGCCGCGTGCTGGCCACCGACCTGGTGGCCTCGCTCGACCTGCCGCCTTGGCCGAACAGCGCCATGGACGGTTATGCCTTGCGCCTGGCTGACTGGCAGGGCCAGCCGCTGCCGGTCAGCCAGCGTATTTTCGCCGGCCATGCGCCCCAACCGCTGCAACCGGGTACCTGCGCACGGATCTTCACCGGTGCGCCTGTGCCGGAGGGGGCCGACTGCGTCGAGATGCAGGAAAACACCGAAGTACTCGAAGATGGCCGGGTGCGCTTTCTCGAAACGTTGCGCACCGAGCAGAACATACGGCCTCAAGGCCAGGAAACCCGCAAAGGCGAGCAGGTGATGAGCGCCGGCACCCGCCTCGGGCCGATCGAACTGGGCCTGGCGGCGACCTTGGGGCATGGCCGCCTGGACGTGGTACGCAAGGTGAAAGTGGCGGTGCTGTCGACCGGCGACGAACTGGTCGAGCCTGGCCTGCCGCTGGGGCCCGGGCAGATCTACAACAGCAACCGAAGGCTGCTGGTCAGCTGGTTGCAGCGGCTGGGTTGCGAAGTGGTCGATGCCGGCATCCTGCCGGATGACCTGGCGCGCACTCGCACCTGCCTGGCGTCACTGGGTGACGTAGACCTGATTCTGTCCACCGGAGGCGTCTCGGTGGGGGAAGCCGACTACCTCGGTGCTGCCCTGCGCGAGGCCGGCGAACTGGCGTTGTGGAAGCTGGCGATCAAACCGGGCAAGCCGCTGACCTTCGGCCACTTTCAGGGTGTGCCGGTGATCGGCCTGCCGGGCAACCCGGCCTCGACCTTGGTCACCTTTGGTCTGTTGACCAGGCCCTACCTGCTGCGTCGTCAGGGTGTAGTTGACGTGACGCCGCTGCGGTTCGACATGCCCGCTGGGTTTGACTGGCCCAAGCCGGGTACGCGCCGCGAATACCTGCGCGCGCGCATCGAACAGGGCCGAGTGCGCATCTACAAGAACCAGAGCTCGGGTGTGCTGCGCAGCGCAGCCTGGGCCGAGGGGTTGGTGGAAGTGCGTGAAGGCAGCACGCCGAAGCAGGGCGACAGCGTGCCATTCATTCCCTTCAGCGAGCTACTTGGCTGAGCGGCCCAGCCAGGCACTGTCCAGCGGCGCGGCCTCGGCCGGTGCCGCCTGGGTCAGGCGTATGTGCACATTCTCCAGTTGCTGGGCGGCCACGCTCCAGTCGTGGCGCTGGCGGGCAAACTGACGCCCGGCAGCACTCAACTGGCTCATGCGCCAGGGCTGATTGAGCAGTTGGGTGATCAGCAGTGCCAGCAGGTCACCGTCGTCACTGCCCAGGTAGTGCTCGCCGTTGTTCACGGTCAGGCCTGAAACGCCCTTGTCGGTGGTGATCACGGGTAAGCCGGCGGCCATCGCTTCGAGGATTTTCACCTTCGAGCCACCTGCATAGCGCAGGGGGGCGAAGAATAACGCTGAACATCGTTGCAGTTCACGCAGGTCGGGGCGGTAGCCGAACCATTCAATGCGTGGGTCGTTCCAGTGAAGTTTCCAGTTGGCCGGCATGGCATGCCCGGCAATAGCCAGACGCACCGCCGGGTTGCTCATCCACACCTTCGGCATGATGTCGTCCAGTGCCCATTCGATGGCCTCCAGATTGGCGCCATATTCGAAATTGCCGACGAACAACAGGCGCTGGCTGTGCACCGCAGGTTGCACTTGCTGGTAGAAATCACAATCCACGCCGTTGACCACCACATTCACCGGGCGCCCGCTGATCTGCGCGATCAGTTCGGCATCGTGGGCGCAGACCGCCACCAGTTCGGTGGGCTGGCGTAGCACTCGGTGCTCCCAGCGCCGGTAGCGCCAGCGGTCGAAGGCGTTGAGCGGGCGCAACCATAGCGGCAGGCGGTCGTGGCAGGCACCGCCCATTACCGACTCCAAATTGTGCTCGCTAAGCATGTAAGGCAGCCCGCGAGCCTGCAAGGCTTTTTCGAACGGCTGGAAGCTGTAACTGTGCTCGATCTGGATCACGTCCCAAGGCTCGTCCAGCAATTGCTCGAACCGGTGCCGCAGGCGAGGTGCCAGGCCATTGATGATTGCCCGCATGGGGTAGTCGATGATGGGTGAAGCCAGCAGGTTGAGTGGACTGTGCAGCGGCCGGCGGGGTAGCACGATCAGGCGTTCGAGGAGTGGCTCCAGGGCCTCACGTGCTGCATCGCTGAGAGGGATTTTCGACTGCACCAGCAGGGTGATTCGGTGGCCGCGCTGCGCCAGTGCGCGCAGCAGATGGTATTGCCGGGTTTTGTGGCCGCTGGTGGTCGGCCAAGGCAGGTAGGGCAGTGTCCAGAGAATGCGCATGACCCGAAGTCCTCGCGAAAGGCTGCAGATAGCAAAACGCGCCCGTTGACAGCAGTGGGGGAGCCACTGCCGGGCGCGTCCATGGCAATAGGGGTATCTGCTGAGCATAGCCGGGATTGCCAAGTGTGGAAAAAATGACCGGCGACGTGATCAGTTGCAGGCGTGGCGCCGGTCCAATGTTTTTTCCAGGCCATGCAACGATCCGGGCAGGCCAGTGGTCGAGATAGGGGGTGGTCCATTTTACGGAGACGCGCACATGCAAGGGCGCAAGGCAATGCTGGTGCTGCACGGCAAGCAGGCGATGAACGAAGACGTCCGCAGCGCCGTGAGCGACCTGCGCGATAGCGGCTGGGTGCTGGATGTACGGGTGACCTGGGAGGCGGGCGATGCCCAACGGCTGGTCGCCGAGGCACTGGCGGCGGGTTACAGCCATATCGTCGCCGGTGGCGGGGACGGCACGTTGCGTGATGTGGCCGAGGCCATGGGATTGGCCGCTACCAAAGCCAGCCTGACCTTGTTGCCACTGGGTACTGCCAACGATTTTGCCAAGGCCGCTGGCATCCCCCTGGAGCCGGCGTCGGCGCTGGCCTTGCTGAATGTCGTGCCACAACCCATAGACCTGGGGCAGGCTGGCGATCAGTTGTTCCTCAACATGGCCACGGGTGGCTTTGGCAGCCAGGTCACCGCCAATACCTCCGAGGACCTCAAGAAAGTGCTGGGTGCTGCCGCCTACCTGTTCACCGGGCTGTCCCGCTTCAGTGAGCTTCAGGCGGCTTCGGTGGAGCTACAGGGGCCGGGCTTTCATTGGCAAGGGGATTTGCTGGCGCTGGGTATCGGCAATGGCCGCCAGGCCGGTGGCGGGCAGGTGCTGTGCCCCGAAGCCAGGATCAACGACGGCTTGCTTGACGTCGCCATTCTGCCGGCACCGCAGGAGATGGTAGGGGCTCTGCGTGACCTGTTGGGTGGCGACGGCCTGTTTGTTCGTGCCAGGCTGCCATGGGTCGAGATCAAGAGTTCGCAAGGGTTGGACATCAACCTCGATGGCGAGCCGTTGCAGGCTGCCAATCTGCGCTTTCAGGCGAGGTCGGCGGCGTTGTTCCTGCACCTGCCGGCCGGGTCGCCGTTGCTCAGTCATCCAGGCTGATGATTTTTTCGCGTACCGCAAACAGCACCAGGCCGGCCACGTCGTGAATCTGCAGGCGCTTCATGATTTGTGACCGGTGAGTTTCCACGGTCTTGATCGACAGGCCCAGGCCCGCAGCGATTTCCCGCGTGGACTTGCCGCGCACGATCAGGCGCAGGATTTCAAGCTGGCGTGAAGTCAGATTATGCCGTTCGCCAGCGCTTTGCTTGCCTTGTTTTGGTGTGCCTCAGCGCCTGGTTGATAACGGTGTGGGCGATGGCCGGGCTGAGGTAGCGCTCACCTCGGCATACAGCCCCCAGCGCCTGTTCCAGCTCGGTGGTGCTGGTGTCCTTGAGCAAGTAGCCGTGGGCGCCGCTCTCCAGGGCCCGCATGATCAGGTCCGGGTCAGTGTGCATTGACAGGATCAGCACTTTGCAGCTACTACCGCTGGCCCGCAGCTGGGTGAGGGCGTCCAGGCCGCTGGTCGAACGCATGGAGATGTCCAGCAAGATGATGTCGGGCGTCAGTGTGCGCACCTGGTCGAGTAGCTGATTGCCGTCGTCGGCTTCGCCGACCACCTCATAGCCGGGGATGTCGCCGACCAGCGCGCGCACCCCGGCGCGGATCAGTGAGTGGTCATCTACCAGCAGTAGTCTACAGGTCATGGTTGGTAGTACTCCTGGCGCGTTGCTGGGTGCGCGGGGACCACGGGAACATCGCTTCGATCTGCGTGCCTCGGCCAGGCTGACTGGTGATGTCGAGGCTGCCCCGCAGCGCGATTACCCGCTCCTGCATGCCGGCCAGGCCGCGCTGACCGGCCTCTGCCGGGTGCCGGGCAGGGATGAAACCACGACCATCGTCGTGGATCGACAACGCCAGCCCCTCAGGGGTGCGTTGCAGACGGATGACCAGGTTATGTGCCTGGGCGTGGCGCAGCATGTTGGTCACTGCCTCCTGGGTAATACGGAACACTGCCATGGCCACGGCTTCGTCGATGCCGCCCAGGCGCTGGTTGCACGCCAGGCTCCAGTGCACGCCGCTGCTGGCCAGGGTGCGTACCAGGTGCGCGCGCAGGCTGTCTTCCAGACCAAGGCTGGCCAACTGCCGGGGGTTGAGCAGTGCGGAGACATTGCGCACATTACCGAGGGTGTCATCCAGTGTGCTGCGCAGGGCGTCGCAGTGCCCCTGCAATTCGTCGGGCATGCGCCGCTGCAGCCACTGCAGTTGCAGCTTGGCAGCGGTGAGCAGTTGACCGATGTCGTCGTGCAGTTCCCGGCCCAGATGCTGACGCTCGTCTTCTTGCACTTTGAGCATGCGCTCGGCCAGCTCAGCCGGGCGCAGGTGGATCGACCTGGCGCCCAGGCCCAGTTGCACAGCAGCACCCAGCGTGGCGACCAACTGCAGCACCAGCAGGGTGGCCGGGATTGTCTGATTGGCCAGGTACAGCGCCATGTTGGCAACCAGTGAGGCCACGCAAAGTCCGACCGTTGCCCAACGCAGCACGGCGGCGCGGGAGCAGCAACGCAAAAAGGTCTTCAAGCGTGGGAACATAGGTAGGGAGGCCACTGAAGTATTGCTGATGGAGGCCTTGCACAATGCTGCTCAGAGGCTTTGGCGCAGTACTTTCGTTGTTTTTTTGAATACGTATTCTTGCCACCTTTGTTCCGATAGCAAGCGTTTGTGGGGGCGCATATTACCACTTTGCATTGCATCGGTCGCGGCCAGGTAGTCCGTTGAAACGCCTGCTGCTCGGGCCCTTTCGAGTAGCAAAGTGCCACCCTTTAATCGCGCAGTACCCACTTGTGCTGTAACTTGTGCGGCAATGATTCGGCGGCATGCACCGAAAACCTGAAGAACTTTCCAAGTTCGACCATGGTCGGGTTTCAATAAAGTTGCTTAGTTGCACTTTGAGTCAGGTTAATGCGTGCGATTAGAGCGGCTGGGGCGGGTGCCGGTTGCCACGTCACTGTGCGGGTGAATGCACGCGCTGCCTGCTTCGTCGCAGGACGCGCAGGCTGGCGCAAAGGGGGGTTGTACGACCTTGGCCAATTCACCCAGCAGCACCAGTTGCTCGCCGATGTCCAGGTTCAGCCGCCCTGTACGGCTATCGACCAGCTCCAACTGCCAGGCCAGCAAGGTCAGGCACGCCCCTATCGCGGGTAGGGCTTCCCGCTGCAGGCAACCACCGTGGCAGGCTGGGGCAAGCAGCTGTTGCAGGGCGGTGGTGTAGTGGGCAACTTCACGCAGGCCCAAGCGCGTAGCTTGACGGGCGATAGTGTCGAGGGCGCTGCTCAGGCAACTGCAGGCATCCGGGTCATTGTCTATCAGCTCCAGATGCTGCAGGCATTCCTGAGCCTGGGTCAGCAGTACCTGGGCATCCAGCAGGAAGCCCTGCAGGGCGTCATCGAACGATAAGGCAGTGTCCATCATCAAGTCCCCGCGCGTGGGGTAGGCGCGGAGGGCGGGCACGCCGAAACGATAGCTAGCAAAAGCCTGACTCCATTCATGCAATGAGAATGGCGTCACATTAATGGCTAAAGGATATCGCGAACATCAGGTTGCACCCGATTGCCGCTAAGGGTTTCCCTGATCAAGGGCTAGGGTAGGGAACTTTTGTCGTGCCCCTGATTTGCCCTGGCGTGTCGGCAGTAAAGCATGATGGTAAAGTGATATCAATTATCCGCGCGGCATTTTCCCGCAAGGGTCAAGGTGTGCGTGAAGCCGCCGATACAGGGTAGATGATTTCACCTTTTACGACTCAAGCCTGGGGGCTTTCCAATGGCTGGCATTCTCGACACGGTAGACCAACGCACGCAACTGGTGGGTGAGAACCGCCTGGAAATTCTGATGTTTCGCCTGGCCGGTCGCCAGCTGTTCGCGATCAACGTGTTCAAGGTGCAGGAAGTACTGCAACTGCCCAAGCTGACCCTGATGCCCCAGCGCCACGCCTATGTCTGCGGTGTGGTCAACCTGCGCGGGCAGACCCTGCCGGTGATCGACCTGTCCCAGGCGATCGGTATGCGCCCGCTACAGCCGGGGCCGGACAGCACCATCATCGTCACCGAATACAACCGCTCGGTGCAGGCCTTCCTGGTGGGCGGTGTCGACCGCATCGTCAACTTGAACTGGGAGTCGATCATGCCGCCGCCTTCCAGTGCCGGTCGCCAGCATTACCTGACTGCCATCACCAAGGTCGATGAAAAGCTGGTGGAAGTGATCGACGTGGAGAAAGTGCTGGCCGAAATCGTGCCCTACAACGCCCGGGTCTCTGGCGACAAGCTCGCCGACCCAGTGCTGGCCCGGGCCCGCGGCCGGGAGGTGCTGCTGGTGGACGACTCCAGTGTGGCCTTGGCGCAATTGCGCGACACCCTGTCCCAGCTGGGCATGAAGCTGCATGTGGCCAGTGATGGCCTGAAGGCGCTGCGCATGCTCAAGGGCTGGGCGGATGCCGGCGAGGACGTGTGCGAGAAGCTGCTGATGGTGTTCACCGATGCAGAAATGCCGGAAATGGACGGCTATCGGCTGACCACCGAGATCCGCAGCGATGCCCGCCTGCGCCAGCTCTATGTGGTGCTGCACACTTCGCTGTCGGGCAGTTTCAACGAATCCATGGTGAAGAAGGTGGGCTGTGACAACTTCCTTTCCAAGTTCCAGCCTGATCGCCTTGTCGATGTGGTCAAGCAGCGCCTGTTGCTGGATACCACCGCTGCGTGAACGTTGTGCCGGCCAGGTATAAGCTTGGCTTTTGGCATGACGCGAGGCAGCAAGGATGTTTCTCAGTGAGTTGTATCGATACCCGGTGAAGTCGGGGCAGGCGCAAAGCCTGAAGGCATCACCGGTGGGTTTGCTGGGGCTGCAAGGCGACCGGCGCTGGATGGTGGTCGAGGAAGAAAACGGACGCTTCCTGACCCAGCGTGCCTGGCCACAACTTGGCCAGATCTGCGCACACGCTGACGACAGCGGCCAGTTGCTGCTGCAAGCCCCTGGGCAGCCGCCGTTGCGGGTGCCTGTACCGCCTGCCGATGACGCCCTGCGCGGCGTGACGATCTGGCGCGATACCTTGCGCGTGCCGGACGCTGGCGATGCCGCGGCAGCCTGGTTGAGCGAGTTGCTGGGCAAGGCCGTACGCCTGGTGCATTGCCCCGAGCAGCGTGCGCGTTACCTGCCCAATGGTTACGGATTCAACAGTGACCGTGCGGCGTTTCCGGATGGCTTCCCCTTGCTGCTGATCGGGCAGGGCTCGCTGGATGAGCTTAACCGGCGTATTGGTCGGCCCATGTCGATGCTGCGCTTTCGGCCCAACCTGGTGGTGCAGGGCGCGGAGCCGTTTGCCGAGGATGGCTGGAAGCGGATTCGCATCGGCAGCTTGGCGTTTCGCGTGCTAAAGCCCAGTGTGCGGTGCATCTTCACCACCATCGATCCGGCTACCGGGGCGCGCGCTGCCGACCGCGAGCCGATGGCGACGCTCAAGACCTTTCGTGAGAAAGAGGGGGATGTGCTGTTCGGGCAGAACCTGGCGGTGGATGGCAGTGGGTGGCTGGAGGTGGGGATGGAAGTAGAAATCCTGGAGTAGGTGTGTTGCCTGTACCGGCCTCTTCGCGGGTGAACCCGCTCCTACAACGACCGCGTAACCCTTGTAGGAGCGGGTTCACCCGCGAAGAGGCCGGTACAGGCTCAACAGCAATCACATGTCATCGAAATACCGTTCATGCCAATCCACCAATGGCTGCGGTGAATTCAGCTTTTGCCCGTAGATCACCGAATACGACAGCACGTTCTGCACGTACTGGCGTGTTTCGTCGAACGGGATCGACTCTACCCACACATCGAAGCTCAGGTGCTTGGCGCCTTTGAGCCACTGGCGCACACGCCCGGGCCCGGCGTTGTAGGCTGCCGAAGCCAGCACCCGGTTGCCGTTGAACTGGCTGTGTACCTGGCTCAGGTAGGCTGCACCCAGCTGGATGTTCTTGTCCGGATTCAGCACTTGCGCCGGTGATGCCAGCGGGATACTGAACTTGCGTGCGGTTTCCTTGGCCGTGGCCGGCATCAGTTGCATCAGGCCGCTGGCGCCCACGGGTGAGCGGGCGTCCTCCATGAAGGCGCTTTCCTGGCGAGTGATGGCGAATACCCAGCTCGAATGCAGGCCGCGAACTTTGGCTTCGCGCACCAGCGTGTCGCGGTGGGCCATGGGGAAGCGGATGTCCAGGTCGTCCCAGTAACGGGCCTGGCTGATGGTGCGGATGGCCGGGAAGTACCAGCGCAGCTCATAGGCCAGGCGTGCCTGTGCGACCATTTCGTCACGGGTGAAGTGGCGGCTGACGTGGTACCACTCACGGCGGCCATCAACGATCTGGCCGCGGGCGTGGAATTCCAGTGCGCGCTGGATACCGGGCGTGTTGCGCACCTTCTTGACCAGTTGCGGGCTCAGCAGCAGCGGCTTGTTGTTCATCTGGTACGGTGTCTGTGCCCGGTCGGCGGCGAGGAAGCCATAGAAGTCACGCTCACGCGCGGCGGTCTTGTAAAGCAGCGGGATCTGCGGGTTGTTTGGCTGTGCCAGTTCCAGGCTGCGGGCCTGCCAGTACTTCCAGCGGCTGGTGCTGGCCAGGTCCTGGGGAAGGCGCTTGGTCAACTCGTAGGCGTCCTCCCAGCGGCCCAGGCGCAGCAGCAGCCGAAGGCGCCATTCGCTGACGGTGTTGTCACGCAGCTCGGGGTCGTAGCGGGTCATCAGGTCGAGGGCGCGTGGGTCGTAGCGGCGTGCGAGGGTCAGGCCGATTTCGCGGGCGATGGCCACCTTTTCGTCACGCGAGAAGTGCATGCGTTGGGCGTAATCGTCAAGCAGTGCCATCGCCCGCTCCGGGTTCTGCCGGGCCAGGCGACGAAGGCCGAGGCTGACCACGTCGGACATGGCCTCGTTGATCGGGGTAAAGCGCGACGGCTGGTTGAGCAGCTCAGGCTTCTGCGCGACGTCGACCAGCAGGCGCCCCTGTGAGCGGAGGGTGGTCAGGGTCTTGGCCAGTGTGTTGGCCAGGCCGTAGTTGCGCGCCTGGGCTGCCAGCTTGGTGCGTGCCCAGCGCTTGGCCTCGGTCAGCTGGCCTTCGGCTGCCCACATGCCGAACAGCGTGTCACAGGCGGCAGGTTGCGATTTGCCGACGTTCCACAGCTTGTCGGCGGTGGCGTAACCTTCGGCGCGCAAACCGTGGCTGAGCTGGTATTGGCCGTTGAGGCAGTCCAGTTCGGTGAAATTGAGCTTGGGGTCGTAGTACTTGACGAAGGTATCCCACTCGCCGCGTTCGGCCAGCCAGCGCAACCAGCGCAGCTTCATCCAGTTGGCCTGGGGCAGGTCGCCGTGCTTGGCAAGGAAACCTTCGATTTCCTGGTTGCTGGCGGTTTTCAGGCGGGCTGTGAGTTCGTCGTAGGCCAGGTAGGGCGTCAGCGGGTAGTCGCTCAAGGCCTGGGCATAGCGCAGGTAGGGGCCTTTGTCGCCTTTTGCCAGCGCGCGCTTGGCCTCGTCATAGTACTGGCGTTGCAGGGTCAGGTCGGTGGCCTGTGCCGCGCAGGTGGCAGCGGTAAGCAGCAGGCAGGATGCGATATGTAGCAGGCGGCTGCGCATGATACGTCCGGGCAGTTGAACCATGGGAAGTGTCGGCGGAGCCAGCACTGTTGAAAGCTATTGCCTTAGCTTAGCCGTTTGCCGGCAGTGGGTGAAAGCGCTGTGCGTGTATCGGGATATTAAGTTCGACCAGATGTCGCCAGGCGCTCACCGGTTGGCCTGGCGGATGCCGTCGGGGGCCAAGTCAGGTAGAATGCGCGCCCGATTTATGGAGACGAACATGACCCTGCTCAAATTCAGCGATGTGTCCCTCGCATTCGGCGCCATGCCGCTGCTGGACAAAGTGTCCTGGCAGATCGCTCGTGGCGAGCGGGTGTGCATCATCGGCCGCAACGGCACCGGCAAGTCGAGCATGCTGCGCCTGGTCAAGGGCGAGCAGAAGGGCGACGACGGCGAAATCTGGCGTGCCCCGGGCCTGAAGATCGGTGAGCTGCCGCAGGAGCTGCCGGTGGCCGACGAGCGCACAGTGTTCGACGTGGTAGCCGCAGGCCTGGACGGCGTGGGCGAGTTGCTGGCGCAGTTCCACCACCTGAGCATGAACATCCAGGGCGATGAAGACCTGGAAAAGCTCATGCACGTCCAGCACGAGCTGGAGGCCCGCGACGGCTGGCGCCTGCAGCAGGTGGTTGAAAGCACGCTCAGTCGCCTGCAACTGCCGGCCGACAAGACCCTGGCCGAGCTGTCCGGTGGCTGGCGCCGCCGCGTGCTGCTGGCCCAGGCGCTGGTGTCCGAGCCCGACCTGCTGCTGCTCGACGAACCGACCAACCACCTGGACATCGGTGCCATCGCCTGGCTCGAAGAGGCCCTGCGTGGCTTCAACGGCGCGGTATTGTTCATCACCCACGACCGTTCGTTCCTGCAGAACCTGGCTACCCGCATTCTCGAGCTGGACCGCGGCGGCCTGATCGACTGGAACGGCGATTACGCCAGCTTCCTGGTGCACAAGGAGGCCGCACTGGCCGCCGAGGAAACCGCCAACGCGCTGTTCGACAAGCGCCTGGCCCAGGAAGAAGTGTGGATTCGCCAGGGTATCAAGGCCCGGCGTACCCGCAACGAAGGCCGTGTGCGTGCACTGAAGGCCTTGCGTGTGGAGCGTGGCGAGCGTCGCGAACGACAGGGCAAGGCCAACATCCAGATCGAAGCTGCGGACAAATCCGGCAAGCAGGTAATGGTGCTGGAAAATGTCAGCTTCCATCACCCGGACGGGCCTCTGCTGGTCAAGGACTTTTCCATGGTCCTGCAGCGGCAGGACCGCATCGGTCTGCTGGGCGCAAACGGCACCGGCAAGACCACTTTGCTCAAGATGATGCTGGGCGACCTTGAGCCCACAGCGGGCAAAGTGGAGCGCGGTACCAAGCTCGAGGTGGCGTATTTCGACCAGATGCGCCACCAGCTCGACCTGGAAAAGACCGTGATCGACAACCTGGCCGAGGGCCGTGATTTCATCGAGATCGATGGCCAGAACCGCCACGTGCTGAGCTACCTGGGCGACTTCCTGTTCAGCCCCCAGCGTGCGCGCACGCCGGTCAAGGCGCTGTCGGGTGGTGAGCGTGCGCGGCTGCTGCTGGCCAAGCTGTTCAGCAAGCCGGCCAACCTGCTGGTGCTCGACGAACCGACCAACGACCTGGACGTGGAAACCCTCGAGCTGCTGGAGGAGGTGCTGTCCAACTACAAAGGTACCGTGCTGATGGTCAGCCACGACCGGGCCTTCCTCGACAACGTCGTCACCAGCACGTTGGTGTTCGAAGGCGAGGGCAAGGTGCGTGAGTATGTGGGCGGCTACGAGGACTGGATTCGCCAGGGCGGCTCGCCGAAGCTGCTGGGTGTGACCGAGAGCAAGGGCGGCAAATCCGCGCTCAACAGCGCGGTGGTGGAGAAGGTCGAGGCCAAGCCTGAACCTGTTGTTGCGGCGGTGGTGGAAGAGCCTTCGAAGAAGAAGCTCAGCTACAAGCTGCAACGTGAGCTGGAGATGCTGCCGGGGCAGATCGACGAGCTGGAACAGCGTATGGCCGAGGCTCAGGAAGAAGTGAACGCGGCGGGTTTCTATCAGCGTCCGATTGCAGAAACTTCGGCGGTGTTGGCACAGATCGAGAAGCTGCAGGGCGAATTGGATGCACTGGTAGAGCGCTGGGCTGAGTTGGAAGGCTGATTGGCGTTAGCCTGTTTCGGCCTCTTCGCGGGTAAACCCGCTCCTACAGGGATCGCCATACCCTTGCAGGCGCGGGTTTGCCCGCGAAGAGGCCGGTTCAGGTCAAATCAATCCTTCTTCAGCAAGCGCACCGCCAGCACGTCACACGGCGCACCGTGCAGTACATCGTTGGCCGTGGAGCCCAGCAGCAATGCCAGTCCGTGACGGCCATGGCTGCCGACCACGATCAGGTCGCAGTTCTGGTCCTTGGCCAGCTGGTGGATTTCCTGGCGCGGTTGGCCGTAGGTCAGGTGCGAGTCGCCGCGGTTGATTTCCGGGTATTTGTTGAACAGGCGGTCCATGCGCTCCTTGGCCTGGTCGAACTGCTGCTGTTGCAGCTGCGACAGGTCCATCGGTACGTCACCGCCGAAAGCCATGGCCATCGGCTCGACGATGTGCACCAGGGATACCTTGGCGTTCGAAGGTTCTGCCAGCGCCATGGCGCGCTTGATCACCGGGTCGCACTCTTCGGTCAGGTCGACGGCGACCAACAAATGTTCGTATTTCATGAGCGGTACTCCTGACAATCGCGATAGAAGAAGTATGGTCGCTTTAGGGCGGGTCTACCGTGAAAATGGCTAACCAGCTCATTTGCAACGCTTTATGGGAACTACTGATATGACGGTATTGCTGGTGGTGTCAATCCTTGCGCTGATTCTCAGCCCGCTTTCCTGGCTGCGCAGTTCGCGCAAACAGAGCGAGCAGATGAAGTTGCGCCTGGAGGCACGGCGCATGGGTCTGGCCATGCAATTGGCGCCGCAGCAGTGGCCGCACTGGCTGGAAAAGGAGCCGCCAAGCCCCTGCCCGCAGTATCATCGGGCCCGGCGCCGTGGGCATGAGGACAGCTTCAGTTTCTGGCAGGTCAGCCCCGGGGTGTGGTGGAATCAGTGGCGTGAACCCTGTGAAGACCCACGCTTCATGGGCGCCTTGTCGCGTTTGCCGGCGAGTGTGTACAAGGTAGAGGCCGATGCGCGGATGATTGCCTTGTACTGGACCGAGCGCGGCGATACTGCTGTATTGCAGGATGTTGCCCATGCTCTCGAAACCTTGGCCTGACAGGTCACCACACATCCTGGGGTGACACCAACCCCGCTCCCACAACGACAAAGCGGCGGCTCGGCATGACCCTGAAGGGGTGGGGTGCCAAGTCGCCGCTTTGCGTTCTGCTGCGCAGAAAAGGCCAGGCAGGCCGGGTATTCATTCAAGCAAGAGCCAGTGTAGTCGCCCTGGCTCGCCGCGCAAGCGCAAAGCACTCCAGCCAATACGTGTGGTCAATCGCTGACATGAATGACCGGCGATCACTGTCATCATGTTTTGTACCCGAACGATAGAAAATGACTGGAAAGTCGCGTTTTCGCCGTGCTCGTGAGCATTTGACAACGCCCATCTTTTCGGAGAATGTGTGCACACCCAAATCAAACGGGCGTATGAATTGAGCGTTTGTATGTCATGACGCCAAGCCATACTTCCGACTAGCGCGCTGACGGGTGTGCCTGGGGCAGGGCAGCTAGGCCTGCTTCTGCTGCAGCGATCGGCGTGTACAGTTCAGCTTCCATATCGTGGAGATCAGTTGATGATTTACGAAGGTAAAGCCATCACGGTTAAGGCTCTTGAAAGTGGCATCGTCGAGCTCAAGTTCGACCTCAAGGGTGAGTCCGTCAACAAGTTCAACCGCCTTACCCTGAACGAGCTGCGCCAGGCCGTCGATGCCATCCAGGCCGATGCCTCGGTCAAGGGCGTGATCGTCAGCAGTGGCAAGGACGTGTTCATCGTCGGCGCCGACATCACCGAGTTCGTCGACAACTTCAAGCTGCCTGAGGCCGAACTGGTCGCTGGCAACCTGGAAGCCAATCGCATCTTCAACGCCTTCGAAGACCTCGAAGTGCCGACCGTTGCCGCCATCAACGGCATCGCGCTGGGCGGCGGCCTGGAAATGTGCCTGGCGGCCGACTACCGGATCATGTCCTCCAGCGCCAAGATCGGCCTGCCGGAAGTCAAGCTGGGTATCTACCCGGGCTTTGGCGGTACCGTGCGCCTGCCACGCCTGATCGGCTCGGACAACGCCATCGAGTGGATCGCCGCCGGCAAGGAAAACCGTGCCGAAGACGCCCTGAAAGTGGGGGCCGTCGATGCCGTGGTTGCCCCTGAGCTGCTGATGGCCGGTGCCCTCGACCTGATCAAGCGTGCCATCAGTGGCGAGCTGGACTACAAGGCCAAGCGCCAGCCGAAGCTGGAGAAGCTCAAGCTCAATGCCATCGAGCAGATGATGGCCTTCGAGACTGCCAAGGGCTTCGTCGCAGGCCAGGCCGGCCCGAACTACCCGGCCCCGGTCGAAGCGATCAAGAGCATCCAGAAAGCCGCCAACTTCGGTCGCGACAAGGCCCTGGAAGTCGAAGCCGCAGGCTTTGCCAAGCTGGCCAAGACCTCGGTCGCCGAGAGCCTGATCGGCTTGTTCCTCAACGATCAGGAACTCAAGCGCAAGGCCAAGGCGCATGATGAGATCGCCCACGACGTGAAGCAGGCCGCCGTGCTCGGCGCCGGCATCATGGGCGGCGGTATCGCCTACCAGTCGGCGGTCAAAGGTACGCCGATCCTGATGAAGGACATCCGCGAAGAAGCCATTCAGCTGGGTCTGAACGAGGCCTCCAAGCTGCTTGGCAACCGCGTCGAAAAGGGTCGCCTGACCCCGGCCAAGATGGCCGAGGCGCTCAACGCCATTCGCCCGACCCTGTCCTATGGCGACTTCGCCAATGTGGACATCGTCGTCGAGGCTGTGGTCGAGAACCCGAAGGTCAAGCAAGCGGTGCTGGCGGAAGTGGAAGGCCAGGTGAAGGACGATGCGATCCTCGCTTCCAACACCTCCACCATTTCCATCAACCTGCTGGCCAAGGCGCTCAAGCGCCCGGAAAACTTCGTCGGCATGCACTTCTTCAACCCGGTGCACATGATGCCGCTGGTTGAAGTGATCCGTGGCGAGAAGTCCAGTGAAGTGGCGGTTGCCACCACCGTGGCCTACGCCAAGAAAATGGGCAAGAACCCGATCGTGGTCAACGACTGCCCGGGCTTTTTGGTCAACCGCGTGCTGTTCCCGTACTTCGGCGGCTTCGCCAGGCTGGTCAGCGCCGGTGTCGATTTTGTGCGTATCGACAAGGTCATGGAAAAGTTCGGCTGGCCGATGGGCCCGGCCTACCTGATGGACGTGGTCGGCATCGACACCGGTCACCATGGCCGCGATGTGATGGCCGAAGGTTTCCCGGACCGCATGAAGGACGAGCGTCGCTCGGCCGTTGACGCGCTGTACGAGGCCAACCGCCTGGGCCAGAAGAACGGCAAGGGCTTCTACGCCTACGAAACCGACAAGCGCGGCAAGCCGAAGAAGGTCTTCGATGCCACCGTGCTGGACGTGCTCAAGCCTATCGTGTTCGAGCAGCGTGAAGTGACCGATGAAGACATCATCAACTGGATGATGGTCCCGCTGTGCCTGGAGACTGTGCGCTGCCTGGAAGACGGCATCGTCGAAACCGCTGCCGAAGCCGATATGGGCCTGGTCTATGGCATTGGTTTCCCTCCCTTCCGCGGTGGTGCGCTGCGTTACATCGACTCGATCGGTGTGGCCGAATTCGTTGCCCTGGCCGATCAGTACGCCGACCTGGGGCCGCTGTACCACCCGACCGCCAAGCTGCGTGAAATGGCCAAGAACGGCCAGCGCTTCTTCAACTGAGCGGTCAACGAGCTAGAGCGAGAGATTTGATATGAGCCTGAATCCAAGAGACGTGGTGATTGTCGACTTCGGTCGCACGCCAATGGGCCGCTCCAAGGGTGGCATGCACCGCAATACCCGCGCTGAAGACATGTCGGCGCACCTGATCAGCAAACTGCTGGAACGCAACGGCAAGGTCGACCCGAAAGAAGTCGAGGACGTGATCTGGGGCTGCGTCAACCAGACCCTGGAGCAGGGTTGGAACATCGCCCGCATGGCCTCGCTGATGACCCCGATCCCGCACACCTCTGCGGCGCAGACCGTCAGCCGCCTGTGCGGTTCGTCGATGAGCGCCCTGCACACGGCTGCCCAGGCGATCATGACCGGTAACGGTGATGTGTTCGTGGTAGGTGGCGTGGAGCACATGGGCCACGTCAGCATGATGCATGGCGTCGACCCCAACCCGCACCTGTCCTTGCATGCCGCCAAGGCTTCCGGGATGATGGGCCTGACTGCGGAAATGCTCGGCAAGATGCACGGCATCACCCGTGAGCAGCAGGACCTGTTCGGCTTGCGTTCGCACCAGTTGGCCCACAAGGCCACTGTCGAAGGCAAGTTCAAGGATGAGATCATCCCGATGCAGGGCTATGACGAGAACGGCTTCCTGAAGGTGTTCGATTTCGACGAAACCATTCGCCCGGAAACCACCCTCGAAGGCCTGGCATCGCTCAAGCCTGCGTTCAACCCGAAAGGCGGTACTGTCACTGCCGGTACCTCGTCGCAGATTACCGACGGCGCATCGTGCATGATCGTGATGTCCGGCCAGCGTGCGATGGACCTGGGTATCCAGCCATTGGCGGTCATCCGCTCGATGGCGGTGGCGGGTGTCGACCCGGCGATCATGGGTTACGGCCCGGTGCCATCGACCCAGAAAGCCCTCAAGCGTGCCGGTCTGACCATGGCTGACATCGACTTCATCGAGCTCAATGAAGCCTTCGCTGCACAGGCCCTGCCAGTGCTGAAAGACTTGAAAGTGCTCGACAAGATGGATGAGAAGGTTAACCTGCACGGCGGCGCGATTGCCTTGGGCCACCCGTTCGGTTGCTCCGGGGCGCGGATTTCCGGCACCCTGCTCAACGTCATGAAGCAAAATGGCGGTACTCTGGGTGTTGCGACCATGTGCGTCGGCCTGGGCCAAGGTATCACCACTGTCTTCGAACGCGTCTGATCGCGTAGCGGGACAGCAACCGGGGCCTTGTGCCCCGGTTTTGTTTTTTTCAGGTTTTATTCAGGAGGTGTGCAACATGCAGATACAACCAGGCGTATACCGGCATTACAAAGGGCCTGAGTACCGTGTCTTCAGTGTTGCGCGGCACTCCGAAACTGAAGAGTGGATGGTGTTCTACCAATGCCTGTATGGTGATTACAGCTTCTGGGTACGCCCCCTTTCGATGTTCGAGGAGTCCGTAGAAGTTGACGGCGAGCAGGTGCCACGCTTTGCTTTGGTCAAGGCCGAAGAGGGGCTGCCCGGGTTGCTGGGCAAGTCGCACGACTGATCGTCCGAGCTTGACCTCACACTTTTGCCACTATATATAGCGGTGCCGCGTCTGGCACTTGGCGCGTTTTTTATCTTCAGATTCAGGAATACTCCGATCCATGGGCAAATCGCTGGTCATTGTGGAATCCCCGGCCAAGGCCAAGACCATCAACAAGTACCTGGGCAACCAGTACGTGGTGAAGTCGAGTATCGGCCATATCCGAGACCTCCCCACCAGCGGTTCGGCCAGCGCGAGCAAAGAGCCGGCCGCCAAGCGTGGCAAGGCTGCGGGTGAGGCGCCGGCGCTTTCGCCGAAAGAAAAGGCCCGCCGCCAGCTGGTGGCGCGCATGGGCGTCGACCCCGACCATGGCTGGAAGGCCAAGTACGAGATCCTGCCTGGCAAGGAAAAGGTGATCGAAGAGCTGCGCCGCCTGGCCAAGGATGCCGACACCATCTATCTCGCAACCGACTTGGACCGCGAAGGGGAAGCCATTGCCTGGCACCTGCGCGAGGCCATCGGGGGTGACGACACCCGCTACAAGCGCGTGGTGTTCAACGAAATTACCAAGAAGGCCATTCAGGAGGCCTTCTCGCAGCCGGGCGAGCTGGACATCGACCGGGTCAACGCCCAACAGGCGCGGCGTTTCCTCGACCGCGTGGTCGGTTACATGGTTTCGCCATTGCTGTGGGCCAAGATTGCTCGCGGCCTGTCCGCTGGCCGTGTGCAGTCGGTAGCGGTAAAGCTGGTGGTGGAGCGTGAGCGTGAGATCCGCGCGTTCATCCCGGAAGAGTACTGGGAAATCCACGCCGACCTCGGCACCGCCAAGAACGCCAAGGTGCGTTTCGAGGTGGCGCGCGAAAAGGGCGAGGCCTTCAAGCCGCTGAATGAAGCTCAGGCCATGGCTGCGCTGGAAAAGCTCAAGGCTTCCAGCTACAGCGTGGTCAAGCGCGAAGACCGCCCGACCAGCAGCAAGCCATCGGCACCGTTCATTACTTCCACCTTGCAGCAAGCGGCCAGTAACCGTCTGGGCTTCGGTGTGAAGAAAACCATGATGATGGCCCAGCGCTTGTACGAAGCCGGTTACATCACCTACATGCGTACCGACTCGACCAACCTGTCGGCTGACGCCCTGGATATGGCACGCAGCTACATCGAGCGGGAGTTCGGCAAGCAGTACCTGCCGGAGGCGCCACTGGTTTACGGCAGCAAGGAGGGCGCCCAGGAGGCGCACGAAGCGATTCGACCTTCTGACGTGAATACCCATCCGACCAAGCTCAGTGGCATGGAGCGTGATGCTGAGCGCCTGTACGAGCTGATCTGGCGCCAGTTCCTGGCTTGCCAGATGCCGCCAGCGCAGTACCTGTCCACCAGCGTCACCGTCGCTGCTGGCGATTTCGAGCTGCGTGCCAAGGGCCGCATCCTCAAGTTCGACGGCTACACCCGTGTGCTGCCCCAGCAGAGCAAGCCGGGCGAAGACGACGTGCTGCCAGAAATGGTTCAGGGCGAAGCGCTTAAACTGATTCAGATCGACCCGAGCCAGCACTTCACCAAGCCACCGGCGCGCTTCACCGAAGCCAGCCTGGTCAAGGAAATGGAAAAGCGCGGCATTGGTCGCCCATCGACCTACGCGGCGATCATTTCCACCATCCAGGACCGTGGCTATGTGACGCTGCACAACCGCCGCTTCTACTCCGAGAAGATGGGCGACATCGTCACCGAGCGCCTGTCGGAGAGCTTCTCCAACCTGATGGACTACGGCTTTACCGCCGTCATGGAAGAGAACCTCGACGACGTGGCCCAGGGCGAGCGTGACTGGAAGAACGTGCTCGACGAGTTCTACGGCGACTTCAGCAAAAAGCTGCAGACTGCCGAGTCCAGCGAAGACGGCATGCGCGCCAACCAGCCGACCATGACCAACATTCCGTGCAAGGAATGTGGCCGGCCGATGATGATTCGCACCGCCTCTACAGGAGTGTTCCTGGGTTGCTCTGGCTACAGCCTGCCGCCGAAAGAGCGCTGCAAGGCTACCGTCAACCTGGTGCCGGGCGACGAGATTGCCGCTGACGACGAGGGCGAGTCGGAATCGCGCGTACTGCTGGGCAAGCACCGTTGCCCGATCTGCGCCACGGCGATGGACGCCTACCTGCTGGACGAGAAGCACAAGCTGCACATCTGCGGTAACAACCCGGACTGTGTAGGTTACGAGATCGAGGAAGGCAACTACCGCATCAAGGGCTACGAAGGGCCGAGCCTGGAGTGCGACAAGTGCGGTAGCGAGATGCAGTTGAAGACTGGCCGTTTCGGCAAGTTCTTCGGCTGCACCAACCCGGCGTGCAAGAACACCCGCAAGCTGCTCAAGAGCGGCGAGGCGGCGCCGCCGAAGATGGACAAGGTAGACATGCCGGAGCTCAAGTGCGAGAAGGTAGACGATACCTACGTGCTGCGCGACGGTGCTTCGGGGCTGTTCCTGGCAGCCAGCCAGTTCCCCAAGAACCGCGAAACCCGCGCGCCGCTGGTGCTGGAGATTGTGCCGCACAAGCATGAGATCGACCCGAAGTACCACTTCCTGTGCGATGCACCGCAGAAAGACCCGGATGGCCGCCCGGCGGTGATCCGCTATAGCCGCAAGACCAAGGAGCAGTACGTACAGTCCGAGGTCGATGGCAAGCCGACCGGTTGGAAGGCGTTCTACGACGGCAATGCCTGGAAGGTTGAAGACAAGCGCTGATCCATCGGTGCTGTAATGTGGGGCCGCTTTGCGCCCTTCGCGGGCCTGCCCGCTCCCACAGGTATCGCGCCGCCCTTGAATGTGGCGCTGTACTGGTGGGAGCGGGCAAGCCCGCGAAGGGCGCAAAGCGGCCCCAATCATTTATGATGCAGATATCCGCCTTGTAGCCTTATGGGAGGGCACTGAAATGGCCCAGGAACTCTACACCCGCACCAACCAGAAACTGTTCTTCGCCGGCCTCGCCCTCGAGTCCATGGCCAAGGCTGAACAAAGCCAGGCCATGAATGCCCAGGGCTTGGTTCAGGCTGAACGCGAGTCGGCGCTGTTCCACCTGTATGGTGCTCTGTTGGGGCTGTGCCATGAAATCGGGGGCTTCTACCGCCTTCCGGTTGTCGCAACGGTGGAGCAGGCCCTGGCCGACGATGCCCTTAATGGTATAACCATCCCGGAAGTGGCCGAGTTGCTGGAACTGGCCCGCCAGCGTGAAACCTGGCTGGCGCAAATGCTCGGTGCTTATGCCGATTTGTTCCGACCACCGGTCGCCAGAAAAGCGCCGAAAACCGACGTTACCCAGCCATTGATTCAAGCCGTCAATCTTGATGAGCCTGAGCATCCAGCGCTGTCGCGTGCCGAGCTGGAAAGCTGGCGAAATGACCTCAAAAGTTTGGTGAGACGTTTCCGTGACGCGTTGAGTGAGTGCTGATAGCCGCAACGGCTGGTACAATAATCGCCTTTCGCGGAGAACTGCCATTTATGTCTACGTCTTTTCTGGAAATTGTCGAGTTGCCTGATGGCCGCATCGAACTTCGTCGCGCCGAGGATGAGGGCTCTCTGGTAACCCTGGATTTCTCGGAAGACGCCAAGGTGTTCCTGCAGGGTCAGCATGTGGAAGTGGCCAAGGCCATGCTCAGTGTGGGCGTGCAGATGGCTGGTCGCCTGATGGATGGCGAGCTTGAGCGTGATGAAGGGCCGCGTGTGCTGCACTGAGTGTGCAGCAGCGTATCAGGCTATTTGAAGTGACAGGCAAAGCCTGAACATCAGCCGAGGCGGATGTTCAGGCTTTGTGCGTTTCCGGCACTGGCTGCACGTAGCAGTTGCTGGCGTGCAGTGGCGTTGACGTTGCCCAGCCAGCTCACCACGGTGTGGCTGAGGCCCAGGCGCAAGGCCTCACAGGCCAGCTGCAGCGCGCTTTGATTGCTGCGGGGTTGCAGCAGCAGAATACGTTCACGGTTGAGCCCGGCATCGCGCAGCCAGGCCTGGGTCAGGCTTGGCGGCGGGGCGATCAGGGTCAGCCAGCGGGCCTCGTCCTCTTCGCTCAGCTCGCGCAGCACCGGTGCCAGCAGGCTTTGGCAGTGGCCAGGGGTGCCGCGCAGCGACAGTTCGCTGAACAGTTCGGGCTGGCTGCTCTTGCGCGCTGGCTCCCTGGCTTTCAGGCCTGGCAGTACGGGCTGTGCGAGGAATGCTTCGAACAGGGGCAACTGGGCTTGCTCGGGTGCGTGAATGAACTGCTGCATGACGCCTCCTGGATCAGCGGCGAATGACGCCGACGCTCAAGCCCTCGATCACCAGTTCCTGTTCTTTCAGGTCGACTTCGATGGGGGCGAATTCGGGGTTTTCGGCAAGCAGCCAGACTTTGCTGCCTTCGCGCTTGAAGCGCTTGACGGTGACTTCGTCGCCGATACGCGCCACCACGATCTGGCCGTTGCGGGCCTCACGGCAGGTGTGCACAGCCAGCAGGTCACCGTCGAAGATGCCGACGTCCTTCATGCTCATGCCGTGTACGCGCAGCAAATAGTCGGCTTGGGGGTGGAAGAAGGCAGGGTTGATGTTGCAGGATTGCTCGATGTGCTGTTCGGCAAGAATCGGCGCACCGGCAGCTACCCGGCCGATGATGGGCAGGCCGGCTTCTTCGGCCTTGGCTTCCAGGCCAGGGATGCGGATGCCGCGGGAAGCGCCCGGCGTCATTTCGATCGCGCCCTTGCGGGCAAGCGCCTTGAGGTGCTCCTCGGCGGCATTGGGCGACTTGAAGCCCAGCTCCTGAGCAATCTCCGCGCGGGTGGGCGGGAAGCCGTTGTCTTCCAGGCAGCGCTTGATGAACGCGAGAATTTCGGCTTGGCGTGGCGTCAGTTTCAACATGGTAAGCGCTCTGTCTTTTTGTACAGTGACTGGGATTATATACAGTGTCGGGCCCGCTGCAAGCTCCAAGCTGCAAGAAAGGGCGAAACGGCAGTCCATCCGATCTCAGTCACCCCAGAAGCGATTTCGTGATATCCGGCCGGTGTTGCTGTTATTTGATGCTTGCAGCTTCCAGCTTGCGCCTTTTAAATGGCGACCGCCCAGTCACCGAGCCTTGACAGACGCAGGGCTGAAACGTATGTTTCAAACACCTGTTTGTCTGGCGGAGTAGTCGGAGTAGTCATGGCCCAATCGGAAACCGTTGAACGCATTCTCGATGCTGCCGAGCAGCTGTTCGCGGAAAGGGGGTTCGCCGAAACCTCGTTGCGGCTGATTACCAGCAAGGCCGGGGTCAACCTGGCGGCAGTCAACTATCATTTCGGCTCCAAGAAGGCGCTGATCCAGGCTGTTTTCTCGCGTTTCCTTGGCCCGTTCTGCGCCAGTCTCGAGCGTGAACTGGAGCGGCGCCAGGCCAAGCCGGAGCACAAGCCCAGCCTCGAAGAACTGCTGGAAATGCTCGTAGAGCAGGCGTTGGCCGTGCAGCCGCGTAGCAACAACGACCTGTCGATCTTCATGCGCCTGCTGGGTCTGGCGTTCAGCCAGAGCCAGGGTCACCTGCGGCGTTATCTGGAAGACATGTACGGCAAGGTGTTCCGCCGCTACATGCTGCTTGTGAACGAGGCTGCGCCACGCATTCCGCCACTGGAACTGTTCTGGCGTGTGCACTTCATGCTGGGTGCCGCGGCCTTCAGCATGTCCGGTATCAAGGCCTTGCGGGCGATTGCCGAGACCGACTTCGGCATCAACACTTCGATCGAGCAGGTGATGCGCCTGATGGTGCCGTTCCTGGCGGCAGGCATGCGCGCTGACAGCGGTGTGACCGACGAGGCGATGGCAACTGCGCAGCTGCGCCCGCGAACAAAGACCAGCTCGGCTACCGCCAAGGCCTGAAGGCTGGGCGTGGCAGGGCGCTTCCGCTAAGCTAGCGCCCATGCCCGATCTCGATCTACTTCACATTTCCCTCGCTGACCAGTGCTCTCATGGCTTCGCCTGTGGCCAGCGGCGCGTGCCTGTGGGTGTCTGCTGCCCCCGATTGGGCCTCTCTCTGTCTTCAATGAAGGATTACCCATGACTGTCAGCCTGCAAGGCTCCCTGATGGTGGATATCGCCGGTAAATGGCTGACCGCCGAAGACCGTCAATTGCTGCGCCAGCCCGAAGTGGCTGGCCTGATCATCTTTGCCCGCAATATCGACAGCCCGCGCCAGGTGCGCGAACTGTGCGCGTCCATCCGCGCCATTCGCCCCGAACTGATCCTGGCAGTGGACCAGGAGGGTGGTCGCGTACAACGACTGCGCCAGGGCTTCGTGCGCCTGCCGGCCATGCGTGCGCTGGCCGATAACGACAATGCTGAATACCTGGCTGAGCAGTGCGGCTGGCTGATGGCGACCGAGGTACTGGCAGTTGGTCTGGACCTCAGCTTTGCTCCGGTGCTCGACCTGGACCACCAGCGTAGCGCCGTGGTGGGCAGCCGCGCGTTCGAGGGTGACCCGCTGCGTGCAACGCGACTGGCCGGCGCGTTCATCCGTGGCATGAATGCGGCGGGTATGGCCGCTTGTGGCAAGCATTTCCCGGGGCATGGTTGGGCCGAAGCCGATTCGCACGTGGCTATCCCCACCGATGAGCGCAGCCTGGAACAACTGCGCCAGGCCGACCTGGTGCCGTTTACCCGCCTGAGTGGGCAGCTTGCGGCAGTGATGCCGGCGCATGTCATTTACCCGCAGGTCGATAACCAGCCAGCCGGCTTCTCGCGGCGTTGGTTACAGGACATCTTGCGTGGCGAGCTGGGCTTTGACGGGGTGATCTTCAGTGATGACCTGTCGATGGCCGGTGCGCATGTGGTGGGCGACGCGGCCAGCCGTATCGAGGCGGCGCTGAGCGCCGGTTGTGACATGGGCCTGGTGTGCAATGACCGGGCGGCGGCGGAGCTGGCGCTGAGTGCGGCGCAGCGCATGAAGGTCAAGCCGTCGCCGCGGATTGCGCGGATGCGCGGGCAAGGTTTTGCACGAACCGATTATCGCCAGCAGCCGCGCTGGCTGGAGGCGCTGGGGGCGTTGAAGGAAGCTCAGTTGGTCGATTGATTGCGCTGGCCTCTTCGCTCCCACAGTTACCGCATCGCCATCTGGGGCAGTGCAGTGCCTGTAGGAGCGGGCTTGCCCGCGAAGAGGCCCGCGCGGGCTGTATCCGTTTTCGATCTATCGCCCGCGTTTTCCGGGCAATGGCGCAAACAGGGCCTCGATTTCTTCATCGCCAAGCCGCCACTGCCCAGCCTGCCCGCCGTCCAGCAGGCTGGCGGCCAATGCTGCCTTTTCCTGCTGCAGCAGCTGGATCTTCTCCTCCACCGTGCCCCGGGTAATCAGCTTGAACACGAACACCGGCTTGTCCTGACCGATGCGGTAGGCTCGGTCAGTAGCTTGGTTTTCGCTGGCCGGGTTCCACCAGGGGTCGAAGTGGATCACGGTGTCCGCCGCCGTCAGGTTCAAGCCTACGCCCCCCGCCTTCAGGCTGATCAGGAACACTTCGCTGTTACCTTGCTGAAACTGCTGCACTGGCGTGCGACGGTCGCGAGTGTCACCGGTCAGCAGGCTGTAGCGGATCTTGCGCTTCTCGAGCTCCTGCTCGATCAGCGCCAGCATTGAGGTGAACTGTGAGAACAACAACACCCGGCGCCCTTCGCTGAGCAGTTCTTCGAGCATTTCCAGCAGCGCACCCAGCTTGCCCTTGTCGGCCTGGTTGCCTTTGCTTTCCACCCCCTTGACCAGGCGCAGGTCGCAGCACACCTGGCGCAGCTTGAGCAACGCATCGAGGATCACGATCTGGCTGCGTGCGGCGCCATTGCGGGCGATTTCGTCGCGGACTTTCTGGTCCATGGCTACTCGCACGGCCTCGTAGGTATCGCGCTGGGCGTCACTGAGCTCGACCCAGTGCACCATCTCGGTCTTGGCCGGCAGCTCTGTGGCCACCTGCTCTTTGGTGCGGCGCAGCAGGAACGGCCGGATGCGGCTGGCCAGGTGGGCCATGCGCTCGCTGTCACCGTGACGTTCGATCGGGTTGCGGTAATCCTGGTTGAAGCGCTTCAGGTCGCCCAGCCAGCCGGGCATCAGAAAGTGGAAGATCGACCACAGTTCGCCCAGGTTGTTTTCCATCGGCGTGCCGGTCAGGCACAGGCGCTGGCCGGCCTGTAGCTCGCAGACGGCGAGGGCGGCCTTGCTGCTGCTGCTCTTGATGTTTTGCGCCTCGTCCAGTATCAGCATGTGCCAGGCCTGGGGGCGCAACTGTTCGAGGTCGCGTGGTATCAGGGCGTAAGTGGTCAGGACCAGGTCGTACTCATGGAGCTTGGAGAAGTGCTTGCTGCGCCCCGGCCCATGCAGGGCCAGTACGCGCAGGCCGGGCGCGAAGCGCTGGGCTTCGTCCAGCCAGTTGGGTATGAGGCTGGTTGGCATGACCGCCAGGGCCGGTGTACTCAGGCGCCCGGATTGCTTCTCCAGCAGCAGATGGGCCAGGGTCTGCAGGGTCTTGCCCAGGCCCATGTCGTCGCCGAGGATGCCGCCGGTACCCATTTCGCGCAAGGCCTGCAGCCAGTTCAGGCCTTGCTGCTGATAGGGGCGCAAGCTGGCCTGCAACCCGGTGGGCGGTTCTACCTGCAGGTCGCGGGCATCGCGCAGGCGGCGGCCCAGATCGCGTACATGCTCGCCACCTTCCCAGTGCAGGGGCAGGCCTTCGATTTCGTTCAGGCGCGCGGCGTCGGCGCGCTCCATGCGCAGGGACGGGCCTGCCGTGTCCTCGTGCAAGTAGAGCTCGCCCAGGGTGCCCATGACTGCCTTGATGCGGCCGTAGGGCAGGGCGACGCGCAAGGCGGGGGCATCGGGACGGCCGCGGTTGAGGTCGATCAGCAGGTGCTCATCGTCACTGCGCCGGGCCAGTTCGCTAGGGCGTAGCAGCTCCGGGCTGCTGCGCAGCAGGTGCAATACGATCGGCAGCAGGCTGTGGCGTTGGCCATCGACCACAATGCCTAGTTCCAGGTCGAACCATTCATGGCCGGGCGCTTCGTCGATGGTTGCATACCAGTCGTCCACCTCCTGAAGGTTGAAGGCGAAGTCGCGGTGAATGTCGATGTCCCAGCCGGCTTCGCGCAGGCGCGGCAGGCCTTCGCGGGCAAAGCGCAACCAGGCTTCGTCGTCTGGCAATTGATGCATTTCGCCGGCGCTGTCGGGTAGTGCCTTGCTCTGCCGTGTGGCAGGTTTGAAGCCGAAATCGCGCAGCATCTGGCGCAATGCCTGCTCGGCTTGAGTCTGGCGGCGAATGTGCTGGCTGGTGCTGCCTGCCAGGCGGGTCAGTGGCTTTTCATCGGTGCCGCTGGCCTGCAAGCCGTCATAATCGAACGCCAATGCGGCGCGATGTTGCATCTGCCGTTGCATGCGACCGGTTTTCGGCATGTAGGCGGTGTATTCGAGGCTGCCGAGAGCAAGAAGGGGCTTTGGCTGGATGTTATCGAGCAACTGCTCCTGCACTTGCGTCGGGGTCGGCACCTTGTGGCTGAGGGCATTGAGCTTGTGGCTCAGGGGGACGACCAGGTGTTCCGGTACATCGGGTGCGATAGTCAACTGCACGGCGACATGCGGATCCAGGCTGTGCTCGACTTTGCCCACTTCACGGGTCGGCAGGTTCAGGTAGTAAAGCGGCAGCAGCGGGATGACGCGGCGCAGCATTTCTTCGCCGCTGTACCACCGCCCCCGGTAGTTTCCGTTGTCCAGGCGTACCCAGCGAAACTCGGCATGGCGCACCGGGCCTTCATGAAGCGGGGGGAAGTCGGTATCGAAGAACATTCGCCCGGTTTCGAGGGCGCGCTGGAACAACTCGCCACCTTCGTGGCCCTTCAGTTTGTAACCGCGATCTTGGCCGCCGCCCTGATTCAGGGCCGAGAGCAGGCGCAGAATGCGGATGTCTTCGTCTGTTACGAAGCGCGGTGGTTCGTAGAGAAAGTCGTAAAGTGACTGGACGCGGCTGAAGCGGATGCCGTCTTCCGTTCGCGTGCCTTTGCGGACAAGCAGGGCGCAGCCAGCATCATCGGTGAGCTGCAGCTGATAGCACACCATGCGCCCGCGTTTGTCTTCGGTCGCGTCAGTTTTGGGTGGGGCCTGCTCCAGGCCGCTCAACCAGTGCTGCAGTTCGGCGGACAGGGTGCCCGGGTTGGCTTGCATGCCCCCGCTACTGGAAAAGCGGTCGCTCACGCAGAAGAGTACAGCGGCGCAATGCTTGCAGTTTTGCCGTACCGGGCAATCGCATTCACCGCGCACATGGCAGCGGCCGCCCGCAACGTGCAGCTCGATGCGTTGCCGGTAGTGGTTGTTGCCGCTCCCCTGGCAATTGGCGGTGATGGTCTGCCCATACACGCCTTCCAGTTCGGCCCTGCCTTCCTCGGCATACCGCTCACCGCGCTGCAGGGCAGCTTTGCTGAACGATTGAATCCAGTTCGGATAAGCGTTCACCATCTCGGCGGCATCGTGCTTCATTGGCCTACTGCTCCATCATCTCCGGGTCCATCACCGGCATTTTCGGCGTACCCGGTGGTGTCACCTTCAGCAGTACCGCCAGGTGCCCGCCGTCGAGAAAGGTCAGCTGGCCGCCCTTGACGTTGCTGTTGCTTTGCCTGAACTGCTCGCTTTGCAGCACGTTGCCGTTGCCATCCAGCTGGTTGACCCAGAAGTTGGCCTCGACGGTGATGAAGCGGCCTTCAGCGATGCTCAGGTTGCCTTCGATAGGGAAGTGCCCGAACTGTTCGGTGCCTTCGCCCACGGCGATGCGGCTGGGTTCGCTGCCCACCTGCTGCTGCCAGGCCTTGTGCATCAGCACCGTGTAGTCGGCGGTGGCTTCCAGGCGGGTGGCTTCATCTTCCAGTGCTGGGGGGCGCTCGGCGTCCTTGGTCAGGCGTGGGGCGCCGGCGCTCCAGTCTTCGGGGGCGAACGGGCTGGTGAAGGCGGGCACGCTGTTCTGCCGCACCAGAATCATTTCTACCTGATACAGGCCTTCGGCGAAGGCAGCCGGGGCGAACAGCGCCAGCAGCAGGGTCAGGCAACGGATGGCACGCATGGGTCTTCCTTAGGCAGGCTGTGGGGTCAGGCGCTCGAACAGCGCCTCCAGGGTATTGAAACGTTCGTCGGGGCGTTCCATCGGTACCAGGAAGCGGAACTGGGTAGCGCCTTCGAACTTGTAACGTTTGGGCTGACCCTGGATCAGCTTGATCAGGGTCAACGGGTCGACCGGGGTTTCGGCTTCGAACTCGAGCTTGCCACCATTGGGCCCCGCATCGACTTTCTTGATCCCGAGCTTTTCCGCGTGCAGCTTGAGCGACGTCAGGCGCATCAGGTTCTTGGTCGGCTCTGGCAACAGGCCGAAGCGGTCGATCATCTCGACCTGCAAGTCCTTGAGGCCTTCTTCGTCGGCAGCCGAGGCAATGCGTTTGTACAGGATCAGACGCGCATGCACGTCAGGCAGGTAGTCTTCGGGGATCAGTGCCGGCAGGCGCAGGTTGATCTCCGGGCCGCCGCCCAGTGGTTGCTCAAGGTTCGGCTGGGTACCTTTACGGATTGCCTTGACCGCGCGCTCGAGCATTTCCATGTACAGGGTGAAGCCCACCGCCTGGATCTGCCCGCTCTGGCCTTCGCCCAGCAGCTCGCCGGCCCCGCGGATTTCCAGGTCGTTGGTGGCCAGCACAAAGCCTGCGCCCAGGTCTTGTGTGTTGGCGATCGCCTCCAGGCGCTTTTCGGCGTCGGCGCTGACCTTCTGACGGGTAGGTGTGAGCAGGTAGGCGTAAGCCTGGTGGTGGCTACGGCCAACCCGGCCACGCAACTGGTGCAGCTGGGCCAGGCCGAACTTGTCGGCGCGCTCGATGACGATGGTGTTGGCGCTGGGCACGTCGATACCGGTTTCGATAATGGTCGAGGCCACCAGCACGTTGAAGCGCTTGTGGTAGAAATCGCTCATCACCTGTTCCAGCTCGCGTTCGCGCATTTGCCCGTGGCCGATGCCGATGCGTGCCTCAGGCACCAGCTCGGCAAGGTCGGCGGCGCATTTTTCGATGGTTTTCACATCGTTGTGCAGGTAGTACACCTGGCCACCGCGCAACAGTTCGCGCAGCAGCGCCTCCTTGACCGTGCTCTTGTTCTGCTCCATGACGAAGGTGCGCACAGACAGGCGGCGTGCTGGCGGCGTGGCGATGATTGACAGGTCGCGCATGCCCGCCACAGCCATGTTCAGCGTGCGCGGAATCGGCGTGGCGGTCAGGGTGAGGATGTCGACCTCGCTGCGCAGCGCCTTCAGCTGTTCTTTCTGGCGGACGCCAAAGCGGTGCTCTTCATCGATGATGGCCAGGCCCAGGTCTTTGAAGCGCACGTCGTCCTGCAGCAGCTTGTGGGTGCCGATGAGGATGTCGATCTTGCCTTCGGCAAGGTCCGCGGCGGCGGCGGCCACTTCCTTGGCCGACTTGAAGCGGCTCATCACTTCCACGGTCACGGGCCAGTCGGCAAAGCGGTCGCGGAAACTGTTGTAATGCTGCTGGGCAAGCAGGGTGGTGGGCACCAGTACAGCCACCTGGCGGCCACTGTGCACGGCGATGAACGCCGCGCGCATGGCCACTTCGGTCTTGCCGAAGCCCACGTCGCCACAGACCAGGCGGTCCATTGGCTTGGGTGCCAGCATATCGGCTCGCACGGCCTCGATTGCAGCCTGCTGGTCCGGGGTTTCCTCGAACGGGAAGCCGGCGCTGAAGGTGGCGTAGTCGGCGGATGGGTCGGCAAACGCATAGCCCTTGCGCGCGGCGCGGCGAGCATAGATGTCGAGCAGTTCGGCGGCCACGTCGCGGACCTGTTCGGCGGCCTTGCGCTTGGCTTTCTGCCAGGCCTCCGAACCCAGCCGGTGCAGCGGTGCCAGGGCGTCGTCGCTGCCGGTGTAGCGGGCGATCAGGTGCAGGTTGGCCACCGGCACATACAACTTGGCGTTCTCGGCGTATTCCAGCGTCAGGAATTCGGCGGCCTGGCCGTCGATTTCCAGGGTGGCCAGGCCCAGGTAGCGGCCGACACCATGGTCGATGTGCACCACCGGCGCACCTTCGCGCAGCTCGGTGAGGTTCTTGATGACCGCGTCGTTGGCGGTTTCGCCGCGCTTGTCACGGCGCCGGCGCTGCATCACCCGCTGGCCGAACAGTGGGCTTTCGGCAATCAGGGCCAGGCCTGGGTCGTCCAGCAGCAGGCCGTCGTCCAGCGGGGCGATGGTGATCGCCAGGCGCTCGGCACCGGTTATGAAATCGTCCCAGCCATCGACGGTATGCGGGCGCAGCTTCAGCCGTTCGAGCAGCTCCAGCAGCACTTCACGGCGGCCCGCTGATTCGGCAGTGAACAGTACGCGGCCGGGGAACTGGTCGAGGAAGTTGGCCAGCTCGGCCAGCGGCTGGTTGGCCTTGGCCTCGATGGCCAGGTTGGGCAGGGCGCGCGCCGGGAAGCGCTCGCGGCCCACCCCAGGGTCGAGCTCTTCGCTGCTGACCACTACCCGGGGCCACTGCTTGAGCCGGGCGAAGCAATCTTCCACCGGCATGAACAGCTCGGCCGGCGGCAACAGCGGCCGGCTGAGGTCGCCGCGGCGGTCTTCATAACGCCCGCGCACGTCGTTCCAGAAGTGCTCGGCGGCCTGTTCCACGCCGGGGAGCGAGAACACCTGGGTGTCGGTCGGCAGGTAGTCGAACAGGGTTGAGGTGTCTTCGAAGAACAGCGGCAGGTAGTACTCGATACCGGCGGGGATGATGCCGCTGGCCAGGTCCTGGAAGATTGCACTGCGGCGGAAGTCGACGTCGAAGCGCTCGCGAAAGCGTGCCTTGAAGCGGGTCACTTCTTCCTTCTGCATCGGGAATTCGCGTGCTGGCAGCAGGCGCACCGAATCCACCTTGTCGATCGAGCGCTGGGTCTCGGGGTCGAAGGTGCGCAGCGTCTCGATCTCGTTATCGAACAGGTCGATGCGGTAGGGCAGCTTGCTGCCCATCGGGAACAGGTCGATCAGCGCGCCGCGCACGGCGAACTCGCCATGCTCGTAGACGGTGTCGACGCAACGATAACCGCTGGCTTCCAGGCGCGTGCGCATCTGCTCTACGTCGATGGTCTGGCCCACATCCAGCACCAGGCTGCTGCCCAGCAGAAAGCGTGTGGGCGCCAGGCGGTGCAGGGCGGTGGTGATCGGCACCACGAGGATGCCGTGGCTCAGCTCCGGCAGGCGGTACAGGCTGGCGATGCGCTGGGAGATGATGTCCTGGTGCGGCGAGAACAGGTCGTAGGGCAGGGTTTCCCAATCGGGGAACGGCAGCACTGGCAGGCCCGGGGCAAAGAAGCGCAGCTCCTGCTCCAGACGGTCGGCGGCCTGGCTGTCGGCCGTCAGCAGCAGGGTGAAGCGGCCAGCGCTGCTGGCAGCCTCGGCGATGGCAAGGCTGAGGGCGGCACCGGGCAAGTTGCCCCAGGTTTGTTTGCCGGCCGTGGCCGACATTTGCGGTAGGCGCAGAACTGACACGGGAGATTGCACTCCAAGCGTTGCGGCAAAGAGACCGATTGTACCGGTGACGGTGCCGGCTGTCAGGCTCGAAAGGGCATGAGCGCTGGCTTGCGTCACTGCGACAGGCGCTCATTGCCGGTTCCGCGTCGGGGCGTCATAATGTAGCCCCTTTTTTCTGTCCCTACATGTGGAAGGTTCCCGTGACTCAGAAGCCCGACCAGTGTCTTGGTGAGTGGATTGATCGTGAAGCCCTGGCTGAAGCGATGATCCCGCTTATCGGTCAGCTCTACCGCAATAACAACGTGGTGAGCTCGATTTATGGCCGCAGCCTGATCAACCGTTCGGTTATCTCGATCCTCAAGGCGCACCGCTTTGCGCGCCACCGCCAAACCGACGAAACCGAACTGTCCGTCCACGAGACATTCCCCCTGCTCAAAGCCATGAGCGAGCTGAAACTGGGCGCCGCATCGGTCGACCTGGGCAAGCTGGCCAACAAGTTCAAGCAGGAAGGCAATGGCCGCACTGCCGAGCAGTTCGTCCGTGAAGAGCTGGCTGACGTGGTTGGCCAGCAGAACGCTTCGGCGCGTAAAGGCACCGACGTTGTTCTGTACGGTTTCGGTCGCATCGGCCGCCTGCTGGCGCGCATCCTGATCGAGAAAACCGGTGGTGGTGACGGCCTGCGTCTGCGTGCCATCGTCGTGCGCAAAGGCGCCGAAAACGACCTGGTCAAGCGTGCCAGCCTGCTGCGCCGTGACTCGGTGCATGGTCCGTTCGATGGCACCATCACCATCGACGAAGCCAACAACACCATCACCGCCAACGGCAACCTGATCCAGGTTATCTACGCCAAGAACCCGAGCGAAGTCGACTACACCCAGTACGGCATCGACAATGCGCTTGTTGTTGACAACACCGGTGTATGGCGTGACGCCGACGGCCTGGGCCAGCACCTGGCCTGCCCTGGTGCTGCCCGCGTGATCCTCACCGCACCTGGCAAGGGCGCGCTGAAGAACATCGTGCACGGTATCAACCACGGTGACATCACTGCCGATGACAAGATCATCTCGGCGGCCTCCTGCACCACCAATGCCATCGTGCCGGTGCTCAAGGCCATCAACGATCAGTACGGCATCGTCAACGGCCACGTCGAAACCGTTCACTCGTTCACCAACGACCAGAACCTGATCGACAACTTCCACAAGGGCAGCCGCCGTGGCCGTGCCGCGCCGCTGAACATGGTAATCACCGAAACCGGCGCCGCCACCGCCGCTGCCAAGGCACTGCCAGTGCTGAAGGGCAAGCTGACCGGCAACGCCATTCGTGTCCCGACGCCGAACGTTTCGATGGCCATCCTGAACCTGAATCTGGAAAAGGCCACCACCCGCGACGAGATCAACGAGTACCTGCGCCAGACCGCCATGCACTCGGAACTTCACAAGCAGATCGACTACGTGGCTTCGCAGGAAGTGGTTTCGACCGACTTCGTGGGCTCGCGCCATGCCGGTGTGGTTGACGCAGAGGCGACCATCGCCAACGACAACCGCGTTGTTCTGTACGTCTGGTACGACAACGAGTTCGGTTATAGCTGCCAGGTGGTTCGTGTGATGGAAGACATGGCCGGTGTGAACCCGCCAGCGTTTCCACGCTGATTCGCTTGTAAGGCAATGAAAAAACGGGAACCTTCGGGTTCCCGTTTTTTTTATTCTGAATGTGTGTTGTCAGTGCTGGCCCTTTCGCGGGTAAACCCGCTCCTACAGGATTATCGCTGCCCCTGTAGGAGCGGGTTTACCCGCGAAGAGGCCAGCACCGGCAACCGAGAAACCCTACTGTGCGCACAGCCCTACTGTTCATTCTGCTGCTACTCACCGCCTGCAACCAGGGCCCCACCCTGGAGCGTCTGGGTGGCCCGACCATGGGCAGCAGCTACAGCATCCAGTACGTCCGCGAGCCTGGTGGCCCGGTGCCGGCCCAGGTGCAGATGGCGGTTGAAACCATCCTGCATGACATCGACCACCACTATTCAACCTACCGCGGCGATTCCATCGTCAGCCAGTTCAACCGGTTACCCGCCGGCCAGTGCCTGGCCCTGCCGCCCGATATGCTCGAATTGGTCAGCCTCGGCCAGCACCTTGCCGAGCAGAGCGATGGCGCTTTCGATCTCACGGTAGAGCCGTTGCTCGACCTGTGGGGCTTCGGCCCTCAGGCCCGTCACGAGCAGGTGCCCGAACCACAGGCACTGGCCCAGGTGCGCCGGCGTGTGGGCTACCAGCACCTGCGCATCAAGGGGCGCGCCCTGTGCAAGGATGCCCCGGTGCAGCTCGACCTCAACAGCATCGTCGCCGGCCATGCTGTCGACGTGATCGCTGCGCGCCTGCAGGCCATGGGGGTCGGCAGCTTTGTCGCCGAGGTCACTGGCGAGTTGAAGGCAGTTGGCCGCAAGCCTGACGGCAGCCCTTGGCGCATTGCCCTGGAACTGCCTCGCGAAGACCGGCAGGTTGCCCGCCAGATCATCCCGGTCAATAGCCTTTCAGTATCAACCTCGGGTGACTATCGGCACTATTTCGAGCAGAATGGCCGGCGCTATTCGCACACCTTCGATGCCCGCCTCGGGCGCCCGGTCGAGCATGACCTGGCGGCCGTTACGGTGCTGGACGCCTCAGCACTGCAGGCCGACGGCTATTCGACGCTGCTGCTCATCCTGGGTCCGCAGCGAGGCTGGGATTTTGCCGTGGCGCATGACCTGGCTGCGGTTTTGGTGACTCGAGCAGAGGGAGGCTTCGTCTCCCGATCTACGCCCGCGTTCGAACGGGCAGTGAAAGGCCAGTGAAAGCACAAGCAGGGATGATTGCCGCCAGGGAATGGGTGAAGCATATGTAGTGCGGGCAAAATTGGCCTACGACGCGACCAAGGGTTAATGTGCGCGGCGTTCCGGGTTGATTAGACTGCACCCGAATTTTCTCATGGCGCCCCGGCGGCATGATCGTGCCCCGCAAGCGACCGTGGCTTGCGGGCCAGTTCTGAAGGAGTACGCATGGCTGTCTACAACTACGACGTAGTGGTGCTGGGTTCCGGCCCGGCCGGTGAAGGCGCGGCAATGAACGCCGCCAAAGCAGGGCGCAAGGTAGCGATGGTCGATGACCGTCGCCAGGTTGGTGGCAACTGCACCCACTTGGGTACCATTCCGTCCAAGGCACTGCGTCACTCGGTGCGGCAGATCATGCAGTTCAACACCAACCCGATGTTTCGTGCCATCGGCGAGCCACGCTGGTTCTCGTTCCCGGACGTGCTGAAAAGCGCCGAGAAGGTCATCGCCAAGCAGGTGGCATCGCGCACCGGCTACTATGCCCGCAACCGCGTCGACGTGTTCTTCGGCACCGGCAGCTTCGCCGACGAGCAGACCGTGGAAGTGGTGTGCCCGAACGGCGTGGTCGAGAAGCTCAACGCCAAGCACATCATCATTGCAACCGGCTCGCGCCCTTACCGCCCGGCCGACATCGACTTCCACCATCCGCGGGTTTACGACAGCGACACCATCCTCAGCCTCAGCCATACCCCGCGCAAGCTGATCGTGTACGGTGCCGGCGTAATCGGTTGCGAATACGCTTCGATCTTCAGTGGCCTAGGCGTATTGGTCGAGCTGGTCGACAACCGCGGCCAACTGCTGAGCTTCCTCGACTCGGAAATTTCCCAGGCGCTGAGCTACCACTTCAGCAACAACAACATCACAGTGCGTCACAACGAAGACTACGAGCGCGTCGAAGGCCTGGACAACGGGGTGATCCTGCACCTCAAGTCGGGCAAGAAGATCAAGGCGGACGCCTTGCTCTGGTGCAACGGCCGTACCGGCAACACCGACAAGCTGGGCCTGGAAAACATCGGTATCAAGGTGAATAGCCGCGGCCAGATCGAGGTCGACGAGGCCTACCGCACCGCCGTGCCGAACATCTACGGTGCCGGTGACGTGATTGGCTGGCCAAGCCTGGCCAGTGCGGCCCATGACCAGGGCCGGTCGGCCGCTGGCAGCATTGTCGACAATGGCAGCTGGCGCTTCGTCAACGACGTGCCGACCGGTATCTACACCATTCCGGAGATCAGCTCGATCGGCAAGAACGAGCAGGAGCTGACCCAGGCCAAAGTGCCGTACGAAGTGGGCAAGGCCTTCTTCAAAGGCATGGCGCGTGCGCAGATCGCCGGCGAGCCGCAGGGCATGCTGAAGATCCTGTTCCACCGCGAAACCCTGGAAATCCTCGGTGTGCATTGCTTCGGCTATCAGGCTTCGGAAATTGTCCACATTGGCCAGGCGATCATGAACCAGCCAGGTGAGCACAACAACCTGAAGTACTTCGTCAACACCACGTTCAACTACCCGACCATGGCCGAAGCCTATCGGGTAGCTGCCTATGACGGCCTGAACCGGCTTTTTTGAGCGGCTCCGACCGGTGGCCTGAGCCGGTCGGAGAGACCGATTTCAACCCTACCCGAGGGTGGTCTTGGCCAAACCGGGAAAGTCTGTAATCAGGCTGTCCACACCAAAGTCAGCCAGCCGGCGCATCAGTGCCGGCTCGTTGACCGTCCACACCGACACATGCAAACCCTGGCCCTGTGCTTTGAGCAGGCGCTCGGGGGTGCACAGTGTCCAGTTCAATGCCAGCAGCTCGCAGCCATAGTTATGTGCCACCTTCAGCGGGTCGAGCCAGGCGTATTCGGCCACCAGCCCGCGTTTCACGTCCGGCACCAGTTCCAGGGCGGCGCCCAGTACCTCGCGTGAACTGGAGGTGATGGTCACCTTGTCCAGCAAGCCATATTGCTGGGCCAGTTCACGGATCGCCAGGACAGTGGTGGCCGCGCGGGTGCGCGAGGCGCTTTTCACTTCCAGCTGCCAGTGCTCGAACGGGCATTTTTCGAACAGCTCTTCCAGCTTCGGGATCGGGCAGGGCTGCACATGGCCCGGGCCGCCTTTGCGGGCATCGATCTTGACCAGGTCGGCGGCCGGGTGCTCGACCACTTTGCCGCGACGGCCAGTGGTGCGCTTGAGGGTGGCGTCGTGGATGACCATCAGTTCGTTGTCGGCTGACAGGTGCAGGTCCAGCTCGCAGCGGGTCACGCCATGGGACAGGCATTGCTGAAAGCTTTTCAGGGTGTTCTCGGGTGCTTCGCCCTTGGCGCCGCGATGGCCGTAGATCAGGGTCACGTTCGTTCCTTCAAATCAGGGGGAAATTGGCTCAGGAGGCAGGGTCGTTCAGTTCCAGCTGCTGGCGCCGTTGCTGTTGCTGGCGCTGCAGGATGTAACGGGCCAGCAGTTGTCGTTGGGCGTCGGTCATGTCGATGAACTCGGTGCCGACCTCGAAGCCGCCTTCCGGGCGTGGGTCGCAATGGCTGACCTTGCCGCGCAGCAGCAGGCCATGGGCACGCGGCATCAGCACCATTTTCACCTTCACTCGTGTACCCGGGTCAATCCGTGTGGCTTGGACGGATTCGATGCCGCCTTCGGAAATGACCACCGGTACTGGCTCGCCGACCTCGCCAAGCAGGGTTTGCGCAACCACCGCGCTAAGCAAGTCGAGGCGCTTGTTCTGTGCCCGCAGGAAGGCGGCGAGCGTGCGGTCCTTGTCGCTCAGCTGGCGCAACAGGTGTTGCGACTCGAAGTCGGACAAGTGCAGTTCGCTGAGCAGGTTGAACAGCGGTGAATCATCTTGCAACACATCTGGCTCGAGGGCTTCGGCCGCGCTAAGGGGGTTTATTTGAAGTGCGATCCGATCTTCGATGCGGTAGTATTCGCGGCGATCTTCTTCGTCTAATGTCGTCATGGCGAACCCAAGGTAGCGGCGGTGGTCCGAGTGTAAAGCCGCCGTAGGCGCCTCGCCACAAGGACGTTCCCTTTCATCCGAACAAGCCCCGACATGTTCAGACCTCTTTTCGCATTCATCGGCACGCGTTATACCCGTGCCAAACGTCGCAATCACTTCGTCTCGTTCATTTCCCTGACCTCGATGATCGGCCTCGCCCTGGGCGTGGTGGTGATGATCGTGGTGCTGTCGGTGATGAACGGTTTCGATCACGAGATGCGCACCCGCGTGTTGGGCATGATTCCCCATGCCACGCTGGAGAGCGGCCAACCCATTGCCGACTGGCAGGCCCTTGCCCAACAAGTAAAGCAGAATCCGCAGGTGGTAGCGGTTGCGCCGTTCACCCAGATGCAGGGCCTGCTGACCCATGATGGCAAGGTGCAGAAGGTGCTGCTCAACGGCATCGACCCCGCTCGCGAGCGCGAGGTGTCAATCATTGACAACTTCGTCCTGCAAGGCCGCCTGGACCAGTTGGCGCCGGGCGAGTGGGGCATCATGATCGGCGACAAGGCAGCGGCCAAGCTGGGCGTTGCCATCGGCGACAAGCTCACCTTCGTCGCCCCCGAGGTCAGCGTGACCCCTGCCGGCATGTTCCCGCGCATGAAGCGCTTTACCGTGGTTGGCACTTTCCACGTTGGCGCGGGCGAGATCGACGGCTACCTGGGCCTGACCAACATCAGCGACCTGTCCCGCCTGCACCGCTGGAAGCCCGACCAGGTCCAGGGCCTGCGCCTGAAGTTCGACGACCTGTTCCAGGCGCCGCGCGTAGCCTGGAGCATCGCCCAGCAGCTGGGCGACCAGGAATTCTATAGCCGTGACTGGACCCGTACCCACGGCAACCTGTACCAGGCGATCCGTATGGAAAAGGCCATGATCGGCCTGCTGTTGCTGCTGATCGTGGCGGTGGCAGCGTTCAACATCATTTCCACCCTGGTGATGGTGGTCAACGACAAGCGCGGCGACATCGCCATCCTGCGCACCCTGGGCGCCACGCCCGGGCAGATCATGCTCATCTTCATGGTCCAGGGCACGGTGATCGGGGTGATCGGTACCCTGATCGGCGCCGTGGTCGGGATCTTCGCGGCGCTGAACGTGAGCGCCGCGATCGCCGGCATCGAGAAACTGATCGGGCACAAGTTCCTCAACGCCGACGTGTACTTCATCGATTACCTGCCGTCGCAGATCCTGGCCCAGGACGTGTACATGGTCTGCGGTGCGGCACTGGTCCTGAGTTTCTTCGCCACCCTGTATCCGGCCTGGCGTGCGGCCCGCACCCAGCCTGCAGAGGCGCTACGTTATGAGTGAGTCGCGCATGAGTGATAAAGCCGTTCTGAGTTGCCGCAACCTGGGCAAGTCCTACGACGAGGGCCCGGAGTCGGTGCAGGTGCTGTCCGGGCTCAACCTGGAGCTGCAAGCCGGTGAGCGGGTCGCCATCGTCGGCAGTTCCGGCTCAGGCAAGAGTACCTTGCTCAACCTGCTGGGCGGCCTCGACCGGCCGACCCAGGGCAGCGTATGGCTGGCGGGCGAAGAGCTGTCGGCACTGGGCGAGCGTGCCCGTGGCCTGCTGCGCAACCGTGAGTTGGGCTTTGTCTACCAGTTTCACCACCTGCTGCCGGAATTCACCGCCATCGAGAACGTGTGCATGCCGCTGCTGATCGGCCGAACGCCCATCCCCGAGGCCCGGGAGCGTGCCGAGGCGCTGCTCAAGCGGGTAGGCCTGGGCCACCGCTTGAACCACAAGCCGGCCGAGCTGTCCGGCGGTGAGCGCCAGCGCGTGGCGATTGCCCGGGCGCTGGTCAACCGCCCCGGCCTGGTGATGCTCGACGAGCCGACCGGCAACCTCGACCACCATACCGCCCAAGGCATCCAGGAGCTGATGCAGGAGCTGTCCGGTGCCTCGCGCACGGCATTCCTGGTGGTCACCCACGACCTCAACCTGGCGCGGCAGATGGACCGCGTGTTGAAGCTCGACGATGGCCACCTGGTGGCAATCTGATCGACTGTCGGGGTGGCAAGTGCTGCCCCGTTTTCCTGTTTTCATTGGGTGATTTCGTACATGTTCAGACCCTTGCCCATCTTTATCGGTGCGCGCTACACCCGAGCCAAGCGTCGCAACCACTTCATTTCGTTCATCTCGATGACTTCGATGATCGGCCTGTCGCTGGGCGTGCTGGCGATGATCGTGGTGCTGTCGGTGATGAACGGCTTCCAGCGCGAAATGAGCTCGCGCATTCTCGGCCTGGTGCCGCATGCCGCCATCCTGGGTGTGCAGCCGCTGGACGATTGGCACAAGGTGGCCGACGCAGCCACGAAGAATCCGGCGGTGATGGCTGTGGCGCCGATTACCGAGATGGAAGGCATGCTGTCATACAAGGGCGCCATGCAGCCGATCCAGGTGGGGGGTATCGACCCGGCCGAGGAGGGCAAGGTTTCCATCGTTGGCCAGCACATTGTCCAGGGCCGCCTGCAGGACTTGCAGCCAGGTGAGTTTGGCGTGGTCATCGGCGAGCTGACCGCACGGCGCTTCCGCCTGAACACCGGCGACAAGCTGACCTTGATCGTGCCGGAAATCAGCAAGGAACCGGGTGGCATCACCCCGCGCATGCAGCGCCTCACCGTGGTCGGCATCTTCAAGGTCGGCGCCGAGCTGGATGGCTCGCAGGCCTATATCCATGTCGCTGATGCTGCCGAGATGCAACGCTGGGCGCCGGGCCAGGTGCAAGGTGTGCGCCTGAAGCTGCACGACCTGTATGCCGCTCCGCAGGTGTCCAAGGCGATTGCCGCCGGGCTTGGCGACGCCTACCGCGCCGATGACTGGTCGCATACCCAGGGCAGCCTGTTCAGCGCCATGAAGATGGAAAAGACCATGATCGGTCTGCTGCTGATGATGATCATCGCGGTGGCGGCGTTCAATATCATCGCCACCCTGGTGATGGTGGTGAACGACAAGGGGCCGGACATTGCCATCCTGCGTACCTTGGGCGCCACGCCGGCGCAGATCATGGGCACGTTCATGGTCCAGGGCAGCCTGATCGGCATTGTCGGCACGCTGATTGGTGGCGTATTGGGCGTGATTGCGGCGTTCAATGTCAGCCAGATTGTCGGTTGGCTGGAGCGGGTGAGCGGGCAGCACATCTTCACGTCGGATGTGTATTTCGTCAGCAGCTTGCCGTCGCAATTACAGTGGGGGGATGTGGCGATCATCTGCACCGCCGGCCTGGTGATGAGTTTCCTGGCGACCATTTACCCGGCCTACCGGGCGTCGCAGGTGCAGCCGGCGATTGGCCTGGCGGTTTGATGTTTGCCTGAGATCCTGGGGGCGTCAAGCGCCCCAGGGTTACCGAGCTTGAGTGAAGTCGATCACGAATCGGGTCCACCCACCGTCGCACTCCGCCCGTATGCATCCGCCATGGGCCTGCACGATCGACCGGGTAATCGCCAGGCCCAGCCCCGCATGCTCGCTGCAGCCTTCCCGCCGAGCCGGGTCCACCCGGTAAAACCGGTCGAACAGCCGTGGTAGCGCCGTCGGGTCGATAGCCAGCCCGGTATTGGCCACGTTGATCGTCGGCCCCGGCCCCAGGGTCACCTTTATCTGTCCTCCTGCCGGGGTGAAGCGCATGGCGTTGTCCAGCAGGTTGGACAGCGCCCGGCGCAGCATGTGCTGGTCACCCAGCAGCACGGCTTCACCCTCGCGCAGCATCTGCACGTCGCTGTCTTCGGCCAGTGGCGCGTAGTATTCCAGCAGCGCATCCACCTCGTCATGCAGCGCCAAAGGCGCGTGCCCCGGTACCAGCAGGCCGTGGTCGGCCTTGGCCAGAAACAGCATGTCGTTGATCATCTGCGCCATCCATTGCAGCTCTTCCAGATTGCCATGCAGCGCCTCGCGGTATTCTTCGAGGCTGCGTGGGCGGGTGAGGGTGACCTGGGTGTGGGTCAGCAGGTTGGACAGCGGCGTACGTAACTCGTGGGCGATATCGGCCGAAAACGCTGACAGGCGCTGGAAGGCATCGTCCAGGCGCTGCAGCATCGCGTTCATGCTGCTGGCCAGCTCGGCCAGTTCTTCGGGCATCTGCGCCACCGGCAGACGGGTGGTGAGGGAGCGCGCTGACACGCTGGCGGCCACCTGGCCCATCTGCCGCAATGGGCGCAGGCCGCTGCGGGCGGCCCAGGCACCCAGTAGTGCGGTGGTTAGCGCCGACAGGCCGACCGTCAGCCAGATCAGCCGTTGCATGCCTTGGAGGAAGTGCTGATGGTGGGTGATGTCGAGGTACAGGGTCAGTTGCGGCGACTGCATGGTGCCCGGCGTCAGGGGTACGGACAGGCTGCGGTAGTCGATGCCTTGTGTATGCAGGGTGGTCAGCCCGGTGTTCAGTGCTGCTTGCGGCAGCCCGCTGCGGCTTTCGAACCAGGTGGCGCCATTGCTGGCGCTGATACGCAGGGCCAGGTCGGCCTGGTGGCTCAGTTCATCGTGCAGGGCAGGCAGGCGAGCCAGAAGCTCATCAGCCGTGCTGACGCCAGCCAGTTGCGTACGGAACAATGACAGGCGCGAGTCCAGCAGTTGTTGGTCGAGCTCGATGAAGTGCTGCGCGCTGGCCCGGCTGAATAACAGGCCGGCGCCCAGCGAGACGGTGGCGGTGCAGGCGGCGAACAGCAGGGCCAGGCGGCTGCCGAGGGAAATCCGGCGCATCACTCGGTGCGCTCTTCAAGTACGTAACCCATGCCGCGTACGGTGTGGATCAGCTTGTTGGGGTGCGGGTCGTCGATCTTCAGGCGCAGGCGACGGATAGCCACTTCGATCACGTTGGTGTCGCTGTCGAAGTTCATGTCCCACACTTGCGAGGCGATCAGCGATTTTGGCAGCACCTCGCCCTGGCGGCGCAGCAGCAGTTCAAGGAGTGAAAACTCCTTGGCGGTCAGGTCGATGCGCAGCCCGGCGCGCTCGGCGCGGCGGCGAATCAGGTCCAGGCGCAGGTCGGCCAGGCTTAAGGTAGTGTCCTGGCTCGGGCTGGTGCCACGGCGCAGCAGGCTGCGTACCCGGGCCAGCAGTTCGGAAAAGGCGAATGGCTTGACCAGATAATCGTCGGCGCCCAGTTCCAGACCATGCACGCGATCCTCGACGGCGTCGCGGGCGGTCAGGAACAGCACCGGCGTATCCAGGCCAGCCTGGCGCACGGCCTGAAGGATCTGCCAGCCGTCGCGGCCGGGCAGCATCACGTCGAGGATCAGCAGGTCGTGGTCGCCGGTCAGGGCGAGGAACTGGCCGGTTTCGCCATCGGTAGCCAACTCGGTGGCAAAGCCGGCCTCGCTCAGGCCTTGGCTCAGGTACTGGCCGGTGCGGGCCTGGTCTTCGACGATCAGCAGTTTCATGCACTGTCCATAATCTGAAAGTTAGCGTAGCCAATGGGCGTTGTTTTACCCTGCTAGCACAGGGGCAATGTGATGGCTGAAATGATACGTGACGATGTGCCCGCTCGCCCAAGCTGACAAAGTTGTAATGTGCCTGTCAGGTAGCTGCCAGTCGCCCCCGGCTAATGTGGCTTCATCCCGATTGTGTAACCCCGGAGTCATCATGAAACACCTGTTCATTGCCGCCACCCTTGCTTTGGGCAGCTTGCCGGCTTTTGCTGGCCAGGCGCAGACCTTCGCCTTCGGCGAGCCTGCCCCGGCGGCCAAGGCCACCCGTACGGTCAACGTGGTGCTCAAGGACATCGCCTTCGAGCCAAAAAGCCTGCAGGTAAAAGCCGGCGAGACGGTGCGCTTCGTGCTGGTCAACGAGGGCAAGCTGCCTCACGAATTCAATCTGGGCGACAAGGCCATGCATGCCGAACACCAGAAGGAAATGGTCGCCATGCAAGGCAAGATGTTCACCGAGGCCATGAACCACGACGGCATGGATCACGGCAAGATGATGAACCACGGCCAAATGATGGGCCACGGTGACGGCCATGGTCACGGGGGTGGCAACACTGTGATGGTCATGCCCGGCCAGCGCGCCGAGCTGACCTGGACCTTCCGCCAATCGGCGCCCATCGAGTTTGCCTGTAACGTGCCGGGGCATTACCAGGCGGGTATGGTCGGGACATTGACCATTGAGTGACTGGCCCTGCAAGGCGGGGTGCAAAACCGGTAGACTAGAGGCAATTTCGAACCTCTAGGTCAGTTTCCATGCATCCCGCTGCCGAACATTCCCCGCTGGGCAAGTCCAGCGAATACATCGCCACCTACTCCCCGGAACAGCTGTTCCCGATCCCGCGTACTGCCAAGTGGGCCGAGCTGGGCGTTACTGCACAGACCTTGCCTTGGCAGGGGGTGGATTACTGGAACTGCTTCGAGCTGAGCTGGCTGCTGCCTTCGGGCAAGCCGGTGGTGGCGATCGGCGAGTTCGCCATCCCGGCTGATTCGCCAAACATCATTGAGTCCAAGTCATTCAAGCTGTACCTCAACTCGCTGAACCAGACGGTGTTCGCCTCGCTGGGCGAGTTGCAGGCATGCCTGCAAAAAGACCTGTCCGCCGCTGCCGGCAAGCCGGTGGGGGTGAGGGTTCGCACGTTGGCCGAGGTTGAAGCCCAGGGTGTGGTGGCTTTACCGGGGCAGTGCATCGATGCACTGGACGTGGCCATCAGCAACTACGAGCAGCCGCAGCCAGAACTGTTGCGCTGCAACCCGGAGCGGGTGGTGGAAGAAACCCTGCACAGCCATCTGCTGAAGTCCAACTGCCCGGTCACCGGCCAGCCGGATTGGGGCAGCGTGGTGGTCGAGTACAAGGGCAGGGCGCTGGATCATGCCAGCCTGCTGACCTATCTGATCAGCTTCCGCCAGCATGCCGACTTCCATGAGCAGTGCGTGGAACGGATTTACCTGGACTTGAAGAATCTGCTGCAGCCGGAGCACCTGACGGTCTATGCGCGCTATGTGCGCCGCGGTGGGCTGGACATCAACCCGTACCGCAGCACCGGGGCGATCAGCCCGGATAACAAGCGCCTGGTTCGGCAGTAATACAGGGGGCCGCTTTGCGGCCCCCCGCTATTTCAGATCCCCATGCTGTGCAGCGAGTTGGCTATGCTGCGCAGGGTGGCTGTGAGGTCGGGGTGGTCGGCCTCGAAGCGTTCGATCGCAAGGTTCACGCCGTCCACCAGGTTGTTGTCTGGCGTGGCTTCCTCAAGTTTCAGTTGCGCCTCGATCTGGCGCGCCTCTTCGTGCAGGGCGGCCAGCTCTTCTTCCGAAAGCGGTACGTTGCGGTCCAGTTGCTCGCGCAAGCTGTTCAGGCGCTCTTGCAATTCGCGGGCAGGCATTGGCTATTCTCCATCAATGGCTTGGCAAGCCATGGACCTCGGCGACGTGGCAAAGGTTCTGGCCTGCCTTCAGGGTAATCTACCTGCTGCCGATTTGCATGATCCGCGTCAAGGGTGCTGTATCAGGGTTTTTCACCCTTGCGTCGGCGCTGGGCGATGTCCTGCAGGCAGGTGTCCAGCGCTTCCAGATGGTCGATCACCGAGTGCACGCCAAGGCTGAACAGCGCCAGCGTCGCCTTGCTGCGCGCCAGGTCCTGCTCTTGCGGGCTCATGGCTTGCCATTGCGCAGAAGTGCGGTCGCATAGCGGGCTGCAGGCGGCCAGGCCTACCGTCCACAGGCCGGCGTTAAGGCCAGACTGCAGCAGGCGTGGGTCGCCGCTGACCAATACGCAGCCATCCAGGCGTTCGCTATCCAGCGCCATCAGTGCCTGCCAGCAAGCGTTTGGCGCTGGCCAGTGCACACCATTGACTGAATGCCCTGGCAGCCAGTCGGGTAGTACATGGGCCAGGTGCTCGCTTTGCGTGGTATTGAGGTCATCCAGCCAGATGCACGGCACTTGGCGCTGACGCAGGCTGGCAAGGGTGGCCAGGGCGCCGGGGGCGGGTGAGGGAGCGCCATTGGCGGCCTGCACCAGGCAGCCGCGCAAGCCGAACAGTACAGCAGTGAAGGCGGGCGCAGTGTCCATGGCAACTTCCCCCAAATGGTTCGAAGGCTATGCGTTGATTGTTACCGTCCTGTGACAACGGCCTCTGTGCAACAGTTGTTCACAAAATATTGAGCAAAAATGTGTAAGGCTGTTTATCAGCCCGCAAGTCTCTATACTGCCGCCTTGATAGCAGCGCGAACTGTTGCGCTTGCGGCCGAGAAATTCGATGGAGAAACACCTATGCGTAGGATCGGTGCCAGTGTGATCGAACGAGTCACCCAGGCCTGTGTCTGCGCCAGCATGCTGCTGGCGCCCGTGGCTGCCACTCAGGCCGCCACCGAGGAAGATCCCTGGGAAGCGGTCAACCGCCCGATCTTCCGCTTCAACGATACCCTCGACACCTATGCCCTCAAACCATTGGCCAAGGGCTACCAGGCGGTCACTCCACAGTTCCTCGAAGATGGCATCCACAACATCTTTCGCAACCTGGGTGACGTGACCAACCTGGCCAACGACTTGCTGCAGCTCAAGCCGCATGCGGCAGGCGTGGATACGGCGCGGTTGATCGTCAACACCACCTTCGGCCTGGGTGGCTTCTTCGATGTGGGTACCAAGATGGGCCTGCAGCGCAATGACGAAGACTTTGGCCAGACCTTGGGCTACTGGGGTGTGCCGAGCGGGCCGTATGTGGTCATCCCGCTGCTGGGCCCAAGCACCGTGCGTGACGGCGTGGCCAAGTATCCGGACACCTACACCAAACCCTATCGCTACATCGACCACGTGCCTACGCGCAACTCGATCTTCGCGCTGGACGTGATCGACACCCGCGCCAGCCTGCTCTCGGCCGAAAAGCTGATTCAGGGTGACAAGTACATCTTCATTCGTAACGCCTACCTGCAGAACCGCGAGTTCAAGGTGAAGGATGGCGAGGTCGAAGACGACTTCTGATCTGTGAACCTGGGGCCGCAATGCGGCCCCTTGTTCAATGCATGGCCAGAATCCGCAGCCCGAACTTCTGCTGCCCGCCCGGCTGGTCGGCAATCCACACCACTTCGGTGCTGGCGTGCAATCCCTTCAGTGCCGGATGGTCGGAGTCGATCCGCACCTCTATGCGATCACCCACCAAAAAATGCTGCGGCGCCTGTACCTGCATGCCGCCGCTGGACAGGTCCAGGCACACCGCCGCAATCACCTGGCCTTCGTGCAAAAGGCTGATCTCGGTGTCGATGCGCATACGAATGAAGTCGCGTTTCTCGCTGTGGCTGGAGGGCGTGTGAGGCATGCTGCATCCTTCCCGTCGGGTTGCGCTGGTCGACTTTCTTATAACTCCCGGTGATTTGCCCTGTAAAGAGCAGCGAGGTCGACCCCTGCATGCTTGAAACCCCTGCCGGATGGGAGTACCGTCTGCGCCTTACAAGGTACCTCTGAACAGTTGCCGGGCAGGTGTTCTTGTCCTACAACTCAAGTAGAGTGTGACCATAAAGAATTCCCGTAGCTGGCCGTCTGCCTTGCCGACACCGCTGCACCAACCTAAATCGGCGCCGTTCGCCCACATGCAGAAAACCAGTGCAACGCTGCTGATCATCGATGACGACGACGTGGTCCGTGCTAGCCTCGCCGCCTACCTTGAAGACAGTGGTTTCAGCGTCCTCCAGGCCGGTAATGGCCAGCAGGGGCTTCAGGTCTTCGAAGAACACCAGCCCGACCTCGTGATCTGCGATCTGCGCATGCCGCAGATGGGCGGCCTCGAACTGATCCGTCAGGTCAGCGAGCGTGCGCCGCAGTTGCCGGTGATCGTGGTGTCCGGTGCCGGCGTCATGAGTGATGCGGTGGAAGCGTTGCGCCTGGGCGCCGCCGACTACCTCATCAAGCCGCTGGAAGACCTGGCCGTACTCGAGCATTCGGTGCGCCGCGCCCTCGACCGCTCGCGCCTTGTGCTGGAAAACCAGCGCTACCGCGACAAGCTCGAAGCCGCCAACCGCGAACTGGAGGCCAGCCTGCACCTGCTGCAGGAGGACCAGACCGCCGGTCGCCAGGTGCAGATGAACATGTTGCCGGAAAGCCCCTGGGTAGCCGGCGAGTTTGCTTTCGAGCATCAGATCATCCCGTCGCTGTATCTGTCGGGTGACTTTGCCGATTACTTCCGCGTGGACGAACGGCGTATCGCCTTCTACCTCGCCGATGTTTCCGGGCACGGTGCATCATCAGCGTTCGTCACCGTCCTGCTGAAGTTCATGACCACGCGGCTGTTGTTCGAATTCAAACGTGGCGGCAAGATGCGCGAGTTCAAACCTTCGCAGGTGCTTAGCCATATCAACCGTGGGTTGATCAACTGCAAGCTGGGCAAGCATGTGACGATGGTGGGCGGGGTGATTGACGAAGACACCGGCCTGCTGACCTACGCCGTTGGCGGCCATCTACCGCTGCCGGTGCTGTACACCCCCGAGCACACCCGCTACCTGGAAGGCCGTGGCCTGCCGGTAGGGCTGTTCGATGAGGCCACCTACCAGGACCTGGTGGTGGAACTGCCCCCGCAGTTCAGCCTCAGCCTGATGTCCGATGGCATTCTGGACCTTTTGCCGGGTGATACGCTCAAAGATAAAGAAGCCGCCTTGCCGGAGATCGTCAAGGCAGCAGGTGGCAGTCTGGATGGGCTGCGTCAACGATTTGGATTGGCTACGCTTGGGGAGATGCCGGATGATATCGCCCTATTGGTGTTGAGCAGGAACCTTCAATGAGTACCGGTAGAATTCAGTTCGCCGAGCAGAGCGGTACCTTCGTACTGAAATTCGTTGGTGAAGTGCGCCTGACCCTGTGTTCGGCGCTGGATGCGACGATCGAGAAGATTTTCACTGCGCTGAACTTCTCGGCGATTGTCATCGACCTGACTGAAACCGAGAGTATCGACAGCACCACGCTGGGCCTTCTGGCAAAGCTGTCGATCCTGTCGCGGCAGAAGGTGGGTCTGCTGCCGACTGTGGTGACTACCAATCCAGACATTTCACGGTTATTGCAGTCGATGGGCTTCGATCAGGTGTTCAACATCGTCGATCGGCCGATTCCCTGCCCCGAATGCCTGACCGACCTGCCGTCGCAGGACCAGAGTGAAGAGGTGGTGCGTTCCAAGGTGCTGGAGGCGCACAAGATCCTCATGGGCCTGAATGACTCCAACCGCGAAGCCTTCCATGACCTGGTCAATGCGCTGGAGCGGGGCTGATCTATAGCCTGTGCCGGCCCATCTGCGGGTTTGCCCGCGAAAGGGCCAGTAAAGGCAGCCGATTTTTCGCTTTATCTATTTTCTGCCAACGAACTCAGTCGCTTCATTCCCGCCTGCATCCAGCTGATACACCCGCGCCGGCCGCCCCTGTTCATCAAAGAACACCTGTCCCAGCCCCGCACCATTCCACAACCGTTCCCCCGCCTTGCTATGGTTCGGCGTGCGCGGCACCACTTCCATCTCCCGGCGCTTGGTAAACCAATTCAGTGGTGAACGCGGCGCGTACAACCAGCGGTTGAGCCGGTCGAGTACATCCAGCAAACGCCGAGGGAACTCGTTCTTGATCCCGCTACTGGTCACCTGCCACAAGTGCGGGCTGCGCTGGCGGTGGCGAATCAGCACCTCATACACGAACGAGTAATGCACATCCCCCGACAGCACCACGTAGTGCCCCGGTGTGCGCGAGTGGCGGAAGATATTGAGGATGACCTGTGCTGCACCGCGGTGGGCCATCCAGTTCTCGGCATCCACCAGCAGCGGGTAGCCCAGCCAGCTGAACACCTTCTGCACCGTTTCAATCAGCTTCACCCCGAAAATCGGCGCAGGTGACACGATAACCGCCGAGGGATGATCGAGCAGTGCTTGCTGCAATTCACTCAGCGCTTCCCAGTCCAGCAGGCCGGACGGCTTGGCCAGGTTGCTTTCGCTGCGCCAGCGCCGCGTACGGGTGTCCAGGACCAGCAGTGGTGGTTCTGTAGGCAGGCTGAACTGCCAACCCTGGAAGCGCAGCAGCTCGCCAATCAGCTCATCCTGGTTCTGGCGGGTCAGCACCTGGCACTGTTTGATCAGCGGATTGCAATCGTCCGGGTTGTTGCCCCAGGCCTGGCAGAGCAGGTAGCCGAGCAAGGCGTTGCCAATGATCCTTCGCGAAAATGGGTGGCCGTAGGCCGTTTCCTCCCACTGCGCCGAGAGGTTCCAGTCGTCGGTGATGTCGTGGTCGTCGAAGATCATCAGGCAGGGCAGGTGGGCCATCACCCGTGCCACCTGACCTAGATTGTCGGCAAACCCCTGAATCAGCGGCAGCTCATGCCGGTATCGGGCTTGATGCTCGTCGCTGAGCCCGCTGGGGATGCCCAGGTCCACCAGCTGCCAAGGCACCGGCGACCACACCAACAGGTACATGGCCATGACTTCGGCCAAGGTCACCAGATGGTTGTCGGCGTTGCTGGACGAGAAGATCGGCTTGCGCTTGCCGCCGAAAAAGCGCTCGCGCAGGGTGTCGTTGCGCTCCAGCGCCGGCAGCAGGTCGGCGCGGTGGTAGTAGCTGGCCGGGTGCTGGTACAGCGCCTGGCTGTCGGCTACCACCGCACCCTCCAGTTGCTCGTCGAACAGGCCCAGGCGCGAGATCAGGCTATGAATGGCGCGCAACATGGGGCCAGCAACATCGTCGGCGTAAACCTGGTCGCCCGTCATCAATAGCACGGCGGGGCGGTCTTCGGGCCTCTTGCACGCCTGCAGCAGGCGGTCGGCGCACAGCAGGCCATCGGCCGCAGGGTGGTGCGGCTTGCGGCAGGAGCCGTGCAGCAAGTGGTCGAGGCGCTCATGCAGCACCAGGCTCGGGCGTGGGTTGCCGGGGTAGAGCAGGTGTGGGGCCCAGTCGGCGATACCCTGGCCGTTGATCAGCAGGTCGTAGTCGAGCAGCTGGTTGCAGGGCAGGGGGCTGGCGAATTGGATGTCCAGCAGGTGAACGTAGGCATGCCGGCCAATCGGCACCACCTGGCAATCGACTTGGGCCTCGCTTGCCAGGCAGACGAACTCGGGCTGCAGCGGTTGGGTAGTGACCAGCCAGACGGCCAGACGCTGGGGTTCCAGGCGGCGCAGTACCGGGCCGGCGAGAACGAGGGGCAACGGGTTAGGGGAGGTCATCGACAGCTCGGGTGGCTATGGCGGCCTGTTCGCGGGCAAGCCCGCCCTCACCTCGATCGGTGTAGGAGCGGGCTTGCCCGCGAACAGGCCCGAGAATTCAATACACAACTAAGGCGTGGCAAACAAAACGGGCGGAAAATACTGAGCTCTTCCCGCCCGTCGGGCAAACCCGAACTGTATCAGGCCTTTTCAGCCATCAACTTCTCCAGCTTTTCCTGGTCCCGCGCAAACTGGCGGATACCTTCGGCCAGTTTCTCGGTGCCCATGGCGTCTTCGTTCATCGCCCAGCGGAACTGGCTTTCGTTCAGGTGCTGCTTGGCTTCACCGGCGTTGCCCGGTTTCAGCACCTGCGGCAACTCACCTTGGTCATCACTGAGCTGCTGCAGCAGCTCGGGGCTGATGGTCAGGCGGTCGCAGCCGGCCAGTTGTTCGATCTGGCCGATATTGCGGAAGCTGGCACCCATGACCACGGTGTTGTAACCATTGGCCTTGTAGTAGTTGTAGATGCGCGTGACCGACTGCACGCCCGGGTCCTCGGCGCCCACGTATTCCTGGCCGGTGCTCTTCTTGTACCAGTCGTAGATACGGCCCACGAACGGCGAAATCAAAAACACCCCGGCATCGGCGCAAGCCTGGGCCTGGGCGAAGGAGAACAGCAGGGTCAGGTTGGTCTGGATGCCTTCTTTCTCCAGCTTCTCGGCGGCGCGAATGCCTTCCCAGGTGGAGGCCAGCTTGATCAGCACACGCTCTTTTGGCACTCCGGCCGCCTCGTACAGCGCAATCAGCTGACGAGCCTTGTTCAGCAGCGCTGGCTCATCGAACGACAGGCGTGCATCCACCTCGGTGGAGATACGCCCCGGGATGACCTTGAGAATGCCCGAGCCCACGGCCACCGCAAACTTGTCGCAGGCCAGGTCGACATCACCCTTGGCGTCGGCCTTCACCTGTTTCAGCAGGTCGGCGTAGCCCGGGATGGCAGCAGCCTTTAACAGCAGCGACGGGTTGGTGGTGGCATCGACCGGCTTCAGGCGGGTGATGGCGTCCAGGTCCCCGGTGTCGGCGACCACGGTGGTGAACTGCTTGAGTTGTTCCAGCTTGGAGGTCATGGGCGTGCTCTGTCCTGTGCATTTACTCGACATTACCCGAGCCCCGGCAGCCGCTCAAGGGCCGCCGAAACCCTGCGGACCCGCTGGTCCGCACAGGGCTGTAGGAAAGGTGAAGATTCGAGTCGCAAGCAAGCCCGAGGTTCCCTCCCTCTGAGGTCATCGCCCCTGCAACAACTCCACGGCCTGGTCAAACACCGCCAAGGGTTCAGCCGCCTTGTGAATGTCAGCCGACAGCAGCTGGCGGAAGCGCCGCGCCCCTTTGAATCCTTGGGCCAGCCCCAGAATATGCCGGGTAACGTGGTGCATCGCACCGCCGCTTTCCATATGCGCCACGATGTAAGGCCGCAGTTGCGCCAATGCCTCGCTACGGCTGACCACCGGCGCATCGCTGCCAAACAGTTGCTGGTCCACCTCGGCCAGCAGATAAGGGTTGTGATACGCCTCGCGCCCCAGCATCACGCCATCGAAGGTTTCAAGGTGTGCCTGGCATTCGTCCAGGGTCTTGATCCCGCCGTTGAGCACGATCTCCAGGTCCGGGAAGTCCCTCTTCAACTGCGCTGCGATGTCATAGCGCAGCGGCGGGATCTCGCGGTTCTCTTTCGGCGACAGCCCTTCCAGAATCGCGATGCGTGCATGCACGGTAAAACTCCGGCAGCCGGCCTCACGCACCTGGCCGACGAAGTCGCTCAGTTCGGCGTAGCTGTCACGGCCGTTGATACCAATGCGGTGCTTCACCGTGACAGGCGTCGATACGGCATCACGCATGGCCTTCACGCAGTCGGCCACCAGCGCCGGGTGAGCCATCAGGCACGCGCCGATCATGTTGTTCTGCACCCGGTCGCTTGGGCAGCCAACGTTGAGGTTGACCTCATCGTAGCCCGCTTCTTCAGCCAGGCGCGCACATGCGGCCAGGTCGGCCGGCACACTGCCGCCCAGTTGCAGGGCCAACGGGTGCTCAGAGGCATCGTGGCGCAGGAAACGGTGGGCGTCGTTGTGCAGCAGGGCACCGGTGGTGACCATTTCGGTGTAGAGCAGGGTTTGCCGGGAGAGCAGGCGCAGGAAGAACCGGCAATGTCTGTCTGTCCAGTCCATCATCGGTGCAACGCTGAAGCGGCGTGACGGCTCAGGGCGCGTGGTTTGTGGCTTTGAAGCTAATTCTAGGGGCATTCTGGTCTACGCATTTATGTACCACTTTTCGGGTTTTTTGGTGAGACAGTGGTGTGATGTAGCACCGCCATTCACGCTTGTACCCCCGGAAATCATGGTAACAATCAGAGCAAGGAAAAAGGCCGATGGAACGGTCAGCTATACCGTCCAGATCCGCCTCAAGAAAAAGGTGTCCTAGTCTACCAAGAAGCCCAGACGTTCGCCCGTAAGCAGGCAGCGCAGGCTTGGGCGAAGCGACGAGAGACAGAGTTGGCAGAGCATGGTGCCATCGAGCGGGCCAACCGTGGATGGCACGCAATCAAGGCCATGATTGATCGCTACCTGTTGGAAGCCGAGAAAGCCCGGCCGCTGGGTAGGACGAAGCGGCAGACCCGCCTGGTTTGTACGACGCGATACCCAGCCATGCGCCAAGACGTTCGCGTGCAAAATCCTCAGGAACAATTGGCCCGAAAAAACGTAGGAGCGAGCGCCAGCTCGCGATGCGCCGCGCGGGCGGCGCTCGGTCTGATAACCACCAAAAACCTCATGACGAACACCTTAAGGCCCCCACCGAACCCAATGCCATGACCGTCCGCTCCGGGTCGGTTAGCAGCCCCTTGGCAAGGGCAACAATCGGCCATCATCGGACCGTCTTGCTGCCATGATCCAGTTTGTTCAGATATTCAGCGACCTCATGTGTCAGCCAACTTGAGAACACCTGCTGCTTTGTTTCTGAACGCTCGCGGTTGGGTAATACCAGCCAATACGGGTAGGGATAGGGAGCGATCACGGGGGAGAGTTGCACCAACTCCCCTCGTTGGATCGCGTCGTGCACAAGGCTGCGGCGCTCCAGGGCGATCCCCTGGCCTAAGCGCACGGCTTGAAGCACCAGGTTGGAGTCGTTGCTGCACAGGCCGATGCGTGGGACTTCCCTATCCAGCCCGGCCGCTTGACACCACGGTTGCCATGATTCCATGTTGAAAACAATGTTGCTGCTGATGATCTCTTCAGGGGTCTGTGGTAGCACCCCGCCGTTGAAGTGCGGAGCGGCAACCACCAACGTCTCGTCATGAAAGAGCAGATGCTGCTCCACCCCGTCCCAGTCGCCCTTGCCCATGCGGATCCCTACGTCGACAGATTCCCGCGTCAGGTCCGATAGCGCCAGATTGGCCTGTAGCCGGACGCTGATATGCGGCTGTAATTGCTGGAAACGTGGCAAGCGGGGCAACAACCAGCTGAATCCGAACGAAGGGAGAACGGCGACCACCAGTTCCGTTGACTTGGGTTGCGTCTTGATCAGTCGCGTGGCTTCGGCGATTCCGCCCAAGCATTCGCGGATCTGCAAGGCATACAGTCGTCCGTCCTCACTGACCCGCAGACCCCGTCCCTCACGGACGAACAGGGTGACGCCGATCATCTCTTCCAACACCTTGATCTGCTGGCTGATGGCCGAATGGGTGACATGCAGTTCTTTGGCGGCTGCGGTGACGCGCCCCAGCCTTGCAACCGATTCGAAGCAGCGTAGGCAGGTGATTGGAGGAATATTCGACATGTAAGTATTTCTTACAAATAGTGGAAAAAAAAACTGATTTATAAGTGGCAAGGCTCTCATTAATGTAAGTGACGGTAAAGTCTTCGACTGGCAAGAGGAATGGAGCCATAGACGGTGCGTGGGGAGCACGGCAAATGACAACGGGTAATCCTGACTGTGAAGACCACCAGTGGTTGCAGATTTCACTGACCAGCGCGCAATGGGTTTCGGTGCGGTTTACTCACGACATCTACACGCGTGCGGTGAGCGGCAAGCATTGGATCAGCGCGGACGGTGTCGACTTCGCGATTGGCCCCGGCGAGCGCGTGAAATTGTCTGTCGGGCTAGCGCTGATTGATGGGGAAGGTCTTCTGCAACTGGAGCCAGTCAGGGCACAGAAGCAGCACCCGGCGTATCCGTTCCCCTGCTGTTCAAACGCCAGACAACGGCATTAGAGATCAACATCAATCAAGGAAACTATCGATGAAACTCATTGGGATGCTGGATTCACCTTACGTTCGCCGGGTAGCTATATCCCTGGACCTTCTAGGCATCGAGTTCGAACATGCCCCACTGTCGGTGTTCAGCACATTCGAAGAGTTTTCGAGGATCAATCCGGTGGTCAAAGCGCCGACTCTGCTGCTCGATGACGGCTCCGTACTGATGGACTCGACGCTGATCATCGATTATTTCGAGACCCTCAGCTCACCCGGGAGCAAGCTATTGCCAAGTCAACCGCAGGCGCTGGCCAGAGCTTTGAGTACATTGGGGCTGGCGCTGGCGGCATGCGAGAAGACCGTCCAGATCGTCTATGAACACAATCTTCGACCGGCGGAAAAGCTTCATCAGCCCTGGGTCGAACGCGTCACCCGGCAGTTGCTGGCGGCGTGCGCGGAGTTGGACAAACAATTGGCGGCACAAGCGTCGCACGGGGTGCGCCCAGACCAGGTTGAGGTCACTTGTGCGGTGGCCTGGTCGTTCATGCAGTTGATGCTGCCCGATGTAGTCAAGGCCAGCGATTTCCCGGCCATCAATGCCCATGCGGCCCGCCTGGAACAGACCGATCTGTTCAAGCGTTATCCGATTGCCTGAGCCCTGGCGGAACGGGCCGGGCTCAACCGCGCCGATTGCCCCTCCCGCCACTGATTGGTTTTTGCGAGCCGTATCCATGTACACACTTTATTTCGCGCCGACGGCCAATGGTCACAAGATCCTGATCATGCTAGAGGCGCTTGGCGTGCCTTACCGGATCCGTCGGATAAACCTGGCGCAGGGTGAACAACACCAGCCGGACTTCGCCCGCCTGACAATCCACCGAAAGATCCCGTTGTTGGTCGATCACGATCAGGCGCTGATCCTGCCCGAGTCCGGAGCTATCCTTCAATATCTGGCGGAAAAGCACTTGCGATTCCTACCGTGCGTAGGGCCTGAGCGCTATGCGGTGCTCCACTGGCTGGCCTGGCAAATCAGCAGCCTGGGGCCGATGGCCGGGCAGAACTATCACTTCATTCATCAAGAGGCCGAAGGCAACGAGTACGCAAGATCGCGCTATCAGGAACAAACCGTCCATTTGTTCAGCACAGTGGAAAAGGCTTTGGCCGGACGCGATTTCATTGCTCGGATGTACTCGATTGCCGACATGGCCATCTATCCCTGGCTGCGCATCCACGCTCAATTGCAGGTGGATATCCAGACATTGCCCAATGTGGCCGGTTATCTGAAGCGAATGGCGGCCCGTGAAGAAGTGCTGACCGCCTATGCCAAGGGGGCAAGGTCAACATCGACGCTCCCGGGATGATGCACCGGGAGTCTCCCTGAAATAGCCCAGACCGGACAAATAGCCGGAATGGCCTCCGCCAATCATGCTCGTACCACCGGGAATCATGGCAACGATCAGAGCAAGGAAAAAGGCCGATTGGACGTTTATCTATCCCGTCCAGATCCACCTCAAGAAAAAGGATGTCCTGGTCTACCAAGAGCCCCAAACCTTCGCCCGCCAGCAGGCTGCTTGAGCCTGTGCGAAAGATGGTTCGTGTGGAGGATCTGCATTTTCGCGATCTGCGCCACGCAGGCGTGAGTTGGTTATTCGAAATGGATTGGAATATCCCTGCGGCGTTACACCCTCTGAGGCGCGTTAAGCAGACCTGGCATAGCAGCTACACTGCACGACCCGATCACCCACGACAGCCTGCTTCAATCCAGCGCAGGCTCATGAAAAGGAAGTCAAGCAAATGGATGTACCTTGCACCTCTCTGGACGAAGTCCGTCAACGGATTGATGAAATCGACCGCAGCCTCGTTTCGCTTCTCGCCAAACGTGGAAGGCTCGTAACGCAAGCAGCAGGCTTCAAGAAAACCACCGATGATGTGCGTGCGCCTGCCCGGGTCGAGCAAGTGATCAAGAAGGTTCGTGAGATGGCTGACGAAACCGGTGCCTCGGCTGAGGTGGTGGAGCAGGTCTATCGGGCGATGATTTCGGCCTTCATCTCTGAGGAACTGAACACCCATGCGAAGCTGGCCGACGAGGCTTCTGCATCGTGATGAAGTGCGGGGCTCATATGCAGCTCCGCCGCCTTTTCCTGCTTGCTATCTCTGGCTCAACGCCGCAATCGAAACGCCAGACGCGACGAAGGTGAGGCCTGCGCCCACGTTCAGCCCATTCACCAGCCGTGGCCGCCGATACAGGTAGCGAGACAGCCCCGTGGCGAAAATGCCCATCAAGGCAAACCCCAATGCAGTGAGTGCAGCGAACCACAGGCCGTAAACCATCATCTGCACACTGACCGACCCGCGTGCGGGGTCGACGAATTGGGGAATGAACGCCAGCACGAACAAACCTGGCTTGGGGTTGAGCGCAGCCGACAGCAGACCGGTCAGAAAAATGCTGGACAGAGATTGCCTGGACGCCGGCTGAAAGCTTATCAGGCTACGAGCGCGCAGAACCTTGATCCCTAGCCAGAGCAGATAGCCGGCACCAATGAGCTTGATCACCCAAAATGCGAGCACCGAGGTTTGCATCAGTAGGGTCAAGCCTAACGAAGCGGCTGCAACGTGAAACAGAATGCCTGCGCCTGACGCCATGCCGGATACAGCCGCTGCGACTTTACCCTGGCTGAGACCGCGACCAATGGCCAACAAGTTGTCAGGGCCCGGTGCCAGCACCAACAGCACGCAGGCGGCGGTATAGGCGAACCACACGCTCATGGGAAACACGGCTCTCTCCTTAAGCCTGATGAAGCATCCATCCTGACGGTGTGGTACGCCAATAGCAAGGCGGAACCTCAAGGGCTGTTAGCACTGGCGGGCTCGGCCCTGCTTGGTTGGCTGAGGATTCTCCGAACACGTCAGGACGGGGCAGACTACCTGTGCTGACATAGTCGTCCGCTCAAGCGCCAGTTCGGTTATGTGAAGACTCGCTTTCGTGGCTTGGCCAAGAACACTGCACAACTGACCACGTTGTTTGCGCTGTCGAACCTTTTGATTGGGCGCCGATAGTTATTGAACGCTGCGCTAGCGGCCGAAAAATGGACTGGCGCGGTCGAGATTTTGCTTACTACGCGCTCGGGAAAACGTGATCGGCGTTTCCCAGGCAGCCTGTCGGAATGCGAGAACTTTGGTGTCTGTGTCAGGTCCAACCCGCACTTTAGCTATCCACTCGCGTCTCCGGAGCCGAACAAAAATGAGAAAACCTTTGGTTGCTGTCTTTGCTTGTGCATTGGCACTCGGAATGACGGCATTCTTGCCCGCCGATATCTCCCCTATCAGTTCCGCTTATGCCAAGGGCGGCGGTGGCGGCGGTGGCGGTGGTCATGGCGGTGGCGGCGGACATGGTGGTGGAAACGGCGCCGGACATGGCGGTGGCATGGGAGGGCATAGTGGAAGCGGGAAGGGCCTTGGAAGTGATCACGCTGGAAAGGCGACACGCGATCATGGAGTAAGCGGCAATCATTATGGAGGCTCGCGCAACAGCGACAACGGTCATGGCACCACCACCTCGGGTGTCGCTCACTCCAAGGACACTCGCGGTTTGGCCAAGTCCACGGCCATCTCTCGAACGACGCCAGGCGATCATAATTCTAAAGGCCTCAGCAATGCTGTCGGGTCTTCTTCAAAAAATGATCGATGATTTGCCCGCATCCATGCAGTACCGGCTTTAGCGTGCACGTAAGCTCAGCGTAGGCCGGGCTAATTGAAAGGGTCACCCCCACACCCTGCGAGGGCTAAGCTTTCGCAGGGTGTTTTGTTTTGGAGATCATCACCACCAGCGAGTCAGCACGGGGTGGGATTGATCTCGGTAAACACAGTTTCCACCGGCATGGTCATGACCCGTTGGGCCAAGCGGTGTTTCGCAAGAAGGTAGACGGCACGATCAGGTGCACAGCCCAGATTCGCATCCGAAGTGCAGGGGCGCTTAGCTGGCGTAGCAAGTTTCTGATTGACCAGGCCTGCGTTTTGCTGCTGCGCTCGGTGTCGTAGCGACCATGCTTCAGGTCGTATCTGGATGCGCCTGAATCTTACCGGTCAGTATAGTCAACTCCGTGCCTTTGCCGGAGTGCCTTGAATTGGACAATACCCGTGAGCGCTTGATTGATGCCGCGATGAAGCTGTTTCTCTCGCAAGGTTTATACGTGACGGGGGTAACGGCCATTGCCGCGATGGCGGGCGTTACCAAAATGACGCTCTACAGCCATTTCCCCTCCAAGGATGCGCTGATAGTGGCGTGCCTTGAGGAGCGTGACCGACGCTGGCGTGAAGAGGTAGCGCGCACCCTGGCTGGGCATCCTGAGCCGGTCAGTGGCATGCTCGCTTTTTTCGATTTGTATGAACGCTTTCTTTTGAAAGATAGCGAGCGGGGGTGCCTGTTCGTTAACAGTGCGGCTGAATTCCCCCAGTTCAGCCACCCCGTGCATTTGGCAGTGAGCCGGCATAAGCAAGGGATACGCGAAAACCTTGCTGCCTTGGCCATGAGCGCCGGTATAAACGACCCTGACGCAGTTGCCCAAGGGTTGTTTATCTTGCTGGAGGGCAGTTTTGTCAGCGGTGCGATGGGCCAGGACATGCGGGTTTTCGACACTGCCCGGCAAATAGCTCATTGCTGGATCCAACGGCAGGGGCACAGCGTATGACCCTGGGCTTGTTAGCGGCCATTGCCGCCACTTTTTCCTGGTCGCTGCTCTATATCTTTCCGGGGCTGGTCGGCGACTACAGCCTTTTTGACCTGGCGGTGGTGAGCTATGCCTTTGCCGGGTTAGGTAGCCTGCTGGTGCTGTTCGCTTACCGCAGCGAAGTGCGGCAATTGCGACTGAATGACTGGGCCTGTGCCGCACTGCTGGGCTTCTTGGGATACATTGGCTACTTCTTCCTGATCACCACTGCGGTTTTGGCAGCCGGGCCGGTGATCCCCCCGGTGATGATGGGGTCAGTACCGATCGTGCTCGCGATTGCCGGCAACATGCGCAGCGCCAGCGTGCCTTGGCGCGCCATTGCCGGGCCACTGCTGGTGGCGGCCCTAGGCATCAGCCTGGTCAATCTGAGCGTGTTTGATGCTAGCCGTGCGGCGGTAGTGCTCCCGACCGCGTCGTTACTGCTTGGGCTGTTTGCATCGTTGCTGGCAATCGCATTCTGGACCGGTTTTGGCCTGTTGAATGAAAGTGCGTTGGCTCGGCGCCCAAGCATGTCTCCCATGTTGTGGTCAGCCATGTTGATCTTCATGTGCAGCGTCGAAATGCTGGCGTTCATTCCGGTTGGGCTGCACTTGAAACTGTCTCATTTCGCTAGCCATCCGAGCGGTTTGGCAGGTACTCAGGCGCTGATCGTCTGTGGGCTGATTCAGGGGTTGGGGGCCACCCTTGCAGGTGCCTGGGCATGGTCAATCGCAACGCGGCGTCTTCCGCTGGCGCTGAGCGGGCAATTGATCGCCAGCGGGACCATTTATGCAACTACGATGGGCCTGCTCATCAACCAACGCTGGCCGTCTCCTATGGAAGCGCTTGGTACAGCCTTGTTGTTCGTAGGGGTGGTGTGGGCTATCCACGCCTTTTATCGCAAGCAAACACGCCTCCAGACGCATGGCGAGGCATCCAGGGTACGTATCTGATCCCCGGCCCGGTTGCCCGGCCATGCGCCTGGGCCGGCCAAGTTGGCTACGCCCGCTACCCATGGCCCAGCCGTCTACTTCAGCGGCACGTAGATGTCCGTTTGCCATTGCTCCAGTGGTGTTTCCGGATAGACGCTCAGGTAATGAAAGAACAACGGATGATCACGCAGTTCTTCGTTGCTCGATGGCAGCCAGTCACGATAAAGCGGGTAGATGGTTTCGCCAATGTAGTCAGGCGAGCCGGTATGTCGAATCACGGCACAACGCCCTGCCGGTATAACCCGTTCATGCACGCCGAAATCGTTGGGCTGCACCGCCTCGTCTATCTCGCCGCACACGGCAAAGCGAAAGGCGTGGGCCGGGGTGGTGTCGGGGTTGTCGTAGGGGATACCGAAAGTACGGCTGCTGGTCACAGGCGACTGGCCGCTTTGCATGCGCCATTGGCGAAAACGCGCGACGCTTTCGCTGACCAGACCGGGCGGCCCCTGGTGTTCGAGCGCGGCCACGCGGGTTTGGGCGAAATGCACGATACGGATCTGCATGGTGATACTCCTGGAACGGTGAGGAACATTGAATACCGCACTCCAGGCCTGCCAGTTCGGCGCCTTGGCGAACGCGCTCGGCGCCATGCCGAAGGCGCGCCTGAACGCTCTGGCAAAGGCTTCGGGGCTTTCGAACCCGGCGCCGAATGCGGCCTCCAGTATGGGCGTCGCGGGCGAGGCGACCAGTTGATGTGCTGCGCGTCGAAGTATCATCAGTTGCACATACCGTGAAACCGGAACGCCCATGTAGGCCGTGAACTGCCGATGGAAGTGAAACGTCGAGAAGTTGGCGATGCGGCTCAAGGCATTCACCGACAGGTCACCTTCGAGGTGGCTGTCGATGTAGGCAAGCACGGTTTCGAACCGTTTCATGTAGCTCGGGTTGTGCTGTGAGTCAGTCAACGAACGGAATCTCTGGAAGGTGCGGTAAGCGCTAGCATCCGTTGTTCAGGCACTGAGGTGCCTAGCCGTGATTGCTCTATTGGTCCTGCGCTGGGTGATCAGTCAGGGTTGCAGGGAGAGTACCAAGGGGCAGCGGCGTCGACGTGAACATGTTTCTGCTTCCTGGGCAGGAACGGCGTATCAAGCGTTCCCAGCGCTATCGAAATCCAGTCGGCAAACTCACCCTGGGCGCGTGACCAGAACAAGGTCGAGCCGCACTCCGTGCAGAACTCGCGCGTAACCGTCGGTGATGAAGAGAAGGCCTTGATGCTGGCAGCGCCGCGCAGTATTCGCAGCATACCGCGCGGAATGCTGCCGTACGAAGCGAATGCGGCGCCGTGACTTTTGCGGCACCGGCTGCAGTGGCAGTGGCTCACTGCCTTGGGTGGGGTGAGTAGCAGGTAAGAGACTGCTGCGCACAAGCAGCTTCCTTGGTATGTCTCTGTCATTGGCGCTTCCGTGCAGGTGGGAAAGCGCCAGCGTAAACGCCTTGGCCTGCTCAGTCGACTGGTCTGCGGGCCGACAGACAATCAAACGCTATGTGTCACGCCGCCATCGACCTTGATGTTCTGCCCGGTGATGTAGGCAGCGCCTTCGCTGGCGAGAAACGCGATGGTGGCGGCAATTTCTTCGCGGGTGCCATAGCGTTTGAGCGGCACGCTGTCGCGGCGCTGTTCGGTGGCTGGCAGGCTGTCGATCCAGCCGGGGAGGACGTTGTTGATCCTCACGTTGTCCCCCGCGAATTGGTCGGCGAAGATTTTGGTGAATGCGGCCAGGCCCGAGCGGAACACTGCAGACGTCGGGAACAGCTCAATCGGCTCGAACGCCCAGGCGGTGGAAATGTTGATGATCACGCCCCCTTTCTGGCGCTGCATGTAGGGCGTTACCAGGCGCGTCGGGCGGATGACGTTGAGCAGATAGGTGTCCATGCCCTTGTGCCAGTCTTCGTCGCTGATTTCCAGGATTGGCGCGCGCGGACCATGGCCGGCGCTATTGACTAGCACGTCGATGCGCCCCCACTTTTCCACCACGGCATCGACCAGGCGTTTTAGGTCCTCAACCGACTGGTTGCTACCTGTTACACCCACACCGCCAAGCTCGGCAGCCAGTGCTTCGCCCTTGCCCGAGGAGGAAAGGATGCCAACCTTGAACCCGTCAGCGGCCAGGCGCTGTGCCGCTGCCGCGCCCATGCCACTGCCACCTGCTGTGATGATCGCAACTTTTTCTACTGACATGCTGCCTCCGTAATGCGAATCGATGATTGCCTGGAAGCACTAAAATTAGCAGTAGAAGTGGCGGCTAGGGAGACAGTTAAACTTTACTGATGCAGTAGATTAACTATTGCCTGTTTGTTGCTTGAACCAGCGCCGGACAATGCCTAGCGACTCCGGCTGCTGCATCTTTCGTGGCCACACAAGATAGAACGCCTTATCGAGCCTGAGCTGCTGAGCGAAGACCTGGGTCAACCTGCCCGCGACGATGTCATCACTGACGAACGCCACGCTTGCCAAAGCAATACCCTGACCACTGATGGCCGCATCGATGGCCAATGAGGTCTGATTGAACCGCAGGTTTTTGGCAGTCGCTTGCCCGTGCTGCGGGAACAGTTGTGCGAGGTACCGAGGCCAGAAATCATGGGCATCGTGAAGCAGGGTGAACGCTTGAAGCTGCTCGAAGCTGGCGGGGGCTTTGCCGGCTTCGAACAGCGTTGGGCTGGCCACGGCGACGATACGCTCGTCCATCAACAGTTCGCTGTTCAAACCCGCACCGAAGTCGGGCTTGCCATAGCGGACTGCGATATCCACGCCGTCAGTATTGAAGTGGGACAGCCGATCGGTGGCCAGTACACGTAAATCGATGTCCGGATGGCTTTGCGCAAAGCGGCCCAGCCGGGGAATGAGCCATTTGGAGGCAAAGGTCGGTGTCACGCTGACCGTCAGGTGAGACGCCTGTGGCCGCAGCAGGCGGGTTGCCTCATCGATCATCGCCAAGGCACTGCGAATGCTGCCGCTGTAGCCCAGGCCCGCATCGGTCAGTGCCAGGCCCCGGGGCAGGCGCTCGAACAAACGAAGGTCCAGGCTCGCTTCCAGCCCGCGTATCTGTTGTGCCACTGCCGCCTGGGTCACCCCCAGCTCTTCGGCGGCCAGGCGGAAATTCAGGTGGCGGGCAACCACTTCGAACACACGTAGCGCATTGAGCGAGGGCAAATCAGGGAAACCGTTTGGCATGGCGATGGACGTGGTCGGGCTGGAGGATTAAGCCACGAGGCTACTCGCCGAGCGCCTGTAAAGAAACCCGCGCCACCGCAGCCAATCCGGCACGCTGCGCAGCAAGCCCTCTGCTGGCGGCTGCACATTTCCATCGTTTGGCTTGACGCGTGAAAATTTTCATGTAAATTTTCATGAAAAATAAGTCTAAAAATTTCACGGCAGTCCGAAACGATGAAGATGCACGAAGAGGTTGAAGCCCTCGCGATCCTTATTCACGACCTGCGCAAATTCAAGAACCTGACCTTGGGTGAACTGGCCGGGCGCATCAACCGTTCGGTGGGTTTTCTCTCCCAGGTCGAGCGCGGCGTTTCGCGCCCGACCGTGGCAGACCTCACCGCTATCAGCGAAGCGCTCGGCGTATCAACCGCGTACTTCTACAACCTGAGCAAGCCCCGCAGCATTGGCTGGGTCACGCGCCCTAACGAGCGGCGCACGCTGTACCTGGAATCGGGCATCACCGACGTGCTGGCTTCGCCGACCATCACAGGCGCCTTCGCCATGCTCGACAGCCATCTCGAGCCGGGCGCCACCAGTGGGGAAGCGTACTTGAGCGACCGTTCCGAGCAGGGCTGTTTCGTGCTCGAGGGCGAACTCACGGTGTGGCTGGACCAGGGCGATGCCGTGACCCTGCAGGCCAACGACTGCTTCCAGCTGCAACCCCATGCGCCGTTCCGTTACGCCAACCTGACGGACAAAGCCACCCGTGTGCTCTGGGTCTTCAATTGAATTCGTTCACCTCACAAGGATAAGAAGATGAGTGTCATCTTTCCGGATCTGCTGGCTGAAGTGCGCTCGTTCCGAGCAGAACACCCGGCAATTCGCTATGTCGACCTGATTGCCCTGGACATTCCCGGGCACTTCTACGGCAAGCGCTACCCCATGGACATGCTGGAAAAAGTCGCAGCCGGTGCGCCACTGAAGCTGCCGCAGAACTGCGTGCTGCTGGGTACCCAGGGCGGCCTTTACCCGATTGGGGACTATTGCTTCGCCGATGGCGACCCGGATGCCGCCCGGCGCCTGGTGCCGGGTACGCTGAAGCCGGTGCGCTGGGAAAAGGAAGTGATCGCCCAGATGCTGATCACGTCCGACGGCACCGCAAAGCCGATCGAGTTCGAGCCCCGTGAAGTGCTGGCGCGTGTGCTTCAGCGTCTGGCCAAACGTGGCATCCGCCCGGTGGTGGCATTCGAACTGGAGTTCTACCTGTTCGACCGCAAGCTTGATAACGGCCTGCCACAGTATCCACGCGACACGGCAACCGGGGATGAAGACGATCAGCCGAACATGCACATCGAGCGGCTGTCGCGCTTCTCGTCGGTCCTGCACGAGATGGTCGACGGCGCCAACGAGCAGGGCGTGCCGGCGAACGTCATCACCGCAGAGCTGGGCCCAGGCCAGTTCGAGATCAACTTCTCGCACAGCGACGATGCCCTCAGTGCGGCGGACTGGTCGGCACTGTTCTGCCGCAGTACCCGCGGTATCGCGATGAAGCACGGTTACCGTGCCAGCTTCATGAGCAAGCCCTACCTGGACGCGCCAGGCAGCGGCATGCATGTGCACGTCAGCCTGTACGACGCTGCCGGCAATAACCTCCTGGCGGGAAGTGAACAGCGCAAGCTGCGCCATGCGGTGGCAGGCTGCCTGGAACTGCTGCCGCACTGCATGCCGATCTTTGCCCCCAACCACAATGCATACCGACGTTATGGCGCCATGGTCAACGCGGCGAGCAAGGCCAGCTGGGGGTTCGAAGACCGTGACGCGTGCATCCGCATCCCCGAGTCCGACCCGCGCAACCTGCGCATCGAGCACCGTCTAGCTGGCGCCGACGCCAACCCGTATCTGGTACTGGCGGCCATTTTGACCGGGATGGAGCATGGCCTGGACCGCGGCGTGGAGCCCATCGCCCCGCTGAACGACAACCGCCAGAGCGGCATCGACTTCCCCAAGGATGCCCTCAGCGCCTTGGCCGCCATGCGTCACCACCCAGTGGTCAACGAAGGCCTGGGCAGCGAGTTCGTGATGGTCTATTGCGAAAACAAATACCAGGAGCAACTGGACTTCATGCACCACATCGATGCCCGCGAATACCGCTGGTTCCTGTAGGTGCAGCGACGCTGCACGCTCCCTTTCTACCGTTTCAATACAACGCGCAATATGGATTTGCCGGAGGAAGATATGCCACGTGTGCCCGTGATTGGCATTACCGCATGCACCAGCATGATTGGGCTGCATGCAACCCAGACCATCAGCGAAAAGTACGCGCGCGCGGCAGCCAAGGCAGCGTGTGGGCTGCCCATCGTCATTCCCAGCCTCGGTGAGCTGATGGACAGCGCCGATATTCTCGATGTGGTGGATGGGCTGATCTTCACCGGTTCGCCGTCCAACATCGAGCCGCACCACTACAACGGCCCGGCCAGTGCTGCGGGCACCCATCACGACCCTCTGCGCGATGCCACCACGTTGCCGCTGATGCGCGCGGCCATCGCCGCCGGCGTACCGATACTCGGCATTTGCCGTGGCTTCCAGGAAATGAACGTGGCGCTGGGTGGCACCCTGCACCAGAAGGTCCACGAGACCGGCATGTTCATGGACCACCGCGAAGGCAAGGATGAGCCCCTCGACAAGCAATATGGGCCGCGCCACACGCTTCATGTAGAGCCTGGCGGCATGCTCGACCGCATGGGCTTGCCGGCGATATTCGACGTCAATTCCATCCACGGCCAAGGCATCGACGTATTGGCCCCCGGGCTGAGGGTGGAAGCGCTGGCGCCCGATGGCCTGGTGGAAGCGGTTTCGGTCGAAAACAGCAAGGGTTTTGCCCTGGCCGTGCAATGGCACCCCGAGTTCCAGGTCATGGATAACCCACATTACCTGGCCATCTTCCAGTCCTTTGGCAAGGCCTGCCGGCATCGCTCGGTCCTGCGTCAGAGGCTGTTGCTGTCTGCCTGAGCAGCGACCTTTCCCACCTGTAAAAAGTACCCTCGCAGCATGGCTGCGAAACTTGATGGAGTGAAGTCAATGAGTGAACAGAATTCGCAGACCCTTGCCTGGCAAACCATGAGCCGCGACCATCACCTGGCCCCGTTCAGTGATGTCAGGCAACTGGCCGAGAAAGGCCCGCGCATCATCACCTCGGCCAAGGGCGTGTACCTGTGGGACAGCGAGGGCAACAAGATTCTCGATGGCATGGCCGGCCTGTGGTGCGTGGCAGTCGGGTATGGCCGCGATGAGCTGGCCGAGGTCGCCAGCCAGCAGATGAAGCAGCTGCCTTACTACAACCTGTTCTTCCAGACCGCGCACCCGCCTGCGCTGGAGCTGGCCAAGGCCATCGCCGAGGTGGCCCCGCAAGGCATGAACCACGTGTTCTTCACTGGCTCCGGCTCCGAAGGCAACGACACCGTGGTGCGCATGGTCCGCCATTACTGGGCGCTGAAGGGCCAGAAGAACAAGAAGGTCATTATTGGCCGTATCAACGGCTACCACGGCTCTACCGTGGCGGGCGCAGCGTTGGGTGGCATGAGTGGCATGCACCAGCAGGGCGGGGTGATCCCGGATGTCGTGCACATCCCGCAGCCATACTGGTTCGGCGAAGGCGGCGACATGACCGAGGCCGACTTCGGCGTGTGGGCGGCCGAGCAATTGGAGAAGAAGATCCTCGAAATTGGCGTGGACAACGTTGCCGCTTTCATCGCCGAGCCGATCCAGGGCGCCGGTGGCGTGATCATTCCGCCGCAGACGTACTGGCCGAAGATCAAGGAAATCCTGGCCAGGTACGACATCCTCTTCGTCGCCGACGAAGTGATCTGCGGGTTCGGCCGTACCGGTGAGTGGTTCGGCACCGATTACTACGACCTCAAGCCTGACCTGATGACCATCGCCAAGGGCCTGACCTCCGGCTACATCCCCATGGGTGGGGTGATCGTGCGTGACGAGGTGGCCAAGGTCATCAGCGAAGGCGGCGACTTCAACCACGGTTTTACCTATTCCGGCCACCCGGTGGCGGCAGCGGTGGGCCTGGAGAACCTGCGGATCCTGCGCGACGAGCAGATCATCCAGCAGGTGCACGATAAAACCGCGCCTCATCTGCAGCAACGCCTGCGCGAACTGGCCGACCACCCGCTGGTAGGCGAAGTGCGCGGCCTGGGTATGCTCGGGGCGATCGAGTTGGTGAAAGACAAGGCCACCCGGGCCCGTCATGAAGGCAAAGGTGTCGGCATGATCTGTCGCCAGCACTGCTTCGACAACGGCCTGATCATGCGCGCGGTGGGCGACACCATGATCATCGCGCCACCGCTGGTGATCAGTGTCGAAGAGATCGACGAGCTGGTGGAGAAAGCCCGCAAGTGCCTGGACCTGACCTATGAGGCTGTTCGGTAAGGGCAGAACGCTTGGTTAGCTGTTCTCAGCACCTGTGAGATCGAGCGCCGCCCGTGCGGTGCTCGATCGGTGCCTCAATCGTACATCTCGCCTCCGGCACCTCCCGCAAAGCATTTTGCTTTGTGAAATGAATCCTGTACTTTTCCGGGCATCCATTTCCCGTCTGAAAGTCGCGATTCAACCATGAAAGTGCACGAAGAAATCGAAGGCCTGGCAGTACTGATTCGCGACCTGCGCAAGTTCAAGGGCCTGACACTGGGCGAGCTTGCACAGCGCATCGGCCGTTCGGTGGGCTTTCTGTCCCAGGTCGAACGCGGCGTATCACGCCCGACCGTGGCCGACCTCACAGCCATCAGCGAAGAGCTCGGTGTTTCGACAGCCTACTTCTACAAGCTGGACAAACCCCGCGAGCTCGACTGGGTCACCCGCCCGCACGAGCGTCGCACGCTGCACCTGGCGGGTGGCATCACCGATGTGCTGGCATCGCCCTCGATAACGGGCGCGTTCTCCATGCTCGATAGCCATTTGCAGCCGGGGGCCAGCAGTGGCGAGGAGTACCTGGACGACAGCTCGGAGCAGGGCTGCTTCGTGCTCGAAGGCGAACTGACCGTGTGGTTGGGCGATGCTGAGCCGGTCACGCTACACGCCAATGACAGTTTTCAGCTGCAACCTCACGCCCGTTTTCGTTACGCCAACCTGACCGACAAGCCCACACGCGTGCTTTGGGTGTTCAGCTGAAGGCCGTCGTACAGGCATGTGCGTTGTGCCTCGGCTAGCCGGGAAAGTTGGCCTGCAAGCAATGTGCTGGCTGCATGGGGTATCCTTGCACCACGCAATCAACTTCGAAGCAGTGAATGAACAATGGGTTTTGAACAACTAGCTGAGCTACGAGACCGCCTGCGGGCGGAAAAAGGGCAGGTAAAGGCCGATAGCGCGAAACCGCCCAAGCGCAAGTCGCCCCCGCAGGCGAAGCCGCGCGAGATGGACCCGGCGGTGGCAGCGATCTGGCCACTGCAGAAGCATTTTCCCTTGGCTTTCCCGGTCAACCCGGCCCCCAAGGTGCCGCTCAAGGAGGGCATTTTCAAGGATGCCGAGCAACACCTGGAGCTGCTTGGGCTGACCCGCGAACAGCTCAAACTGGGCATTTCGACCTGGTGCCGTGGCGCTCGATACTGGGCGAGCATGGTGGAGAATGCACCGCGCCTTGACCTCAACGGTCAGGCTGCAGGTACCGTGACCGCCGCTCAGGCGCTGCATGCCAAGCAGCAAGCTGCGCGGCAACGCAGCCAGGACCGACGCAATCGTGCGAAGTCAAAGGCCCAGGCCCAGGCTCCGGCCCCCGCCGCCGACACCGAGGCGGTGCAGTCTACCGACTGAATTCAGTCGCGCTTTGCCCCCTGGCCATGCCGGATGGCAGCCCATTGCCGGGGCTGCCGTCTGGCTGGCCCGGCAGTGGGCCAGGTCCGGTTTCGAGGGCCTGGTGCATGCAACGATGGTTTCAAGACCCACCTGATCGGCAAGCCGCGGCAGATGATGCCGGGGCGCAAACACGTGCGTCGGTTTCAGAATGCGCCTGGTCGCTCGTATACAACCCCTCGGCGCCACAAGTGCCATGCTAGCAGGATGCCCAAGGGTCAGTGCGCGCAGACGTGCGGCCGTGGGCGAGGAGGCCGCCAGTACCACGCAACTGTGACGTGGAGGGTGCGCCGCAGCAGAACACGCCGGAAACCTGCCCTTTCAAACATTCAGGCAGGGTCCGTGATGCCGAGGTCCGCTGTATGCCTGATGAATTGCTCCACCTGCCTGTGATCCAGCGTATTCTGGACCGCGACAAGGACACCCCAGGTGCCCTGTTGCCGATCCTGCATGCCGTACAGCACGAGATTGGTTACATCCCTGATGCCTCGGTCCCCGAGATCGCCCATGCACTCAACCTCAGCCTGGCTGAAGTGCGTGGGGTTATCAGTTTCTATCACGACTTCCGCACCGCGCCGCCCGCTCGCCACACCCTGCGCCTGTGCCTTGCCGAGTCGTGCCAGAGCCGTGGCGCCGAAGCCCTGGCCGCGCAATTGCGTGAACAGTTGGCACTGGACGACCATGGTACCAGCGCCGACGGGGCCATCAGCCTGCGCCCGGTGTATTGCCTGGGTGCCTGTGCCTGCTCGCCAGCGCTGGAGCTGGACGGCCAGGTGCACGCGCGCCTCACCCCTGAGCGCCTGCGGGACTTGGTCAACGGTTGCCAGGAGGACTCAGCATGCTGAAGCTGTATATTCCCTGTGATTCGGTTGCCCGCGCCGTGGGTGCCGACCAGGTTGCCGAGGCCCTGCTGCGCGAGGCCGAGCGCCGCCAGTTGCCGCTGGACATCCAGCGCACCAGCTCGCGCGGGCTTTACTGGCTTGAGCCGCTGATCGAGTGCGACAGTGCGCAAGGGCGCCTGGGTTTCGGTCCGGTTACGCCACACGATGCGCCGTCATTGCTTGATGCCCTGGCGGGCGAACCCGGTGGCCACTCGTTGGCATTGGGGCCGGTCGAAGAAATACCCTATCTCAAGACCCAGCAACGCCTGCTGTTCGCTCGCGCTGGCATCACTCGGCCACTGTCGCTGGACGACTATCGTGCCAACGGCGGGTTCGCGGGCCTCGAGGCCGCCGTGGCGCTGGACGGTGCCGAAGTGGTTGCCGCAGTACTCGATTCCGGGCTGCGTGGCCGTGGTGGTGCGGCGTTCCCGGCCGGCATCAAGTGGCGCACCGTGCGAGACGCTGGTGCCGGGCAGAAGTACGTGGTGTGCAACGCCGACGAGGGTGACTCGGGCACGTTCGCTGATCGCATGCTGATGGAGGGCGACCCCTTCCTGCTGATCGAGGGCATGATCATTGCCGGCCTCGCCGTAGGTGCCGACAAGGGCTACATCTATGTGCGCTCGGAGTATCCCGACGCCATCCGGGTACTTGACCAGGCCTTCGCCATCGCGCGTGAAGCTGGCTACCTGGGGGCTGACGTCGCCGGCAGCGGCCAGGCGTTCGACCTGGAAGTGCGGGTGGGCGCTGGCGCCTATATTTGCGGCGAAGAAACCGCGCTGCTCGAATCCATCGAAGGCAAGCGTGGCATCGTCCGCGCCAAGCCACCGCTGCCTGCGCTGCAAGGGCTGTTCGGCCTGCCGACGCTGGTGCACAACGTGCTTACCCTGGCATCGGTGCCCATCATTCTGGCCAAGGGTGCAGCGTTCTATCGCGATTTCGGCATGGGCCGCTCGCTGGGCACCATGCCGTTCCAGCTGGCCGGCAACATCCGCCAGGGTGGCCTGGTAGAGCGCGCGTTCGGCCTGACCCTGCGCGAGCTGGTGGAAGGCTATGGCGGTGGCACAGCCAGTGGCCGGCCGCTGAAGGCCGCGCAGGTCGGTGGCCCGCTTGGTGCCTGGGTACCCCCCAGCCATTTCGATACCCCATTGGACTATGAAGCGTTTGCCGCCGTGGGCGCGATGCTCGGCCACGGCGGTGTCGTGGTGGCCGACGATACGCTGAACATGGCCAGCATGGCGCGTTTCGCCCTGCAGTTCTGTGCCGAAGAGTCCTGCGGCAAGTGCACCCCGTGCCGCATCGGCTCCACCCGGGGCATGGAAGTGGTCGACCGGCTGATCGCCACCAGCGACATCACCGAGCGTCACGACCAGGCGCTGTTGCTGCGTGACCTGTGCGACACCCTGCAGTACGGCTCGCTGTGCGCCATGGGCGGTATGACTGCCTATCCGGTGGCCAGCGCGCTCAAGTACTTCCCCGCCGATTTTGGGCTGACCACTACGGAGGCCGCACAGTGATCAATTTCTTCGACCCCGCTTCTGATAAAAGCAGCGACCTCGGCACACCGGCCCGCGAAAGCGAAGTGCAGGTCAGCCTGAGCATCGATGGCCGTGCCATCAGCGTGCCTGCTGGCACCTCGGTCATGCGCGCCGCCGCCATGCTGGGCACCAGTATCCCCAAGCTGTGCGCCACCGACAGCCTCGAAGCCTTCGGCTCCTGCCGCATGTGCATGGTGGAAATCGAAGGCATGCGCGGCTACCCGGCATCCTGCACCACGCCAGTCAGTGAAGGCATGGTGGTGCGCACCGAAACCCCGCGCCTGGCCGGCCTGCGTCGCAACGTGATGGAGCTGTACATTTCCGACCACCCGCTGGACTGCCTGACCTGTTCGGCCAACGGCAACTGCGAGCTGCAGACCGTGGCCGGCCAGGTGGGCCTGCGTGAGGTGCGCTACGGCTATGACGGCGCCAACCACCTGGACGAGAAAAAAGACGTTTCCAACCCGTATTTCGACTACGAGCCAAGCAAGTGCATCGTCTGCAGCCGCTGTGTGCGCGCCTGCGAAGACATCCAGGGTACGTTTGCCCTGACCATCACCGGGCGTGGTTTCGAATCGCGGGTGGCGGCAGCGGGGGGCGAAAACTTCCTTGCTTCCGAATGCGTGTCGTGCGGCGCCTGCGTGCAGGCCTGTCCAACCGCGACCCTGACGGAAAAGAGCCTGGTGCAGCTGGGCCAGCCTGAGCGTTCGGTCATTACCACCTGCGCCTACTGCGGCGTTGGCTGCTCGTTCCGCGCCGAAATCAAGGGTGACCAGCTGGTGCGCATGGTCCCGGACAAGAACGGTGGCGCCAACCACGGCCATGCCTGCGTCAAGGGCCGCTTTGCCTGGGGCTACGCCACCCACCCGGACCGCATCACCAAACCGATGATCCGCAAGCGCCTGGAAGACCCGTGGCAGGAAGTCAGCTGGGACGAGGCCGTGACCTACGCCGCCAGCGAGTTCCGCCGCATTCAGCTCAAGTACGGGCGCGACTCCATCGGCGGCATCACCTCCAGTCGTTGTACCAACGAAGAAGCCTACCTGGTGCAGAAACTGGTGCGCACGGCGTTTGGCAACAACAACGTCGACACCTGCGCACGGGTGTGTCATTCGCCCACCGGTTATGGCCTGAAGCAGACCCTGGGTGAGTCGGCTGGCACACAAAGCTTCGACTCGGTGATGCAGGCCGACGTTGTGCTGGTGATCGGCGCCAACCCCACTGACGCCCACCCGGTATTCGGCTCGCAACTCAAGCGCCGCCTGCGTCAGGGGGCGCGGCTGATCGTGATCGATCCACGGCGCATCGACCTGGTCGACTCGCCGCACGCCCGCGCCGACCTGCACCTGCAACTGCGCCCGGGCACCAACGTGGCCATGCTCAACGCCCTGGCCCACGTGATCGTCACCGAGGGCCTGCTGGCCCAGCGCTTCATCGATGCCCGCTGCGAAACCGAAGACTTCGCCCGTTGGCGCGACTTCGTCAGCCTGCCAGAGAACGCCCCCGAGGTGCTCGGCCCGGTTTGTGGCGTGCCTGCTGAGCAGATCCGCGCTGCGGCCAGGCTGTATGCCACCGGCGGCAACGCGGCCATCTACTACGGCCTGGGCGTGACCGAGCACAGCCAAGGCAGTACCGCAGTGATGGGCATTGCCAACCTGGCCATGGCCACCGGCAACATCGGCCGTGAAGGGGTAGGGGTGAACCCGCTGCGAGGGCAGAACAACGTGCAGGGCTCGTGCGACATGGGCTCGTTCCCCCACGAGCTGCCCGGCTACCGGCATGTCTCCAACGAGGGCGTGCGTGCCGAGTTCGAACAGGCCTGGGGCGTGACCTTGCAGCCCGACCCGGGTCTGCGCATTCCCAACATGTTCGAAGCGGCGCTGGATGGCAGCTTCAAGGCGCTGTACTGCCAGGGTGAAGACATCGCCCAGAGCGACCCCAACACCCAGCACGTCACGGCGGCCTTGCTCGCCATGGAGTGCGTGGTGGTGCAGGACATTTTCCTCAACGAAACTGCCAAGTTCGCCCATGTGTTCCTGCCGGGCAGCTCGTTCCTGGAAAAGGACGGCACCTTCACCAACGCCGAGCGGCGTATTTCGCGGGTGCGCAAGGTCATGGAGCCGCTGGCAGGCAAGGCCGACTGGGAAGCTACCGTGGCCCTGGCCAACGCCTTGGGCTACCCGATGAACTACCGCCATCCTTCCGAGATCATGGACGAGATCGCCCGCCTGACGCCGACCTTCCGTCGTGTCAGCTACGCTGAAATCGACCGCCACGGCAGCCTGCAGTGGCCGTGCAACGACGCCGCGCCAGACGGCACGCCGACCATGCACATCGACCAGTTCGTGCGTGGCAAGGGCCGTTTCATGCTCACCGGCTACGTGCCCACCGACGAAAAGGTCAACAACCGCTACCCGTTGCTGCTGACCACCGGGCGCATTCTTAGCCAGTACAACGTTGGTGCCCAGACCCGGCGTACCGGCAACGTCGCCTGGCATGACGCCGACCGCCTGGAAATCCACCCGACCGATGCTGAAAGCCGTGGCATCCAAGATGGTGACTGGGTCGGTATCGGCAGCCGCGCCGGGCAGACTGTGCTGCGTGCCAAGGTCAGTGCGCGCGTGGCGCCGGGGGTGGTGTACACCACCTTCCACTTCCCGGAGTCGGGGGCCAACGTGATCACCACCGACAACTCCGACTGGGCCACCAACTGCCCCGAGTACAAGGTGACGGCAGTGGAAGTGGTGAAAGTGTTCCAGCCATCGCAATGGCAAAAGCGCTATCAGGACTTCAGTGATGAACAGCAGCGCCTGCTGAAAGAGCGCCGTACTGCGGAGAAAGCCGAGGTTCGCCGATGAGCAGCGAAAACCTGGTCAAGATGGCCAACCAGATCGCCCATTACTTCGACAGCGAGCCAGACCGGGCGCTGGCGGTGCAAGGGGTGCGGCAGCATATGAAGAGCTTCTGGACGCCGGCGATGCTCCGGCAGTTGGCAGAGTGGAACGAGGCCCATGCGGGGGAGGGGCTTGACCCAAAAGTGCGGGAGGCGTTGGTCTAGATTCCCGGGCGGCAACGGAACCTTGGGGGCGGGTTTGCCTGCGAATGTGGCGTTGAAATCAATGACGCATTCGCGGGTGAACCCGCTCCTACAAGGGGCCTGCCTGTTGCATACTCAGCCGCGGGCCAGCTCCGCCAGGTGGGCGATGGCTTCCTCGCTCTTGAGCACCAGCACATCGCCCTCCAGCGCATCCAGCACCACTTCCGAGGTATTACCGATCAACGCCCCGGAAATCCCTGTGCGGCACACCGTACCTATCACTGTCACCACTGCATCGAGCTTCTGTTCGGTATGTGGAATCAACACATCCGCCGGCCCTTCGGCCACGTGCAGGCACTCATCGCTGATGCCGTATTCGGCCTGGAACGCCTTGCACGCTTCACGGTAGCGTTTTTCGATCGTATCGCTCAGCTGGTAGGCCGGGTCCGACGCTGACAGCATCGGCGACGGGTGGGCACTGATGACATGCAGTTCTCCCTTGGCCAGTTTGGCAATCTCGAAGCCATGGTCGATGATGCTGGCATGCAGGCGGCGGTGGTCTTCGTCCTGGTTGCCCACGTCCACCGCCGCCAGGATCTTGCCCCCGGTCCACGGCCGCTCGCTCTTGACCATCAGCACGGCACATGGGCATTGGCGCAGCAGCTTCCAGTCGCTGGGGGTGAGCAGGGCTTTTTTCAGTGGGTTGTCCGGACGGTGGTCCTTGATCACCAGTTCACAGCCTTCGGCCTGCTGTACATAGATGATGGTGTCGTGCAGGTTGTCGCGCCAGCCCTCTTCATGGGTGACATTGTCGTAGCCGTCATCATGCAACTGGCTGCTCAGCAGGCTCAGCAGCGCGCTGTGATCATGCCGTTTGTCGCACATCAGCAAATGCAGGCGTGCGCCAGTAATGCCAGCGATCAGCTTGGCCCGCGTAAGCGCGCGGCTGTGGGCGTGCGCGGGGTCGAGGACGACGAGGATGCTGCGGACGGCTTGCATGGGCGTTAACTCCCTTCGATGATGGCGACCAATGCCTGACTATAGTCGGCGCTTCCCCCTCCAGCGCTTGATGTACATCAAGCATAGTCACTGGCATCGCCAGCCGCCGCCGGTATAATCGCCGGCCCTGCCTGTTCTGTGTGGTTGCACGCTTATGTCCCTGATCCCCGAAATCGACGCCTTTCTTGGCTGCCCGACGCCAGACGCCTGGATCGAAGCGGCGCTCGCCGACCAGGAAACCCTGCTGATCGACCACAAGAACTGCGAGTTCAAGGCCGCCAGCACGGCCCTGAGCCTGATAGCCAAGTACAACACTCACCTTGATCTGATCAACATGATGTCGCGCCTGGCCCGCGAGGAGCTGGTGCATCACGAACAGGTGTTACGCCTCATGAAGCGTCGCGGTGTGCCGTTGCGCCCGGTGTCGGCGGGGCGTTATGCGTCGGGGTTGCGCCGGCTGGTGCGCGCCCACGAGCCGGTCAAGCTGGTGGATACGCTGGTGGTGGGGGCGTTCATCGAGGCGCGCAGTTGCGAACGTTTTGCCGCGCTGGTGCCGCATCTGGATGAGGAGCTGAGCCGCTTCTACCACGGGCTGCTGAAAAGCGAGGCGCGCCACTACCAGGGTTATCTGAAACTGGCGCACAACTACGGTGATGAGGCGGACATCGCCCGCCGCGTCGAGCTGGTACGCGCTGCGGAAATGGAGCTGATCCAGTCACCAGACCAGGAGCTGCGCTTCCACAGCGGCATCCCGCAGGCTTTGGCCGCCTGATGTGCACCAGGCGGCGCAGGCTTTAATTGCGCCGGCCCAGTAGCAGGCCCACCACCAGCCCGAGGCCGGCGGAAATGGCGACGGTCTGCCAGGGGTGGCCGCCGATGTAGTCCTGAGTGGCGTCCACCACCGGTTGCGCCTTGCTGCGCACGTTGCTGGCCGCCTGGCGTGCCTGGCGCAGCTTCAGGCTTACCTGGGCGCGCAGTGTCTCTGCTTCTTCGCCGACCAGGGCGGCACTGTCGTTCAGCAGTTTTTCCGATTCTTCTATCAGCGATTGCAGTTCGCTGAATACCTGGTCCTTGATCTGATCGCTGTCTGCCAGCGTGGCGTTTTTCCGGGCCATGAACTCGTCCTCGTCAATGGGGGTGTGAACAATGGATGCCACCACATCGGTAAAGTTGCGGCGGCTTTCCGATGATGGGTTGCCTGGGTGTAAGATAGCGGCCATTTTCAAACCTGCAGGTAACTTCATGAGTTTCAATCTGGCCAACATGAGCTTCGAGGAACGGGCGCAGATCGAGGCAGAGAAGGCCCGGCTGTTCGAGATGTGGCAAAACAACCTGGGCAAAGCCAAGGGCGAAGCCGCCCGGCTGATTGCTGAAAAGCCACGGCGCAAGGGCAAATGGGCCGAGTGGGTGCGCGCTGAACTGGACGGCATGACCCCGCCTGAATACGCCAGCATGGTGCGCAGCGAAGTCAACAAGCTGATGGCCGCAGCCAGCGCCAACCGCTGAGCACACCCGCCGGGCGCTTATCAGTAGGTGCCCTTGGGCAGGTCCAGCTTGCCTTCATCGGTAAAACGCACGGTCCCCAGCGGCCCGCCGGCCAGTTTGCCGCGCAGCTTGTAGGGCAGCCCCTGCAGCGAATCCAGTTTGCCTAGCCCATAGGCCTGGCGCAGGAAGGAAAACGCCGTGATGCTGACCGGCACCACGATCACTGCTTCGTCGTAACGGCCAATGTGCCCCTGCTGGTCGCTGACCCCGGCGGCCAGCGGCTGGCCGTTCACTTCCAGATTCAAGGCGATGCCGTTGTAATCGATCGGTGCCTCATTGGGGTTCTGCACCCGCATTTTCACCGCCATGCGCAGTTCCAGCTCTTGCCCGGGCAGTGGTTCAATGCCGATCACGCTGATGTTCACCGGGTCACGTGGCTGGAACAGCGCACAGGCTGCCAGGCCACAGGCCAGCAGCAGGACCAGGAACAGACGGGTATAGCGGTACAGACGGGCAGTCATGGGCTGTGACCTTGCCGGAGTGGAGCTGGCAGTGTGGCAAATGCGCGTCGACGTTGAAAGTATCGGTTGATATGAAAGATACTGTTTCTCATTAACGCCCGATAACCTCTCTTACTGGCTGTTCCCCAATCATGCTGACTTCACCCATGTCGGGCCTGCTGGCAAGTTTCCAGGAGCACTACGACGACCTGCTGCAGTTTCTGACGCGGCGCATGAGCGACCGCCAGCGCGCGGCCGACGTGGCGCAGGAAACCTACCTGAAGCTGGTGAACATCGACGAGCAGGCAGTGCCGGTGTTGCACGCGCGCAGTTTCATCTTCCGCGTGGCCGGCAACCTGGCAATTGACGCCTTGCGCCGTGAGCAACGCATCGCTGCCAGCCACGACGACAGCGACGGAGCCTGTGAGGTGGCCTGCCCGGCACCGGCACCCGAGGCGGCGTTGCTGGCCCGCGAGCGCTTGCAGATTCTTGACCAGGCGCTGTTGCAGTTGCCCGACAATGCCCGCCAGGCGCTGTTGCTCAACCGTGTCGAGGGCCTGACCCAGAAGCAGGTCGCTCAACGCCTGGGGGTTTCCGAGAGCATGGTGGCAAAGTACATCGGCCAGGCTCTGCGCCATTGCCGCGGCCGGCTGAAGCAGGCGGGTGTGGCAGCATCGGTGGTGTTGCTGGTCGCCGCCGTGGCGGGTTGGCAGCAAGCCCCGATGCTGCTGGCGGATTACCACACCGCCGTGGGCGAACGGCAGATCATTACCCTGGCAGATGGCACACGGGTGACGCTGAACAGCGCCAGCGCCTTGAGCGTGGCGTTCAGCGAGCATGAGCGGCGTGTGGTGCTCGATGCGGGTGAGGCACTGTTCGAGACCGCTGATGATTCACGGCCGTTTGTGGTCGAAACGGCCGGTGCGCGGGTGCAGGGCAATGCTGCCACCTTCAGCGTGCAGCGCGATGGCCACGTCGTGTTGGCTCGCGGTGAAGCCAAGGTGGGTGAACATGAACTGGCGGTGGCGGCCGATGCCGTCACGCAGATGGCCTGGCAGCGGGGCAAGCTGATCTTCAACGGCAAGCCGCTGGGGCAGGTGCTGATGGAGCTTGAACGATACCGGCATGGGCGCATTGTGTTGTCCGACAGCAAGCTGGCTGCGATGGAGGTGAGCGGGGTGTTCGACCTGGATGAACCTGAGGCTCTGTTGCGGACGTTGGAGCAGCGATATGGCCTGAAGGTGACCTACCTGCCATGGTTGGCCGTGGTGCATTGATGAGCTTGTGCCGTCCTCTTAGCGGGCTTGCCCGTTCCTGCACAGGTCGCACGATATTCAGGCGGGCGCATTCGTTGTAGGAGCGGGCTTGCCCGCGAAGAGGCCGGACAGAAATAAAAATATTTTTCATTTGGCACTGCAAGTTCCTGCAAGCCAGATCGTCGTAGTGAGACTGATCAGCAACCCATTCTCATTTACGACTTGTCAGGAAGCTCATTCGTGCCTCTGATGCTCAAGCCCTTGCACCGCCGTTGCGGTCCACTTCACCATGCCTTGATGTCTTGCAGTGCCTTGGCCCTGTTGCTCGGCCCCCTGCACGCTGGGGCTGCGACAACTGCCGAACAGACCCAGATGCAGGCCCGCCAGGTCCAGCTCAACCTGCCCACCCAGCCGCTGGACCAGGCGCTGACCACCTTCGCCGACCAGGCCGGCCTGCACCTGCTGTACACCACTGGCGATGTCGCCGGCCAGGTCAGTCCGCCGTTGCAGGGCAACTACAGTGTCGAGCAGGCCCTGCAGCAGTTGCTGGCCGGCAGTGGCATGAGTTGGCAGTTCAGCGAGGCTCGCACCATCACGCTGAGCAAGGCCGCGGCTGCGCCGCAGGCGGTCAACCTCAAGCCGATCGAAGTCAGCGTAGCCTCGCGCACCAGCACCGCAATCAGCGAAATCCCCGGAACCGTCTGGGTAGTGGACCAGCAGCAATTGCGTGAGCAGATCGACAGCGGCGTCAGCCTGAAGGAAGCCATCGGCAAGCTGGTGCCGGGCCTTGACCTGGCGCCGGAAGGGCGCACCAATTACGGCCAGAACATGCGCGGGCGCAACGTGCTGGTGATGATCGATGGGGTCAGCCAGAACAGCTCACGCGGCCTGTCGCGCCAGTTCGACAGCATTTCGCCGTTCAACGTCGAGCGCGTCGAAGTGCTGTCTGGCGCCAGCGCCATCTACGGCGGTGGTGCCACCGGCGGCATCATCAACATCGTGACCAAGAAGGGCGAACCCGGCCCGGCGCGCTTCGAGACCCAGTTGGGGGCCAGCAGCGGTTTCAACAACAGCGACGACCTGGCTACGCGCTTCGCCCAGTCGGTCAGCGGCGGCAACGAGCGGGTCAATGCCCGGTTGGGGGTTTCCGGTGAGCAGAACGAAGCCTTCTACGATGGTGCTGGCGACCAGATCTTCATCGACAACACCCAGACCGACCTGCAGTACAACCGCACCATCGACGTACTCGGTACCTTGGGCCTGCAGCTGAACGACCAGCAGAGCCTCGACCTGTTGGCCCAGTACTACGACTCGGGCAACCACGGCAGCACGGGTATCTACTTCCCCAACCTGAACTACAACGCGCCATCCGACCTGGAAGACGCCGAGCTGCGCAGCGGTTATTCATCGGACCTGGAGCCGCGCACGCGGCGCCTGCTGCTCAATGCCAATTACCACCACACCGACGTGCTGGGCCAGGACTTCTACCTGCAGGCTTCGTACCGCAAGGAAGACGACAACTTCTACCCGTTCCCGTACTACAACCGTGCCACACCCACCGGCTCGCGCGGGGTGTACTTTGCCGCCTCGCAGCAGAACTTCGAGGTCACCAGCCTCAAGGGCCTGTTTGCCAAGCAGTGGGATACGCTGAAGCTGACCTACGGCGTTGACCTGGACCGCGAGCGCTTCAACGCCGAGCAGACCACCTTCAACGCCCAGACTTCGTCCGAGTCGGGTGGCCTGGAGCTGGAAAAGGACAGCAAGGCCGCACGCTACCCCAGCTACCGGGTGGATGGGGTGTCGGTATATGCCCAGCTGGACTGGCATGCCACTGACAACCTGACGTTGTCCGGTGGCGCCCGGCGCCAGCAGATGGACGTGGACGTCAGTGACTTCAAGGGCGTGCCGGGCGGCAGTAACGACTATCAGGTCAACCTGTTCAACGTTGGTGCCATCTACGACTTCAAGAACGGCCACCAGGTGTGGAGCAACTATGGCGAAGGCTTCGACCTGCCTGACCCGGCCAAGTACTACGGCAAGCCGGGCCTGAGTGTGGCCGATAACCCGTTGGCCGGTATCAAGAGCCGCCAGGTGGAATTGGGCTGGCGCTATGCCGACCTGGACTGGGATGCACAGGCAGCGCTGTACTACATCTGGTCGGACAAGATCATCAACGTCGATTCGCAAACGCTGACCATTGACGTGGAAGATCAGAAAAGCCGCGACTTCGGCTTTGAAGGGGCACTGACCCGGCACTTCCAGACCGGCTGGGAAGCTGGCGGCACATTGCACATGACACGCTCCGAGGAAGAGGCCGCCGACGGCGGCTGGATCAAGCGCGATGCCCGATACGCTTCGTTGTCCAAGGCCACCGCGTTCGTCGGCTGGAAGGCCGATGGCCGCAGTGCACGGTTGCAGGCCAACCATGCCTTCAGCCTGAAGGACGATGCCGATCACGAGATTGACGGCTACACCACCTTCGACCTGCTGGGCAGCCAGGACACCGGTTTCGGCACCTTCAGCGCCGGTATCCAGAACCTGCTGGACAAGCAGTACAGCACGGTATGGGGACAGCGCGCGACGTTGTTCTATTCGCCGACCTACGGGCCGGCGTATCTGTATGACTACCAGGGGCGCGGGCGTACCTACACGCTGAGCTGGAGCATGGCTTACTGATGGTGGTTGCCTGAACGGGCCTGTTCGCGGGTAAACCCGCTCCTACACGACGGCCCGTGCCCAGCCACCGACAGGTGTCCACCACCGATCCGGTGTAGGAGCGGGTTTACCCGCGAAGGGACCGATTCAGGCAAACGCCGCCAGCAAATCCTGCGCAAATACATGGGCTGCCTCGCCAACCCCCTGTGCCCGGTGCCGGGCCAGGGTGAACGGCACCCCAAAATCAAGCTCAGGGTCCAGCGCCCATAACAGCCCCTCGGCCTCCCAGCCCTGTGCACAGTGGCATGGCAAGTAGCCAATATGCCGTCCCGACAGAATGAACGTCAGCACGCTTTCGATCTGCTCCGCCACTGCCGTGCTGCGTCTGCTCTGGAACGGTTCGCCCCCTTTGAGAAAACGGTACGGATGGCGCACCTGGTCCATGTCCAGCAACCGCTCAAGCCCAACATCCGTTTCGCCGTACAGCACATGCCCCTTGCCGCAATACAGCCGCTGTCGCTCGGCGAACAAGGGCTGGTAATCAAAGGCCGCCTGGTTGCCGGAAAAGTAGCTGATGGCATAGTCCAGCCGCTGCTCCAGCAACAGCCGTTCCAGTTCCGCCGGCGGTGCACTGACTAGCTCCAGTTGCACCGATTCCTCTCGCCTGCGAAATGCCGCAATGGCCGCCGCCAGTTTCAGGCTCACCGCCTTGTCCTGATTTTCCGCCATGCCGATGCGCACAGTTCCCAGCAGCCGCCCGGCAACGCCGTTGGCCTGCTGGCGAAACTGCTCGATGTTCAGCAGTAGCCCACGCGCCGCGTCCAAAAGCAGTTCACCTTTTTCCGTCAGGCGAAAACCACCTTTGCCGCGGCTGCACAGGCGGTAACCCAAGCGTGCCTCCAGTTGGGCCATGCGCTGGCTGATGGTGGGCTGGCTCAGGCCCAGCACGCCTTGAGCGGCGCTGAAGCCACCTGCCTCGACTACAGTGACGAACAGCCGCAGCAAGTGCAGGTCGGGATCATGGACTTGTCCGAGCATTACATTGCTCCTGATGAATGTCAGCTTTGCAAACTTGCCATTGGTGCAATGTAACCCGGCTGGCATGCTCGCGGCATCCACCCATTTACCGAGGTGTCCGCCATGCGTCGATCGTTGTGCCTTTTGTCTCTGGTTCTGGCCCTGCCGCTGCAGGCCGAAGAAAAGGTCGTCAACCTCTACAGCTGGGCCGATTACGTCGCCCCGCAAACCCTGCAACGCTTCGAACGGGAAACCGGCTACAAGGTGCGTTACGACACCTTTGACACCCCCGAGGTACTGGAAACCAAGCTGCTGACTGGTGGTAGCGGCTATGACGTGGTGGTGCCGTCATCCACCGTGCTGGCCCGGGCGCTCAAGGCCAATGCCCTGCAACCGCTGGACGCTCAGGCCATGCCTGGCTACGGCAACCTCGACAAGGACCTGCTGGGCAAACTGGCCGAGGTTGACCCCGGCAACCGCCATGCTGTGCCGTACACCTGGGGCACGCTGGGCCTGGGGGTAAATGTGGAGGCGGTACGCCAGCGCCTTGGTGATGTACCGCTGGATAGCCTCGACCTGTTGTTCAAGCCCGAGTACGCCACCCGCCTGAAGGGTTGCGGCATCGCCATACCTGACTCGCCCCAGGAGGTGATCGGCGTAGCCCTGAACTACCTGGGCAAGGACCCTTACAGCCAGAACAAGGGTGACCTGGCTGCCGCGCAGAACCTGCTCAGCCAGTTGCAGCCGTCGATCAGCTACGTCGCCAATGGCCGGCAGATCAACGACCTGGCCAATGGCAGCGTGTGCCTGGCGCTGACCTACAACGGCGATGCCGCGATGGCCGCCGACCAGGCCCGCCGTGCCGGCAAGCCGTTCGAGGTGATCTACCGCATCCCCCGCGAAGGCACGCTGGTATGGCAGGACAACCTGGTCATCCCCAAGGACGCCCCACACCCCGAGGCCGCCCGGGCGTTCATCGCCTTCATGCTCAAGCCTGAGTCGGTGGCAGCGCTGACCAACACGCTGTTCTTCGCCAACGCCAACCAGGCTGCCACACCGCTGGTGGACGAAGCGGTGCGCAACGACCCGGATATCTATCCGTCGGCCGAGGTGCGTCAGCGCCTGTATGCCGACCGCAGCATGGCCCTGGCCGACCTGCGCCAACGCAACCGTCTGTGGACCGCCTTCCGCAGCCGGCAGTAGCCCATGACAATCAAGGAGCCCGACCGTGGACCAAGCCGCAAGCAACGACCAGGCAATTACCCGCGATAGCCTGTATGGGACCGCCGCAGAAAGCACCTACGCCGGTGTTGTCAGTTTTTCCCGCCGCCGCTACAGCCGCGATTTGCGCGGTGTGGATGTGGTGGTCAGCGGTGTGCCATTCGACACGGCCACCAGTAACCGCCCCGGCGCGCGTTTCGGCCCGCGGGCGATTCGTGCGGCCTCGGTTCAGCAGGCCTGGGCCCGCCACTGGCCGTGGGCGTTCGACCCGTTCGACCACCTGGCGGTGATCGACTATGGTGACTGCCCCTTCGACAGCGGCACGCCGCAGTCGGTACCGGACAGCATCGAGGCCCATGCCGAGCATATTCTGCAGGCGGGGTGCGCCATGCTCACCCTCGGTGGCGACCACTTCATCAGCTACCCGCTGCTCAAGGCTCACGCCCGCCGCCATGGCCCGCTGGCGCTCATTCATTTCGATGCGCACAGTGACACCTGGCCAGACGAGGCGGGCAAGCGCATCGATCACGGCACCATGTTCTGGCATGCCGCCCGCGAAGGCCTGGTTGACCCGGCCCACTCGGTACAGATTGGCCTGCGCACGACCAATGACGACAGCCAGGGCTTTGCCATTCTCGACGCCAGGCAAGTGCACCGCCAGGGCACAGAGGCGGTGATTGCGGCGATTCGCCAGCGGGTGGGCGAGCGGCCGGTGTACCTGACCTTCGACATTGACTGCCTCGATCCGGCCTACGCACCCGGTACCGGAACGCCTGTGTGTGGCGGGCTGAGCACGGTGCAGGCGCTGGAGATTCTGGGTGGGCTGCGTGGCATCAACCTGGTAGGCATGGACTTGGTGGAAGTGGCGCCAGCCTATGACCATGCCGATATCACTGCTTTGGCCGGGGCAACCTTGGCCATGGAGATGCTGTGCCTGTATGCGGCGCGGCACAAGGTGGACAACGGCCAGTAGATTTTGCGGCCATTCGCGGGCAAGCCCGCTCCCACACGTGTCTCACAGGGCCAGAAATCTGTGGGTGACCGTGGGAGCGGGCGCGCCCGCGAATGGCTGCAAAGCAGCCCTCCGAGGCCCATACTGAAACATCAGGAATCATCTCCACCCGCATTCACACTTTTGCCGCGAACCCCTCGCGCCTTAGGCTATCAAACCCACCAGGCGCGGCATTTTCGTACAGGAGGTGAAGCATGACCCCGACATTGCCCATCCTGGCCCTCGGCCTGGCCTTGTGCCTGCCCGCGCACGCGGCGGCGCAGCAGCCCGTGCAACGTGCTGCCGGCAACAATAACCCTTACAACAGCCCGATCCAGCGGGTCAACCCGAACAGCCGTCAAGGCAGCATGCCGGCTGCGCCACCGGTACGTGGCCCGTCCACCGACCCGTACCAGCGCCCACCCACCCTGGACAACCGTGGCATCGGCAACGGCGACAACCTGCGCCGTCAGCAGCAAACCCCGAACCTGGAACCCACCCGGCCACCCCGTGACAACCCACGTGCGCCGTAAAACCACTTGAAAGGAATCCGGCATGCTTCGAGCACCCTGGCTGGCCACCCTGGCTGCTGCCGCGCTACTGCCCTTGTGGGCGCATGCGGCGGCCGAACAGCGATTTCCCAGCGAAGAAGGTACCTTGATCGTCAGCACGCTTGCCGATGGCCTACGCAACCCTTGGGCCCTGGCCTTCCTGCCCGGCGGCAAGGACATGCTGGTGACCGAGCGGGCGGGCAACCTGCGGCTGGTCAATGCCGAAGGCAAGGTTGGCCCGTCGATCAGTGGTGTACCCAAGGTCTGGGCCGAAGGCCAGGGTGGCTTGCTGGATGTGGCGCTGTCACCGGAGTTCGGCAAGGACCGCACCGTTTACCTGTCCTACGCCGAGGAGGGTAGTGACGGCAAGGCCGGTACTGCGGTCGGCCGCGGGCAGCTGTCCGAGGACCGCGCCCGGCTGGAGAATTTCACCGTGATTTTCCGCCAGCAGCCCAAGTTGTCGGTGGGTAACCACTTCGGCTCGCGGCTGGTGTTCGACCGCGACGGCTACCTGTTCATCGCCCTGGGCGAGAACAACCAACGCCCCACTGCTCAGGACCTGGACAAGTTGCAAGGCAAGGTCGTGCGTATTCTGCCGGACGGCGAAGTGCCCAAAGACAACCCCTTCGTCGGCAAGGGCAACGTGCGCCCGGAGATCTGGTCGTACGGCCACCGTAATCAGCAAGGCGCCGCCCTCAACCCCTGGACCGGCCAGCTGTGGACCCACGAGCACGGCCCGCGCGGTGGTGATGAAATCAACATCCCAAAGCCTGGCAAGAACTATGGCTGGCCGATGGCGACCCACGGCATCAACTATTCGCTGCTGCCAATTCCCGAGGCCAAGGGCAAGCATGTGGACGGCATGATCGACCCGCACCATGTCTGGGAAAAGTCACCGGGTATCAGCGGCATGGCGTTCTACGACAGCCCGAGGTTCAAGGCCTGGGACCACAATCTGTTCATCGGTGCGTTGGCCACTCAGGAATTGATCCGCTTGCAACTGGACGGCGACAAGGTGGTGCACGAAGAGCGGTTGCTCGGTGACCTGAACGCGCGTATCCGTGATGTGCGGGTGGGGCCGGATGGTTACCTGTATGTCCTGACCGATGACAAGGACGGCGCGCTGCTCAAGGTAGGCCTGGCCGACTGACGCGCGCCTGCACCGAGGGTGACAGTCGGGTAGAATGCGGCCATGGCCATCGACCCCCAATCCCTCTACCAGCAAGCCCTGAGCACTCGGGGCTACGTTGCTGATCCCGCCCAGGCCCGCGTCGTCGAGGCCTTGCAAGGCTGCTTCCAGTCCCTCGAGCAGGGCCGCCCCACCCAGGGCCTCTACCTCTGGGGCCCGGTCGGGCGCGGCAAGACGTGGCTGATGGACCAGTTCCACCAGTGTCTGCGCATACCGAGCCGGCGCCAGCACTTCCACCACTTCATGGCCTGGGTGCATCAGCGCCTGTTTCAGCTCAACGGTACCGCCGACCCGCTGCTGGCCCTGGCGGCGGAGCTGGCGCGGCAAATCCGCGTGCTGTGCTTCGATGAACTGTTCGTCAACGACATCGGTGATGCGATCATCCTCGGCCGCCTGTTTCAGGTACTGTTCGATCAGGGCGTGGTGATTGTTGCCACTTCCAACCAGCCGCCCGAGCAGCTCTACCGCGATGGCTTCAACCGCGAGCGGTTCCTGCCGGCCATCGCCGCCATTGGTCGTCACATGCAGGTACTGCCGGTAGCGGGCGAGCAGGATCACCGCCTGCACCCCGGTGAAGCGCGGCAGCGCTATTGGGTAGCCGAGGCAGGGCAGGTCAGCCAGTTGGCCGAGGTGTTCCGCCAGCTCAGCCCCGAAGACGCCGGCACCGATCAGCCCTTGGTTATTGGCTCAAGGCACATTCACGTCGTGCGGCGTAGTGAGCAGGCTATCTGGTGTCGTTTCACCGATCTGTGCGATCAACCCCTGGCCGCCATGGAGTTCATGGCCTTGTGCGACCGTTTTCCCTCGATTCTGGTATCCGGCATTCCGGCGCTGGGCGGGGAACAGCGGGCGGGGCGTATTGCCCGTGGTACCGAAGATGGCGCGGCGAGGGTAGTGGCGGGCGACCGTGAACTGCCTGCGCTGTCGCCCAAGGACGATGCGGTTCGCCGCTTCATTGCCCTGGTCGACGAATGCTATGACCGCCGGGTGGCGTTGTACCTGGAGGCACAGGTGCCGCTCGATGCCCTCTACACTCAAGGGTATCTGGCGTTCCCGTATCAGCGCACCCTGAGCCGGCTACGGGAGATGCAACTGCAACGCTTCGCCTGAAAAGGAGCCGACCATGCAGCCGTTATCGCATCATCTGCTGACCCAGGCCTATAACAATGGCTGGGCCAACCACCGCCTGTACAAGGCCTGCCTGCAACTGACCCAGGACGAGTTCGTCGCCCCGCGTTGCAGCTTCTTCCCGTCGATCAAGGCCACCCTCAACCATTTGCTGACGGTGGATTGGTTTTACCTGCATATGCTGGAGTGCGAGCAGCGCGGCGAGCAGCCCGATACAGACGGCGAACGTTTTTTCGACCCGGAACAGCCGTTTGCCACCTGTACCGACCTGCATGCCGAGCAGGCCCAGGCTGACCACCGTTTGATCGCCTACTGCCGGGGGCTGAGTGATGGCGACCTGGGCCGCTATGTGAGCGTCGTGCGGCCTGATCGGGTGCAGCGCGAGCAGCGGCTGCGTTTGCTGGCGCATCTGTTCGAACATCAGGTGCATCATCGTGGACAGGTGCACGCGATGCTCAGTGATACCGCGGTCAGGCCACCTCAGCTGGATGAGTTTTTCTGCGAGGAAGAGGCCGAATTGCGGGCGGGCGACTTTGCCGAGCTGGGCTGGACAGAAGCGCTGGTCTGGAACGTGTAGAGGAACCCTGTGGCAGCAGCGGGATTGCGCAAAGTTCCAAAGCCTGCGCGCTCCCACAGGGGACCAATCATTGGCTCACTTGCCCAGCCATTCGATCAGGGTGCGATTGAACCGCACCGGTTCCTCGATTTGTGGCGCATGCCCCATGCCTTCGAAGGTGATCAGCTCACCTTTGGGTATCAGCTTGGCCACCTGCGGCCCTAGCTCGGCATATTTGCCCAGCTTGGCCTTCACTTCCGACGGCGCGATATCGCTGCCGATGGCCGTGGTGTCCTTGTCGCCGATCAGCAGCAGGGTTGGCATCTGCAGGTGCTTGAACTCGTAGTACACCGGCTGGGTAAAGATCATGTCGTAGATCAGTGCCGAGTTCCACGCCACCGCTTCATGCCCGGGCCCTTTGTTCAGGCCCACCAGCATCTGCACCCAGCGTTCGTATTCAGGCTTCCAGCGCCCGACGTAATAGGTTTTGCGTTCATAGGCGCGTACGCCTCCGGCGTCCAGCTTGAGCTCGCGGGCATACCACTGGTCCACGGTGCGGTAGGGCACGCCCAGGGCTTTCCAGTCCTCCAGACCGATCGGGTTGACCATTGCCAGGCGTTCCACCTGCTGTGGGTACATCAGCGCATAGCGGGTGGCGAGCATGCCGCCGGTGGAGTGGCCGAGCACAATGGTTTGCTTTACACCCAGCTGTTCGAGCAGGGCATGGGTGTTGTCGGCCAGTTGCTGAAAGCTGTACTGGTAATGCGCCGGTTTGCTTGACGTACAGAAGCCGACCTGGTCGGGCGCGATGACCCGGTAGCCGGCCTTGCTCAAGGCGTCGATGGTGGTTTCCCAGGTGGCGGCGCAGAAGTTCTTGCCGTGCATCAGCACCACGTTGTGGCCGTTGGCCTCGCCCTGGGCGGGCACGTCCATGTAGCCCATCTGCAGGGCCTGGCCCTGGGACTTGAAGTCGAAATGCTTGAGGGGGTGCGGGTAGCTGAAGCCTTCGAGCTGGGGGCCGTAGGTAGGCGACTCGGCAGCGATGGCCGAACTGCCGGCAAGGCAGGCCAGGGCCAGGGCGGTTGCGCGCAGCATGGGGGCACTCCGTGTTGGGCCAGGTAGGAAGGGGCGACTGTAGCAGGCAGTGGACCACGCGAAACCTGAAAGGTGTTACCAGGCGTGAAACCAGCCCAGGGTAATCATCGCAAGCACTGCATAGCGGCCAGCCTTGGCCAGGGTCACCAGCAACAGGAAGCGCCAGAACGGCTCACGCATGATCCCGGCGATCAGCGTCAGCGGGTCGCCGATCACCGGCATCCAGCTGAGCAGCAGCGACCATTGCCCCCAGCGTTGGTAGCGCTGCTGCGCACGCGCCAGCTGGGCAGCGCTGAAAGGAAACCAGCGTTTGTCGCGCAGGTGCTCGATGGCCCGGCCCAGCAGCCAGTTGACCACCGAGCCGAGCACGTTGCCCAGGGTGGCTACCAGCAGCAGGATCGCCCATGCCTCGGGCTGGCGCAGCAACAGACCGACCAGCACGGCCTCTGATTGCAGCGGAAGCAGGGTGGCGGCACCAAAGGCGCTGAGAAACAGCGCCCCCAGGCTGAGCATCAGTAGTTGGCGACCACGGTGTCCTGGCCATCCTGGGTCACCCCGATGACCTGGTAGGCATCCTTGTGGTCGCCCATTTCCATGCCGGGCGAGCCCATGGGCATGCCTGGCACGGCCAGGCCCTTGAGGTCGTTGCGCTTGGCTAGCAGGCGCACCTGCTCGGCCGGCACGTGGCCTTCGACGAACTTGCCGTCGATCACCCCGGTGTGGCACGACGCCAGGCGCGGCGCCACGCCCAGGCGTTGCTTGACGGCGCTCATGTTTGGCTCGACGTGGTCGTTGACGGTAAAACCGTTGTCACGCAGGTGGCTGATCCAGGCCTTGCAGCAGCCGCAGTTGGGGTCGCGGTAGACGTCGATGGTCTCGGCGGCCTGGGCCAGGCCGGTGACGGCCAGCAGGCTCAGGGTCAGCAGGTGTTTGCGCAGCATGGTGAAGCACTCCTTTAAAAACGCAGGCGGATACCGGCGACCAGGCGGGTCTGGCCCAGGTCTTCGCCGTCTTCGCGGGCCTGGTTGGCACGCGAGCCGTGCAGGCGGTTGAAACTGAGCCCGACGTAGGGGGCGAAGCCGCGCGTGATCTCGTAGCGCAGGCGCAGGCCCACCTCGCTGTCGGCCAGCCCCGCGCCTTGTTCGCGCCCGGCATCGTTGCGCCCGTAGAGGTTGGCCTCCAGGGTCGGCTCCAGTATCCAGCGGTTGGTCAGCAGCATAGCGTAAGCGGCTTCCAGGCGCAGCGCGGTCTGTTGCCGCTCGCCTGCATAGGCGGTGGCTTGCAGCTCCAGGCCGTACAACGGTGTGCCCTGGATGCCGAAGGCGGCCCAGGTTTGGCCACTGGCAGGCTTGAAGTCCTGGCGTACACCGGCCACCAGTTCCCACCACGGGCTCACGGCATGGCCCCACAGCGCCTGCAGCTCGGCCTTGTGGGTATTGCCTTGTTCGCGTTCGCCTTCGGTGCGCAGCCACAAGCGGTCGATATCGCCGCCGACCCAGGCGGTGGCGTTCCAGTTCAGGGCGCTGCTGCTCTCGAAGTTCTGGTATTCGAGCTTGTCCACGATCACTGCCCAGTTCAGCGCCCGGTCATGCACTGGGTGCCCTGGCAATGGTGGGAAGGCGGCGCGGCGGTCGGCGTCGGTGATGACAGGCAGGGGTGTGCGAGGCTGGCTGAGGAAAGGCTGGCCATGGCCCATGCTTTCATGGTTCATGGGCATGGCCTGATGGCCCATCTGGCCGTGGTTCGCGTGTTCGAAACCCGCGGCCATCGCCCGTTCACTGGCGAGCAAGGTCAGTAGCGTCACGCCTGCCACGATGCTGCGGTTGCGGGTGTCATTCATCGACGCGTACCTCGCGGAGCATGCCGCTCTCCATGTGGTAGAGCAAGTGGCAGTGGTAGGCCCAGCGGCCCAGCGCGTCGGCGGTCACCCGGTAGGTGCGTCGGCTGCCGGGCGGGATGTCGACGGTGTGCTTGCGCACCAGGAACTGGCCATGCTCGTCTTCCAGGTCGCTCCACATGCCGTGCAGGTGGATGGGGTGGGTCATCATGGTGTCGTTGACCAGGGTGATACGCACGCGCTCACCGTAGGTCAGCCGCAGCGGTTCGGCGTCGCTGAACTTGATACCGTCGAACGACCAGGCGAAGCGCTCCATATGGCCGGTCAGGTGCAGCTCGATGTCACGCGATGGCGGGCGGCCGTCCGGGTCGGGGTAGGGGCTGCGCAGGTCGGCGTAGGTCAGCACGCGGCGACCATTGTCACGCAGGCCTATGCCAGGGTCGGCCAGGTTGGGACGCGGTGCCATGCTCTGCATGTCCACCAGCGGGTTGCCGGTTTCACTGACCGGGTGTTGCTGCATGGCCGACATGGCGGCGTGGCCCATGCCGGCCATGTTGCCGTGGTTCATGCCGGGCGGGTTACTGTGGTCCATGCCCGCCATGGCATCCATACCGCCGTGGCCCATGTCCTCCATGCTCAGCACTGGGCGTGGGTCGGGGGCAGGCACCGGTGCCTGCAGCCCGGCCGCACGGGCCAGGGTGCCGCGGGCGAAGCCGGTGCGGTCCATGCTTTGGGCGAACAGGGTGTAGGCGGGTTGGTCACCCACGGTCACCAGCACGTCGTAGGTCTCTGCCACGGCAATGCGCACTTCATCCACGCTCACCGGGGTCACCGGCAAGCCGTCGGCGGCGATCACCGTCAGCTTCAGCCCGGGGATGCGGAAGTCGAAATAGGTCATGGCTGAGGCGTTGATCAGCCGCAGGCGCACGGTTTCGCCTGGCTGGAACAGGCAGGTGAAATTGCCTTGTGGTGGTTGGCCGTTGAGCAGGTAGGTGTAGGTGGCGGCGCTGATATCCGCGAGGTCGGTTGGGCTCATGCGCATGCGCGCCCAGGCCGTGCGTTCGGCGACGGTGGGGCTCCAGCCGTTTTCGGCCACGTCATCGATGAAGTCGCCAACCGTGCGCTTGTGGAAGTTGTACGCGTCGGACTGCTTCTTCAGCGTCGCCATCAGCTGCTCCGGCGCCTGGTCTGACCAGTCGCTGAACAGCAGCACATGATCGCGCTGGTAGCGGTGCGTTTCGGGCTCGCGTGGCTCGATCACGATCGCCCCGTATACCCCGGCTTGCTCCTGCAGCCCCGAATGGCTGTGGTACCAGTAGGTGCCGCTCTGGCGCAGGGTGAACTGGTACAGGTAGTCGCCGCCGGGCTCGATGCCAGCGAAGCTCAGGCCAGGCACGCCGTCCATGTTGGCCGGCAGGATGATGCCGTGCCAGTGGATCGAGGTGTCCTGCGCCAGTCGGTTGCGCACGCGCAAGGTCACGGTGTCACCTTCGCGCCAGCGCAGCAGTGGGCCGGGCAGGCTGTTGTTGACGGTCAGTGCGGTACGCGGCCGGCCTGTGATGTTGACCGGGGTCTGGCCAATGAACAGCTCGAAATGCTGGCCGGCCAGGTCTCGGCCTTCGGCGGCCTGGGCCAGCGGGCGCCACAGCCCCAAGCCCGCCAGCGTGCTGGCGGCGCCCAGGCCTTTGACAAACGTACGGCGGGAGGGGTTGCGCAACATGGCGTGGCCTCATGCAGAAGAGCCACGATGTTCGCTGCCGCCGGCTGTCAGGTAGCTGAGGTGCACATTACAGTGTTGTCAGCTTGCTGCTTCGTCGATGCGGAGGTCGCGCATCAGCAGGCCGTAGTCGAGGGCAACCTGTTCCGGAATCGGCAGGTACACCACATGGCCATCGCCCGGTGCGACCTCGATGGCGTGCTGCTGGCGGTTGTGCAGGCGGTGCAGGTCGAAGTGGTAGTTACCGCGCGGGGTCATCAGCTCCAGATGGTCGCCCACGGCGAAGCGGTTCTTCACCTTGACCTCGGCGAGGCCGTCGATACGCACGCCGGTCAGCTCGCCAACGAATTGCTGGCGTTCGGACACCGAGTTGCCCCGCTGGTAGTTCTGGTACTCGTCGTGCACGTGGCGGCGCAGGAAACCTTCGGTGTAACCGCGCTGTGCCAAGGATTCGAGGTTACCCATCAGGGCGCGGTCGAATGGCCGTCCGGCCACCGCGTCGTCGATCGCCTGGCGATACGCCTGCACCGCACGGGCACAGTAGAAGTGCGATTTGGTGCGACCCTCGATCTTCAGCGAATGCACACCCATCAAGGCCAGGCGCTCGACGTGCTGGATGGCGCGCAGGTCCTTGGCGTTCATGATGTAGGTGCCGTGTTCATCCTCGAACGCCGGCATTTCAGTGCCGGGGCGGTTGCTTTCCTGCAGCAGGAACACCTGGTCGGTGGGGGCACCCAGGCCCAGGGTGGGCTGCACTTGGCGCACGATGTCACCGGTGGCGTTCTCGGTGGCTGGTGTGGCGTCGTATTTCCAGCGGCAGGCATTGGTGCAGGTGCCCTGGTTGGCGTCACGCTTGTTGAGGTAGCCCGACAGCAGGCAACGGCCGGAATAGGCCATGCACAGGGCGCCGTGCACGAACACTTCCAGTTCCATGCCCGGCACCTGCTGGCGGATTTCCTCGATTTCGTCCAGCGACAGCTCTCGCGACAGGATCACCCGGCTCAGGCCAAGTTGCTGCCAAAACTGCACGCTCGCCCAGTTGACGGTGTTGGCCTGCACCGACAGGTGCACCGGCATCTGCGGGAAGTGCTGGCGCACCAGCATGATCAGGCCGGGGTCGGACATGATCAGCGCGTCCGGCGCCATCTCGATCACGGGTGCCAGGTCTTTGAGGAAGGTCTTGAGCTTGGCATTGTGCGGGGCGATGTTGACCACCACGTAGAAGCGCTTGCCCAAGGCGTGCGCCTCCTCGATCCCCAGTGCCAGGTTGGCGTGATCGAACTCGTTGTTGCGCACCCGCAAGCTGTAACGCGGCTGGCCGGCGTAGACCGCATCGGCGCCGTAGGCAAACGCGTAGCGCATGGTCTTTAGAGTGCCGGCGGGGGCCAGCAGTTCGGGCTTGGCAGTAGGGTTCATGTGCGCACCGGGGCAAAAAGGCGGCGATGCTAGGGGCGATGGACAAGGTGCGTATTGATTTGCGTCAAGAGAGCGCGGCACTTTTGTCCAGGTGCGGTGCACTAATCACTCATAAGCCATGTGAGGAACTGCGATGAACGAAACCGCGCTACAGAACAAAGCCCTGGCAGTACTTTTGGCGCTGGTGACCATTGCCTTCTTCTGGATTCTCCTGCCGTATTACGGCGCAATCTTCTGGGCGGTGATCCTCGGTATCCTGTTCGCCCCGCTGCAGCGTCATTTGCTGATCCGCAGCGGGCGGCGGCGTAACCTTGCCGCGGTCACATCCACACTGGTGTGCCTGCTTGTGGCGATCCTGCCGGTAATCATCACCAGCGCCCTGCTGGTACAAGAAGGCGCCACGCTGTACCAGCGCATCGAAAGCGGGCAACTGGACATCGCCGGTTACGTCGAGCGCGGCAAGGACATGCTCCCGGCATTCGCCCAGCGTGGCCTGGACAACATGGGCATGGGTAACCTCGACGGGTTGCGTGACAAGATCACCAAGTGGGCAACCCAGGGTAGCCAGGTATTGGCCAGCCAGGCATTCAGCTTTGGCCAGGGCACATTCGAGTTCCTGATCAGTTTCGGCATCATGCTGTACCTGCTGTTCTTTTTCCTGCGTGATGGCCCGGAAGTCGCGCGCCGGGTGCGCATGGCCGTGCCGCTGCCCGAGCACCAGAAGCGTCGTTTGCAGTTGAAATTCAATCGTGTGGTGAGGGCGACGGTGAAGGGCAACGTGCTGGTGGCCGTTACCCAAGGTGCATTGGGTGGCTTTATTTTCTGGGTGCTGGATATCCCGAGTGCATTGGTGTGGGCGGTGCTGATGGCGTTTCTGTCGCTGCTGCCGGCGGTGGGCGCTGGCATCATCTGGGCGCCGGTGGCGGCGTATTTCCTGCTGACCGGGGCGATACTGCCAGGGGTGGTGCTTACTGCATTCGGGGTGCTGGTGATCGGCCTGGTGGATAATGTGTTGCGGCCCATCCTGGTGGGCAAGGATACCCGCATGCCGGACTACCTGATCCTGGTGTCGACCCTTGGCGGGCTGGCGGTGTTCGGCCTCAACGGCTTCGTGATCGGCCCATTGATCGCGGCGCTGTTCGTCTCCAGCTGGGCGATCTTTGCCGCGACCAAACCGCAGGTGCAATTGCCGCAATAGCGTTCAAGCCTGAGGGTAGTCGGGTGTGGAGCGGCCCTGTTTCGCAAAAGGGCCGCTTCCACAGAGAAACCGCAGGGTCAGAAGGCTTGCGGCATCTCGCCCTTGGCCAGGCGCCGGTTGATGTCGGCAATCACTTCGGGCAGATCGTTGATGGTGTCGATCAGGTAGTGCGGGCGGGAGCCGGCAAACAGTGCATGGATACGCTGGCGCTCGCTTTCCAGTTTTTCGGCACTCAGCGCCCGGAAGCCTTCCCAGGTCAGGCCCAGGGCATTGCCCGAACAGACCAGTGCCACGGTCCACATGCCGGCACGGCGGCCTTCAAGAATGCCTGGCACGGTGTCGTCCACCTTCACGCAGGCCGCTACATCGTCAATCCCCAGCGCAATCACGTTGGCCAAGGCCTGGGCCGGCCATGGGCGGCCGTTCGGGGTTTCATCGGTGGCCACCACGTGGTCGGCCACATAGCCGTTCTGCGCCGCCAGTTCAACCACCTTGTCCATCACCACTTTCGGGTAGCCCGAGCACGAACCGATCTTCAGGCCGTCCTGGCGTAGACCGGTGAGGGTGTCCAGCGCACCGGGGATCAGCGCCGAGTGCACAGCGATCTTCTCGATCTGCAGCGGCATGAAGCGGTTGTAGATGGCGGTGACGTCATCATCGGTCGGGGTACGGCCGAACACCTTGCGGTAGCGCTCGGCAATTTCCGGTACGTCGCACAGGGTGCGGATATGGTCCCATTTGCCCATGCCCATCGGGCCTCGGGCTTCCTCGATGGACACCTGCACGTCGAACTCGGCAAAGGCCTCGACAAAGATCTGGGTGGGGGCGAATGAGCCGAAATCGACCACGGTACCAGCCCAGTCGAGGATGGCGGCTTGCAGTTGGGTGGGGTTGTTGTAGTTCATGTGCGCGAATTCCTGGGTTCGGGTGGGCAAAGCGTCAGATGTCCAGCACTTCCATTTCCCGCAGCACCTCGGCCACGGCATTCACGGCGGCCTGCATGCCGTCCGCCCCGACCACACCGATACAGCCGACGCGGAAGGTTTCGACCTGGGTCAGCTTGCCCGGGTAGAGAATGAATCCCTTGGCCTTGACCCGCTCGTAGAAGTCCTTGAACTGGTAGCGGGCATCGGTGGGGGCGTGGAAGGTGACGATGATCGGCGCCTGGATTTCGGCGGGCAGAAAACTGCGCAGGCCGATGGCTGCCATGCCGTCGAGCAGCGTCTTGCAGTTGTCTGCGTAGCGCTGGTGGCGGGCCGGAAGGCCACCTTCCTCGTTGTATTGCTGCAGCGCTTCATGCAGGGCCGCGACCACGTGGGTAGGCGGGGTGAAGCGCCATTGCCCGGTCTTGGCCATGTAGACGTGCTGGTCGTGCAGGTCCATGGCCAGCGAGTGGGCATTGCCTTCGGCGGCCGCCAGGGCGTTCTTTTCGGCGAAGACGAAGCCCATGCCGGGTACGCCTTCCAGGCACTTGCCGGAGGCTGCGATCAGCGCTTCGAAGGGGATTTCGCGGGCATCGATCGGCAATGCTCCGAACGAGCTCATGGCATCGATGATCAGGCGCTTGCCATGGCGTTTGATCACCTGGGCGATCTCGGGGAGCGGGTTGAGAATGCCGGTGCTGGTTTCGCAGTGGATCAGCGCCACATGGGTGATGGCCGGGTCTTTGGCCAGCAGCCGGTCGACGTCGGCGGCGGTGGTCGGCTGGTCTTCGGCCGTTTCGAAGGTGCTGTAGGTGCGACCCAGCACTTTGCAGATCTTTGCCAGGCGCTGGCCGTACGCGCCGTTGATCAGTACCAGAACCTTGCCATCGCGTGGCACCAAGGTGCCGATGGCCGCTTCCACGGCGAAGGTGCCGCTGCCTTGCAGGGGAACGCAGTGGTGGCTGCTGGCGCCGTCGATGATGGCCAGCAGTTGTTCGCAGACGCTGGCAGTCAGTTGGTTGAAGTCACGGTCCCAGGAGCCCCAGTCCACCAGCATGGCTTGGCGGGTGCGGATTGATGTGGTCAGGGGACCTGGGGTCAGCAGAATCGGGGCGTTGCTCATTCCGTTATTCCTCACAAGCGGTGGGCTGAAACTACGGGGCCTAGGTTGCAATTCGCGTTGTCATCAATCAAATTGTTTGTTGTTATCCCAGCTATAAGTCAGGCCGATAAATATGAACCTGTTCCAGCTACGCGCCTTCGACGCCGTGGCCCGTGAGGGCAGCTTTACCCGTGCTGCCGAGCGCCTGTTCATCAGCCAGCCGGCGGTGACCGGGCACGTCAAGGCCCTGGAAGAGCACTACCAGATCACCTTGCTGCGGCGTACCGCACGGCGCGTGGAACTGACCGAGGAGGGCACGCGCCTGGCGGCCATCACCCGCGCCATGTTCGGCCTGGCCGAAGAGGCGCAGGCCATGCTCGAGGCCAACCGCCAGCTGCTGACCGGGCGCCTGGAGGTAGCCGCCGACGGCCCGCACCGGGTCATGCCGATGCTGGCGCTGCTGCGTGAGCGGTACCCTGGCGTCACCGTCAACTTGCGCCTGGGCAATGCACAGGAGACGTTGGCTGCGCTGCTTGGCGAGCATGCCGACGTGGCGGTGCTGACCGAAATCGAGCCGCGCAAGGGGCTGCATCTGCAAACGCTCTGTGAGTCGCGCCTGTGTGCGTTGTTACCTGTGGGGCATACCTGGGCCTCCGAGCGGGAGGACTTGCCGTTGGCCGCGCTGCACCAGCAGATCATGGTGCTGCGCGAACCCAGCTCCACCACGCGGCGCACCTTCGACAAGGCCTGCCTCAAGGCGGGCGTGCAACCGCGTGTATTGCTGGAACTGGACAGCCGGGAGGCGGTAACCGAGGCAGTGGCCTCGCAACTGGGGATTGGCGTTGTTTCTTCCACTGAAGTGGCCAATGATCCCCGTGTGGTGGCACGACCATTGGCCGGTGAGGGCCTTGTCAACCAACACGTGATCGGCTGCCTGGAGCGCCGTCGCGAACTGCGCCTGATTCAGGCATTCCTGAGTCTGGCCGCGGGGCTATGATGGCTGTTTGCTGCGGGGCACCCTAGGCTCTGTATGAAAAGCCTTGATACTCGGTGATGCTGCGTTGAAAACAGCCTCGGAATGCTCATTTACAACCCGTAAACTCCGCTTCCTCGGCTGTTTTCGCCTTGCCTGACCTTCGTCTCAAGGCTTTTCATACAGACCCTAATATGGCCGGCAATCAGCCGACAGGACCGTCGATGAGCGACAAAGACACCATTTCCATGCAACTGGTGCGCGAAGCGCTGTTGCAGACCTGCCCTGCCGGTGAGCCTGACAGTGGCTTGCTGGCCAGGGCGGGTATTGCCGTTGAACAACTGCACCTGCCAGAGGCAAGGGTCAGTGCCGAATCCTATGCCCGCCTGTGGCGCTTGCTGGCCCGGCGCTGCAACGACGAGTTTTTCGCGATGGACCCGCGCGGTTTGTGCAGTGGCAGCCTGGCTTTCATGTGCCGTGCCAGCATGGGCCAACCGACCCTGGGCGCAGGCCTGGAAACCTCGCTGGCATTTCTGTCGCTGATGCTTCAAGACATGCAGCCCAGCCTGGTGCGCCAGGAAGGCCTGGCCGAAATTGTCATCAATGAGCCGCGTGACGAACCGCGCCGTGCGTTTACCTATTTCACGTTCTGGATGATCGTGCATGGCGTGGCTTGCTGGCTGGCCGGGCGGCGCATCCCGATTCTGAGCATCGATCTGCGTTGTGCCGAACCGCCTTTTTGCGACGACTACCGGGTCATGTTTTCGGAGAGCCTGCATTTTGAGCGTCCACGCACACGCATGATCATTGCTTCGCAATGCCTCGACTTGCCCCTGCGCCGCAGCGAGGAGGAACTGCAGCGTTTTCTGGCCGAAGCGCCGGGCAATATCCTGGTCAAGTACCGTGACCCGGCCAGCCTCGGGCGGCGTATCCGCACCGACCTGTTGCGCCTGGCCCCTGAGCAATGGCCCGATGCTGACAGCCTGGCCCGGCAGCTGTGCCTGTCGCCATCGACCCTGCGGCGGCGCCTGGCAGAAGAGGGGCAGAACTACCAGGGCCTGAAGGACAGCGTACGACGGGAGCTGGCGATCGCCTGGCTCAGCCAGGAAGACGTGGCCATGGGCGAGCTTGCCGAGCGTTTGGGGTTTGCCGACAGCAGCTCGTTCTATAAGGCATTTCGCAAGTGGTTCGGCTGCAACCCGGGGCATTATCGGGCGTTGATCCAGGCGCGAGGGGCAGGGCACTGAAGGGCGAACGCTTGCGGCAGCAGGCATGACACGGCGTCCATGTCGAGCGCCTGGTCGGGGCGCTCCCCCAGTCCTGGCTGCGGCAGCCGAGCGCGCAGAGGGGTGATGAGCGGCGGCCAAACCAGTCATCCAGATTGACAGCTTTGGCCATTGCCGCCGCGCATGAGCGGCGCGAACATCGTCGGACCGATGCTTCAACTCCAAAAACAAGAAACCAGGAGTCCGATGATGCGCGATTACGCCGAGGCCGCTCGTGCGTTTGACCATGCCCAGGCCGCAGTGGCGGCATTGCATGGCAGCCTTGAGGCCCTTAATGCCTGTGTCGAATGTTGTGACCGGCATGCCGGTGACGGCAAGCTGGCGCTGATACATGAAGATCGCGATGGTAACAGCGCGCGCTATAGCTTCGATCAGCTTCAGGTGCAGGCTGCACGGTTCGCCAATGTGCTAAGGGCGCAGGGGGTGGGCGTTGGAGACCGGGTTGCCGGCTTGATGCCGCGCACCCCCGAACTGCTGGTGACCATCCTTGCTACCTGGCGCCTTGGGGCGGTTTATCAGCCCTTGTTCACGGCGTTCGGCCCCAAGGCCATCGAGCACCGGCTTGAGCAATCCCACGCCCGAGTGGTGGTCACCGATAGCCAGAACCGCGCCAAGCTGGACGAGGTGCACGCCTGCCCGACCATCATCACCGTCAAGGCCCGCAGTGGTGAACTGGACTTCCAGCAATGCCTGGAAAGCGCAGCGGATGTCTGCGAGCCGGTGATGCGCTCAGGCAACGATCCGTTCCTGCTGATGTTCACTTCTGGAACCACTGGCCCGGCAAAACCCCTGGAAGTGCCACTGCGCGCGATTGTCGCGTTTCAGGGCTACATGCGTGATGCCATCGAGCTGCTGCCTGAGGACAACTTCTGGAACCTGGCCGACCCGGGTTGGGCTTACGGTTTGTATTACGCCGTGACCGGTCCGTTGTCGCTGGGGCATGCCACCACGTTCTACGATGGCCCGTTCAGTGTCGAGAGCTGCGCCCGGGTGATCGACAAGCTGGGTATCACCAACCTGGCTGGCTCGCCGACCGCGTATCGCTTGCTGATTGCGGCGGGCAAAGATTTCTCGGCACCGATCAAGGGCCGCCTGCGGGTGGTCAGCAGTGCCGGCGAACCGCTTAACCCCGAGGTGATCCGCTGGTTCGCCGACGAGCTGGGCGTGACCATTCACGATCACTACGGCCAGACCGAACTGGGCATGGTGCTGTGCAACCACCATGGCCTGCAGCATCCGGTGCACCTGGGTTCTGCCGGCTATGCCATCCCCGGCCACCGCATCGTGGTGCTGGACGAGCAGGGCAACGAGCTGCCAGCCGGCCAGCCAGGCATCCTCGCCGTTGACCGTGAGCAGTCGCCGCTGTGCTGGTTCGGTGGTTACCACGGCCTGCCGACCAAAGCCTTCGTCGGCAAGTACTACCTCAGCGGCGACACTGTCGAGCTGAACCCGGATGGCAGCATCAGCTTCGTTGGCCGTAGCGACGACGTGATCACCACCTCCGGTTACCGGGTGGGTCCGTTCGATGTGGAAAGCGCGTTGATCGAGCACCCGGCGGTGATCGAGGCAGCGGTGATCGGCAAGCCAGACCCAGAGCGCACCGAACTGATCAAGGCGTTCGTGGTATTGGCCAGCGGCTACGCCGGCAGCGTCGAGCTGGAAGAAACCTTGCGCCAGCACGTGCGCCAGCGTCTCTACGCGCATGCCTACCCCAGGGAAATCGAATTCGTCAGCGAGCTGCCCAAGACCCCGAGCGGCAAGCTGCAACGCTTCATCCTGCGCAACCAGGAAGTCGCCAAACAACAAGCGCAACAGGCCACCCCTGTCAGCGTCTGAAAGGAAAGAACTCATGCACATCGCCAATAAACATTTCATCGTCAGCGGCGCCGCTTCCGGGCTGGGTGCCGCTACTGCACAGATGCTGGTCGAGGCTGGTGCCAAGGTCATGCTGGTCGACCTCAATGCCCCGGCTGTCGAAGCCAAGGCTCGCGAGCTGGGCGACAACGCCCGTTTCGCCGTGGCTGATATCAGTGACGAGCAGGCGGCCCAGTCGGCTGTCGATGCAGCTGTCAGCGCCTTTGGCAGCCTGCATGGGTTGGTCAATTGTGCTGGCATCGTCGGTGCCGAGAAGGTGCTGGGCAAGCAGGGCCCACATGGCCTGGCCAGCTTCGCCAAGGTCATCAACGTCAACCTGATCGGCAGCTTCAACCTGTTGCGTCTGGCTGCAGCGGCCATGGCCGAAGGGGCTGCCGATGAGAGCGGCGAGCGCGGGGTCATCATCAACACGGCCTCCATTGCCGCCTATGACGGCCAGATTGGTCAGGCCGCCTACGCCGCGTCCAAGGGTGCCATTGCCAGCCTGACCTTGCCGGCCGCGCGCGAACTGGCGCGCTTCGGCATCCGCGTGATGACCATCGCTCCGGGCATCTTTGAAACCCCCATGATGGCCGGCATGAGCGAAGAGGTACGTGCTTCTCTGGCTGCCGGTGTGCCATTCCCGCCCCGCTTGGGTCGCCCGCAGGAATACGCTGCGCTGGCCCGCCACATCATCGAGAACAGCATGCTCAACGGTGAGGTCATCCGCCTCGACGGTGCGCTGCGCATGGCTGCCAAGTAAGGAGAACGAACATGCCCCTCGCCAATGACCCCATCGTTATCGTCAGCGCCGTACGCACGCCCATGGGCGGGCTGCAGGGCGACCTCAAAAGCCTGACTGCGCCGCAACTGGGCAGCGCTGCCATCCGTGGTGCCGTGGAACGTGCCGGCATCGATGCCGCTTGTGTCGAGCAGGTACTGTTCGGCTGCGTGCTGCCAGCCGGCCAGGGCCAGGCGCCGGCACGCCAGGCCGCGCTGGGCGCGGGGCTGGACAAGCACACCACCTGCACCACCCTGAACAAAATGTGCGGCTCGGGGATGCAAGCTGCGATCATGGCCCATGACCTGCTGCTGGCCGGCACCGCAGACGTGGTAGTGGCGGGTGGCATGGAAAGCATGACCAACGCGCCGTACCTGCTGGACAAAGCCCGTGGTGGCTACCGCATGGGCCACGGCAAGATCATCGACCACATGTTCATGGACGGCCTCGAAGACGCCTACGACAAAGGCCGCCTGATGGGCACCTTTGCCGAGGACTGTGCCCAGGCCAATGCCTTCAGCCGCGAAGCCCAGGACCAGTTCGCCATCGCCTCGCTCACCCGAGCGCAGGACGCCATCAGCAGCGGCCGTTTTGCCGCCGAGATCGTGCCGGTGGAAGTCACCGAGGGCAAGGAAAAGCGTGTCATCAAGGATGACGAGCAGCCGCCCAAGGCGCGCCTGGACAAGATTGCGCAGCTCAAACCGGCGTTTCGTGAAGGCGGCACCGTGACGGCGGCCAACGCCAGTTCGATTTCCGACGGCGCTGCGGCGCTGGTACTGATGCGTCGCTCCGAGGCCGACAAACGTGGCCTCAAGCCATTGGCCGTCATCCACGGTCACGCCGCCTTTGCCGACACCCCGGCGTTGTTCCCGACCGCCCCGATCGGCGCGATCGACAAACTGATGAAACGCACCGGCTGGAACCTGGCCGAGGTCGACTTGTTCGAGATCAACGAGGCCTTCGCCGTGGTCACCCTGGCGGCCATGAAACACCTCGATCTGCCACACGACAAGGTCAATATTCACGGCGGCGCCTGCGCCCTCGGGCACCCGATCGGCGCTTCTGGCGCACGTATTCTGGTCACCCTGTTGTCGGCCTTGCGCCAGAACAATCTGCACCGGGGTGTGGCGGCCATCTGCATCGGCGGTGGCGAGGCCACGGCCATGGCTGTTGAATGCCTGTACTGAGGTGAACCATGCTGGTAAATGACGAGCAACAACAGATCGCCGACGCGGTACGCGCCTTCGCCCAGGAGCGCCTGAGACCGTTTGCCGAGCAATGGGACAAGGAACATCGCTTCCCGAAAGAGGCCATCGACGAAATGGCCGAACTGGGCCTGTTCGGCATGCTGGTGCCGGAGCAGTGGGGCGGTAGCGACACCGGCTATGTGGCCTATGCCATGGCCCTGGAGGAAATCGCTGCGGGCGATGGCGCCTGCTCGACCATCATGAGCGTGCACAACTCGGTGGGTTGCGTGCCGATCCTGCGCTTCGGCAACGAGCAGCAGAAAGAGCAGTTCCTCACCCCGCTGGCGACAGGTGCGATGCTCGGTGCTTTCGCCCTGACCGAGCCGCAGGCTGGCTCCGATGCCAGCAGCCTGAAGACCCGAGCACGCCTGGAGGGCGACCACTATGTGCTCAATGGCAGCAAGCAGTTCATTACCTCGGGGCAGAACGCCGGGGTAGTGATCGTGTTTGCAGTCACCGACCCGGAGGCTGGCAAGCGTGGCATCAGCGCCTTCATCGTGCCGACCGACTCGCCGGGCTACCAGGTAGCACGGGTCGAGGACAAACTCGGCCAGCACGCCTCCGACACCTGCCAGATCGTTTTCGACGATGTGCGCGTGCCAGTGGCCAACCGGTTGGGGGCGGAGGGTGAAGGCTACAAGATCGCCCTGGCCAACCTTGAGGGCGGCCGTATCGGCATCGCCTCGCAAGCGGTGGGTATGGCCCGCGCGGCGTTCGAAGTGGCGCGCGACTACGCCAACGAGCGCCAGAGCTTTGGCAAACCGTTGATCCAGCACCAGGCCGTGGCCTTTCGCCTGGCCGACATGGCGACGAAGATTTCCGTGGCCCGGCAGATGGTATTGCACGCCGCCGCCCTTCGTGATGCGGGGCGCCCGGCGCTGGTGGAAGCATCGATGGCCAAGCTGTTTGCCTCGGAAATGGCCGAAAAGGTCTGTTCGGATGCCTTGCAGACCCTGGGCGGTTATGGCTATCTGAGTGACTTCCCGCTGGAGCGGATCTATCGCGACGTTCGGGTTTGCCAGATCTACGAAGGCACCAGCGACATTCAGCGCATGGTCATTGCGCGCAATCTTTGAAGGAGCAGACTGCATGGCATTCGAAACCATCCTGTTGGACATCCACGGCAAGGTTGGCCTGATCACCCTCAACCGCCCGCAGGCGCTCAATGCGCTGAACGCGCAGATTGTCGGCGAGATCAACCAGGCCCTGGACCAGCTCGAGCGCGACCCGAACATCGGCTGCGTGGTGCTGACAGGCTCGGCCAAAGCCTTTGCCGCTGGCGCTGACATCAAGGAAATGGCCGAGCTGCAATACCCGCAGATCTACGTCGACGACCTGTTCAGCGACGCCGATCGCATTGCCAATCGCCGTAAGCCGATCATTGCTGCCGTGTCCGGGTTTGCCTTGGGCGGCGGCTGCGAGCTGGCGATGATGTGCGACTTTATCCTCGCTGCCGACAACGCCAAGTTTGGTCAACCGGAAATCAACCTGGGCGTGCTGCCGGGCATGGGCGGCACCCAGCGCCTGACGCGTGCGGTGGGCAAGGCCAAGGCCATGGAGCTTTGCCTGACCGGCCGCCTGATGGGGGCGGAAGAGGCCGAGCGTGCAGGTTTGGTGGCGCGGATCGTGCCGCAGGCAGAACTGGTGGAAGAGGCGCTGAAGGTGGCGGCGACCATTGCCAGCAAGTCGATTCCGGTGAGCATGATGGTCAAGGAGAGCGTCAACCGAGCGTTTGAAGTCACCCTCAGCGAGGGGGTACGCTTTGAGCGTCGGGTCTTCCATGCGGCTTTCTCCACCGAAGACCAGAAAGAAGGCATGGCCGCATTCATCGCCAAGCGCGAGGCACAGTTCAAGGACCGTTGATCAGACTCGGTTCGTTGCCGTTGCCGTTGCCGTTGCCGTTGCCGTTGCTTTTGCTTTTGCTTCTAAGCGCGCGATAGTTCAGGCGACGCAGATTGCGACTTCAGGAGGCCGAGCGCAGGGCTTGCGGAGGGAGGTGACGGGCATGGATGCCCGTCAAGCGCTGGGCCCCAGGATGGGGCCTGCAGCGCGGTCCTCCCGGGAGCAAGCCCGGAGCGAGGGAACCCCGGAGCGTAGCGCAGGGGCCGGATGATGGGAGCGCAGCGTTTTTTGGTTACTTTTTGTCGCGTTTGACAAAAAGTGACCCGCCGTAAGGGCGGAAAGGTGACTATGCGCCACCTTCGTGAATGAATACCTACTCGATGTGGATGCCCACATCCAAGAAGCAAGAAGCAAGAAGCAAGAGGCGAACTCGTCTGTTTTGACTCAGCGAACAGGCCGTTTGCGATGGCGACGCTGACTCACCTTTTCGCCCTTACGGCGAGTCACTTTTTGTCAAACGCGACAAAAAGTAACCAAAAAACGCTGCGCTCCCATCATCCGGCCCCTGCGCTGCGCTCCGGGGTCCCCTCACTCCGGCCTTGCTCCCGGCAGGACCGCGCCGAAGGCCCCATCCTGGGGCCTCAGCGCTTGACGGGCATCCATGCCCGTCACCTGCCTCCGCAAGGCCTGCGTTCGGCCTCCTGAAGTCGCGAAGATCAAGATCAAGATCAAGATCAAGATCAAGATCAAGATCAAGATCAAGATCAAGATCAAGATCAAGATCAAGATCAAGATCAAGATCAAGATCAAGATCAAGATCAACGGCAACGGCAACGGCAACGGCAACGGCAACGGCAGGCGGATGGGCCCTACCGGAATCACAGTTTGCTACTGGCCCTGCAGCTGAGCAGGGGTGCCGACCGGCGGATTGTCAGCAGCGGAAGCAAATTCGCACCCATTTGCAGTTGCTCCACGCCGCTTGGCGCCTTAGACTGCCGCCCCCTGTAAAAGAGTGCCGGTTGGCGCTTGAAGAATTCCGCTGTCGATGCATAGGCATCGGCGGCACATGAATCGCCCAAATGCACATTTTTTCATAGAGAAATCGATGACCAAGGAACAGTTGCTGGCCATGTCGGCCGATGACTACATGAACGCCGACCAGCTTGCTTTCTTTACTGAGCTGCTGCAGGCGATGAAAGTCGAAACCCATGAACGCATCGAGCTCAGCCGCACCACCATCGAAGGCCTGGACACCCCGTCAGACCCTGCCGACGTGGCTTCGGTCGAAGAAGAACGTAGCTGGCTGGTAAATGCCATCGACCGCGACCAGCGCCTGCTGCCACAGCTGGAAATGGCCCTGGACCGTATTGCCGACGAAAGCTTCGGCTGGTGCGATGACAGTGGTGAGCCCATCGGCCTGAAGCGCTTGCTGATCAGCCCGACCACCAAGTACTGCATCGAAGCCCAGGAGCGCCACGAGCAGCTCGATCGCCACCAGCGCCAGGTATAAATCCGCGCGCGGTGCAAAGCCCCTCGGAGCAATCCCTGGGGCTTTTTGCGTTTCTCGTCGATACCGTTTTTGTTGCGCCGTAAGAAACACTGCTGTACCGGGATGCGCTGTTTCCGCGCCACTGTCAGGCGTATCATGGCTTTATCGTTAGGGTGCTAATTAAGTTCCGGAGGGAATGATGAATAGCCGAGTCGATGTGGCTGTAATGATAGGGTCGGGCGTGCCGGCCACCTTCCAGGCGCTGGGCAAGCGCATTTGCTGGGTGGTGCTGGTCAATGGCGAGCGCCGCGGCACCGCCTTCGCCACGCGCGAGGAAGCGCTTGAGTGTCAGGCTGCCTGGCAGCAGCAACTGAAGAAAGGGCTGGCTGCCTGAAAATGTTTATTGCCTCTCGACGGGTTTCGGTGTTTTCGGGCATATTTGTCCTACAGTAATGCGCACATGGATGCCAGGGCTTGTCTTCTTGCAGGCTCACTCCACTGGTTGCGTTTTCTGGCGAGTGATTTCAGGCATCACGCTTCCCAAGCCGGGAATGAGCCAAACGCCTTCGGTTGAGGGCGAGTCTGGCAAACCAGAGTAAAGATTCCTGCGCGCTGCATCGTCAGCGAGCACAGACATTTCGCATATCGCTTTATTACTCTTTTTGCCTATCGATAAGAAATGGCCGCGCCTCCCCGAGCTTGGGTGAGGGCGGGTTGTAACCGGTTGAGGATTACTTCATTGGCAGTCAGCACACTTGATACGCATGCGTTGTTCGCCCTGGGCGACTTGCGCGGTAAATTGGCCCAACTGTTTCAGGGCCGCTTCATCTATGTCACCGAACAGAGTCCCGAAGGCTTGTACATGGCCGAAATCGACACCGAGAGTGCACTGGTGGTCGATGACAAGCAGCGCCTTGAATTGAAAGTCGGCGACCACTTTCGTGCTGCCGTATTGCCTAGCCGCGAAGGTGGCAAGCTGGAAATGCGCTTTCGCGAAATCAAGTTGAATGTGTATGGCGTTGGCGACTACGCCTTCGTTTCTGTGCCGGAAGGCGAGGGCATCGTGTTTCGTGAAGGCCATGGCGTGATGCTGGTATTCGCCGCGCAGCAACAAGTGCAGGAAGGCCTGGGCAAGTTGCTTAAAGCAGTGACCGGCAAGGTCGCCAAATGGCGCAAGGGTGAACTGACCACCTTCAAGGCCAGTGAATGATCGACAGTGACGACGCACCGGCATCGCGGGCCGAGTTTCATCGGCAGCACCAGGCAGATGCCGTGGCTGAGGCAGAACGTTTGCTGGCCGGGCGTGAGAGGCTGCAAGGCGCCTGGTTGAACTGGGTGGCGGCTGAGATCTATCGCCTTAGCCCGCCGCCATATGCCGCCATGGTCCGGCGCGAGTTGCAGCGCCTGAGCCAAGGTTGAGACGGCAAACCTTCAATTGCCACGGTCTCGGCCGCTGCTGACTTCTTCAGGCACCGGCTCTTTCGCCATGCGCTTGCGGAACAGTGCCGCCCGTGCCAGCAACAGCGTGGTGATCGGCACGGTGATCGACAGCAGGATAGGAATCAGCCACGCGTGCAGCACAGGGGTGCCCTTGAGCCACGAAAAGTAGATGATCGAGGCCAGTGCAACGCACCAGGCGCCAAGGGTCGAGGCCAGCGCTGGCGGGTGCATGCGCTGGAAGTAGTCTTTCAGGCGTACCAGGCCTATGGCGCCGACCAGGGCGAACAGGCTGCCGGTGAGCAGCAGCGCGGCCGTGACCAGTTCCAGCCAGAACGGCAGTACCAGGGCTTCAGTCATTCGATCACCTCTCCGCGCAGCAGAAACTTGGCCAGGGCAAACGAGCCGACGAAACCAAACAGCGCAATCAGCAGGGCACCTTCGAAGTAGGTGTCACTGGCATAACGGATACCCAGCACCAGCATGGTGAGCATGGCCAGGATGTAAAGGTAGTCCAGGGCCAGCACGCGGTCTTGGGCGGAGGGGCCACGGAACAGCCGGATCAGCGTCAGGCCCATGGCCAGGGCGAAGATGAACAGGCTGGCGAGGACGGCATTGGCGAGCAGGCCTGTCATTGGAAAATCTCCATCAGCGGGCGTTCGTAAGTGTCCTTGAAGTGCTGTATGAAGGCCGCTTCATCGTCCAGCTCAAACACATGCACCAACAGCACACTGCGGTCCAGTGCCAGTTCGGACCAGACTGTGCCAGGCACCACCGTAGTGATCATCGACAGCGCTGCCAGGCCGTGGGGGTCACGCAATGCCAGTGGTATGTGAACGAACGCCGAGCGTAGCGGCTGCTTGCCGGCCCGCAGCACACCACGGGCCACCAGCAGGTTGGAGATGATCACATCGATGCCGACCCGACCGATCAGCCGGGCGATGACCAGGGGGCGCCGTACGTGGGCATGCTGCGGGCGCAGGGGCGCCATCAACAGTGGCGCCAGTATGCCAAGTGCGGCGCCCAGCAACAGGTTGCCGGGGCTGACCGAGAGGTTCAGCAGCAGCCACAGGCCGAACAGCGAGACCGATAGCAGTGGGGCGGGGAGCAGTCGGTTCATGGCTGCACCTGTACGTCGCGCGAGGTGGGGCCAGGAATCGGCCGGGCGGCCATCACGGCTTCGATATAGGTATCGGGGGCCTGCAGGCTGGCGGCAGTGTCCTGGGTGTAGCGCAGCAACGGCTCGGCTTTGAGGCTGAGGATGAGGCACAGGCCGAGCAGGATGACGATGGGCAGGCATTCATAGCGCCGCAGCACCGGTGACGGGCGCTCTTCGGGCTTCCAGAAACGCTGGATGCCGACGCGGCCGAAGGCGATCAGCGAGGCCATGCCGGACAGGATCAGCAACGCTACCAGGCCCCAGCCGGCGGCACTCAGCGGCTGCTCGGCCGGCACGCCCAGGCCCAGTGGATTGAACAGCGCGCTGATCAGGTTGAGCTTGCCGACAAAGCCTGACAGTGGCGGCATGCCGATGATCAGCAGTGCGCAGGCGATGAAGCTGAGGCCGAGGAAGGCCATGGTCCACGGGATGATCTGGCCGATTACCACCTGCTGTTCATCGTCGAGGTTGATGCCCTTGGGCGGGTGCAGCGATTCCAGTGGCGGGGGCATGGCGTCTTCTTCTTCGTCCAGCGGCGCTTCATTGGCCGAGCGCGAGCGCTCGACCAGTTCGGCGAGCAGGAACAGTGCACACAGCGCAAGGGTCGAGTTGACCAGGTAGAACAGCGCCGCGCCGGTCAGTGCCGCCTGAGCAAAACCCACCGCGCCAAGCAGGGTGCCGGCCGAGACCAGGATACTGAGTGCCGCCATACGTTCCAGGCGCTGTGCCGCCAGGATTGATACCGCTGCCACCGCCAGGGTAACCAGTCCGCCGTAAATCAGCCATTCGCCGCCGAAATGCGCAGAGGCCCCGGCCTGCCCGGAGAACAGCAGCGTCCACAGGCGCAGCACGGCGTACAGGCCGACTTTGGTCATGATGGCGAACAATGCAGCCACCGGTGCGCTGGCTGACGCGTAAGCTGGCACCAGCCAGAAGTTCAGTGGCCAGATACCGGCCTTGACCAGGAAGGCCACGGCCAGGATTGCCGCACCGGCATGCAGCAGGCCACGGTCGGCTTCCGGTACCAGTGGAACCTTCAGCGCTAGGTCAGCCATGTTCAGGGTGCCAGTTACGCCATACAGCATCGCTGCGCCGATCAGGAACAGCGACGAGGCAAACAGGTTGATGGCGATGTAGTGCAGGCCGGCGCGCACCCGCGCACGCCCCGAACCATGCAGCAGCAAGCCATAGGAGGCGGCCAGCAGCACTTCGAAGAAGACGAACAGGTTGAACAGGTCGGCGGTGAGGAAGGCGCCATACAGCCCCATCAGCTGAATCTGGAACAGTGCATGGAAGCTGGCCCCTGCACCGTCCCAGCGGGCACGGGCAAACAGCAGGGCGCTGAAACCGATGACCCCGGTCAGGCTCAGCAAGAGCGCGGACAGGTGGTCCACCACCAGCACGATGCCAAACGGCGCTGGCCAGTTGCCCGGCAGGTACACGCCGATCGATGCTGCCTGGCCCTGGGTGCGCACCCACAGCAGCAGAGAGACCGCGATTGCCAGGCCGGTGAAGGTTGACAGCAGGTTCAGACTGGCCTTGATATGCCTGTGCTTTTCACCCAGCAGCAACATGATCGCCGCTGTAATCAGCGGCAGCAGGATGGGGGCGACAATCAGTTGGCTCATACCACTCATTCGTCACGCTCCCGGCCATCCACGTGGTCGGTACCGGTCAGGCCGCGCGAGGCCAGCAGCACCACCAGGAACAGCGCGGTCATGGCGAAACTGATGACGATGGCGGTGAGCACCAGTGCCTGCGGCAGCGGGTCGGTGTAGTGCAGCAGGTCCTGGGTAACGCCATCCTTGATGATCGGTTCCTTGCCGATGAACAGGCTGCCCATGCTGAAGATGAACAGGTTGACCCCGTACGAAAGCAGGCACAGGCCCATGATCACCTGATAGGTACGCGGGCGCAGGATCAGCCACACTCCGGAGGCAGCCAGTACGCCGATGGCGACTGCAATCACTTCTTCCATCAGGCGGCTCCTGCTTGGCTGGTTTTTGCCGGGTTGCCCGGGCGGTAGGCGCGCACCGACTGGTGCGCCAGGGCCGTGAGGATCAGCAGGGTCGAGCCGACCACAACGGTGTACACGCCGATATCGAAGAACAGCGCGCTGGCCACGTGTACATCACCCAGCAGTGGCAGGTGCAAGTGGGCGGTATGGGTGGTGAGGAACGGATAACCCAGCAGCATGGCGCCGACACCGGTCAGGGTCGCGCACAGCAGCCCGGTACCCATCCAGCGTAGCGGCCGCAGGCTCATCTGTGCTTCGACCCACTGGGTGCCGGCCACCATGTACTGGAGGATGAACGCCACCGACATCACCAGGCCAGCGACAAACCCGCCACCGGGCTGGTTGTGCCCGCGCATGAACAGGTACATCGACACCAGCAAGGCGATCGGCAGCAGCAGGCGCACCAGTGCTGCAGGCACCATCATGAACCCCAGCGCGGTATCGGTGGCATGCCGCGGGTTGATCAGGTCGGTGACCACGTCCGGCGCCAACTGGCGCTGTTGCGCTGGCAACTGCATGCTCTCTTTCGGAGGGCGGAAGCGCCGCAGCAGGGCGAACACAGTCAGTGCCACAGCCACCAGTACGGTGATTTCACCGAGGGTATCGAAGCCGCGGAAGTCGACCAGCATGACATTGACCACATTGGTGCCGCCGCCCTGAGGCAATGCCCGGCTCAAGTAGAACGAGGAAATGTCGTTGGGCGTCGGTCGGGTCAGCATGGCGTACGACAGCACGGCCATGCCGCCACCCACCAGCACGGCCAGCAGCAAGTCGCGCAGGCGGCGCATGCGCGCGCGCTCCAGGCTGCCAGGCAGCGGTGACACGCCTTCGATACGCCTAGGCAGCCAACGCAGGCCGAGCAGGATCAGCACGGTGGTGACCACTTCCACCACCAGCTGGGTCAGCGCCAGGTCCGGCGCAGAGAACCAGACGAAGGTAATGCAGGTCATCAGGCCGCAGACGCTGACCATGATCAGGGCCGCCAGACGGTGGTACTTGGCTTGATAAGCGGCGCCGATGGCGCAGGCAATCGCGATCAACCACAGGGCGACGAACACGCCCGAACCCGGAATCTTCGGGCGGTCACCCCAGCTCAGGCCGCTATAGAACATAGGCGTGAGGCCCGCGAGGAACGCGGCGAATACCAGCATGAATAGCTGCGACTGCAGGCGCCGGGTGGTGAGCAAGCGCTCGAGGCGACGCGCCAGCAGCATCAGATGAACCTGGCCATGCTCGAACAGCCGCTTGCCATTGAAACGCTCGATCACGGGGGGGGAGGGGAAGCGGCCCAGGCGCAGTTGCTTGCGCAGCAGCAGGTACAGGACGATGCCGCCGCTCATGGCTACCAGGCTCATGACCATCGGTGCGTTCCAGCCATGCCAGATGGCCAGGCTGTACTCGGGCAGGGTACCGCCAACCACCGGCAGGGCTGCAGCGGCCAACAGGGGGCCGACCGACTGGGCGGGGAAGATGCCCACTACCAGGCAGGTGAGCACCAGCAACTCGACTGGAGCACGCATCCAGCGTGGCGGCTCGTGCGGGGTATGGGGCAGGTCCTGAGCCGTCGGCCCGAAGAACACATCGACGGTAAAGCGCAGGGCATAGGCCACGCTGAAGGTGCCAGCCAGGGTGGCGATTACCGGCAGCGTGGCCTCGACCCAGGCGGTAGAACTGATGAACACCGTCTCGGCGAAGAACATTTCCTTCGACAGGAAGCCGTTCATCAGCGGTACGCCGGCCATCGAGGCGCTGGCGACCATCGCCAGGGTCGCGGTATAGGGCACCAGGCGGACGAGGCCGCTGAGGCGGCGAATGTCACGGGTGCCGCTCTCGTGGTCGATGATGCCGGCGGCCATGAACAGCGAGGCCTTGAAGGTGGCATGGTTGAGAATGTGGAATACCGCGGCAACGGCAGCCAGCGGGCTGTTCAGGCCAAGCAGCAGGGTAATCAGGCCCAGGTGGCTGATGGTCGAATAGGCCAGCAGGCCCTTGAGGTCATTCTGGAACATGGCGGCGAATGCGCCGAGCAGCAGGGTGAGGGCACCGGCACCGCCGACGATCCAGAACCACTCCTCGCTACCGGAAAGTACCGGCCACAGGCGTGCCAGCAGGAACACCCCGGCCTTGACCATGGTGGCAGAGTGTAAATAGGCCGACACCGGCGTGGGCGCTGCCATGGCGTGGGGCAGCCAGAACTGGAAGGGGAACTGTGCGCTCTTGGTCAGGGCGCCGATGAGGATCAGGGGCAGCAGCACCGGGTAAAGCGCATGCTGGCGGATGATGTGACCGGCAGCCAGGACCTTGTCCAGGTCGTAGCTGCCGACCACATGGCCGAGCAGCAGTGCCCCTACCAGCAGGCACAAGCCGCCTGCGCCGGTTACCATCAGCGCCATGTAGGCGCCGCGACGGGCATCGGCGCGGTGGTGCCAGTAGCCAATCAGCAGGAAGGAGAACAGGCTGGTCAGTTCCCAGAAGAACACCAGCTGGATCAGGTTGCCGGAGATGACCAGACCGAGCATGGCGCCCATGAAGGCCAGGAAGAACGCGAAGAAGCGTGGCACCGGGTCTTGCGGCGACATGTAGTAGCGGGCATACAGCGATACCAGTGTGCCAATGCCCAGTACCAGCAACGAGAACAGCCAGGCAAAGCCGTCCATGCGCAAGACCAGGTTCATCCCCAGGCTGGGTAGCCACAGGAACTCTTCGCGAATGACGCCACCATGGGCAATCTGAGGGTACAGAAGTGCTACCTGGACGGTACCGACCAGGGCTACGAGCCCGGCAAGAATGGACTCGGCGTTACGTGCGTTGTGCGGCAGCACAGCTGCCAGGCAACTGCCCAAGAACGGCAGAAGCAATAGCACTATCAAGGACATAGCGGCCTATTCTGGAGAAGTTTGCAAAGAATCATACGTGCCGAGGTGTTTATCACCAACACGCAAGCTGTCGCAGAATCCTACAAACAGGCTGTGACAAGCGGTTTTTTTATAACAGTTCTTTACAAAGAATAGCCGCTGTTGACCCTTTCACAGCCCGGCCTGACGTTCGCCTTGATGCTGCACATCGCGTGCTTCGACGCTTTCGCGAGGGCGCCGCACCTTGAGTTCACTGACCACCACCGCGACCACGATCAGCAGGCCGCCGAGCAGCGCAACGCCCGGCAGGCGCTCGCCGGCCAGGCGCCCGACGATGCCGGCCCACACCGGTTCACCGGCATAGATGAGCGTGGCGCGGGTAGGCGAGACCGACTTCTGGGCCCAGTTCATCGCCACTTGAATCACCGCACTCATTGCGCCCAGGCCGACTGCGCTGGCCAGCAGAAGCCAGGAAAAGTCGGGGATGCGCTCCTGGGTCGGCACGATCATCAGAAACGCCAGCAGCGATGCGGTGGCAAGTTGCACCACAGTCACCCGGCGCACATCGACCTGGCCGGCGTAGCGGCTGATCAGGATGATTTCACCGGCGATGGCCACGGCGCTGACCAAGGTGACCAGTTCGCCCTCGCTGAAACGCAGACTGCCGCCTTCCGGGCCGGCCAGCAGCATCAGACCGATGAATGCAAGGCAGATACCCATGCTGGGCATCAGGCCGGGCCGCCGGCCCAGCACCAGCCACTGCAGCAGCGGCACAAACGGCACGTACAACGCAGTGATGAACGCTGACTGGCTGCTGCTGATGGTTTGCAGGCCCATGGTCTGCAGGCCATAGCCGAGCATGATCGACACGCCGATCAGCATGCCGGCCTTCAGCTCGGTGAAGGTCAGGCCGGGCAGCGCTCGCGCCGAGACCACGCCAACGAACAGCGCGGCTGCTGCAAAGCGCAGGCCGACGAAGAACATCGGGCCGCTGACGGTCATCACGTTATGCACCAGCAGGAAAGTGCCGCCCCACAACATGGTGATGAATACCAGCACCAGTTCGGCCTTGCTCAGGCGGAAGGTGACGGCAGGGGTAGGCTTGCTGCTGGGCTGGTTCATGGTCTTGCACACTCGGAAAGGGCGGCGCACAATCGCCGCAAAAGTGGGCAGTATACTGCGCAATCTTGATCAGTGAGCAATATAGTGCACAAGGATTCTTCGCACCGGGCATCGGTGCTGCAACATGTCAGCCTCAATGTGCGCAGTCTGCGCAACGCCGCCGGCTTGAGTCAGGCGGCGCTCGCCGAGCGTTCAGGGGTCAGCCGGCGCATGCTGGTCGCGATCGAGGCGGGCGAGAAGAATGTCAGCCTGACCACATTGGACCGGATTGCCGAAGCCTTGGGCGTGGCCTTCAGTACTTTGATCCAGGCGCCAGACCTGCGCGACCCCGGGCGCATTGAAGAGCTGGCCTGGGCTGGCGAACACCCCCAGAGCAGAGCGGTGTTGCTGGGCACCAGCCCGGCAAGGCGCGAGGTGGAACTTTGGGAGTGGACCCTGGCACCGGGGGAGTGCTATTGCAGTGAGGCCGATGCCGAAGGATGGAGTGAGCAGATTTATGTGGTCGATGGGCAACTGACGCTGATCATCGAAGATATCGAGCATCGCTTGCAGGCGGGGCGGTTCCATGTGTTCCCCAGCAATTGCCGGTATGCCTACCGCAACGATGGCGTGACGGCTGTGCGGTTTGTGCGCAATGTGGTGATTTGAGTGTGCAGGTGTTGGGGCTGCTGTGCAGCCTCAACAGGTCTCAAGCCGATCAGTTTTTCAGCAGCTCATCGGTCTTCACCACATTGGCATAGGCAAACGCCAACGCCGCCATCGCCGAGTCATGCACATGAGCCGCCGGCACCTGTTTGCCGTCGAACGCCAGTGGCAGGGTTGCGCAGGCATCGTGCGCCACGGTCACTTGATAGCCCAGGTCGGCCGCAGCCCGGGTGGCGGCGTCAATGCACATGTGGCTCATGCTGCCGACGATGGTCAGCGCCTCGACGCCATGCCGGTCCAGCGTGTGCTCGAGATCGGTGCCGAGGAAGGCATTGACCTTGTGCTTGAGCACCACGGGCTCCCCCGGTAATGGCTCGACCTTGGCGTGGATGGCCGCGCCTTGCGAACCGGGGGTAAAGAATGGTGCATCGGCAGTGTCGAACTCATGCCGCACATGCACCACCAGATCGCCGCGCTGGCGTGCTGCTGCCAGTAAGCGGGCAGCGTTGTCGGCCGCCTGGTCGGCGCCATCGAGGGTCCATTTGCCGCCCGGGAAGTAGTCGTTCTGGATGTCGATGATGATCAGTGCCTGCTTGTTCATGCTGCCTCCTGTGGCAGTAGTCGTCGAGAGACGTTAGTTATAGGCTGTGTTCACTTACCTGAGGATTGGCGCGAACGACACTATGCGGGCAAAAACTGACACCTCAGCCAACCTCGATATCGGCTTGCTGCTGTACCCCGGCGTCCAGCGCGCCGCTGTGCATGGCCTGGCCGACCTGTTCCTGGTGGCCAACCGGGTTGCGGCCGAACTGGGGGCCGTCGAGCTGCCGCACATTCGGGTCAGTTGCTGGCAGGCAGATGAGGCAGGGCAGTTGTTGCCAGCATCGGATAGCTCTGCTGTCGCCGCATCGGGCTTGCGCGTACTGATCATTCCGCCAAGCCTGGAGTCGGCTCCGCAAGCTGAGTTGCTGGAGCGTCACCGTGCGTCGCTGTGTCTGATGCACGGGCGTGGTACGGTGCTGGCGTCGGTATGTATCGGGGTATTTTTCATTGCTGCCAGCGGTTTGCTCGATGGGCGCCCGGCCTGCACGCACTGGAACTATGTGCATGCGCTTGCCCAGCGCTTCCCCAAGGTGCGGGTAGAGGCCCAGCAGCCATTGCTGGATGACGGCGACATCGTGACCTCGGCGGGGTTGATGGCCTGGACTGACTTGGGCTTGCGTCTGCTGGAGCGCTTTGTGGGGGCAACGGTGGCACAGGAGACCGCCCGCTATCTGGCGGTCGATCCGGTCGCGGCGCCGCTGCCCGGAGTTGTCTTCAGCCCGCGCCTAGACCACGGCGACGAGGCCGTGTTGAAGGTGCAGCACTGGTTGCAGGGCAATGGCGGGCAGGATGCCGACCTGAGCACAATGGCTGCCTGCGCGGGGCTGGAGGAGCGCACTTTCTTGCGGCGCTTTCGTGCAGCTACCGGGCTGCGCCCGACCGAGTATTGCCAGCAGGTGAGGGTAGGTCGGGCGTGCCGTTTGCTGGAGTTCACCCGGCGCAACGTCGAACAGATCGCGTGGGGTGTCGGCTACCAGGACCCGGGTGCGTTTCGCAAGGTGTTCCAGCGTGTCACCGGCCTTACCCCGAGTGATTATCGGCGACGGTTTGCGGTGTCCGGTCAGGGTATGTAGAAACCACTTGACCTTGACTTTACTTGAGGTTTTACCCTGCACGGCATCGCGCTGCATGCGTCCGTAGCCAGGAGACTGTCGATGTTGGCAAAACCTCATGCCTTGTGGTTCACCCAGATGATCGAATACGAAGTGCCCAGCATGTGCCAGCAGGCATTGGCCCACGCCCTGGTGGTGCGTAGTGAGGCGCTGGCTGCGCGTTGCGAAGGGCTGCAGGGTGTGAGTATCCAGGCCAGCGACGATGGCAGCCGGGTGTTGCAATACCTGCAATGGCAGTCACGCCAGGCCTGGGCTGCGGCAGCCGTGCACTTCGTCGAGGCGTCGTTTCTTGACCTGCTGGGCAAGCATCAGGCCCGAAGCATCAACTTCGCCGCCTACCAGGCCCTGCGCAGCCTGGTGCGCGGTGACGATGGCGTCCTGCATTGCCAGGTGGGCGGGCATCAGGCATACCAAGGTGCGTAGTGCGGGTAGCGATCCAGGCGGGCGCCGATGACCATTTCGCTGATCCATGCCGCCAGGATCGAGCTGTAGGCTTTCTGGCTCTCTTCGCTGGACAGTGCATGATCGGCTCCGTCGACGATGCGATGAGTGAGCGAGTGGGCATTGATAAATGCCGAGCGGTAGCTCATCAATGTAGTGTGCGGCACGTAGTCATCCTGCTCGGACTCTACTAGCAGCACATCCCCGCCGAATTCGGCGCACGCTGCCAGTGCGCGGTTGTCGGCCGGGCCCAGGGGGCGCCGGCGATAGGCATTCAGGCGTTGACGGTCAAGGGTTTGTTTCGGGTTGCCCCATTCGTCGTCCCAGTACATGGCGGGTACCCGCAGAGCCAGCCATCTGACCGGCCGTTCGCGGGTCAGCAGAGTCGCCAGGTAACCGCCATAACTGCTGCCGATAATGGCGATGGCACTGCTGTCGACCGCCGGGTGGCTGACCAGTCGATCGTAAGCCACTAGCAGGTCCTGCAGGTTCTGTTCACGGGTAACCGTGAGGCGCTGGCTTTCGGTCTTTTCGTGACCGCGCAGGTCGAAGGTCATGCACACGCATCCCAGTCCTGTGATATGCCGGGCGCGCGCCAGGTCACGTTGTTGGCTGCCACCCCAGCCGTGTACGAAGAGAATGCCCGGCATCTTGGTGCCCGGGCTGACCAAGGTGCCGGCAATGCGGTCATTCTCGACCTGCAGCTCAACGGTTTCACTCTGAATGGCCATGTTCACGAATCCGCGCAAATTTACTGAGTTGTCCGAGTTCACTGTCGTTTCCTTGGTAAAAGAGGGTGGCGTCAGAGGGCAAGTCGGGGTTGCCGAATACTTCGTGGGTGGAGGCACGCACCCGTTGCAATGCCGGGTCATCGGCAAACGCCTGCAGGGCCAACAGTTCTGCGCTGCTAGCACCGCCCAGGCGCCAGGATTGTTCGAGTACCCCGCTGCGCAGGTGGCCTGAAGGGCTGATGCCGCGGGCGATATCATAGTTGCGACGTGAGGCGAAAAAGCCCGGGAAGTGTTGCTCGGCGGCTTGTTCGTAAACCATGGCCTGGTTGATGGCAAGGCGAAGGTGGTCTTCCAGTGGAAGCTGTAGCAGCGCCTGATAGTCGCCACGTACCACCACCAGGTCAGAACCGCCGTAGACCTCTGTGCCCTGATGGTCGCGTGTCAGTTGCTGGGTGCCGTGGTAGCTGCAGGTCAGGTCGGCGACGCGCACCTGGCCGACGCTGAATGTTTGCACGTCGCGCAGGTCTTCTTCGAGCACCAGACCCCACAGCGCCAACGCTTGATCATCCATACCGACCAGCAGAGGCTCCAGGGCGTCTGCAGTGGTGATGACCTGTTGCCCGCGTCCTGCGCAAGCCAGTACCGGCTTGACCCTCAGTGGGCCATCGAGCAGCAGCAAATGTGCGGCAGCGTGAGCGTCGGCTTTGCTGAACACGGTGTAGCCGCGCAGCAGGGCGTCGCTGGCCTGTCGGGCAAAGTCGTTGGTCCAGCCCGGCGGGAAGCTGGCCTCTGCTGGCAGCGGGTGAGAGATTGCCTTGGTCGCCATGTAGGGGAACGGCACCATACCGCCAAACAGGTCCTGTTCGCTGCGAATACCCAAGGCGGTATATCGCCTGGGGTCGATCAGGGTCTCGGTGGGAAGATAATAGTAGGCTTCGGCGGCGTCTGGCTGCTGCATGGGATGTATATGTGGGCATCCCAGCAAACGGGCCAGGCCATCGGCAAGCTTGAGATGAACGCCGTGCTCGTGTTCGGGCGTATGGTCGCGGGCGTCAAGCAACACCACCCCGGCTTTCGGTTCGATGGCACTGGGCATGATCATTTGCCTGTGTGCAATGAATGTACTGTGTGTGAAGCCGATGCCTGGGGGAAGTTCAGCGGAACTTGATCGATGGTTCTGGTCCTGTTGTAGGCAGCTTCCTATTGGCACAGGGCGTGGCGGGCAATGCATGCCGTATCTTGGTCGTCGCGATTGCAGCGCTCTGGCGGCTGTTCCATTATCGGTCTATTGGATTAACCGTTATGAAGCCGCAGGAGAGTGCATGAACGTCCAGACCACCCTTGAGCAAAGCGTGCCGCAGCGACTGGTGCACGTGCGCCAAGCCATGGCGGCAGAGGGCATCGATGCCTTGCTGGTACCCTCTGCCGATCCCCATCTTTCCGAATACCTGCCCGGTTACTGGCAGGGGCGTCAGTGGCTTTCGGGGTTTCAGGGCTCGGTCGGTACGTTGGTGGTCACCCCCGGGTTTGCCGGCCTGTGGGTCGATAGCCGGTACTGGGAGCAGGCGGCTCACGAGCTGGAGGGCAGCGGCATCGAACTGATGAAACTGTTGCCGGGCAAACCCGGGGCGCTGGAATGGTTGGGCGAAAACGTCGAGCGCAACGGTCGCGTGGCAGTGGATGGCGCGGTCATGGCCCTGGCTTCGGCGCGCCAACTGGGTGAGCGGCTGAAGGCGCGTGGAGCGCGGCTGGTGACTGACATGGACCTGCTGGGTCAGGTCTGGGACGGGCGCCCGGCGCTGCCAGGTAACCCGGTGTACCAGCACTTGCCGCCACACGCCACGGTGAACCGGGCGGAAAAGCTCGCGCAATTGCGCCAGGGCATACAGGCCAAGGGGGCCGACTGGCACTTCATCGCGACTCTGGACGACATTGCCTGGCTGTTCAACCTGCGCGGAAGCGATGTCTCCTACAATCCGGTTTTCCTGGCCTTTGCCCTGATCAATCAGCAGCAGGCCATCCTGTTCGTGGGCCAGGACAAGGTGGACGCGCACCTGCGTCACGTGCTGGAGGTCGACGGCATCGAGGTGCGTGACTATAGCGAAGCAGGCAAGGCGCTAGGCACCGTTCCCGCGGGGGCGCGGCTGCTGGTGGATCCGGCACGGGTCACCTGCGGCCTGCTGGACAACCTGGCGGCAGAGGTGGTGCTTGTCGAGGGGCTCAACCCCACCACGCTGAGCAAGTCTTGCAAGGGTGACGACGACCTGGTGCACATTCGCCAGGTCATGGAGCAGGACGGTGCGGCCTTGTGCGAATTTTTCGCCTGGTTCGAGGCGAATCTCGGCCGGGAGATCATTACCGAGCTGACGGTTGACGAGCAATTGAGTGCCGCGCGTGCTCGGCGCCCGAACTTCGTGTCGCTGAGTTTTTCTACCATCGCCGCCTTCAATGGCAATGGCGCGATGCCACACTACCGTGCCACCGAGCAGTCGCATGCGCTCATCGAGGGTAATGGCTTGCTGCTGATCGACTCGGGCGGTCAATACCTGGGCGGCACTACCGACATCACCCGCATGGTGCCGGTCGGTAACCCCAGCCAGGCGCAGAAGCAGGACTGCACCCGTGTGCTCAAGGGCATGATTGCCCTGTCGCGTGCCACGTTCCCGCGAGGGGTGTTGTCGCCGTTGCTCGACGCCATTGCCCGGGCGCCGATCTGGGCTGATCAGGTCGATTACGGTCATGGTACCGGTCACGGGGTGGGCTACTTCATGAACGTGCACGAGGGGCCTCAAGTGATCGCCTACCAGGCGGCACCTGCACCGCAGACGGCGATGCAAGCGGGCATGATCAGCTCGATCGAACCGGGTACGTACCGGCCGGGGCAGTGGGGTGTACGCATCGAGAACCTGGTGGTCAACCGCGAAGCGGGCAAGAGTGCCTTCGGTGACTTCCTGCACTTCGAGACCTTGACGCTGTGCCCTATCGACACCCGCTGTCTGTTGCCCGAGTTGCTGACCAGGGAAGAGGTGGAGTGGCTGAACGGCTATCACGCCCATGTGCGTGAGCGTCTGGCGCCCTTGCTCCAAGGGGAGGCACTGGCCTGGATGGAAGAGCGTACTGCACCGCTGTAAGGCAGATGAAAAAGGGCAGTTTTCGAGCTGCCCTTTTCTCTATTTACAGATGACGATCATGCTACGGCTGGTGTAACCCGCCGGGTTGATGCCGAACAAGTAGTCACCCGCTTCTTCATCGTTGTCGCCCGAGCGTGCAATGACCCGGTAGCCGCGCGTGCTGCAGGAGCTTGCCGCCTTGCTGTAGCAATTGTCCCACGAGGAAGAAAGGCCGGAGCAGTTGATATGCAGGCCCTTCTTGCCCCTTTTGACCTCGGTCTTGGCTGTGGCGGCACATCCAGCAATAGCCAAGATGGCCAGGATGAGAAAAATTCGTTTCATTCCTGTCCTTAAATGCAGGGCAAATCAGTTGTCTCGACCCTGTCGTTGTCGCTTTGGTTCTTCCTGAACCTTCCCCCAGTGTCCGTGTTCGGCCCAGTAGATAGCGTAAAGATGATGATTCTGTGACAGCTTAATCAGCGAGACGGGCTGCTACAATCACTAATCCCGTCTCAAATGAAAATATTTCTCATATCAGTCTGCCGCTATGGCTGGGCTGGGCGCCTTGCGCATGGACAGGGTAGTGCCGACCGAGGCGGTAATGATTGCCAGAATCGCAAGCCATTGGGTAAGCGTCAGCACCTCACCGAGGAACAGCAGCCCGGACAATGCGCCGAATGCCGGTTCGATGCTCATCAGGGTGCCGAACGTGCGCGCCGGGATTCGCGTCAGGGCAACCATTTCCAGGCTGTATGGCAAGGCGGTGGACAGTATTGCAACGGCCAACGCCATGGGGATCACGGCAGGTGTGAGCAGAGCGCTGCCAGCGTGGGCGATACCGATGGGGGCGACGAACAGGGCTGCGACTACCACCCCCAGGGCCGCGCTCTGAATGCCATGCTCGGCGCCTGCGCGTTGTCCGAACAGGATGTACAGCGCCCAGCACACACCTGCTCCCAGCGCATAGGCGGCGCCCAGTGGGTCGAGTGCCTGGCCGCTTTGGCCTGCCGGCAGCAACAGCAGCAGGCCGGCGATGGCCAGGGCAATCCACAGGAAATCGATCGGTCGGCGCGAGGAGAGGATCGCCACGGCCAGTGGGCCGGTGAATTCCAGGGCCACGGCGATACCGATCGGCACCGTTTGCAGGGCCATATAGAAGAGGAAGTTCATGCCGCCCAGTGCCATGCCGTAGATCACCACGTTGCGCAACGTGCTGGCGGTCATGCGTACCCGCCACGGGCGCAATATAAGTAGCATGATGATGCTGGCAAAAATCAGACGCAGGGTGGTGGTGCCTTGTGCGCCGATGATCGGGAACATGCTTTTGGCCAGAGAGGCGCCGGACTGAATCGATGCCATGGCGATAAGCAGTAGGCCGATTGGGAAGAGGGTGGCGGCCAGGCTGCGGGTCTGGGTGTTCATTTAAGTGCGGCAATCCTTGGGCGGGGGAAGTGATGAGCAATATAGTGCGCAATTGGTGGGGTGGGTGGTAGCCCTCAAGTGGGTTTACCAGAAATATTTCAAATCATTGAAATTAAAGGTTGACCTTCTCGATGGCCTCCCTATAATGCGCACCACTCCAACGCGGTAGCGAAGCAAAGCTAGCCACTGTGTTGAGTCAAGTGTTTGAAGCTAAACGAGTTTCTCGCAAAGAACTTCAAAATAAACGCTTGACAGGCTCTGAGGAAGGCGTAGAATGCGCGCCTCGGTTGAGGCGAAAAGCTCTTAACCAAACGCTCTTTAACAAATCGAATCAAGCAATTCGTGTGGGTGCTTGTGAGTACGGACTGATAGTCAAAAAGATTATCAGCATCACAAGTGGCCATGCGAGAAATCACATAGTCATTTGAGATTGCTGAGCCAAGTTTAGGGTTTCTTAAAAACCCAAGCAGTATTGAACTGAAGAGTTTGATCATGGCTCAGATTGAACGCTGGCGGCAGGCCTAACACATGCAAGTCGAGCGGATGACGGGAGCTTGCTCCTTGATTCAGCGGCGGACGGGTGAGTAATGCCTAGGAATCTGCCTGGTAGTGGGGGACAACGTTTCGAAAGGAACGCTAATACCGCATACGTCCTACGGGAGAAAGCAGGGGACCTTCGGGCCTTGCGCTATCAGATGAGCCTAGGTCGGATTAGCTAGTTGGTGGGGTAATGGCTCACCAAGGCGACGATCCGTAACTGGTCTGAGAGGATGATCAGTCACACTGGAACTGAGACACGGTCCAGACTCCTACGGGAGGCAGCAGTGGGGAATATTGGACAATGGGCGAAAGCCTGATCCAGCCATGCCGCGTGTGTGAAGAAGGTCTTCGGATTGTAAAGCACTTTAAGTTGGGAGGAAGGGCAGTAAGTTAATACCTTGCTGTTTTGACGTTACCGACAGAATAAGCACCGGCTAACTCTGTGCCAGCAGCCGCGGTAATACAGAGGGTGCAAGCGTTAATCGGAATTACTGGGCGTAAAGCGCGCGTAGGTGGTTTGTTAAGTTGGATGTGAAAGCCCCGGGCTCAACCTGGGAACTGCATCCAAAACTGGCAAGCTAGAGTACGGTAGAGGGTGGTGGAATTTCCTGTGTAGCGGTGAAATGCGTAGATATAGGAAGGAACACCAGTGGCGAAGGCGACCACCTGGACTGATACTGACACTGAGGTGCGAAAGCGTGGGGAGCAAACAGGATTAGATACCCTGGTAGTCCACGCCGTAAACGATGTCAACTAGCCGTTGGAATCCTTGAGATTTTAGTGGCGCAGCTAACGCATTAAGTTGACCGCCTGGGGAGTACGGCCGCAAGGTTAAAACTCAAATGAATTGACGGGGGCCCGCACAAGCGGTGGAGCATGTGGTTTAATTCGAAGCAACGCGAAGAACCTTACCAGGCCTTGACATGCAGAGAACTTTCCAGAGATGGATTGGTGCCTTCGGGAACTCTGACACAGGTGCTGCATGGCTGTCGTCAGCTCGTGTCGTGAGATGTTGGGTTAAGTCCCGTAACGAGCGCAACCCTTGTCCTTAGTTACCAGCACGTAATGGTGGGCACTCTAAGGAGACTGCCGGTGACAAACCGGAGGAAGGTGGGGATGACGTCAAGTCATCATGGCCCTTACGGCCTGGGCTACACACGTGCTACAATGGTCGGTACAGAGGGTTGCCAAGCCGCGAGGTGGAGCTAATCTCACAAAACCGATCGTAGTCCGGATCGCAGTCTGCAACTCGACTGCGTGAAGTCGGAATCGCTAGTAATCGCGAATCAGAATGTCGCGGTGAATACGTTCCCGGGCCTTGTACACACCGCCCGTCACACCATGGGAGTGGGTTGCACCAGAAGTAGCTAGTCTAACCTTCGGGAGGACGGTTACCACGGTGTGATTCATGACTGGGGTGAAGTCGTAACAAGGTAGCCGTAGGGGAACCTGCGGCTGGATCACCTCCTTAATCGACGACATCAGCCTGCTGATGAGCTCCCACACGAATTGCTTGATTCATTGTCGAAGACGATCAAGACCCTATATAGGTCTGTAGCTCAGTTGGTTAGAGCGCACCCCTGATAAGGGTGAGGTCGGCAGTTCAAATCTGCCCAGACCTACCAATATGCGGGGCCATAGCTCAGCTGGGAGAGCGCCTGCCTTGCACGCAGGAGGTCAGCGGTTCGATCCCGCTTGGCTCCACCACTTGCTGTACCTTGATCAAACTCAGAAATGAGCATTTGTATCGAATGTTGATTTCTGACTTTTGTCAGATCGTTCTTTAAAAATTCGGATATGTGATAGATATAGACTGAACACCAGTTTCACTGCTGGTGGATCAGGCTAAGGTAAAATTTGTGAGTTCTGCTCGAAAGAGCAACGTACGAATTTTCGGCGAATGTCGTCTTCACAGTATAACCAGATTGCTTGGGGTTATATGGTCAAGTGAAGAAGCGCATACGGTGGATGCCTTGGCAGTCAGAGGCGATGAAAGACGTGGTAGCCTGCGATAAGCTTTGGGGAGTCGGCAAACAGACTGTGATCCAGAGATCTCTGAATGGGGGAACCCACTCAGCATAAGCTGAGTATCTTGTACTGAATACATAGGTGCAAGAGGCGAACCAGGGGAACTGAAACATCTAAGTACCCTGAGGAAAAGAAATCAACCGAGATTCCCTTAGTAGTGGCGAGCGAACGGGGACCAGCCCTTAAGTTGATTTGAGATTAGTGGAACGCTCTGGAAAGTGCGGCCATAGTGGGTGATAGCCCCGTACACGAAAATCTCTTATCAATGAAATCGAGTAGGACGGAGCACGAGAAACTTTGTCTGAATATGGGGGGACCATCCTCCAAGGCTAAATACTACTGACTGACCGATAGTGAACCAGTACCGTGAGGGAAAGGCGAAAAGAACCCCGGAGAGGGGAGTGAAATAGAACCTGAAACCGTATGCGTACAAGCAGTGGGAGCCTACTTTGTTAGGTGACTGCGTACCTTTTGTATAATGGGTCAGCGACTTATATTCAGTGGCGAGCTTAACCGAATAGGGGAGGCGTAGCGAAAGCGAGTCTTAATAGGGCGTTTAGTCGCTGGGTATAGACCCGAAACCGGGCGATCTATCCATGGGCAGGTTGAAGGTTAGGTAACACTGACTGGAGGACCGAACCGACTACCGTTGAAAAGTTAGCGGATGACCTGTGGATCGGAGTGAAAGGCTAATCAAGCTCGGAGATAGCTGGTTCTCCTCGAAAGCTATTTAGGTAGCGCCTCATGTATCACTGTAGGGGGTAGAGCACTGTTTCGGCTAGGGGGTCATCCCGACTTACCAAACCGATGCAAACTCCGAATACCTACAAGTGCCGAGCATGGGAGACACACGGCGGGTGCTAACGTCCGTCGTGAAAAGGGAAACAACCCAGACCGTCAGCTAAGGTCCCAAAGTCATGGTTAAGTGGGAAACGATGTGGGAAGGCTTAGACAGCTAGGAGGTTGGCTTAGAAGCAGCCACCCTTTAAAGAAAGCGTAATAGCTCACTAGTCGAGTCGGCCTGCGCGGAAGATGTAACGGGGCTCAAACCATGCACCGAAGCTACGGGTATCATCTTATGATGATGCGGTAGAGGAGCGTTCTGTAAGCCTGTGAAGGTGAGTTGAGAAGCTTGCTGGAGGTATCAGAAGTGCGAATGCTGACATGAGTAACGACAATGCGAGTGAAAAACTCGCACGCCGAAAGACCAAGGTTTCCTGCGCAACGTTAATCGACGCAGGGTTAGTCGGTCCCTAAGGCGAGGCTGAAAAGCGTAGTCGATGGAAAACAGGTTAATATTCCTGTACTTCCAGTTATTGCGATGGAGGGACGGAGAAGGTTAGGCCAGCCTGGCGTTGGTTGTCCAGGTTTAAGGTGGTAGGCTGAAATCTTAGGCAAATCCGGGATTTCAAGGCCGAGAGCTGATGACGAGTTGCCTTTAGGCGACGAAGTGGTTGATACCATGCTTCCAAGAAAAGCTCCTAAGCTTCAGATAACTGGGAACCGTACCCCAAACCGACACAGGTGGTTAGGTAGAGAATACCAAGGCGCTTGAGAGAACTCGGGTGAAGGAACTAGGCAAAATGGCACCGTAACTTCGGGAGAAGGTGCGCCGGCGAGGGTGAAGGACTTGCTCCGTAAGCCCATGCCGGTCGAAGATACCAGGCCGCTGCGACTGTTTATTAAAAACACAGCACTCTGCAAACACGAAAGTGGACGTATAGGGTGTGACGCCTGCCCGGTGCCGGAAGGTTAATTGATGGGGTTAGCGCAAGCGAAGCTCTTGATCGAAGCCCCGGTAAACGGCGGCCGTAACTATAACGGTCCTAAGGTAGCGAAATTCCTTGTCGGGTAAGTTCCGACCTGCACGAATGGCGTAACGATGGCGGCGCTGTCTCCACCCGAGACTCAGTGAAATTGAAATCGCTGTGAAGATGCAGTGTATCCGCGGCTAGACGGAAAGACCCCGTGAACCTTTACTATAGCTTTGCACTGGACTTTGAATTTGCTTGTGTAGGATAGGTGGGAGGCTTTGAAGTGGGGACGCCAGTTCTCATGGAGCCATCCTTGAAATACCACCCTGGCAACTTTGAGGTTCTAACTCAGGTCCGTTATCCGGATCGAGGACAGTGTATGGTGGGTAGTTTGACTGGGGCGGTCTCCTCCCAAAGAGTAACGGAGGAGTACGAAGGTGCGCTCAGACCGGTCGGAAATCGGTCGTAGAGTATAAAGGCAAAAGCGCGCTTGACTGCGAGACAAACACGTCGAGCAGGTACGAAAGTAGGTCTTAGTGATCCGGTGGTTCTGTATGGAAGGGCCATCGCTCAACGGATAAAAGGTACTCCGGGGATAACAGGCTGATACCGCCCAAGAGTTCATATCGACGGCGGTGTTTGGCACCTCGATGTCGGCTCATCACATCCTGGGGCTGAAGCCGGTCCCAAGGGTATGGCTGTTCGCCATTTAAAGTGGTACGCGAGCTGGGTTTAGAACGTCGTGAGACAGTTCGGTCCCTATCTGCCGTGGACGTTTGAGATTTGAGAGGGGCTGCTCCTAGTACGAGAGGACCGGAGTGGACGAACCTCTGGTGTTCCGGTTGTCACGCCAGTGGCATTGCCGGGTAGCTATGTTCGGAAGAGATAACCGCTGAAAGCATCTAAGCGGGAAACTTGCCTCAAGATGAGATCTCACTGGGATCTTGAATCCCCTAAAGGGCCGTCGAAGACTACGACGTTGATAGGTTGGGTGTGTAAGCGCTGTGAGGCGTTGAGCTAACCAATACTAATTGCCCGTGAGGCTTGACCATATAACACCCAAGCAATCTGCTACGCAGATTGTGGTGGTGAAGACGAAAGACCCGAAAATTCGTAAGACCACAAATATCGCATATCCGGATTCGCTGGGCTGTCCATCTGGACATTCTGGCTACAGAATTTCTTGACGACCATAGAGCATTGGAACCACCTGATCCCATCCCGAACTCAGTAGTGAAACGATGCATCGCCGATGGTAGTGTGGGGTTTCCCCATGTGAGAGTAGGTCATCGTCAAGATTCATTTCGCAAAACCCCTATCTGCACATGCAGGTAGGGGTTTTGTCTTTGTGGGCAAAAAAGCCAGGGCTTGTTTGAATCACTGTGGGCATGCCGTGAAGCAGGCAACTCGGTGGAGGACACCGGCTTCGCCGGTGTTCGCGGGTAAACCCGCTCCTACAGGGTTTGCGGGTAAACCTGCTCCTACAAATCATGAAATGTGCGTCATTTATACCTGAGGCATGACGGTGTAATGCTACGCTCGCGGAAATACTCAGCACGGATACTTACCATGGAAATGAACTGGCATCAGGCCCTGCAAGAGAGCCTAAGCTGGCTGGCAATTGCCTCGTTCATCACCCTTGTCAGCTTCGCTGCAGCCGCGACTCTGGCGGTGCGTTGCACACGCTGGGGCAGCCAGTTCTGGCAGCTTGCCGGGCCCTATTTCAGTTTCAGGCGCAGTTGGCGGCCGTTGCTGGTGTTCGCACTGCTGTTGGTTCTGACGCTGTTTTCGGTTCGCCTTAACGTGCTGTTCTCGTTTTGGTACAACGGCTTCTACAGCGCTTTGCAAGGCCTTGACCAAACGGCGTTCTGGTACTTGCTCGGTGTTTTCGCGGTGCTGGCCACCATCCATGTGCTGCGCTCGTTGTTCACCTTCTATGTCAGTCAGGCATTCAGCATCAAGTGGCGGGTCTGGCTGACCGAGCGCCTGACCCACGACTGGATGCAGGGCGATGCCTATTACCGTGGCCAGTTCCTTGCCGAGCCGGTGGACAACCCCGACCAGCGTATCGAACTGGACGTCAACGCTTTCGTCACCAACTCGGTCACCCTTGCCTTGGGCGCAGTCAGTGCGCTGGTTTCGCTTGTGGCGTTCACCGGCATCCTCTGGGGGCTGTCAGCACCGTTGACGGTGGCCGGGGTGGAGATCCCTCGGGCGATGGTGTTTGCCGTGTACCTGTATGTCATCGCCGCCACCTGGGTGGCCTTCCGACTAGGGCGCCCGCTGATCCGGCTTAACTTCCTCAACGAGAAACTCACCGCCAACTTCCGTTACACGTTGATGCGTCTGCGTGAGAACGCCGAGAACATTGCCTTCTACCAAGGTTCGCAAGTCGAGCGGGGCACGTTGCTGGGCCGCTTTGCTTCCTTGATCGTGAATGTCTGGGCATTGGTGTACCGGAACCTGAAGCTCAGTGGCTTCAACTTGGGTGTCAGTCAGGTTGCTGTCGTGTTTCCGTTCATTCTTCAGGCGCCGCGCTTCTTCAGTGGGGCGATCAAGCTGGGCGATGTCATGCAAACTTCCCAGGCCTTTGGGCAGGTGCAGGATTCTCTGTCGTTCTTCCGTGAGTCGTACGATGCGTTCGCGCAGTACCGCGCGACCCTTGACCGCCTCACTGGCTTTCTGGATGCCAACCAGCAGGCAAGTGCGTTGCCGCGCGTCACGACCGAAGACCAGGCGCATGCGCTGCAGATCGCGGGCTTACAGGTGCTGCGCCCGGACGGACATGCCCTTATCGCCAACCTGGACCTGAGCCTGCACGCCGGTCAGGCGTTGTTGATCAAAGGGCCGTCAGGCAGTGGTAAAACCACGCTGCTGCGTGCCCTGGCGGGCCTTTGGCCGTATGCCGAAGGCAAGGTCAGGCGGCCAACGGGCCATCAGGCACTGTTCCTGTCGCAACGCCCGTACCTGCCGCTGGGTGACTTGCGTACCGTCATTGCCTACCCGGCAGCCAGCCATCCCAAGGATGAACTGCTGATGCAGCAGGCATTGCGCCAGGTCAACCTGGCCCACCTCACCGAGCGTCTCGACGTCAGCTGCGACTGGTCACACATCCTCTCGGTGGGCGAGCAGCAGCGCCTGGCGTTTGCCCGGGTGCTGTTCAACAGGCCGCAGGTGGTGTTCCTCGACGAGTCCACCTCGGCGATGGATGAAGGGCTCGAGCATGCCCTGTATGCGTTGTTGCGTTCGGAGATGCCGAGTGCATTGCTGGTCAGTGTCGGCCACCGTAGCACGCTGGCGGCGTTCCATACCCATCGGCTTGAGGTGGATGGGCATGGCGGTTGGTCGTTGCTGGAGCAGGAAGCTGCGCTGGCCTAGTTCGGCTTGAGTTCCGCGGCCCCTTCACACATAGCAGTGCATCTCGTGCAACGCACTGCTATGTGTGAGGGGCTGTCGAGCACCACGATGTTTTTCAATAATTCCAGAATCCCGCGACCCAGCGGAACCCTTCACCGTCGACTGCTACCCGCCCTACAGAAGGGAAGGGCAAGTGTGTCGCGACGAACAGTTCGCCACTGGTTGCGGCATCGTGTAGCAGCGCCATCCTTACCCGCACTGACTCCTCGGGGTCGTGTTCGAAGCCGTTGTGCCAATCCGGGTGGTCAAAGGCTACCGGGAACAGTGCGTCTCCGGCGAAGGTCAACTGCTCTCCGTTCGAGTTGATGTACACCACACAGTGCCCCGGGGTATGACCGCCGGTAAGGGTGGCGACGACACCGGGCGCCACTTCATGGTGCAGCTCAAAGGTGCGGATCTTGTCGCCGTAGGCCTGCATGAACGCTTTTGCCGTAGACCGCAGCACATCTGGTACCGGTTTAGGCATGTCCGTTTGCGAAAAGTCCGGTGCAGCCCAGAAGTCTACTTCTGTCGCGGTGACATGGATCTTTACGTCCGCACGCAAGCGGTTCTTCACCTCATCCACCAGCAGACCGCCGATGTGATCCATGTGCATGTGGGTGATGACGATATCGGTGATCGACTCCAGCGCGATGCCGGCCGCCGCCAGCCGTTTCGGGAACAGCCCGGCCCGCGGGAACCCAGGGAACTGCCCACCCAGCCCGGCATCCACCAGGATGACCTGCTCGCCGCTGCGCACCAGCAATACATTCAGCGCCCAGTCGAAGGTTTCCGGCCCCAGGAACATGTCCTTGAACCAAGCTGCGCGGGCGGCTGGGTCAGCGTTGGTCGACATGGTTTCGGTGGGCAATGGCAGTACACCGTCGCTCACCACCAGCACCTCGATGTCACCGACTTTCACTGCATAGCGCGAGGGCACCAGTTCTTCGGCCTCGATCGGGACGACATTGTTCATTGGCATTGTCATGGTCGTTCTCCTGCTGGATGGGAAGGTCGTGCGGGGCTCAAGCCACTGGAATCGACGGGTCGGCAGAGGCAAGGGCGGTGGCGCGCTCGGCTGCCGGCGGGTAGATCCACACGGTGTTGATCTGGGTCTTGAGCTCCTTGGCTTCGCCTTTCACCAGTTTCAACTGGCGGTCCCAGCCCTCGCTGTATACGGCGCCCCAAGCGCCCAGATCCAGACAAGTCACGTACTTGGGCTGTCGGTAAGTCGTGGGTGTCACACCCAGCAGATCGGCGGCGGCGTTATTGCCGGCATGGCGACCGAGGCTGATGGCATGCTGGCAGGACATCACAGCGAAATTGCCGATCTCGTCAGTGGCTGCATAAGCCACATCGCCTGCGGCAAAGACATGGTCCAGGCCGCGCACCTTGAGGTTGCCGTCCACATGCAGGCGCCCCTGGTGGTCACGGGTACCGGTCAGTTGTTCGGTCAGCGGGCTGGCGCGCATGCCGGCAGTCCAGACCACGGTCTGGCTTTCGATATGTCGGCCATCAGCCAGCGTTACGCCATTGGCATCCACTGCAGTTACGGTGGCACCGACAATCCATTCGATACCCAGTTCATCCGAGGCTTCAATGATCGAAGGCCGGATACCCTCACCCAGGGCGGCGCCAATGCGCTCGCCGCGGTCGACAAGGACCACCCGGATCTCCGCGTCTTCGCCCAGAGCCGCACGCAAGCGTGCAGGCATCTCGGTAGCGGTTTCGATACCAGTGAAGCCGCCGCCGGACACCACCACGGTATTGCGGGCGCTGCTTGCGGGACGTTTGCCCAGCGCCATCAGGTGCTGCTCCAGGCGCGCTGCTGATTCGATCTGATCCACGTCGAAGCTATATTGGTTCAGGCCAGGCACGGGGGGACGAGACAGCAGGCTGCCACTTGCCAGAATCAGGCGGTCGTAGGCCAATTGCGCCTGTTGCCCGGCTTCGTCGCGGTAGCTGACGCGGCGGGCCAGCTCGTCGATGCTTTCGGCGCAGCCCTTGATGAAGTTTACGTCGACAGCATCGAAGAGCGCCTGGAGCGGGGCGAACATGCTATGCACGTCGGCCTCATAGAAACGCGGGCGGATACGCAGTTCAGCCTGTGGCGCCAGCACGGTAATTTGCACGTCTTGCCGACCATGCATATCGAGCAGGCGCGCGGCGCTCAGGGCGCTCCACAATCCGGCGAATCCTGCGCCAATAACCAGAAGTTGCTGTTTCATGATCGTGCTCCTGTCTTGAACGGTTAAGGTTCTTTTCTTCGGCCCTCGCGGGACGCTGTAGGTCGATGTTATGCAGGGGCAGGGATGCGCACACTTCTCCATGGGTGTGCAGTGGATTACGCATGGGGCGTAAGCAGCTATACGATCGTATCGAAGGGACTGTTCAGTGGTGCAGGGCGGTCTCGATGCAGTCCAGCAGCTGCTGGGCTTCGAATGGTTTTGGCAGACAGCTGACTACGCCTGCCATACCCGGGGTGATGCGTGAGCGTTGGCCCGGGTGGGCGCTGATGAAGATCACCGGAATGTCGAACCCACGTACCTGTAGTTGCGTCAAAAGCTCGACGCCACACATGCCGGGCATCTGGATGTCGGAGATCAGGCAGCCTGCCTGGCTCGGGCCATCAGAGGCAAGGAAATCAATGCCGCTGGCAAAGGTGCGGGCACGGTAGCCGGTGGCGCGCAACAGGCCGTCGAGCGCATCGCGCAGGGACTCGTCGTCGTCGACAACGGCAATCAGAGTTGCGGTGGGCTGCTTCATGCGCGGTCTGCTCTTGGCGGCCTTTGCCATTGCTTCAAGATACCCGGTCGCGCAAGTGGCAGAAGTATACCTAGGTATAGCTGGGCCATACCTGCGTCTGGTATTGCCGGTTTCCGGTGGCCAAACCTGTGAACCTTGCCCAACAATAGGCTAGATTTTCAACCTGCCAACAGCACGCGGCGTCACGGCTGAAGGAGCGCAAATGGCCTTACAGAGCACACACGGCCCGAATGAGCCGGTGGTGTATATCGTTGATGACGACGAGTCCATGCGCCTGGCCCTCGACGGGCTGTTCCGTTCGGTCGGCTTGCAGGTTCAAAGTTTTGCTTCCACCCAGGACTTTGTTGCCTTCCCCCGCAAGGCTGTGCCCGGCTGCCTGGTGCTCGATGTGCGTCTGCGTGCCGAAAGCGGCCTGGCGTTCCATGCACAGATGGAGCAGGGAGGGGTGCATATTCCGGTGATATTCATCACAGGGCATGGTGATATTGCCATGTCGGTCAAAGCGATGAAGGCTGGCGCGGTAGACTTTCTGACCAAACCGTTCCGTGACCAGGACATGCTCGACGCAGTGGCCAGTGCCCTGGCTCGCGACCGCGAGCGTCTGGCAGGTGAACAGGCCGGCGGGGCATTGCGCAGCGCTTTCGAGACGCTAACGTCCAGGGAGCGGCAGGTGCTGGCCTTCGTTATCGCCGGCCTGATGAACAAGCAGATCGCCGCTGAGTTGAACCTCAGCGAGGTCACCGTGAAAGTGCATCGTGGGCAGATGATGAAGAAACTCGGCGCTCGCTCGGTCGCCGATTTGGTACGCATGGCCGAAGCGCTGGGTGTCGAGCCGTTGCGTCGCATGGTCTGACACAGCCCGCATTCGTCCAACTTGATGAAGGGGCCCGGACCCATGCCAGGTAAACAGCAAGTCCTGTGGAACGATGGTGATCGCCTGTTTTGCCGGCTACGGCGCCCGGACGGCACCCGCGTGCTGCTGATGCAGCCGGCCAATGAGCAGCCTGCGCCTGCCACCGTCGACCGCTTGGCACATGAATATGGTCTACGCGATGAGCTTGAGGGTAGCTGGGCGCTGCAGCCCCAGGCCTTGGAGCGCTTCAATGGCAAGCCGCGCCTGGTACTGAGCGACCCGGGCGGCCAACCGTTGTCGGCCTTGCTGATGTCACCGCTGGACATCGAAACCTGCCTTGAGCTGGCTGTGGCAATTAGCGTTGCCTTGGGCCGCCTGCACTTGGCCGGGTTGGTGCACAAGGACCTCAAACCCCACCATATTCTGGTTGACTGCGACGATGGCAAGGTCCGCCTTACCGGTTTCGGCCTGGCGTCACGCTTGCCCCGCGAGCGGCAAGCGCCCGAACCGCCGGAGACCATCGCCGGCACCTTGGCATACATGGCGCCTGAGCAGACAGGACGGATGAACCGCTCCGTAGACTCACGCAGTGACCTCTACGCGCTGGGGGTGAGCCTGTACCAGATGCTCACTGGTTCGCTGCCCTTCAGCGCCACAGAACCCATGGAGTGGGTGCACTGCCACATTGCTCGCAAACCACTGCCACCCAGCGAGCGCGTTGCCACCGTGCCGCCGCTGCTGTCCCGACTGGTGATGAAACTCCTGGCCAAGACCGCTGAAGATCGCTACCAGAGTGCTGCCGGCCTTGAGCAAGACCTGCGCCGGTGCCTTGCCGAGTGGCGACAAGGCCGGAGCATCAAGGCCTTCAGCCTGGATGAACAAGGCGCCCCCGACCGCCTGTTGATCCCGGAAAAGCTATACGGTCGCGAACGCGAAGTGCAGATTCTCGAAGATGCCTTCGCTCGCATGGTGCGCAGCAGCGTGCCGGAGCTGGTGCTGGTTTCCGGTTATTCGGGTATCGGAAAATCCTCGGTGGTCAATGAGTTGCACAAGGTACTGGTACCACCGCGAGGACTGTTCGCAAGTGGCAAGTTCGACCAGTACAAGCGCGATATCCCGTATTCCACCCTGGTGCAGGCGTTTCAGGGGCTGGTGCGCACGTTGCTTGGGAAAAGCAGCGAGGTGCTGGCCGGATGGCGTACGGCATTGCTGGCGGCGTGTGGGCCCCACGCACGGCTTATGACCGACCTGATCCCGGAGCTGCGGCTGATCATCGGCGAGCCTGCGCCAGTGCCGGAGCTTGATCCGCAGCAGGCGCAACGGCGGTTTTTGCTGGTATTGAGACGCTTCATCTCGGTGTTTGCCCGCGCCGAGCACCCGCTGGCGCTTTTTCTGGACGACCTGCAGTGGCTGGACGCGGCGACCCTCGACCTGCTCGAAGACCTGCTTACGCACCCGGAACTGCGCTATCTGATGGTGGTGGGCGCCTACCGCGACAACGAGGTGGATGCCCACCACCCATTGACCGCCAGGCTCCAGGCGATTCGCCAGGCCGGCGCCCCTGTGCATGAGGTTCGCCTTGCGCCCCTGGCACGCCCGCATATCGAACAGCTGATCGCCGAGTCACTGCACTGCCCGGCCCCGAGCGTGATGGGCCTGGCCCAGCTGGTACAGGACAAGACCGCCGGCAACCCGTTTTTTGTCATCCAGTTTCTCCAGGCGCTGGCCGAGGAGTCGCTCCTGGCCTACGACCACGCAGCCCGGCGCTGGCGTTGGGATTCGCAGCGTATCCATGCCAAGGGTTACACCGACAATGTCGTCGACCTGATGGTTGGCAAGCTCGCCCGACTGCCGCTGGCAACCCGTCAGGCACTTCAGCACCTGGCCTGTCTGGGGAACGTGGCGCATACGCAGACGCTTGCCCTGGTGCTCGATCTGCCGATGGAGCGTGTACAGGCGGTTTTATGGGCGGCAATCCGGCTGGAGCTGGTCGCCCACCATGACGGCACCTGCGCGTTCGTTCATGACCGCATTCATGAAGCCGCCTACTCGCTGATTGCCGAACAAGACCGCGCTGCCATGCACCTGCGCATCGGTCGCCTGCTGGCTAACCAAGTGCCGGGCAAGCACCGCGAGGAAGCCATTTTCGAGATCGTCGGGCAGCTCAACCGCGGTGCGACGCTGATCGATGCCCCTGGCGAACGCGAGCAGTTGGCCGAACTCAACCTGCTTGCCGGGCGCCGGGCCAAGGCCGCATCGGCCTACGGATCGGCCTTGGCCTACCTGAGCGTGGGCGAGCAATTACTGGAGGGGCCGTGTGCCGCTTATCCGCATGAATTGGGCTTTGCCCTGGCGCTGAATCGGGCTGAATGCGAGTTTCTCACCGGCCAGCTCGGGTGCGCGGACGCGCGGCTGATCGGCCTGGCTCGGCGCGCCAGGACCGCAGCTGAAGGCGTTGCGGTAGCGTGCTTGCATATGGATGTTTGCCTGATGCTCGACCGCAGCGATCGCGCGGTGGCGGTTTGCCTCGCCTGGCTGCGGCAGGTGGGCATCCACTGGGTCGCGCGGCCGAGCGATGACGAGGTACGTGGTGAATATGACCAGATCGCGTTGCGGGTAGGCGCGCGTAGTATCGAGCAGTTGATTGACCTGCCGCTGATGGAGGACGCGACCTCCCTGGCCACCCTGGATGTCTTGTGCAAGCTGTTCGCCCCGGCCGTGCAAACCAATGCCAACCTGGCCTGCCTGACCATATGCAAGGCTGTAAGCTTGAGCCTTGAGCATGGCAACTGTGATGCATCGTGCATGCTCTACGCCAATATCGGGCGGGTGTCCCGGCGCTATGGCGACTACCAGACCGGTTACCGATTCGGGCGTCTTGCTTGCGAGCTGGTCGAGCGGCGCGGCCTGCAACGCTTTGAAGCCAGTACTTTCCTGTGTTTCTCGATGTTCGTGGTGCGCTGGACGCGGCCGGTCAGCGAGTGTCGCGAGTTGCTGCGCCGGGCCTTCGTCGCGGCCAATCGGGTTGGTGACCTGCCGTATGCCGCTTATGTAGGCAATGGGCTGATATCCGATCAGTTGTTCACTGGTGAACCGCTGGGCAGCATGCAACCGGAGGCCGAGCAAGGATTGGCCTACGCAGAAAAAGTGCATTTCGGGCTGGTGATCGACTTCATGAACACACAGCTGGCGCTGATCCGCACGCTGCGCGGGCAAACGCCGGTGTTTGGATGTCTGAACGACGAGCACTTCAGTGAAGCGCGCTTCGAGCAGCACCTGGACGCTGCCCCGGACCTTGCCTTGGCGGCCGGCAAATACTGGGTGCGCAAGCTGCAGGCGCGCTACCTGGCAGGTGACTATGCGGCGGCCGAAGCCTGTGCGGCGCGGGCCAAGGCGCTTAAATGGGTGATCACCTCGTTTTTCGAGGAAGCGGAGTACCACTTCTTTGCCGCACTGACGCTGGCGGCCGGGCAGAGCATTGATGAAGCCACGTTGCAGGCGCTGGCCGAGCACCATGACGAGCTGCAGATCTGGGCCCGGCAGTGCGCAGAAACCTTCGCCAGCCGGCAGGTGCTGCTGGAGGCCGAAATCGCGCGCTTGCAGGGGCACGTGGTCCACGCTGAGCACCTCTATGAACAGGCCATCCAGCTCGCGCGTGACAGCGGCTACGTGCATGTCGAGGCGCTTGCAAACGAGTTGGCATCGCGTTTCTACGGCAGCCGCGGGCTTGCCCGGATTGCCCGCGTCTACCTTCGAGATGCGCGTTATGGCTACCTGCGCTGGGGCGCCGATGGCAAGGTGCGCCAGCTGGACAGCCGTCATCGTTATCTGCGCAGCATCGAGCCGGAGCCAGGCCCCACGGCTACCATCGCCACCCCGGTCGAGCACCTGGACCTCGCAACGGTGCTCAAAGTGTCTCGCGCCGTGTCGGGCGAAGTCGATCTGCAGAAACTGATCACCCAAGTGCTGCACACGGCGATCGAGCAAGCCGGTGCCGAGCGGGGCGTGTTGGTCCGCGCCAGAGGGAGCGAGCCGCATATCATCGCGCAGGCAAGTGTGGGGCAGGGTGAAGTGGTGCTTTGCAACGAACCGGTGAGCAGTACGTTGCTGGCCGAATCCGTGCTTTACCAGGTACTGCGCACGGGGGAAAGTCTGTGTCTGGACGACGCCATGGGTGACGCTGCGTTCATGGCTGACGACTACATCCGCCGATGCTCGGCCCGGTCGCTGCTATGCCTGCCGCTTGGCAATCAGGCGCGGCTGGTTGGGGCGCTGTACCTGGAGAACAATCTCAGTGCCGGAGTATTCGACCCCGCGCGTATTGCGGTGTTGCGGCTAGTCGCGTCACAAGCCGCCATCTCGCTTGAAAACGCCAGGCTGTATCACGAGGTAGCGGAACGGGAGGCCAAGAATCGCCAGATACAGGCCGAACTGGCGCATGCCAACCGTGTCGCCACCATGGGCCAGTTGGCCGCTTCGATCGCCCATGAAGTCAACCAGCCGATCGCTGCCACGGTCACCAATGCCAATGCCGCCATCCGCTGGTTGAGCGCAAAGCCACCGGCGCTGGATGAAGTAGGCCTGGGGCTGGGACGGATCATCAAGGATGCCAACCGCGCGGCGCAGGTGCTGGGCCGTATTCGTGAGCTGATCCGCAAAACCCCGCCGCAGAAGCACGCGGTGGGCGTCAACGCCGTGGTGCTGGAGATGGTCGACTTTACCCGTGGCGAGGCCGTGAGGGGAAAAGTACAGGTGCATACCACCCTTGCCGAGGGCTTGCCGCAGGTGCTGGTCGACCGTGTTGAGTTGCAGCAGGTGCTGCTGAACCTGATCCTCAACGCGCTGGAAGCGATGATCGAGGTTGAAGGCGTTCGTAAGCTGCAAATAAGCACGGCCCTCGACCAGGAGGGGGTGCGGGTAACAGTGGCGGACAGCGGGCCCGGATTTGCAGTGGAAAACGTAGAACAGGTTTTCGAGCCTTTTTACACCACCAAGGCGACCGGCCTGGGCATGGGGCTGTCGATCTGCCGCTCGATCATCGACAGCCACGGAGGCCGCTTCTGGGCCAGCCCCAAGCAAAGTCCTGGCGCCCAAGTGCAGTTCACCTTGCCGGCGCTTCTGGTTGATTCAGGTCAATAGTCATCAAGCTGTCGGTTGCATGTTTCTTTTAGTTCGTATCAGCTAGATGGCAAAGAGAACCTAAGCGTGACGAGCGATTTATCAGCATGCTGATACAGCGACGACCGCTCATGTCCACCTAAGCCCGTTACAGTCGAGCTGTGCGCACAGGGGAGTCTCATTGAAAACGCCGGTGGTCGACGCAGTCGTTGAGCAAACACCAATCCCTGCGCATTCCGTGGCCTGGCACACCCTGCCAGCCGAGCAGGTGACAAACCTGCTCGAGGTCAATGCGCCTGTCGGACTGGAGGTTGCCGAGGTTCAAGCCCGTCTTGACCGCGCTGGTTTCAATCGCCTGCCACAGGCAGCACGGCGCCCGGCCTGGTTTCGATTCTTGCTGCAATTTCACAACATCCTGATTTACGTGCTTTTGGGATCCGCTGCGATTACCGCGATGCTGCAACATCTGTGGGATACGGTAGTGATCCTGGCGGTGGTAATTGCAAACGCAATCATTGGCTACATTCAGGAAGGCAAAGCAGAAAAGGCGATGGATGCTATCCGGCAGATGCTGGCACCGCGCGCCGCAGTGATTCGCGCAGGCGAACGCTTGAGTATTGCGGGTGAGGAACTGGTACCGGGCGATATCGTATTGCTGGAGGCGGGAGACAAAGTCCCTGCTGATTTACGCTTGCTGCACGCGAACAGGCTTCACATTCAGGAAGCCATTCTTACCGGTGAATCCGTACCCGTAGAAAAACATACCCAATCAGTGCCCCTTGACGCAGCTTTGGGTGATCGAACTTGCATGGCGTTCAGCGGTACGCTCGTGACTTGCGGACAAGCAACAGGCGTTGTAGTGGCGACCGCAGCAGCAGCCGAGATCGGACGCATCAGCACTCTGCTTGCAGGTGTAGAAACGCTGACCACTCCGCTGGTGCAGCAAATGAACGTGTTTGCCCGCTGGCTGACGATCCTGATTTTGTTAGTGGGCGGCTTATTGCTCGTGTTCGGCCATTATGTCGGGCACTACGCCTTCAACGAGATCTTCATGGTCGTGGTGGGGATGTCGGTAGCGGCGATACCTGAAGGTCTGCCTGCCGTCCTTACCATTACGCTGGCCGTGGGCGTTCGGGCAATGGCTCGACGTAACGCCATCGTGCGCCGTCTGCCTACCATCGAAACACTAGGCTCGGTATCCGTCATCTGCACTGACAAGACCGGTACACTGACCCGCAACGAAATGATGGTGGCAACGGTCGTCACGAACGATCTGGTCTTCACGGTCGATGGCACGGGTTATCAGCCCGCGGGAAGCATCAGTCTTGCCGATCAGTTAATTGACCTATCGTCTCACCCCAAGCTGTCTGAACTGGGACGAGCAGCAGGTCTTTGCAACGATGCCGTACTGCGCCTGCATGACGATGTATGGACGGTGGAAGGTGATCCGATGGAGGGGGCATTGCTGGCATTCTCCGGGAAAACCGGAATTGATCGAAATGAGGATCGTCGGGCTTGGCCCCGCACTGATGCCATACCGTTTGACGCTAAACACCGCTTCATGGCGACACTGCATCACAATCATGATGGACATGCCTCCATCTACGTGAAAGGCGCGCCAGAGCAGCTACTGGCCATGTGCACGCATCAGCTTGCAAGCACTCGCGAGACTGAACCGCTCAATGTGGACTACTGGCACGCAAAGGCGAACGCCATTGCTGCCAAGGGGCAGCGTGTATTGGCGTTTGCAGTAAGGCCGGTTCGGCCCGAGCACACCGTGTTGGCGTTCGGGGACGTGCAAGGAAAGTTGACGTTGCTGGGCATGGTCGGTCTGATTGATCCACCTAGACCCGAGACGTTAAAGGCGGTTCAGCAATGCCAAAAAGCGGGCATTGCCGTAAAAATGATCACTGGCGATCATGACGGTACCGCCGCCGCTATCGGTCGCCAGATAGGCTTGCAAAATCCCGACAAGGTGCTGACTGGGGTGGACCTGGACGCCATGAACGATGCCGCCCTCAAGGAGGCGGTAAAGGGCATCAACATTTTTGCTCGCACCAGCCCCGAACATAAGCTCAGGTTGGTAATGCTGCTGCAATCGAACGGCATGACCGTGGCCATGACCGGTGATGGCGTTAACGACGCACCGGCGCTAAAGCGTGCAGACGCCGGTATAGCCATGGGTGGAAAAGGCAGTGAGGCCGCCAAGGAGGCCGCAGACCTGGTGTTGGCCGATGACAACTTCGCCTCCATCGTCGCTGCAGTACGCGAAGGCCGAACAGTCTATGACAACATCAAGAAAGTGTTGAGCTGGACGCTGCCTACCAACGCAGGCGAGACCATGACCATCATTGTCGCGCTGCTCCTCGGCATTACGCTGCCGGTGACGCCGATACAGATTCTGTGGATCAACCTGATAACCGCAGTGACCCTCGGCATCGCGCTCGCGTTCGAGCCCACCGAAGAAAACACCATGCTCAGGCCGCCCCGTTCACGTAAGGAACCACTCATAAGCGCAGCCTTGGTCTGGCATATGGTGCTTGTTTCCATTCTTTTCCTCTGCGGTGTTTATGGCATTTTTTCTTATGCCCTCGACCGAGGCTACTCCGTTGAGTTGGCCCGAACCCTCGCGGTGAACACGTTAGTCGTGATGGAAATATTCCACCTGTTCTTCATCCGTAACCTCTACAGCACATCGCTTACCTGGAAGGGTATTCGCGGCACCAAGGTCGTGTGGATCACCGTCATGGTGATTACCTTCGCTCAGTTCGCCATCACGTATGCGCCACCGCTGCAAAAGGTATTTGCAACGCAGGCAATCCCCTTCCTTGATGGCTTGCTGATCATCGGGGTTGGCGTTGCGCTATTTGCGGTTATCGAGATAGAAAAACAGATTCGAATCCGCTTGTCCGAGTAGAACGGGTTGAATGCTGGCGGCACCCGGAACGACAAGCACCTTCATGACCTGAAAGAGGATTTGGAACATGCACAAAATACTGGTTGCGGTCGATGGTTCCGAGCATTCGGAACGCGCCGTGCGTTACCTTATTGGGCTTATCCAAGAGGGTGGGTTGCTGGGCGGTAATGTTGAGGTACATCTGTTGAATGTACAGCCACTTTTACCCACTCGAATCGCAAATGGCATGAGCGAGGATGAGCGTGATCGCTACTATGGGGATAGAAGTGCCGAGGATTCACGAAAGGCTGAGGTGCTTCTGAAGCAAGAAGGGATTGCATTCACACTCCATAGCTTGCAAGGCGATGCAGCCAGTCAAATTGTGGCGTGTGCGCATTTCCTTGGATGTGACAGCATCATCCTGGGTTCGCATGGCAATGGTTTTTTGGCAGGGATTTTTCTGGGGTCTGTCGCGGCAAAGGTGATTCAGCTCTCGGATTTACCCATCACCTTGGTCAAATAAGAGATCGGACAAGGCACGAAGCGCTGGCGCTCCGATTTTTCTCGCGCGCCACATCGGGCCTGCGGGATCTCCAATCGAACCAGACAGCCCGTTGACGATGGTTGCGCAAGAACTGAAGCTTCTGGGTGGAGAGGTGGTATTCGAAAAGCGGCGAGCCAACGCCTTCGAAATGACTGGCCTGGCGGACAATTTGCGGTCTCGCGGGGCTACCGGTGTGGTCATCACTGGCATGAAAACTCAATACTGTGTAGACAGCACCTGCCGTGCTGCTCGTGACGTTGGCTTTGATGCGGTACTTGTCGCCGAAGGTCATACCTGTTCAGACACGCCAATGATGAAAGCTAAGGACATCGTTGCCCATCACAATGCAACGCTTGACGGGCCGTTCTGCCGGCTAGTTCGGGCTGAGGAGTGGAACTTCTAGCGGAGCCCGAAACTACAGGAATGCACTTTACTTGCCATCCTGAGCAACTCATCGAACCCAACCGTGGATCTGCCACCTTTACTCGATACGGTGGCAGACCCAAGTCCTAAAGGCCGCTCAATGGGAATGCCGCGGCGTCCCACCTTCACGGGCGATCACACGCATGTGCAGGGTGGCCGGTTCCAGGCAACCACCGGTGGACAACTGCCCGACCAATTGGCGGTAGAGCTCTTGCCACGGTGTCTGAGAGGCTGGGATGTTCGGCTTCCAGGCAGCGCGACGGCGCGCCACTTCGTTATCGTCTACCAGCAGGTCGACGCGACGCTGGTTGAGGTCGACACGCAGCAAGTCATTGGTCTGAAGGAGTGCCAGGCCGCCCCCGACCGCCGCTTCCGGCGACATGTTAAGAATCGACGGGCTGGCCGAGGTGCCGCTCTGGCGACCGTCGCCCAGGCACGGCAACGAGTCGATGCCTTTTTTGATCAGCGCCGCCGGTGGCGCCATGTTGACCACTTCAGCACTGCCCGGGTAACCCACGGTGCCGGCGCCACGGATCACCAGGATGCAACGCTCGTCGATGTCCAGTGCTGGGTCGTCGATGCGGGCGTGGTAGTCCTCGGGGCCCTCGAACACGATGGCCCGCGCCTCAAAGCTGTTTTCCTTGCCTGGCTCGGACAGGTAGGTCTTGCGGAAGGCTTCGCCGACTACCGACATCTTCATGATCGCGCTGTCGAAGAAATTGCCGCTGAGAACGATGAAACCAGCGCTGTGCTTGAGCGGCTCGTCAAACGGCAGGATCACGTCGCGGTTGCTGGTGACGGTGTCGCTGACCACCTCGCCGATGGTCTTGCCGCTTACCGTAGCGCAGGCTTCATGCAGGCGACCTGCCTTGCGCAGCTCGTGCATCACCGCCGGTACGCCGCCGGCACGGTGGAAACCTTCACCCAGGTACTTGCCCGCTGGCATGCAGTTGACCAGCAGCGGCACGTCTTCACCGATGCGCTGCCAGTCGTCGAGCGACAACTCGATGCCCATGTGCCGGGCAATAGCGATCAAGTGGGGCGGGCAATTGCTTGAGGCGCCCAGGGCCGAGGCTACTGCGATGGCGTTCTCGAATGCTTCGCGGGTCATGATCGATGAGGGGCGTACGTCTTGCATTACCAGTTCGCAGATGCGTCTGCCGGTGACGTAGGCCATTTGCCCGCGTTCCCGATAGGGCGCGGGGATGCTGGCGCAACCGGGCAGCGACATGCCCAGGGCTTCGGCCAGGGCGTTCATCGACAGCGCCGTGCCCATGGTGTTGCAGTGGCCTACCGACGGTGAAGCAGCGGTGGTCATTTCCATGAAGCCTTCGTAGTCGATTTCGCCGGCAGCCATCAGATTGCGCGCATGCCACAGCACCGTGCCCGAGCCGATCAGTTGGCCCTTGTGATGGCCGTCTAGCATTGGTCCGCCGGACAGCACAATGGCCGGCAGGTCGGTGGTGGCGGCGGCCATCAGGCAAGCTGGAGTGGTCTTGTCGCAGCCGGTGGTCAACACCACACCGTCCAGCGGGTAGCCGTGGAGGATCTCCACCAGTCCCAGGTACGCCAGGTTGCGGTCGAGCGCGGCGGTGGGCCGACGGCTCTGTTCGGCGATCGGGTGTACCGGGAACTCCATCGGAATGCCGCCCGCATCACGGATACCGGCCTTGACCCGCTGAGCCAGTTCCAGGTGATGGCGGTTGCAGGGCGTCAAGTCGCTTCCGGTCTGGGCGATGCCGATGATCGGCCGCCCCGATTGCAGTTCAGCGCGGGTCAGGCCGTAGTTCATGTAACGCTCCACGTACAGCGCAGTCATGTCGGCGTGGCTCGGGTCGTCGAACCATTGCTGACTGCGTAGCGAGCGTTTTGGGGTATCGGTCATATCGATCTCTCTTGTATTTTTTGGCCACTGGTTAGCGTTGCGGCACACCGACGCCTAAATGGCTGTGTTGGGATGAAGCCGCACTTCCCACTGCGTCGTCCAGTGCCGTCAGGTCGCGGCCACAGGTTTCGATGGACAGCCAGGTGCCGATCAAGGTCAGCCCAGTCAGCGCCAGGGTGTATAGCGCCAGCACCCAGTAGGCACCACCGGCCAGACCGACCAGGAATATGCCCAGGAGCGGCGCCACGCCGCCGGACAGCATCGCGCCGATTTCTCGGGACAGAGCCACGCCGGAGTAGCGGTAGCGGTTGCCGAACAGTTCGGTGAAATGCGCACACTGTGCCCCGAGCATGCTATTTGCAGCCAGGGTGAAGCCACCTATCACCGCGATGTACACCAATGTCGAATTGCCGCTGTCGATCATCCACCACGAGGGGAATGCCCATAACGCGCCGAACAAGGCGCCGCCACGGTACACCGCCAGGCGTCCGATACGATCGGACAGAGCGCCGAACAATGGGGTGGTGAATACGCTGAGGATACTGGCGACGAGCACCGCATTGGTACCAATGGTGGCCAGGTTGGCACCTTCCTCGCTGAGATGGCTGCTGGCGAAACCGGTAAGGAAGGCGATGGATACAGTGGCATAGAGGGTCGAGCAGCCTGTTTCGGCCATGCGCATCAACGTAGTCGCTGCCAGTGGCCGACGTGCATTACGCAGCACGGCGCGCATCGGCGATTCGATCACTTGCTGGTTCTGGCTGAGCTGCTGGAACACCGGGCTTTCCTTGAGCTTGAGGCGGATCCAGATGGCCATGAATATCAGCACTACGCTGGCCAGGAAGGGGATCCGCCAGCCCCAGTCGAGCAACTCTTCCTGTGTCAGCGAGCTCTGCATCACGCGGAAAGTGATAGTGGCAAGGGCCAGGCCGCTGAATACCCCAATGAAGGGCAGGGCGGCATAGAACCCTCGTCGCTCACGCGGAGCCAGTTCGGCCATGAGTGTCGCCGCGCCGGTCTGTTCGGCACCCGCACCAAAACCTTGCAGCAGGCGCAGCAGTACCAGTAGCACAGCACCCGTGGCGCCAGTCGGTAGCAGGCCGATCAGGGTAGTAGCGGTACCCATCAGGGCGATGGTCAGCAACAAGACCAGCTTGCGCCCTTTGCGGTCACCCAATGAGCCAAAGAAAAGCCCGCCGAACGGTCGCGCCAAGAATCCTGCGCCATAGGTGGCGAAACTGGCGAGCAAGGCGCCTGTGGTGCCGAGGGTGGGGAAGAATATATGGCCGAAGACCAGCGCCGCGGCTAGCCCATAAATGGCGAAATCGTAGTACTCCAGAGCACTGCCGATTGCGCCGGTATAGATCGCCCGGCGCAGCTGACGCGGGTCGGGCACGGCGTCCTTGGCTTGGGTTTGCATGTCTTGCCTCGCTTTTTTGTTGTTATGGGCCCGGCGGAAATCCTGAGTGTTGCTACTTCAGGAGTCCTCGAGCGGCTAGGTTGTGCATCATCGCGCCGAGACCGAAGGTCCAAGGGCGAGCTTGGTCGCTTGTCGTGACTTGGTTATGCAGTTGGCCCAGAAACGGGCTGGCAATGCGCACGTGATCGCCGGGTTTGTGCGTGAAGCCGGCACCCGGCTGGTCGCGGTCCTCGGTGGGGGCGAAAAGCGTGCCGAGAAACAGCATGAAGCCGTCTGGGTACTGATGATTTTCGTTGAGGGTCTGCCGCACCAGATCTTCGGGGTCGCGGCTGATCTGGTCCATCGAACTGCTGCCAAGCAGGCGGTAGCCATCGCGACCCTGGACTTCCAGATCGACCACGCAGCGGCGCACAGTGTCCAAGTCGAAGGTCTCATCGAACAGGCGAATGAACGGGCCGACGGCGCAAGAGGCATTATTGTCCTTGGCCTTGCTCAGCAGCAGTGCGCTGCGGCCCTCGAAGTCGCGCAGGTTGACGTCGTTGCCCAAGGTCGCGCCATGAATCCGGCCGCGGCTGTCGACCGCCAGCACCACCTCCGGTTCGGGGTTGTTCCATGCCGATTTCGGGTGCACGCCGATTGCGCTGCCGCTGCCGACAGCAGCCAGCACAGGTGCTTTGGTAAAGATTTCCGCATCCGGACCGATCCCGACTTCCAGGTATTGGGACCACATTCCCTTTTCCAGCAGCAGTGCTTTCAACGCCATTGCCTGTTGAGAGCCTGGCCGCACCGCACGCAAGTTGTCACCGATCACCGTGCGTACTGTGGCACGCACCGCTTCGGCTTTGCTGGCGTCGCCGCCGGCTTGCTCCTCGATCACCCGTTCGATCATGCTGGCGGCGAATGTCACGCCTGCGGCTTTGATGACTTGCAGGTCGACTGGCGCGAGCAGATAGGGCTTGCTGGCATCGAAGGCGGCACCGCTGTTGCTCAGCAGCGCCTCGACGCTACCCAGAAACTGGCCCGGCGTGCTGCGTACTGCCTGTAGCGGATCTTCATGCTCAAGCAACTGACTGAGGGTGGCGAAGCGTTCGGAGAGGTCGAACACACCGTCATTACGCAACACTATCGGCGAGGGGCCGCCGGGTTCACCGGGCGTCCAGGCGCGGCCGACAAGGGTGCCGGCCAGGTTGTCCTCGGGAAGAGTATTAGCGGAAGTGAGCGTTATCGGCATGGCATCTAGGTCTCCTGGATCTGAAAGCTGAACGCTAGGGCAAACCGTGCGATAAACTCCAATGGCATCTTTTCACTATTCGATAACATGTGGTTATTGCCCCAAGGTGGATTCATGTCGGACCTATCTTTTTCTCACGTCTGCAACTGGCTTAAATTCCGCCACCTTCTGCTCATCGACACACTCGGTCGCACACACAACATGCATCTGGCAGCTCAGCAGATGAACCTCAGCCAGCCGGCGATCAGCAAGATGCTCAAGGAGATCGAGAACCTGCTCGGCTTCGCCCTGTTCGAGCGTCTGCCACGCAGCATGCCGCCCACCGCCCTGGGCGAGCAGGTGGTGCGCTATGCCCAGGTCGCACTCAATGATGCGCGCACCTTCGTCGACCAGATCGACAGCCTGCGCCAAGGCGGCCACGGGCATCTGAAGATTGGCGGCATCTTTGCCGCCACCGCCGTAGCGCTGCCAGAAGCCATCGTCGAGATAAAGCAGCGCAAGCCGTTGCTATCGATTGAGGTGGTGGAGCAGACCAGCGACCATCTCATGGCGATGCTGGAGGACAAGAACCTGCACCTGGCGGTAGCACGATTCACCGATGTGGCGCAGCACCAGCGCTTCGACTTCCAGCCGCTGGCGCCGGAGCCGTTCTGCTTCGTGGTCAACGACCAGCATCCTTTGAGCGATGCCGGGCCGGTGACGCTGCCTCAGTTGCTCGAGTGGCCGTGGATCCTCTACCCGAAGGGCACGCCAATTCGTGGTCGCATGGAACGCGCGTTCGCCGAGGCCGGGGTCGCGGTGCCGCGCAACACCATCGACACCATTTCGATGCAGACCTTCCTCAAGGTGCTGTTGGGCGGCCCGATGATCGGCATGCTGCCCCAGGCGATGGTCGAGCCACATCTTGCCAGCGGGGTACTTATCAACCTCGATACGCCGCTGCACCTGGATCCCCAGGATTACGGCATCTTGACCCGCAAAGGCGAGCCCTTGACCGGCGCGGCGTTGGAGTTTGCCGAGATACTGCTGGCCAACGCACGAAGGGTGCAGTTGGACTGATAACAAGCGGTTATCAGATGATCCCCAAAAGCCATTGGGCAAGAATCGCAGAGCCGCATAGATTAGTGCCCACTGTCTTACGCGACGCGAAGGGACCCTTCATGACTTCATTTGCAGGCCAACAATTCATCGGCGGTAGCCGCCGTGCTACCGGGACTGCTTCATTGCATAGCGTGGATGCGCACACCGGGCAGGCGCTACCTGGTGCGTTTTTCCAAGCTACCGAGCAAGAAGTGGATGCGGCTGCTCTAGCCGCTGCCGCTGCCTATCCGATCTACCGGGCGTTGCCCGCTCTGCGCCGGTCCGAATTCCTCGATGCCATTGCCGATGCGCTGGATGCGCTGGACGATGACTTCATTGATACCGTATGTAGCGAGACCGCCTTGCCAGCAGCAAGAATCTTGGGCGAGCGGGCGCGGACCAGCGGTCAGTTGCGGTTGTTTGCCTCTGTGTTGCGCCGAGGTGATTTCGCCGGTGCGCGTATCGACCGCGCACAGCCCCAGCGCACCCCGCAGCCACGGCTGGATATCCGCCAGTGCCGCATGGGCCTGGGGCCGGTGGCGGTATTTGGCGCCAGTAACTTCCCTCTGGCGTTTTCCACCGCCGGTGGCGATACCGCCGCAGCCCTGGCTGCAGGCTGCCCAGTGGTGTTCAAGGCCCACAGCGGCCACATGGGGACTGCGCAATGGGTGGCCGAGGCGATTGTAGGGGCCGCCGAGCGTTGTGGCATGCCTGCCGGCGTGTTCAACATGATTTTCGGTGGTGGCGTGGGTGAGGCCTTGGTCAAACACCCTGCCATTCAGGCGGTTGGCTTCACCGGCTCGCTCAAGGGCGGCCGTGCCCTTTGCGACATGGCCGCGGCGCGGCCACAACCGATCCCGGTTTTCGCCGAAATGAGCAGTATCAACCCGGTGCTGGTATTGCCCGGCGCGCTGGCGGTTCGCGCCGAGGCCGTGGCCTGCGAGCTGGTCGCCTCGGTGGTGCTTGGGTGTGGGCAGTTCTGCACCAATCCCGGTTTGGTACTGGGCGTGCGCTCTCCCGAATTCAGCACCTTTGTCGAACACATGCGTGCGCAGGTAGCCGACCAGTCACCGCAAACCATGCTTAACAAAGGCACCTTGGCCAGCTATGCCCACGGTGTGGCTACCCTCAAGGCACTGCCCGGCATTCGCCATCTAGCGGGTGCCGAACAGCAGGGCAACCAGGCCTGGCCGCAACTGTTCGCGGCAGATGCGCGGTTGCTGCTCGAGGGTGAGCCGTTACTGCAAGAAGAAGTCTTTGGCCCGGCCACGGTAGTGGTAGAACTGGCCGACCAGGCCCAGTTGCTTGCTGCACTGCATGCACTGGGTGGGCAACTGACCGCCACGCTGATCGGCGAGCAGAGCGATCTGGCCGCTGCCGCCCCACTGGTAGCGGTACTGGAACAGAAGGCCGGTCGGATCCTCGTCAACGGCTACCCGACCGGTGTCGAGGTCTGCGACGCCATGGTGCACGGCGGCCCGTACCCAGCCACTTCTGACAGCCGTGGCACCTCAGTTGGCACACTGTCGATCGACCGCTTCCTGCGCCCGGTGTGCTACCAGAACTTCCCCGATGCGCTGTTGCCCGAAGCCCTGCGCGACGCCAATCCACTAGGGCTGCTGCGGCTGGTCGATGGTCAGCCCAGCCGCGAACCGATTTGCTGACAGGTACTACCATCGGGCACTCGTGCCCGATGCTCTCTAAATAAGAACAATCAGGCGTGCACGACATGCCAAGAGGTTGGTTATGGCTCATCAAGTTGTCGACCCCATGCGCGATCAGGCTTTCGAAGATCGCACCTATCGCAAGGTAATCATACGAATCCTGCCTGTCCTGTTGCTGTGTTACATGGCGGCCTATCTCGACCGGGTGAATATCGGCTTCGCGAAACTGAGCATGCTGGAGGATCTGCAGTTCAGTAATACGGTCTACGCCTTGGGCGCGAGCGTTTTCTTCTGGGGCTACTTTCTGTTTGAAGTCCCGAGCAACTTGTTGCTGCATCGATACGGCGCGCGGTTCTGGATCGCCCGCATCATGCTGAGCTGGGCCATCATCTCCATGGCTGTGGCATTTACCCAGCCACTTGCCGCGTTCTTCCATGTCGAGTCCAGTACCATGTTTTACGTGCTGCGCTTCCTGCTCGGTATCTGTGAGGCAGGCTTCTTCCCGGGAGTGATTCTTTACCTCAACTACTGGTTCCCGACCCATCGGCAAAGCCGGGTGATGTCTGGTTTCCTGATGGCAATGCCTGTCAGCCTGACGCTGGGCGGCATTTTGTCTGGCTGGCTCATGACCAGCATGGATGGCTGGCATGGTATGGCCGGTTGGCAGTGGATGCTGCTGGTCGAGGGTGTACCGTCGGTGATCATGGCGGCCATCGTTTATTGCTGCTTGTGCGACAACATCGACAAGGCGGCTTGGTTGTCCCAGCAGGAAAAGGAACTGCTCAAAGCCAACTTGAAGCAAGAGGAGCACGGCAAGGTTTCACGCCTCAAAGATGTCTTCTTCAGCCCACGTGTTTGGCTGCTCGTATTCATCTTGCTCACGTTCAACACAGGTTTTTATGGCCTGGCCTTCTGGATGCCGTCGATCATCAAGAGCGCGGGAGTGACCAGCACCCTGGAAATCGGCTTGCTGACCGCCATCCCCTATGGCGTTGCGGTGATCGCCATGTTCCTCAACGCGCGCCACTCCAACCGCACTGGTGAACGCCGGCTGCATGCCGCGATCCCGGCGTTCATCGGTGGCTGCGGGTTGATCCTGAGTGCTGTTTTCGCACACAACGTTGTCCTTTCAATCGTGTTCCTGACCGTGGCGGCATCCGGGGTGCTCAGCCTGATGCCTATCTTCTGGACGTTGCCGGGCACGGTGCTCTCAGGTGTCGCAGCTGCGGCAGGCATAGGCATGATCAACGCGTTCGGCAACCTGTCCGGTTTCACCGGTTCGATGATTACAGCAGTGGCGGAGAACCTCACCGGCGACATCAACAACGGCACTTATGTCTTGGGCCTGTGCCTGTTCATCAGTGGAGCATTGATCATGGCGATCCCCGCCGCGATGTTGAAGCGGCCCGACTCGCAGCCCCGCGCGCAGTTGAACCTGGAGGCAGCATGAACATCAATCACGGAGCAAGCCCGCGCCAGGCCCTGCTGATGCTGGCGCCGTTGCTCGACGAGCACGAAAGTCAGCTCGCCAGGCAGTTCGACTTGGTACGTGCTTTTGATTCGCATGCCCTGGAGGCTGTTCTAGCCGACCGGCCGGAACGTTTCCGTGCGGTGGTGACCAACGGAGTAGTGGGGGTGCCAACCCCAGTCATGCGCGCACTGGTCAACCTGTCATTGATCGCTGTCAACGGTGTGGGCGTTGATTGCATTGATCTGGACCAGGCGAAAGCCCGCGGCATTCGGGTCGAGACGACGGTCGATATCCTCACGGATGCCGTGGCGGACCAAGCAATAGCTTTGCTCTTGAGCTTGCTGCGTCAGGTTTGCGTGGCTGACCGCTTCGTTCGGGCGGGCCAGTGGCGCGAGGCCGCATTCCCATTGCTAGGCACCACGTTGCGAGGGCTGCGCGTCGGCATCATAGGTCTCGGCCGTATCGGCCAAGCGATTGCCAGTCGCCTACTGCCGTTCGGAGTCAAGCTGGCGTATCACAACCGCAATGAGCTGCAGGGCTGCAGTTACACCTATTACCCCGACGCTGGCAGCCTGGCCGCGGACAGTGACATTCTTATCCTCGCTGCCGCAGGAGGAAGTGCGACGTCACGCCTGGTCAATGCGCCAGTGCTGGAAGCGCTTGGCGCGAAAGGGGTGATTGTAAACGTGGCGCGGGGAAGCGTGATCGACGAAGTGGAACTGGTTGCTCGCTTGCAGGATGGGCGACTTGCAGGGGCGGCCTTGGACGTGTTCGCAAATGAACCGCAAGTGCCCACCAGCTTGTTTGACCTGGATAACGTAGTGCTTCAGCCGCACATAGGCAGCGCTACGCTGCAGGCTAGGAAGGCTATGGGGGACTACGTCGTTACTGCGATTTGTCGAAGTACACTTTGAAGGAGAGGCAATACGGCAAGCTTGGGCCATTGAACATGACTGCTTGTTCAAATCGATGTCCAGTTTGGGTCGTATAGCGACGGTCATACCTCGACCGTCGCTATACATTTTGAGACCTCTGTTTGTTCCGCCATCTCCAATGCGTCATCGACTTCAACCCTCGCTATGGAGCCGTCTCAGCAGCTACCAGACACATTGAAGATCTGAGTGAGCCCTTGATGGTAAGTCGTGACTTTGAAATCGGGAAAACGCTGCTTGTACTTCGAAGAGTCGAACAGGTTGTCGTGCTCGTACCGTGGCAGCAGCTCCCGCAGCTCACGAACTTGCTTGGATATCAGGCCTACAGCTGTCAGGGTCAATTTGCCTAGAATTTTATAAGTAGCGTCCTTGCCAGAGATCTGAGAAGCCAGCGTGACAAGTTGTTTGTAGGTCAGCCGCTCATCGTCACAGGGCAGGTGCCAGGTTTGCCCGAACGCATCTGGCGTGTTCCCCAGCGCTGCCAGTGCCCGGCTTGCATCCGGCGTCCAGATGAGTGTTCGCTGAGTATCGTCTCGCACAGGGACGCGTGGCGTCTTGCCGGCCTTCATGTTGTCGAGGACCAGGGTATTGGTGATGCTCTGCGTTTTGCCGGGCCCATAGAACTCTGGAGCTCGCCCTATGACCACAGGAATGTCGCCTCGCGCCATCTCCTGCAACACCATCGATGCCATTCGCGCACGAACCTGCCCTTTACGACCGACCGGTTCGAAGGGCGTGTCCTCCGTCAGCAGACGATCATCCTGCGGGTACATATACGTGTTGTCGAAATAGACGAAACTGGCATCGGATGCGCGAGCCGCATCAAGCGCGTTCCGCAGCATCACTGGAAACTGCGTTTCCCAAAGCTGTGTATCTGGCGGGAGTCCGGCCGTGAAATAAACGATGCTGCTACCCTTTACGGCCTTGGCCGCCTGGCTGGCGTCTAGCAGGTCCGCCGCAATCAGCGTGTCAGAGTCGCTGACTTTGCGCGGATTACGGCTGACCAGCCTGATATCTTCGGTAAATGTCCGGTTCAGTTCCCGTGCCAGCTCTATGGCTATCTGGCCAGTTGCGCCTAAAACGGTTTGCATTTGGTCTCCTGGAAACCTCGGTAGAAGGTTTCTCTCTACTAACTGCGATGATGATGGCCCGTTTACGTATGCCGGGCGCGACGCTGTGGCTGCCGCCCTTGGGCGCGGTACAGCAAAGTCCATGTAGCCCAGGTACTTACCTTAGGCTTAAAGTAAACTTTAAGGTCAAGTCCTTATCGTAAGAGTAGGCGCGGGATGGCGGGTTGGGCCGATTTGATCAGGCCCACGATTGGAGATCATGGAAGTTGGCTCTCGGGTGCCCGGGGGGTTAAAGTGAGCTTTAAGGTCAGAACTTCTGTGAAGGTGTGGTATGAGGATTGGAGCGCTTGCGAAAATCACGGGTCTTGCCGCTTCGCGCATTCGTTTCTACGAGGCAAGTGGGCTGATTCAATCAGTTGAGCGCAAGGCCAATGGCTACCGCGACTATTCCGATGATGCCGTCTGGATACTGGAGATGATCACCAGCGCCCAGGCAGCAGGGTTTACTCTGGAAGAAATCCGGCACCTGTTGCCGATGAGTTCGCAAGGTTGGCGTCATGACGAGCTACTTTCCGGGTTGAAGCGCAAGGTCGAGGAGATCGAGGTGCTGCAGCAACGCTTGGCTCGCAACAAGGAACAGTTGCTGGTGGTGATCGACGGCATTGAAAGCAAGCCAGACGGCATGCCGTGCGTAGACAACACCCAACGGGTGCTTGGCCGTCTGCGCGAAGACATCGCTTTGAACAAGGTGGGCGCTTCACCTGCCAAGTGAAGCATGCCAGCGTCTGATGCGGAGCAGGGCGCCGGCTCAGGGGCCGGCGCTGATAGAGCGTTCAGTTACCGCTATTCAATGCTGCCAGCGGCTTTGGAGCATAGAGGGCGCTCTGGAACTCGGGCACGTATTCGTATTTCACCATCTTGCCCAACTTTAAAGAACGGATGTACGTCGACAGGCTACCGTCGCCGAGCACCAGGTGAGCCGAGTCAGCGCTCATGCTCGATCCATGACGGGTCTGCCGAGACGTCGCATAGCCATAACTCAGCTGTCCAGCGTGATCGAGGTTGGTGAAGCTGTTAGTCACCAGGCCGGCTTCATTGGATACGTCCTCGAGCTTTTTTACCCTAAAGACGACATCGATATTGCCAGTCTGCGCGTCGACGATGTCATAGGATACGGTCGCGGCGTCCTCTCGGCGGTTGATCTCTGTCAGCCATTTCGGCAGGTTGTAGCCCACTACGCCACGGACACGGGCAAGCTCGGTATTTACCGGCAATTTGAGCACGTAGCCCCAGAAGTCCTTGGACATGGATTGCCCGATCAAGCTGAATGGCCCGAGATTGGACTTGCCTGGTTTGTTGGTGATGATCGACAAGGCAATTTCGTTGTAGCTGTCGTTGTCGCAATAATCGTAGGTGTAAGCCGTGAAAGCGATCAGGCCGCGGCCTGGCCAAACTTGCAAGGGTTGAACCTGCTTGAGTACTTCGACAGGCATCAGCTCGCGCAGGCGATCGAGGTCTGCGGTGTAAACCGCTGTAAACCGGCTGTTCTTGTAGTAGAAGTTGGGCGAGTACGACTCGAAGCCCATATCGACCTTGGTCTTTTCCAGGCCTTTGAACCAACTGAGGTCCATGCCTGGCGCTTCGGCCTGGATCACCGACAGGGGAGGGTTGGAGCGGTATCGGTCGTACAAACCGCCTTTGACGACGGGTACCTGGTGGCCTGCGATATCTATCATCGCGGTTTCGGCATGTTTGGGGATGCCGGTCGTGTCCGCCAGGGTGGCGTTGGCGATGGGGGTCAGGAGTGCACCTGCCACTGCGGCGACGGTTCCGAGTTTCACTTTTCAGTCTCTCCGGTGAATTGCATCACGCATTGATGAATGCGACCAGGCATCTCGCTTGGCGGCGAACTAGATGGACCTTACACATGCACCTTAACTTTAAACTTAACTTTAATGTCAAGGCGCCAAAGCCCCGCTTTTCCAGCTACTGGGCGTGGTGTCAGGGGCGGGGCCGCAGGGTGAAGGCGAGGGCAAAATCAGCCAGTTTTCCGAATGGTGCCCGGAGCAGCTTTGGCAAGTTCCAGCGACCTTGGACGAACACGCCCTTGGCATGGCTCATCGAGCGAAAACCCTCGATACCGTGGTAAGCCCCCATGCCACTGGGACCCACGCCCCCGAACGGCAGGTCGTCCACCGCGACGTGCATCAGGGTGTTGTTGATGCCGACGTTGCCGGAGGTGGTGCACCTGAGCAGCGCTTCGCTGTCGGCCCCCACATTGCCGAAGTAGTAGAGCGCCAGCGGACGTGGCCTGGCATTGATATAGCCAATAGCTTCGTCGAGGGAGCGGTAGGTACGCACGGGCAGCAAAGGCCCGAAGATTTCTTCGTGCATGACCCGTGCATCGTCACCAGCCCCCACGATCAGCACCGGAGCCAGTGTCCGCGGTCGCTCTGTCGCGCGCTCTGGCGTCACGCCAGTCTCGATCACCTTGGCGCCCCTGGTGCGGGCGTCTTCGACCAGCGACTGCAACCGCGTGTAGTGCCTGTCGCTGACGATGGAGGTGTAGTCCGGGCTGGTCGGGCCTTGCGGATAACCACGGGCGACAGCCGCACAGTACTGGGAGATGAATTCATCCAGGTCATCCTCATGGACCAGCGCGTAGTCCGGTGCCACGCAGGTCTGGCCGGCGTTGGCCAGTTTGCCGAAGACGATGCTGTCGAGGGTGCTGCGTCCGGCATGCCCTGGGGCCACGATCACAGGGCTTTTGCCGCCCAGTTCAAGGGTCAGCGGCACAAGGTTGTCACTCGCCGCCCGCATTACCATCCGGCCAACCTGGGTACTGCCGGTGAACAATAGGTGGTCGAAGGGGAGAGCGCTGAAGCTTGCGCCTGTCTCAGGGCCGCCGAGTATCACCGCCACCTCTTCGACGGTAAAACTGCCCACCAGAATGCGCTGAATCAGCTCACTGGTGCGTGGCGTCAGTTCGGAGGGCTTGATCATCACCCGATTGCCAGCCGCCAGTGCGGTGGCCAGGGGGATGAAGGTCAACGCTATTGGGTAGTTCCACGGCGCCATGACGCCGATCACGCCTTTGGGCTGGTACTCCACATGCGCGCGGCCAGTGCGGTGAAACGCCGCGACGTGACGACGCTCGGGTTTCATGAAACGGCGCAGGTGCCGCAGCAGGTAGTCGATCGACTGGACCACGCCAAGCAGTTCCATGATGTCTGTCTCATGCCTTGAGCGGTTGCCGAAATCGGCGCTGATCGCTTCTTCCACGTCGCGGCGATGGGCAAGCACAGCCGCGCGCAACTTGACCAGGTTGGTTTTGCGTCGCTCAAAACCGGGTGGCCCGTCATTGAGAAACGCACGACGCTGCTGCTCCAGCGTGGTTGCGGCGTAGATAGCCGGGATGGACGTTGCGGCGATAGTCATCTTGCACCTCTCAAGGTTATTGCAATGTAGACACTGTAAACTTGATTTCCGCCGATCATAGGAAGACAATGTTTTCACTGTCAACATGAGGGGAGCAGCCGTATGTCAGCCGATGAAATTTGCGAAGCAAAGCCCTACCACCATGGCGATTTGCGCCGCACCATCATCGACACTGCTTTGGCAACCCTGAAAGAACAGCAAGGCTGGCAATTCACCTTGCGCGAAATAGCCCGGCGAGCCCAGGTGAGCCACTCGGCGCCATATCGGCATTTTCCGGACAAGGGGGCGCTGCTCCACGAGTTGGCGCTACTGGGCTTCGAGCGATTGAATGCGGCGATGCAAGACGCGATGGGGCCAGCGATGTCAGCACCAGAGCGCTTGCGGGCGATGGCCTACGCCTACCTGGCGTTTGGCGAGGAAAATCCGGATTTGTACAGGTTGATGTTTTCGACACAGGCGGGAGACCCCGCGCAGATCCATGTCGACCCCCGAGCCCAGGCACCGTTCTACCTGGTGATCGAGGTGCTGGAGCGTGGTCAGGAGGAGGGTACGATCCGCGCCCGTTCTGCCTTGGGACAGGCCACCGCAAGCTGGGCGCACCTTCACGGGTTGACCCTGCTTTCGATCGATAGCCGGTTGGTGCCGGCGAAGGTCGGCGACCATGCCATCGAGGATGCCTTGACGACCTTGCTTGACGGGTTGGTCAGTGACCAGACGGCTCGATGACCTGCGACTCTACAGAGAACTGCTCGCCCGTATGAAGGCGATGCTTGGCCCAACCACCTAGGATCAGGTACTCAGGCATGACCAAACGCATCGTGCACGTCGTTACCAACGTTGCCCATTACAGCGACCCAAGTCATCCCACGGGGTTGTGGTTGAGTGAGCTGACGCATGCCTGGCATGTGTTCGCTGGCAGAGGTTACGAACAGCACTTGGTGAGCCCGCAGGGTGGAAAATCCCCACTCGAGCCGCGTTCGCTCAAGTGGCCATTGCTTGATGGCACGGCCAAAGCCTGGTTGAACGACCCGGCGGCAATGGCACGTCTTGCCAACACCTCAAGTCCGCAAGCGTTAGTGTCATCAGACTTCGACGCCATCTATTTTACCGGTGGCCATGCGGTGATGTGGGACTTCCCTGAGGACGAGGGTTTGCAGCGACTGACCCGCGAGATCTACGAGCGTGGTGGCGTTGTCTCTTCGGTTTGCCATGGCTATTGCGGGTTGCTCAATACTCGGCTGTCTGATGGTCGTCTCCTGGTAGAGGGGCGTCGTCTGACGGGCTATGCCTGGATCGAAGAAGTGCTGGCGGGCGTGGCGAGCAAGGTCCCATACAATGCCGAGCAAGAAATGAAACGCCGTGGGGCGCGCTACGAGAAAGCACTCTTGCCATTCACTTCCAATGTGGTCGTCGATGGCCGCTTGGTGACAGGCCAGAACCCACAATCTGCCAAAGCAACTGCCGAGCAGGTAGCTGCACTGCTCCAGCGGAAGGCTGCGTGAGATCCCTCGCTTAACGAGAGGAGCGACGTCTTCGCCATAGAGTGGTACGGCTGACACTTCGGTGATTCGGCACAGGCCGTTGTAGGAGCGGGTTCACCCGCGAAAGGGCCAGGCCTGCCGGCAATTTCCACCAGCCGTTCACTGTTGCCGCCGCCACGCGGGTAAACCCGCTCCTTGCAGGCGACCGCGCACGCCTTTCAAATGTTGAGCAAGACAGTTGCTCTCACAGCGGGGCGGGTAAGCCTCGCGATGCCAAAGATCAGGGTTCAGCAAAGTTCAGTTACAAACATGTAAACTTCGTAAGTAAGATTTACTCGCATTTGCGATTCTCTATATTTACCAACCCTGTTGGCCGCCAGACTGAGTGTGCGGGGCCGGTGGGCGAGGGCTCCCGGTTTCCGACAGGGATGTGCCTTTTCGCTCATGAATCGCAGGAGATGTACCCATGCAGTGCAGAACTTCACCCAACAGCCTGGCCCTGGCGTTCGTCGCGCTGGCGTCGCCGGCCATGATGGCGACCGCGGCAGAGTCCGAGGAGCGACGTGCGGGTGAGGTACTGGAAGTGCCCGTCGCCGACAACGCACTGGTGATCCAGGACACCCTGATCACCGCCGAGCGCGAGGCGCGACAGGCCCTGGGCACGTCGATCATCACCGCCGAAGACATCAAGCGCCACCCGCCAGCCAATGACCTGTCCGACATCATCCGTCGCGAGCCTGGGGTTAACCTGACCGGCAACAGTGCCAGTGGCGCACGCGGAAACAACCGCCAGATCGACCTGCGCGGCATGGGCCCGGAAAACACGCTGATCCTCATCGACGGCAAGCCATCCAGTGCGCGTAACGCCGTGCGCTATGGTTGGAACGGTGACCGTGATACTCGGGGTGAAACCAACTGGGTGCCGGCCGAAGCGGTCGAGCGCATCGAGATCTTGCGTGGCCCGGCCGCCGCACGCTACGGCTCCGGCGCCATGGGCGGGGTGGTCAACATCATCACCAAGCGCCCTTCCGACGAGCTGAAAGGCAGCGTCAGCCTGTACACGCAGCTGCCCGAAGACAGCGCGGAAGGCGCCAGCCGCCGAGCCAACTTCAACCTAGGTGGCGGCCTGACCGATAACCTTGGTTTCCGCCTGTACGGCGGCCTGGCCAAGACTGACGCCGACGATCTGGACATCAACGCCGGGCATGCCACCAGCGCCCTGGTAGCGGGGCGGGAGGGGGTGCGCAACAAGGACATCAACGGCCTGCTGAGCTGGAAACTGAACGACGAGCACCGCCTGGAAGCCAGTGCCGGCTACAGCCGTCAGGGCAACATTTTTGCCGGTGACACCATGAACAGCAACGGCGGCGGCGACGTCGACTTCGTCTCCAGCCTCTACGGCCACGAAACCAACGTGATGCAGCGCAGTACTTACGACCTGACCCACCTCGGTGATTTCACCTGGGGTACCAGCAAGACCACGCTGGCCTACGAGTACGTGCGCAACTGGCGCCTGAACGAGGGCCTGGCAGGCCGCACCGAAGGTGCCCCCAACGACGAAGGTGGGGCCATGTCACGTTTGCGCAACACACGTTTGAGCAGTGAAGTGAACCTGCCGTTCGCCATGGGCAGCGCAGAACATGTGCTTACCGTGGGCGGCGAGTACCTGTACGAAGCCCTCAACGACCAAGGTTCGTTGCGCCCGCAAAGCTCCGACCCCGCCAACAATGACGGCCTTGTCGGCTTCGATCGCAGCAGCTCGAAGATGACCGCACGCAGCTATGCGCTGTTTGTCGAAGACAACATCATCGTTGGCGACACCACCCTTACGCCGGGCCTGCGTTTCGACCACCACGAAACCTTCGGTGACAACTTCAGCCCCAGCCTGAACCTGTCGCACAAGCTCACCGAAGCGCTGTCGGTAAAAGGCGGCATCGCCCGTGCCTACAAGGTTCCGAACCTGTACCAGTCCAACCCCAACTACCTGCTGTACAGCCGCGGTAATGGCTGCAGCGTGCAACAGACCAACAATGGTGGCTGTTACCTGCAGGGCAACGCCGACCTCAAGCCCGAGATCAGCGTCAACAAGGAAATCGGCCTGCTGTACGACCGTGGTACCTGGCGCACCAGTGCCACCTACTTCCGCAACGACTACAAGAACAAGATCATCGGTGATACCGATGTGCTTTACACCATAGGTACCGGCAGCCGCGTGACGCAGTGGGACAACGCTGGCAAGGCGCGGGTGGAAGGTGTCGAAGGCAACTTCTTCATCGAGGTGACTCCGACCCTGGACTGGAACACCAACCTGACCTGGATGCTCGACAACGATAATCGCGAAACGGGCGAGCCGCTGTCGGTGATCCCGGAATACACCGTCAACACCAGCCTCGACTGGCGCGCCACCGAACAATTGTCATTCCAGCTGGCAGGTACTTACTTCGGCAAGCAGAAATCACCGACCTACAACTACCGCACCCAGCAGGACTACGACAAGACCGCCCAGCAGGACGTCGAGGCCTATGGCCTGGTGGACGTGAGCGCCGGGTACAGGTTCAACGCCAACTACGATGTGCGTGTAGGTGTGAACAACGTGTTCGACAAGCAGATCCTGCGTGGCGGCAATGCCAGCAGCTCGGGGGCAAACACGTATAACCAGCCGGGCAGGGCGTTGTTTGCTGCGCTGAATATCAGCTTCTGATCCGAGGGGCTGCTGTGCGGCCCATACGCGGGCAAGTCGGGTCGACGACATTGTTGCAGCCAAAAGTCTCGCAGCATGCTAAACCATGCGCCCCAGCCCGCTGCGAGAAATGCCTGGTGAAAGCCGTCCGCCTGACCCTGATCTGCCATGCCCTGACCCAGGCCCAGAAGACCGGGCGCCTGCACCATTCTGACGATGGCATCCTGCCGCTAGAGCAAGAGTCAGGCGCCGACCGTTCAGGCGCGCAGTTGCTGAGTGCGCCAGAGCGGCGGGCCTGCGAGACGGCGGCGTGGTTAACGGGGGCGGTACAGATCGAGCCGGGGTTGGCCGATTGTGACCTCGGGCGTTGGCAGGGTTTGTCGCTGAAGCAACTGCAAGCCGAGCAACCGCAGGCGTTGGCAGAATGGCTGCAGGATCCGGCCAGTGCCGTGCATGGTGGCGAGTCGTTCGCTGCGCTATGCCAGCGCCTGGCCGCCTGGCTGGCGGCCTTCGACAGGCCGGGTGACTGGCTGGCGGTGACCCACCCGATGGTCATCCGCGCCATGCTGGTTCAGGTGCTAGGGTGTCCGATGAGTGCCGGGCAGCGTATCGACGTGCTGCCGTTGTCACGCCTGGAACTGAGCTTTACCGGGCAGTGGCGGTTGCGCCTGGGCTAAGGCTCAGAACGCCAGCTTGTAACCGATCAGCAGCAGCATCGCTGCCAGGCAAGGGCGCAGCACGCGGTCGGAAATTCGCCCGGTGAGGTGGCTACCCAGATAGATGCCTGGCAGTGAGCCCAGCAGCAGGTAGCCCAGCAGCGACCAATCCATGTTGCCCATGCCCGCGTGGCCCAGGCCTGCTACCAAGGTCAGTGGCACGGCGTGGGCAATTTCGGTACCGACCAGGCGACGGGTGACCAGGAACGGGTACAGCAGGAACAGCGCCACCGTACCCAGGGCGCCAGCACCGATGGAGGTGAGGGTGACCATTACCCCAAGCACCACGCCGGTCAGCACTGTGAGGGTGTTCAGGCTGCGGTTGCTGAGGTGGTAGTGATCACCGGCATGACGGCTGGCGAAGGCCTGCAGGCGCGATTTGAACAGGATGGCCAGCGCGGTCAGGATCAGCACCACCGCCAGGCCTTGCTTGATGATGGCGTTGAGCGCCGAGGTATCGGTGTGCAGGGTGCTGAGGAACCACAGGGTCAGCGCCGCTGCGGGCACGCTGCCCATGCTGAGCAGGCCGGTGATCTTCCAATCGATGTTCTTGTTGCGCGCGTGCACCCAGACACCACTGGCCTTGGTGATCGCTGCATACAACAGGTCGGTGCCGACAGCGGTCGCCGGGTGGATGCCAAACCACAACAGGATCGGGGTCATCAGCGAGCCGCCACCGACGCCGGTCATACCGACGATGAAGCCCACGACCAGGCCAGCAATGGTAAAACCGAAAGAACCTACATCCATACGCTACTCGACTGCCCAACTTTGCCCGTTATCGGATGCCAGTCAGCATATAGATTTTTTTATAGCCAAATAGACTTGTTCGTTATTAGGTTATAACCGCGCTTGCCTTGGCAGGTGCGCCCGATCAACGATCAGTCATCACTACCATGACATGGGCATCACCACCGTCATCGCTTTCCGACAGGTAGATGTGGCCCACCTGGCTGTCGAAATACGCCGTCTCCTGCGGCCCGATACTCACCGCTTCTCCGGTCTCGAACTCGATGCGCACGCGCCCACTCAGCACCAGAGCGAACTCTTGCCCGGGGTGGCGGATAAAGTCGTCGAACTGGCCGCGCTCGCGGGCCATGATGCGGGCATAGGCCGGTGTCATGCACCGTCCGGGGAAGTCCCCGGCAATCGGATAATAGTCGTAGGTGCCGGTCGAATAGCCCGCCGCAGCGGGCAGTGAATCGACCACCACGGTCACCGGCACCGGCGCGCTGACCGTACCACTGGCGCGAAACAGCTGGGCAATATCGACATTCAGCGCCCGCGCAGCAGCGGCGAGTTTTTCATAGCTGACCGACACCTGCGCCAGTTCCATCTTCGACAACGTGGACAGCGGCACGCCACTGGCTTCGGACAATTGCTTGAGGGTCATCTGGCGAGCCTTGCGCACCTGGCGCAGACGCTGGCCGACGACGGCACGGTCAAGCTGGGGTAGAGCTGCGGGCATTCAGGGATCTCGGCATGCGGCGGTGGTCGGGCATCTTACCTTGGACACTTGCGCATTTCTAAATTCTCATATATTAGAATTCTCATAAATGATAATTGGCTGGCAGGAGCGTGCATGACCCCGACCTACGACACCCTGATCATCGGTGCTGGCATTGCCGGCGCCTCACTGGGCTATCGCCTGGCCGGCGAGCAGCGTGTGCTGTTGCTCGAGCGTGAATCGCAGCCTGGCTACCATTCCACCGGGCGTTCGGCGGCCATGTTCATGGAGGCTTACGGCACCCCACAGATCCAGGCGCTGACCCGCGCCAGCCGGGCCTTCTACGAAGCGCCACCGCCGGGCTTCTGCGAGCACCCGCTGCTGGAGCCGCGAGGTTGTCTGTATGTGGCCGGCCTGGAGCAGCGTGAACTGCTTGAGCAAACCTACGCGCAGAACCTGGCCAATGGCACAGAAGTCAGCCTGCTTGACCGGGACGCGGCCTTGGCACTGGTACCCAGCTTGCGTGGCGAAGCCTTGGCCGGCGCGGTGCTTGAGCCGGGTGCGATGGACCTTGATGTACATGCCTTGCACCAAGGCTTCTTGCGTGGTTATCGCACTGCTGGCGGTGAACTGCGCTGTAACGCCGAGCTGATCAAGGCCTGGTACCTGGACGGCATGTGGCAGGTGGAGTTGGCGGATGGCAGCCGGCTGCAGGCCCGCCGCCTGGTCAATGCTGCAGGGGCCTGGGCGGACCGTGTGGCCGAGCAGTGCGGGGTGGCGCGTATCGGCTTGCAACCGTGCCGCCGTAGCGCCTTCACCTTCCCCGGCCCGGCAGAGCAAAACTTTGCCCGCTGGCCGGCGGTGATTGGCGTCGATGAAAGCTTCTACTTCAAGCCTGATGCCGGCCAACTGTTGGGGTCGCCAGCCAATGCCGACCCGGTTGAGCCACAGGATGCCGCGCCCGAGGAGTTCGACGTGGCCTTGGGTATTTACAACATTGAAGCCATGACCACCCTGGCGATCCGCCGCCCCAGCCACACCTGGGCCGGGCTGCGTTCGTTCGTTGCCGATGGCGACCTGGTGATCGGTTTCGATGCGCATGCACCCGCGTTTTTCTGGCTGGCGGCCCAGGGAGGCTATGGCATCCAGTCGGCAGCGGGCGCCTCGCGCCTGGCCGCCGATCTGCTGCTGGGCCAGCCCTTGTGTCCCGACCTTGTCAGCCAGGGCGTGGCGCCCGATCGCCTGTCCCCGGCCCGTTTCCAGCAACCCTGAAAGGAGCATCCCATGAGCAATGACATTCAGCGTTTCCCCAGTAGCCTGCCGTTCCCGTTTTCCCGCGCGGTAAAGGCCGGTGGCTTTCTGTTCCTCTCCGGGCAGGTGCCGATGAACACCGACGGCGAAGTGGTGCGCGGTGATATCCAGACTCAGACCCGTGCTGCCTGCGAGCGCATCGCCGAAAGCCTGGCGGCCTGTGGTGCGCGTTTCGACCAGGTGGTAAAGGTCACGGTCTGGCTGTCGGACATGCGCCATTTCGCCGGCTTCAACGAGGTGTACAAGACGTTCTTCGGCGCGGCGCTACCGGTGCGCTCCACCGTGGCTTCGGCGTTGGCCCTGGGCGTGGATGTGGAGATCGAAGTGCAGGCGTTCGTCGGCGACGCCTGACCGGGCAAAGCGCCCGTGTAGAGGCGACCGTGTGTCGTGATGGGCTGCAAGGCCGCCCCTGCGACAGGTATGCGACGGCAATGAAAAAACAACAATAAATCCAGAGGTTCACATGCAAGAGCAGCTGAAGATTGCCGGCGCATTTGTCGGCGTGATCGTGGGGGCGGGGTTCGCTTCAGGGCGGGAACTGTTGTTGTTCTTTGTCGATTTCGGCGTGTGGGGGTTGGCTGGCGCGTTGGTCAGTGCCGCCTTGTTCACCTTCCTCGGCATGGCGTTGGCGGGGCTGGGCAATCGCCAGCAGGCCACCTCGCACAAGGATGTGATCCTGGCCATCTGCGGCCGTCACCTGGGCATGTTCGTCGACTGGTTGATCACCTTTTTCATGTTCGCCGTCACCGTGGTCATGCTGGCCGGCGGTGGTGCATTGCTGGAGCAGCAGTTCGGCATCCCGGCCCTGACCGGCAGCGTGCTGGTGACGCTGGTGGTGGTCGGTATCGTGTGCCTGGACGTGCGCAGGATGATTCTTGCAATCGGCGCGATCACCCCCTTGCTGATCCTGGTGGCTTCAGCGATAGCGCTGTATGCCGTGATCACCCGCGAGCAGAGCTTTGCCGCGCTCGATCAGGTGGCTAGCCAGCAACAGGCCGGCACCCGTCATTGGTTGCTGGGTGCGTTCCTGTATGTGTCGTATAACATCGTGGCGGGCGCGCCGATCCTGGCCATCCTGGGCGGTTCGGCCAAGGGCGAGAAAGCGGCGGTGTGGGGAGGCCTGCTCGGCGGTGCGGCACTTGGCGGCCTGATGCTGGTGATGAGTGCCGGGCTGTTGTCGCGCCTGGACAGTGTGGCCGACCAGCCGATGCCGATGCTGTCGATTGCCAACGAGGTGTCACCACTGCTGGGGCTGGTGATGTGCCTGATCATCTTCGGCATGATCGTCAACACCGCGGTGGGCACGCTGTTTTCCTTCCTCTCGCGGCTGTTACCGGCGGGCACGACGACGTTCCGCTGGGGCTCGGTGGTGACCGGGGTGGTGGCGTTCGGCTGTAGCCTGGTGGGGTTCATCAGCCTGGTGGGCGAAGTGTACCCGTTGTTTGGCTACCTGGGCTTTGTGCTGATGGCGGCGGTGCTGCTGGCCTGGGTACGGCGGGGCAAGGCTGCGAAGGCAGTGGCTGCATAAGGGGCCGGTTCAGGCGACAACAGGCATAGGCCGTTGCCGCCTGAACCCGGCGTTTAAATCCTGAAGCTGCCCACCAACTGCTTCAAACGCCCGGCCTGCTGGGCCAGTTGGTCGCAATGGCGCAGGGTCTCGTTGAGGTTCTCCACCCCCTGCTGGTTCAGGGCGTTGATCTGGGTGATGTCCAGGTTGAGGCTCTCGACCACGGCGGTCTGTTCTTCGGTCGCTGTCGCCACCGACTGGTTCATGCCATCGATCTCGCCAATGCGCTGGGTTACGCTGGCCAGGCGTTCGCCGGCCTGGTTGGCCACCTGCACGGTCTGCTCGCTGGAGACCTGGCTGGTGTTCATGGTATGCACCGCTTCGCGCGAGCCGACCTGCAGGCTGGTGATCATGCGGTGGATTTCTTCCGCCGACTCCTGGGTACGGTGCGCCAGGTTACGCACTTCGTCGGCCACCACGGCAAAGCCACGGCCGGCTTCACCCGCACGAGCTGCTTCAATGGCCGCGTTCAGTGCCAGCAGGTTGGTCTGCTGAGAAATGCCCTTGATCACGTCGAGGATCTTGCCGATTTCGTCGGTGCTGGCGTTGAGGGTTTCGATCTGCGCGCACGACTCGCTGATCCGTTGTGACAGGGCAGTCATGGCGCTGATGGCTTCTTCAACCACTTCACGGCCACCGTGCGCCTGCTCGCTGGCACCGCTGGCATGTTGCGAAGCATCTGCGGCGTTGCGGGCGATTTCCTGGGTGGCGGCGCCCAGTTCGTTGATGGCCGCAGCGACGCTGTTGGTGCGCATGCTCTGTTCTTCAGAGCCGCTGATCGACGCATTGGACGCGCTGACCACTTTCTCCGATAGGTCATGTACCAGGCGGGTGGCCGAGGACACTTCGCTGATCGAGGCATGGATGCGCTCGACAAAGCGGTTGAACGAGGTAGCCAGTTCGCCGAACTCGTCCTTGTTCTGCACGGCCAGGCGGCGGGTAAGGTCACCTTCACCCTCGGCGATGTCGCGCATGGCGCGGCCCATGGTGGTCAGCGGGCTCATCAGCACAGGAATCAACAGGCCGAGCAGGCCGGCAATCGCGGCCACGGCGATCAGCATGGCGATGATCGCCGAGGTGCGGAACTGGCTGAGCGCGGCATAGGCCTTGTCCCTGTCGATCGACAGCCCGATGTACCACTGCGCCGAAGGCAGGCCGGCCACCGGGGCGAACGAGATGATGCGGTCCTGGCCGTCGAGCGTGACATCCTGCATGCCGGCGGCGACCCGCAGGTTGCTGCCTGGGTAGATGTCCTTGAGGTTCTTCATCACCTGGTCTTTGTTGGGGCTGACGATCACCTGGCCATTGGCGTCGGCCAGGAAGGCGTGACCGATGCCGCCGAAGTCGACCGAGTTGATGATCTCGACGAGGGTATCGAGGGTCACGTCACCGCCGACAACACCGATCAGTTCGCCATTGCGCTTGCTCTTCACCGGGGTGGCGATGGTCACCATCAGGCCACCGACTGCACCTTGGTACGGGGCGGTCAGCACGGTCTGCCCGGCGCTGGCGGCGGCGCCGTACCAAGGGCGCTGGCGCGGGTCGTAACCGGCGGGCATCTGGGTATCCGGGCGCTGGGTGAATACGCCGTTGGCCTGGCCCAAGTAGGTGAACAGGAAATTACGCGTGTAGGACGGCTGCTCGATCAGCCCTGCCAGAGTATCGCCGGCACCTTGCTGGCCGATGTCCTGGGCCAGGTTTTCCAGCACCAGGATGCGCCCGCTCATCCAGTTCTGGACGCTGCTGGCGGTCAGTGCCCCGGCCTGCTGCACCGAGGCTTCAATGTTCTGGCGGATGGTGTTGCGTTGCAGGTAGTCGTTGTAGAGCGTGAACAGGGCAAATGCCAAAACCACGACGCCGCAGGCGCTGAGCAGGATCTTGTGGCGAAATTTCAGGTTCATGTTTCGAGACCTTGAGCCAATGAGGGGAGGTCGCAGCGCGCTCATGACGCGATGCGAGGCCTGTCGCCCGAGATATCGGCTCAAGGGGTAAAAGATTGAAGTGCTTAGAGAAAATTCTTACAGACGTTGCGACGGACGGCAGTCACTGGTCAGCCAACTGCTCGATCAGCAGGCGGGCGGCCTGCTGCAGCGGCTGTTGTTTGCGCCACAGGATATGCACGGGCAGTTGCAACTCGTTGCGTGTATTGCGGAACTCCAGGCGTATCAGACGCCCGCTGGCCAGCAGCGGCGCGACCCGCGACAACGGCAGATCGCCCCAGCCCAGGCCCGCTTCCACCATCTGCAAAGCCAGGTCGAAGCTGTCGCTGGACCAGTGCGTGGCACCGATCAGCGGGCGAGGGTCAGCCAGCGGCAGGTCGCGGCTGCGCACCAGAATCTGACGCACCTGCGTCAGGTCTTCAAGGTAGTGGATACGCCCCTCACGCAATGCCGGGTGGGCCGGCGACAGGGTGGCTACCAGCGACTCCATGCCAATGTGCTGGAAGCCGCGTCGGGCATCGACCTGCAAACCGGCAAAGGCTACACAGAGGTCGGCACGGCCGCTGTCCAGCAAGTGCAGGGCCTCTTCCTGCGGAGCGCTGAGCAGGGCAATGTCCAGCAACGGGTAGCGCTCACCGAGGTTGGCGATGGCCGCCAGCAGCGGGCGGTGATCGATGTCGGGTACCACGGCCAGGGTCAGGCTGCTCTCCAGCCCTTGGGACAGCTCCAGGGCATGAACCTGCAGCAGCCCCAGTTGTTCGGCAATCAGCCTGGCGTGTGGCTTCAGGGCCAAGGCCTGTGCGGTTGGGCGAACTTCACGCGGGCCGCGTTCAAACAGGCTGTAGCCAAGGTCTGCCTCAAGGTTGCCAATGGCCATGCTCACCGCTGAAGGCACCCGCTTGAGGGCGCGCGCCGCGGAAGAAAACGAGCCGTGGTCGAGCACGGCCAGAAACAGCTGGATGTTGTCGCTGGAAAAGTTCATGGCAGCCTCCTGTCAGTTAATCTGATAGCTGCTGACTTTTGCTGTCAAGTGTATTGAAGCATGATCGCCCCCCCGTCGCTTTTTGTCTTTGGAGGTAACCCTCGGTGCAGGGATTGAAACGCAAGCTGGTCTACGTGACTTTCTATGAACTGATCGGGCTGTGCATGTCGACCCTTGGGCTGGCCTACCTGTCAGATACGCAGGCCTCCCATACCGGGCCGCTGGCGGTGATGATCACCACCATCGCCATGCTCTGGAACCTGGTCTATAACACCCTGTTCGAGTACTGGGAGAGCCGCCAGGCCAAGCGGGGGCGCAGCGTGGCGCGGCGGGTGGTGCATGCCATCGGCTTCCAGTTGACCCTGGTGGTGTACTTGATTCCGCTGATTGCCTGGTGGCTGGACATGACATTGCTGGAGGCGCTGCTGGTGGATATGGCGTTCATCATCCTGGTGCCGTGCTACACCTTTGCCTACAACTGGGCGTTTGATCGGGTGTTTGGTTTGCCACGCTCTGCCCTGGCTGCAGCTTGATATAGCCTTGCGCGGCGAACAAGCCAGCACAGGCCGCCACTAAGGTGGCAGGCGAATGATCAAAGGCGCCTGCTGCTGCTCAACCTGCTGTTCCATCGGCCGCGGCGCACTGGCCAGCAAGCTGTCCTCAACCTGCCCCGACAGGTAATAGACCCCCGCCATGGCGCCGCTCTGGCGGTTCTCCATCAACTCCTGCCATTCCTGGTTCAACGCCACGTTGAGAATCACCCGCAGCTGTTCGACCATCTGCGGGTGTTCACGGTCATGTGTCATCATCCCGTAACCGGCCGTAGCAATCGAAATCATCGCCCCCGCCACCTTGCCCACTGCCGATGCCACGGCACTGGCGATACCGCGTGGCGCCAGGGTGGCGCCGAGCTTTTCGCTGGCCTGGGTGGCCACCGAGTTAAGTCCGACATCGGTTCTGCCAGGGCCTTTGCTGGCCTGCTGATGCAAGTGCTGGCGCATGGCTTGCCAGGCCGGTTGCTGGTCCAGTGACTTGGCCCGCAGCAGCTGATAGAGGCTGGCATTGCGCGCATCCGGTGGCCCCAGGGCGATGGCGGGGATACGGTTGAGGCGCTGGCTGAACTGCTCGGGCGGCGCGTTGTAACGGCTGATGATGGCCGGCAGTTGCTGGCCGAGCAGTTGCAGATACAGTTCACAGGCGCGGTCGCGGATGCCCTCGGGGTTGATCTGCTCGGCTACCGGCTCGATCACCCGCGCGTGATACTGCTCCTGCAGGTACAGGGCCAGGCGTTTTTCTGCCGGTTCCCGACCCTCGCCGCTGTCGAGCTTGTACCAGGCCACCTTGAGGGTGAGCCATTGCTGGGTCCAGTAACCCGTGAACCAGGGGATGAAGTCGCGCTCGGTGCGTTGTTGCACCTGCTCCTTCCACACCCGCATCGAGCGACGGGCATAGTCATTGGCCGAACCGGCGGCGCCGGCCGAGGCGTCGATCAGTTCCTGATCGATGCGTTGCCACGCCGCAGGGCTGAGTATTGTGGGCGGGGGCGGGGCAGGGGGACGCTTGCTGGCACAACCGCCGAGGGCCAGCAGAAGGCATAGCAACAGGAAGATTCGAGAACTCACGCGACCGCCTCCCTGGTAGAGGCTGGGCTGGTTCTCGCAGTATAGGGTGGGGTTATCGGGGCTGCTGTGCAGCCCATCGCCCGCTCAGCGCAGCTGCAAATGGTGCGTGAACGCGGCCTGAGCAGGAGCGATCGCGTAGTCTGGTCGGATTAGTCCAGGTCCAGCTTTTCTTCCAGGCGGTCAAGGTGCCTGTGCATCAACCCCAAGGCCGCTTCGGCATCACCTTGCTCCACGGCATCGATGATCGCCGCATGCTCTTCCCACGCGCAATGATCGCAGCACGGCGATTCGTAGCGAGCGATGATCAGCGAGGTCATCGGTACCAGCCCATTGAGAAATCGCGCCAGCGGCGCATTGGCCGCTACCTGCGCCAGTTTCAGGTGGAACTCGCCGCCCAGGCGGATCGCCGCGCAGCGTTCACCACTCTCATGGTGCTGGCGCTCGCGCTCCACCAGTTGCCGTAGCTGGCGTACCTGCGCCGGCCGGGCGCGTTGCGCGGCCAGTGTGATCAGCGTGGTTTCGGCCAGGCGCCGGGCACTGAGCACCTGGCGTGCCTGGTCTGGGTCAGGCGCGGCCAGATGGGCGGTGTGGCTGGGGCGCTGCACCACCACCTGCTGGTCGGACAGGCGCCCGAGCACGCGGCGGATCACCGTGCGGCTGACACCAAATGCATGGCCCAGCGCCTGCTCGGGCAACAGGCTGCCCGGGGGCAGGCGCTGTTCGAGAATGGCGTCGAACAGCCGCGGGTAAATCTGCTCGGCCGACAGACGGGTTTCGCCGGCCGCGAGCAGGGCAGGCAAGTGGGGGGCGGCGTTCATGGTCACTCTCCTGAGGTCATGGATGTGGATGTTCGTCCGGGATATTCAGCGCGATGCCCATGCGCAGCCCTTCGGCCACGATATGCTGACGCATCTGGGCACTGGCCTGGGCGCTGCTGCGTTCGCGAATGGCACGTACCACCGCTTCGTTCTCCTTCAGCCGCGCGGCCAGGTGCTCTGGCGAGTTGCGCAGCATGTCGGCGCTTTGCTTCAGGGCATTGCCGGTTTGCTGCACCACGCTCTGGAAAATCGGGTTGGTGGTCAGGGCGAACAGCGCTTCATGGAAGGCAATGTAGGCTTTGACCCCGGCTTCGCTGTCATCGGCCTCCAGCGCTTCGCGCATGTCCATCAGGGTCAGGCGCAGCTGGCCGATGTCCTGGCTGTTGGCCGATTGCGCCACCAGGCCGACGATGAACGGTTCGAGTGTGTAGCGCAGTTCCAGTACGTCGGCCAGGCTGGCCGCGGCACTGACTTCCCCACCCGACGCCTGGGCATCGGCGTCCAGCACCAACACACCCTTGCCGGGCAACGAGCGCACCAGGCCCAGTGTTTCCAGCACGGTTACCGCTTCGCGCAGGCTGGGGCGGCTGATGCCCAGTTGTTCGGCCAGTTCGCGCTGGCCGGGCAGCATGTCGCCGGTGCGCCATTGGCCGCGGGCCAGGGCCTGGCGGAGTTTTTCCACCACTGAGTTGACGACGGTTGATGAGCTGATCACGTTTCGCTCCTGGAAGGGCCGGCGTCAATGCCGGCCACGTTCGCTCAGAATTCCTGTTGATGGGCGTTGGGTTGCTTGCGTGGCGCGGGGGCAAAGCCAGGCTTGCCGTCGAGCACGTTCTGCGCGCGCTCCAGGTCAATGTCCTTCTCCCAGCGGGCAATGGCCACGGTGGCTACGCAGTTGCCGATCAGGTTGGTCAACGCCCGGCCGATACCCATGAACCAGTCCACCGCCAGCACCAGTACCAGGCCTACCACAGGGATCGCCGGTACCGCAGTCAGGGTGGCGGCAAGAATCACCAGTGCCGAGCCTGGGATGCCGTGAGCCCCCTTGGAAGTCACCAGCGACACCAGCAGGATGGTCAGCAGGTCGGTCATTTCCAGTGGCGTGCCGGTGGCGTTGGCGATGAACACGATGGCCAGGGTCAGGTAAATGGAGAAACCATCGAGGTTGAACGAGTAGCCGGTAGGGATCACCAGGCCAACCGTTGAACTGCCAATACCCAGGTGCTCAAGCTTGCGCATGATCTGTGGCAGCACGGCGTCGGAAGAGGCGGTGCCCAGGACGATGGTCAGCTCTTCACGCAGGTACTTGATCAACGGCAGCAGTTTAAGGCCCGACAAGCGCATGACGGTGCCCAGCACGATCAGTACGAAGCCGGCACAGGTCAGGTAGAACAGCGCCACCAGCCCGCCCAGGTGCTGCAGCGACTCCAGGCCATACTTGCTGGTGGTGAAGGCGATGGCGCCGAACACGCCGATCGGCGCCAGGCGCACGATCATGCCCATGATGCGGAAGATCACATGGCTCAGTTCATTGATCAGTCGCGAGATGCCGGCGGCCGAGTCACCCACCAGGTTCAGCGCGCTGCCGAACAGCACCGAGAACAGCAGCACCTGAAGAATGTTGTTGTCGGCGAATGCACCGATCACCGAGGTGGGGATCAGGTCCATGAAGAACGCCGTGGCGCCATGGATGTGCTGGCCGCGCTCGGCCAGGCCGTTGGCATCGGCGGCGGACAGTTGATCCAGGTGAATATTGGCACCGCTGCCAATGCCACTGCTGAAGGCGAACACCAGGCCAATCACCAGCGCGAGGGTAGTCAGCACTTCGAAGTAGATCACCGACTTCAGGCCGATGCGCCCGACCTTTTTCAGGTCGCCCGCACCCGAAATGCCGCTGACCACCACGCAGAACACGATCAGGCCGATGAGCATCTTGATCAGCTTGATGAAGCCGTCGCCGAGGGGTTTGAGTTGCAGGGAGAGGTCGGGGAAGCTCAGACCGCAGGCGATGCCGAGGGCAAGGCCAAGTACGACTTGCAGGAAAATCGAACGCGAGCACCATTTGAGCATGGGAGGAGTCTCTGATCGGTGTCCTTGCTTCGGTAGCCGCACGGGGCGAAAGAGCGCAGGACTTAATTATTGTGGTCTTACCGGTTTGTTCAGCGCGAGGCCATAAAAGCGCGAAAAATCCTCGATTGCAAGGTTTTTTGGCCTTACCGGTCTGACCAGTTGTGGGGCAATCCGGCCTGCCATGCTCTAGATCGGTGCGTGCCGTGAAAGTGGGCGCGTGAAATAGCTCAGGGCTTGGCCAGTGCCTGGTCAACTGCTGCAATCAGCTTGCCAAGATCTTTAGGCGGGGCGTTGTGGATGACGCCGAACAGGTAGGCGCGCTGCTCCTCTTCGTCGTCCGGTTCTGCGAAGAAGTCCTTGGGCTTGACGCCCAGCACCTGGGCAAACGCCAAGATTGCATCGATGCTGGGGGTGTAGGTGCTGGTTTCGAAACGGCTGATGGTCTTGGGGTCGAAGCCGGTCCGTTCGGCCAGTTGTGCCTGGGTCAGGCCCGCCAGCTTGCGGTAGCGGCGCAGGGCGATACCCAAAGCTGATCTCGTCATCGCTTAATTCCCATTTAGAATCAAGAACTTAACGATATCTATCCATGTGGCGCAACGCCATGATCGATCACCTTTGTTTTATTTATGTGATGAATTTCGTAGAATTCATGGTCTGACCGGTTAGTCATCGTCCTCTTCCTTGTGCCGTTCGGCCTCGTGCCTCAACGGCAGGAAGCGCTTTTGCCTATTGGAACTGATCGCCATGAATCGGTTCCGGTGGCCGTCGATGAACTGGATACCGGCTTGTCATTGAATGGAGTCTCATCGTGCGCCTCAACTTGCCGGTAACCCCGGTCGAGCAACGTTTCCCCCCTCATCAGCGGCTGATTTCTGCTACCGATACCGCCAGCCTGATCACCTACTGCAACCCTGAGTTTGCCGCCATCAGTGGCTACAGCGAGGCCGAACTGATCGGCAGCCCGCACAACCTGGTGCGCCACCCGGACATGCCGCCAGCGGTGTACGAGTTGATGTGGCGCTACCTGAAAGCCGGGAAGAGCTGGATGGGTATCGTCAAGAACCGCTGCCGTAACGGCGACTACTACTGGGTCAATGCTTACGTCACGCCCATCCTCGAAGGAGGTCGGGTTGTGGGTTACGAGTCGGTGCGCGTATGCCCCACGCGGGAGCAAGTCGCCCGTGCCGAAGTGCTGTATGCGCGGCTGCGCAACGGTCAAACGGCATTGTCGGCGCCGCGCCGGCTGAGCTTGCTGATGCAGGCCTTGGCCTTGCCACTGGCCGGCGGGCTGCTGGCGGTAGGCGCAAACCAGTTGTGGCCCGGCCTGGTGGGGCAGGGGCTGACCCTGGGGCTGTTCGTGGCCTGCGGCCTGTGGGCGCGCAACGCCCTCGGGCGGCAGCTACAGCAGATTGTGCAGGGCGCCGAAGGTGCCTTCGCCGACCCGCTTGCAGCCTTGACCTACAGCGACCTGACGGGTGCTGCCGGGCAGTTGCAACTGATGCTGATCAGCGAAGAGGCACGTCTGAAAACCGCCTTGACGCGGCTAAGCGACCTGGCCGGACAAATGGCCGTGGCTGCTCGCGATGCCGGGCAGTTGTCGCGCAGCACCGAGGCGGCATTGCTGGAGCAGCGCGCCGAAACCGACCTGAGCGCCACCGCAATGAACCAGATGGCCGCCTCCATTGGCGAAGTGGCCAACCACGTGCAGTTGACCGCCGCCGAGGCACACACGGCCCACCTGCTGGCCGAACAAGGTAGCCAGGTAGCCGATGCAAGCGGTGCGGCCATTCGTAACTTGGCCAGCACTGTGACGCAGATCAACCAGGCGGTCAGTCACCTGGCTGGTCAGACTGGCGCCATCGCCGAGGCAGCCGGGATGATCCGTGGCATTGCCGAGCAGACCAACCTGCTGGCCCTCAACGCCGCCATCGAGGCAGCCCGTGCGGGCGAGCAGGGCCGCGGCTTTGCCGTGGTCGCCGACGAGGTGCGGGCACTGGCCGACAAGACTCGCCAGTCCACCCTGCACATCCAGGCCATAATCGATGCCTTGCGCAGTGGCGCCGAGGAAGCCGTGGCGATCGCCAGCCACGGCATCGACGGTGCCGAGCAAGGTGTTGTCCAGGTGCAGGAGGCCCGGCAAGCGCTGCATGGTATTCGTGACGCGGTACAGCGCATCAGCGATATGAGCCAGCAGATGGCCGCCGCCTCGCAGCAGCAGTCGGCGGTGGCAGAAGACGTTTCGCGGCAAATCAACGGCGTTGCCGGTATTGCCCAGCACAGCGCCCACAGCGCCAACGCCGCCGCCTCGCGCGGCACCGAACTGGAACATGTATGCGCCGGATTGCGCGCCCTGGTGGAGCGCTTCAACCGCTAAGGCAGGATGCTTTATGGATGATAACTATCGCGCGGCCGTGGACGCGGCCGCGATCTTTTCGGAAACCGACCTGCGTGGGAACATCACCTACGTCAATCAGCAGTTCTGCAGCATCTCGGGCTACAGCCGTGAGGAGCTGCTGGGGGCCAACCACCGTATCCTCAATTCCGGCCTGCATGAGCCGACGTTCTTTGTCGGCATGTGGCGGGCTTTGGCTGCCGGGCGGGTGTGGAAGGGCGAAATCTGCAACCGGTCCAAGGACGGTTCGTTGTATTGGGTCGACAGCACCATGGTGCCGCTGGTCGACCCGCTAACAGGCCAGGTGCGCAAGTATGTATCCATCCGCTTTGACGTTACAGAGAAGCGTCAGCTACTGCATACCTTGCAGTGGCGGGTGGGCCACGATGTGCTCACCGGCCTGCCCAACCGCGCCTATTTGTCCGACCTGCTGAACCAGGCCCTGGCCTGTTCGCGCCGTGAAGGCATCTCGCTGGCGGTGTGCATGCTCGACCTGGATGGTTTCAAGGCGGTCAACGACGGCTACGGGCATGCCGTGGGTGACCTGCTGCTGGTGGAAGTGGCGCAGCGTTTGAAGAGTATCCTGCGCGGTGGTGATGCCGTTGCCCGGCTGTCGGGCGACGAGTTCGTGCTGATCCTGCGCGACGTCGACGATGAGTGCCAGCTGCATGCAGCCCTGCAGCGGGTATTGCGGGCATTGGCGGCGCCTTGTGTGGTGCGTGGGCATACGCTGTCGCTCAGCGCCAGTATAGGCGTGACCCTGTATCCGCAGGATGACGAAGATGCCGACACCCTGGTGCGCCACGCCGACCAGGCCATGTATGTGGCCAAGCAGCGCGGGCGCAACCGTTACCACCTGTTCGATGTGACGCAGGAGCAGGAGCTCAAGGCCACCCACCAGACCGTGGCGCGCGTGCGCCGGGCGCTACGCAACGGCGAGTTGTGTCTTTACTACCAACCCAAGGTCAACCTGCGCAGTGGCAAGGTACTGGGCTTCGAGGGGTTGTTGCGCTGGCAGCGGCCGGGCCGTGGCGTGGTGCCGCCAGGCGATTTCCTGCCGTGGGTAGAACAGACCGACCTGATCGTCGAAATCGGCGAGTGGGTGATAGGGCAGGCATTGAGCCAGTTGCAGGTCTGGCAGTTGCAAGGGCAGCCCTGGTCACTGAGCGTGAATATCGCCGCGCGGCACTTGCAGCGCAGTGACTTTGCCGAGCGCCTGCAGCAACTGCTGGCAGCGTACCCGGCGGTGGACCCGGCGCTGCTGGACCTGGAAATCGTCGAGTCAGTGGCCATCGACAACCTGCAGCACGTCAGCCGCTGCCTGGACGCCTGCCGTGCGCTGGGTGTGCGTTTCTCGCTGGACGATTTCGGCACCGGTTATTCGTCGTTGAGTTACCTGAAACGCTTGCCGACCCAGACGATCAAGATCGACCAGTCGTTCGTACGGGACATCCTTCATGACCAGGACGACCTGGCGCTGACGGAGGCGGTGATCGGCCTGGCCCGGGCGTTTGGCCGCGAGGTGATTGCCGAGGGGCTGGAGAGTGTCGAGCATGGCCGGGTACTGATGGACCTGGGCTGCGAGCTGGCGCAGGGTTACTGCATTGCCCGGCCGATGCCGGCCAGTGAAGTGCAAGCCTGGGCACAGGCCTACCGGCAGCCGGCGCAGTGGCGTGACCCTTGAAGGCCATCAGCGGGCCGTGGTCCTGACCCGCACCATCAATCACGGGCAAAAAAAAACGGCACCTGCAAGAGGTGCCGTTTTCGCATCACGCGGTATTACTTGTGCAGCTCTTCTGCCGCATACAGCGTGTTCTCAAGCAGGCACGCCCGGGTCATCGGCCCGACGCCGCCCGGCACTGGTGTGATCCAGCCGGCGCGTGCCAGGGCAGTCTCGTAGACCACGTCGCCAACCAGCTTGCCGTCTTCCTGGCGGTTGATGCCCACGTCGATGACGATGGCGCCTTCCTTGACCCACTCACCCTTGACCAGGCCCGGCTTGCCGGCAGCCACGACCACCAGGTCGGCACGCCCGACATGGCCGGCCAGATCCTTGGTGAAGCGGTGGCAGACGGTCACGGTACAGCCGGCCAGCAGCAGTTCCATGGCCATCGGGCGGCCAACGATGTTGGACGCGCCGACGATCACCGCGTTCATGCCGTACAGGTCCTGGCCGGTGCTTTCCAGCAGGGTCATGATGCCTTTTGGCGTGCATGGGCGCAGCAGCGGAATACGCTGGGCCAGGCGGCCGATGTTGTAAGGATGGAAACCGTCCACATCCTTGTCCGGGCGAATGCGCTCGAGCAGCAGCGAGGCGTCCAGGTGCGCCGGCAGCGGCAGTTGCAGCAGGATGCCGTCGACGGCCGGATCGTCATTGAGACGGTCGATCAGCTCGGTCAGGGCCTGTTGCGTGGTCTCGCTGGGCAGGTCGAAAGCCTGCGAAATGAAGCCGACCTCTTCGCAGTCCTTGCGCTTGTGCGAGACATAGACTTGGGAGGCGGGGTCGGTGCCGACCAGGATCACCGCCAGGCCCGGCGTGCGCAGGCCTTGCTGGCGACGCTCCACGACACGTTGAGCGATCTGCTGGCGCAGGCTGGCGGCGATAGCCTTGCCATCGATTAGGTGTGCAGTCATAGACGCGTGATTAACCATCGAGAAGGAACAATAAAGAACGCGCATTCTCGCACGACATGGGCCAAGGGCAAAGGCGGGTGGTCGGGCAAATCCCCTAACCCCTTAAATAATTTAAATTTTTTCGAAAAAGGTGTTGACGACTTTCGGGGTCGACTATAAGATTCGCCGCACTTGTCGGGCACAGCCTATCACTGGTTGGCTAAGTCGGGCAGAATGAGTGGTTTAACAGTTCCTTGTTAGCGTCTCGTTCGGTTAGGCTTCAAGCTTAAGCGCCCGTAGCTCAGCTGGATAGAGCATCCGCCTTCTAAGCGGATGGTCGCAGGTTCGAGTCCTGCCGGGTGCGCCATTAGGCAGCTTTGGCAAGCAAGTAGGCTGTAATGCAATATGGTGGGCGTAGCTCAGTTGGTAGAGCGCTGGATTGTGATTCCAGTTGTCGTGGGTTCGATTCCCATCGTCCACCCCATATTCTTCAAGGGCGCCTCGATAGCATCTGGCGCCTTTGTTTTAAGCGTTACGCGGACGTGGTGAAATTGGTAGACACACTGGATTTAGGTTCCAGCGGCGCAAGCTGTAAGAGTTCGAGTCTCTTCGTCCGCACCATGCTTCTGTAAGGTTGTACTGCAAGACCGCAATATGGTGGGCGTAGCTCAGTTGGTAGAGCGCTGGATTGTGATTCCAGTTGTCGTGGGTTCGATTCCCATCGTCCACCCCATATTCCTGAAAGGCGCCTTGATCGTGAGATCGGGCGCCTTTTTGTTTTGGGGTTGTGATGTGCATGCCGTCAGTGTTCTGGTGTCTTTGATTGAGGTTGAGCGTCGCCCGCGTGGCTCCTGATGTTCCTCCTCGATATCGTGCCGGGTAAACAAGGTGGTCGCGCTTACTCTGTTGGCGGTCAAGCTTTTATGGGGTGTTCTACGGCCGATTGTTTCAGGGCGGCAAGGTGCCTGCCTTGGTTTTTGCGGTGATGCGTAGATCGAGCGCCGCCCGCGCGGCGCATCGCGAGCAAGCTCGCTCCTACATTTGTTTCGGGCCAATTATTCCTGGGGCAGACGCGCGCGTCCCCTTGGCGCTCACCTCGATATCGTGGGGGACAAACAGGGCGGTCGCGCGCGCAGGCACAGGCGACACTGGCCCGAAACAAATGTAGGAGCGAGCTTGCTCGCGATGCGCCGCGCGGGCGGCGCTCGATCTCACAGGCACTACAACCCTCAAGGCAAGCTCGCTCCTACATTTGTTTCGGGCCAATTATTCCTGGGGCAGACGCGCGCGTCCCCTTGGCGCTCACCTCGATATCGTGGGGTACAAACAGGGCGGTCGCGTGCGCAGGCACAGGCGATACTGGCCCGAAACAAATGTAGGAGCGAGCTTGCTCGCGATGCGCCGCGCGGGCGGCGCTCGATCTCGAAGGCGCTGAAAATGTCGCGGTCAACCACCGCTCGGCCAAATCACCTCCCGCCCCTTGTAATCCTCTGGTGGCACCCCAATAAAAGCTGTTAGATTTCAGCCGGTTGAAACACCGGCCCGTTTGGCCGGCAAAGGACACCACGATGATTGCAAAAGAAGCCCGTCAGGCCCTGGCGCTGCAGCGCTTTGCCGAAGCCAATCCGCAGTTGCTCGAGGAGATCCGCGAGCTGGATGCGCGCGAGCAGGCCCAGCAGATCGAGTGGGCGTTCGAGGATGCAGCCGCGGAGCAGGGCATTGAGCCCTGGGAGTTGGCGCTGCAATTGATTGCCGAGTCCCCGGAGCAGCTGCAGGCCATGCGCCTGGAAACGCACCGTGAAGTGGCCGAGGCGCTGGGGCTGGAATGGGAGGAGTACTGCCAGTTCAACGAAATCGATCCTGAATAAAGGAGGCGAATTCTTTGCTGGTAGTTGTTTGACAAGGTATTTCGGCTGCAGGCCGCCCCGGGCGCCGTGCAGCCTCTGTTGGAAGCAGGCCCGGCGCTGTGCCGTGCGGGCCTTGAAAGTTAATCGACCGGCGTTGTTTTCAGTCGTCCCGTGTGGGGTGACTTCTGCTGCGTGACTCACTAGAATGTTTGCCCTTGATTCTGGAGTCGGGCTAACGCCGGCTAACGTCTGTGCAACGAGGAATATCCATGCAAGTTTCTGTTGAAAACACTTCCGCTCTCGAGCGCCGCATGACCATCGCCGTTCCGGCCGAGCGCGTCGAGAACGAAGTCAACAAGCGTCTGCAGCAGACTGCCAAGCGCGCCAAGATTGCGGGCTTCCGTCCTGGTAAAGTGCCGATGACCGTGATCCGTCAGCGTTTCGAGGCGGACGCCCGTCAAGAGGCTTTCGGTGACCTGGTCCAGGCTTCCTTCTACGAAGCCATCGTCGAGCAGAAGCTGAACCCGGCTGGCTCTCCGGCTGTAGAGCCGAAGTCCTTCGAAAAGGGCAAGGATCTGGAGTTCGTCGCCATCTTCGAAGTGTTCCCGGAGTTCACGGTTGCAGGCCTCGAGTCGATCAAGGTCGAGCGCCTGAGCGCCGAAGTGGCTGACAGCGACCTGGACAACATGCTGGAAGTGCTGCGCAAGCAGAACACCCGCTTCGAGGCCGTCGAGCGCGCTGCGCAGAACGACGACCAGGTCAACATCGATTTCGTCGGCAAGGTCGACGGCGAAGTGTTTGCCGGTGGTTCGGCCAAGGGCAACCTGCTGGTACTGGGCTCCGGCCGCATGATCCCGGGCTTCGAAGAGGGTCTGGTAGGCGCCAAGGCAGGCGAAGAGCGCGTTGTCAACGTGACCTTCCCAGAGGACTACCAGAACCTGGACCTGGCTGGCAAAGCCGCCGAGTTCACCATCACCGTCAACAGTGTTTCGGCACCTGTGCTGCCAGAGCTGAACGAAGAGTTCTTCGCCCAGTTCGGCATCAAAGAATCGACCCTGGAAGGCTTCCGCGCCGAAGTTCGCAAGAACATGGAGCGTGAGCTGCGTCAGGCGATCAAGACCAAGGTCAAGAACCAGGTCATGGACGGTCTGCTGGCCGCCAACCCGATCGAAGTGCCAAAAGCCCTGCTGGAAAACGAAGTCAACCGTCTGCGCGTGCAGGCTGTTCAGCAGTTCGGTGGCAACATCAAGCCTGAGCAACTGCCAGTCGAGCTGTTCGAAGAGCAAGCCAAGCGCCGTGTCGTGCTGGGTCTGATCGTGGCCGAAGTGGTCAAGCAGTTCGAGCTGAAGCCGGACGACGCCAAGGTTCGCGAGATGATCGAAGAAATGGCTTCGGCTTACCAGGAGCCTGAGCAGGTCATCGCCTGGTACTACAAGAACGACCAGCAACTGAACGAAGTGCGTTCGGTTGTGCTGGAAGAACAAGTTGTAGATACTGTTCTGCAGAAAGCGACTGTGACCGACAAGTCGGTCTCGTACGAAGAAGCCGTTAAACCAGCCGAGGCTCCTGCCGCTGCTGAGTAACAGGCTTCTCTCGTAGGAAACCTCCACAAGCCAGCCTTCGAGCTGGCTTGTGCGTATTCAAGCCATGACTATTTGGGAGTGAGCGCAGGACATGTCCCGCAATTCTTATATTCAGCAGAGCTCTGACATCCAGGCCGCAGGCGGCCTGGTCCCGATGGTTATCGAGCAGTCCGCCCGTGGCGAACGTGCTTACGACATCTACTCGCGCCTGTTGAAGGAGCGTGTGATCTTCCTGGTTGGCCCGGTAGAGGACTACATGGCCAACCTCGTCGTTGCGCAACTGCTGTTCCTTGAGGCAGAAAACCCGGACAAGGATATCCATCTGTACATCAACTCGCCGGGTGGTTCCGTCACCGCCGGTATGTCGATCTACGACACCATGCAGTTCATCAAGCCGGACGTTTCGACCATTTGCATCGGCCAGGCCTGCAGCATGGGCGCCTTCCTGCTGGCGGCAGGTGCCAAGGGCAAGCGTCATTGCCTGCCGAACTCGCGCGTGATGATCCACCAGCCGCTTGGCGGCTTCCAGGGTCAGGCCACCGATATCGAGATCCACGCCCAGGAAATCCTCAATATCAAGGCCCGTCTGAACGAGCTGCTGGCCTATCACACCGGCCAGGACCTCGAGACCATCAAGCGTGACACCGAACGTGACAACTTCATGAGCGCCTCGCGCGCAGCCGAGTACGGCCTGATCGACTCGGTCTACGACAAGCGGCAACTGGCCTCCTGAACCGGGAGGTCAGAGCAGGTGGGCGTCGAAAGCGCCTACCTGCGGACTTGAAAAAGCCCGCAATTGCCTTCATCTTGTGTTGCAAGCCTACCGGATTGGATCGATCGAATGACTGACACCCGTAACGGCGAGGACAGCGGCAAATTGCTTTATTGCTCCTTCTGCGGCAAAAGCCAGCACGAAGTGCGCAAACTGATTGCCGGGCCCTCGGTATTTATCTGCGACGAGTGCGTCGACCTGTGCAACGACATCATCCGTGAGGAGGTGCAGGAAGCCCAGGCCGAGAGCAGCGCGCACAAATTGCCTTCGCCGAAAGAAATCAGCGGCATCCTGGACCAGTACGTCATTGGTCAGGAGCGCGCAAAGAAGGTGCTGGCCGTAGCGGTGTACAACCACTACAAGCGCCTGAACCAGCGTGACAAGAAGGGTGACGAAGTCGAACTGGGCAAGAGCAACATCCTGCTCATCGGGCCGACTGGCTCGGGCAAGACCCTGCTCGCCGAAACCTTGGCACGCCTGTTGAACGTACCGTTCACCATTGCTGACGCCACCACCCTGACCGAAGCCGGTTATGTGGGTGAGGACGTCGAGAACATCATCCAGAAGCTGTTGCAGAAGTGCGACTACGACGTGGAAAAGGCCCAGATGGGCATTGTCTACATCGACGAAATCGACAAGATCTCGCGCAAGTCGGACAACCCGTCCATCACCCGTGATGTCTCGGGTGAGGGCGTGCAGCAGGCACTGCTGAAACTGATCGAAGGCACCGTGGCCTCGGTCCCGCCGCAAGGCGGCCGCAAGCACCCGCAACAGGAATTCCTGCAGGTTGATACCCGCAACATCCTGTTCATCTGCGGTGGTGCGTTCTCGGGCCTGGAAAAGGTCATCCAGAACCGCTCCACCAAAGGTGGCATCGGTTTTGGTGCCGAAGTGCGCAGCAAGGAAGAGGGCAAGAAGGTTGGTGAGTCCCTGCGTGAGGTCGAGCCGGACGATCTGGTCAAGTTTGGCCTGATTCCGGAATTCGTCGGCCGTCTGCCGGTACTGGCTACCCTTGACGAGCTGGATGAGGCTGCGTTGATGCAAATCCTCACCGAGCCGAAGAATGCCCTGACCAAGCAGTATGCCAAGCTGTTCGAGATGGAAAGCGTCGACCTCGAGTTCCGCAGCGATGCGCTCAAGGCCGTTGCGCGCAAGGCCCTGGAGCGCAAGACTGGTGCCCGTGGCCTGCGTTCGATCCTCGAAGGCGTTCTGCTCGATACCATGTACGAGATCCCTTCGAAAAAGGATGTCAGCAAGGTGGTTATCGACGAGAGCGTCATTGAGGGCACCTCGCAGCCGCTGATGATTTACGAAAACAGCGAACCGCAAGCCAAGGCCGCACCAGACGCCTGATTCAGGCAATGGCCGGTTTTCGGTTGCAAGCAAGAAGGGGGCCTACGGGCCCCTTTCTGCTTTTCCTGTGCAAGCGCTTGTAATTTCCCAAGCGTGCCCCCACATTAGGTCCAAGCATCATTTCCACCGGTTTCCGGCCATAAGGCCGCTGTAGAGGCGAAATCATGAAGACCACCCTCGACTTGCCTCTTTTGCCATTGCGCGATGTCGTTGTTTACCCGCACATGGTTATCCCGCTGTTCGTGGGGCGTGAAAAGTCCATCGAAGCCCTCGAGGCGGCGATGACGGGCGAAAAGCAGATCCTTCTGCTGGCCCAGAAGAATCCAGCCGACGACGACCCGGGTGAGGACGCCCTGTACCGCGTCGGTACCGTTGCCACCGTGCTGCAACTGCTGAAGCTGCCTGATGGCACCGTCAAGGTGCTGGTCGAAGGCGAGCAGCGTGGTGCGGTCGAGCGCTTCTCCGAAGTTGAAGGGCACATCCGTGCCGAAGTCTCCCTGATCGACGAAACCGACACTGCCGAGCGCGAGTCGGAAGTCTTCGTGCGCACCCTGCTGTCGCAGTTCGAACAGTACGTTCAACTGGGCAAGAAAGTGCCTGCCGAAGTGCTGTCTTCGCTGAACAGCATCGAAGAGCCAGGACGCCTGGTCGACACCATGGCCGCGCACATGGCCCTGAAGATCGAGCAGAAGCAGGAAATTCTTGAAATCGTCGACTTGACTACCCGTGTCGAGCACGTGCTGGCACTGCTGGATGCCGAAATCGACCTGCTGCAGGTCGAAAAGCGCATTCGCGGCCGGGTCAAGAAGCAGATGGAGCGTAGCCAGCGCGAGTACTACCTGAATGAGCAGATGAAGGCCATTCAGAAAGAGCTTGGCGATGGTGACGAAGGCCACAATGAAGTCGAAGAGCTGAAAAAACGCATCGAAGCCGCAGGTCTGCCTAAAGATGCCCTGGCCAAGGCCCAGGCGGAGCTGAACAAGCTCAAGCAAATGTCTCCGATGTCGGCCGAAGCTACCGTGGTGCGCTCGTACCTGGACTGGCTGGTGCAGGTGCCGTGGAAGGCACAGAGCAAGGTGCGTCTGGACCTGACCAAGGCCGAGGAAATCCTCGATGCCGACCACTATGGCCTGGAAGAGGTCAAGGAACGCATCCTCGAGTACCTTGCTGTGCAGAAGCGCGTCAAGAAAATCCGCGGTCCGGTGCTGTGCCTGGTCGGGCCACCCGGCGTCGGCAAGACCTCGCTGGCCGAGTCGATCGCTGCCGCCACCAACCGCAAGTTCGTGCGCATGGCCCTGGGTGGCGTGCGTGACGAGGCCGAGATCCGTGGCCACCGCCGTACCTACATTGGCTCCATGCCGGGTCGCCTGATCCAGAAGATGACCAAGGTGGGTGTGCGCAACCCGTTGTTCCTGCTCGACGAAATCGACAAGATGGGCAGCGACATGCGCGGCGACCCAGCCTCGGCACTGCTGGAAGTGCTCGACCCTGAGCAGAACCACAACTTCAACGACCACTACCTGGAGGTCGACTATGACCTCTCGGACGTGATGTTCCTTTGCACCTCGAACTCGATGAACATCCCGCCGGCGCTGCTGGACCGGATGGAAATCATCCGTCTGCCTGGCTACACCGAGGACGAGAAGATCAACATCGCCATCAAGTACCTGGTGCCCAAGCAGGTCAAGGCCAACGGCTTGAAGAAGGAAGAGCTGGAGGTCGATGTCTCGGCGATTCGCGACATCATCCGCTACTACACCCGCGAAGCCGGTGTACGGGGCCTGGAGCGGCAAATTGCCAAGGTCTGCCGTAAGGTGGTCAAGGAACATACCGGGCAGAAGCAGGTCAAGGTCAAGGTGGCCAGCGAGCAGCTGGAGCACCTGCTGGGCGTGCGCAAGTTCCGCTATGGTCTGGCCGAGCAGCAGGACCAGATCGGTCAGGTTACCGGCCTGGCCTGGACCCAGGTGGGCGGTGAGTTGCTGACCATCGAGGCTGTGGTCATCCCCGGCAAGGGCCAGTTGATCAAGACCGGCTCGCTGGGCGATGTCATGGTCGAATCGATTACCGCCGCGCAGACCGTGGTACGCAGCCGCGCCCGCAGCCTGGGGATTGCCGCCGACTTCCACGAGAAGCACGACGTGCACATTCACATGCCTGAGGGCGCCACGCCGAAGGATGGCCCAAGTGCCGGTATCGGCATGTGCACCGCACTGGTGTCGGCACTGACGCAGATTCCGGTACGTGCTGACGTGGCCATGACCGGTGAAATCACCTTGCGTGGCCAGGTATTGGCCATTGGCGGGCTGAAGGAAAAACTGCTGGCGGCACACCGTGGCGGGATCAAGACGGTGATCATTCCCGAGGAGAATGTTCGCGATCTCAAGGAGATTCCTGAAAATATCAAACAGGATCTTCAGATCAAACCGGTCAAATGGATTGACGAAGTCCTGCAAATTGCGCTGCAATACGCCCCGGAGCCCTTGCCAGATGTGGCTCCGGAGATTGTCGCGAAAGATGAAAAGCGCGACGGCGATGCCAAGGAAAGAATTAGCACGCATTAGTAGTTTTCAGCTGGGGGGCTTTCCTTGACAGTTTTTTCGAGGCCTTGCTATAAAGCGGCACGCTATTGTCGTCAGGCCGCCCAGCACACGTTTCATAAGCTTTTCATTACATACTTAGAAACAAACTCAATAGAGAAATAAGGGGACTTAGAGTGAACAAGTCGGAACTGATTGACGCTATCGCCGCATCTGCTGACATCCCGAAAGCTGTAGCCGGCCGTGCGCTGGACGCAGTCATCGAATCCGTCACCGGCGCCCTGAAGCAAGGTGACGATGTGGTACTGGTTGGCTTCGGTACCTTCTCGGTCAAGGAGCGCGCCGAGCGTACCGGCCGCAACCCGCAAACCGGCAAGGCAATCAAGATCGAAGCCGCCAAGGTTCCAGGTTTCAAGGCAGGCAAAGGCCTGAAAGACGCCGTCAACTAAGTCGTCTTTCAGCCGGGCCCGGCCTGGCCTGGTCCGAGCACGGTGATGGCGGGGCGCAAACGTTCCCGCCTGACACGTTTGCTAAGAAAAGGCGCATCCTCGGATGCGCCTTTCTTTTATCAGGATTCTACCCACGCTCCGCGGTTGTCGACGCAGTGGTACAGCCGTTTCTGGGGGACGCATGCTGCAAAATATCAGGGACAATTCACAAGGTTGGATTGCCAAGACCATCATCGGCCTTATCGTCGTGTTGATGGCATTGACCGGTTTCGAAGCCATTTTCCAGGCCGCCACTCATAGCCAGGACGCCGCCAAGGTGAACGGCCAGACCATCAGCCAGAACGAACTGAGCCAGGCGGCCGACATGCAGCGCCGTCAACTGATGCAACAGTTGGGCAAGGATTTCGACCCGGCGCTGCTGGATGACAAGTTGCTGCGTGAGGAGGCACTCAAGGGGCTGATCAGCCGCAAGCTGCTGCTGCAAGGTGCTGAGGATGCCAAGTTCGCATTCTCCGACGCTGCGCTGGACCAGGTGATCTTGCAGACCCCTGAGTTCCAGGTGGACGGCAAGTTCAGCGCTGACCGTTTCGACCAGGTGATTCGCCAGATGGGCTACGGCCGCATGCAGTTCCGCGAGATGCTCGGCGAGGAAATGCTGATCGGCCAACTGCGCACTGGCCTGGCCGGTAGCAGCTTCGTCACCGATCAGCAGGTCGAAGCCTTTGCTCGCCTGGAAAAGCAGACCCGCGACTTCGCCTCCCTGACCTTCAAGGCCGACCCGGCCGCAGTCAAGGTCAGCGATGAAGAGGTCAAGGCGCACTACGACCAGCACGCCAAGGAGTTCATGTCGCCTGACCAGGTCGTGATCGACTACATCGAACTGAAAAAGTCGGCCTTCTTCGACCAGGTCAAAGTGACCGACGAAGAGCTCAAGGCCCAGTACGAGAAGGAAATCGCCAACCTCGCCGAGCAGCGCCATGCCGCGCACATCCTCATCGAGGTCAACGACAAGGTCACCGACGCCCAGGCCAAGGCCCGCGCCGAAGAGATCGAGCAGCGTCTGGCCAAGGGTGAGGACTTTGCCGCTCTGGCCAAGGAGTTCTCTCAGGACCCAGGCTCCGCCAACAGCGGTGGTGATCTCGGCTTCGCCGGCCCGGGTGTATACGACCCAGCCTTCGAAGAGGCGCTGTACAAGCTGCAGGATGGCCAGGTATCTGCACCGGTGCGCACCGAGTTTGGCTACCATTTGATCAAGCTGCTGGGCGTGCAGGCGCCAGAAGTACCGAGCTTCGCCAGCCTGAAGGACAAACTGACCCGCGATCTGAAGATGCCACTGGTCGAGCAGCGTTATGTCGACGCCAGCAAGCAACTGCAGGATGCTGCCTACGAGGCTTCCGATCTGGCCCAGCCGGCCCAGGACCTGAACCTCAAGGTACACACCTCCGCTGCCTTCGGCCGCGAGGGCGGTGAAGGTATTACTGCCAACCGTGCGGTGGTGCAGGCTGCGTTCTCTGAAGAAGTGCTGGATGAGGGGGCCAATAGCACCGCCATCGAGCTTGACCCTGAGACCACCGTGGTGCTGCGCGTCAAGGAGCACCGCAAGCCAGAGCAACTGCCGCTGGAAGCTGTGGCCAAGAACATCAGGGAGCACCTGGCCAAAGAGAAGGCGACTGCCGAGCTCAAGGCCAAGGCAGACAAGCTGATTGCCGGCTTGCGCGACGGTTCCATCGCAGCAGGCAGTGTGCACGAAGGCCTGGGCTGGAAAGCCTATGAAGCAGTCACCCGTGGTGAGGACGGTATTGATCCGGCCGAACTGCAGGCACTGTTCCGTCTGGGCAAGCCGCAAGCCAAGGACAAGCCTGTTTACGGCAGTGTAGTGCTGCGTGACGGTAGCCTGGTGGTATTGCAGCTCAAGGGTGTGAACGAAGGCGCTACCGCCACCGACGAAGAGAAGCAGCAGATTCGCCGCTACCTCGCGTCACGTGCTGGCCAGCAGGACTTTGCCGCTTACCGCAAGCAGCTGGAAGCCAATGCAGACATCACCCGTTACTAAGGTGTTCGTTGCATGAAGAAACAGGCCGCCTCGCGCGGCCTGTTTCGTTTTCGCCAGCCGCGAGGACGGTCATTGTCGAAGACCACACTGCCTCAGGGGCGGCGCGGACCAGATTCTACCGCTTCACCCCTTCATAACTGTCCAGCGTATCGCGTGCAATCTCTCGCCCCAGGGCGATGAGCTCCGGCGCCTTGTAGAACTCAAAGAACCGGCACACCCGCTTGGGCACGTTGATCAGCACATCCGGCGGATAGCCGGCAATCTTGTACTGTGCCAACGAAGTCTGCATGACCTCGAAGCTCTGGTTGATCAAGTCCAGCAGCGAGGCCGGCCCCACGTTGTCGATGATGAAAGAACCGGTGGCCGACTTCGGCGCGCCCTCGCGCTCCGGGGCCGCCGCTGATTGCTGGCTTTCCGGGTCGGCGCTGTCGGCCAGCCACGGGCTTGGTGGCGCCAACCCTTCGGCGACGATTTCCTTTTCGATGCGGATCAGCTCTTCCGCCGGTTTGCGCCGGAACGGCAGGCGTGAGCCCAGCGAACTCAGCAAGGCGTCAAAACGCATCTTGAACGCTGCCGGGCGCTCAATCACTGGCAACTGGTACTGCTTCTGGTTGGTGGCGTTGAGGTTCACCGCGATGATCAGGTCGCAATGGCTGGACACCACAGGCACGATTGGCAGCGGGTTGAGGATGCCGCCGTCGACAAGCATGCGGTTGCCTTGCATCACCGGCGTGAACAGGCTGGGAATGGCCGCCGAGGCGCGCATGGCCTGGTGCAGGCAACCCTCCTGGAACCAGATTTCCTGTTGGTTGGTAAGGTCGGTCGCCACTGCGGTGTAGGGTATGCGCAGTTGCTCGATGTTTATCTCGCCGACGATCTTGCGGATCTGCCCGAACACCTTGTCGCCGCGAATTGCACCGAGGCGAAAGCTGACGTCGACCAGGCGCAGCACATCCAGGTAGTCGAGGCTCTCGATCCAGTTGCGATAGTCGTCCAGCTTGCCGGCGGCATAGATACCGCCAATCACCGCGCCCATGGAACACCCCGCGACGCAGGCTATTTCGTAGCCGCGGCGCTCGATTTCTTCGATCACGCCGATGTGTGCATACCCTCGGGCTCCGCCCGACCCCAGTACCAGTGCCACACGTTTACTCATGAACATTCCCCGGCCAGTGCCATCATGGTCCTACAATGCACCCATCGCTGCCTGTGCTTCAATGTAGATCGTGCTGAGCTACTGTAATAAAACTGGCCAGGCAACGCCGGCTGGGCATGGCACTTTCCAGCTGTCGGAGCGTCGAATAGCCACCGTTTATCCATAGAGGTATTACTGATGAAAGCCTGGATCTGCCTTCCACTGATTGCCTTGGCCCTTGCTGGCTGCGCGGGCAAGACGGCCTACCGTGACAGCTGCGCGACCCAGCTGGATGCCGCCTGGAAGGAGCTGGACCTGGCCAAGGCCGAAGGCTTCGCCGGTGCCGTCAGTTACTCCAAGGCCTTGTCGTTGCTGACCGGGGCCAAGACCCAGCAGCAGTTCGAAGGCTATGAAAGCTGTACCCGCAAAGCCGAAAAGGCCCGCTTCTACATTCGTGAATCTCGCGCTGGGCGCTGACCAGGGAGCATCGTATGTCTGCCATGCTCGACCATGTAGTTGCCCAGATACTGACCTTGCAGGTGCGCTTGCTGGCCTGTCGTGAACGCCTGGCTGCCAATACCGACAGCGAGGCCTTGCACGACTTGCGTATCACCTTGCGGCGCCTGCGCAGTCTGTTGAGGCCGTTGCGTGGGCTGCCCGGCGTGGAGCAGCTTGAGGATGCTGCAAGTTCGCTGGGTACCCTTACCACGCCCTTGCGTGATCGTGAGGTACTGGCGGCCGAGCTGATCGGGCGCGGTCATGCGGCAGCCGGGCAGCGGCGTCTGCAGGGGCGTGACAGAACCTTTGCAAGTGTCGCTGCCAGCCCGCAGCTGGCCAGGGTGCTGGCGATTGTTGACGCCTTTCCATTGTTCCTGCGTGCGGCGGGCCGGGAGGGGCTGGTCAAATCGCTGGACAAACGCATCGACAAGCGCCTGGTCAAACAATGGCGCACGTTGCACGAAGCGTTGCGGGACCCGGCTCACGATCGCCACCGGCTGCGTTTGCTGATAAAGCGTGCGCGCTATGGCGATGAGGCCTATCCGCAACTCGATCACGCAGGAAAGAAACTGCAACGTGTGCTGAAAAAGGCCCAGGGCGACCTGGGTGATTGGCACGACCGCCTGCAATGGCTGCTGCAAGCGCGCGACCATGCCGACCTGCTGCCCTGCAAGGCCGATTGGGAGCAGGAACTGCATGAGGCGGAGCGCCAGTCAGATGTGACGCTGGATACCCTGCAAGAGGCGCTGGCGCGGCGTTATCACGGAAAATGACCGATTTGCGGGCTGATTGTCCGGGGTTTGCTGGCTAGGATGAGTGGACCTTTTCCTTTGCAGGCAGGAGCCGGCCAATGAATTTCAACCAACTGCTCGACGCTGTGCGGGCCAACCCGGATTCCGTCAGCATTCCGCCCAGCTGGGCTCAGGGGCGCGCAGCCTTTGGCGGCCTGATGGCGGCCATGGTGTACGAAGCCATGCGCCTCAGGCTCTGCGACAGCCGCCCGGTACGCTCATTGGCCATCAGCTTCGTGGCGCCAGCGGCTGCGGATGTGCCCATCCGCTTCGAGGTGGAGGTCTTGCGCGAAGGCAAGGCGGTTAGCACGTTGCTGGGCCGCGCCGTTCAGGATGGCCAAGTGGTGACCTTGGTGCAGGGCAATTTCGGTGCGGGCCGGCCTTCGGTGGTGGAAGTGCCGGCGTTACCGGCCGTTGAAATGCCTGCGCTCGACGCGGCGGCCCCGGAGTTGCCCTATATCAAAGGCGTTACCCCTGAGTTCATGCGGCATGTTGCCCTGCGCTGGGCGGTAGGTGGGCTTCCGTTCAGTGGCAGTAAGTCGCGCAAGATGGGCGGCTGGGTGCGTTTGCGGGATGTGCGGGAAGAGCCGGTGAACGAGGCGCACTTGCTGGCGTTGGTCGATGCCTGGCCACCCAGCCTTATGCCGTTTCTCAAGCAGCCCGCTGACCTGGACCATTGAGTTCATCCAGCCTACGGCGAAACTGTCGACCCTGGATTGGTGCCGATACTGCGTGGAGACCGAGCATGCACGGGATGGCTATGGGCACGCTGCTGCGGCATTGTGGACAGCGCAGGGCGAGTTGTTGGCCTTGAGCCGGCAGACCGTCACCGTTTTCGCCTGATCCTTACCAGGTTGCTTACAAGGAGCGCCCCGGCAACTGACTCAGTGTCGGTGCTTGTGCCGCTCCCGCCAGGCCTTCCACCAGGCCCCGCTCACCACAAAGCGCGGAAAGGTGATGAACTGCTCGGTCAGTAATCGCTGCACGGCATCCTGGCGGTTGGCGAACGGTTCGGGCTGCTCGGCTTCAAGGCGGTGGCCTTGGCGCTGCAGGCCCAGTGCGGCGATCAGGGCAATCACGCCCACCGCGATCTGGCCGAGGTCGAAACCGAAGAGTCCGGACAGCACCAGTAGTGCCCCCAAAATGAACAAAGGAACGGCAATCAGGTGCAGCACCAGGTTGGCCGGGTGGCGGTGATTATGGTGGTAGCCGCGCCATTGCCAGGCGGGAAGATTGGGCAGGCGTTTGCTCATGGGGATTTCCTCTCGGTCATGCCCAAAGCTTAGTGCGGCCCCCAGGCGGGGGCCAATCGAACCTGGCTATGGTGACTATAGCTTGAGCTGGCCAATGGCCTTGTTCAGTTCGCCGGCCAGGGTCGCCAGTTCGCTGCTGGTGGTCGCCGAGCCGACCGTCTGCTGCACGGTCCGCTCGGTGACATCGCGGATGCTGACCACCGCGCGGTTCATTTCCTCGGCTACCTGGCTTTGCTGCTCGGCCGCTACAGCGATCTGGGTATTGCTCTCGCGCATCTGTGCCACGGCACCGGTAATTTCAGCCAGCGCCTCGCCGGCCTCCTGAGCCTGACGCACGCAGTCGTCGGCCTTGTACGAGCTTTCCTGCATGAACTCCACCGCATCGCGGGTGCCCGACTGCAGGGCCGAAACCATGGTGGTGATCTCATCCGTGGAGGTTTGCACGCGTTTGGCCAGGTTGCGCACTTCATCGGCCACCACGGCAAAGCCGCGGCCCAGGTCGCCGGCGCGCGCGGCTTCGATGGCAGCGTTGAGTGCCAGCAAGTTGGTCTGTTCGGCAATACTGTGGATCACACTGACGACACCGTTGATCTTCTGGCTGTCCTCGGCCAACTGGCGAATCATTTCGGCAGTTTGCTGCACGCCGCTGGAAAGCCCCGAAATCGAATCCTGCACTCGGCTGACCACCGCTTGACCGCTGCCGGCCAGGGTGTCGGCGGTTTGTGACAAATCGCGGGTGGCACCGGCGTGTTGGGCAATGTGGTGCACGGTCGCCGACATTTCGTTGATGGCAGTGGCGGCCTGGTCGGTTTCACTCTGCTGGCCGAGCATGCCATGGCGCACGTCACTCATGCTGGCGGCCAGGCGTGCAGCGCCCGAGTCCAGCTGTGCTGCGCTTTGGGCGACGGTGCTGACCACGCGGTGGTAGGTGGACTGCATGGCGTTGAAGGCCCCGGCCATCTGGCCGACCTCGTCGCCACTGGCCAGCGGTACGCGGGCCGACAAGTCACCGGTTTTTTCCACGTGCAGCATCACGTCCTTGAGGGTGTTGAGCTGGCTGAGCAGGAAGCGGATCAGCAGTTGGGAGGCACCGAGCATGGCCAGCATCAGGATCAGTACACACACCGCGTAGTTGCTGAAGCGATCGAAGAATACCTGGCGCAGACTGGGGGACTGAGCCAGCACAGCCAACTGCTGGTCGCCGTTGCGCAGCACCTGAGCGCCACGCAGCGGGTTTTCACCGAGGATCCAGGCGCTTGGCAGTTCTACCCAGCCTTTGGCATTGCGCAGGGCATCGAGCGCTTCTCCGGCGAAGGTTGGTGTTTGCCCCGTTTGCCAACTGATGACATTGGCCGGGCGTGGCAGTGCTTGCCCGGCTGGCCAGGCGGCCAGCAACTGGGCTTGCGCGGCCGCTTGGGCCTGAGCCGCCTCGGCACGTGCGCGTTGCTCCAGGTGCACGGCATACAGCACCAGCAGCAAGGTGGTGACAAAGGCCACTGCGTTGACGGCCCAGAACTTGTACTTCAGGGAAACATTGCTAAGCCAGGCACCCATGGGCAGGTCTTCTCTGAGTTGAGCGGAAACAATATTGGCAAGGTGCCATCATTGTGCCCGCGTCCTCCACGGGATTTGTTGATGCATATCAACGGCGTTCACCCACCCCGCAGAAACCCGCAAGAATCAGGGGAGCTGGAAAAAATCGCGGGCCGTTGCCGTGGTATGCGCTGCCGTGTGCTCGGCTGACTCACCGCGATGTGAGGCCACCTCGCGCAGTACTTCCGGCAAGAACGCCGGCTCGTTGCGCCCGCTTTTGGGCTTGGGCCGCAAGCTGCGCGGCAGCAGGTAGGGCGCGTCGCTTTCCAGCATCAGCCGGCCTTGAGGAATGTTGCCTACCAGCGGGTGCAGGTGAGTGCCGCGGCGTTCGTCGCAGATCCAGCCGGTAATGCCGATATGCAGGTCCAGGTCCAGGCAGGCGAACAGCGCCTCGCGCTCACCGGTAAAGCAGTGCACCACTGCGCCCGACAGGTGGTCGCGGTACTCCCTGAGAATCGCCAACAAGCGCTCGCTGGCATCGCGCTCGTGCAGGAACACCGGCAGGCGCAGCTCCGCAGCTAGCGTCAGCTGGGCTTCCAGGGCTTTTTCCTGGAGCGGGCGAGGGGAAAAGTCGCGGTTGAAATCCAGGCCGCATTCGCCCACAGCGCGTACGCGCGGTTCACTCAACAACAGTCGCAACTGGCGCTCGCTGTCGGCATCCCAGGCCTTGGCATCGTGTGGGTGTACGCCGGCCGTGGCGAACAGGTGCGCGCCGCTGGCATCCAGTTGTTGGCACAGCTCCAGCGCTTGTTCGCTGACCGCCAGGCTGGTGCCTGTCAGTAGCATTTGCGTAACGCCGGCCTCCAGTGCGCGCTCGACAACGGCTGCCTGTTGGTCGTGAAAGCTGCTGTTGGTCAGGTTGACGCCGATATCGATCAGTTGCATGGTGCTATCTCGTGCCGCGGGGCGGCCAGCATAGCAAAAACCGGGTTTTTCTGAAAAAGCCAAGAACTTCATGCTGTTGCCGTGGTCTTTTACCGTCGTTTATCACTTGGCGGTGCAACCCATGGATGCCGCTCACCGACCACGGACACGTTTTCGCATGCTGCGATGCTGGCTCATTCTCCTGCTGATGCTTTGGGTGGCCTTTACCGGCACCGCCCAGGCGCGTTCGCCGGGCCCGCAGCAGCACATACCGCCGGCCAAGGTACGTGACCTGCCGCAGATTCGTACCAGCAAAGTACTGCGAGTGCTGGTCAACCAGAGCCGCAACAGCTCCGGTGAGGTCAAGGGCGAGCCAGTCGGCATAGAGTATTATCGCCTGCGTGCCCTGGAGCATTTCCTCAATGCTCGTACCGCCGACGACCAGCAGATCCAGCTAACGCTCATCCCGCGAGCCAAGGAGCAGTTGCTGGGCGCTCTGGCCCGCGGCGAGGGTGATCTGGCTGCCCCGGGCGAGCTGCTTGACCCCACGACGGTGGGCGCTGTCAGCAGCAGTGCGCCGATACTCGACCAGGTGCCGCTGACGCTGGTCGGGCGCAAAGGCGAGCGAAGTTTCAGCAAGGTCGAACAGCTGTCAGGGCGTACCGTCGCCTTGACCAGCGCCAGTGCCGCCGGGCCGCTGATCCAGCAGGTCAACCAGCAACTGGCACTGCGCAAGCGGCCGCCGATCAAAGTGGAGTGGGTCGATTCGACGCTGGCAGTGGAGGATGTGCTGGAGATGGTACAGGCTGGCATCTACCACCTGACCGTAGTCGAGCAGCCCATTGCCCGGCGTTGGGCCCGGGTTATGCCGCGGCTGCGCCTGGACAGCCGGGTGCGCCTGGGTGCGCCGCAAGCCATGCGCTGGTATGTAGGGCGTGATGCGCCGCAATTGTTGGCCGCAGTCGATCGCTTTCTGCAAGGTTACCGCGCGCCCGATAACCAGGATGCAGCGTTCGAGCGTATCTACCGCCGCCAGTACCGGGTACACAACCCCTTGGCCAGCAAAGGCCGCCAGCGTCTGGCCTCGGTGCGGGCAGTGTTGCAGAAGCATGGTCAGGCGCAACAGATCGACTGGCTCAACCTGGCTGCACTGGCCTTCAAGGAGTCGACGCTCAACCCGACTGCACGCGGCACTGGCGGTGCCCATGGTCTGATGCAGATTACCCCTTCGGCGGCCCAACGGGTGGGGGTGAGCAATACCGCGACGGTAGATGGCAATGTCCTGGCCAGTGCCCGTTACCTGGCGCTTATCCGGCGCAAGTTTTTTGCCAGTGCCAAGATCAATGAGCGTGAGCGCATGGCCTTTGTGCTGGCAGCCTACAACCTTGGCCCCGAGCGGGTTCAGGCCATGCGCGCAGAGGCCCGACGGCGAGGGCTCAACGGTAACCAGTGGTTCTTCCAGACAGAGCGTATCGCCATGGAGCAGGTGGGGATGGGACCGGTCAATTTCGTCAATAGCATCAACAAGTACTACCTGGCGTTCAACCGCGAACGCACAGCACTGGAGCGCGTAGCGAAGCGTTAACAATCGATTATATCGATTGTTATGTTGGGTTTTTTGCGATTTTCATATCTATCGAATTGATTATGATGGCGCCCATCCCAACACAACTGCTTCGCTTCAAGGACGCTTCCACATGAACAACACTACCTTCAACGCACTGTTCTCTACCCGTGCTGGCGCAGGCCTAAGCGTTATCCGCATCCTGGTCGGCATCATCTTCATGGCCCATGGTGCGCAAAAACTCTTCGGCCTGTTCGGTGGCTACGGCCTGGAAGGCACCGGCCAATGGATGGAAAGCATCGGCCTGGCGCCGGGTTATCTGATGGCCTTGCTGTCCGGCGGTGCCGAATTCTTCGGTGGCCTGGCACTGGTGGTCGGCCTGCTGGCTCGCCCGGCGGCCCTGGCGCTGACGGTGACCTTGATAGTGGCGATCGTTTCGGTGCACATCGGCAACGGCCTGTTCATGTCCAACAATGGCTATGAGTTCGCCCTGGCGCTGTTGGCCGGCACTGTTGCAGTCATGATCGAAGGCGCCGGCCGCTTCTCGCTCGACCGGCTGATCGCCCGCTAATCACCTGCAAGCTGCGAGCTACGAGCCGCAGGCAAGCGCGGGCCAATACTCGGCTTGTTCTTGCTTGCGGCTTGTAGCTTGCAACTTGGTGCTCATCGCTCTAGCATACCGCCTGCGCCGATTTAAACAGCTACTTGCGGGGCGCAGGAACGCCCCAATTCCGGGCCGTCCGAAATACCGCTAAAGCGCTGGTTCGGTGACGCCTCCCACCGCTGCCCAGCGGGATTCGCGAGGCGGAGAGAAGCTCCATGAGTTGCCCACGTACCAGTGTCTGTTTGAGCCCTTTGCCTGCCAGCCAGGCGTCCCGCACACCGCGCATCCTGCTCGGCGGCCGGCATCAACCCACCCTTTTGCGTCATCTTGAAGGCCTGTCACGGCGTAAAGGGCAGGCGCGTGCCTTTCTGATCCAGTTCGCCGATAGCGGCTGCCACCTCGCGCAGTTTGGCAATGACCGTTTCGACCTGGCTGTGATCCAGGCGCCGGCGTCGGACGAGGCCGCCGAAGTCATAGGGCATCTCACCCGCATCGCGCGTCAAGGCCTGATAACCCGCCGCTGAGGAATGCGCTATTGAGCACCAATATCATCACCACAGAAGGCCATGAGGCGCTGAAGAAAGAGCTGGACCACCTGTGGCGGGTGTATCGCCCGGAAATCACCCAAAAGGTTGCCTGGGCGGCGTCGTTGGGTGACCGCAGCGAGAACGCGGACTGGAAGGAAGAACCCCAAGCTCGTGTACTATTTGGTCTTACACATTGATTTTGCTGGTTTTTCGGAATAGTACTGTACTTTTGCGTCGTACTATTCATTGTCGGCCATCACTGTAGCTGGTTTTGACATAGTGGTGGCCGATTTGGAGGCACCTCAGGGTTTAATGAACCGGGGTGCGTCTTCCGCCTCCCTGTACTCAATTTCGGTGACTTCCCAGTAGGCATCGCCAGTTGGAGTCCGAACAACAATCTCATCACCTGCACACTTGCCAATGCATGCGCGTGCCATCGGGGAATCAATTGAGATGAAGTCTTTCCTATCGTAAATTTCATCAGCACCTACAATGCGGAATTTCTTGCTTGTATCATCCTCGTTGGCAATAGTTACCCAAGCTCCAAAAAATACCTTGCCTTCCTGAGTAGGGGAATAAGGGACTACCCGAAGGTCTTCGATACGCTTACGGAGGTATCTTACGCGCCGATCTATTTCCCTTAGCCTCTTTTTATTGTACTGGTAGTCAGCATTTTCACTTCTGTCGCCCAAAGACGCAGCCCAAGTGACTTTTCTGGTAATCTCCGGTCGCTCTTCGCGCCAGAGCCAATCTAGTTCATCTTTCAAGGACTGATAGCCAGCTTCAGTAATGAGATTGGTAGCCATTTTATGCCTGTTTTTAATTCAAAGAGCGGTCACAATGCCCTGAGAGCCTTCTGTATTGCATCAAGGGTTCCTGGGCGAAACACCTTTGCTCCCTTCTTGTCAATCAAGTCGCCGTGCTTGCCCAGTGTGCAGCCCCATTGTAGCCTGAACTCTTCTGACATTAAATACAAAAGAGCTCTGCGTTCTATTTCTGATAATTTATTCTCGGATGAAAACGGAGTGCGATCATCAACCCGGATTTCGAGATTGGGCGGCGTAATTTCTCTCAGCAGTCTTCGGAGGCGATGATTCTCAGCCTCTTGGGCTCGCGCCAAAAATTTAGCCTTACCATCTTTTATCGCGTCTATCCAATCTGACGGTGCTCGGTCATGGTGGGCCGGACCTGCCGCCTCTTTGAATGCCTGTATTAGCACGCGATATGCTTGGCCCGAACTATTTCGCATGCTTTGAGCGTTTGGTACTCCACAATCAATGCCTAGGCGTGCAATGGCTGAAAATGAAAAGTTCTTTTCGCCGTTCGATAGCATCTCATTGCATACCTCGTACACTGCGTCCAGAGTATGCTGTTTTTTTAAGCTGCAATTTTTCTTTAGTTTACTCAGGGTTTCAGATGGCGTCATGATTTTAAACCTGAGGCAAGTTTCTTGCGTTATTTATAAAGGCATCGCTGATTTCTTTAAGAGAGATGCTCTCAAGTCCAACCAGTTCGGCCAGCCTGAATTTCCCTTCAATTAGTGAGTCGATACGTTCCCAGCTTCTGAGTCGTGATATCAAGAGTCTTGCGATCTGATTGCCAACTAAAAGCTGCTGCTCCTTATTTAGCCTGAACATTCGCTGCGGGGAATTATTGTCTTCAAGCATTTTGTCCAACAGCTGGGATCTTGCGGCCAAGGCAGAGTGGGCAGAAGCGCATTCATATATCTCGGCATTTTCACATACCTCGCTTAACTGATGAAAGTGAGTGGTTTCTTCTAGCGCGAGCCTAAGCTCATGACCCTCTTGCACAATAAGCATGAGTGAGTCTTGAGGCTCGGACTTGGATTTTGTAAGGGTAGCCTGCTCGATTTGCTTTATTAGGCTTGCGCTAGCCTGCACATCACAAATCAATACATCAAGTTTTTTAGCTGCACTCTCAGCTTCGGCTAGCAGTTTTCGATGCTTAGCCTCTAGACTTAGGTCTCGGGCTTCAATGTCTTTTCCGTACTTGCTTAATTCATACTCTCGCTCATCCCGACTGTCAATTTCGGATCTTAACTCTTCAGCTTTGGCTTGGAGTTCGTCGTATTTTGTGAATTGAAGATTTACTTCTAGCGATATTTCATTACCTAGAGCTAGCAGGCCACCTATGAATGCAGGGCCGGTTACGAAGTGGCGACATCTTATGCAGTTCTGACTGCCTAGATACCCGCCTGGCACCGGCAACCAAATATCACCTTTACCGAGCGATCCTCCGTCATCACACCTAGCACCTGCATATGGGCAAAAGCCGTAGTCTCGAAATAAATAGCTGCCCGGAGATTTTTGCCTATATATCAGCTCGAGGGCATCTTGGTTGTTTGCGACTAATTGCCCTTGGATTTGATCGATTCTGCCCTGTTCGATCATGCTCTGTGCAACAAATACTTGATTCTGAAGCGCGCGCTTCTCACCTTCTGAAAATCGACGTTGTAATTCAATTCCTCCGATTTTTACATAGTACAAATTCATCACGATTGAACTGTGCCCAGCAATCTTCATGGTGATTTCAATGGGTAGCCCAAACTCATGGACGTATGCCGTGATAAGGCTTACCCTCATGCTGTGTGGAGTATAAATAGACGAATAGCAACTTAGTTTCTCTCTGGGGCCTGTCAGCGTGGCTAATGGTAAGTCCCGAGGTTGTGAGTAATAAAGTGCGGCTGCGAGTCGAGGGGTTAGTATATTTGTTGGGGATCCAGGTTCTTCAGCCCCGAAGAGACGAAACAAGAAGCAATTAGCACCTTTGGCATGACGCTGGCTTTCATTCAGGTTGGTGCGAATACATTCAATCCATGGCATAGGGCGAATTATTGGGTTATATTTTGCCTGCCACTGACGGAGCTTAATTATCCATGGGAGCAAATGAGGGGGTATCCATGGCACACTGTAGCCGCTATACCCAATACTGGTCTTGTTGCTAGTAACAAACATTCCGCATTGATCGCCAGGATATCGTTTTATGAAGCCTTGATTTTTTGTTATGCCTGAAAGCGGACCTTCATTTTTAGCCCAGAAAACCTTGCAGTCATTATGAATTGGGATGTACTCATCGCCTTCCCCTGAGTCGCAGTATGCAATTTGTCTACCTCTGGAGGGGACCGAAACTAGGGTGAGTACCTGCATCCAATACATTGGAAACCATGCTTTAAACTTTCCTCCAATCCAGCGTGTAATGAGATCAGGATCGCTGTTATCCAATTTGAAATTATTTAGATCGATCTCTACCCAGTCAGCGTCGAAATTATGGAGGTGGGTTAAGTCAGAGAAGCTGGTTGCAGTATCTGGAACTATCCATTTTTGCAGGGCTGCAACATATTGATAGGCCAAAGCTGGTTTAGATGTTTCGCCAGGGCCGCTACTGCTTGTCGTGCCTGAGTATTCTGTTTCGCTGCCGCGTAATGGGTTGCTTATTCCGTCTGCGATTATCAATTCACCAGTCTCGTCATCCTCAAGCGTGAATTGCTCGCGGATAATGAATCGCATGAATTCGTTTATGGCCATGACGAAGCTTCGTCTAAGATATTCTGGGGTTGTGGAGGTTACATAGTTTTTGAAATGTTGTAATTCTATAGACTTGTTTGAGAGGAATTCTCCTGGTGTGGTTCCGTATGCGTTTGGCTGCACGTAAGTTGCCAAAAAACGGCAGATTGCTAGCTGTTTTCCCCGTCCGCCACGAGCTTCTTTCATGAAGCTATTTAAATCCTCCAGCCACTTCGAATGGTCAGCATCTATCGAGCTTTCTGAAAATGGCTCCGTCTTTCCGAGAAACGCATACGAGGTGGTCCAGTCTCTGTAATATACTTTGTCCGGAGTGTACGGTAATCTATTGTCTCCTGAGGACTTCACATGTTTTCTATATTCTCGTAAGGAGTTAAGATTAAGAGGCTGAATTAGTTTTACTGTTTCATCGAAAGTGTAAAACGTTCTGATAGAGCATAAGTCATACCAGCTTTTCCATTCGTCTCGGAATACCCGTTCAGGGTGGGCGGGTAATGGAGGGTAGAGTTTATAGCGGTTGCGGTAATCCTGACTGTCTTTTATATCGAGTCGAGTTACTGCTATTCTAATGTCGTCAAGGCAGTCGTAAGCAATGGGTAAGAAAAAGTGAATCCACGACTTCCATTCATTTTTGAATTGTTCCGGGTTGCTTGGAAGGCGCGGGTCGTTGTGGTAATTTAATTCATACTGTCGCTTTGTGCTGATGCCTAATCTCTGTGCAGCTATGCGCACTTCATGTAGCGTTTCATATTGTACTGTTAGGTCTAAATAGTCCTTCCATGACGTCCATTGATCCGTATAAACACTTGTTGGATCTCTGCGCAGACGCCAGTCTTCTTTAAATTTTGTGTAGTAATCTGTTCGTGACTTGCAATTCAGGTTGCGGGCTGCAGCTCTAGCCTGTTCAAAGGTCTCGTAAACTTTCCTAGTTTTACCAGGATGGAGGAAATTTACCCAGCCCTCCCATCGCTCTTTGTAGCGGGTCTGGGGGTGAATAGGTAATTTCGGGTCTTCCTCTCGGCGAGTGAAATACTCACTTGAGTGTTGGATTCCTAAGGATATAGCGGCTGCAGAGGCCAGTTCATAACTTTCATAAACTGGGACTAAATGATTTGTTCCGAAAAAATGCTTCCAATTCTGCCAGTCTGGATAGATGGTGCTAGGGTTTGCAGGCAGTTTTGGGTCTGCTTTGTATCTTTTTAGCGTAGTGTATTGGTGGTAGCTATTGATGCCGAGCGCAAGCGCTGCTCTACTAGCTTCGCTGAGTGTTTTATAGAAATCTTTATATATGCTTTTGCCAATAAACTCTGGCCACCCTTTAAAGTTCGGGTAAAAGCGCAAGTCGCCTGGGAGCTTTGGGTCTTTATGGTGATCAGTTGAATAGTGGGCCACTGTCCATATACCTAGGCGAGCTACGGCCTCACGTGCCTCTGCAAGCGTCAGATATTTCTCAATTGGCCTTTCACTACCACAGAGGTCGTACCATGAGAGCCATTCGCTGGCGTAATCAATATAAGGGTTGGCCGGTAGCCTAGGATCTTCTTGCCAGCGAAGTCTGTAGGCTCTGCTATTTTTTATACCAAGCTTTCTAACTGCGGCTTTAACTTCGAGTAAGGTTGCGTATTTTATTTTTTCTGGCATGGAGCCTCACCTTGAGTCCGCAGAAATAATGATTTAGTGTAGGCTGCTTTTATCGATTATTGACATTTTTTGTCGTATCTCTTCATGTGTCGGCTGAATATAAACTAAGCATGAATCGGGGCTTCTATGGTGCATGCACTTTTGGATTTCAATTTGATTGAATCCATTTTCTCGAAGCCTGTATCCATAGCTGTGCCGATGCCCGTGCTCGCTTGTGCCAACTAATTTTCGGTGCAGTAGGCCAATTCGCTCCACAGCCGACTTATGTAGGCGTTGGGCGTTTTTTAGAGTTTCAGGCTCTCCCTTTGAATTGGTGAATGCATAAGGGTGGTCGTGTGATGAATCTGGGTCGGTGCGCTGTTCTTTAAGATACTTAATCCATACACTCAAGAACTCTGCGGCTTTATGGGGTGGGAAGAACTGAACTGAAAAGTAACCATCTTTGTTGTCAAGTACTGGGTTTTTCCACCCTAAATGCAGCCGTTCTGTTTTCAGGTATTCAGTTCGGGGCAATAGCCCGTAATGTATTGCTAAAAATTGCTTTCTGGTAGGGTATTGCTCGTCAGGTGACTTTCCGTTAGACGGATGATAGACCCTTACAATGGCCTCGTTTTTTTTCTCGTCTAGAATGATATCTGACAAGTAAAGGTGCAGTGCTTCAGATTTGCGCAAGCCTCCGTAGTGCATGAGCAGCGTTAATGCCTGGCCCTTGTAGTCAGGGCGCGGCATGTCGGACTTCTTGGTGTTCAGAATAATAAATCCCGCTTTCATCAAGAGATCAATTTTGTCTTCAGGAAATCTTTTCGCGGGTGCAATGTTTTCGGTGGGGCGCTGTGGTCCTGTTACTTCGCGAATGGTGCTTAACGCTTCGACGTGTTTGTCCGGGTCCACAAGGTGATTCAAAAAGACTCTGTTTCGTTTATTGTGGAAGGCGCACCAGTTCATCCGCTGCTCCGTAGAGGTGGCTTGTCTGAAAGGATTGGCGAGCTTTATTTTAAAGTCACTTTGACGGCTTAGCCAGTCGGTATAGTCTGTTATTAGGAACAGGAGGTCTGAGCAGTGTTCGCTAGATTTTGGTAGCCAAAAGAGTTGCGAGGGGTCTTTTAATGTTCTTGGATCTACGGTGCCCTCTTCTAAAGCTCTTGCAAATGATGCGAGAAGTTTTGTTGTTTTCTTAAATAATCCCACATTGGCATTAATATACTCTATTAGTAGCTTAACGGCTTGTGTGGACTTCTCTTTCCAGGATGAGCTCTTCTTGCTGTTGTCAGCCAGGTAGCGAAGGTGTGATACTAATACGCCGCTTTCGGTCCATAAAGCAGGGAGCTTAATGGTACGGCCGGTTTGATCGTTTTGGTAGCGTGCTTTAATCTTTATGATGTAAGCCATCGCAATTACCTGGCAAGTATCGTTAGGATCGTAAGCAGGTTTTGTATCTAGGTTTTCAAAAGCTTATTGCAAACCGATGTTCGCAGAGCTGCACTCATAGTCTAGACTAGTTCTTGGTATGCGCAATTGTGTAGTCTGGCTAGTTTTAAGGCTCGCTCTAATCTAAGTCTATGAGATTTCTAACAGTTCGGCTCGAAACTGTGACGATACGCTCAATTCGTAGCTCGTTGATGAGTGCGAATTTGGAGCAGATTCAAGGTAATCCACTTTGGAGGGGCGGCCAGTATCGGCTGTGAGGATCGGCCAGGTGTCGATACCTTTGTTTTCTCCGCCTGTTAAAGCTTCTTTCTCCTGGGGTCGCGGTACAGTCTGCATGCTGATAACAGCCAGGTCTTGAGGCAGATCATCAGAGAGCCGTCGCGAGTATTCTATAAGTGAAGGTTCGGCTACCACAAATAACCAAGCTTGATCATCGTTGACCCCTGTTCGTCTGAGAATTCTGCCCAAGACCTGACGATAGTGCAGTTCTGTGCGAATGCGACTCAGGTAACAGCATACTTGTAAGCGAGGAATGTCAGTGCCCTCGCTAATCATGCCTACCGCAACAATCCAGCAACCAATCCCAGATCTAAACTCGTTGATTTTATCTTGAGCGCTACCAGTTTTCGACGTAGCCACGCGACAGTTTTCGCCGCGGCGTTTGAGCTTACTCTCGATTAACTTAGCGTGATTAGTGTCAGATGCAACGATAAGTCCAGCAGCAGATGGGTTTCCTTTCCTGATTTCAGATAGTTTTCGACAGCCTAGGTCGAGAATATGATCTATTACGTCTTCATTCCATAGAATGTCTTCAAAGCAAAGCGGTGAGCTTTCAAGTAAATGGGCGAAGCTGTCGTAATTAGATGTTAGTCGGCTCTGTTGGTTTTTTTGGGTTAACTGTAGGTTGTGGTTGTCAACTAAGGTTATTCTCGGGGATCTACAAATCTTGTCGTCAATAGCCTGTTGAAGTCCATAGTGATAATCACGGGCCAACGCTCCAGCAGGCGCTGAGTAGCGTCCAAGTGCAATGGCTTTATCATCTGTTCTCCAAGGCGTGCCCGACAAAGACAAAGTGAATGTCGCTTGATTTTGTATTTTGGATATAATTGTCGCTCCCCAAGTGTTGCTGGATTGAAGGTCATAACCCGCGCAGTGATGAATTTCGTCAAATATCGCTAATATCCGATACTGTTCAAATAGGTCCCAAAATTCCTCACCTTTCGTATCCATGCCTTGGTAAGTAGAAGCATCACCAATTGCTCCCACATATCCGTCCATTCGACGCCCAAGTATTTTTGAGAACGTAGCCCTGAAACCATCGACTACTTGGCAGGACGGCGCGAAGCACAACACAAGATCGATAACATTTTTTTTGAGCAGCTCTTTTGCCAATTCGCCAGCCATTCTCGTCTTGCCTGCTCCTGGCGTTGCTTGGCAAAAGAAATGCCTATTTACCTGAAAGTGTCGTAGTGCTTTCTCGATACATGAGGTCTGCCACTCTCTTAGAACACTGCTCATTCAATACCTAGTATTTTTAGGGTTTTTTCGACCGCTTTGAGGTGACCTAGCAGGCGGGAGCTACGATCTCTCGCTTCCACGTAGTCGCTTTCCAGCTTCGAGTGGAGGTGTGGCAGGTCTTCCAACAGTTGCTTGTACCTTTCCGCTTCGCCCATTGAGGTGAGGAAGTCCAATCGGGTTTCTTTGACCATTGCCTGGAGACGTCGAGCTGTGTGCTCGTTGGTCGAGGCACCTTTTTCGGTGTCGTCCGCAGGTAGCTCGGCGCGAGGGGCGAAGAATTGATACCCCTCGTCAATCAAGCGGAGGTTGACTGAAGGTGGTAGATCCTGGAGGTGATAGAGCTGGTCGCGGCCGCGCTTTTCTGGGTCTCGTACGACCCATTCGATCCTTTCGAGGCGGAGGATCTGCCTAAAAATATAGCGCCGGAGATCAGAAGTATGCTCGCGCGCTACGCCATATGACCGGGCATAGGCGTCTCGAAGGCCGCGACAGGTAAAGCTGTCTAGCTCGCCGCTTTGTAGAAGCTCATAGACGTGCCTGTCGAGAGCGAATGAAGCCGGTTTCATACAGGCACCTAGCTAGCAGAAATACATCAAATGCGGATTATAATCCGTCGCCGATCAACCCGCAAACGCTGATAGTCCCGCCTTATGTACACCGAGGCGGATATGCAAAAGTTGGCGAGGGCTCTAGGACGCAAAGTCCGAGAGCAGAGAGTGATGGTTGGGATTTCGCAAGACGCTTTAGCTTTCGCCTGCCAGATGGATCGGAGCTACATAGGGCGTATAGAGAGAGGGGAGGTGAATCTGACTATTGAGAAGCTCTATCGGATAGCGACCGAGCTGAGATGTACCCCGCAATCGCTTCTGCCCACAGACCTGTGCGGCTAGGATGCAAGCTGGTCAGGGTAAATCGATCGGTTGATGTAATCCTCCGCCTGCTTGATCTCTTGAAAAATACCCTCAAGGTGACATTCGCTCCAGGCTTCTGGCTCCAGACTTATCTGAGTTAACATGCTGCTCCTATGGTTTTTGGCCTGGCCTAGAGGAGCTTTGACAATGGTACCGGCTCGCCTCATCGGCCCTAACGAGGCTGCTCAATTGGGATGTTGGTCCGCTGATCAGCGCTATTACGAATGGCGAAAAGCTTGGATTTTATCTGTGGCGCAACGAGTGTTCGGACGGCGAGCCCTTGCGACGCGTTGGATGTCTGATCGGGCGTTAGGCCTTGGCTGGAATTCACCTTGTGCGTTGCTTGTTAGTCATTCTGGCTTCGAACAAGTAGTGGATTTTTTACTACGAATCGAATATGGCGTGTACTGGTAACTGGATGTGTCATGTTCTCAATCCAGACGCGGCGGTTCCGGTAGTGATTTTTTTGATGGTTAAATTGGTATTGGGTCAATAATCACGCTTGAGCTGAACCCTCAAGAACATCAATATTGGCTGTATCGGTACTCGTCGGGCGAGAATCGTCCATTAGGGCCAAATAGTAGACGACTCGTACATTGCTCCAAATAAGTTATGGCTTGCTCCTGAACATTGCATTCGTAGTAACGGCGTCTGGCAGGCGGGATTGTCGCTCGATTCTTTAAGCATAGCTTCACAAGTTCCGCCAGCAAATAGCCGCGTACGTCATAGCGGGCGTCAACTGCCCTGATTACTGTCGAATAGCAATCGCGGAAGAGAGGTCGTTGAATGTGGTGCCTCGGAGGTGCTTGTTTGCTGCTCATCTTATATTCCTTCAAGTGCCATTCGGCAGTTGTATAGTGCTTCAGGCGCCGAGCGTCGCATACGCATATGGCAGAGCGCCCTCAAAAACATCGTCGGCCACGGACACCGGGTCGAGACACGTTTTAAACCCTTACACGGGATCTGAATACAATTATCTGCTCACACGATTCCGTCTAGGTTTGCCCTTTGCCGCCGCCAGGACCTTGTCTGGTGCGAACGCCAGCAATACTTTCGGCGCGACACCGCCGAGAGAACTATTTTCGGACTGGAACCATACTGCGATTGACCAGGCGTTCATCCGGGCAGATAGCACCGACAACACATCGCAAAGGATGTGGATCGGTTGGTATCCATTGCGACCGTCTAAGCCGTATGTAGGGAAAAAATCAACCTTACCCGGTCTTAGAGAAAAAATCTTCCCATTGGCCAACAACTCATCAGGGTCTATCTCGACGCCAGGGTTGGAGGACGATGCCAGATAAATCCACTGCTTGGCTGATATCCAGTCTCCGGTTTGGAAAAGCTTAGAGCGGATTCTGCCTGCAGAAACGCCTTTCTCCAAAATCGATTGGGGTACCGATTCTGCGGGGAGGAAGCAGTCGATAATGAAGTCGAGCGCTTTTTTGGGATATTCGTTTAGCCTCCACTCGAAAAGGTCGTTGTACATCTGCAGCCCGCCGAGGTACGCATCGATCGTACGGTCTGAATTGGCCTCAATCGACAAGGTGGCAATCAAGGCTACCTTGTTGTCAGTCGTGTCCGATGCAGCGGCAGGCTTGCACCTAGATTGGATGCGCGCAAAGGGAGTGCTCATAAGCACCTCCAGCTAAGGGGCTACAGACCGCAGCATCACAGAGGGCTGGAATCCATCAGGGATTTTCAAAGCGCAGATAGCAGTATGCGGCACTCAGCTTACGACGCTTGTTTTTCCGATCAACCGCGAGTGTTTTGGCTCGGATGCCGCATCCCACTGCCTCCGGCGGCAGATGAAGGTCCCAAAGGCGAGCCTCCCTACGACGAGTTTCGAAGGTATCGACCGGTTCGAATACGACAGCCGCTTTGGCAGGTGGATACTGCGGTCAGGATTACGATGTGAGCGGCGACAAACCGTGGAATCGAGAGTACTTCGTATCTGCCAAAGCTAGCAGCGACAACTCCAACTACCCAGGGGCTCCCCGCAGCGCTAGCCTTGGGGTCGATTACCGTTTCTGACTACGCATCACTCCGGTTATTGCTAGCACTCAAGATTGAGCCGGATCGCTCAGGTCCTGCCCATCTTCACTGGCCCACACCAGACCTTGGCAGGCATGGTGACGCAGACGGTAAGTGACCGGCGGTGGCTGCTCGCTGACTCGTTTGCTATCCCACACCGTCACAGAAACAAAAGAGTCTTTCGGCCAAGCGCGCCAGTCGCCTTGGTCGGGACCATCGATCACTAGTAGGGGCTTGCTTAAATCGCGAGTGGTACTCAAGTTGTTCCTCCTGCCCTGGCGCATCACCATGGGGGCATCAAATGATGCTCAATGACGTGGAAAAAGCGTTCTTCCCAGCTTGGCTGCGGCCCCGACACCGTTCTGGGCCTCATTAAGAATGTCACGAGAGAAGTAGTCTGCGAGCCGTGCGCGGCTCTCTATCTCCTGCCGGATATCTTCTGGATCAATGTTTGGAAGATCCACACGATAGGCCGCGTGATGAACCAATGCGGCAGCCTGGAAAAGCGCGTCGGAAAGTCGGTATCGATCGAGTCCCAGTGCTGCGCATGCTTCGAGGATGGTGACCGCATCGCTTTCGGTTCCGCCAGTGATACGCTGGTCTGGCAAGGTGGAGTGTCTACGAAGATGCTCCACGTACTGACGTAGCGAAGGAATCGAGAGACCTATGGAGTAATGCTTAATGTACCAAGGACCGATAATGTCGATTTCGTCCTGAGTGATGGCTATTTCCTGGAAGTACCCGGCCCATGCTTCCTGCATGTCCTCATCTATGCGCTCCTGACCAAGGCTGGCTAGATGTTCGTTGAGGCGTTTGACTAAGCGGAAATAGTCGAGTCGTACAGGCGGGTCGCGATGCTCATCCATAATCAGCTCCAAGGTTGAAGTCGCCGATGAGTTTCCGCCGGTACGGTGATGGTGGTCAAGATCGCCATCAGGTGAGGCCTCCAGCACAGGCTGGCTGAGCGGCTAAAAGTCCGACCCTTTTCGCTTTCACACCTACAATCTGTCAACTGTATGCGCTCAACCGATACCACTAAGCAAGGCGGTGTATTTCTATGGATTTGATGGCACTGATTCAGCAGGCGCTTGAAGCGTCAGGGAAGCTGCGAGACCTCTCGAAAAAGCTCGAAGATGCGGACTTCAAAATGATACTGGCGGATCTTCACAGCGCCTTGGCTGATGCGAAGCTTGAGTCTGGGGAATTGAAGATAAAATTAGCATTGGCGCAAGAGGAGATAGTCAGGCTCAAGCAGGTGATTGAGCAGCGAGACAAAGGTAAACCCACCTACAACTCTGAGGGGGTTTATACCTTTGAAGGCGAAGTCGGTCGCTTCTGCACTGCTTGCTGGGACAGCGATGAGCGCAAGATGCGCTTGACCGACCTGGCCAGCGAATTTCGATTTGTCGGTCAGTGGGAATGCCCCAAATGCCATGCAGGATATGGCGCAAAGGACGCATGAGGGCCCTGATCGGGCCAATTGATCATCCGTTGCTTTGGCAAAGCTGTGCGTAATGAGCTAGCGAGCGTCGAGGTCGACAGTCTTTGCGAGGACCTGCAGGGGCTGGATATCTGAGCGAGGTTGGCCAATGGCTTTTCTGATTCTTCTGTGTTGGCTATTGGCTCTGCATCCACTCTGTGGGATCGACCAGATGCCATGATTGTGCTTCACGATCAAAGTCCGTCCATATCTCCTGCAGCTTGGCGCGGTCACCTTGAAAAAGAGGGCTGTCCAAATGAGCGAACTGATCGAACTCGGCGAAGGGCAAAACAGTGCCAGCGCCGCTGTAGCAGAACCAGGAGCCCACCACCTGAGCAATTTCTGCAATTTCACGCAAAGCTTGCTTGGCATCTGCCAGGCCCCACCGCTCTAATATGCGCCCTTGCCGACTAGCCTCAGTTGCAGCGTGTGCGATGTCCACGTTCACATGTTCAATGACGGAAGATAGCCGGCCTAGGCGGGACTCCAACATGTCGAATACCTCGATCCGTATCAGATCATCCGGTCTGGATGCACCTGCGCTCACCCCGCTTAGCCAGTCAAACTCCTCGTGCCGCTTAACCGCGAGCTCATAGTGATATTTCGTGGGCACCCAGTACGATCGCTTTCCCTGCTGGAGTTGCTCAGTGGCAAATTTGTCATAAGCGGCGTGTGTGCTGCGGTAATTGTAATTCAGCTCAGCGATATCCCTGACGTATACCAGGCGCGTGAGCTTTCCACGCGAGGCGCGGATGTCGGCGATTAAGCTACCTAATGAGCACACGCTCCTCGGGCCGCGAATAGGTTCGACCTCTACGAGTCTACGGATACCCTGCATGGTTCCTGCCCAGAATCCGCTAGCTAGCATGTCCATGATCAAAACGTTCAGCTGTTTTTCGCCGCAGACCGTGGGAGCTTGGCGTACCATTTCTACGACACATGAATACGCCGCGATGTCCCACGTCATTTGATTCAACGCCTTAGTGATGGCGTTCTCTTCGGCCTCAAAAACCCGCTTCCATTCCGCGATCCGATCTAGCATCGATGACTCCTTGGTTTTCATTTTTTAAGCCACCCGTATCGTGCTGGCTCGCGACAGCAGCGGTCCAAGCACTGTGATGGCAATCGGGCATCGTTCCTGTCTATGATGTTCCTTTGAACGGAGGCAGGGTACAGCGGTGATAGGGAATATTTTCAACGTTTTTTCGCGACGTAAAGGAAACCAGAGCCAGCCGAAAAAGCAGCTTACAGAGCAATTTCGGCAACGGACGTTCATGCTCATCCGAGACATGGGCCCCGGAATGGGCGAAACTCTTGAGTTTCTACACGATAAGCTCTCCTATCTCACTGGGCGCCATAACCTTTCCGGAAACAAGAACCTTTCTTACGCCGATGACGCATTCAACTTTCTGCGCACCTGCAGTGACCCTCATTTTCTTGATGCCATTGAGTATCTTGTCCATCAGGAAGGATGGAATTACATCGGGGGTTACCATGAGCCTGTGATTGACCGCTTGAACGAGTTCTTGAACATTGACGATCTTCCCTATTTCGTTACGAAACCGGTATGGCAAACCACTGAGGAAATGTATAGGGGAGAACTCACTAAGTTCACCGGAATCCGTGAGCACGCGAAGGTTATTCCAAGGGAAAACCAGGCTGTTCACGAGACGGCTATTGAGCCCGCCCTGAAGCTTTTACGTCAGCCAGCTTTCCTTAATGCCAATTCCGAGTTCATGGCAGCTCTTGAGGATTTTCGGCACGGAAAATTCGGCGACTGCGTTACCAAGTGCAACAGCAGCTATGAGAGTGTTATGAAAGTGATCTGTGGCCAGAAGGGTTTCGGGTATTCCCAGGGAGACACAACCTCCAAGCTCATTCGTACCATCATGGAGAAGACTGCGCTGGAATCTTTCTGGGAGCAGCCACTGATGACCGTCGGCACGCTCCGCAACAAATTGAGCACGTCGCATGGTGCCGGGGAGTTGCAAAAAGTAGTGCCGGAGCACGTGGCGAAGTACACGATGAACATGACTGCATCTGCGATCATCTTTTTGCACGATCAGGCTTACCGATCAAAAACCTGAAATCATCAACTAGCTTGCGGGAGTGGGCATGCGTCGTTTCGATACCAAACCCCTGATTGCTTTGGCGACGGCTCCGGAGGATCAAGACGATCCCTGGTATGTATATGCCGAGCAGGCTGTGCATTACATGACAGCAAACTCGGATTCAGACGAGATTGTGATTTACGCGAGCGCACCGTTCCTGCTTATCGTGGGGGCGCTCGCCCCAACTGAAAATGTCACGCCGCCAGATGGGGGTGCGCTACAAAATCTTACGCTATTTACCAATGCAACCTGGTGCATTCAAAGGTCCTGGAGCTCAGGTGAAGGACATCGTGTCTATATTGAGCCCGCTTTCCCTGAGGACAGCGGATCTCCCTTAGCTGGGGGGGAACCACTTGTCATCCGTCGGCGCCTTGAGGGGGTTCATACCGGACCCACGCCGATCGAAATTAACCAAAAGCTCGTACATTGTCTCGACATCCATTATGTAGAAGAGCGGAAGGCGTACTGTCGGCTCAATGGCGATGGCGACATCGAAGATGTCATCAGGATTCTGACTTTGGCAATTCCCGATCAGATAGAGGGTCGCGAGGTTGTCACAATTCTTCGTAAAGACTTGGACAACTACATGGCTCTGGCGGACTTGGCGCTGGTCTTGAAATTTGATTTCACCAGATACGTGCCTGGCAGTTTCGACAGCTGGCATGGCGCAACTCGATATCACCGAGACGAGTCGGATCTTTTTTTTCATGGTGGATCGATAAGCCGAGCGAGCTTCGCGCATGGAGCCATGGTGGTCAGGCCAAAGACCACGGTTGAAGAGCAAGAAGAGGTGTGGCGCAAGGATTTTGATGGTGATCCGGATCGTGAGTATGCGGTCTTTAAAATCTATGACCGCAAGAACGATCGTCAAGTCGAGACCTCTTGCAGCCCCGATCACATTGTCAGTTATTTTGAGGACAGTGATCTTCCCTGGCAGATATCGCCTGCTTTTTTCAGGGCAGAGGTGCTTAATCGCTTTAAAGGAGATCCGGAAAAATACACGTTGGAAGACCGGAGCATTTCTTGCAGAGGAGCTTGGACCCTCAAGTCTTACGATATCAATGAGGCTGGGCAAGTTCATGCATGGATCTGGGATCTGTCGAAACTTCCCTTCGATGAACAGCTGTACTGGAAGGCCTTCAACGAATGGCCAAAGGCGCCAATCTCTGAGCGAGCAAATCGAACGGATATTGAAGGTGATTGGTACACCGAGTATCAGCCACTGGATGCCCTCAAGCGAAAGGTGCGTGAACTGGACAAACGTAAGCCAGTATGGTGGAACCCCCGAGGCGAGGAGTTGATCGACAGCGTGCTAGCTCCCGCCACAGACTCACCTAAGGAATGGGGTGATGAAATCATGGCTCTTGATCAATGCCTGGTAGAAGGTTTTCTCGACAAGCCATTGCGCAAAGTTGCTGAAGGAAAAGGGTGCGTACTGGAGTCAACCTGGCGCTCGCTTAAGTTGCTGTACGAAATCTTAGTGGCAAGTTCAATCAGTGCGGAAGAAGCCAGGAAAATTCTGGCGCCCATGAGAAAGCTTCATGAGCTTCGCAATGAGATTCGAGGTCATGCGACCCACGAAAAGAAAGTGGTCGCCATTCGAGAAGCCCGCACCACCCATGGCAATTTTCGAGCCCAGTTTTTTCACCTTGCCGAGGGTTGTGATAAAGCCCTTGTCGCTGTGTTGGAGGCTATGGACTTTGAACTAGGGGAGTGAACACGCTGGAGTAGTCATCACCAGCTCGCGCCTGTGAGCTGGTAGGCGATATTTAGAATTCACTGCTCGGCTGGCCAGTAGATTTGGATTGGCAAAAAAAGCGGCCGTAAGCGTCCACCCAACACACCTTGCATGATCATGCGGGGCTCCGAACGGCGACGCTAATCGCAATGTTTTGGTGAGTTTTTTCGTTTTCACGGCTCAGTAATCTAAGGTGGCCCCGCGGGAATTTTCACGCGGGGCCGCATGCATCAATCCTCGCCTGGCCCTTTGGGTTCACTATCGATCTTGCGCTTGATGATTCGCACTGCCTCATCGATCGACTTGCCCTCATCGATCAGTCGAACGAGGTCAGCGTGCAGGTCAGCGCGTAGTTTGGGGAGACGTTTGAGGGCAGCCGCGACATCCCGCTCCTTTGAGTCAAAAGAGAAGTTGGGGTTGAGCACCGTCAACTCAAGCATCGGGAGCGAGTCGTCTTTTTTGGTAGAACCTTCGGCAGGGGTGTTGCTTTCGTTGCTGGAGGACATCAGGTTTCTCCGTTGAGGGAGCCCGTAGGCTACAAACTATCTTGCCCCGCCGGCAAGGCGCGTTGAGCGCTGCCGATTTGACGAGAGCTAGCCACCGACATGCGGGAGGAGGACCGGAGGGTAGTTGTAGTCATTTGACCATCTGCTTGCATTCGACTCGACTACCCAGATGCATTCGGATTGATCAGTCGGTTGCGATCAGTGCCACTTAGTGCGCCTGAGCTGGGTATGGCTTTGGTTAGAATTCAGCTCCGCTTTCTGAAATGATGTGCTTCATCACTGTTTCGAAGGGGGTTGGAATGACGGCTTATGGAGAGCGGGTGTGGGATGTAGTCATCATTGGCGGGGGGCAAGCGGCTTTGGCAACTGCCTACTTCCTTCGCCGCACGGAGCTTTCGTTCATCATGCTCGATGCCGAGGAAGCGGCGGGCGGAGCTTGGCGACACGGTTGGAATTCCCTGCGGCTGTTCTCGCCGGCCACGTGGAGCTCCATTCCCGGTTGGATGATGCCAGCTGTTCAGGATGGCTATCCGTCTCGCGAGCATGTCATCGACTACCTCACCCAGTATGAGGCGCGCTATCAGTTTCCAATCGAACGGCCAGTGCGCGTCACCTCAATCGAGCGCGTTACCGGCGCGTTGCGTGTCCATTCAGAGTCTGGCTATTGGGATGCAAAAGCTGTGGTCAGTGCCACAGGTACTTGGAGCAATCCGAACATACCTGCCTACCCTGGCGCTGAGTTGTTCCGTGGCCAACAGCTGCATTCGGCTGACTACGTTGAACCGCAGGCCTTCTCTGGCAAGAGCGTGCTGGTCGTCGGCGGTGGCAACTCCGGCGCGCAGATTCTCGCAGAGGTTTCCAAAGTAGCGAATGCGACCTGGGTAACACCCACCGATCCACTCTTCCTACCTGACGATGTGGATGGCCGAGTGCTGTTCGAGCGGGCTACGGAGCGCTGGAAAGCGCAGATGGAGGGACGTGTTATTGAGCAGCCGGTCGGCGGGTTGGGCGATGTGGTAATGGTCCCGCCTGTAATGGAGGCGCGAGAGCGAGACGTTCTGCACGCGGTGAGGCCCTTCGCTCGTTTCACCCCTGACGGTGTGGTCTGGGCAGACGGCTCGGAGACCGCAGTTGATGCGGTGATCTGGTGCACCGGGTTCAAACCCGCCTTGGGACACCTCGCCAGCCTTGGGGTTGTTACTGAGCAAGGACGTGTAGAAGTCGAAGGGACCCAATCTGTGAGTGAGCCGAGACTATGGCTGGTCGGCTATGGCGAGTGGACTGGTTCTGCCTCGGCGACCTTGATCGGAGTGACCCGTACAGCCCGCAGCACCGCTGCTGCGATCGAGCGTTTTTTGGTGAAGGTGGAGGCCTGAGCTCCCCTATTTCCCCAAAGTGATCACCTGAACAGCTGGGAGTTTTGTTGGGATAGGTGGTCATCTGCTGCCCAACTCCCGAGCATTGCTCGGGAGTTGCCTATGACGATCACTGCTGTGGGCGGTTTCTCGCTGATAGCTATGGGCTAGACGATTTACTCCTTACGGATATCAATAATCGTCGCGCTGCTGCCGTCCATCCTGAAGTCAAACGCTACCTTATCTCCCACCTTCAACTTTTCCAGCTGCTGCGCAGTGGCCTTGAAGCCCATGGTCATGGCTGGCCATTTCAGCGCCGCCACCGGTCCATGCATTAAGGTCACTTTGCCGCCCTGGGCGTCTATGGCCTTTACCATCCCTTCAGCGTGAGCGGCAGGTGCTGCTTGAGCTTCCTTCATATCCATACCATCCATGTTCATCCCGGCCATGGAGTCTTGAGCTTGTGCGCCTGATGCAAAGGCGAAGAGCAGTGCAACACTGAGGTAGAGCTTTTTCATCGGATTTCTCCTGGTGTGGAATCGTGAGTGACTACAAGAGCGCGGCGCTGGATCAGCCAATACGCTGCGGGAATAACGAAGAGAGAGAGCAAGGGGGCGGTCAGCATTCCGCCTACCATGGGTACGGCGATGCGGCTCATCACTTCGCTGCCGGTCCCGCTGCTCCAGAGAATGGGCAGCAAGCCTGCAACGATCACTGCCACGGTCATCGCCTTCGGCCGGATGCGCTGTACCGCGCCCTCGCGAATGGCCTCAAGTAGAGCTGGCTGAGTGGGCTCACCATTGGCCTGTCGCTCGGCCCAAGCGTTATTCAGGTAGATCAGCATGATCACCCCGAACTCCGCCGCGACCCCGGCCAAGGCAATGAAGCCAACGCCGGTGGCTACCGACAGGTTGAAACCCATCAGGTACAGCAACCACACACCGCCGGTGAGGGCGAAAGGCAGAGTGCCCATGATCAGCAGCGCCTCACCTAGGCGGCCAAAGGTCAGATACAGCAGGACGAAGATGATGGCCAATGTCGCCGGCACCACCCAGGCCAACCGAGCGTTGGCGCGCTCCAGATACTCGAACTGGCCTGAATAGCTCAGACTGACGCCTGGATCAAGCTTCACTTCGCGGTCAACTGCCTGACGCAGGTCAGCGACCACAGACGACAGATCACGGCCGCGAACGTCGATGTACACCCAGCCAGAGGGGCGGGCGTTCTCGCTCTTGAGCATCGGCGGGCCTTCGGCAATTCGCACACGGGCCAAGGTGCCGAGGGTTATCTGGGCACCTTGAGCGGTGTAGATTGGTAGCTGACGCAGTGCCTCGACTGAATCGCGCCATTCGCGGGGGTAGCGGACGCTGATCGGGTAACGCGCCAGGCCTTCCACCGTCTCCCCGATGGTTTCGCCACCAATGGCGCCGGCGACAATGGCTTGCACGTCGGCGATGTTCAGGCCGTAACGGGCAGCAGCCTGGCGGTCGATGTCGAGATCGACGTACCGTCCGCCGGTCAAACGCTCGGCCAGTGCCGAGGTCACGCCAGGTACAGTCTTCGCTACCCGTTCGACGGCCAGGGTCGTGCGGTCGATCTGCGCCAGGTCGCTGCCGGCCACCTTTACGCCAATCGGGCTCTTGATACCGGTGGCGAGCATGTCGATTCGGTTGCGGATTGGCGGAATCCAGATGTTGGTCAGGCCCGGTACGCGTACGGTCCGGTCGAGTTCCTCGACCAGTTTTTCGCTGGTCATTCCTGGCCGCCACTGATCCTTGGGCTTGAGCCGCACGATGGTCTCGAACATCTCCAACGGTGCCGGGTCGGTGGCTGACTCCGCGCGACCGGCCTTGCCGAACACACTGGCGACTTCTGGCACCGTGCGGATCAGTCTATCGGTGCGCTGCAGCAGCTCCGAGGCCTTTTGCGCCGACAGGCCTGGCAGGGCCGAGGGCATGTACAGCAGGTCACCTTCGTCCAGCGGCGGCAGGAATTCTCCACCCAGGTGGCTCAATGGCCACAGGCTGCTGAGCAAGATCGCCAGCGCGCCCAACAGCGTCAACCACGGCCTACGCAGTACGACCTCAAGCGCCGGCCGGTACACGCGAATCAGCCCACGGTTGAGTGGATTACGCTGCTCGGCAGGCAATGGCCCACGGATCCAGTAGCCCATTAGCACCGGCACCAATGTCACGGCTAGCCCCGCCGCGGCCGCCATGGCGTAGGTCTTGGTGAACGCCAGGGGTGCGAACAGCCGTCCCTCCTGGGCCTGCAAGGTGAACACCGGCACGAACGACAGGGTGATGATCATCAGGCTGAAGAACAGCGCCGGCCCGACCTCCACGGCGGCATCTGTCATGACCCGCCAGTGCTCGGCTCCTCTCAGCACCTGCCCCGGATGACGGGCATGCCAGGCCTCGACCCGTTTGTGCGCGTTTTCGATCATCACCACAGCGGCATCGACCATTGCGCCAATGGCGATGGCAATTCCGCCCAGAGACATGATGTTGGCGTTGATGCCCTGGTGCCGCATGATGATCAGCGCGATCAGCACCCCCACCGGCAATGACACGATCGCAACCAGCGACGAGCGCAGGTGCCACAGGAAGGCCGCACACACCAGTGCGACCACGATGAACTCCTCGATCAACTTGTGACTGAGGTTGTCTACGGCGCGGTCGATCAATTGGCTGCGGTCATAGGTAGTCACCAGCTCGACGCCGGCGGGCAGGCTTTTCTTCAGTGTTTCGAGCTTTTCCTTCACACGGGTGATGGCTTCCCGGGCATTCTTGCCGCTGCGCAGGATCACCACGCCGCCCACGGCTTCGCCTTCGCCGTCCAGCTCCCCGATGCCCCGCCGGGCTTCCGGCCCGAGTTGTACTCGGGCGACGTCGCCCAGCGTCACCGGTGCACCGTTGGCAGCCAAGCGCAGGGGGATGGCGCGAAAGTCGTCCAGCGTCTTCAGGTAGCCCGAGGCCCGCACCATGAATTCCGCCTCACCTTGTTCCAGCACGCCACCGCCCGTTTCCTGATTGGCCTTGCCGATGGCGTTTGCGACCTCGCCCTGGGTGATGCCGAGACTGGCCATACGCAGCGGGTCGAGTACCACCTGGTACTGCTTGACCATGCCGCCAATGCTTGCCACTTCAGCGACATCCGGTACAGTCTTGAGCTCAAAGCGCAGGAACCAATCCTGCAGGCTGCGCAGCTGTGCCAGATCATGCCTGCCACTGCGGTCGACCAAAGCGTACTGGTAGATCCAGCCAACGCCTGTGGCGTCCGGCCCAAGTGCTGGTTTGGCTGAGGCAGGCAGGCGCGACTGAACCTGGCTCAGGTACTCCAACACGCGTGAGCGTGCCCAGTACACGTCGGTGCCATCTTCAAACAGCACGTAGACGAAGCTGTCGCCGAAGGCAGAAAAGCCACGTACGGTCTTGGCGGCCGGTACCGAGAGCATCGTGGTGGTCAGCGGATAGGTGACCTGGTTTTCGACGATCTGGGGTGCTTGCCCTGGGTAGGAGGTACGGATGATTACTTGGGCGTCCGACAGATCGGGCAAGGCATCGATCGGCAGGCTGCGCAGCGAAAATATCCCCCAGGCCACCAGGAACAAAGTGGTGAGCAGAACCAGTATGCGATTGCTCACTGACCAACGAATCAGTTTTTCGATCATGGCTGGCCCTCCAGCGCATTGATCTGCTCGATGACCATGCCGTCGTCGCGCTCCCGAACACCAAAGCGGATACGTTCACCCACCTTGAGCCCAGTAATCAGCGTGGGGTCGGCCACATGAAAAGTCATGGTCATCCCAGGCATTCCCAGGGTGACGAAAGGCCCATGGGCGATGGTCAGCTGATTACCTTCAATTTGCACGATTCGACCGTCTGCTTCATGCAGCTCGGGCGGTTGCGAGGCGGCCGGTGAGTCCGAGGCGGTGGTCGCCTCGATGCCTTTGAGGCTGGCTTCGGAGTCGATCAGGAACTGTCCGGATGCCACGACTTTTTGCCCGGCCTGCAGGCCTTTCAAGATGGTAACCTGGCCGCCGTTCTCCTGGCCTAGCAGCACTTCCACTGGGCGGAACCGGCCTTGGTCTTCGGCCACCATCACCAGATCACGTTTGCCGGTGCGGATTACGGCCTCGGCAGGTAGCAGCAGGCTGTCATCGGCGTTTTCGCCTGGGCGCAGCGCAACCTGCGCGGTCATTCCCGGCCGTAGCCGACCATCTTTGTTGGGCAGCTCAATACGCAGGCGCAAGGTACGGCTTTGCAGGTCTGCATCCGCGAGCAGAGCTGTCAGTTTGCCTAGAACGGTCTCGCCGGGATAAGCCGGCAAGTGGGCCTCTACTGCTTGCCCCTCGTGCAGGCCACTTGCCTGAGCTTCCGGCACAGCGGCTTCGAGCCACACATTCGCTATGCCATTGATGCGTGCCAGGGTTGCGCCAGGTGCCACGGTCATTCCTGGACGCAGGTCCAGTGCCTGGATGACCCCGGCGCTCGGTGCGACCAGTGTTACCTGGTTCTGCACCTTGCCGCTGCGTGCGACCCGGTCGAGCAGTTCACCCGGCATGCCGGCCAGCAGCAGGCGCTGGCGTGCTGCAGCTAGCAACTGCACATCACCCAAGTGGCGCAGCGCGAGAAACTCTTCCTGCAGCCCAGCCCATTCCGGAGCCAGTACATCTGCCAGAGGCGCGCCTTTGGCCACCACATCCCCCGTGGCTCGGCCATAGGTGCGCTCAACGAAGCCTGCGGTGCGTGCCTGGAGCACACTGAAATCTCGCTCATCGAAGGCCAGCACACCGCTGACCTGCAGGCTGCGCTGCAGCCGGCCACGGCTCACCGTCGCCAGGCGTACCCCAAGGTTCTGTTGTACGCCTTGGCTGATTTGCACCGCAGGCTCTGCGGGGCCTGTGCCTTCTTCGGCGTACTTCGCTACCAGTTGCATGTCCATGAACGGCGACTTGCCGGGCGCTGGGAAGTGTTGCTGCGGGTACATCGGGTCGTACCAATACAATGGCTTCTGTTCCGCTGTTGCTGCGGGTGCTTGTGCAGGTTGCCCAGGATGCCCCAGCCAATAGCCTGTCCCGGTGCCAATGGCCAGGGCGAGTGCTGTGATCAAACCGATAGACCTGTTGTTCATGCACGCACCTCTCCATATACGAAGTGCAGGCGAGCGGCGGTCGCCGCTAGCTGCCCTTGCAGGTCGATATCCTGTAACCGTGCCTCGATGCGCTGACGCCGCGCTGTGACTACCTCTTCCAGCGCCGACTTGCCTGCCCGGTAGTCGGCCAAGGCCAGGCTGACGCGTTGTTCGGCCAGCGGCAGCAAGGTTTCGCGGCTGCGCGTCACCGCCCTTTGCAGGCGTTGGTATTCCGCCAGGTCAGCTTCGAGCTGCGCGGTGTGTTCACGCAGTGCCGCTTCCTGTTCGTCCTCCAGTTGCCGCACCTGGGCCTGGCGAGCGGCGATCATCGGGTCCTGCCGCGACCCGCTGAACAGCGGTAACTGGAAACTGACCTGCAGGCTGACCATGTTGCTGAATTCAGGCCCGCGGCGTTGGTAGTCAACCTGCCAGCCCCAATCTGACTTTTTCTCGGCGATGGCCTGCTGCACCTGAGCTTGGGCTTCACGGGTCATGGCCCCGTAGGCGGCCAACTCCGGATGGGCGTGTAGGGTGTGCAGGTAGTCAGGTGCGCGTACCGGCCACTGCGGAAACGTCGGCGCTTGTAATGCGTCGGCATCCTGTCCGATCCAGCGTTTAAGTGCGGCGCGGGCCTGGGTGGCTTGGGTCAGTAGTTGGTCCTTCTGCTCTTCCAGCTGCGCGGCCTCCTGGCCCGGGGCCAGGGCGTCGGCGGAAGCGCCGCCCCCTGCGGCCAGGCGTGCACGTACCGCCGCTGCCAGCAGGCGGTTCTCGTTGAACAGATTGTCGAACTGCTGCAATTTGCGTTGCAGGGTGTACGCGGTAATCCAGGCTTGTGCCGTGGCTGCACGCACTTTCAGACGCTCGAACAGCGCTTCGGCATCCGCCCGCTCGACCGTGGCCTGAGCGGTTTCGACCCGCGCTTTTCGTTTGTCGCGGTTGGGCACCTCCTGAGAAAGGCCGACCACCTGCATGGTCATGAAGTCTCGGTTGGTACTCCATCGATCGCTGCCATCCACGGGCAGATTCTGCACACCGAGATTCAATCGTGGATCTGGCAATTCACCCGCAGGCACAACTGAGTGACGTGCTGCGGAAGCCTGTTCCTGGCGTGCTTGAAGCGAAGGTGCGTTGCGCTCGGCGAGTTGCAGCGCATCGTCCAGCGTGAGCGAATTCGCCTGCGCGGATAGCACCGGCAGCAGGAGTGTCAGGGCGGCAGCAAGCATCCGCCCTGAATGGGAACATAGGGGAGTCATGAAGATGATTCCTCGAAAAAACCAGCGCACAGGCGCATGTCATCGTTCAGCCGCCGAGGCAGAACAATGGTGTGAGGTTCACGAAGGAATCAGGTGCGGGGAGGACGCCAATGATCGGGGGGGGGCCTGGTCAGAAGGCCTTCGCCATAGGTATCGACAGGGCGGGGAGTCGAGAAGGTGAGCGCGGGCTCGAGCATGCTGACCTGCAATGTGCTTGCGGTCCTGCATTCCTGGCCGATTTTGCAGGCCTTGTTGGCGTGCTGAGAGGTTTTCCCCTGATCCTGGTCCTGACAGCAGTCGTGCTCCATCCCTGCCATCATCTGCATGCCCATGGTTTGCATGGGGCAAGGCTCGATGGCTGAGTCGACTCCCGCCATCCCGTTGAGAGGAAGCGAAAGTACGAGCATCAGGATAGTGAACAGTCGCAGGATGCGGATCATAGGGGCGAGTTTAGGTGATATTGGTTAGCGCAGCATTAACTGCGCCTTTACTTAAGAAAAACGCAATTACTTCTGTTTACTACTGCGACGTTGCAATCACCTCAACGTGCTTGGGTAAAGCAATAGAGATCAGGGCTGCGAGTAGCATGAAGGCCGAGGAAATCCATAAACAAGCTCCCAGCCCGTAGGCTTGGAATACCCAGCCCGAGAGCAGCGTACCAACCAGGCGACCCAGGGCGTTGGACATGTAGTAAAAGCCCACATCCAGCGAGACCCCATCTTCCTTGGCATAGCTGACGATCAGGTAGCTGTGCAGCGATGAGTTCACCGCGAATAGCACACCAAACAGCATCAACCCACCCAGCAGCACTACTTGCGCTGACCAGCCTGCCGACAGGCCCACGGCGATGAGCGCAGGTAGCCCGGCCAGGGCGATTGCCCAGATGAAGGCTGCTCGGCCGTCTGGCACATGACCACGCTTCTTGCCGGTGATGTGGGGGGCAAACGACTGGACGATGCCGTAGCCGATTACCCATGCGGCCAAGAAGCCACCGACCAGCCAGAAGTCCCAGCCAAACGCAGAGTTCAGGTACACCGGCAGAGCCACCACGAACCAGACATCCCGAGCACCAAACAAAAACAGCCGTGCGGCGGAGAGGATGTTGATGGCCCGGCTCTTGGACAGCATGTCGCGGAATTTCGGCTTGGCCTTGGCCTTGCCCAAGTCCTTTTTCAGCAGGATCAGACTGCCGATCCAAATCAGGGCCAGCACCGCCGCCATGGCCAGTACCGCCTGGCTGAAACCGAGCAGCGCAAGCAGTGCTCCCCCGAGGAAGAAGCCCACGCCTTTGAGCGCGTTTTTCGAGCCCGTCAGGATGGCCACCCATTTGTAGAGGGTGCCTTGCTGGCTGTCCGGCACCAGGAGCTTGATGGAGCTCTTGGCGCTCATCTTGTTCAGGTCCTTGGCGATGCCGGAGAGCGCCTGGGCGGCCATTACCCACGGCACCGTCAGCGAGGCTGCTGGTACCGTGAGCATCAGTAGGGCGACGACCTGCATGCCAAGGCCGATGTTCATGGTGCGGTTTAACCCCAGGCGGGCGCCGAGGTAGCCACCCACGAGGTTGGTGATCACGCCGAACACTTCGTAGAACAGGAACAGCGCCGCAATCTGCAGCGGCGTGTAGCCCAGCGAATGGAAGTGCAGTACCACCAACATGCGCAATGCGCCGTCGGTGAGGGTGAAGGCCCAGTAATTGCCGGTAACCAGCAGGTACTGACGCACTTCCGCAGACAGGGCTGACAACGCCTTCATGATCGCCGTTTACTCCGCTGCGCCGACTAAGCGTGCCAGTTCCGCGGCACGGTTGGCGTAGCCCCACTCGTTGTCGTACCAGGCGTAGATCTTCACCTGGGTACCGTTGACTACAAGGGTGGACAGCGCATCGATGATCGAGGACCGCGGATCGGTGCGGTAGTCGATGGACACCAAGGGGCGCTCTTCGTAGCCCAGAATGTCCTTCAGCGGCCCTTCGGCAGCGGCTTTCAGCAGCGAGTTGACCTCTTCAGCCGTCGTCTCACGTTCCACTTCGAACACGCAGTCGGTCAGCGAGGCGTTGGCCAGCGGTACACGCACGGCATGACCATTCAGCTTGCCGCGCAGTTCGGGGAAGATCTCGGCGATTGCGGTGGCCGAGCCTGTGGTGGTCGGGATCAGGCTCATGCCTGAGGCACGGGCACGACGCAGGTCCTTGTGCGGTGTATCGAGGATGCTCTGGGTATTGGTGAGGTCGTGAATGGTGGTGATCGAGCCGTGGCGGATGCCCAAATTCTCGTGAATCACCTTGACCACCGGGGCCAGGCAGTTAGTAGTGCAGGAAGCGGCGGTGACGATACGATGCTGCGCCGGGTCGAACAGGTGCTGGTTGACGCCCATCACCACGTTCAGTGCGCCTTTCTCCTTTACTGGAGCGCAGACGACCACACGTTTGGCGCCTTGATCCAGGTAGGCCTGGAGCACGGCTACCGACTTCATCTTGCCGCTGGCATCGATGACCAGGTCGCAGCCCGACCAGTCGGTGTCCGCGATGGTCTTGTTGGCGGTGACCTTGATGCGCTTGCCCTCGATCACTACCGCGTCGCCCTCTGCGCAGGCTTCACGGTGCCAGCGTCCGTGGATCGAATCGAAGTTGATCAGATGGGCATGGGTCTCGGCGTCACCGGCCGGGTCATTGATCTGCACAAACTCGAATTCCGGCCAGTCCCAGGATGCGCGAAGCGCCAAGCGACCAATACGGCCAAACCCATTGATACCTACTTTGATAGCCATGTTCTTGTTCTCGAATCGCGATTAGCGAAAGGTCAGAGGGTGTCGCTGAACTGGTTGATATACCCAACGTGCGCAGGGTTCTGGATCGCACGTGGACGCAGGGCCTGGACCTGGGAAACAGCTTCCTGCACAGGGATGCCGCACTCGATCATCAGGCGGGCGGCAAACAGGCCGGTGCGGCCAGAGCCGCCCTTGCAGTGAATGGCGATCGTCTTACCGGTCATCACCAGCTCTTTCAGGCGTTCCCGGTGAGCCTCCCAGGCGGCCGCAAACGGCTCACCGGGCGCTTCGTCGTCCTCGACCGGCAGGTGGAACCATTCGAGGCCCAGCAGTTGGCACTCCTCGGGAAGCAGATCGATCTCGTTCTGCAGCAGTTCTTCACTCGGCATCAGGGTTACCAGCGCGCTCGCGCCGGCATCGTGCAACGTTGCCAGAGCCTGAGATACCGATGTCTCCTTGGTACCGGGGCACGGAGTGAAGATCAGCTGGCCGACCAGTTCGGAATTAGCCAACACGGAATACGGGTGCAATTGCATGCTCACAAAGCCTCAAATGGATCGTTGATTGACACGCTTGGATAGTTCTTCAGCCGACTCTTTACGTTCGGAGTAGCGATCGACCAGGTAGTCGGAGCGATCACGAAGCAGCAGGGTGAACTTCACCAACTCCTCCATTACGTCGACGACACGGTCGTAGTACGAAGAGGGTTTCATGCGACCCGCCTCGTCAAATTCCAGGTAGGCCTTCGGCACGGACGACTGGTTAGGGATGGTGAACATGCGCATCCAGCGGCCGAGGACGCGCAGCTGGTTGACCACGTTGAACGACTGCGAGCCGCCGCAGACCTGCATCACCGCGAGGGTTTTGCCTTGAGTGGGGCGCACGGCGCCCATGCTCAGTGGAATCCAGTCGATCTGCGACTTGAACACGCCGGTCATTGCACCGTGGCGTTCCGGCGAGCACCAGACCATGCCTTCGGACCACAGCACCAGATCGCGCAGCTCCTTGACCATGGGGTGGTCATCGGGCACGTCATCCGCCAGTGGCAGCCCGGTCGGATTGAAGATCCGCGTCTCGGCACCGAAGTGCTCTAGCAGGCGTGCCGCTTCTTCCGTCAGCAGGCGGCTGAACGAGCGTTCGCGGGTCGATCCGTACAGCAGCAGAATGCGAGGCTTGTGGGTGGACTTTGGCTCGACTGCCAACTTGTCTGCTGTCGGCAGGTCGACCAGATCGTTGTCGATATTGGGGATGTGGTGTTCGGTCATGATTTACTCCTGAGACAAGGCGCCAGATGGCTGATCGAACCAGCGGCGCTTGAGCCACAAGGCCACGCCCACCAGGGAGATCAGTACCGGCACTTCCACCAAGGGCCCGATGACGGTGGCAAATGCGACCGGCGAGGCAAGACCGAAGGTGGCGATGGCCACGGCAATGGCCAGTTCAAAGTTGTTGCTCGCTGCGGTGAACGCCAGCGCAGTGGTACGTGGGTAGTCAGCTTCCAGCAGCTTGCCCATCCAGAAGCTGATGAAGAACATCACCACAAAGTAGATGGTCAGCGGGATAGCGATGCGCAGCACATCCAGCGGCAGTTGCAGCACCATGTCGCCTTTCAGGCTGAACATGGCGACGATGGTCAGCAGCAGTGCCACGAGGGTCAGCGGGCTGATCTTCGGGATGAAGCGCTCCTGGTACCAGGTCTCGCCCTTGCTGCTGATCAGAATCTTGCGGGTCAGGAAACCAGCCAGGAACGGGATGCCCAGGTAGATCAGCACCGATTGAGCGATATCGAGGAAGCTGGTCTCAATGACGCTACCTTCAAGGCCAAACAGCGGCGGCAACAGGCCCAGGAAGATCCAGGCGTACACGCTGAAGAACAGGATCTGGAAAATGCTGTTGAAGGCGACCAGACCGGCCACGTACTGGTTGTTGCCACCGGCGATCTGGTTCCACACCAGCACCATGGCGATGCAGCGTGCCAGGCCGATGAGGATCAGGCCGGTCATGTACTCAGGCTTGTCGGAAAGGAAGACAACGGCTAGCCCGAACATCAGGACCGGGCCGATCACCCAGTTCTGGATCAGCGACAGGGCAAGGATGCGCTTGTCCTTGAAGACTTGCGGCAACTCCTCGTATTTCACCTTCGCCAGAGGTGGGTACATCATGACGATGAGGCCAATGGCGATGGGGATGTTTGTCGAGCCTACCGACAGGCTATTCAGCCACGCAGGCAATCCCTGGAACAGGCTGCCCAGACCAATGCCCAGGCCCATGGCCAGAAAGATCCAGACCGTCAGGTAGCGGTCTAGGAATGAAAGTCGGCTTTTGCTCATGGTGGATCTCCCTAAACGTCAGAGCGTTCCGATGCGGGCCAGCTCGACCTTGAGCTGCGCGGCATCCAGTTGGTCGAAAGGCAGTGCGATGAATGCCTTGAGGCGTCGCTTGATCTGCTCAAGCGTGTTGTCGAATGCCGCGTCCAGCTCGGCGGCACTACCGTGCAAATCCGAAGGGTCAGAAAGTCCCCAGTGGGCTTTCACTGCTGGTCCGAAGAACACGGGGCAGGCTTCGCCAGCGGCCTTGTCGCAGACAGTGATGACAAAGTCCGGTGCCAGCTCGGCATGCGCGTCACTGGACTTGCTGCTGAGGCCCTCGGTGGAGATACCGGCACGCTGCAGCGCGGTGATGGACAGCGGGTGCACCTCACCCTTTGGCTGGCTGCCGGCGCTGTAGGCCTTCATGCCGGCCGGGGCCAGATGATTGAAAACAGCCTCGGAGAGGATGCTGCGGCAGCTATTGGCGGTGCAGAGGAACAGAACTTTCATCGGGTTTTCTCGGCAATGATCAGCAGCAGGAGGCGACGCGTTGAGGGCGGTCACCCATGGTGTCCAGTCGTTTGGTGCTAGTACTTAGCCATTCGCGGTTGGCTTCCAGCGTCGTCGCCAGGACCTCACGTACCCAGGCGGGAAGCGATGGATGCAGCCGGTAATAAACCCACTGGCCCTGACGGCGGTCTTCCAGCAGGTCACAGGTGCGCAGTTGCGCCAGGTGGCGAGAAACCTTGGGCTGGCTTTCTTCCAGCGCGCAGGTCAGTTCACAGACGCAGAGTTCTTCCTCGCGAGCGATCAGCAGCATCATCCGAATGCGGTTCTCGTCGGCGAGGCATTTGAAAACCTTGGTGGGGGTCAGCGAGTCAGTCATAGCAATTCTCAGTGTTTGGTTTTCACCAGGACGAACATCTTGATGCGCTCATGAATCTCGTGAAGCGTGTGTCGGAAGGCATCGTGTTGGTCACTGGTGACAGGGTCTTCGAAGTTCCACGCCAGAACCTCGCCGAAGGCAGGCAACGTAAGGCACTCATGGGCTGCCTTGTCGCACAGCGTAATCACGTAGTCGAACCGCTCCCCTGCGAACTCATCGATGGACTTGCTGCGTAGAGCCTTGGTATCGATATCGAGATATTCGAGGGCTTCATAGGTGCGCGGATCGACTTGGCCAGGCTGGGTACCTGCGCTGAAGGCTTCGAAGTGAATAGGGTCTGTGTGTCGGAGCAAAGCTTCGGCGAGCTGGGAGCGAGCGGCGTTCGCGGTGCAAACAAACAGGACGCGGATCTTGCCAGTCATCACTTGGTACCCTGCGCGTATATGGTTTTTCGAATATACGCTTTTCCGAATGTATCGCAAGCCCTCGATGATGGGTGGCTTTACATGTGCACGTTTATGCACATATATTGACCGCATGACGATCAACCAAAATCTCCGTGCTCAAACCATCGACGCCGCCATCGAGTCGCTGGACGAGGCCTTCTTCAAAGCGCTTTGCGAGCCTTCCAGAGTCGCGGTTTTCAAGCGCGTGCTTTTGCTCGGCCGGGCTGATGTCGGCGAAATCGCCAAAGAGCTGCCACAGGAGCGCTCGGTGATCTCCAGGCACCTGCAGGTATTGCATGACGCCAAGATCGTGAAGGCTACCAAGGTGGGCAGGCAGGTGTTCTATGAAGTAAATGGCGAGGCGATCGTCGAGCGTCTGGAGGGTCTGCTCCAGCGAACCAAAGGTCTGGTTTCGCTCTGCTGTCCGTAGGCCGGCCTTTTTTTTGCCCTTATATATGCATGAGTGCGCACATATGAATGATTCGAATCGCGTTCTGGATGTGGTCGTCATCGGTGGTGGGCAAGCAGGTTTGGCGACTGGCTGGCATTTGCAGCAGCGCGGCTTGGAGTTCCTCATCTTGGATGAGCAGGCATCCCTTGGCGGGAACTGGCGTAACTACTACGAAAGCCTGCAGCTGTTCTCACCAGCTGAGTACTCTGCGCTGCCGGGGCGGGCGTTTCCTGGCGATCCCAAGGGCTACCCGCTGCGAGACGATGTGGTGCAGTACCTGGAGGCATACGCCGCCGAGTTTCAGTTGCCTTTCCAGGGCGGTACCCGAGTGGTGGCGGTCGTACAGAAGGAAAAGGCATTTGAGGTTCGCACCGCCAACGGAGCGACTTTCACTGCGCGTGCTGTGGTAGTGGCATCAGGGGGCTTCAGCTGTCCTTTCATGCCTGACATTCCTGGGCTGGAGAACTTTTCAGGACACTGTCTGCATAGCTCGGCTTATCGAACACCTGAGGCCTTTGCCGGCCAGCGTGTTGTCGTTGTGGGGGCAGCGAACTCGGCTGTTCAGATTGCCTATGAGCTTGCCGGCGTTGCACAGGTAGTGCTGGCTACCCGCGAGAAGATCCGCTTCTTCCCTCAGCGGATTCTTGGACTCGATTTTCATGCCTGGCTGAAATTCACCGGGTTGGAGCAAACACGATGGTTGAGTGATCAAAGCACTCCAGTGCTCGACACCGGCAAGTACCGAAAGGCACTGAGCAGCGGCAGACTTCAGCGCAGAGCCATGTTCCAGCAGGTACTGCCCGACGGTGTGATTTGGCCAGACAAAAGCAGCACCCAGATTGACGCGCTGATATTCGCAACAGGATTTCGCCCTAACCAGGAGTTTCTGGCGCAGCTCCCAGTCGTTGACCGGCACGGGCGTACGCTACAGCGAAACGGCGTGGCAATTCAGGTGCCTGGCTTGTACTTCGTGGGTCTGCCCAAGCAAAGGAATTTTGCCTCGGCGACCCTGCGAGGTGTTGGAGCTGATGCGGCATACCTGATGCCGCGGCTGCTTGAGCACTTGAGCGATAGGCGATTGCCTCACCTGTCCACTTCGCCCCGCACGATTTGAACTCGTGCAGGGCGAAAGAGCAGTCTCAGAGCATGGGGTTATGCGCGGCTTGCCGGTGTGCAGCAGCTCGACTTTTGGGCTGAAGGCGTTGCCAGGGGTTCCGGTGATGCACAGCAACTGGTTTGAGTAGTGGGCTTGGGTGCGCAGCAACTGGAAGCTTCATCTTGCTCCTCGAACTGAAGGCTGCAGACACCGGTTTCAGGCAGTTCGAGCTCGACACGCCGTGCCGCTTCCCAGTCGCCTGCAAGCCCGGCCATGATTGAGCGCACCTGCTCATACCCGGTAATCATCAGGAATGTCGGAGCACGACCGTAGCTCTTCATGCCTACGATAAAGATGCCTTCGTCGGGATGAGAGAGCTCATCGATGCCATGGGGGCGAACGGTACCGCAGCTGTGCTCATTCGGGTCGATCAACGGGGCCAACTGAACAGGGCTCTGTGTAGCCGGGTCGATAGCCAGTCGTAGCTCGCCCAGAAGCTGCAGATTAGGGCGGAAGCCAGTGGCGACGATGATCTCATCCACCTCTGGCAGAGCTTGGCCATTGCTGTGCACGACCAGCCCCTGTTCGGTCGTGTCGACCTGGCTGATGGAGATGTCCTGGTGTAGCGAGATCTTTCCTTGTTCGAGCAATGCACGGATTCGCAGACCCAGGCTGCCGCGCTCGGCCAATTTGTCATTGGCACCACCACCCAGAATTTTATCTAGCGAGTGTCCGCGAATAGCCCACGAAACCTGGGTACCGGGCAGTTGGACCAGATCCTGAAGAGCGTTGAATGCCGAGTGTCCGCCACCTACAACCAGCACTCGGCGCCCGAGATAACGATCGCGCGCATTGCCGCTGACATCGGGAATCCCATAGGCAATATGCGCTTTGGCGTTCAACTCTCCCAATGCCGGGATGCCGGATGCGCCCATCCAGTTCGGGGTCTCGTACGTGCCCGAGGCATCGATGACTGCGCGAGCTTGGATGTCTTGCTCACCCTTTGGCCCTTTAACACGCACCAGGAACGCGGCAGATTCGCGGCCTTTGGTTTTCTGCACATCAGCGCCGACTTTCGTCACAGCAGTGACGCGAGAGTTCAGATGAAGTCGTTCCTTGATGACTGGCAGCTCAGCTAGCGGGAGCAAGTAGTGATCCAGCAGTTCACGACCTGTGGGGTACGTGTCGGAATCAGGCGCTTGCCAGCCCGTTGCCGACAGTAACTTTGCAGCCTCCTTGTCTACGTTGTATTCCCAGGGCGAGAACATGCTGACGTGGCCCCATTGGCTAATGCTTTCTCCAGCCTGGCCGCCTGCTTCAAAAATGAGTGGGTTCATACCCCGGGCCACTGCGTGCGCAGCAGCCGCCAGCCCCACGGGGCCGGCGCCGATGATTACGATGGGAAGATCAGATTGGCTCATGCTCGTTCTCCTGTGTCAGGTTGGTTGGAGGGGAAGACTCGTTCAACGATGGCGCAATCAAGCCAGCGTCCTTCAAGGCATGCGTGTTTTTCATAGACGCCGACCTTCCGGAAACCGCAGGACTGGCAGAGCGCAAGGCTCGCTTCGTTGAAGGTGAAAATGCGGGAAAGGACTTTCCAGAAGCCCCGTGCCTCTGCTTCGCTCAACAGTGCGTTCAGCAGTGCCTTGCCGATGCCACGCCCACGGACATCTCGCCGTAAGTAAATCGAGAAATCAGCGATGCCGGCATAGCAGGAGCGCGCCCGGTAGCTGCTCAGGTTTGCCCACGCCACTACTGCGCCGTCTAGCTCGACGACCAGCACCGGGAAGCGAGACATATCGGCAACCCAGGGCTGTACATCCATGGCGGTCCGAGGCTGGGTCTCAAACGTAGAGCTACGGTCATCGATCCCTTGGTTGTAAATCTCGGCGATGGCCTGAACATCACCGAGCTGAGCGGGGCGAATGTGCATCTGGCTTCCTTTTTAAGTTGGTAGTAACAACAATTTAGATAAAAAAGGGGGATCTCCCCCTCATTATTCTTGCGGCTTCGCTGAGCAACTCTCGTTTGCCAAGCCGCAACGTACCTCAGCAGCGCGGGTCAGCTGCCGCAGGAGCGTCAGGGCTCCCTGGCGTACTTCCGGTGCCATGCAACTGATCATCGCCTTTTCTTCATTGATGAGGTCATCGCGGATGCGCTCATACAGGTCGGCACCGGCTTCGGTAGCCTGGACCCGCACGGCACGACGGTCTTCCGGATCTTCCACGCGGGAGACATACCCCTTGCGTTCCAGCGTATCGACGACACGGCTAGCCGTGCTCTTGTCCAGGAACATTTCCTCGGCCAGGGCCTGCAGACGTAGTGGTCCCTGCTTCACCAAGGTCTCGATGGCGTAGCACTGGGTGACGGATACGTCATAGCAGCAGATGCGATCGCGATCCCTGAACTGGTAGACGCGCACCAGCTGGTTCAGGGCTTCGTAGAGGTCTTCAGCATCACGGCTAAGGTCGTCGTTGTGCTCGTTCAGCATGTCATTTCCAGTTAGTTGTTACCTGCAACAATATGGGCGATGAGCGCGCTCGTCAACTGACCGGTCATCAGATTGACCTTTCAGAGCTCCGTCGACTACATTGGTTGTTACTAACAACCATAACAAGGACTGCCGTGACTCGACATGAACAGCTCCTGCCAGCCAACGTGGGTCGCGCTCGGTTAGTGTTCACCTTGGGCATCACCCAGATCTTGGCTTGGGCGTCGACGTTCTACCTGCCGGCGGTCCTGGCAGGTCCAATTGCTCGCGATACGGGCTGGTCTCTATCGTTTGTCGTGGGCGGACTGTCCTGGGGCATGCTGGTTGCTGGCCTTTGCTCTCCGCTGGCTGGCCGACTGATTGATCGCCGCGGCGGGCGCTCGGTCCTTGTTTTCAGTTCGCTGATGCTGGGTGCTGGGCTCACGGTGATGTCGATGGCCAACTCTCTGTGGCTCTATTACCTGGCTTGGTCGCTCCTTGGCGTAGCCATGGCCACGGGTTTGTATGACGCGGCATTTGCAACTCTGGGGACGTTGCTGGGAGAGCGTGCGCGGGGTGCAATAACGGGGCTGACCTTGATTGGCGGCTTTGCCAGTACTGTTGGATGGCCCGCGTTGGCGGCACTGGAGTCATGGATAGGCTGGCGGGATACCTGCTTGGTACTTGCTGCGATACATGTTGTGGTTGGCTTACCTGTTCATTGGCTGGCGGTGCCGAAACCGCTCGGCTCAGGAAAAGAGTCAACCTCGGAAGACCTGGCGTCGGTGACGCTCGATGAACGTAGCCGCCGCCTTTTCTGGCTTGTTGCAGGGCTGCTGACAGTAGTCGCCTTCGTCATGGCCAGCCTGTCTGTTCACCTGCTCACGGCGCTCAAGCAACTGGGTCTGCCAACGGTCACGGTGTTGGCAGTCGGGATGGTCATTGGACCGGCCCAGGTGGTTGCCAGGGTGCTGGAATTTTCGATTGCCCGGCATCTTCATCCGAGCTGGTCGGCTCGCGTCGGTGTGATGGTAAGCCTCATCGGCATCTGCCTGTTTATCCCTGGTGTGCCTTGGCTGGCATTTCCTGGAGCGGCACTTTACGGCGCGGGAATGGGGATTCTGACCATCGCCCGAGGCACATTGCCGTTGGTGCTTTTTGGCCCCCAGGGATATGGCGCACGGATGGGAGCACTGGCGCGGCCCATGCTTCTCGCACAGGCCGCAGGTCCATTTGCTGCGGCCATTGTGTTGAGCGCTCAGGGCGCTCCTGTAATGCTTTTGCTGATGGCGATGATGATCGCGGTGGCACTCTGGGGAAGCATCAAGTTGCCCACAGACACTCATTTATGACCAGCAATAAGGGGCTTACAAATTGGCTACTTACGGTCCAAAAACAGAGCGGGCCGTACTGATCGCCTCCAACCCAGGGCTGTCGCTAAGCCGGCGTAACCGCACCGAAGCTAGGTAGCTTCTGCTTTGATCTACGACGAAGCGAACCGAAGATGATCTGGAGCGTTTGTATCGTCGGGCCATCCTACGAGGACTAGCCCTGTTAATAGTATGTTTTGATCTGGGGCCCTAATACCAGTACAACAAGAAGCTGCTGCGCGAAATCGACCGCCGGGTGCGATACCTGCGCAAGCGTCTTGAAGATGTGAAAGTAGTGGCCTACTCGCCTGAGCAGGAAGGCAAAGTGTTTTTCGGTGCCTGGGTAGAGATCGAGAACGACGAGGGCGAGACCATGAAGTTTCGCATTGTCGGCTACGACGAGATCTACGGGCGCAACGATTACATCTCGATCGATTCGCCCATGGCTCGCGCCTTGCTGAAGAAGGAGGAAGGTGATGAGGTGGTGGTGCATACACCTACCGGTGAGGCAACCTGGTATGTCAGCAGCATCAGTTATGGCCAGGGCGTTTCGACGGGCTGACTGGCCCGTCTTGCGTCAGCTTGAGGCATGTGCTGTCCCGGCAGAAGCGCTGACAGCCAGGCCTCAAGCCTCGCGCAACACCGCCAGCGGGCTGGCATTCAACGCCCGCCGTGTTCCCAGTACTCCAGCACCACCCACCAGCAGTGCCCCCGTCAGCGGCAACACCAGCAGCCACGGGTGCGGGCTCCACTGCAAGTCGAAGGCATAGCGGTACAGCACCCAGGTAATCAGTTCGCAGCCCACGGCCGCCAATAGCCCGCTGGCCGCACCCAGCAGGCCGAACTCGATACGCCGGGCCTTGACCAGCAACGGCCGCGCCGCGCCCAGTGCGCGCAACAGTGCGCCTTGGCGAATACGCTCGTCCAGCGTGGCCTGCAAGCCAGCGAACAGCACGGCCAGTCCGGCGGCCAGCACGAACAGCAGCACATACTCCACCGCCAGGGTGACCTGGGCGAGGATGCTGCGCAGCTGGTCGAGCAAGGCATCCACCTGCAGGATGGTCACCGCCGGAAACGCCCGTGACAGCGCAACTACATCCAGGTCATGCCCCGGTGCCAGATAGAAGCTGGTCAGGTAAGTGGTCGGCAGCCCCTGCAGCGTGCCAGGCTGGAAGATCATGTAGAAGTTCGGCTGGAAGCTGTCCCAATGCACGTTGCGCAGGCTGCTCACGCGGGCCTGGCGCTGCTGGCCGCCAATATCGAACGTCAGCAGGTCGCCCATTTGCAGTTTCAGGCTGCTGGCCAGTTGCGCTTCCACCGAAACTCCGGGGATGTCGTTGTCGGCTGGCAAGGCTTGCCACCAGCTGCCGGCGCTCAACACATTGCCTTCGGGCAACTCGGCGGCCCAGGTCAGGCTGAGGTCGCGCTGCACGGCGCGCTCGCCTGCCGAGTCCTTGCTGACCACCTGCTGTACTGGTTTTTCATTGATTTGCACCAGGCGCCCGGGTGTCACCGGGTACAGCGGTGCCGAAGCGGCATTGACCTGGTGCAGGCGTTGAGCGAACAACTCTCGGTCATCCGGCAGGATGTTCAGGGCAAAGTGATTAGGCGCATCCTTGGGTAGCTGTGCTTGCCAGGTATCGAGCAGCTCTGCGCGCAGCAGGGCGACCAGGGCCATGGCCAGCAGTATCAGGCCGAAGGCCAAGGCCTGGCCTGCCGCAGCCATGGGGTGGCGTAATAGCTGGCCCAGCCCCAGGCGCCAGGTGAGTGGCGCGCCGGCCAGCAGCTGGCGCAGGCTGCGCAAACCGAGCAACAGCAGGCCGCCGAGCAGAAGCGCAGCGACCAGGCCGCCACCGAGCAGGGCAAAGGTGAGCAGCAGGTCGAGGCTCAGGCGCCACATGATCAGGCCCAGGGCGAGCAGGGCGGCGCCGTACACCAGCCAACTGCTCGCAGGTATGGGCAGCAGGTCACGGCGCAGCACGCGAAGTGGCGGCACTTGGCCCAGCGCTGCGATCGGCGGCAGGGCGAAGCCAGCCAGTGCCACCAGCCCGGTACCGATACCTGCCAGCGCTGGAATGATGCCGCCGGCGGGCACCACGCTCGGCAGCAAGCCGTGCAGCAGACGGAACAGGCCCAGCTGAGCCAGCCAGCCGAGCAAGGCGCCGGCCAGGGCAGCGACCAGCCCGAGCATGGCGAGTTGCAGGCAATACAGACCCAACGCCTGGTGGCGCGACAGCCCCAGGCAGCGCAGCAGGGCGCTGGCGTCCAGTCGGCGTGCAGCATAGCGGCTGGCCGACAGAGCCACGGCTACGCCTGCCAGCAGCACAGCCACAAGACTGGCCATGTTCAGGTAGCGTTCGGCTTTGCCCAGTGCGCCGCCGATCTGTTGGTTGCCATCGCGGGTGTCACGCAGGCGCTGGTTGGCGGCCAGGTCTTTTTCCACGGTGTGGCGGTACTGCGCCAGCGCCTCGGCATCGCCGCGCCACAGGTCGCGGTAAGTGACCCGGCTGCCCGGCTGGATCACTCCGGTGGCTTCCAGGTCGGCCAGGTTCATCATCACGCGCGGGGTAAGGCTGTAGAAGTTGTTGGCGCGGTCCGGTTCGTAGGTAAGCACACGGCTCATCCGCAGGGTTTTCATGCCCACGTCGATGCTGTCGCCGATCGCCAGCCCCAGTGCCGCCAATAGCCGAGGTTCGACCCACACCTCGCCAGGGGCAGGGCCGCCGCCGGGCGTCTCTTCGGCATAGGGGGCCGGAGCGCTGCGTACTTGCCCGCGCAATGGGTAGGCGCCGTCGGCGGCCTTTACGCTGGACAGCTGGATGCCATTGTCGCCGCCGACCACGCTGGTGAACTCGACCACGTGTGCATGGCGCAAGCCCAGTGCCTTGCCGGCATCGAGCTGTTGTTCGCGGGCCGGGGCACTGCCCTGCAGTACCAGATCGGCGCCAAGGAACTCGCTGGCGCGCAGCTGCATGGCGCCGTTGAGGCGGGCGCCGAAATAGCCGATAGCGGTGCTGGCGGCTACCGCTACCAACAGGGCGAAGAACAGCACGCGCACTTCACTGGCGCGAACATCACGCAGCAACTGGCGCAGTGCCAGGCCGCCCAGACGGGACAGCGGCATATGGCTCACCGGGCCTCCATCGGCGCCACGAGGCGGCCCGCGTCCAGGCGGATCTGGCGCCGGCAGCGGCGGGCCAGGCGTTCGTCATGGGTGACCAGCACCAAGGTAGTGCCGCGCTCCTTGTTCAGCTCGAACAACAAGTCGCTGATGCGCTCGCCGGTGTGGCTGTCGAGGTTGCCGGTGGGCTCATCGGCGAACAGCACCGCAGGCTGCGCGGCGAAGGCGCGGGCAATTGCCACGCGCTGCTGCTCGCCGCCCGACAGCTGCCGGGGTGTGTGGCTCAGGCGCTTGCCCAGGCCGACCCGTTCCAGCAAGGTACGAGCCTGTTCGCGGGCGTCGCGGCGGCCGTCCAGCTCCAGCGGCAGCATGACATTTTCCAGGGCATTGAGGCTGTCGAGCAGCTGGAACGACTGGAACACGAAGCCCACATGTTCGGCGCGCACACGGGCGCGTTGGTCTTCATCCAGTGGCCCCAGATCGTGGCCGGCGAGCATGACTTTGCCAGCGCTGGGGCGGTCGAGGCCGGCGAGCAAGCCGAGCAGGGTCGACTTGCCAGAGCCGGAGGCGCCGACGATGGCCAGGCTGTCGCCTTGGGCCAGGTCGAGAGACAGTGCGTGGAGGATGGTAAGGTCTCCTTCCGCGCTGGGGACCACTTTGCTAAGGTTCTGCGCAACGAGAATGCTGGGGCTCATGGAGAATCCGATGCGAGTGTGGTGGTTGAGTGCCGGTCTGGCCCTGTATTGCCTGGCCCAGAGCGCAGCGGCAGGAACACTGCTGGTTGTTGGCGATAGTATCAGCGCCGGTTTTGGCCTGGATAGCCGCCAGGGCTGGGTGTCTCTCTTGCAGGCCCGCCTCAGGGACGAAGGTTTTGACGACAAAGTGGTCAATGCTTCGATCAGTGGCGACACCAGCGCAGGCGGCCAGGCGCGGCTGCCGGCGCTGCTTGCAGCACATAAACCGAGCCTGGTGGTGTTGGAGCTGGGCGGCAACGATGGCCTGCGCGGGCAGTCACCTGCTCAATTGCAACAAAATCTTGCCTCGATGATCGAGCGCTCGCGTCAGGCAGGGGCCAAGGTGCTGCTATTGGGCATGCGCCTGCCGCCCAATTATGGTGTGCGTTACACCACTGCCTTTGCCAAGGTGTATGAACAGCTGGCAGCGGACAAACAGGTTCCTTTGGTGCCGTTTTTCCTCGAAGGGGTAGGGGGTGTACCCGAGCTGATGCAGGCTGATGGCATCCATCCGGCCCAGGGTGCCCAGCAGCGCCTGCTGGAAAATGCCTGGCCAGCGATAAAACCCTTGCTGTGAAGCTTTAAACGGGGGCGCCTTTCGGCTAATGTTGCGCCCCCCGTTTCGAGTGCTCCAAATGCCGCGCCCTGCCTGGTCCCTGTATGCCTATCAACTGATCGAGCCCGACGAACAGCTCGACTTGTTCGCCTGCCAGGAAATCCGCGTCCACCTCGTGGCCCGCCAGCTTGAGTTGGGCGTGCCGGTCGACCGTACCTTGTGCGGCGGCCTGCTGCCAGCCCAGCCACGTTGGTCGGGGGTGTCGCGATCGATCTATCGCGATGGCCGCCTGTGTGAGCTGTGTCGTGCCATCCTCGATGCCCAGCGACGTGGCATGCGCCCGGTGTGGCCAGAGCTGCACGGCAGCTGAACGACAGGCGCCTTTCATCATCTGAAACGTTTGCAACGTGCCAATGCCTCCCGCTTGCATCGGCGCGGGTGTACAATCGATTCTCTTGACCCACCTTTCGAAGGATTTACCGGATGTTGCCGCGCTTTCCTGCAGTCACCCGTAGCCTGTCCCTGGCCGCCCTGTTGGTAGCGGGCCCCGCTGCTGCGCTGGAGCTGCCACTGCCACCGCCCGGTGAAGACATCGTCGGCCAGGTGCATGTGATCAAGGCAAAGTACGAGGACACGTTCGCCGATATCGGCACCGCAAACGACCTCGGCTACCTGGAAATGATCGCCGCCAACCCGGGCGTAGACCCTTGGCTGCCGGGCGCTGGCACCGAGATCATCCTGCCGACCCGTTTCGTCCTGCCGCCGGGCCCGCGCGAAGGCATCGTCATCAATCTGGCCGAGTACCGTTTGTACTACTTCCCTAAGGGGCAGAGCGTGGTGTACACCTTCCCGCTGGGGATTGGTCGCGAGGGGTGGGGGTCGCCGATTGCCAACACCAAGATCACCGCCAAGACGCCGAACCCGACCTGGACGCCGCCCGCTTCGATTCGCAAAGAGCACGCAGCGGACGGTGACATCCTGCCGACTGTGGTGCCGGCTGGCCCGGACAACCCGCTGGGGCCGTTCAAGTTCACCTTGGGCGTGCCAGGCTACCTGATCCATGGTTCGAACAAGAAGTTCGGCATTGGCATGCGCACCAGTCACGGCTGCTTCCGCATGTTCAACAATAACGTGCTTGAACTGTCGAAGATGGTGCCGGTGGGGACTCCGGTGCGCATCATCAACGAGCCTTACAAGTTCGGTATCAGTGGCGGCAAGGTCTATCTTGAGGCACACACGCCGCTGGATGACCAGGGTAACCCGTCAGTTGTCGACAAACACACCGCCGTTATCAATACCTTGCTCAAGCGCGAAGACCTGGCCAATAACCTACGCATGAACTGGGACATGGTGCGTGACGTGGTGGCCGCAGAAGATGGTATGCCGGTAGAAATTGCCGTGCCGGTGGAAAACCAGGGCGGCGCACCGATGGTTACGAGCATTCCGCCCGAACTGCAGTAAGGTAAATTCGACCCAGGCCTGCCTTAGTGCAGGCCTTTTCGTACCTGCTGGCCGCATTTTCGGTTTCAAAGGCAATAAAAAAGCCGACCCACAAGTGGGTCGGCTTCTTAACAATCCGTGAGGATTATTACTTGCGGCTGGCTTTGTCCAGCATACGCAGAGCGCGCTCGTTGGCTTCGTCAGCGGTCTGCTGAGCCTTCTGAGCGGCTGCCATTGCGTCGTCAGCCTTACGGTAGGCTTCGTCAGCACGAGCTTGAGCGCGAGCTGCTGCGTCTTCAGTCGCAGTCAGACGAGCTTCGGTTTCTTTGGATACGCTGCTGCAACCGGTAGCCAGAACTGCGGCCAGAGCCAGAGCAGAGAATTTCAGAACGTTGTTCATCGTGTTCCCCTTCAAGGACTTTCTATTAAAGAGCCATCTCTCAGGAAAGAGAAACTGGCCGGCGTACATAGTACCCATTACTTGTAGTAAGTAAACTGACAGAGCGCAAGAACTGCAAAAAAAATGTTGCTTGACCCCGCGCCGACAAGATTTGCGACGTGTCTGTGAAAAAAATGTGCAGGCTTCGCAAGCGGTTGTAGTGCAGGAACTTTTTTGTTGAACTAAGGGTGACTTTAACTGTCGATCAGCGTCTTAAGCGCTAGAGCATCCGGTGGCTGTTGGGCTGGCTTGGGAAAGTCACGCCGGGCGGCGTTTTGATCATTTTTAACCGCCACCACCTTGAGCAATCCCGCTTGCGGTGCCTACTATCTTGTGAGCGTCAGAGGATCCAGGCGATTACAATCGTCCAATGGTCGAAGCGGAAACAGGTGGCGTAGAGGATTCTGTGCCGGATAAACCACCATCGGTTAAGGTAAGGGTCTGCCGAGAAGACCTGCGAGGAGTAGTGATGAGCGAAGCGCTGACCATCCACCATGACCAGGCCGGTCATCAGTTCGAGACCAACGTGGACGGTCATCGTGCCTATCTGACGTACATGGATCTGGGCAAGCAGACGCTGGACATCTATCGCACCTTCGTGCCCAACGCCCTGCGCGGCCGCGGGATTGCTGCCGCGCTGACCGAGCGCGCCCTGGAGTACGCCGAGCAGATGGGTTACACGGTGATCCCGTCTTGCTCGTATGTGGAGCGTTACATGGAGCGCCAACAGCGGCATTCGAGCAAGGCTTGAGCTGACGACTGGGCGCCAGGCACAACAAAAAACGCCGGGCAATGCCCGGCGTTTTTGTTCGCGCAATATTTAGCTGCGCTTACGCTTCGGCAGCACATCCTTGAGCTTGGCATGCATGCTGCGCAGGGTTTTCTCGGTAGCCGCCCAGTCGATGCAGGCGTCCGTGATCGACACCCCGTACTGCAACTCGTCGAGGTTTTTCGGAATCGACTGGCAACCCCAGTTCAGGTGGCTTTCGACCATCAGGCCGATGATCGACTGGTTGCCTTCGAGGATCTGGTTGGCGACGTTCTCCATCACCAGCGGTTGCAAGGCCGGGTCCTTGTTGGAGTTGGCATGGCTGCAGTCGACCATGATGTTGGCCTTGATCTTGGCCTTGGCCAGGTCCTGTTCGCACAGGGCGACGCTGACCGAGTCGTAGTTCGGCTTGCCATTGCCGCCGCGCAGTACCACGTGGCCGTATGGGTTGCCCTTGGTGGTGACGATCGACACGCCGCCTTCCTGGTTGATGCCCAGGAAGCGGTGCGGCTTGGACACCGACTGCAGGGCATTGATGGCAACGGTCAAGCCGCCGTCGGTGCCGTTTTTGAAACCCACCGCCGAGGACAGGCCCGATGCCATCTCGCGGTGTGTTTGCGATTCGGTGGTGCGGGCGCCGATGGCCGACCAGCTGATCAGGTCTTGCAGGTACTGCGGGGAAATCGGGTCGAGCGCTTCGGTGGCGGTCGGCAGGCCCATTTCGGCCAGGTCCAGCAGCAGCTTGCGGCCGATGTGCAGGCCGTCCTGGATCTTGAACGAGTCATCCAGGTACGGGTCGTTGATCAGGCCTTTCCAGCCGACGGTGGTACGCGGTTTTTCGAAGTACACGCGCATGACCAGGTACAGCGTATCGGACACTTCTTCGGCCAGCACTTTCAGGCGCTCGGCGTATTCGTGGGCAGCCTTGATGTCGTGGATGGAGCAAGGGCCGATCACGACAAACAGGCGATGGTCCTTGCCGTCGAGAATATTGCGCACCACTTCACGGCCGGCAGTCACGGTCTGCAGGGCCTTGGCGCTGAGGGGGATTTCCTTCTTGAGCTGATCAGGGGTGATCAGGGTCTCGTTGGAGGCAACGTTCAAGTCATCGATCGGTAAATCAGCCATCGTGTTACTCGTCAGGTCACGGTGCCGGCCGCCAACTATCCCCGTGCGGCCCAGCAGCAAGAATAATCGCAGCGGGGAGCCGAACCTTAGCGCGTTACAGATGGCACGACAATGGGCTTAGCCCAGTCATTGTGGGGTTTTTACCTGAGCAAGGGTGTTGCGCGGGAATGGACTGCCCAGCGCTACGTAACCTGTGTAAAAAGAGAGCTGACTATATACCTGGAGATTGGCATGCATTCGCACACCCCTCGCATCGGCATCATCGGCAGTGGCGCCATCGGTGGCTTTTATGGGTTGATGCTGGCCCGGGCCGGTTTCGATGTGCATTTTCTGCTGCGCAGCGAGTATCAGGCCGTTTGTGAACAAGGGCTGAGCCTGGACAGTGCCGTGCATGGCGCACTGCAGATGAGGGTGCCGGCTTATGCCAGTGCCGCCGACATGCCGCCCTGTGACTGGCTCCTGATCGGGGCCAAGGCCACCAGCAACGAGCAGTTGGCACCGTTGATCGTCCAGGCCGCTGCGCCCGGCGCCAAGGTGGTGCTGTTGCAGAACGGCCTGGGGGTAGAGGAGCAGTTGCGTCCAGCCTTGCGTAGCGACATGCACCTGCTCGGCGGCCTGTGCTTCATCTGCGTCAACCGCGAGGCACCAGGTGTCATCCGTCACCAGGCTTTGGGTGCGGTCAATCTGGGGTATCACAGCGGGCCGGCCAGCGATTGCGGGGTCGCGCTGGTGAATGAGGGCGCTGGGTTGTTCCGGGCGGCGGGGATCGACTCGCAGGCCATGCCGAACCTGGCCTTGGCGCGCTGGCAGAAGCTGGTGTGGAACGTGCCTTACAACGGGCTGTCGGTGCTGCTGGGGGCCAGCACCACACCACTGATGGCCGACAGCAATACCCGCGCGTTGATACAGGCCTTGATGGCCGAGGTGGTGCAGGGCGCGGCAGCTTGTGGCCATGTGCTGCCCGAGGGCTATGCCGAGCACTTGTTCCAGGTGACTGAGCGCATGCCCGACTACTGGCCGAGCATGTATCACGACCACACCCACAAACGCCCGTTGGAGCTGGGGGCCATCTATGCCGAGCCGCTGGCACGCGCACGGGCGGCAGGCTGCAGCCTGCCGCGCGTTGAGATGCTGTGCCAGGCGCTGAGTTTCATAGACCGCAGCAACCGGCCTGCCTGAAGGTGGTGGAGGCTTCGGCGGGGCCCTGCAGCCCACGGCAGCAGCGCGCCGGACGGCAAAGCGAGCGTCCGGCACGCTGCTAAGCTGAAGCTTGCTCTGCCGCTGCGGCAGTCGAGGAGGTCGAATGATCCGCTCCATGCTGTACGCCACCGACCTCGGTGTCTACGCCCCTTTCGTGATGCAACACGCGCTGGCCCTGGCGCGCACGTTCAGTGCCGAGTTGTATGTAATACACGCGGTAGAGCCGATGGGCCAGTTCGCCGAATCCCTCCTGCAAAGTTACCTCGATGAGCAGACGCTCGACCAGTTGCACAGCCAGGGGGTGAATACCGTGATGGCGAACATAGAGCAGCGTGTGCTGGAAAACTTTCGTGACGAGTTGGGCGAAGAGGCTGACCTGGCGGTGATCAAGGCCGTGCGGGTGCGGCAGGGTGACCCGGCACAGGTGATTCTCGACCAGGCCCAGCGGCTAAGTGTCGACCTGTTGATATTCGGTAGCCACAGTGCGGGTGCCGGGGTGGATGTACCGCTGGGGCGCACGGCGGTGCGGCTGCTGCAGCTGTCGCCGGTGCCCGTGTACATGGTGCCCTTGGCGCAGCATCTAGGGCGTAGGAAGGCATGAAGATAGGTGTAGGCCGTTTCCGTGGGCATGTAACAAAATAGTTCTAGATTTATTTCAGAAACCACTAATATAGTTATATATCGTCGCTGCCTGCTGCTGCGGACTCATCGCTGAACCGAGGGAAACCTATGAAGCTTCAACAACTGCGCTACATCTGGGAAGTGGCGCACCATGACCTCAACGTCTCCGCGACGGCGCAGAGCCTGTATACCTCCCAGCCAGGGATCAGCAAGCAGATCCGCCTGCTCGAAGACGAGTTGGGTGTTGAAGTCTTTGCCCGCAGCGGCAAGCATTTGACCCGCGTTACCCCGGCCGGTGAGCGCATCATCAATACCGCAGGCGAAATCCTGCGCAAGGTCGAGAGCATCAAGCAGATTGCCCAGGAATTCTCCAACGAGAAGAAGGGCACACTGTCCATCGCCACCACCCACACCCAGGCGCGCTATGCGTTGCCGCCGGTTATCAGCAGCTTCATCAAGCAGTATCCGGAAGTGTCCCTGCACATGCACCAGGGTTCGCCCATGCAGATTGCCGAGATGGCTGCGGACGGTACGGTCGACTTCGCCATCGCTACCGAGGCGCTGGAGCTGTTTGGCGACCTGATCATGATGCCGTGCTACAAGTGGAACCGTTGCGTCGTGGTGCCACAAGGCCACCCGCTGGCCAAGCTGCCGAAATTGACCCTGGAAGCAGTCGCCGAATACCCGATTGTCACCTACGTGTTCGGCTTCACCGGGCGCTCGAAGCTGGATGAGGCTTTCAATCACCGCGGCCTCACGCCAAAGGTAGTCTTCACCGCGGCTGACGCCGACGTGATCAAGACTTATGTACGCCTGGGGCTGGGCGTGGGTATCGTTGCCGGCATGGCTGTGGATGCCAAGCTCGACAGTGATTTGGTGGCGCTGGATGCCAGTGAGCTGTTCGAAGCCAGTATCACCAAGATCGGCTTCCGTCGCGGTACCTTCCTGCGTGGCTTCATGTGCGACTTCATCGAGAAGTTTGCCCCGCACCTGACCCGTGAAGTGATGGCCAAGGCCATTCAGTGCCATAACAAGCAAGAGCTGGAAGAATTGTTCGAAGGCGTCGAGCTGCCGGTGCACTGATTCGGGAATGATGGGGCCGCTTTGGGAGTAACTGCCTACCTCAATTTCTAAAAGCTGGCGCGATCTCTGTGGGAGCGGGCTTGCCCGCGAATACGGGCGAAGCCCCTGCCATCCACCGCGGTGTCTTCTTCGCGGGTAAACCCGCTCCTACAGACCGCCAGGACTAGCTCAAGCCTTGCTGATCAGGTTGCCCGCATGCAACCCGCATTCCTTCTGCGTCGACTCCTCCCACCACCAGCGGCCTTCACGCTCATGCTGGTTCGGCAGCACCGGGCGGGTGCACGGCTCGCAGCCAATGCTGATGAAACCGCGCTCGTGCAGGCTGTTGTACGGTAGCTCGAGCATGCGGATATAACCCCATACCTCTTCACTGCTCATCTGTGCCAGCGGGTTGAACTTGTACAGCGTGCGCTCAGGCGTGGAGAAGGCGCTGTCGATCTCCAGTGCCGCCACCTGGCTGCGGGTGCCCGGGCTTTGGTCGCGGCGCTGGCCGGTGGCCCAGGCGCTGACGGTGGCCAGCTTGCGTCGCAGTGGCTCGATCTTGCGAATGCCGCAGCACTCACCATGGCCGTCCTTGTAGAAGCTGAACAGGCCCTTTTCCTTGACGAAAGGGTCGAGCTTGGCGCGGTCTGGGCTTAGGATCTCGATCGGCAGGTTGTACTGTTCGCGTACCTGGTCGATGAACCGGTAGGTCTCCGGGTGCAGGCGCCCAGTGTCGAGGCTGAATACCTTTACCTGCTTGTTCAGCTTCCAGGCCATGTCGACCAGCACCACATCCTCGGCGCCGCTGAAGGAAATCCACAAGTCATCACCGAAGTGCTCGAAGGCAAGCTTGAGAATGTCCTGCGGGGACTTGTTGGCATAGGTCGCGGCGAGGGCGGCGACGTCGAAGGGTTGGCTCATCAGGCGGTTTCCATCTTGGCTGTGGCGCTGTGCGCTCGTAGTAGGGGGATGGTAACAAAAAAATGCGGTCTGGAAGGGCTCACAAGCCCTGCAGGGTCTGCATCAGCACCCGCACTTTGGCTATCGACTCTTCATACTCGGCCTGCCATTGCGAGTCGGCTACCACCGCGCCGCCGCCCCAGCAACTGACCTGGCCATCTTTGATCAGCAAGCTGCGAATGGCGATCGAACTGTCCATCTCGCCGCGTACATCCACATACAGCAGCGAGCCGCAGTACAGTGCGCGGCGCGATGGTTCCAGTTCGTCGATGATCTGCATGGCGCGAATTTTCGGTGCGCCGGTGATCGAGCCGCCCGGGAAGCTGTCACCGATCAGGTCCAGCGCATCCTTGTCGCTGGCCAGCTGACCGGTGATGCTGCTGACCAGATGGTGCACGTTGGGGTAACTCTCCAGGCTGAACAGTTCCGGCACCTTCACTGAGCCGATCTCACACGTGCGCCCCAGGTCGTTGCGCAGCAGGTCGACGATCATCAGGTTTTCCGAACGGTCCTTCGGGCTGTGCAGCAGCTCTTGGGCATTACGCTCGTCTTCAGCCGGGTCGCTGGCGCGTGGGCGGGTGCCTTTGATCGGCCGGGTTTCCACCTGGCCTTGGCTGACGCGGATGAAGCGCTCGGGCGAAAAGCTCAGCAGGGTACTGCCGTCGGCCAGTTGCTGGTAGCCGGAGAAGGGTGTCGGGCAGGCTTGGCGCAGGGCCTGGTAAGCCCGCCATGGATCGCCTTGGCAGGGCGCGCGAAAGCGTTGGGTGAGGTTGATCTGGTAGCAGTCACCGGCCTGAATGTAGCGTTGTACCTGGTCGAACGCTGTTTTGTACTGCTCGGGCTCCAGGTCGCCGACCATCGGTGCGAGCAGCCGAAAGTCGCCGGTGGTGGCGCTGGTATTCTGGAACAGGCTGATCAGGCGTTCGCGTTCGTCACCTGCCAGGCTCGGATGGAACACCAGCTGGCTGGTGCCAAGCAGATGATCACTGACCAGTGCCCAGGCATACAGCCCCAGTTGTGCGTCAGGCAGGCCGAGGTCGTCCACGGCCAGGCTTGGCAGGTGTTCCAGGCGGCGGCCGAAGTCGTAGCTCAGGTAGCCGATCAGGCCGCCGGCGAAGGGCAGTTCTACACCGTTGGGCAAGTTGGCGTGGCCCAGTTGTGCCAGGCCAGCGCGCAGGCGCTGGAGGAAGGCGCGGCCATCTTCATCGGGCTGCGCCTTCAGGTGTTGCAGCGGCCAAGCGCTTATCAGGTCGAAACGACCGCGCTCGGCGCCGGGGCGGGCGCTGTCGAGCAGGATCGCACCGGGTGCCTGGCGCAGGTGGGCGAAATAGGCGGCAGGGTCGGGCTGGTAGGGCAGGGGGTGTAGCGTGCAGGTCGGCATCAGTATGGACGGCGATGTAAAAGCGAGGAGGGCGATTGTAGACCTGTGCAGGAAAAGCGCCTAGCGCTGGGTACGACATTCAACATTGTGTTTGGCCCGTACGCAGCACAAGGTAGCGCCTGCAGGTCGAGCGAAGCGCTTGAACCCGGTGCAGTGCTTGCAGGCGCTACCTTGTGCTGCGATGGGCTGCAAAGCAGCCCTGTATTTCAGCGGTTAGGCACATGCCCGAACAGACCCTGTGCTACCCGCACCCGCTGTTCGGCGTCTTCGGTCACACCGTCCTTGGCCAGTGCTTCGATGTGCGCCTCGATGGCATGGGTGCGCTGCGTCAGGCCGCAATCGTTGGCGATCTGGATGTTCAGCCCCGGGCGGGCGTTGAGCTCCAGAATCAGCGGGCCCTTGTCCTGGTCAAGCACCATATCCACGCCGATATAGCCCAGGCCACACAGTTCATAGCAGCCAGCGGCCAGCTTCATGAAACCGTCCCAGTTCGGCAGTTGTACGCTGTCGACCGCGTTGGTGGTGTCCGGGTGCTTGCTGATGATGTTGTTCAGCCAGGTGCCGCGCAGGGTCACGCCGGTGGCCAGGTCGACACCCACGCCGATGGCGCCCTGGTGCAGGTTGGCCTTGCCGCCGGACTGGCGAGTCGGCAGGCGCAGCATGGCCATCACCGGGTAGCCCATCAGCACGATGATGCGGATGTCCGGCACGCCTTCGTAACTGATGCTCTTGAATATCTGGTCCGGGGTCACGCGGTACTCGATCAGCGCGCGGTCGCGGTGCCCGCCGAGGGAGTAAAGCCCGGTGAGGATGCTGGAAATCTGGTGCTCGATTTCCTCGTGGCTGATGATCTTGCCCGACACCGTGCGGTAGCGGTCCTCGAAGCGGTCGGCGATTACCAGAATGCCATCACCGCCGGCGCCTTGCGCCGGCTTGATGACGAAATCGCTGCGCCCGCCAATGATCTGGTCGAGCTTCTCGATCTCTTTTTCAGTCTCGATGATGCCGTACATTTCCGGCACATGGATGCCGGCTGCCAGTGCGCGCTCCTTGGTGATGATCTTGTCGTCGACGATCGGGTACAGGCTGCGCTTGTTGTACTTCAGCACGTAGTCCGCGTTACGTCGGTTGATCCCCATGATGCCCCGGGCCTCCAGGGCTTTCCACGTCTTGATCAGACCAAACATCAGGAGTCAGCCTTATTCAGGAAGGCTTTGAAGCGCACGAGCTCGGTCAGGCGGTAGCCGCGATAGCGGCCCATCGCCAGCATGAAGCCCACCAGGATCAGCAGCACCGCCGGGAAGGTGAACACGAAGTACACCAGTTCCGGCACCATCATCAGCAGGTGTGCCAGGGATGCTGCGAACAGGGTGCCGATGGCCACTTTCATGGCATGGCCGCCACCACGCTCTTCCCAGGTGATCGACAGGCGTTCGATGGTCATGGTCAGGATCACCATCGGGAACAGCGCTACCGACAGCCCGCGTTCAAGGCCCAGCTTGTGGCTGAACAGACTGATGGCGGCAATCAGCACCACGACAAAGGTCAATACCACCGACAGGCGTGGCAGCATCTGCAGCTTGAGGTGTTCCAGATACGAGCGCAGCGACAGGCCCAGGGCAGTGATCACTGTGAACAGCACAATACCGAAGCCCAGCTGGGTTTCGCGGAACGCCAGGGCGATCAGCACCGGGGTGAATGTGCCCAGTGTCTGGATGCCGATCAGGTTGCGCAGCACCAGAATCACCAGCACGCCGATCGGGATCATGACCATGATCATGAAGGTTTGCTGGGTTTGCAGCGGCAGGCCGTACAACGAGTATTCGAGGAAGTCGGCGTCGGTGTTCTCGTCGGTCAGCTTGGCCAGGCGGATGGCGTTCATCTCGCTGTTGTTCATGCTGAAGGTGACGTTGGCCTTCTTGCCGCCATCGACGGTAATGAGGTTGTCGTCACCGGTCCACCACAGCAGGCGGTCGCTCGGCAGGCCTTGCTCACCGGTGTCCGGGTTGAAGTACAGCCAGTCGTCGCCGTTGAAGCTGCGCAGCCACAGCTCCGGGGTTTGCGGGGTGTCGGCCAGCAGGCGGATGGTGTGCACTTTCTCCATCGGCACGTGGGCGATCGACAGCAGCAGGTCGATGACCTGGGCCTTCTTCATCGCCGAAGTGTCGCCGGCCAGCAGCAGCTTGACGTTGTCGTCGTTGAGGTTGTTGACCCGTTTGATGGTCTCGCTGACGAAGGTCTCGACGTCGGCCGAGTGCTGACGTATAGGCGCCATCAGGGCTTCGGCGGCGATCTTTTCGGGGCCTTCGACGGCCAGGCTGTCGCGGAAAGTCGGGCCTTTGACCTTGGTCTTCTCGCTGCTATAGCGTTTGGTCAGTACCAGGCGGTAGTAGAGGGTCTGGTTGCCGCTGGCACGACGTGCCGACCAGGTAACCTTGCGGTTGCCGTCGGCACGGTTGATGCTCACCCCGTAGTTGTTGGAGATGAAGCTCTCGTTGAGGCTGACATAGTCGCGGTTCAGCGGTGGCACGAACATCTGCACCTTGACCGGGTCCTTGCTGTTGGCCACGAACTCGACCTTGGCGTCGATGTTCCACAGGTCGTCGGTTTCGTCCTCGGTCACCGGGATGCCGAGCACGAAGATCTGATAAGCCGTGACCGCCACGCCCAATAGCACCAGCACGGTGATCAGGACTTTCAGATGGAGGGTAAGAGAGCGCATCGGGATTACTCTGCTTTGGGAGCGTCGGTGGCACAGGCAGGTTTGCCGGCCGCGTATTTAAGGCTTGGGTCAACCAGTGCATCGAAGTGCTTGAGCGCCTCGGAGCCGATCAGCAGCGGGAACTGGAAGGCGCTGCGGTCGGTGAGGTTGACTTCGATGGTGCGCCTGGCCTGGCCCATGCAGATTTCGAGTTCGATGACCGGGCGGGCCGTGTACGCCTTGCCCGATTCGGCATCATAGTCGCCGGCTCGGCGCTTGATCTTGCTGACGCGTGCCAGTGGGCGTTCGATCGGGTGCGAATGGGCCGCATCGATGGCGAGGTAGAAGCGTACCCAGCTTTCGCCATTGCGCTTGAACCGCTTGATGTCGCGGGCACTGAGCGACGCGGTCTTGGCACCGGTGTCGAGCTTGGCGGCCACTTCCAGGTCCAGGTCGCCCAGATGCGCGTATTCGTTGAGACCATACACGGTCTTGCCCGCAGCCTGGCCAAGGGCCGGCAGCAGGGTGAGGCACAGCAGCAATAAAACGGGTGTAAGTCTCATATTCCTGGCGCGGTGCATTGCAAGGTTCTAGGCAAGGTTCAGGTCAAGGTGACTGGCAATTACTGCGCAAGCTTCCTCGTTTATCTGTCAGCAAGCATGAATGCATGACAGACAGGCTATCCATACCCCATCGGAGGCGCGGCATTCTATCACGCCGACGTCTTGACGCCAGCGGTGCGCGATCTGACAGCGTTGAAGTGGTGTTAGTTCGCGATTAGACGATTGTCGACAATTTACATTTTGTCTTTGACTTGCTGGTCTCGATTGGCTAGTTTTTGCCGAAGAGTTTTAAAAGGTGTCGACAATATGCAGGACCTTTCCACCCCCGGCCCGGTGCTGACAGACGAAACGGAAACCCTCTCCGAAAACGTCTTCCGGCGCATCCAGGCGGCCATTGTCAAGGGTGAGATCGCCCCCGGCAGCAAGATCTCCGAGCCGGAACTGGCGCGCACTTATGGCATCAGCCGCGGGCCGCTTCGCGAGGCTATCCACCGCCTTGAAGGCCAGCGCCTGCTGGTGCGTGTGCCGCATGTGGGCGCGCGGGTGGTATCGCTCAACCACGCCGAGCTGATCGAGCTGTACGAAATCCGCGAGTCGCTCGAAGGCATGGCCTGCCGCCTGGCCGCCGAACGCATGAGCCAGGCCGACATCGACGAACTGCGCCGGGTGCTCGACACCCATGAGCGCGATGCCGCGTTCCAGGCCGGCCTGGGCTACTACCAGCAGGAAGGCGACTACGACTTCCATTACCGGATTATTCAGGGTAGCGGCAACCAGACCCTGGTCAAGATGCTCTGCGGCGAACTGTATCAACTGGTGCGCATGTACCGTATCCAGTTCTCCGCCACGCCCAACCGGCCACGCCAGGCCTTTGCCGAGCACCATCGCATTCTTGATGCCATCGCCGACCGTGACGGCGAACTGGCCGAACTCCTGATGCGTCGCCACATCGGCGCGTCCAAGCGCAATATCGAGCGTCACTACCTGGACGCCCACAACAACAGCACACGAGGTGAGAAATGACAGTCAAGAGCACCCCCGGTCAGCGTTTCCGTGACGCCGTTGCCGCTGAACATCCGCTGCAGGTGGTTGGCGCCATCAACGCCAACCATGCGTTGCTGGCCAAGCGTGCCGGCTTCAAGGCCATCTACCTGTCTGGTGGTGGCGTGGCCGCCGGCTCCCTGGGTTTGCCAGACCTGGGCATCACTGGCCTGGACGACGTGCTCACCGACGTGCGTCGTATCACCGACGTGTGCGACTTGCCGCTGCTGGTGGATGTCGACACCGGCTTCGGTGCTTCGGCCTTCAACGTTGCCCGTACCGTGCGCTCCATGAGCAAGTTCGGCGCTGCCGCCATCCATATCGAGGACCAGGTTGGCGCCAAGCGTTGTGGCCACCGTCCCAACAAGGAAATTGTCAGCCAGCAGGAAATGGTCGACCGTATCAAAGCTGCCGTCGATGCCCGCAGCGATGACAGCTTCGTGATCATGGCGCGTACCGACGCGCTGGCCGTCGAAGGCCTGAACGCCGCCCTGGACCGTGCCGAGGCGTGCGTCGAGGCTGGTGCCGACATGATCTTCCCGGAAGCCATCACCGAACTGCAGATGTACAAGACTTTCGCTGATCGGGTGAAGGCACCGATCCTGGCCAACATCACCGAGTTCGGTGCCACGCCGCTATACACAACCGAAGAGCTGGCCTCGGTCGACGTGTCGTTGGTGCTGTATCCGCTGTCGGCGTTCCGTGCCATGAACAAGGCGGCCGAGAACGTGTACACCGCGCTGCGCCGTGACGGCACACAGAAGAATGTGATCGACACCATGCAGACCCGCATGGAGCTCTACGATGCCATTGGTTATCACGCCTTCGAGCAGAGCCTCGATGCACTGTTTGCCCAGAAGAAGGGCTAAGCGCCAGCGCCCGAATTAGCCAGAAAGCATCCATAACAAATTCAAGAAAGGAGAAACACCATGGCCGAAGCAAAAGTACTCAGTGGCGCAGGCCTGCGTGGCCAGGTGGCCGGCCAGACTGCACTGTCGACCGTGGGCCAGGCCGGTGCCGGGCTGACTTACCGTGGTTATGATGTGCGCGACCTGGCCGCCGGTGCCGAGTTCGAAGAAGTCGCCTACCTGCTGTTGTACGGCGAGCTGCCAACCCAGGCCGAGCTGGCCGACTACAAGCACAAGCTCAAGGGCCTGCGTGACCTGCCGCAAGCCTTGAAGGAAGTGCTTGAGCGCATCCCGCGCGATGCCCACCCGATGGACGTCATGCGTACCGGTTGCTCGGTAATGGGCACCCTTGAGCCAGAGCTGACCTTCGAAGCCCAGCGCGACAAGACTGATCGCCTGCTGGCGCTGTTCCCGGCCGTGATGTGCTACTGGTACCGCTTTACCCACCATGGCGTGCGCATCGACTGCACCAGTGATGAAGACACCCTGGGTGGTCATTTCCTGCACCTGCTGCACGGCAAGAAGCCGAGCGAGCTGCACGTCAAGGTCATGAACGTGTCGTTGATTCTCTACGCTGAACACGAATTCAACGCCTCGACCTTCACTGCCCGTGTCTGTGCCTCGACCCTGTCTGACTTGTACTCCTGCGTTACCGCAGCCATCGGCTCGCTGCGTGGACCGCTGCACGGCGGTGCCAACGAGGCAGCGATGGAACTGATCGAACGCTTCCAGAGCCCGCAGGAAGCCACCGCCGAGCTGCTGCGCATGCTCGAGCGCAAAGACAAGATCATGGGCTTTGGCCATGCCATCTACAAAGAGTCCGACCCGCGCAACGAGGTGATCAAGGGCTGGTCGAAACAGCTGGCTGACGAAGTGGGTGACAAAGTGCTGTACCCGGTTTCCGAAGCCATCGACAAGACCATGTGGGAGCAGAAGCGCCTGTTCCCCAACGCCGACTTCTATCATGCCTCGGCGTACCACTTCATGGGCATTCCGACCAAGCTGTTCACCCCGATCTTCGTTTGCTCGCGGCTGACCGGCTGGGCGGCGCACGTCTTCGAGCAACGCGCCAACAACCGCATCATCCGCCCGAGCGCCGAGTATGTCGGCGTCGAGCAGCGCCAGTTCGTGCCGATCGAGCAGCGCTGAATAGCTACAGAGAGGCAGCCCGTTTCCCTTGTGGGAGCGGGCGTGCCCGCGAATGCGCCCGACCGGGCAACCCTATTGCACCTGCTGACGCATTCGCGTGCACGCCTGCTCCCACAGGTACGGTGAAACCTTCCGATTCCTGTGACCGAGCCTGATTCCATGATGAACACTGCATACCGCAAGCACCTGCCAGGCACCGACCTGGACTACTTTGATGCCCGCGCGGCGGTCGAGGCGATCAAGCCCGGCGCCTACGACGGCTTGCCATACACGTCACGCGTGCTCGCCGAGAACCTGGTGCGCCGCTGCGACCCCGCTACGCTCGATGCCTCGCTGAGCCAGCTGATCGAGCGCAAGCGCGATCTCGACTTCCCGTGGTTCCCGGCCCGCGTGGTGTGCCATGACATCCTCGGTCAGACTGCGTTGGTCGACCTTGCCGGCCTGCGTGACGCCATTGCCGACAAAGGCGGCGACCCGGCCCAGGTCAACCCGGTGGTGCCGGTGCAACTGATCGTCGACCACTCGCTGGCCGTCGAGTGCGGTGGTTACGACCCGCAGGCCTTCGAGAAGAACCGCGCCATCGAAGACCGCCGCAACGAAGACCGCTTCCACTTCATCAACTGGACCAAGAAGGCGTTCAAGAACGTCGACGTGATCCAGCCGGGCAACGGCATCATGCACCAGATCAACCTGGAGAAGATGTCACCGGTGGTCCACAGTGACCACGGCGTCGCCTACCCGGACACCTGCGTCGGCACCGACAGCCACACGCCGCATGTCGATGCACTGGGTGTGATCGCCATCGGCGTAGGCGGCCTGGAAGCCGAAAACGTGATGCTCGGCCGCGCCTCCTGGATGCGTTTGCCGGAAATCGTCGGCGTCGAGCTGACTGGCAAACTGGCCCCGAACATCACCGCCACTGACCTGGTCTTGGCCCTGACCGAGTTCCTGCGCAAGCAGAAAGTGGTCGGTGCTTACCTGGAGTTCCATGGTGAGGGTGCACGTGCCCTGACCTTGGGCGACCGCGCCACCATTTCCAACATGGCCCCGGAATACGGCGCCACTGCGGCGATGTTCGCCATCGACCAGCAGACCATCGACTATTTGCGCCTGACTGGCCGTGAAGAGCAGCAGGTCAAACTGGTGGAAACCTACGCCAAGGCCACCGGCCTGTGGGCCGACAGCCTGGGCGCTGCCGTCTATGAGCGCACCCTCAGCTTCGACCTGTCGAGCGTGGTGCGCAACATGGCCGGCCCGTCCAACCCGCACGCCCGTGTCGCCACCAGCGACCTGGCCGCCAAGGGCATTGCCGGCAACTGGGAAGAGGTGCCGGGACAAATGCCTGATGGTGCGGTGATCATCGCCGCCATCACCAGCTGCACCAACACCAGCAACCCGCGCAACGTGATCGCTGCAGGCCTGATTGCACGAAATGCCAACAGGCTGGGCCTGGCCCGCAAGCCGTGGGTCAAGTCGTCGCTGGCGCCAGGCTCCAAGGCCGTGCAACTGTATCTGGAAGAAGCCGGCCTGGAAAAAGAGCTGGAGCAACTCGGTTTCGGCATCGTCGCCTTCGCCTGCACCACCTGCAACGGCATGTCCGGTGCCCTGGACCCGGTGATTCAGCAAGAAATCATCGACCGCGACCTGTATGCCACCGCCGTGCTGTCGGGTAACCGCAACTTCGACGGGCGTATCCACCCGTATGCCAAGCAGGCCTTCCTCGCCTCCCCACCACTGGTGGTCGCCTATGCCATTGCCGGCACCATCCGCTTCGACATCGAGAAGGATGTGCTGGGCGTGGTCGATGGCAAGGAAATCCGCCTGAAGGATATCTGGCCCAGTGATGAAGAGATCGATGCCGTGGTGCGTGCAGCGGTCAAGCCGGAGCAGTTCCGCAAGGTGTACATCCCGATGTTCGCCATCGAGGAAGACCGTGGGCCGAAGGTGGCGCCGCTGTACGAGTGGCGCCCGATGAGCACCTACATTCGTCGCCCGCCATACTGGGAAGGCGCCCTGGCCGGCGAACGCACGTTGCGTGGCATGCGCCCGCTGGCGGTGCTGCCAGACAACATCACCACCGACCACCTGTCGCCGTCCAACGCCATCATGCTCGACAGCGCCGCCGGTGAATACCTGGCGAAAATGGGCCTGCCGGAAGAGGACTTCAACTCCTACGCCACTCACCGGGGTGACCACCTGACGGCCCAGCGCGCCACCTTCGCCAACCCCAAACTGTTCAACGAAATGGTGCGCAACGACGATGGCAGCGTGAAGCAGGGCTCGCTGGCGCGTATCGAGCCGGAAGGCAAGGTTACCCGCATGTGGGAGGCGATCGAGACTTACATGCAGCGCAAGCAGCCGCTGATCATCGTTGCGGGTGCCGACTATGGCCAGGGCTCGTCGCGCGACTGGGCGGCCAAGGGCGTGCGCCTGGCGGGTGTCGAGGCAATTGTCGCCGAAGGCTTCGAGCGCATTCACCGCACCAACCTGGTAGGCATGGGCGTGCTGCCGCTGGAGTTCAAACCGGGCACCGACCGCAAGACCCTGGGGCTGGATGGCAGCGAGACCTATGACGTGCTGGGTGCGCGTACGCCACGGGCGACCCTGACCCTGGTGGTTACCCGCGCCAATGGCGAGCGCCTGGAGGTGCCGGTGACCTGCCGTCTGGACACCGCCGAGGAAGTGTCGATCTACGAAGCGGGTGGGGTGCTGCAGCGCTTTGCCCAGGACTTCCTCGAAGCGACCGCCTAACCAAGAGCAGCGCGGTCCTGTGTAGGCGCGGTCAAACCCGCGCCTACAGAGGCTGTGCAAGACAGGAATTGAACATGGCACATGTACCGCAAGTGAAAATCCCCGCCACCTACATCCGCGGCGGCACCAGCAAAGGCGTGTTCTTCCGCCTGCAGGACCTGCCCGAGCAGGCGCAAATTCCAGGTCCTGCCCGCGATGCGCTGCTGTTGCGGGTAATCGGTAGCCCCGACCCTTACGGCAAGCAGATCGACGGCATGGGCGGCGCCACGTCGAGCACCAGCAAGACCGTGATCCTGTCGCAAAGCATCAAGCCCGAACACGATGTCGACTACCTGTTCGGCCAGGTCAGCATCGACAAGGCCTTCGTCGATTGGAGTGGCAACTGCGGCAACCTGTCCGCTGCGGTCGGTTCGTTTGCCATCAGCAGTGGCCTGGTCGACCCGGCGCGTATTCCACGCAACGGTATCGCCACGGTGCGTATCTGGCAGGCGAATATCGGCAAGACCATCATCGCCCACGTCCCGATCACTGAAGGTGAAGTGCAGGAAACCGGTGACTTCGAGCTGGACGGGGTCACCTTCCCGGCGGCCGAGGTGCAGCTGGAGTTTCTCGACCCTGCAGCCGATGAAGACGGCGGTGGCGGTGCCATGTTCCCCACCGGCAAGCTGGTCGATGACCTGGAAGTCCCGGGGGTCGGCACGTTCAAGGCTACCTTGATCAATGCCGGTATCCCGACCATTTTTGTCAATGCTGCCGATATCGGTTACACCGGTAGCGAACTACAGGACGCCATCAACGGCGACCCGCAGGCGTTGCTTCGTTTCGAGACCATCCGCGCCTATGGCGCCGTGCGCATGGGGCTTATCGACAACGTCGACCAGGCTGCCGGGCGTCAGCACACGCCGAAAGTGGCGTTCGTCGCACCGCCGAGCACCTACACTGCGTCCAGTGGCAAGGCGGTGCAGGCCGGTGATATCGACCTGCTGGTGCGGGCCTTGTCGATGGGCAAGCTGCACCATGCCATGATGGGTACGGCTGCGGTGGCAATTGGCACCGCGGCGGCCATTCCGGGCACGCTGGTCAACCTCGCCGCTGGCGGGGGCGAGCGCAGCGCTGTGCGTTTCGGTCATCCTTCGGGCACCCTGCGGGTCGGGGCCGAGGCGCGCCAGGTGAATGGTGAGTGGACGGTAACCAAGGCAATCATGAGCCGCAGTGCTCGCGTGCTGATGGAGGGCTGGGTTCGCGTGCCTGGCGACAGCTTCTAACGCACCACTGGCGCTCGGCTTTAGTTCGTTGGGGCCGCCAAGCGGCCCTTCGCGGGCTTGCCCGTTCCCACAGGGTAACCACAGGTTCTGAATGCCGTGGTCAACCTGTGGGAGCGGGCAAGCCCGCGAAGGGCTGCACAGCAGCCCCGGCAATTCTGAAGGGAGCTGGATATGAGCGCCAACGTAGACCTCAACGACCGCCCGGATTACGACCGGGTGCTACAAACCCTGGCCGATTACGCCCTCGGCTACCGGGTCGAATCCCGCGAGGCCCTGGACACCGCGCGCAACTGCCTGATGGACACCCTCGGTTGTGGCCTTCTCGCCTTGCGCTTCCCTGAGTGCACCAAGCTCCTTGGTCCTCAGGTGGAAGGCACGCTGGTCCCGAATGGTGCTCGCGTCCCCGGCACCTCTTATTGCCTCGATCCGGTCAAGGCCGCCTGGGACATTGGCTGCACGGTGCGCTGGCTGGACTACAACGATACCTGGCTGGCCGCCGAATGGGCTCATCCCTCGGACAACCTCGGCGGTATCCTGGCAGTGGCTGACCACCTGTCACAGAAGCGTCTTGCTGCGGGTGAAAAGCCGCTGCCGATGCGTGACGTGCTTGAGGCCATGGTCATGGCGCATGAAATCCAGGGCGTGCTGGCGCTGGAAAACGCCTTCAATCGCGTCGGCCTCGATCATGTGATTCTGGTGAAGGTCGCCTCGACCGCCGTGTGCGCCAGGCTGATGGGGGCTAATCGTGAGCAGATGCTCTCGGCCTTGTCCCATGCCTTCGTCGACGGCCAGGCCCTTCGTACCTATCGCCACGCGCCCAACGCCGGTTCGCGCAAGTCCTGGGCCGCCGGTGACGCTTCCAGCCGAGGTGTGCGTCTGGCTGACATCGCCTTGCGTGGGGAAATGGGCGTGCCGGGCGTGCTCACGGCTTCGCAGTGGGGGTTCTACGATGTTTCGTTCAGCCATACCAACAAAGACCTGGCGCTCAAGCCCGCCGGGCAGTACGAGTTGCGTCTGCCCCAGGCGTTGGGCAGCTATGTGATGGAAAACGTGCTGTTCAAGGTCAGTTTCCCTGCCGAGTTCCATGCCCAGACCGCCTGTGAGGCAGCAGTCACCCTGCACCCACTTGTGCGTAACCGTCTGCATGAAGTCGACCGCATCGTCATCACCACCCAGGAATCAGCGATCCGCATCATTTCCAAGAGCGGCCCGCTGGCCAATGCCGCCGACCGTGACCACTGTCTGCAGTACATGGTGGCCGTGCCGCTGATCTTTGGCCATCTGGTGGCCGAGCATTATGAGGACGCCTTCCATGCCAATCACCCCAGTATCGACCGCCTGCGCGAGAAGATGGAGGTGGTGGAAGACCCGCGCTTCAGTCGTGAGTACCTGGAGCCGGACAAGCGCTCGATCGCCAACGCACTTCAGGTGTTCTTCAAGGATGGCAGCAGCACCGAACAAGTGGTGGTGGAATACCCGATCGGGCATCGCCGGCGGCGCGCGGAGGGTATACCGTTGCTGGAGGCCAAGTTCAGGGCCAACCTGGCGACCCGCTTTGCGCGGCAGCGGTGTCAGCAGATTTTCGAACTGTGCAAGGACCAGCAGAAACTGGAAGGCATGGCGGTGCACAGGTTCGTGGATTTGTTTGTGATATGAGGTGGCCTGTGCCGGCCGCTTCGCGGCTAAAGCCGCTCCTACAAGGGCATGCGCAGGTCTGGAACACCGTGGGAGCCCTGTGGGAGCGGCTTTAGCCGCGAAATGGCCGGCACAGGCCCAAACAACAAAGCCCCGGCATCGCTGCCGGGGCTTTGCTTACAACCTGTAACTCAGCTTACGCCTGGACCACCGGGATCTTGGCGTTGGCTGCCGCTTCGCGGAACTCGGCGATCTGGTCGAAGCTCAGGTAGCGGTAAACGTCGGCAGCCATGCTGTCGATGTCTTTCGCATACTGCATGTACTCTTCGACGGTCGGCAGTTTGCCGATGATCGAAGCGACAGCGGCCAGTTCGGCCGACGCCAGGTACACGTTGGTAGCGTCGCCCAGACGGTTCGGGAAGTTACGGGTCGAGGTGGAGACCACGGTCGAACCGGTCTGCACTCGTGCCTGGTTACCCATGCACAGCGAGCAGCCTGGCATTTCCATGCGAGCCCCGGCCTTGCCGTAGATGCCGTAGTAGCCTTCTTCGGTCAGCTGGTGAGCGTCCATCTTGGTTGGCGGAGCCAGCCACAGGCGGGTCGGAATGCCACCCTTGACCTTCTCCAGCAGCTTGCCGGCCGCGCGGAAGTGACCGATGTTGGTCATGCACGAACCGATGAACACTTCGTCGATCTTCTCGCCTTGTACCGAGGACAGCAGGCGGGCATCGTCCGGGTCGTTCGGCGCGCAGAGCACAGGCTCTTTGACGTCGGCCAGGTCGATTTCGATGATTTCGGCGTATTCGGCATCGGCGTCAGCCGACAGCAGCTCAGGCTTGGCCAGCCAGGCTTCCATGGCCTGGGCGCGGCGCTCCAGGGTGCGGGCATCGCCGTAGCCTTCGCCGATCATCCAGCGCAGCAGGGTGATGTTGGACTGCAGGTACTCGGCGATGGCCTTTTCCGGCAGCTTGATGGTGCAACCGGCAGCGGAACGCTCGGCCGAGGCGTCGGACAGCTCGAAGGCTTGCTCGACGGTCAGTTCGTCCAGGCCTTCGATTTCCAGGATGCGGCCGGAGAAGGCGTTTTTCTTGCCTTTCTTCTCGACGGTCAGCAGGCCCTGCTGGATGGCGTAGTAAGGGATGGCATGAACCAGGTCACGCAGGGTGATGCCTGGCTGCAGTTTGCCCTTGAAGCGCACCAGGATCGATTCTGGCATGTCCAGCGGCATGACGCCGGTGGCGGCAGCGAAGGCCACCAGGCCGGAACCGGCCGGGAACGAGATGCCGATCGGGAAGCGGGTGTGCGAGTCGCCACCGGTACCTACGGTGTCAGGCATCAGCATGCGGTTCAGCCAGCTGTGGATGATGCCGTCGCCCGGGCGCAGCGACACGCCGCCACGGGTGCGGATGAAGTCTGGCAGGGTGTGGTGGGTGGTGACGTCGATCGGCTTCGGATAGGCCGCGGTGTGGCAGAACGACTGCATGACCAGGTCAGCAGAGAAGCCCAGGCATGCCAGGTCTTTCAGCTCGTCGCGCGTCATCGGGCCAGTGGTGTCCTGGGAGCCGACGGTGGTCATTTTTGGCTCGCAGTAGGCGCCTGGGCGTACGCCCTGGCCTTCTGGCAGGCCACAGGCACGGCCGACCATTTTCTGCGCCAGGGTGAAGCCCTTGCCGGAATCGGCAGGCTGCTCTGGTTTCTTGAACAGGTCGGAAGCACCCAGGCCCAGCTCGGCGCGGGCTTTTTCGGTCAGGCCACGGCCGACGATCAGCGGGATACGGCCGCCAGCGCGGACTTCATCCAGCAGCACTTCGGTTTTCAGCGCGAAGGTGGTGACCAGTTCGTCGCTGTCGTGACGGCGTACTTCACCTTTGTATGGGTAAACGTCGATGACGTCGCCCATGCCCAGGTTGGTGCAGTCGAATTCGATCGGCAGGGCGCCGGCGTCTTCCATGGTGTTGTAGAAGATCGGGGCGATCTTGGTGCCGAAGCAGAAGCCACCGGCGCGCTTGTTCGGCACGTACGGGATGTCGTCGCCGAAGAACCACAGTACCGAGTTGGTAGCGGATTTACGCGAGGAGCCGGTACCGACCACGTCGCCGACATAGGCAACCGGGAAGCCCTTGGCCTTGACGGCTTCGATCTGGGCCAGCGGGCCGACCGAACCAGGCTGCTGCGGTTCGATGCCGTCGCGGGCCATTTTCAGCATGGCCAGGGCGTGCAGCGGAATGTCAGGGCGCGACCAGGCGTCCGGGGCAGGCGACAGGTCGTCGGTGTTGGTTTCGCCAGGCACCTTGAACACGGTCAGGGTGTACTTGTCGGCGATGGCCGGACGCGAGGTGAACCACTCGCCGGCAGCCCAGGATTCCAGGACGGCCTTGGCGTGAGCGTTGCCGGCCTTGGCTTTTTCGGCCACGTCGTGGAAGGCATCGAACATCAGCAGGGTGTGCTTGAGCTGTTCGGCCGCGACGGCGCCCAGTTCGGCGTCATCCAGCAGTGCGACCAGCGTTTCGATGTTGTAGCCGCCCTGCATGGTGCCCAGCAGTTCGGTGGCGTGCTTGCGGTCGATCAGTGGGGACTTGGCTTCGCCCTTGGCGACGGCGGAGAGGAAAGCGGCCTTGACGTAGGCAGCTTCGTCGACCCCTGGCGGTACGCGGTTGGTGATCAGGTCTACGAGGAAGGCTTCTTCGCCGGCCGGCGGGTTTTTCAGCAGCTCGACCAGGCCTGCAGTTTGTTCGGCGTTAAGCGGCTGGGGAACGATACCCAGGGCGGCGCGCTCTTCGATGTGTTTGCGGTAGGCTTCAAGCACAGTTATTTCCCTCATCAGTGGTCCCTAAAGGGGGTCCGGGACGCTTATCCAGCATTCAATGCACCCATGCGCTGCCGCGGCTTTGTGGGCCGCCCAGCCAGGGTCGCAAAGAATCCTTACAGAAGCTGCTTTCAAAGTTTTACGCCTGCAGAACGGGGGCTGATGAGGGCTGGCGCGGGCATGCGAGGGATGCATGGCCCGGGCCAACGCCGTTCTACCGGATCAACTGTGCTCGTGACGCTTTGAAAACAGCTTCCAACGGACATTGTTGCCTTTGAAAAGGCCGGGTGATTCTACGGTAAAAAAAGCCCGAAGGTAAGGCGGTGTACGCGACTTTAACGAGTGACCCTGGTTAGACAAAGGGCTAACATGGGCCTGTGTTCCATCGCCAAGCTGTTGTTTTTCATGTCCAACAAGTCCATCAAGACCCCTTGCGTCGGCCTGTGCTCCACGGTGTACGGAGACACGGTGTGCCGTGGCTGCAAGCGTTTTCACCACGAAGTGATCAACTGGAACGGCTACGACGACACGCAAAAGCGCGCCGTGTGGTTGCGCCTTGAACAGCTGCTGGTGCAGGTGATGATGGCCAAGCTTGAGGTGTTCGACAAAGGTCTGCTGCGCCAGCAACTGGAGCAGCGCTCCATCCGCTTTGTCGAGCAGCAGTCGGAATATTGCTGGGCTTACCAGCTGATTGCCCGCGGGGCGCGGATGATCCGCGACCTGGAGGCCTATGGCATGGCGTTGCTGCCGGAGTTCCGTGACTGGGAACTGCCACAATTGCGCGATGCGATCGATCGCGAGTTCTTCCTGCTTTCAGAGGCGCACTACCAGCGCTACATTGCCCCCGGCTTCCTGCGCGATGCCATGGGCAGCGCGCAAGGCCAGTGAGCCGGGCGAATCAGTCGCCGGTGTATTCGCAACCGCTGGTGCAGGTTTCGTGGATGCGAACCTTGGACAGCTCCGGCATCAGCGGCTTGACCTGGTCCCAGATCCACTTGGCGATCACTTCGCTGGTGGGGTTTTCCAGGCCGGGGATGTCGTTCAGGTAGTTGTGGTCCAGCTGATCATAGATCGGCTTGAAGATCGCCTTGACCTCGGCGAAGTCGCGGATCCAGCCCGTGTGCGGATCGAGCGGGCCGGTCAGGTGCAGGCCGACCTTGAATGAGTGGCCATGCAAGCGGCCGCATTTGTGCCCTTCAGGGACGTGGGGCAGGCGGTGGGCCGATTCGAATGTGAATTCCTTGAAAATTTCCACGCTGTCATAACTCTGTGTGAATCAATAATGCGCGCAGTCTACCAGCATGGCCGCTACAAGGCTTGCAGGCGTTCATGCAGCCGCCCGGTGGCGGTCAGTTCCAGAAGTTCATCACCCAGGCGCTGGCTTTCGGCGATGGCCTTGTACCAATAGCGCTTGCGCCCTGGCGCATCGCCCATGAAGCGCTTGAAATCGTTGCGGTCGGGCAGTTTGCCGTAGGGCAGAGCGGCCAGGTATTGCGGCGAAGGCGTCATCAGCAGCACGTTTTGCAGGCGGGTGGCATCGCCCTTGCGCCAGGGCAGGGCCTTGTCGAACCAGCCAGGGACCACCTTGTCGGTGAAGTGTGGGTACAGCACCAGGTCGTCACCGCGGTAGGGCAGGTCGAGGTGGTAGTCGAGCAGGCCGCCGTCGCGGTAGGTGCCGGCGCCGGCACCGGGGATGTCTTTTACGCCCTGCATGACCATCGGTATCGACCCGGAAGCGAGCAGGGCATGGCGCAGGTTGGCCAGGTCCAGCGGCAGGTAGCGCGAGGGGAAGTCGGTCAGGGTGTCGAGCGGAGGGGCGGCGCGCCCATCGTGCAGAATGATGCGCTCGAAGTGGCGGGCCAGGCGCGAACGGCCCAGGAGGTTGCTGGCAACCACCGAGCCCAGGCCCAGCCCCAGGCGGCCGCGATGGTCGTGAGCGAGCTGGCCATGGCTTTTCACCACCAGAATGTTCAGGCGGTAGTGCGGGTTGGCCAGCAGTTGGCCGTCGCGGCCTTCCAGCAGGTCATCGAGCATGCGTTGGCAGCTGCGGCTGATTTCGGCCGGGGTGACGCCCTTGGCAAAATCCTGCTCGGTGTACAGCTCGCCCAGGCGGCGGATGCCGGCGATCGGGTCGTCGAGGCAGGCGCTGGCGAAGCGCCAGGCACCGATCGATGCGCCGATCAGGGCACGCTGACGGGGTGCCGAGGGTAGCCACTCGCCGAACAGCGCCAGGTCAAGGCCCTGGATGCCCAGCGGCTTCGGCCCACCCGCCGCGCCCGGCAATACCCCGACATCGGCCGCCTGCAGGCCGCGCTCGCGGATGTGTCGCAAGGCACGCTGGCCGGCCTTGAAGGTGAGGGCGGGGTATTTGATGTGGATGGCGCTCATGGCGTGTCTCTTGGGCATAGGAGCAGCCTTGTGCTGCGAGGGGCCGTTACAGATAACATAACTGCATGTGCCTGTATTGGCCCTTTCGAAGCACAAGGCCGCTCGTTGAAGGTTGCCGAGCCTGGCTAGCGCCGTAACTGCGCTATCATGCCGCCAGCTGTTTTCAGGTTGAATTAAGGACCGCTGGTTAATCTTAACCCCGTAGACAACTTGCACAGTTCTCAGGAGAGAAGAACGATGAAAACCTTGACTGCCCTGATCACCGCCGCTGCCCTCGCCCTGGGCGCCAATGCCGCCTTCGCCAAGGACGTTCAGCCTGACGAAGTGGTCAAACTGGTCAACGCCAAGACCATCAAGTCGCTGGACGAGCTCAAGGCCGCTGCCGTGGCCAAGCATCCAGGCGCCACCGTCACTGACTCGGAACTTGAAGACGAGTACGGCCGCTACATTTACAAGGTCGAGCTGCGTGATACGAAGAACGTCGAATGGGACGTTGACATGGATGCCAAGACCGGTGAGGTACTCAAGGACGAACGAGACAGCTGATGATCCATGTATCCCGGACGGCACGTTACCTGGCGCTCTCGCTGCTTGCCGTCTGCTCCCTGGCTGTTGCCCGCGACCTGGACCAGGATGAAGCCCTGAAGCTCCGTCAGAAGGGTATCATCCTGCCGCTCGAACAACTGCTCGAGACCGCCCTGGGGCGTCACCCCGGGGCGCGTCTGCTGGAAGCCGAGTTGGAAGAGGACGATGATCGCTACGAATATGAAGTCGAGTTGCTGACGACTGAAGGTGTGGTGCGCGAGATCAAGCTCGATGCCAGCACCGGCGCCCTGCTCAAAGACGAGGAAGATGACTGAATGCGCCTGTTGCTTGTCGAGGACAACGTACCGCTGGCCGATGAACTGACCGCCGGCCTGCAGCGCCAGGGCTATGCCGTGGACTGGCTGGCTGATGGCCGTGACGCGGTTTACCAGGGGCAAAGCGAGCCTTACGACCTGATCATCCTGGACCTCGGCCTGCCTGGCTTGCCCGGCCTGGACGTGCTGGCCCAGTGGCGTGCCGCCGGCCTGGCCACACCGGTATTGATCCTCACCGCCCGCGGCTCCTGGGCCGAGCGCATCGAAGGGCTGAAGGCCGGGGCTGACGATTACCTGAGCAAGCCGTTCCATCCCGAAGAGCTGCAGTTGCGCATCCAGGCCTTGTTGCGCCGCGCCCGTGGCCTGGCCAATCAGCCGAAGCTGGAAGCGGCCGGCCTGCACCTTGACGAAAGCCGTCAGTGCGTGAGTCGCGAGGGTGTGGATGTGCAACTGACCGCGGCCGAGTTCCGCCTGCTGCGCTACTTCATGCTGCACCCGCAGCAGATCCTGTCCAAAAGCCACCTGGCCGAGCACCTCTACGACGGTGAAACCGAGCGCGACTCGAACGTGCTGGAGGTCCACGTCAACCATTTGCGCCGCAAGCTGGGTCGCAGTGTTATCGAAACCCGACGCGGGCAAGGCTACATCTATGCCGGGAGCGGTGAGTGAAGTCGATCCAGGCGCGCCTGAGCCTGGGCCTGGTGGCGGTGCTGGTGGTGGTCGGCGTGGTGCTGGCGCAACTGACCTTGTGGCTGTTCGAAGCCGGCCTGCAACGTTATCTGGAAAACGGCCTGCGCAAGGAAAGCGAGAACCTTCTGGTGGCATTGGTGCGTGGGCCTTCGGGCCTGCAGCTGGATGAGCGGCGCATCTCGGCTGCCTATCAGCGGCCGTTTTCCGGTTATTACTTCCGCATTGACCTTGACCAGGGTACCTGGAGGTCTCGTTCGCTGTGGGACCTGGACATGCCCAAGCCCGCAGCGCCCGGGCTTTCCGATAGCCATGAACTGGGCCCGGAAGGCCAGCAACTGCTGACCCTGCGTGCCGACTACCGGCGCCTGGGCCAGGACATTTCGATCAGTGTGGCTCAAGACTATTCACCGGTGCGCGAAGGTTTCCGGCGCTTGCAGCAAATCGGCCTGGGCATGGGGCTGGTGGCGCTGATCCTGATTCTGGTGCTGCAGCGCATCACGGTCACCCGCTCGCTGCGGCCGCTGGAACGGGCACGCCAGCAGATTGCCCAGTTGCAGCAGGGGCAGCGCTCGCAGCTGGATGCCGAGGTGCCCAGCGAGTTGGTACCGCTGGTGGGGCAGATCAACCACTTGCTTAGCCATACCGAAGACAGCCTGCGCCGCTCACGCAACGCCCTTGGTAACCTCGGCCATGCGCTGAAGACGCCGCTGGCGGTGCTGCTGAGCCTGGCTTCCAGTGAGCGCCTGCAGGGGCTGCCGGAGGTACGCGCGCAAATGCGCGAGCAGTTGCAGCAGATTCAGGAGCGTCTGGCGCGCGAGCTGAACCGTGCACGCCTGGCAGGGGATGCGCTGCCGGGCGCGCAGTTCGATTGTGATGCCGAACTGCCGGGGTTGCTCGGGACCTTGGGCATGATTCATGGCGAGGGCCTGCTGTTGGCAAGTGATGTGCCGCCCGGGCTGTTGTTGCCATGGGACCGCGAGGACGTGCTGGAACTGTTGGGCAATCTGCTGGACAACGCCTGCAAGTGGGCTGACAGCGAGGTGCGTCTGGGCATCGCGTCGAACGCCGAGGGCTACCAGCTGTGGGTCGATGACGATGGCCCGGGTATTCCGCAAGGGCAGCGGCAGCAGGTGCTGGAGCGTGGTTCGCGGCTGGACGAGCAGGTGGACGGGCATGGGCTTGGGTTGGGCATCGTGCGCGACATCGTTGATGCCTGGGAAGGGCACCTGGCCTTGCTGGAAAGCCCGTTGGGCGGCCTGCGAGTGAGCATCGACCTGCCGCGCAAGGCCCGATAATGCCGGGGCCGCTGCGCGCCACGAGGGTGTCAGTACTACAAAAAAATTGCAGTACAGGCGCATTTTTTTGAATTAGCCCAATCCCGCTGCGCCCGGCAGAATCTCCCTCACGAAACCCTGCGGTTTCCATCCTTCCACGGACGGAGCCCCTTGTGGTATTGCATGCGCAATACGAGGCCCAGGCCAGCTCGGCTGGGCTTTCTTTTTAATCAGAAAAACCAAAGATCCCGATTGCCCAAATGTCTGCCTCGCGTTCCGAAAGTCGTCTGCAGCGGCTGCTGCCGTCCCCCCTGAACATCCCCCCCAAAGAATGGTTGCGTGCCGGTATCGGTGCGCTACTTGGCCTTTTCCTCGCGGGCTGGCTGACCAGCATGGCCTATGGGCCCAGCATCGCCCTGCACTTGCTCGGCCCGCTGGCTGCTTCAGCGGTACTGGTGTTTGCCGTGCATTCCGGCCCATTGGCCCAACCTTGGCCGGTGTTGGGCAGCTACGCCGTGGCCGGCGCTGTAGGGCTGGCGATGCGCGAAGGCTTCGGCCCGGAGCTGTGGGTGGCTGCTGCGGCGCTCGGTATCTCGATCCTGGTCATGTGCCTGTTGCGCTGTCTGCACCCACCGGGTGGCGGGGTGGCGGTGAGCGCGGTGCTGGCCGACACGGGGTTGACTGCCATGGGCGATCACCTGCTGGAGCCGGTGCTGCTCAATGCGCTGATCCTGGTGAGCGTGGCAATCGCCTACAACCGCCTGACGGGTGTGCGCTACCCGAAAGGCGCGGTGCCGCGCAAAGACCTGCACCACACCCATGACCCGCTGCCCGGCGAGCGGGTCGGCATCCGCGGTGAAGACCTGGACCAGGCCCTGGAAGAGCTGGGCGAGTTTGTCGACGTCACCCGCGACGAGCTGGAGCGCATCATCCTTGCGACCGAGCAGCACGCCCTGCAGCGCAGCCTTGGTGGTATCACCGCAGCCTCGGTGATGTCCCGCGATGTGCAGTTCGCCACGCCTGATACCACGCTGGAGCAGGCGTGGAAAATGCTCGCCAGCCATCACCTGAAAACCCTGCCTGTACTGCAGCACGGCAAGCTTGTGGGCATCGTCAGCCTCAGCGACCTGGTTGGCCCGGCCATGCAGCGTGGCCGTTGCGGCTGGCGCGGCCTGTTCGGCCGCAAGGCAGTGCGCATGGCGCAAGTGATGAGCACGCGGGTTGTAAGTGTCAGCAGCCAGCACCCGCTGGAACGCTTGCTGCCTTTGTTGTGCGAACAAGGCCTGCACTGCTTGCCGGTGCTTGATGGCGACAAGCTGGTGGGGGTGATCACCCAGACCGACCTGATTGCCGGCCTCAAGCGCCAGTTGCTCAGCAAGACCGAGGCTTCAGATAACCGGGTCCCAGCGTTGTGACCAGTCGCTGGCGCCGGCAGCTACCAGCCGACGCAGGATGGCGAAGGCCTGTTGCAGGGCTTCGCTGTCGCGTTTGCGTGGGTACACCAGGAAGGTCGGGTAGGTGAACTCCGGTGCCTGCGGTACCCGCTCGAACACGCCGCTGTCCAGATAGGCCTGCACCACCCGCGTGCGGAAGTAGCCACTGCCGCCTTGGTCGAGTATGAACTGCAGGGCCAACGGGCCAAGGTTGAAGCTTAACGCCGGGCGCGCGCGGTCGGGCAGGGCCGCATCATGCTGGCGGCGGAAGGCCTCGCCCCAGTCGATGTAGATATATGGTTCGGGCCGGTCGACCCGGCGCACGCGAATCAGCTTCTCTTCCATCAACTGTTCCACCTGCAGTCCTGGGCCGTAGGTCGGCTGGTAGACCAGCGCGGCGTCCAGCAAGCCCATCTCGACCTTGCGCAGCAGCGATTCTCCATCGCTGACCTCGCTGCGGATGGCATGGCTGGGCAGTTCGCGGTGCAGGGCACTTACCCAGTCGAGCATCATCGGGTTGCCCAGGCTCACCTCACCGCCGACATGCAGCACCTGCTGGCAACCTTCAGGCAACGGCAGGTCGCGGCGCGCGGCTTCCCAGGTTTGCACCAACTGGTTGGCATAACTGACGAACGCTTCGCCATCGCTGGTCAGGCTGGCGCCGCTGCGGCTACGCACGAACAGCTGGCAACCCAGTTGCTGCTCCAGGCGCTGCACGCGCGCGGTGATCGCGGTTTGTGACACGAACAGGCGTTCGGCTGCGGCGACCAGGCTGCCGCAACGCACAATTTCCAGGAAGGTACGGGCCTGATCGATGTCCATGGGCTGCTCGGTGTTTGAGGGGGTGCCTATTCTAGAGGCTTTGCACTGTTATGGGGCGTTATTGCGTTGTCTGCAAATTTGCAGGTCGGTTGTGACTTTAGTCCCATGGCAGGGTGGGTGTAGCGGTCCATACTCAAGTTTCGCCCTTCAATAACAACAAGTACCGGGTTTCTGACGACATGAGCTACCAGCACAGCTACGCCCATTCCATTTCCGACCCTGCCGCTTTCTGGGCGGAACAGGCCGCACACCTGGCCTGGCACCGCAAGCCTGCCCTGACCCTGCAAGACAACGCCGACGGGACCCACCGCTGGTTCGCTGATGGCCGCCTCAACAGCTGTTACCTGGCCCTCGATCACCAGATCGAGCAGGGCCGGGGCGAGCAGTTGGCGCTGATCTACGATTCGCCAGTGACCGGCGTGCAGCAGACTTACACCTACAACCAGTTACGTGATGAGGTAGCACGCCTGGCCGGCTTGCTGCGCCAGCTGGGGGTGAACAAGGGCGATGGGGTGATCATCTACATGCCCATGGTGCCGCAAGCGGCCATGGCGATGCTGGCCTGCGCGCGGATCGGCGCGGTGCATTCGGTCGTGTTCGGTGGCTTTGCCGCCAACGAGTTGGCCCTGCGCATCGATGACGCCCGCCCTACCTTGTTGCTGACGGCATCGTGTGGGCTGGAGTTCGACCGGGTCATTGCATACAAGCCGCTGGTTGACCGCGCCCTGCAACTGGCCCGGCACCAGCCGCGCAATGTGCTGGTGCTGCAGCGGCCGCAGGCGCACGCTGAGCTGCTGCCAGGCCGCGACCTGGACTGGCAGGCGGCCTTGGCCGGTGCCGAGCCGGTGGCGCCTGTGGAGCTGGATGCCGGCGACCCGCTATACATCATGTACACGTCGGGCACCACCGGGAAACCCAAGGGTATCGTCCGGGAAAACGGCGGCAATGCCGTGGCGCTGTGTTATGCCATGCGCCATATCTATGGCATGCAGGCCGGCGATGTGTGGTGGGGCATTTCCGACGTCGGTTGGGTGGTCGGCCATTCACTGATCGTCTATGGGCCGTTGATGAGCGGCTGTACCACGGTGTTCTACGAAGGCAAGCCGATCCGCACCCCGGATGCTTCGGCCTATTGGCGGGTGGTGGAGCAGTATCAGGTCAACGCGCTGTTCTGTGCACCGACGGCCATGCGCGCCATCCGCAAGGAAGACCCGGAGGGCGAACTGATCCGCAAACATGACCTCAGCTCGCTGCGGCAACTGTTCCTGGCGGGGGAAAAGCTGGATTCCAGCACCCATGAATGGCTGGAGCGGGTGAGTGGCAAGCCGGTGCACGATCACTGGTGGCAGACCGAGACCGGCTGGCCGGTCACCGCGCCTTGCGTCGGGCTGGAGGGCAGCGCGGCGAAGCCAGGGTCGAGCAACCGGGCGGTGCCTGGCTACAACGTTCGCGTGCTGGATGACGAAGGCCACTTGCTCGGGGCCAACCATCAGGGGTCGATCGTGATTGCCCTGCCATTGCCACCCGGTTGCAGTCAGACACTATGGGGGGATCACGAGCGCTACCTGCAGGCCTATCTGCGCACGTATCCGGGTTACTACCACACGGGCGATGGCGGCTATCTGGACGATGATGGCTTCGTCTACATCATGGGGCGCACCGATGATGTGATCAACGTTTCCGGTCATCGCCTGTCCACCGGCGAAATGGAAGACCTGGTCGCCCGCCACCCGGCGGTCGCGGAGTGCGCAGTGATCGGCGTGCATGACGAGATCAAGGGCCAGGTACCGCTGGCGCTGGTGGTACTCAAGGATGGCGAGGGCATTGCCGAGGCGCAGTTGCTGGTGGAGCTGGTGGGCAGCGTGCGCGAGGAAATCGGCCCGCTGGCCTGTTTCAACCGGGTTCGGCTGGTGAAGCGCCTGCCCAAGACCCGTTCCGGCAAGATTCTACGGGCGGTGCTGCGCAAGATTGCCGATGGGCAGGATTATGTGCCGCCTTCGACCTTGGATGACCCGGCAGTGCTGGGCGAGATCGAAGCGGTGCTGGCGGATTTGCCCAGGGCGGGCTGATGGTTTGACCTCGATGGCCCTTTCGCGGGCGAAGCGCCTCCACCCGCGAAGGGGCCGGGCCTGCTGGCCAGTTTCCACCGGTCGTTCACCGTTGGCGCTGCCACCGTATTCGCGGGTAAACCCGCTCCTACACACGCATCGGTGGTTCGTAGGAGCGGGTTCACCCGCGAAAGGGCCGTCTCAGGCACTGCAGGCTCAGGGGGCAATCTGGTGCAGTTGCCCCAACCGGCTGCGGGTACGCATCAGGTCGGCCAGTGGGCCGCCCAGGCTCTCTTCCAGCGGTCGTTTACCGATCACAACCACCCGCCGATCCTGGTCATACAGCACATCTACCAGGTTGACGAAGCGCTGCTGAGCCGCCAGCGAACACTCCGAGAGGTCATCCAGCCCATCGATGACCCACTCGTCATAGTCCCTGGCCAGCACCAGGTAGTCGATGACCGCGGTGGCCTTCTCGCACAGATCGTCAAAACCAAGCACTACCCGTCGGCCATCGACGGCCAGCGCCCGCAGCGGGCGCTTGTTCACTTCCAGCATCACCGGGTGTTCGTTCGGCACGTTCAGCGTCTGGCGCTGCGCCGCATCACCCGGCCAGACATAATGGCCCTGGGTAAAACGCTGATGCTCGCGGTTGGCCGGCAAGCTTCGAAAATCGGTGTCGCCACCGACTTCGAGCACTTGCATCGAGCTGTTGATCAGGCGAATGACCGGCAGAAAACGCTCGTGATACAGCGGGTTGGGCAGCAACCCTTCGGGTGCGTAGTTAGAAGTCACCAGCACGTACACGCCTCGGGCGAACAAGGCGTTGAACAGCCGGGTGAGCAGCATGGCATCGCCTATGTCATGCACGTGGAATTCGTCGAAGCACAGCACCTGGCAACCGCCCACCAGCTCGTTTAGCGTTGCGCCCAGCGCGTCGTCCAGCGCCTGGTGGCGGTGCATGCCCTGGTGCAGGCGTGCAAAGAAGTCATGAAAGTGCAGGCGCAGCTTGGCGGTTATCGGCACGGCCTGGAAAAAGCCATCGAGCAGCCAGCTTTTACCACGGCCGACCGAGCCGTACAGGTACAGGCTGCGCGGTTGGCCTTGTTCAAGCTGCGTCAGTTGTTCGGCCATGCAGTGAATTACCCGCCGCTGACCGTCACTCAGCTGATAACCGCGGCTGTGCGCCTTGTCCTCGAACCAGCCGAGCAGCTCGCTCTGTTGATTGGCGGTGCCGCGCAAGCGTTGGCCAAGCTGGCGCAGGGGGGTGGGGATCCAGGCAGACAAAAGCAACGCTCCTTGGGCGATGGTGGGGCAGCCTGCAGCTTGCCCGAGGGCGGCCATTTTGACTAATAGAGAAAGTGCCGGGCAATCATCACTTCTTGCGATAGGTCTGACCGCCTGTTGTACCTGTACGGGCTATGCCTTGCGCTCCAGTTGGCGCTCGATCATGTACTTCACCGCCAGGCGACGCTCCTTGAGGTGGCGCAGGTCTTCGTCGACGAAATTACCGGCCGATATCGATTCGGCAGCCAGCACCTGGTTGTCGATGTCCACGTACTCGTCCAGCAGGCGGTCCAGCGCCTTGTCCTGCTGGCGGCGCTGCTGGACGATTTCGCGCGGGTAGTGCAGGTCCTGGTAGAGGTCGTGAGAGACAGGCATGGGGTCCTCCTTGGTCAATGCAATGGGCTTATCTGATTGGAAGTGCGGAATGCGATTGTGTTGAAGCGAGGCAGGCGGAAACCGACGGACGGTCGCTGCACCCGAGCCGAAATGATTAACTCGCTGTTTTTTTGGCAATTTTTTTATCAGGGGGGTTCACAGACCGAAAGTTTGTTGTTAAAGTGCCGCGCATTCCAAGACAACAACCCAGTTGTCACTCACTTGGAATTGTCAGGGCAGCAAATGCTGCATCCGATACAGGGGCGTCGCCAAGCGGTAAGGCAGCAGGTTTTGATCCTGCCATGCGTTGGTTCGAATCCAGCCGCCCCTGCCATTTTTCAGATTCAAACGTATTTCACCCAGTGCCAGGAAAGATGAGCACTGGGTTTTCGCGTTTGTGTGGTTTGCGCGCCACCGCGCCTCCTGAGCGCGGTTCGTGCCGTACCAGGTTACCCGGCAATCCCCAGCATTTCGTTCAGCGCCCTGGCCAGTTCATCAGCCTGCACCGGCTTCTGGATCACCAGGCTGCCCGGCAGTTCCAGCCCCTGCAACTCCGCATAACCGGTAAGAAACACCACCGGCACGTGGGGGTACCGTTCGCGGGCCGCCAGCGCCAGTTGTGCACCGTTGAACTCGGGCATGGCGAAATCAGTCAGCAGCAGGTCGATATCGTCATCCAGCAAGGCCAATGCCTGTTCGCCGCTGTGCGCCTGGCGCACCTGGTAGCCGTATTGGCGTAACACATCACCCAGCATGTCGCGCACCAGATGGTCGTCGTCCACCAATAGCACCGTGCGGTTATGGCCGCTTTCGCTGATCGGCTGACTGAGCACTGCTGCTGCAGGTTCGTTCACCATCTCCTCTTTTACCGCTGGCAGGTATACCGCCACTTCGGTACCGCGACCGAGTGTGGTGTCGATGCGCACGCCGCCACCGGACTGCTTGGCGAAGCCGAATACCTGGGCCAGGCCCAGCCCCGAACCTTTGCCGATGTCCTTGGTGGTAAAGAAAGGCTCGAATACCTTGGCCTGCACGTCTTCGCTCATGCCGCACCCCGTATCGCGGATACTCAGCATCACGTACTCGCCCGGGTCCGGGTCTTCCGGGCGTTGTGGGCGCTTGTCGATACGGGTGTTGCGCGTTGTCAGGGTCAGTTGGCCGCCGTCGGGCATGGCATCGCGGGCATTGATCGCCAGGTTGAGGATGATCATCTCGGTCTGGGTGGGGTCGGTCAGTGCCTGCCACAGGGCCAGGTCAAGGTCCAGGCGCACCGAGACGTTGCCGCCCAGGGTGCGGCGCAGCAGCTCTTCCAGGCCGGCCAGGGTACGATTGAGGTTTAGCGGCACCGGCTCCAGACGCTGGCGGCGGGAGAAGGCCAGCAGTTGCGAGGTCAGCTTGGCGCCACGCTCGCCCGCCTCGCGGATATGGGTGAGGCGAGTGCGGGCCTTTTCCAGGTCGGCCTTGGCCAGATCGCGCTCCAGAAAGCTGGCACCGGTGAGTATCACCGTCAGCAGGTTATTGAAGTCATGCGCCACGCCAGCCGTCAGCTGCCCGACCGCTTCCAGCCGCTGCATCTGCTGCAGAGCGGCCTCGATGCGCTCGCGCTCGTTGATCTGTTCGCGCAGCCGGGCGTTGGCATCTGCCAGGCCCAGGGCGGCTTCGCGCTCGCTGGTGATGTCGCGTGCCACCACGTACAGCAGGGTGTCCTCCGGCACCACCACCCACGACAGCCAGCGTTGCTGGCCGCCGGCATGCAGAATGCGACCGACAAAGCGTGCGCTGGTGCGGCCATGGGAGAGGGCGGCCAGTTCGGTGAGTAACTGTTCCTGGTCGTGTTCCGGCAGCAGGTGCAGCAAGGAGGACTGGCTCAGGCGTTCGCGTGAGAAGCCCAGGCTGGCTTCCCAGGCGGGGTTCAGCGCGACCGGGGTCAAGTCTTTGTTCAGCACGGCCAGCAAATCTTGCGACAGCTCCCAGGCACGATCGCGTTCGCGGGTACGGCGCTCGACCCGCTCGCCGAGCATCTCGTTCAGCTGACGCAGCGCCTGGGTAGCCTGGCGTTGCGTGTGGATGTCCTGCAGCACGCCTGAGAAGCGAACGCACTGATCACCGACGAACTGGCTCTGGCCGCTGCTCAGCAACCAGCGGGGCTCCAGGCCATTGGGTTGCGCGATCCGAAACTCCACGCGGTAATGACCGTCGCTTTCCGGGCGCATGGCATGTTCCACCGCCTCGCGCACCAGTGGCAGGTCGTCGGGGTAGATGCCGGCGTAGAACACTTCAAGGCTCATTTCGGTGCTGGTGGGCAGGCCGAACAAGGTCTTGCAGCGGTCATCCCAAAGCAACAGGCCCTCTTGCGGGCGCAGGTCCCAGGTGCCCATGCCGGCGGCGTCGATGGCAATGCGAGCACGTGCTTCGACGTCCGCCAAGGCCTCTTCGGCGCGGCGACGGCGCTGGCGTTCCTGCACTTCGCTCAGGGCTCGGCGCACGGCTTTGGGCAGTAGTGGCAGGTTCTTCTTCAACACATAGTCGGTCGCGCCCAGGCGGATCATTTCCACCGCGTGCTCTTCGCCATAAATGCCGGACAGGAATATGAACGGAATATCGGGTGCCAGGCGTTGGGCGATGGCCAGCACTTCGGTACCGGACGAGCCTGGTAGCACGCAGTCACACAAGATCAGGTCGTAGTGGGCCTGGCGCAGGGCATGTTCGACACCCGCATGGTCGAACACCAGCTGCGACTGTACATGCAGCCCGCTGCGCTCCAGGCGCATCAGGGTCAGCTCGGCGTCCATCGAGCTGTCTTCGACCATCAGTAGTTTCAACGGCGTTTGATGCATCGTCGCGGCGGCCTCAGTTGCTACCGCGACGGTTCAGTCGCAGTGAGCCGGGTGGCGGTTCGTTTAGCACTGCCCAGAATACCCCGAGGTCGGAGATGGCGGCGACGAATTCCTTGAATTCCACGGGTTTTACCACATAAGCGTTTACCCCCAGCTCGTAGGCACGCAACAGGTCGGGCTCTTCGCGCGAGGAGGTCAGCATCACGGTGGGGATGCTGCGCAGTTCGGCAGTGGCGCGCACTTCCTTGAGCACCTCCAGGCCGTCGACCTTGGGCAGTTTAAGGTCGAGTAACAGCACGGCAGGGTTGCCGTCATCGCGCTCGGCATAGACGTTGCGGCGCAGCAAGTAGTCGAGCGCATCGGCGCCGTCACGCAGCACGATGACCTCGTTGGCCAACTGGCTGCGCTCCAGGGCCAGCAGGGTCAGCTCCAGGTCTCGGGGGTTGTCTTCGACCAGCAGAATGGGCTTGAGCATGATGGTAGCGATGCCTCAGGTAACAGTGTTTCGGGGTAGGGTGAAGTGGAAGCTGGCGCCTTGGTCGATCTGGCCAGTGGCCCAGACTCGACCGTCATGGCGCTCGATGATGCGGCGTACACTCGCCAGGCCAATGCCGGTGCCTTCGAAATCTTCCATGCGGTGCAAGCGCTGGAAGACGCCGAACAGCTTGTTGGCGTAGGCCATGTCGAAGCCCACGCCATTGTCGCGGATGCAGACCTCGGTTTCGCCGGGGTGCTGTACGGCACTGATGCCGATGCGAGCAGGGTTGCGGCCGCGGGTGTACTTGATGGCATTGGCTATCAGGTTGTGCAAGGCCATGTTGATGAATGCCGGGTCGCCGATCACCTTGGGCAGCGGGGCGATGTCCCAAACGATTGCGCGGCCTTCGTAATCGGGGGCCAGTTCGCTGCGAATGGCCTCGACCAGGGCGTTCAGGTCGACGTCTGACAGGCGCAAGGCCGAGCGGCCCATCTGCGAGAAGTTGAGCAGGTTGTCGACCAGGCTGCCGGCAAAATGCGCCGCCTCACCGATATGCTGCAGAAAGCGCTTGCCGCGTTCGCTCAGGCCCTCGCCTTCGATTTCGCCAAGCAGTTCGGTATAGCCGGCGATGTGCCGGAGCGGTGCGCGCAGGTCGTGGGAAACACTGTAGGAAAACGCTTCGAGCTCCTTGTTGGAGCGGCGCAACTCGCCAGCCAGTTGTGCCAGTTCTTCGGCCTTGCGCAGGACAATGCCCAGCACAGCGGTGCGCAGCTCCATCACACCCTCGATCACCAGTGGGTCCCACGCCTGACAATAGCCGCGCAGTTCTTCCTGCCAGCGTTCAAAACTGTGCCGCGGGTCGAGGGTGCCCTGTGGCCCGACCTGTTTGGTCGGCTGGCCGGCCCAGTTGACCGTGCGTATCTGCTCGGGACGGAACCACAGCAGGTAGTGCGAGTGGATCTGCGAGATGGCCACCGCCAGCACCCCGCCAGCATGGTTTGCCAGCTCGGGCAGCTCAGTGATGTCGCGCCGCAGGTTGTCGCTGTGGAACACGCTGTCTTCGTCACGTTGGCCGAGCCAGTGCACCAGCGCGGTCACCTGTGCCTCAGGCGGAGTCTGGCCGATCAGGTCACAGCGCTCGGCCGAGATCACCGCCGCGCCCTGGGCGTCGGCAAAGGCCAGCAGCACGTGGGGCAGGTCGCGCAAGCCGTCACTGACACTGTCGTGGTCGGCCATGGACGAGATCATGCGTACGATGTGCTGGCGCAGCGCCAACAGCTTGCGCGTGCTGGTGTGGGACTCGCGGGACTCCACCTGCAACGACAGCACGCTGGCCAACAGTTCGCAGGCCGTGCGGGTGCGCAAGTCCACCGGGCGTGGCTGCTGATGGTGGCAGGAAATCAGCCCCCACAGCTCGCCGTCGACCACGATCGACAGTGACATCGAGGCCAGCGTGCCCATATTGCGCATGTACTGCAGGTGCACGGGCGACACGCTGCGCAGTACAGCGAAACTCATGTCCAGCGCCTTGCCGGTGCGTGGGTTGGTAGCAGGCAGCAGTGGCGAGGGCTGATAGTTGGCATCCTCGATCACGCGGATACGGTTGACCCGGTACAGCTCGCGCGCCTGGCGCGGGATGTCCGCAGCCGGGAAGCACAGGCCCGCGTAGCTGGGGTAGCCCGGGTCGGCTACCTCGGCCAGCACCTGGCCGTTGCCTTCGGCATCGAAACGGTAAGCCTTGACGCGCCCAAACCCGGTGATGCGCTTGAGCTGCAACACCGTTTGCTGCAGCAGGTCTTCGATACTGCTGGCCAGTTGCAGACTGGCGACAAAGCTGCGGACCAACGGGTAATAGTCGCCTTGCCCGGCCAGGTCTGCTGGCAGGCGGGGTGGTTCGAACTCGGCAATCAGCACCTGATCGTGGCAGTGGACCAGCAAGTGCAGCAGGGCACTGACGGGTGCGCCCTGGCGCAAGCACACGTCGCCAATGTGGAATGGGAAGACTTCATCTTCGGGAAGCCGTGAGAGGTGTGCGTGCAGGTCAAAGCCATCGTGAACCAGGTCGGAGAAGTGGCAACCGATCAGTTCACGGGCTGGCAAGCCCAACCAGTGCTCGACATTTTCACTGGCCTGCAGTACGCACAGGTCGGTGGCATCCAGCACCAGCAGAAAACCGTGAGGCTGGATGCTGCCCGGAACCTGGATCGGTTCCTGGGCACAGCGCTCCATGGCGTCTGCCAGTGAGTTGTCTGCAGTCATGATTGAAAAAGCTCCTGTCATGTCCGTCCGTGTACGGCACAGGTGTCTGGCGCAGGACGAGTACGATTCACCCTAACAGAATCCCGGCCCATTTACCGGCTCCTGGCCATTGGAGGCACGGGTTGGCCATGGGTTCTGTGCAGCACAGGCTTTTTTTGAGGCAACGATACCGCTTTGTCGCTAATACAAAAAAATGGCTTTATGCCACTTCGCTTGTGCCGCCTCACTGCTACGCTCAGTTCAGGACGTCTCGATAAGGATAACAAGGTGACGGAGCGCATGCTGGCCGCGCTGTTCGGCCTGTTGTTCAGCGGAAGTACCGTGGCTGCGGATTTTCTCGTGGAAGTGCGGGTGCTGGTGCAGCGTGGCTGCATGCTGGTCACCCAGACCCGCGATGCGGGAGCCCAGGCCCTGGGGCAAATCGACCTGGGTGCGACGGCGCGCCTGGATGGCCCTGGCGCTCCCTTGAGCGGCGTGCTGCTGACCCAGCACCCGCCGCGCCTTGAGTGCAACCCGGATACGCCCTATCAGGTGCGCGTCGATGGTGGCCAGCATGGTGGCGTCGGCGAGCTGCGCTACCTGGCCAGCCACGACCGCACGGCGCGGCCCATTCCTTATCGCTTGTACCGTGATGCTGCCTGGCGTGAGCCTCTGGCGGTGGGGGTAGCCCTGTCGGCGCGTGTGCCGGGCAGCGGTTCGGCTGAATTGCCGTTGTACGCACGTATCGACAAACTGGCCTGGGTGCCGGATGCAGGGGTTTATGCCGACCTGCTCAAAGTCACCGTCACCTGGTAGGGACGCCACCATGCACAAGGACGCCAGGCCATGAACCGCACTTCGATCCTGTTGCTCACCCTCGGCCCGCTGCTGGTCCCCGGTGGTGTGGCGCATGGCAGCACCACCGGTTTCATCCAGGCGCGGTTGGTGATCAGCGCGTCTTGCCAAATCAGCAGCAACGAGACGCAACCGGCCGTGCTGGGTGATCCAGGCGTAATGGACTTTGGCGAGCGCGGCCCGAACTGGGACCAACCGTTGCGCAGCCAGGTGGACGAAGTGGGCGGAGAGGGCAGCCTGCAGATCAGTTGCACGCCTGAAGTTCGGGCCTTCAACGTGCGTATCAATGGTGGTCTCTATGGCGACGATGGCATACGCCGCCTGAGCAACGGCCGTGAACTGATTCCTTATCAGCTGGCGGTCGACCCAGGTGGCAATAGCCGCTACGGCATCGGCCAGGTGCGGGCCTTCACCATTCGCAGCAGCCAGCAAGTACCGATTCCCATCTACGGTGTGGTAGTGGCGCAACCGCGTGCGCTGCCGGCCGGGCTTTACCGCGACACCCTCAGAGTGACCCTGGACTGGTAAACACGCAAGGAGACTCCGATGCGCACGAACCTTTCATGCTGTGTCCTCGCAGGCCTGGGCCTGGCGTTGGCTTCCCAGGCACAAGCGGCCACCACGGTGACCGGGAGTATCAGCTCGACCCTGACGCTGATTGCGGCGTGCCAGGTCAATGGCACGTCGGGCACGTCGGGGCTTGACTTCGGTGCCGTGGACTTCGGTACCCATGATGCCTTGTTTGTCACCGCCGAAGCCCAGGTGCTGGGAGGCGGGGGGGGCGCCATGAGCGTTCTGTGCTCTGCAGGTACGGTGCCTGTGATCAAAGTGCGGGCAGGCCTGCATGACGGCCAGTCTAGTGGTGGCTCCCGTGCGCTCGCCGATGGTTCTGGCAACTATGTGCCGTATGACCTCTATACCGACGCTGGGCGTACGACGTTGCTGGCGGTCGACGACACCATCACCCTGCCGACCAGTACCGGCGCCGCCCAGACCGTCAACCTTTACGGCAAGGCCGTCGGCAAGGCGGGCCTGCCCGCAGGGGTCTACAGCGATACGATCTCGGTCGAGCTGTCGTTCTGACCCATGCGCGGCTGGCTGGCAGGTGGCCTGACTGGCGTAAGCATGCTATTGACCGCGCCATTGGGGGCAGTGACCACCAGTACCTTCACGGTGACGGCGCAGGTTGTCGCCGGGTGCCTGGTGGTGGGGGGTGTCACCAGCTACGGCACGCTCGATTATGGCTCGCAGTCGGCGCTGTCCACGGGGCTGCTCAGCACATCGCTGGGTGGTTCTACCGTGACGTTCCAGTGCACGCCGGGCGTGGCCATGAGCATGAGCCTGGACGGCGGGCAAAACAGTGCCAGTGGTACACGCAACCTGAAGCGCACCAGTGGCACGCAAGTGCTGGCCTACCAGTTGTACCGGGACGCGGCCTATACCCAGGCCTTGGGAATTGGCCAGAGCGTGGCGGTGAGCTATGCCGACCCGACAGCGATCAAGCTACCGGTGTACGGCCGGGTCCAGCTGACCGGTACGCAGCCGGCAGGGACCTACACCGATGTGGTGCAAGTGACGGTGACCTGGTAAACGCCAGCGCCACCCATGACAAGTGTCTAAGGAGAGCTGCATGCGGGCAGGCGCGAAGTGGACGCGTGGTTTGACTGGATTATTGTCGCTGGCAAGCCTGCCGGCCTGGGCGGCCACTTCGGTGCTGATCTGGCCGATCGACCCGGTGCTGGAGGCCGACCAGAAGGCAGGTGCATTGTGGCTGGAAAACCGTGGCACTGCGCCGGCAAACCTGCAGGTGCGGGTATTCGCCTGGCGCCAGGGTGATTATCAGGAGCAGTACCAGGCGCAGCGCGAGATTATCGGCAGCCCGCCGGTCGCCAACATTGCACCCGGGCAGAAGCAACTGATCCGCCTGACCCGCACCGGCACTTCACCTGCCGGCCAGGAGCAGGCCTACCGCATCATCATCGACGAGATTCCGCCTGCCATCCCGGTCGACAAGGCCGAGCCTGGGGCTACGGCGGCCATTCGTTTGCAGATGCGCTATTCGGTGCCGCTGTTCGTCTATGGCGAAGGGCTGTGGGGCAAGGCCGACCCTGAAGGCAAACGCAATGCCGAGGGCGTGGGCAAGCCGCAGCTCAGTTGGCGCCCGGTGACGGTGCAGGGCAAGCCCTACATTGAACTGCGTAACACGGGCCCAGTGCATGCGCGGCTGACCGATGTGGTCGTGCAGCAAGGCCGCCAGAGCAAGCCACTGGCTGAAGGCTTACTGGGTTATGTGCTGCCGGGTGCAAGCATGCGCTGGCCGGCCCCCGTGGCATCCGGCAGTGGCAGCGTGCTGAAGGGCAGGGTCAATGGTCAGCGCTCGGCGGACGCCATCCGCCAAGACCAATGAGCCAACGACCGAATGCAGGGCAGGCGTCAGGGAGGACCCGGCAATGGTTGGAAACCGTGTGTGAAATGGCTCCCGGCGACGACGTGCCGCTGGTGCCTGGGGCTGGCCATGGTCAGCTCCGCGCTGGTGCTGGCCGACGACTTGCCCCCACCGCCCACGGAGATGTCCGCCATCGCCGAGGCTACCCTTTACCTCGACCTGGTGGTGAACCAGATGCCCAGGGGTGACCTGATACCGGTGCAGCAGCGGGCCGGGCGGTTGTACCTGGACAGCGACGTATTGCGTGCAGCCGGCGTTTCGCTGCCGGGCAACCCCCAGGGGGAGGTGGCCCTGGACAGCATCGCGGGGCTGCACACCGACTACGACAGTCAGAACCAGCGCCTGCTGCTGCAGGTGCCGCCAGCCTGGTTGCCAGAACAGCAAGTGGGTGATCGCAACCTTTACCCGGCCAGCGATGCGCGCAGCAGTTTCGGCGCCCTGTTCAACTACGACCTGTATCTCAACGACACCGATGAAGGTGGCACCTACCTGGCCGCCTGGAACGAGCTGCGCCTGTTCGACAGCTGGGGTACCTTCTCCAGTACCGGCCAGTGGCGCCAGTCTTTCAATGGCGCACAGGCGGACGATACGCGGCGAGGCTTCATGCGTTACGACACCACCTGGCGCTTCACCGACGAGCAGCGCCTGCTGACCTACGAAGCCGGTGATTTTGTGACGGGCGCCTTGCCCTGGAGCAGCTCGGTGCGAGTGGGTGGGGTGCAGCTGTCACGCGACTTCGCTGCGCGCCCGGATCTTGTCACTTACCCCTTGCCTGCGTTCGCCGGCGAAGCGGCGGTGCCCACGTCGCTCGACCTGTTCATCAACGGTTTCAAGTCCAGTACCACTGAACTGCAGCCAGGCCCGTATACCCTGACCAACGTGCCGTTCATCAACGGCGCCGGGGAGGCGGTGGTGGTCACCACTGATGCCCTTGGCCGGCAGGTGTCGACTACCTTGCCGTTCTATGTCACCAGCAGCCTGCTGCAGAAGGGCCTGTCGGACTACTCGGTGGCCGCCGGCAGCCTGCGCCGTGATTACGGCGTACGCGATTTCAGCTATGGGCCGGGTATCGCCTCAGGTAGCCTGCGCTATGGGCTCAGTGACATCTTCACCCTGGAAACCCACGCCGAATCGGCTGAATCGCTGGTGCTGGGTGGGCTGGGTGGCAACATGCGCGTGGGCAACTTCGGCGTGCTCAACGCTGCCTTGGCGCAAAGCCGGTTCGAGGGCGACAAGGGCCATCAGGTCGCCCTTGGCTACCAGTACAACAGCCAGCGCATCGGCTTCAGTTACCAGCGCCTGCAACGCCATGGCGACTATGCCGACCTGAGCCGGGTGGGCTTCCCGGATATGCAGCTGAGCAAAAGCAGCGAACAGGTCACTCTCAGCTTCAACCTGAACGAGTACGGCAGCATTGGCGCTGGTTACTTCGACGTGCGCGCCGGTGACGGGACGCGTACGCGGTTGATCAACCTGAGCTACAGCAAGCCGCTGTGGGGCGGCAGCAGTATGTACCTGTCGGCCAACCGTGAAGTGGGTGACAGCCAGTGGGCGGTGCAGGCGCAGTTGGTGATCCCGTTCGACCTGCACGGCACCCTGGCGCTGAGCATGGAGCGCAGCAATGAAGGCGAGACCCTGCAACGGGTCAACTACAGCCGTGCGGTGCCAGCCGGTGTCGGCGTCGGTTACAACCTGGGCTATGCCGCAGGCAGCGACCGTGATGCCTATCGCCAGGCCGACGTCACCTGGCGCCTGCAATCGGTGCAATTGCAGGCCGGTGTGTATGGCAGCAGCGGCGACATGACCCGCTGGGCCGACGCCAGTGGGTCTCTGGTGTGGATGGATGCCGGCGTGTTCGCCGCCAACCGTATCGATGATGCCTTCGTGGTGGTCAGTACCGCAGGTTACGCCGATGTGCCGGTGCGTTATGAAAACCAGGAGATCGGCCGCACCGATGCCAAGGGGCACTTGCTGGTGCCTTACAGCAGCGGTTACTACCGGGGCAAGTACGAGATCGACCCCATGAACCTGCCACCGGATGTCCTCGCACCGGACGTTGAGCAGCGTGTAGCGGTGCGACGGGGCAGTGGCTACTTGCTGGAATTCCCCCTCAAGCGTGTCATGGCGGCCAGTGTCGAATTGGTGGATGGCAACCAGCAGGTGCTCAAACTGGGTAGCCGTGTCACCCACGCAGAGAGCGGCACCCTGGCGGTGGTGGGGTGGGACGGGTTGGTGTACCTGGAGAACCTGTCGTCGCATAACCACCTTCAGGTAGCGCTTGACGGGGGTGGAAATTGCGAAGTGGAGTTCGATCTGCCTGAAGCACAAGGCTCGATCCCTCTGATTGGTCCGCTGGTGTGCCGATGAAGGCTTGGTTGCGCGGCCTGGGGGCGAGCGTGCTGCTGTTGCCGAGCGCTTCGGCCTGGGCGCTTTGCTCGTCGGTGGCCACGTTGCCGGCAGCGTTTGGCAGCCTTAATTCAACGCAGGTTCGCAACACCGTACAGACGGCTTCCAGCCTGAACTCCGGGTTGCAGTGCACCGGTTCACTACTGACCTTGCTCAGCAGCGGTGATCACTTCTACGCCACGATCACGCCCGCCTCGGGTGGGCTGGTCGGCCCGACAGGCGATGTCATTCCCTACACGCTCTATGCCGACAACACCACCCGCTACCCGATTACCCGGGGTGTGGCCTACGACTTCGCCCGCAACGGTATCCTCGACTTGCTGGGGCTGCTCGGCGGTACCACGCCCAAGGCGGTGCCGATCTACATGCGCACCCAAATTGGCAGCAATGTCGCGGCCGGGTTGTATCAGGAGGCCCTGACCGTGGCCTGGAGCTGGGATTATTGTTCGGGTATTGGCGCGTTGGGGATATGCCTTGGGCGTGACACCGGCTCGGGTAGCCAGATCTTGAACGTGAGCCTGACGGTGACCAACGATTGCCAGATCACCACCCCTGACATCAGTTTCGCCAGTGCGCCGGTGGTGGCGGGGTTCGGCACGGTGAGCCAGGGCATAAACGTGTCATGCACCAAGGGCAGCAGCTACACGGTAGGGCTGGATGACGGGCAGAACGTTTCCGGTGGGCGGCGGCGGATGAAGTCTTCGGCCAACAACTACCTGGCCTATGACATTTTCAAAAGTGCCGGGACCGTGCGCTGGGGGGCGTCAGGGGCTGCCAGGCGTTCCAGTACGGATGCCGACATCAACCCCGGCGTGGGTACCGGCACGGGTAGCCAGGTGTTCAACTACAACGCCAAGGTCTATACCGATCAGGCGACACCGCCGGCTGCGACCTATACCGACAGTGTGATACTGGATGTGCAATTCTGAACCTGTCGTCCTTCCGGTGGTTCATACCCCCTGAAGGAGCCGCCGTGTGTCGCGACGTGCTGCTCCTGCAGGGGCTGCGCAAGGCGAGGTTCAGCGCAAATCGCCTACCATGCTTGCCAGGGTCTCCAGTACCGCTCCGGCCAGTGCCTTCGAACGCGCCCCCGACCACCCGGTGACGACATCGGGTGCGTCGTCATGGTCCTTGAACGGCATCTCCAGCGTCAGTGACAGGCAGTCATGTGCCATGCCCACCGCATTGCAGGCCAGCGTCGTGTTCGCCTGTCCGGGTTCGTCACGGGTATAGCCATGCACCGTCTGGAAGTCGCGGGTCAGGCTGCACAAGGTGCTACGGAACTGCTCTTCGAGCTTGGCCAACCGAGGGGTGTAACCCGGGTTGCCCTCGCATGCGGCCGTGAACACGTGCGGGATCTCTTCGTCGCCGTGCACGTCGATGAAGGCATCCACACCGTACTGCTTCATCTGCGCCTGTGCAAAGAACACTTCCGGGCTGAATTCGACGCTGGCGTCCTGCCAGGCGCGGTTGAGGTCCTTGCCCTTGAAGTTGGTGCGCAGGTGGCCGAGGAAGGCGCCGTCGGGGTTCATGTTGGGGATCAGGTAAAGGTCGGCCTTGGCCAGTAATTGCTGGATCACTGCGTCGTTGGTCTGCAGGCGGTCGATCACGCCTTCCATGAACCATTCGGCCATGTGCTCGCCCGGGTGCTGCTGGGCAATCAGCCACAGCTTGCGTTTGCCTTCGGCACCGTCACCTGCCCGCAGCAGCGGGATATCGCGGCCCTGAATACTGCGACCGCAGGCCAGCAACTCGACCCCCGGGAGTTGGCGGGCACGTTCGATCAGCTGGTTGTGGCGGGCTCGCGGGTAGGGCTCGAAATAGGCGAACCAGATCTGGTCCTGTTCAGCCGTGACCTCGAACGATAGCGCCGCACCGTCGAACTGGCTGGGCACGCGGAACCAGCGCTGCTGGTCGTAGCTGGCGACCGCGTTGTAGCCGCTCCACGCGTTCTTGTACGAGGAGCCAGAAGCGTTGTCCAGGCTGAAGCGATGGACCTGCCCCGGTGTCAGCCCGCTGACCTTGAAGTGGAACCACTGGTAGTGGCCGCTGTGGGTGTCCGGGCGAATGGCCAGGTGTACCTGGGCCGGGTTGCTGGCATCCAGTACCTGTATGTTGCCGGAGTCGAAATCGCAGTCGATCTGCAGGGGGGACAGCGTCACGGTCATGTGCCGGGCTCCTTTGCGGGCATTGTTGTAGGGGTACTGTATAAGGCTTGGCGGGGATGCTGTGCAAGATCAGGCAGGGCGAGCCGTTAGCGGCCGCCCTTATGCAGCAAGCTGGTGACCGGTAAATGTGTGGACTTCAGGTTATTTGAAGAACTGGCTGGGCGTGGTACCGAACTGGCGCTTGAACATGCTGGCGAAGGCACTTGGGCTGTCATAACCCAAAGCCCCCGCCACATCGATGATTCGCTCGCCCAGCGCTATCCGCTCCAGTGCCTGCATCAGCCGCGCCTGCTGGCGCCACTGGCCGAAGGTCATACCGGTTTCCTTGCGGAACAACCGCTGGATGGTCTTTTCGTCCACCCCCAGTCGCAGGCCCCAGTCGGCAACGGTGGCGTTATCCTCGGGCTGTTCTTGCAGCGCCGTGCAGATCACCCTCAGTCGCTTGTCGCTGGGTTGCGACAGCTTCAGCGGCAACGTCGGCAGTACGCAGATTTCGTCGAGGATCAGGCGCATGACCCGGGCTTCTCGCGAGTCCTCGGCAAACGGAGCGGTGAAGCCCACCGAGGTCTTGATCAGCTCGCTGAGCAGCGGCGAGATGCTGATGGCCTTGCTCTGCAGGGGCAGGCCTGCTGCCGCGTCGATGCGCACGAACACACTGCGCATCTTCACGTCGCCGACACAGCGAATGGCATGCACCTGGCCGCAAGGCATCCACACGCCGCGGCTGGGTGGCACAGTCCAGCATTCGTTGCCGGACTCGACGATCATCAGGCCTTTGATGGCATAGATCAGTTGATGTTTGGTATGGCTATGGGGCTCGATGAACCAGTCGCTTGGGTAGTCTGTCGCACGGCTACCGACTTCCCAGGTCCACTCATCGACCTCCACCAACAATTCACGCTGCGGCTTTACCATCGTGACCTCATATCGGAGCAGCCTGGCAGCGCCACTTTAGCAGCAACGACCTGGGCGGGCCCGCGAGTGGGTGGCCGGCAGCAAGGCGGTGGCCAACCCGAGCAGCGGCAGGAACGCGATGGCCTGGTACACCCATTCGATGCCATGCCGGTCGGCCAGTGTGCCCAGGCCGGCTGCACCCACGCCGCTGATGCCGAACATCAGCCCGAACATCACCCCCGAAACCATGCCGACCCGGCCTGGCACCGCCTCTTGGGCATACACCACCAGGGCAGCGAATGCCGAGGACATTACCAGGCCGATGGCCACCGCCAGTACGGCTGTCCAGGCGAGGTTGGCATGGGGCAGGGCCAGGGCGAAGGGCGCCACGCCGAGGAACGAGACCCAGATCACGGCCTTGCGCCCGATGCGATCACCCACCGGGCCACCGGCAAAAGTGCCCAGCGCTACGGCTGCGAGGAACACGAACAGGTACAGCTGGCTGTGCTGCACACTCAGGCCGAAATGCTCGATCAGGTAGAAGGTGAAGAAGTTGGTGAACGAAGCGATGTAGACGAACTTGGCGAACATCAGCACGGCGATCACCACCACCGCGCGCCACATGGCACCCCGCGACAGGCCAGGGGCCTGTTGGCCCGCGAAGCTCTTGAGCTGGGCCTGGCCGTGGCGCACGCTCCAGCCCGTCACACGCAGCAGCACCAGAACAGCCAGCGCAGCGGCCAGCATGAACCAGGCAATGGCCGGTTGCCCGTGCGGAATGATGATGGCAGCGGTGAGCAGCGGGCCGAGGGCCGAGCCGGTATTGCCGCCGACCTGGAAGGTTGACTGCGCGGTGCCGAAGCGCCCGCCGGAGGCCATTCTGGCCACCCGTGAGGCCTCTGGGTGAAAGGTGGCCGAACCCACGCCGATCACGGCGGCAGCCACCAGCAGCATTTCATAGCTGCCAGCAAAGGCGAGCAGGGCGATACCCACCAGCGTCACCAGCATGCCGGCAGGTAACAGGTAGGGTTGCGGGTGCTTGTCGGTGAACATGCCGACCCAAGGTTGCAGCAGGGAAGCGGTTACCTGATACACCAAGGCGATCCAGCCGATCTGGGCAAAGCTCAGCGCGAAATCGCTTTTCAGCATGGGGTAGATCGATGGCAGTACGGCTTGAATCAGGTCATTGAGCAGGTGGGCGAATGCAGCCGCACCGACGATGCGCACGACAAAGCCTTGAGGCTGGTCGGCAGGCGTGGCGGCGGCTATGGAGGCGGCGGAGGTTGTCATGGGCAAGGTTCTTCTATGGCAAGGGAGCAAGGCATTGCCGTAGCAGGTTATCCAGTGCCCAGGTGGCCTGTCTCACGCCGAACAGGCAGCCAATGTCGCGTTTCGGGCATCCTTGCCTGCAGCCTGAAAAGAGAACGGAGGCGCCCGGCATTCCATCATTACAGCGTGAGGAAGGACAGAGGTGTATCGGGCGCGGCCCGTGTGCAGGAACGGCCTTGTGTCGCGATGGGCCGCTCCAGCAGGTGATGCGATCAGGCCATATCGGCTGCGGTCTTGCCGGCGACCTTGCTGCGCCCGCCCAGCCATACCAGCAACAGCCCCGCAGTCGCCAGCACACCCCCGGCCATTGGCACGGCGGCGTAGCCCAGGTTCAGGCTGATAACCGCACCACCCAGCGCCGCGCCCACGGCGTTACCCAGGTTGAACGCACCCACGTTGATCGACGATGCCAGGCCCGGCGCCTCGATGGCGGCAGTCATTACGCGCATTTGCAGCGGCGGTACCACGGCGAAGGTGAACATGCCCCAGACCAGCAGGGCGATGGCGGCGCCGATGTGGCTGCTCAGTACCAGGGGCATCAGTAGCATGATCAGCGCCAGCACGGCGAGGAAGATCTTCGCCGCGCCATCCAGCGACCAGTCCGCCAGGCGGCCCCCCAGGCTGTTGCCAAGGGTGAAGCCAACCCCGATAAGGACCAGCCCCAAGGTTATGAAGCTGTCCGAGGCACCGGTCAGTTCGGCCAGCACTGGTGCCACGTAGGTGTACAAGGTGAACATGGCACCGGCACCGAGCACCGTGGTGGCCATTGCCAGCAGCACGCTGGGGCGGGCAATGACTGCCAGTTCCTTGCGCACATGCGGCACGCTGCCGCGTTCACCCTTGGGCAGGGCGTACCACAGCGCGGCCATGGCCAGCAGGCCGAGTACGGCGGTGCCGGCAAATGCCATGCGCCAGCCGATCTGCTGGCCGATCCAGGTGGCGGCCGGCACGCCGCCGATGTTGGCGATGGTCAGGCCCATGAACATGGTGGCCACGGCGCTGGCCTGTTTCTCCTTGGGCACCACGCTGGCTGCCACCACGGCTCCCAGGCCGAAGAACGCACCATGGTTGAGGCTGGTGACCAGTCGCGAAGCGAGCAGGGTGTAGTAGTCCGGCGACAGCGACGACAGCAGGTTGCCAAGGGTGAAGATGGCCATCAATGCCATCAGCGCAGCGCGCCTCCCAAAGCGGCTGAACAGCAGGGTCATGATCGGTGCGCCGACCATCACGCCAATGGCATAGGCGGTGATCAGCATGCCGGCGCTTGGGATACTCACCTCCACGCCCTGGGCGATGACCGGCAGTAGCCCCATCGGGGTGAACTCAGTAGTACCGATGCCAAAGGCGCCAATGGCCAACGCGAAAAGCACGCGGCCGGGTCTCATTGTTTGAGCAGTCATCGGTGTCAGTCCCAGGTTGGCGCCAGGCCGTCAGGGCTGACCTCGCGGCCATTGCGCTCCAGCTTGGCGATGCGTGCCATGTCGTCGCTGTCCAGCTTCAGGCCACGGGCAAGCAGGTTGCTGGCCAGGTTTTCACGCTTGGTCGATGACGGGATCACGGCATAGCCCAATTGCAAGGCCCAGGCCAGGGCGACCTGGGCGACGGTAGCCTTGTGCTTGGCGGCGATCTGGGTCAGCACCGGGTCTTTCAGCACTTTGCCGTAGGCCAGGGTCATGTACGAGGTCACGGTGATCCCTTGTTCCTTGAGGAACGTGGTCAGCTTGCCGTTCTGCAGGTACGGGCTGAGCTCGATCTGGTTGGTGGCGATTTCCCCTTTGCCGACCACGGCAATGGCTTGCCTGGTCAGTTCGATGTTGAAGTTGGAAACGCCGATCTGGCGAGCCAGGCCTTGCTGCTTGGCGTCGGCCAGGGCCTTCATGTACTCGGGCAGCTCTACGCCGTTGCCCGGCGCTGGCCAGTGGATCAGCAGCAGGTCGACGTAGTCGGTGCGCAGCTTCTGCAAGCTGTCACGCAGGCTGGGGATCAGCTTGTCGGCGGCGTAGTTGTCGACCCAGATCTTGGTGGTGATGAACAGCTCGCTGCGCGGCACGCCGCTTTCGGCGATGGCCTGGCCGACTTCGGCTTCGTTCTTGTAGATCTGTGCGGTATCGATGACGCGGTAGCCGACTGCCAGGGCAGACTTGACCGAGTCGATGACGGTTTGGCCGGTGAGGCGGAAGGTGCCGAGGCCGAAGGAAGGAACGCTCATGGGGTTGCTCCTGAATAGGGGGAGGATCATGTGGTGCCCAGTGTGCAGGTTTGAACGGCAGCGAATAAGCCGCTACGGCGCCAAAGTCATTTGACCTGTAGGCACAAATACATTTTCAAGCTGTGCATTCACTACATAAATAGGGCCCGAGGGGATTGGAACCTTGTTCAGCTAGCGCTTTTTATCAAGCGTTGAGGCTGCCCATGACCCCTTCAGTAATACCCGCCGATTCCATCGATGCGCTGATTGCCCGTCAGCTGCCAGGCTGGCTCAAGCGCGCGTCTGCCCAAGAGCTGACAGGGCTGCGCGCCGCTGCTTTGCGCCAACAGCGGGCGCAGGACCAAGTCGACGCCTGGTTAGGGGCCATAACCCCCTTGGATGAGTTCGCCGAGTCGTTGCTCAAAAGAGCACTTGAGGCCCATTCGATCAGGCAGGTAGACCTGCGCCAGGCACAGCTCAGGCTGGTGACGCTGCAGCCAAGACCGTCGATATCTCCTGCTTTACCTAGCACTTCGACACGCATCGTCAGCACCCAGACCCTGCTCTCGGCGGCACTGCATAACTTCCACGAAAAGGAAATGCAGCCTGGCTGGTTCGCGGCCGGGTCGCAGTTGGTCACTGCTAGCGGGCACCTGCTGCCGCTAAGTGCGCAAGCCTTTGTCCGCCTTTGCAGAGACCTTGATATCGGCAGGCGTTATCAAAGCCATTTGCAAGCGAAGCTTGAAGGCGAGGGGGTGGCCGTCGAGAGCACCCTGGAGGAGGCGATGAGCGCCAACCTGGCGCTTGCTGCAATCGCCGCAAGGATCAAGGGTGAAATCGATGAGCAGACCTGTCAGTGGATCAACCAGGTGGTGGGCACAGCGTCTTTCCTGCCAGCCGACGACACCGTGTTGAAGTGTCACACACTGAGGCTGTTGGGCAAGGAAGTCATTGGCGCACTGGTGATCGAAGTGCGTCAGAACGCCCGCCTGCTTGGCGTTATCGCGTGGTTGCCTGAGGACCCGTATGCCCCGGTGAGTTGGCACACCAGCTGGGAACTGCTGTACATGACCCTTGGCATACGCTTGCGTAATGAAGCGTATCGTCGGTACTTCCAGCGCTTCGTCGCAGAGCGTGATCGCGTCGCCTTCTGCGCGACGCTGAACGCGCTGCTCAACCACGGTAATACTGTTCTTCCGCTTGAGCTGGATGGCCGCTGTTTTGCGATCGAGGGCGACGTGTTCGTCGCGCTGCGCCAAGCCCGGATCGACAAAATGCGGGATGACGCGCGGGTACTGGCGGTATCGACAGAGGATGAGGATATCGCCGACCGCCGCGCACGTTTGCAGGGTTATCTGGACTTGGGCTTGAGCGTGGCAGGCTTGGCAGCGCTGTTTGTGCCTGTGTTGGGGCAGGCCCTGCTGGGGCTTACGGTGGTGCAACTGGCGGGTGAGGTGTACGAAGGCTACCAGGATTGGCAGTTGGGTGATCGCGACGCCGCATTGGGCCACTTGTTCAACGTGGCCGACACGGTCGTGATAGCGGCGGTGACGACGGCCGGGGCGGCGGCACTTGGCAAGCTGGCACAGCGAGTGGCGCGGGTGGATGCCATGGTGCCGGTAAGCCTGGGCGATGGCCAGTTGCGGCTGTGTGATCCGTCCTTGTCGGGCTATCAGCGTGAGGGCGTCGATCTGATGGTAGGACAGGCCGTGAATGAAACTGGCCGTTCGCTGAGGCGCCTGCACGATGCTGTCTATGAAGTGAGCGAAGGGGACGATGGCGCATGGCGTATTCATCATCCATCAAGGCCGGGGGCGTATTCACCGGCACTTGAGCACAATGGTGCCGGGGGATGGGTGCATGAGTTCGAGCAACCGCAGCGCTGGCATGACCCCGCCAGCATGGTGCGCCGCCTTGCCAGCCGCACGGCGCAGGTGCCCGATGAGGCGGTATCCGTAGCGCTGCAGGCAACCGGTTTCGATGCTGACTGCCTGCGCCGTTTGTTACTGGAAAATGCGCCCCCGCCGGCACGTTTGCTCGATGCCATCGAGCGCCAGCAATTGCACCGTGATTTTCCAGCGTTGCGAGGTGAAGCTTTCGAGGAGGTCTTCAACGAGCGACAGATCAGCCCGCAAGCAGCGGACCGGGTCTTGATGCGGGACTTCCCAGGCCTTTCCCACCGCTGCGCACGGGAAATCGTCGAGGGAGCCAGCAGTGTCGAGATCGAGAGCCTGACTGGCGCGGGCCGGGTACCCCTGGCCTTGGCGGAGCGTGCACGCTGGGCAATACGCGACAGCCGAATAGACCGTGCCTGTGCAGGGTTGCGCCAGGCCGCGGCAGAAAATGACGATACCGGCAAGCTCGCGCTGGGCCTGATCGATGCCATCGCCCCTTGGTCGACCGGGGTCAACGTTGAGCTGCCTGCCGCGGGCAGGGGTGGGTTGCTGCAGACGTTGAGACAGCAACTGGACAGCCGTCAGCGACAGTTGCTTGGTATGAGCCAGATGACGGATGACGCACTGGGTGAGCGGCTTGGGCGTGAGGCACTCGCAGACCGTGAGTCGGCGGCCCGGATGATTGGGCTGGCCCGTGTGGGGCAGGGGATTCGCCCTCCTGTGCGGTTGTTCGATGGGCGTTTGGGCTACCCGCTCAGTGGCCACCTGACAGGGACCCGCCAGGCACTGCGCCGCACGTTGAACCACGTGTATCCGGTGATGAGCAGTGAGCAGTTGGAGGTCTACCTGCAAGACCTGGCGCAGCGGGGGGTGGATCCGTGGAACCATGTCAGCCAACTGCTACAGGCCAAGGTCAGCCTCAAGCAGGCATTGCAAGCCTGGCGAAATGACGCAGGGCTGAACATTGTTCGCCGCCTGCGTCGTATCAAGGTTGCCAGGCGCATTACGGCAAGCTGGCAGCGCTTTACCCCTGGGGAGGTGGCGGGTGACTACCACCTGACCCTCGTGGGTGAGCGGGTGGGTGACCTGCCGGCTTTGCCTGAAAATGTGAGTTTCGACCACATCACGCACCTGACCCTGCGCGATATGCAGCTGACGAGCCTTGATACGGGCTTTCTTGGTCGCTTCAGCAAGGTGCGCAACCTGGACTTGCGGAACAACCGGCTGACTCGCCTTCCTGCAGGTGTCGAGCAACTGACCGAATTGAAAAACCTGCGCCTTGGCGGCAACCAGATCGTGCTTTCCAGCGAGGATAACCTGCGTTTGAGCCAGCTTGTGGAGCTGCGCCGTTTGGAGCTCAACGGCAACCCGGTCGGTTTGCTGCCACCCTTGGCGTCTTTCCCCCTGCTGCGCCGGCTGTCCTTGCGCAACACCGGGCTGGGCGAACTGCCCGCTGATCTGGCCAGGCACGGTAATCTGGAGTTGCTGGACATGCGTGACAACCAGATCCAGACGCTGCCTGAAGCGTTGTCCCTAGTGCCGCTTCGCTTGTTGCGGGGCCTGGAACTGCACGACAATCCACTCTCGGACGAAACCCTGCAGCGCTTGCAGTTGGCCAGGGCGTCGGCCGGGGCTGCTGAGCGTCGACGTGCAGCTCATGCCACTTCGATCCCGAACGCTGCAGCCCCTTGGTTTTCAGGGTTCACGCCAGCCCAGCGCGAGGTGCGATTGGCGAGCTGGAACCGCTTGAGCCAGGAAGCCGGGGCACAGGATCTGTTCCGCTTTTTCTATGATTTACGCGCCCTGCGCGAATACGACGCACAACCGCGCGACCTTCAGGCGCGAGTGTGGCATATCCTCGAAGCCTGCGAGCAGCACGCTGAAGTACGCGCGAGCCTGTTCGAGCAAGTTGCCCGGCCGCGCAGTTGCAGCGACGAGTTGCTGCTGACGCTCAGCGAGCTGGAGATTGGCGCGATGGTCGTCAGGGCCGGAACAGCCGGTACCGGGTTGCAGAAAGAGCGGGCGCTGGTCAGGCTGGGGCGTTCGTTGTTCCGCCTGGACAAAGTCAACGCAATTGCCGCGCGGCATATTGCGGATTACTTTTCGAACGATCCCGTTGAGGTTTACTTGACCTATCGCGTCAGGCTGGCGGATAGCCTCGACCTTCCCGTGCAGCCCAGCCATCTTTCGTATGAGAGTTTCAGCGGCGTTGGCCGTGAAGACCTGGACGCCGCGCGCAGCGAGGTGCTGCGGCAGGAAACGCCACAAGCCTTGGCTCAGGCGCTGGCAGATCGATCCTTCTGGCAGGACTATCTGCACGAGCAGCAGGCGGCGCGCTTCAGCCGCCTGGACGAGCCTTTTCAGCAGCGCCTGGATGCGTTGCTCGAACAATCGAAAACGCTGAGCGATGGCGACTATTTTGCCCAAGTCGAGCATATCTGCGCAGAGCGTGAGGCAGCGAAACGGCAGCTTTTGCTTGAATTGAGCCGAGAGGCAATTCAACGCCACGGCCTATGAACGAAACAGCCCGCCGAGAGGCGGGCTGTTCGCTGGGGCGGGACGATCAGCGGCGGCGGAATAGCGGCAGCGGTTCGTCGGTGGCGGCCTGGTAGGTCACCGAGAAGTCCTTCAGGCTTTGCAGCGCGTCTTCCGGGTCCTTGTCGGCACGGATGGCGAATGCGTCGAAGCCGCAGCGGGCCATGAAGAACAGCTGGTCGCGCAGCACATCGCCGATGGCGCGCAGTTCGCCTTTGAACTTGTAGCGGTCACGCAGCAGGCGCGCATTGGAGTAGCTGCGGCCGTCGGTGAATGCCGGGAAGTTCAGGGCGATGACCTGGAAGTGGTGCACGTCTTCGCCGATTTCCTCCGCTTCCTGGTCGCTGTCCAGCCATACACCCAAGCCACCATCGCGGGCCTTGAGCACATGGGCATGGTCGCGCCACATCTGTAGCGGGACGATGTAGTCGTCGCAGTTGGTCAGCTCGTCGAACGAGGTTTCCTTGGGCAGCAGGTGCCAGGTTTCGTCGACGATCTGGTTGTTCTTAATGATTCGCTGCATAGACGCGTTCCTTGAAGGGGTCGATGCCAATACGCTGGTAGGTGTCGATGAAACGCTCTTCCTCGGTACGTTGCTCGACGTACACGGCAATCAGCTTCTCGATCACATCGGCCATGTCATCCTGCGCGAAGGACGGGCCAAGGATCTTGCCCAGGCTTGCGCCGCGCGCGGCGTTGCCGCCCAGCGACACCTGGTAGAACTCCTCACCCTTCTTGTCCACGCCGAGGATGCCGATGTGGCCCACGTGGTGGTGGCCGCAGGCGTTCATGCAGCCGGAGATGTTCAGGTCGATTTCGCCGATGTCGAACAGGTAGTCCAGGTCGTCGAAACGGCGCTGGATGGACTCGGCAATCGGGATCGACTTGGCGTTGGCCAGCGAGCAGTAGTCGCCACCCGGGCAGCAGATGATGTCGGTCAGCAGGCCGATGTTCGGAGTGGCGAAGCCGCCTTCGCGCAGTTCCAGCCACAGCGCGTGCAGCTGGCGCTGCTCGACATCGGCGAGGATGATGTTCTGCTCGTGCGAGGTGCGCAGGAAGCCGAAGCTGTAGCGTTCGGCCAGGTCGGCCACGGCGTCCAGCTGCTTGTCGGTCAAGTCACCCGGAGCAACACCGGTCGGCTTGAGTGACAGGGTCACAGCCACGTAACCCGGGCGTTTGTGGGCACGGGTGTTGCGCGAGCGCCAGCGGGCGAACCCTGGGTACTCGGCATCCAGTGCGGTGTAGTCGACGTTGTCGAGTGCGAGGTACTCGGGGTCGACGAAGTGGCGCGACACACGCTGCACTTCGGCCTCGGTCAGGGTGGTGCTGCCGCCTCGCAGGTGGACCATTTCGGCCTCGACCTTTTCGGCGAACACTTCCGGGGTAAGGGCCTTGACCAGAATCTTGATCCGCGCCTTGTACTTGTTGTCACGGCGACCGTAACGGTTGTACACGCGCAGGATGGCGTCGAGGTAGCTGATCAGGTCCTGCCACGGCAGGAACTCGTTGATGAACGAGCCCACCACCGGGGTACGGCCCAGGCCACCACCGACCAGCACACGGAAGCCCAGTTCACCGGCAGCGTTGCGCACCGGCTCCAGGCCGATGTCGTGCACTTCGATGGCGGCGCGGTCTTCCTGCGAGCCGTTGATGGCGATCTTGAACTTGCGTGGCAGGTAGGCGAATTCCGGGTGGAAGGTGGTCCACTGACGGACGATTTCACACCACGGGCGCGGGTCGACGATTTCGTCTGCTGCCACACCGGCGAACTGGTCGGTGGTGGTGTTGCGCAGGCAGTTGCCGCTGGTCTGGATCGCGTGCATCTGCACGGTGGCCAGCTCGGCGAGGATGTCGGGGATGTCCTCCAGCGCCGGCCAGTTGAACTGCACGTTCTGGCGGGTGGAGATGTGGGCATAGCCCTTGTCGTAGTCGCGAGCGATCTTGGCCAGGGTGCGGACCTGATTGGCGTTCAACTGGCCGTACGGCACCGCGACACGCAGCATCGGCGCGAAACGTTGGATATAAAGGCCGTTCTGCAGGCGCAGAGGGCGGAATTCTTCTTCGCTCAGCTCACCGGCCAGGTAGCGGCGGGTCTGATCACGGAACTGCTTGACGCGGTCCTCGATGATCCGCTGATCGTACTCGTCGTATACGTACATAAAAGTCCTGTCTCAGGCATGCAGCTATTCGCGCGCACGGCCGCGCACTCCGGTACGGAGCCGGGGAACGATATCAGGTTGCGGTTATGCGCTAAAGTGATGTTTTTGCATATGAAAAGAACCAAATGGACTATGTGAGATTGACTGCCATTTGTGCGTTGAGTGTCGCCAGGCGTTTATAATCCGGCGTTTGCTTCGCAGAGATGTGACCCCATGCTCAAGGCCCTGTGCCAAAGCTTGTGCCTAGCCTTGCCACTGGTGGCAAATGCGCAACCGGCTTCGGTGGTGTTTCTCAACCCGGGGCTGTCCACCGAGACATTCTGGACCAGCTATACCCGCTTCATGAAGGCCGCCGCGGACGAGCTGGGCATGTCCCTGCAGGTGCAATACAGCGAGCGCCGCGCCGACCTGATACTGACCCAGGCCCGGACGATCCTGAACGCGCCGCAGCGGCCGGATTACCTGGTACTGGTCAACGAGCAGTACGTGGCACCGGAAATCCTGCGCCTGTCGCGTGGCACCGGGGTGAAACTGCTGCTGGTCAACAATGGCCTGACCGCCAGCCAGCGCCTCAGCATCGAGGCTCAGCCCGACAAGTATGCCGAGCCGCTGGGTACCTTGATGAGCAACGACGAGCAGGCGGGCTACCAGATGTTGCACTCGATGCTCGCACAACTGCCTCGCAACGCAGGGCCGGTGGATCTGCTTGCCTTTGCCGGGGTCAAGACCACCCCGGCCTCGCAGTTGCGCGTTGAGGGCATGCGCCGCGCCTTGGCCGATTTCCCTCAGGTGCGCTTGCGGCAGGTGGTATACGGCGGCTGGAACCGCCAGCGCGCCTACGAGCAGGCGCAACAGTTGCTGGAGCGTTACCCGGCCACCCGCCTGGTGTGGTCGGCCAATGACCAGATGGCCTTTGGTGCGATGCAGGCGTTCGAGGAGGCCGGGTATACACCGGGGAGTGATGTGCTGTTCGGTGCCGTCAACAGCTCGGCCGAAGCCTTGCGCGCGCGTATCGATGGGCGCTTGAGCGTGCTGATGGGGGGGCATTTCACCCTTGGCGGTTGGGCCATGGTGATGCTGCACGATGATGCCCATGGTCTGGCGTTGAACCGCGACGGCCTGCGCGAGCGCCGTGTTCCGGTATTGCAGGAAATCGATCAGGCCAAGGCCAGGCGTTGGTTGAAGCTGCTGGAAAGGGACGACTACGGCGTCGATTTCCGGCGTTACAGTGCCGAAGGGCGGCCGCCCGGTTACCGTTACCCGTTTCTGGCGTCACCGGTCGAATATTGAATGACCCCGCTTGAGGGAAGGACATTGCTCGTCTTAACTGCTGGTGGTGAAGTGCATTCCCATAACCACTACAAGAGGCAATGCAATGGGAAACCCAACCAAGGTCCGCAAAGCTGACAGCAGTGTCGATGCCTGGGCGATCCTCTGCCTGATCGTTCTGGTGGTAGTCACTGCCGTGTATTGGGTCAGCCACCAGTGACTTGAAACTCAAGACCGTGATGTAACAGGAGCGCCTGCGGGAGGGAATCCCGCCGGCGCTTTATTATTGCCTGTGCCCGCCTCTGCGCAGTGGAAACATCTGCCTTGAAAATGACGCAGGACCGTTGTAGGCGCGGGTTTACCCGCGAAGAGGGCGGCACAGGTTAGCGGGTCAGGTGCAGGGCCAACTGCACCAGGCCGATCAAAATCGCGATGAACACCAGGGTGAACAGCGCCCCCAGCGCAATGAAATGGCTGGCTTTGCCGTGGGTGAAGTCGCGTGCGCGGTTTTTGCCGCTTTGCACGCCGAAGGCGGCGGCGAGGATGCTGTGAAGCATCTGCCAGAGGGTCGGGGGTTTGCCCTGGCTGGAATCGTCCATGGTGGCTCCTGGGGAAATCAGAGGCAATCAGGGACAGTGTAGGCAATGGTTGCGAGGTTGCCTGTGCCGGCCTCTTCGCGGGTACACCCGCCCCTACAGGTAAATCATGGCCCTTGAGGCCTGTTTCATACCTGTGTGGGCAAGCCCGCGAAGAAGCCAGCTCAGTCGTTTAGCTGTCATACCCCAGGTTAGGCGCCAGCCAGCGCTCGCTTACGCTGACATCCTGGCCTTTGCGTGCGCTGTAACGTTCGATCTGGTCCTTGTCGACCTTGCCGACGGCAAAATACTTCGCCTGCGGGTGGGCGAAGTACCAGCCGCTGACCGCCGCCGCCGGGAACATCGCGAAGTGCTCGGTGAGGTACACCCCGCTCGGCCCGGTTTCACCAATGGCGGTGCCATCGAGCAGGCGGAACAGGGTTTCCTTTTCGGTGTGGTCAGGGCAGGCCGGGTAACCAGGAGCAGGGCGGATGCCGCTGTACTGTTCCTTGATCAGCGCCTCGTTGTCCAGGTGCTCGTCGCGGGCATAGCCCCAGTGCTCTTTGCGCACCTGCTCGTGCAGCCATTCGGCACAGGCTTCGGCCAGGCGGTCGGCCAGGGCCTTGACCATGATCGAGCTGTAGTCGTCGCCCTTGTCCTGGTAAGCCTTGGCTACTTCCTCGGCACCGATGCCGGCGGTGGTGATAAAACCACCTACATAGTCGGTCACGCCGCTGTCTTTCGGTGCGACGAAGTCGGCCAGCGACCAGTTGGGCTTGCCGTCCGGCTTGATGGTCTGCTGGCGCAGGTGGTGCAGGGTGGCCAGTGCCTGGCCATCTTCGCCGTAGACTTCGATGTCGTCATCGGCCACCTGGTTGGCCGGCCAGAAGCCGAATACCGCGCGGGCGCTGATCAGCTTCTCGTCGATCAGCTTGTCGAGCATCTCGCGGGCATCCTTGTACAGCGCCGTAGCGGCCTCGCCAACCACCTCGTCGGTGAGGATGCGCGGGAACTTGCCGGCCAGGTCCCAGGAGATGAAGAACGGGGTCCAGTCGATGTATTCGGCCAGGGTGCGCAAATCGATGTCCTCCAGCACCTTGACGCCGGTGAAGGAGGGCACCGCTGGCTGGTAGCTGGCCCAGTCGTACTGCGGCTTGGCGGCGATAGCCTGGGCGTAGCTGAGGCGCTCGGTGCGGGCGCTGCGGTTGGCGGTGCGCTCGCGCACGTCCACGTATTCCAGGCGGGTTTTCTCGACAAAGCCCGGCTTCAGTTCTTTGGACAGCAGCTGGGTGGCCACGCCGACCGCGCGCGAAGCGTCGGTGACGTAGATGACTGCGTCGTTGCTGTACTTGGGCTCGATCTTGACCGCCGTGTGCGCCTTGGAGGTGGTGGCGCCACCGATCATCAGCGGCAGTTCGAAGCCCTGGCGCTGCATTTCGCGGGCAACGTGGACCATTTCGTCCAGCGACGGGGTAATCAGGCCGGACAGGCCGATGATGTCGCACTTCTGCTCGCGGGCCGTCTGCAGGATCTTCTCCGCGGGCACCATCACGCCAAGGTCGACGATGTCGTAACCGTTACAGCCCAGCACCACGCCGACAATGTTCTTGCCGATGTCGTGGACGTCGCCTTTCACCGTGGCCATCAGGATCTTGCCCTTGGCTTCCGGCTTGTCGCCTTTTTCGGCCTCGATGAACGGGATCAGGTGAGCAACGGCCTGTTTCATCACTCGGGCCGACTTGACCACCTGCGGCAGGAACATCTTGCCTGCGCCGAACAGGTCGCCGACCACGTTCATGCCGTTCATCAGCGGGCCTTCGATCACTTCGATGGGGCGCGTGCACTGCTGGCGGCATTCTTCGGTGTCTTCGACGATGAACGCGGTGATGCCCTTGACCAGCGCGTGCTCCAGGCGTTTTTCCACCGGCAGCGAGCGCCACTCTTCGTTTTCCACTTCCTTGGTTGCGCCGCCGCCCTTGTAGTCGTCGGCGATGGCCAGCAGTGCATCGGTGCCATGCGGGGTGCGGTTGAGCACCACATCCTCGACCTTCTCACGCAGTTGGGCCGGGATCTCGTCGTAGATCTCCAGCTGGCCGGCGTTGACGATACCCATGGTCAGGCCGTTCTGGATCGCGTGATACAGGAACACCGAGTGGATCGCCTCACGCACCGGATTGTTGCCGCGGAACGAGAACGACACGTTGGACACACCGCCCGAGCTCAGGGCGTGGGGCAGGTGGTCGCGGATATAGGCACAGGCTTCGATGAAGTCGACGGCGTAGTTGTTGTGTTCTTCGATACCGGTGGCGACGGCGAAGATGTTCGGGTCGAAGATGATGTCTTCTGGCGGGAAGCCCACTTCGTTGACCAGGATGTCATAGCTGCGCTGGCAGATTTCCTTCTTGCGCGCGGCAGTGTCGGCCTGGCCGACTTCGTCGAAGGCCATGACCACCACGGCAGCGCCATAGCGCTTGCACAGGCGGGCGTGGTGCTTGAACTGCTCGACGCCTTCCTTCATGGAAATGGAGTTGACGATCCCCTTGCCCTGGATGCACTTGAGGCCGGCTTCGATCACTTCCCACTTGGACGAGTCGATCATGATCGGTACGCGCGAAATGTCCGGTTCGCCCGCGATCAGGTTGAGGAACCGGACCATGGCCGCCTGGGAGTCGAGCATCCCTTCGTCCATGTTGATGTCGATTACCTGGGCGCCGGCCTCGACCTGTTGCAGGGCGACTTCCAGGGCTTCGGTATAGTTCTCTTCGCGGATCAGCCGGGCGAACTTGGCAGAACCGGTGATATTGGTACGCTCACCGACGTTGACGAACAGCGACTGGCGGTCGATGGTGAACGGCTCCAGGCCCGACAGGCGGCAGGCCTTGGCGATTTCCGGAATCTCGCGCGGCTTGTATTTGGCCACGGCTTCGGCAATGGCCTGGATGTGCCCCGGCGTGGTACCGCAGCAGCCGCCAATGATGTTGAGGAAGCCGCTGGCAGCGAATTCCTCGACCACCGCAGCCATCTCGGCCGGGGTTTCGTCGTACTCGCCGAAGGCATTCGGCAGGCCGGCATTGGGGTGGGCGGACACATGGGTATCGGCCTTGGTCGCCAGCTCTTCCAGGTACGGGCGCAGGTCCTTGGCGCCCAAGGCGCAGTTCAGGCCCACGGAAATCGGCTTGGCGTGACGCACCGAGTTCCAGAACGCTTCGGTAGTCTGGCCCGACAGGGTACGGCCGGAGGCGTCGGTGATGGTGCCGGAGATCATGATCGGCAGTTCGACGTTGTCGTCCTCGAACACTTGCTGCACGGCGAAGATCGCCGCCTTCGCGTTGAGGGTGTCGAAGATGGTCTCGATCAGGATCAGGTCGGCGCCGCCTTCGATCAGGCCGCGGGTGGCCTCGATGTAGTTTTCTACCAACTCGTCGAAGGTGACGTTGCGGAACCCAGGGTCATTGACGTCCGGGGAAATCGAGCAGGTCCGGCTGGTAGGGCCGAGCACGCCGGCGACGAAGCGCGGCTTGTCCGGCGTCTCCAGGGTCTTGGCATCGGCAACCTGGCGAGCGATGCGCGCGCCTTCGACGTTCAGCTCGTAAACCAGCGACTCCATGCCGTAGTCGGCCTGGGAAATCTGCGTGGCGTTGAAGGTGTTGGTTTCGAGAATATCGGCACCGGCATCCAGGTAAGCCTTCTCGATGGCGGCGATCACGTCCGGGCGGCTGAGCAGCAACAGGTCGTTGTTACCCTTCACATCGCTTGGCCAATCGGCAAAACGCGTGCCACGATAGTCGTGTTCCTCTAGACGGTAGCTTTGGATCATAGTACCCATGCCGCCGTCGAGGATCAGGATGCGCTCTTTGAGTGCGTTCTGGAGTGCTTGGAGACGAGCGCTGCGGTCGGACATAGGAACTACCTGGTCGGGCAAATATCAGAAGGTGCCGAATCATAACAAAGCTGCGCGGTTTTTAGGCATGTCGCCCATTTGCATGAAAACTGCTCATGTTGAGCGGGCGCTGACAGCGCAAAGCACCCAGGATGACCAGGCAACAAATCGTGATGGCTTTCAAGAACCAGGACTTTCCGCACATGGTGCATCGTATCCTTGCTGGCGCCTTCGCCCTGCTCATCAGCGGCGCGGCATTCGGGCAAGCCCCCCAGTCGAGCCCGGCCATTTCCTACACCCGGGACATTCAACCGATCTTTACCGAGAAGTGCGTGGCCTGCCATGCCTGCAACGACGCCGCCTGCCAGCTGAAGCTGGAAAGCCCTGAAGGCGCTGTACGCGGGGCCAGCAAGGTCCCGGTGTACCAGGGCGAGCGGAGCAAGGCGGTGCCCACCACGCGGCTGTTCTACGACGCACACAGCGAAGAGCAATGGCGCAAGAAGGGCTTCTACTCGGTGCTCGACAACCAGGGCAGTCAGGCTGCGCTGATGGCGCGCATGCTGGAGTTGGGCCACAAAACCCCGCTTACGCCCAACGCCAAGCTGCCCGAAGAGATCGTCCTGGGCCTGAGCCGCAACAACATGTGCCCGTTGCCCCATGAATTCGACGCCTATGCCGGCGCACACCCCAAGGAGGGCATGCCGCTGGCGGTGACCGGGCTGACCGACGACGAATACACCACCATGCGCCGCTGGCTGGCGGCCGGTGCGCCGGTGGAGTATCAGCCGATCCAGCCTAGCGCGGCCGAGGCCAGGCAAATCGCAGAGTGGGAAGAACTGCTCAACCGCCCGGGTTCCACCGAGGCGCTGGTGGGCCGCTGGCTGTACGAGCACCTGTTCCTGGCACATATCTACTTCGTTGGCGGCGAGCAGGGCCACTTCTTCCAGTGGGTGCGCTCGCGCACGCCAAGTGGCAAGCCGGTCGATATCATTGCCACCCGCCGCCCCAACGACCCGCCGGGCACGGACTTCTACTACCGGTTGATCCCGGTGCAGGGCGTGATCGTGCACAAGACGCACATCACCTACCCGATGGGGCCGCAGAAACTTAAGCGCGTGAAGCAGCTGTTCTACGCCGGCGACTGGCATGCCACCGCGCTTCCGGGCTACGGCCCGCGCCACCGGGCCAATCCGTTTGAAACCTTCGAGGCGATCCCGGCGGTGGCGCGCTACCAGTTCATGCTGGATAACGCCGAGTACTTCGTGCGCACCTTCATCCGTGGCCCGGTGTGCCGCGGGCAGATTGCCACTGACGTGATCCGCGACAACTTCTGGGCGCTGTTCCAGGAGCCGGCCTTCGATCGCTACATCACCGATGCCGAGTATCGGGGCAAGGCTACGCCCTTGCTGGCCATGCCTGGCCAGATCGATGACGTGGGCAGTGTGCTGAGCCTGTGGCACGCCTATCGTGACAAGCGCAACGACTACGAGAAACTGCGCCGTGAAGCCTATGCCGAAATGCCGGCACCGAGATGGTCGACGCTGTGGGCCGGTAACGACAATGCGCTGCTGAGCATCTTCCGCCACTTCGACAGCGCATCGGTGACCAAGGGCCTGGTGGGGGATGTACCGCTGACTGTGTGGCTGTTCGACTACCCGTTGTTCGAGCGCACGTATTACCAGTTGGCGGTCAACTTCGATGTGTATGGCAACGTTTCGCACCAGTTGCAGACGCGCCTGTACTTCGACCTGATCCGCAATGGCGCCGAGATCAACTTCCTGCGCCTGATGCCGGCCGACCAGCGCAAGGCGATCCTTGGCGACTGGTACCAGAACAGTGGCAAGGTGAAGATGTGGATGGATTATGAAGACATCGACACCGACACCCCGAGTGGTATCAAGCTCGACTCGCGCAACCCCAAGCGCGACTTTGGCCTGAAGCTGCTGCAGCGCACCGGTAGCCTGAATGCCGCGCCGGACCCGATCAATCGCTGCCAGGGCGCGTTCTGCTCACGGTCGCAGATCAGCGAAGAGTTCCGCAATGCCGAGCAGTCGCTCAGCCGACTGGTGTCGCGCCCGGCGGCCGGGCTGAAGGTGATCAACCAGTTGCCCGAGGCGACCATGCTGCGTATCGAAGGGCAGGACGGCCAGCGTCAGGTGTACAGCCTGCTGCGCAACCGCGCGCACAGCAACGTGGCGTTCCTGCTGGGTGAGGCGTACCGCTACCAGCCGGGGCTGGATACCCTGACCCTGTACCCGGGTGTGCTCACCAGCTACCCGAACTTCATCTTCAACATCCCGACCAAGGATGTGCCGGAGTTCGTCGAGGACATGGAGTATGCGAAAGATGACGCGGCGAAGTTCGAGCGCATTGTCATGCGCTGGGGTGTGCGCCGCAGTCACCCAGCGTTCTGGCACTACTTCCACGACCTGAACAGCTATATCAAGGAGACCGAACCGGTCGAGGCGGGCGTGCTGGACATGAACCGCTACGAGAACCTCTGATCGGGTTGGCTGACTTTTCCGAGTGCCCTGCGGTCGGAAACGGTGGGTGGTCTTGATCGATTGCAAAGGGGCTGCTTTGCAGCCCTTCGCGAGTATGGCGCTGCCATCAAGGCTGGCGCTGGCCTCTGCACTCGATACGGGCCTCAATGCACCGCCAAGCGCAGGGTATTCCATGCTGTATTCGCTTCAGGCACTGCGGGCGTTCGCCGCCTGGGTGGTGGTCTGCCACCATTTCATGCAGATCTTCTTCGACTTCCACGCCACCGGCCCCATCGGCCAACTGCTTACCAACCGTGGCGCGGTAGGCGTCGACATCTTCTTCGTCATCAGTGGACTGGTCATCTACCTGTCGACCCGCGACAAAGCCATCGAACCGCGCCAGTTCCTGCTCAACCGGGCGCTGCGCATCGTTCCTGCCTACTGGTTCTACACCGCCCTGATGGCCATGTTGCTGCTGGCATGCAGCCAATGGATGCCACATCAGGCGTTTACCTGGCCGCACCTGTTGCTGTCACTGCTGTTCATCCCGGCGGAAAACCCAGGTGGCTACGGCCTGTACCCGACCCTGAACGTGGGCTGGACGCTGAACTTCGAGATGTTCTTCTACCTGCTGTTCGGCCTGGCGTTCCTGGTACGCCAACAGCATCACCTGCTGCTGGTGACTGCCGCACTGTTGCTGGTCAGTGAGGTACTGGGGCGCATGGGCGTGGTCAGCCGCTTCTACAACAACGACATCATCTACGAGTTTCTGCTGGGCATTGGTGTCGGCGTACTGTACCGCCGCGGGCTGATCCGCCAGGGCCGGTGGTTGCCGCTGGCGTTGCTCGGTGTGGCGGGCCTGGCGATCTACTATCTGGACGCTTCCCAGCGCTTGCTGCACTGGGGTATGCCGAGCGCGATGATTGTGCTGGCCTTCGTGGCCATGGAGCCGCTGTTCCAGGGCAATCGGCTGCTCAAGGCCCTTGGCGACTGTTCGTACTCGGTGTACCTGATTCATGTGCTGGTGCTGTATGCAGGCTGGTTCGCCAGCCAGCGGCTGCAGCTGAACCCGTTCCTGACATTTGCCCTGTGCGTGCCGTCCATTGGACTAATGTCGTGGTTCAGCTACCAGTGGCTGGAGCGCGGCCTGTACCGGCGAATGCAGGCCTGGCTGACGGCGCAACGGGGGGCGGCCCCGGAATATGCGCTTTCCCGAGTCAATTGCTAGGACTTTGTTCAAGGGCCGGGTTGGCGTACACTTGGCCGCAAGTCTGTGAGGAACCTACATGAGCGCTATAACCATTACCGACGCCGCCCATGACTACCTGGCCGATCTGCTCTCCAAGCAGAATACGCCCGGCATCGGCATTCGCATTTTCATCACCCAGCCGGGCACCCAGTACGCCGAGACGTGCATCGCTTACTGCAAGCCGGGCGAAGAGAAGCCTGACGACACCGCCGTGGGTCTGAAAAGCTTCACCGCCTACCTGGACGCCGTCAGCGTACCGTTCCTGGAAGACGCACTGGTTGACTACGCCACCGACCGCATGGGCGGCCAGCTGACCATCAAGGCGCCGAACGCCAAGGTGCCAATGGTCAACGAAGACAGCCCGATCAACGAACGTATCAACTACTACCTGCAGACCGAGATCAACCCGGGCCTGGCCAGCCATGGTGGCCAGGTGAGCCTGGTGGACGTGGTCGATGACGGCATTGCCGTGCTGCAGTTCGGTGGTGGCTGCCAGGGTTGCGGCCAGGCCGATGTCACCCTGAAGGAAGGCATCGAGCGCACCCTGCTCGAGCGTATTCCGGAGCTGAAGGGCGTGCGCGACGTGACTGACCACAGCCAGAAAGAAAACGCCTACTACTGAGTTGAAGGCGGCTCCCTTAGCAACAAAGTGTTACGGTTTCAACCCCTGCGACAACAGGCCGCAGCCCGTATTCAAAGGGCTGCAGGCCATCCCCGCGTTGGTCGGGTAGAACCCCTCTGGGTGTCATGCCAGAATGCCCCGGTTTTTCGACCGGCCCGTCCCGAGGGCCGGCACCTTCCCTGTAAAGGATGGTTTCATGAATGATCTTTTGACCCGGCGTGCGGTTGTCGCCGGCATGGGCGTTCTCGGGCTTGGCCTGCTGGCAGGCTGCAGCCCGGCCCGGGGGCTCGAGTTCAAGTACGGCAAGAACATGAGCAACGAAATCCTCGGGCGCAAGTTCAGCCTCAAAGACCCGCAAGGTAACGTGCGCACCCTGTCGAGCTTCTACGGCAGCATGCCGATGGTCTTCTTCGGCTTCACCCAGTGCCCGGCTGTCTGTCCGACCACGCTGGCGCGTGCGGCGCAGATTCGCAAGCTGCTGAGGGGACGCGACCGCGACCTGTTCCAGGTGGTGTTCATCACCCTGGACCCGGAGCGCGACACGCCCGAGGTGCTCGATGCCTACGTCAAGGCCTTCGACCCGACGTTCACCGCGCTGACCGGCACCCCCGAGGAAATTGCCGCGGTGGCCAAGGAATTCAAGGTGTTCTACGAGAAGGTTCCGGCCGGAGACACCTACACCATTTCTCACTCGTCCACCAGCTACGTCTACGATACACGTGGCACCCTGCGCCTGAGCCTGGGCCATTCCCTGAACGCCAAGGAATGTGCCGAAGACCTGGTCACCCTGATGGAGATCTGCTGAATGTCGATGCAACCGATCAAACGCGGTTTGGCTGCCCTGGTACTGATGGGGCTGGCCTTGCCGGCCCTGGCCCAGACCACCGTGAGTGATGCCTGGGTGCGTGCCAGCGTGCCGCACCAGCAGTCCACCGGTGCTTTCATGGTCCTGACCGCCAGCAGCGACAGCAAGCTGGTAGGCGTGGCTTCGCCCGTGGCCAAGACTGTGCAGGTGCACGAGATGACCATGAACGGTGACGTGATGGGCATGCGTGAGGTCAAGGCTGTCGAGTTGCCAGCCGGCAAGGCAGTGACCCTGGACCCGAATGGCCTGCATGTCATGCTGATGGGCCTGCACAATCAGGTGAAGGAGGGTGACAAAGTGCCTCTGACCCTGACCATCGAGGATGCCAAGGGCGCCAAGGAAACCCTGGAAGTTCAGGCACAAGTGCGTGCACTCAACGCCGACGCGGGTGGTGGGCATGATCACATGCACATGAACCACTGACAGATCAAAGGGCCGCGTTCAGCGGCCCTTTTTTCAACTGCGCCTTTCAGCTACGAAAGCGCGGCAGCGGCCTGTCGAGGGTCAGCGACGTCAGGGTCTTTCGAACCTGGGCCTCATCGGCCTCCAGTGCCTTCAGGCTAGCGCGGATCTTGCCGGCGGCGGGCACATCGCCCTGCCGGTCGATCCAGTCGGCAATCTCCTTGCAGGCACTGCTCAGACAGGCCTGGCGCTGGTTCATCAACGACAGAAGGGTGGTGAGCTCTCTTTCGGACATGGCAGGATCCTCCGTTCAGCCTTGTCAGTGTAGCAGAGGGTTGGCCAGGCTCTTGCGGCCTTTGCAAGGCGCGCTGCGGCAGCTGCAAGTGGCTGCTCTTGCGGCGCAGTAACAACTCGTTACTTATAAACAGCATGTTTAAAGTTGATGCTCGTGCCGTGCAAGGGATTCAGGGCTTGGTTTCTGAACGTGACCTGTTGAAGTGCTCAACTGCACAATCTGGTAGCTGCTGGCGGGTCTGCATTCTCGAGAGGGCGCTGCCTCTCACGCGCGTAGAGCAGAGTGAACGCAGGCTTGCCGATAGGCCCCCGGGGTCACCCCATAGGCTTGCTTGAACTGCCGGCTCAAATGGCTCTGGTCGGCAAAGCCGAGGTCGAACGCCACTTGCGAAGCGGCCAGGCCGTGCTTCAGCATTTCGCGGGCGCGGGCCAGGCGGCGCTGCTTCAGCCAGGCATGGGGTGGCAGTCCGGTGGCCTGGCGGAACACCCGGGCGAAGTGGAACGGCGACAGGTTGACTGCTGCCGCCAGCGCTTCCAGTGAGGGCGGGTCGGCCAGTTGGCTTTCCAGCAGTTCGCGGGCGCGGGCTACGGCCAGGGGTTCGTGGCCAGGGGGCGAAGGCTCGGCGCACTGCCCGTGCCGCTGCACCAGGGCCAGCACCGCCTGGCGCCAGGCCGTCTGCTGCTGCAAGGCGCTGGCGCTGGCTTCAGACAACTGATGCAGCTGGCTGAAAGCGAGGGCCAGGGCCGGGTCATGGATCACGCTGTCCTTGAAGCTGGGCATACCGTGGCGGCCCAGTTCCAGTTCGTCGAGCACACCGGTGACCCGCTCGTGCTCGGGATAGAAGCCGCGATAACGCCAGCCGGCTTCATGGGCCGTAGCGCCGGTATGCAGTTCGTCGGGGTTGATCAGCACCATGCTGCCGACCGGTGCCAGATGCTCGCTGCCGCGGTGCCAGAAGCGTTGGGCGCCCGACTCGATCACGGTGAATACGTAGCCCTCGTGCACATGCGGGGCGAAGCGCTGCTGATAGTAGCGAGCGTGCAGCATCTCGACGTCGCCCAGGGCTGGCGCCTGCCAGAGGTGTGTCTGCTCGCGCAAGGGTGTGCTCATGCCAGCCAGCTGCGTAGAAAGAAGAAGATCAACATGCTCACCAGCATGCTCAGCAACACGCTGCGGGTCAACAGCACCAGGGCGATGGCCACAAGGGAGCCCAGCAGGTAGGGGTTGAGCAGGCTTAGGTTGAGCTGGTGGTCAGCTATGAAGATGATCGGGCCGCAGATGGCGGTGAGCATGCCCGGCACGGCAAAGCCGAGAAACTGCCGGGCATTCGAGCTCAGGCGCAAGGGCAGGCGTGGCTCCAGGAATGCGTAGCGGTTGAGGAACACGATGGCGCCCATGGCGAAAATCAGGATCCAGGTCATGCGCGGGCTCCGGCGAATTTCTGGCAAATGAACCCGGCGCTCATGCCCAGCAGGCCTGCGACCACCAGGGCGGTTTCCCAGTGCCAGTAGCTGAACAGCACCGAACAGAACAGCGACACGGCTACGCACACCACGGTGGCCAGGTTGCGCACCAGCGGGGCGATCAGGGCGACAAAAGTGGCGACAATGGAGAAATCCAGGCCGAACTGGTCCAGGTGTGGAATATTCTGGCCCAGCAGTATGCCGGCCAGGGTGAACAGGTTCCAGGCAATGTAGAAGGTCAGGCCCACCCCCAAGGCATACCAGCGGTTGAATTGCTGCTGGTCGTACTGGCTGGTCAGGGCGAAGAATTCGTCGGTCAGCAGAAAGCCCAGGCCCAGGCGCCAGCGCAGCGGCTGGCTGGATAGTACCGGGCGCATCGACAGGCCATACAGCAGGTGCTGCGAGGTCAGCAGCAGGGTGGTGAGCAGGATCGACGCCAGGTTGGCACCCCCCTTGAGCATGCCAATGGCCACCAGCTGCGCGGCGCCGGCAAAGACGATGGCCGACAGCCCTTGCCCCTGCCAGGCGCTGAGGTTGGCCTCGATGGCCATGGAACCGGCCAGCAGTCCCCAAGGGGCAACGGCCAGGGACAACGGGATAATGGCAATGGCGCCGTGAAGGAAGGCTTGGCGGGCGATGTGGGGCATGATGGCTGCATTACGGCTACGTGGCAGGCCAGCATGACAGACGGGGCAGGGGATGGCTTGAACGATCTTGCTGGTCGACGTGTGTTCGCCTCAACCTCAGTGGCCACTTGACAACAGGGCCGCAAAGCGGCCCCGAATGCACCTGGGTTATGGGCGGCTGGTCAGCAGCTGTTGCGCCGTTGCGCAGCCATTGATGTCTACGGCTTTCTGCAGCAGGCTCGTGCGCTGCTGTGGGTCGAGGTCGCCAAGCAGGCGGTACACCTCGGCCTGGTAGTCGCGCTGACGCCCCCACAGCATTTCCAGGCCTTGTGGCCGGCTGCGGTTGCAGGCCAGGCGTGTGGCCGGTTGCGGGTAGTAGGGGGCGTACACGGTGGCCATGCTGGGGATGGCCTCCAGCGCTGTACGGTACTCGCTGCTGACGTTGTAGGGCCGGCACCAGGTGGCGATGGCTGGCGCGGGTGCGGCAAACCCCTGCTTGAGGCTGGCTTCGAGCAACGGGCAGGCGGCCTCCGGGATTTGCGCGACGGGCAGGTACGTCATGTAGTACAGCGCCAGGCGGTACTGCGCAACCGGGTGGCCAAGCGCTACCGATTTTTTCAGCAGGGCTACCGCTGTCGGCAAAGTGTGGGCCATGGCCTGGCCCTGGCGGCTAAGCTCGGGGTCACCGCCCACTGCGGTGCGCAGCGTGCTGGCAGCATCGCCCTGGTCATCGGCCTGCTCCAGCAGCGGCAAGGCCTGACGGTAGAGCAAGTCGGCATGAGGGTCAATGCGTACCTCCAACGCTTGCGCGGCCAGTGGCACCAGCGCAGCCAACAGCGGGGGCAGGCGTCGCACAAGGCTCACAGGCGAACCCCATGGATGGCCAGGTACGGATGGACGGCTTCGGTGTTCATGGCGGTCAAGCGTGCGCCTCGGACAAATCGTAACGACGACGTATTCTACCCATCCAAGAGGGGTGGCCGAAAGACCACTCGGCAACTGTCAGACGAGCTTGATCGGCGTGACCTTGCGCTGGCCATGTTTTTCCTGGGCCAGCCCAAGCTTGGCGGTGATCACCTTGGCCAAGGCATTGTTGCCCAGATCGTTCAGGTGCAGGCGGTCGATGAACAGGTCGGCGCCGAACACTGGCGAGCTGTCGAGCATGCAGTTCATGTCGTAGCAGGGCACCGGGTCGGCCTGGCTTTTGATGCGGCGGAAAAATGTCGAATGCAACTGTCTGTCGAATGCGCCCTCCAGCAGCCGGTCGAAGTTCGCCGGTTGTTGCTGAAGCGCGGTCAGCATGGCTTGCTCACCGGCGGGCAGAGTATCCCTGCACCAGGGCAGCAAGGGTTGCAGGATGAAGGTGAGCGTGGCGTGGCTGTCTGCTAGCAAGCGGTCCCATTGGCGCAAGGTACGGCCAATGTTGTCGGCGGCACGGGCCAGCCGTTTTTCCGGGGGCGACAGCGGCCAGCTGACCGGGGCCGCGGCCGCAGGAGGCGCCAGCGCCTGGCCGATACGCCGCCACAGCGACTGCCGACGGGGTGGTGCGCAGGGCTGCAGGCCTTCGCTGAAACTGTTGAGAAAGGCCTGGTAGGCCTTGGCATGCTGCGGGTCGTTGGTACCTGCGAGGACTTCACACAGGGCTTCGTGGGCCAGGCTGTTGAGGCCACTGAGCACCACCACATGGCCGAGCTGGCCAAGGCGGTGCTGGTGGGTCAGGAACATCATCAATTCCTGGGTGGCATTGAGCCCGCAGCCGGCCAGGCTCAGCCAGACTTCGCCGGTGAGCATCGACAGGTGCGAGGCCACCGTGTGTTCGTCGGAGCTGGCGCCGATGCCCAGGGCTGTGGAGCCCCCGACCAGCAGGTTGATGCGTGACGCACCACCGTGCTCGGCCGCCGAAAAGCGCTTGCCGGCGCAATGGCTGTAGCGCAAGCCAAGGGCATCGGTGTTGATGGTGCCGGAGCGGTAGCCGGTTTCGTGCACATGCAGGGTATAGGGCGCACGGCGACTGCCCAGCAGGAGAAAACGCTGGTAGTCCTGCTGCAGCGGAGAAGGAGACGGGCGCGTGTCAATCGTGGTCATGGTCTCTCCTTCGCCGATGCCAGGCGCGGTGCAGCAGATTCAGGCCGCCAGTTCCTTGAGGTTGTAAAGCAAGCCGCCGGCGGCGATCAGCAGCAGGGCAACGCCCGAGGCCAGGCTGATGACGCGGTTGCTGCGCTGCGAGGCGATCTTGCCGATGGCGAAGATGTACAGGCTGAGCACGGCGAAATCGATGGCCACCCACAGTAGTGACAGCACCACCATGCTCTTGCCGAATGATTCGGTGATCTGGATGAACTGCGGAAAGAAGGCGATGAAGAAAATGATGTCTTTCGGGTTGGAAATGCCCACCATGAAGCCTTGCATCAGCCCACCGCGCCCAGCCTTGGGGGCCTCGCTCGCCGAGTCAGACGCGGGTGCGCGCAGGGCGTCCCTCAGCGTGCCGATGGCAATGTAGCCGATGAACAGGCAGCCCAGCAGGCTCATGGTGCTGAGCCATGCCTTGTCGATGGCGGCACTGGTGAGGATGATCCAGGCTGCCGCGCCGATCAGCACCAGTGAAGCCCAGTTGGTGCCGACGGCGGTGAACATGGCCTTGCGCGAGCCGGAGGCGGCCGCAGTGTTGACGATCAGTGCCACCACCGGGCCGGGAGTGGCGATCAGTAGCAGCACGGTGAGGGCATAGGTGGCGGTGAGTGCGGTATTCACGGTCAGTTCTCGATCAGTATGTCGGGTGTCGCCTGGTGTGCGGCATGGGCGTGGAACGGGCAGCGTGACGGGTTGAGCGAGCCTGTCTCCTGCAGTTGATACTGCTTCCACTCGTAGTTGTCGGTATCGCCGAAAAAGCCAAGGGTGTCGGGCACAACGCCGTCGTTGTAGTGGTGCACGCGCTCGCGAATGCGCTCGCGGATGCGCTTGCCACTCTCGGTGTTGGCGTTGGCCACTTCGTCGAAGTTCTCCCGCGGGTTGATGACGAAGGTGATGTGCTGGCCCAGATTGCGGCTTTTCATCTGCTGATGACCGGGGAAGTTCATGTTGATGAACAGTGGCATGCCGGCATAACAGAACGACCAGCCGGCATCGTCGGGATCGGTCGGGATGCTCTGAGGCCAAGGGTGTGGGTCGCGTGCGTGCACGCCGCGCAGTACCTTCCAGGCCAAGGCCTGCTGCTCGGCCAGGCTGCTGCCGGCTGCGGTTTCGAGAAACACCACCAAAGGGCTGCCGATGCGCTGCTTGGGGGCGATCGGTGCGACGGTGCGCACGTAATTGGCCAGGCCCTGTGCGATGTCATCGGCCAGTTGCTCGGCGCGGGCGAAGAGAATGTGGCAGGTTTCGCCGTTTACCGCCTTGCGGCCGAACAGGCAGGGGAATTCGGGGTTGGCAAGAATGTTGCGGAAGTGTTCTATGGTTTTGAACGTCCAGTGTTGCATGTTGTAACCATGTTCAGCGGCGAGCTCCAGCGCATCCAGGCGATAGCAATTTCCATATCCCGTAAACATGATTTCCCCAGGCGTTGATTTAAGTGAACGTTCCAGTCACATGCAGGCAGGATCTTGGTGATGTTTGTTATTTACCAGCATTTTCCGAGACGCTCCTGTCGTTGTAAAACGCGTGGAACTATGACCTACTATTAGTCTTACTCATGCTCGGGACGCCGCCATGTCGGAACGGATTCAGGCCTTGCACGCACTGCGTGCCTTCGAGGTGGCCTCTCGCTATGGCTCTTTCACCCGTGCGGCTGAAGAGCTGGCTTTGACCCAGGGCGCCGTCAGCCACCACATCAAGACCCTCGAAGCCCTGTTCGGCTGCGACCTGTTCGAACGTCGGGGGCCGAAATTGAGCCTGACCGAGCACGGCCGCCTGCTGGCGCAAGAGCTGAAGGTGGGCTTCAAGATCATCGAAAATGCCTGCGCACTGCTGCGTCAGGATCGCTACGGCCTGTGCCTGAAGGCGCCGTCCACGCTTACGGTGCGCTGGCTGCTGCGGGCGCTGGATGCCTTCAAGAAGGTCGAGGACAACTGCAGCGTGCAGCTATCCAGTGTGTGGATGGATATCGACAGCGTGGACTTCTATTCCGAGCCCTACGACTGCGCCATTCTCCTGGCCAGCGGGCGTTTTCCCGCCGATATCGAGAGCTTCAAGCTGTTCGATGAATGGCTGATCCCGGTATGTCATCCGGATTACATGACGCAGGCACATCCGCAACTGTCCGACCTGCCCCGATGCGAGTTCCTGCACCCGTCGCCCGACCGGCGTGACTGGCGGCGTTGGCTGGCGCGAATGGATGCGCTGGACATCAGCATCGATCAGGGGCAGGTGTTCGATACCCTCGACCAGGGCATATCGGCCGCCCAGCAAGGCCTGGGCATTTCAGTGGTCGATCTGGTACTGGCCAGTACCGACCTGGCCGCCGGACGTTTGGTCACGCCTTTCAAACATGCCGTGGCCACCGGCGACGGTTACTACATGACCTGGCTCAAGGCCAGCCCAAAAGCGCGGCAGATGCACAAGCTGCGTGACTTCCTGCTCGGCCGGGTACCGCCGCTGGTCTACAAGGACATCAACTACCTGTACGGTTGAATACCCGATCGAGCATCAGTCGGCGAGGATGCACCGGCTGCGTAACAGGCGCTAAAACACTCATGCCAGGCACGACACAGGTAGAATAACGCCATCTACAGACAATCCAGAGGTCGACGCAGTGGAGTTGCAGCAGGGTTTTGTCCTGACCCGGCACTGGCACGATACGCCGGAAGGCACCTGCGTGGAGTTCTGGCTGGCCACTGATGCCGGGCCGCGGCTGTTGCGGCTGGCGGCGCAGGAGTCGGTGGCTTTCATTCCTCAGGCGCAGGCCGATCACGCCCGTATGCTGCTGGCCAATGAAGCAGGGACCAAGCTCAAGCCACTGCGCCTGAAGGACTTCGAGCATCGCCCGATGCTCGGCCTCTATACCCGCCAGCATCGCCAATTGATGCAACTGGAGCAGCGTCTGCGCACGGCCGGTATCGACGTGTTCGAGGCCGATATCCGGCCGCCGGAGCGTTACCTCATGGAGCGCTTCATCACGGCGCCGGTGCAGTTCACTGGCCAGCCGGATGCGCAGGGCGTTTACCGGGACGCCCAGCTCAGGCCGTTGCCAGGCTATCGCCCGGCGCTGCGCCTGGTGTCGCTGGATATCGAGACCAGCGAGCGTGGTGAGCTGTACAGCATCGCGCTGGAGGGCTGTGGCCAGCGCCAGGTGTACATGCTCGGCCCGGCCAACGGCGATGCCAGCGGGCTTGACTTCGACCTGGAGTATTGCGCTGATCGTGCCGCCTTGATCACCCGGCTCAACCAGTGGATGGCCAGGCATGACCCGGACGCGATCATTGGCTGGAACCTGGTGCAGTTCGACCTGCGCCTGCTGCATGAGCACGCCAAGTCGTTGCAGGTGCCTCTGGCCCTGGGGCGCAACGGTGCGGTCATGACCCTGCGCAGCCATGCCGGCGGCGGCCATGTCTTCGCCGATGCGCCGGGGCGGCTGCTGATCGATGGCATCGAGGCGCTGCGTTCGGCTACCTGGAGTTTTCCCTCGTTCAGCCTGGAGAACGTTGCCCAGACCCTGCTGGGTGAAGGCAAGGCCATCGACACGCCGTACCAACGCATGGACGAAATCAATCGCCGCTTCGCCGAAGACAAACCGGCCCTGGCGCGCTACAACCTGAAGGACTGCGAACTGGTCACGCGCATTTTCGCCCATACCCGGCTGCTCGACTTCCTGCTCGAACGTGCGTCGGTGACGGGGTTGGCCGTGGACCGCAGCGGTGGGTCGGTAGCCGCGTTCTGTCACTTGTACATTCCACAGATGCACCGCCTTGGCTTCGTCGCGCCCAGCCTTGGCAGCCGCCCGGACGAAGCCAGCCCCGGCGGCTTTGTCATGGACTCGCGGCCAGGGCTTTATGACTCGGTGCTGGTGCTGGACTACAAGAGCCTGTACCCGTCGATCATCCGTACCTTTCTCATCGACCCGGTCGGGCTGATCGAAGGCCTGCGTCTGCCTGACGACGCACATTCGGTCGAGGGCTTTCGTGGTGGGCGTTTTTCACGCACACAGCACTGCCTGCCAGCCATCGTCGAACGGGTGTGGCAGGGCAGGGAAGCGGCCAAGCGCGAGGGCAATGCGCCGCTGTCACAGGCCTTGAAAATCATCATGAATGCCTTCTACGGAGTGCTTGGCTCCAGCGGTTGCCGTTTCTTCGACCCGCGCCTGGCGTCGTCGATCACCATGCGCGGCCACCAGATCATGCGCCAGACCAGGTCCTTGATCGAGGCGTGCGGCTACGATGTGATCTACGGGGACACCGACTCCACCTTTGTCTGGCTCAAGGGCGCCCATGCCGAGGCAGACGCGGCGCGCATCGGCCGCGAGCTGGTGGCAAAGGTCAACCAATGGTGGCAAGCCCATCTGCACGAGACCATGAACCTTCAGAGTGCGCTCGAGTTGCAGTTCGAGGTGCATTACCGGCGCTTTCTGATGCCCACCATCCGCGGTACCGACGAAGGCAGCAAGAAACGCTATGCCGGCCTGGTGCAGCGGCCCGACGGTGCTGAAGAAATGGTTTACAAGGGCCTGGAATCGGTGCGCACCGACTGGTCACCGCTGGCCCGGCAGTTCCAGCAGGAACTCTACGGCCGTGTGTTCCGCAGCGAGCCCTACCGTGATTACGTGCGCGAGTATGTGCGGCGAACGTTGGCGGGCGAGCAGGACGAACTGCTGGTTTATCGCAAGCGCCTGCGTCGCCCGTTGTCCGATTACCAGCGCAACGTGCCGCCGCATGTGCGTGCCGCGCGCCTTGCCGACGACTACAACAGGCGTCTGCAGCGCCCCCTGCAGTACCAGCGTGGGGGCTGGATCAGTTACGTGATCACCACCGCTGGCCCTGAGCCGCTGGAAAACCTGCAGGCACCGATCGACTACGATCACTACATCAGCCGTCAGCTCCTGCCGGTGGCCGATGCCATCCTGCCCTTTGTCGGCGATGATTTCGCGCGTCTTACCGACCATCAGTTACTGCTGTTCTGAGCGGGTGGTAGATAGCTAGGCGTCAGCATGACGCTACAGTCTTCAGACTCGGTCCTCCATGTCGTCGCGGAGGCAGAGATGCAGAACAATAGCAGTCAACCATCGGCTGTGGTCGATACCCTTGCCATGGCACAAGCATGCCAGGATCACTACATTGCACAGCGGCTGCCGGCCTGGATGAAGCGGCTGAGCATGGCCGAATTCACCCTGCTGAGCGAGGCGCTGCCTGAACTGCTGGCCTGCCGCGCAGGCTTGTCGTCAGCGCTGGCGCGGCTACGCAACCTGAATGCATTTACCCAGCCCTTGCTGCAGCAAGCGCTCGGTGCCCACGGCGACCTTGACGTCGATCGCCTGTACTTTCGCCAGTGGTACACCTTTACTTCGCCCACGATCCATTATGTAACCAGTCGGCTTCCGGTTGTTGGCAGCGATTACTACGACATCCCTCTGCTCGAGGCCGCCTTAGGCAATTTCACCGCAGAACAGCAGCGCGACCAGCCACAGGGCAATTGCCTGGTCGATGTGCGCGGCGCAAAGCGTAGTGAACTGTCTGCACCGGGCTTCGCCAGGCTGTGTCGAACGCTGGATCTTGGGCAGAAATACCAGGCGCATCTGGATTCGGTACTCCAGCCCGAAGTCAGAGGATTGCTGACACGACGGCAACGCTACAGCATGCTGGTGGATGCCCTGCAAGCCAGGGCTCAGGGCGTATTGAGCGCAGAGGAACTGCAGTGGGTGGTGGCGCTCTGCACCAAGGACACGCTCGGCAAGCTCGAAGGCGCATCGGTTCGCGTGCGACAGTTGGCGGTGTTCGGCTGCCGCTTGCAGCAGATCGTTGTGCTGGACGTGATCGACGCGGGCCTGTTGTTCAACACCAGCAAGCGCGTGTTGGTCTATGTACCGGGTGACCCGCACGGCCCCTGGAGCGTGCGCAGCGACCTGGAAGATTACGCCCGCCGGGTGCTTGGCAAACGCCTGCGCGAAGATGACTACCGGCGTTTTTTCAACCGCTTCGTACGCCGACGCGATAGCCAGCGATTCTTCTCGGCCGTCAGTGAGCGTCTCGATGACGTGCCCGGCTGGGCAACCCGGGACCTTGATGAGCAGACCTTTGCCTATCGCCTGCCACTGTTCGAACACCTTGCTGACGACTGGATTGCGCGGATCAAGGACGATGCTGCGGTCATCGCCCCGCCCGTGGCCTTGCTTGATCGCGAGGTCCAGGCCGAACACGCCCGCCGTTTGCGTGCTGAAGGCTGGACCCTGTTGGGTGTTGCAGGGTTCTTCGTTCCGGGCATCGGCGCGGTGTTGTTGGGGGTGATGGCCTGGGAACTGCTTGAGCAGACGTTCCAGGCTGTAGGGGACTGGCAGGACAACGAACGCAATGCGGCGCTGGCGCACCTGCTGAATGTAGGCAAGGGGCTGCTGGCTGTCGGGGCAACCGTTGCCGTCGTTGCCACGGCCCGGCGCGCCTGGAGCGTGGTGGACAAGCTGGTACCCGCGCAGCTGGAAAACGGTGAGGAAAAACTGTGGAACGCAGACCTCAGCCCCTATCGCTGCGAAAGCCCCCCAGGCACCGCGGAACCGGACATGGAGGGTATGCACCGCCTGGGCGAGCGCCGCTGGATCAGCATGGACGGGCACTGGTATGAGATGACCTGGCACGACCACGATGAACAGTGGCAATTGCTCCCTTATCAGGGCTATGCGCCGCCGCTGCGTCACAATGGGGCCGGTGCCTGGCGGCTGTGGTGCGAACAGCCCGCCGAGTGGGGCGACACACGCCAGTTGTTCCGCCGCCTGGGCGGGCCATTCAGTGACCTTGACGATGCGCAGATCGACCGGTCGCTGGCGATCCATGGCCTCGATGATCAGCACCTACGAGCTTGGCATGTGTATGGCCGACCGCCGGAGGCAGCGTTGGTCGACACCGTCACGCGCGTGCGGCTCGCTGGCAGGATTGGTACGTTGGTCAACCAGTTGCGCGAGGGCGGTGTAACCGCAGACCCGCAACTGCTGCAGCGGGTCATGAGCCTTCCACAGGCGGCCGGCAAGGGCGGGGCAGCGTTGGCCGATGTGGCCTGGGCCGGGCGACGAGAACTGCTACAGTCGATGTACGATGAGCAGAATCCCGACACGGACACTGGCCGCCTCTTACGACAGAATTTTGCCAGCCTGCATCGCTTGGCCGCCGATGAGGTGTTGCGCGATGCCAGCGAGGATGACCTGCAGCTTTTACGTGAGACGGGGCGCGTGCCGTTGCTGGTGGCCGAGGCAGCAAGGTTGCAGGTTGCGCGAATCCGAATGGCGCGGGTGTTTGAGGCGCTGTGCATCGATACGCCGCAAAACCTCGACCTGGCGCGTGTGGTCTTGAATATGCTGGTACATGTGCCGGGGGCTGGTGGGCCGGGGTGGCGGTTGTTCGACGGTGATGCTGGCGAGCCGTTGTTGACGGTCGAGGGATCGGGGCAGACATTTGACGTGCTTCATCGTCATGGGCTGTTCCGCCTGCGTGCCCGAACGCAAACGGATATCGGTGAGACAGGCGAGTTGTTCGAGACCTTGGCCGCAGCCTATGACGACGCCTCGCAAGCGGCCATCGCTCAAGGCCAGCCCTTTGTGCCTGCGCTGCGCCAGGCGCTGACCAACCTGGCTTTCGACCAACGCCAGACTGTGGTGAATCTGCTCAGGCTGGAGCAGCCGAGCGGCTCGTTTCTCGCGCCGCAACGTCTGGCTGATGGCCGGATTGGTTACCCCATGGCGGGCGGCAGGCTCTGGGGGGCGTTAGGGCTAAACAGGCCAAGGGCGCTTCAGGCCCGGTTGCGAGACCTGTATCCGGCCTTTACCGACGAACAGATCGAGCGCTGGTTGGCCTCAAGTGACGCGCAGGCCAGGTTATCTATGCTGGAGCAGCAATATGGGGTGCTCAAGAGGCACTTGACCCAGTGGGCACGCAGTGCCTTGCTGTCACCAGAACTGGCCGCCCGGCGTGAGTTCAGAAAGGGGCTGATCAACTGCTGGCGCTGTCTTGTGCCGGAATTGCAAGGGCAAGCAGCACTGGAGGACGGGCGCTTCATGCTGACCCAGACCATCAGCCGCTTGCGCCAGCTGCCGGTCCTGCCCGCGCAAGTGGGCTTTCCCCACGTCTCGATCCTGGCCTTGCGCGCCATGCGCGTGGAGCACGTTCCGGACGAGTTTCTGCGGGCGTTTCCCAACTTGCGCAACCTGGAAATCACCAACTGCCGACTCACGCGTTTGCCATTGCCTCTGATGCTTGTCCAGAGGCTGGAGGTACTCGACTTGTCTGGTAACCAGATCACGCTCGACCAAGGCCAGGCGTTGGTCTTGGCAGATTGCCGGTCCCTGGTGTACCTGAACCTTTCGGACAACCCGTTGCGCAGGGCATTTTCCGTCCAGGCAATGATCGAGCTGAATGCCCTCTACCTGTCGAACACTCAGTTACCCGAGTGCCCCTACGGGCTGATGGACGCGCCAGAACTGCACACCCTGAACCTCAGCGACAACCGTATTTCTGAACTGCCCGAGGGTTTTCATCAGTCGCAGTTGTGGCGTTCGGGCAGGGTCGAGCTTTCCGGCAATCCGCTGGGGGCAGCATATGACGGGGTTTCAACCTGGCATTTGCTTGAGGCCAGTCGCGTGCCTTACCGGTTGCGCATTCTGGATGCGTTGCCTGGCGAACGTCGAGATGAAATGGCGGCACTGTGGGCCCATCTGGAGGCCGAGGAGCAATCGGAAGAGTTTTTCAATACCCTGTCGATGCTGACAGAATCCGGCGCCTTCAGTTTCTCATCGACTGCATCCGCGCTGGCGGCCCGTGTGTTCGACATGCTCCAGGCGATGTCTGAGCATGATGCCCTCAGGCAAGAGCTGTTCGAGCACGCAGCGGCGACCGGTTGCCAGGATAACGCCACCGCGCGTTTCGCCGACCTGGAACTGCGAGTGATGATATGGCGCACGAGGCACAGCGGATCTGCCCGGCCTGAACGGGCCTTGCTGAAGCTCGGTGCCCGGATGTGGCGGTTGGCGGTGCTTGAGCAAATTGCCGCTGAACATGCTTATCGGGTGGGGGCGGGTGCTGAATCGATCGAATTCGCCTTGGCCTATCGAATCGGCTTGCGCAAGTCTCTGGACTTGCCTGCCCAACCCGATGAAATGCTTTATGCAGGGATCCCTGCCTTGAGTAATCAGGACCTTCTCCTGGCCCGTGAAAGGATCCTGGCGCGACAGACTCGGGAGGGCATTGCTGATTACCTGTCACGCCAGTGGTTCTGGCAGGATTACTTGCGCAAGGCCTCGGCGGTTCGCTTGCAAGTGCCCCAATCCATGCACGCTGAGCTGGAACGGCTGATGGCGCTGGGGAATCGGGACGAGGAAATCGCGCGGCTGCAGATCCGCAATCAGCAACGCGAGCATGCGGTGTTGCTGCAGTTGACGCTGGAGGCGCTGGACCGGAACACGGTGCAGCGTCCGCTCCGCTAGCGGGTTGGCGGTTGTCTGAACGCAGGCATTAGCTATATAGCGCCTGGCGGGGAGCAGGCAACTTAGTCTGGCCTCTTTTCATGAAGAGGCCCCCGCTATGGACACCACTTTGCCGTCAGATGCGCAGGCCGCCATCGACGCTTTCCAGGACGGCATCATCGGCAGGCGCCTGCCACCCTGGTTGCGTCATGCACCTGCTGAGCAACTGCCTGATATCGGCAGGGCATTGGCAAACAGCCTTCGCTGCTGTGAGCAAGTGAACACGGTGCTGCGAGGTATCGAGGGCATCGACCGTTTCGTCGCATCAGCCCTGGGGAAGGCCCTCGACGAGCGTTACGGGCTTGGCCGTAACCCTTACTCGCTCAGGTTTCTGGAGGGCCGCCGGGAAGCTGTGATCAACAGTCAGCCGGTGGGCGCGCACCTGACGGCCGTGGTCTATGAAGAAAAGCCGCTGCTCGAAGTGGCATTGCGCAACTTCACGGCCGCCCAGGCGCAGGAAGGTGGCCAGCCGCGTGGTAACCGCCTGCTGCTTCCACGCCACGGCACGGTCAAACCCCCTACAAGCATCGAGTTTGCCGGACTGTGCCGTGAGCTGGACCTGGGTGAGTGCTATCAACGTCATCTGGATGCCATCCTCACGCCCGCTGGCAGTGCCGAGCGCCTGGTATCACAGCTTGTAGATGCCACGCGCTACACCATGCTTGCGGACGCCTACAAAGCCAGGCAGGAGGGAACGCTGGATGCCAGCGAACTCAATGTGATGGTGGCTGTGTGCGAGAAGGGTGAGCTGCCTCGCTTGGCGGGCGACCTTGTGCAGGCCAGGCAACTGAAGTTGCTGGGCTGCCAGATTGAGCAGGTGACTGTGTTCGTTGTGGTTGAGCAGGGCGTTTTGTTCAACACGACGCGTCGGGTGTTGCTTTACGTGCCTGGGGACCCTTTTTCGCCTTGGCGCGCGTTCGAGAGCCTCGACAAACTGAACCGCGAACTGGGCCGCCGCTTGCGAGACAAGGCCTATCAGCGTTTCTTCAGCCGCTTCGTGCTGCGGCGTGACAGCCAGGCTTTTTTTGCCCAGGTCGCGGAGCGCTTCGATGATCTGCCGAGCTGGGCTTTTCGCGATCTCGAACCGCGTTTGCAGGCTTACCCACAGCCGTTGTTCATCAGCCTGGCGCAGGCACGTATCCACCAGATCAAGGAAGATGCGGCGATGATCGCGGTCCCTGTGGCCAGGCTGGATCGTGAGGTTCAGCGCCAGCATGACCTGCGCCTTGCCGCCGAAGGATGGGCGCTGCTCAACCTGGCCAGTTTTTTTGTGCCTGGGGTTGGCCTGGCGCTGCTGGCCGTGACGGCCTGCGAACTGCTGGGCGAGGTCTACCATGGCGTCGAGGCCTGGCAGGAAGGCGATCGCCAGGAGGCGCTCGACCATTTGACCCATGTGGCGACAGACCTTGCCGTGCTGGCGACCACGGTCGCCGGGGTGGGTGTGGCTCGACGGGTTTGGGCACGCTCTGCGAAGGTCGATGCCATGGTGCCGGCTCGGCTGGAGGACGGCACTGAGAAACTCTGGCAACAAGACGTGACGCCGTTTCAAAGCCAGGCCCCCGTTGCCGCCTCAAGCCCGGACGCCTTGGGTATTCGGCGTCAGGACGGGCGGGCCTGGATCGAAATGGACGGGCATCACTATCGCGTGACCGAGGCAGGTGATGATCAATGGCAGTTGCATCCGGTCGACGGCCACGGGCCGTTGCTGCGCCACAATGGCGCAGGTGCCTGGCGGTTGTGGAGCGAGCAACCGGCTCGGTGGACTGACAGATACCGCATGTTCCGGCGTTTGGGTGAGCCCTTCAATGGGCTGAATGACGAACAGATTGATCAGGTTCTGCTGTTCCATGGCCTTGATGGCGACTATGTGCGGGGCTTGCATGTACACGCCCAGCCTCCGAGCCCCGGGATGATCGACAGTGTGGAGCGGGTCAGGCTTGATCAACGCATCCGCAGCATGATTGGCCGTCTGCGCAGCGGCGAGCCGGTAGAAGATGCAACAGTGCTCGATCACGCTCGGCGCTTGCCAGGCGCGAGTGGCCTGACAGGTCAGGCACTGGCCGCGCTGGCATGGACGCAACGCCGAACACTGCTGCAGCACCTTTTCGAAGCCTTGCAGCCCAGCGACACCCCTGGCAGCGCGGCGCTGCGTCGGGTGTTCCCGGGGCTGAGCGCGCGCACTGCGCAAGCACTGGTACAGACCGCCAGCAGCATTGATCGCACGCGGCTGCTGTCCAGCGGCAGGGTTGCATTGGGGCTGGCCGAGGCGGCAAGGGGCAGTGTGCTGGCGACACGCCAGGCTCGGGTATTTGAAGCGTTGTACCTTGATACTCCGCAGCAAGCAGACCTGGCACGGGTGGCCTTGGGCTTGCTGCGGTATCTACCCGGAGGCGACCAAGGTGTGTGCTGGCGTCTGTACGAAGGTAGCCTGGGCGGGCCGATGCTGGCGAAGACTGAGCAAGGGCCGCGGGCGTTCGATCTGGTACATCTGAACGGCAGGTTTCAACTGCATGGCAGCCAGGGCACGGCGCTGGGTGAGGCAGGTGAGTTGTTCGACGTCATGGCGCCAGCCTATACCGAAGGGCAACGGCAGGTGATGGGGATCGGCGATCCATTCGCGCACAACCTCAGGGTGATGTTGGCGCGCGAAGCAGCACGCCATCGTGATGAGATCAGTCGTTTGCTTGGCGCGGTACGCCCAGGTGCTGTCCGAGGGCCCATGCGCTTGGCCGATGGACGTATTGGCTACCCGCTGGGTGGTGGCGGAGTAGGTGGTTTCGCATCAAGGGGCAATGCCCTGAGGGCAACGCTGCGTGATCTCTTTCCGTGGTTGAGTGATGAGCAGGTCGAGACCTTCGCCGATGACGCCAGGCGTTCAGGGCATCAGATTGAACACGTACTGGCTGACCTTCGCAATGAGTTCGCCATCCTGCGCATGACACTGAATACCTGGGTGGCACGAGGGCAGGGCGATGTCAGGGAAGATCGAGAGGCTTTACGCCAGACGTTGTTCAATTGCTGGCGGCGGTCGGTGGGCGTGGGGGAACTGCAGATCAATGCACAGGAAAACCTCCATGTCATGTTCTGCAATTTCAGATCGAGCGGCTTGCCCAACATACCCGCACAGGTCAGCTTCAGAGGTGTGACCAGCCTGTCGCTGCTGCACCTTGACCTTCTGGAGGTGCCCAGCAGCCTGTTGCTGGCTTTCCCTAACCTGCAAACCCTCGATCTGGGTGGGAACCTGTTGACGCGCCTTCCGCAGCCGTTGCTGCAGATAGCGCAGCTGCGGCATCTGAGCCTGACCAACAACCGGATCGTCCTGAACATTACACAAACCGCCACACTGGCCAGTTGCACGAGCCTGCAGTCTCTCGACCTGTCCCACAACCCCCTGGGGAGCAGGTTCACGTTGGCGGGCTTGGCTGAGTTGCGTTGGCTGAACTTGCGCGGCACACAGATCTCGCAGTTTCCACTGGGCGTGTTCGACAACGCTCAGTTGGTATCCGTTGACTTGCGGGATAACCGGATCAGGCACATTCCAGAGGGTTTCTACCAGTTGCCCGTGTGGCAGCGGCGGCGGTTCCGCTTGAATGCGAACCCCTTGGGCGAGGCCCAGACGTTACGCTTGCAGGCTTCGTTGAGTAGCGTCGATCCGGCCCTCGACGAGGAGCAAGTGCTTCTGCGGCTGCAGCACGCGCGTGAAGTATGGGGGGATGCCGTGGCTCCGGAGCATCGCGGCTTGATGCTTGCTGCCTGGGACTCGCTGGATTCAGGGCAGGACGCCGAGCGTTTCTTCCGGGTGCTTCGCCAGTTGTTGCTGTCCGAAGACTTTCGTGTCAACGCGCGTGCACTGGGCAATCGGGTCATGGCGGTATTGCAAGCGATGGCCATTACGCCAGAGCTGCGGCAGAACTTGCTGTCAGTGGCCAATGATGAGTGGGGGTGCCAGGATGGTGCAACCTGGTGCTTGAGCAACCTTGAACTGAACCTGCTGGTTTGGCAGGTTGAGCACGCGGCTCAGGGAGAAAGCGAACGTGCTTTGCTAGACCTGGGCAGACGTTTATGGCGCCAGGATGCAGTCGACATGTTCGCTACCCGATGGGCGCTACAGCATGGCAGGACGCTGGAAGGAAGCGAGGTGGGGCTGGCTTTCAGGGTCGGGCTGAGGGAGCGTCTCGACTTGCCACTGCAGGTGGGAGAAATGAGCTTCCTTGCGATCTCAGGCGTCCTGGATGCGGACCTGGCAGAAGCAGAGGCTGCGGTGCGGGATGCGGAAACGCCGGAAGAGATTGCCCGCTCCATGGTTGACCGTGAATTCTGGCAGGCGCACCTGGAGCGTTCCCATCCTGAGCGATTCGCTGCGGTCGACCTGCCGTTCAGAAGGCAACTTGAAAGGGTGCTTGACGACGAAGCGCTGAGCGAAGGGGCCATGATCGACCAGGCGGATGCCATTCGTGATGCACAGCGCGCTGCACGCAGAGGGCTGATGCTGGATATGACGATTCAAGCGATGGAAGTTGGACCCAAGGGGCCATCGATCGATGTGCGTTGACATGCGCTCAGGGCAAGGGGGTGCCTGGCCCTGCCACAGCGGCTTTGGGCTATGCTCAATCAAGCTGACAGTGGTTTTACCAGCGCCGTAGTCTTGGCTTCAGGTGGCTCGGAAATCGACAGTTACTTTTGCACACCCCTTTCTGGAATGAAGTGGTTTAGGCTCCCTGTCGGATTTTTCTCCGTGATCTGTAGTCATTGGTATATCGAGACAATAAGGAGATACGCATGCTTGTCCGGTCACTGACCCTCGCAACCTTGCTTGCTGTTGCCGGCCCCCTGTTTGCCGCAGACAGTGATGCGCCTCTAGCCAAGGAACTGGGCAAGACCAGACCATTGGTGGTTATCGCTCCCAGCAGTGCCGACCCGACGTTGCGAGGGTTGAACAAGGCGCTCGAGGACCCGGCCACCCAGGCAGCGTTCAAGGAGCGCAACCTTGTCCTGTACAGCGTCGCCAACATGATGGGCAAGCGGGAGGACAAGAACCTCGAGCAGCAGACCACAATGGCCCTGATTCGGGAACTGAAGCTGGGTGCGAGCAAGGGTACCAAGGTGATTCTGGTGGGCAAGGACGGTGAGCGGCACATGCTCAAGGACGACGACAGCGGCGAGGCCATCGACCCGCAGGTGATCTTCAAGGCGGTCGATGAACTGCCCGCCAGTGAAAAGGCACTGGCGGCGCCCGAGCCCGTAGCGGCGACCCCGCAAGCCAAGGCCAAGGACAGCAAGCCGGCCAAGCCCGCAGCCCCGCCCAAACCGCTGGAAGACTAAATACGGCTCATGGCCCCAAGGCACCTTGGGGCCCGTTGCCGGGTGGTGTGTATCGCACTGTATCTGCCTGTGCTGCAGACCTACTGCCATACAAAAGCGCGCCTGGCACGATACATCCCCGACAAACCGCGACGGCCTAATGGCTCCACTTTCCAACCCAGTGGAGCTGCATCATGACTCAAGCAAAAAACACCCTCGGCTTGCTCGGCGCCGCCCTGATCGGCAGCATGGCATTGAGCAACAGTGCGTTCGCCGTCGAGCCGCTGGCCCAAGGTTACCAACTGGCTTCGGCCAAAGTGGCCGGCGAGGGCAAGTGCGGTGAAGGCAAGTGCGGCGGCAGCGGCAAGGCTTCCCAAAGCGAAGGCAAGTGCGGTGAGGGTAAATGCGGCGCCGGCGCCGGCGCCAAGGCCGGGGCTGAGGGCAAGTGTGGTGAAGGCAAGTGTGGCGACGCCTCGTTCGCCAAAACCGACAGCAATCACGATGGCAAGGTCTCGCGCGATGAGTTTTTGGCGGTGGCCAAGGACCGTGCCCGTGATTTCGACACGATCGACCGCAACCATGACGGTTTCATCTCCGAGCAGGAAGCGGCGGATCACCTCAAGGCGATTTATCAGGCCAATGGCAAGGCCATGCCTGATGGCTTGTTCAGCCACCTGACCGGCAAGCCCTGACTTTCTACCCCATGAAATGCCACAACGCTCCTCCTGCTGGCCAGGTGGGGCGTTGTGCCTGTTGGAGAGCTTTTATGTTTCCCGCAATGTTGAACATCGGGCTAGGCCTGCGTCGCGGCCTGTTGCCGGAACTGCTGGCCATGGAGGCGGGTGCAGTGGACTTTCTGGAGTGTGCGCCGGAAAACTGGATTGCCGTGGGCGGCGCCTACGGCAAGGGCCTGGCCCAGCTGGCGGAGCGCTTTCCTGTCACCTGTCATGGGTTGTCTTTATCGCTGGGTGGCAGCGCGCCGCTGGACCGCCATTTTCTTGAGCAGACCCGGCAGTTTCTCGACCGATACCAGGTGCGACTGTACAGCGAGCACCTGAGCTATTGCAGTGATGACGGGCACCTGTACGACCTGATGCCCATCCCGTTCACCGATGAAGCCGTACGCCATGTGGCCGGGCGCATACGCCAGGCTCAGGAGCAGCTGGAGCGGCGCATTGCCGTGGAGAACATCAGCTACTATGCCGCGCCGTATCAGGCGATGAGCGAACTCGACTTCATCCGGGCGGTGCTTGATGAAGCTGATTGTGACCTGCTGCTGGACGTCAACAACGTCTATGTCAACGCCTGCAACCATGGTTACGACGCCCGGCAATTTCTTGCAGGCCTACCCCAGGCGCGCGTGACCGGTATGCACGTTGCCGGGCATTACGATGAAGCGCCGGACCTCAAAGTGGATACCCACGGGGCCGCCGTGAAGGAAGATGTCTGGACGCTGTACGCCACCGCTTGTGCGCGTTTCGGCATACGGCCGACGGTGCTGGAGCGTGATTTCAACTACCCACCCTTGGCCGAACTGTTGGCCGAGACGGCGCGTATGCGTGCTGTGCAATGCGCTGCCGGAGGGCAAGCAGATGAATGAGACCTTGCGTGCGCAGCAGTATGCCTTGGCCCGTCACCTGCGCGACCCGCAGCGCCATGCCCCGCCGCCCGGCGTCGAGGCCCGCCGCCTGAGGGTTTACCGCGAATTGTTCTATGGCGCCATCGAAGGCTTGCTGGCTGGCAGCTTCCCGGTCATGCGCCAGGCGTTGGGCGAGCAGCGCTGGCATGCCCGAGTAGGTGATTTCTACGCCAGTTACCGTTGCCAGACGCCGTTGTTTACCGAAATTGCCGAAACGTTCGTCGACTACTTGCAAGGTGTGGCGCTGGACACCCCTTGGCAGCTGGAGCTGGCGCATTATGAGTGGGTCGAGGCGCAACTGTACCTGAGCGATGCCGAGGACCCGGCGCATGATCCAGGTGGAGACCTGCTGGATGGGCAGCCGTTGTTGTCTTGTGTGGCGCGCGTGTTGGCCTATCGTTGGCCGGTGGATCGCATTGGCGTGGACTACCAGCCAACGGCTACCCCGGCGTCGCCTACCTTGCTGCTGGTTTATCGCGATGCCCGGTTTCAGGTGCGCTTTGCCCGGTTGGCCCCTATGGCGTATCGGTTGCTGGCGGAGCAGGGGACTGGAAGAGAGCGGCTGCAGGCATTGGGCGGGGATGTGCAGCAAGGGTTGGCATTGTTGCAGGCATTGCGCGAGCAGGGTGTCATTGTCGGAACCGTTTGAAGGCATTGGGGGCTGCGCAGCAGCCCCCGGTCCTTATCTGCCGAACCGCGTGCCAAGCCAATGATCGAGGCTAAGGCGCCCGGCGCCCTTGAGTAGCAGTGGCAGCAACGCTATCAGGTAGATCAGCGGCAATTTGTAATTGCCGAAGCCCTGGTCGGTAATGGCATAGCCTTGGGCCAGCTCCGCCAGGCCCGACCAGTGCGCCGGCCAGTGCACTGCCGCTATCGCTACAACGGTCACCACCATCAAACCCAGCGATGCCAGCCTGGTCCCCAGGCCCAGCAACAGTAGCAACGGCAGCACCAACTCGGCCCACATCGACAGCTGCCAGTTCAGCTCTGCGGGCAGCAGGTTGAAGGGGAACGGGAAGCTGGACTGCAGGTCGGCGAACCAGTTGCTGCCGTTGAATTTCTCCAGGCCGGATTCGAAAAACTCCCAGGCCAGAAATACCCGTAATGGCAAGTCGGCGCTCCAGCTGCCGATGCGATCAACGGTGGTCAGGGTACGGGTCAAGGTCGTCATGTGCGGTGCTCTCTTCAGGCAAGGGCGCGGGTGCTGCGGCGTTGTTTACGGGCCACTTTGGCGGTGAGCTTGACGGCGATGGCGCTGAACATCAGGGCGAACGCCAGCGGGTACCAGCCCCCCATGGGAATGCGTTTGTAGAAGGACAGGCAGAACACCCCAGCCAGTACCCACATGCCGCTGCTGTGCAGCGCTTGCCAGGCACGGCCGCCCAACAGCCGCATGGGCGCCTTGAACGAGGTGGCGGTGAGCAGCAGCAAGAACAGGTAGCCGACCGTACCGGGCAGGCTGGACGTGAGCGTGCGGCCTGCCCAGAACAGTTCGGGGAACTGCTGGGCGTAGCGATAAATCAGCACGCCATGCACGGTGTGGGAGAACGCGAATGCCAACCCCAGGTAACGTCGCTCCTGAAGGATGCGGCGGCTTGAGGTGCCAGGCAGCAAGGTCACCAGCGACGAGGCCAGGAACGCCAGCAAGAACAGTGCGAACGAGCTGCGTGCGGTGGCACGAATGGCACTGCGCAAGCCGTCCGGGTCAGGTTGGCTGGCCAGGACCACGGCGCTCATCGCCAGGGTCAGGCCGGCAAGGGCGGCGAACAGCTTCCAGCCGGAGGGCAAGGTGAAGGCTTTCATGAGGGTCTCCCGGGGTGTGGTTGTGTGACCGGGAGTGTCTCGAGGCGGGGTATCTGCAGTGTGTCAGGGGGATGCAGTTGTGTATCTGTTTGTAGAGGCGACCTCGCTTTTTACAGGAGCGGCCCGATCGAGATCCAAGGCCGTTCCTGCCAACGATCGCAGATGCACTTCAGGTGAGTTCGATCTGCGCGCACAATCCGCCCTGTTCGCGGTTGCTCAATGTCAGCCGCCCCCCCATGGCCTGGATCAGCTGGTGGGCAATGGCCAGTCCCAAGCCGGTGCCACCCGTGCTGCGATTGCGTGAACCTTCCACCCGGTAGAACGGCTTGAGCACTTCATCCAGCTCGTCACCGGGTATCCCTGGCCCGTTGTCGAGCACGCGGATGATGGTGGTACTGCCCTCGCAGGACACATGCAGCTCGGCAGCACCTGCAAACTTCAGGGCGTTGTCGACCAGGTTCACCAGTACCCGACGCAGCGCATGCGGGCGGGTTTCCAGCAGGGTACCGCTGTTGCCGTGGCGTTCGACCTGGGCGCCGCTGTCCTGGTAGTCGAATACCAGGCTGTCGAGAAAGGCATCAAGGTTGACCCGGCATGTCGCTTCGGTGCTGCTGTCCATGCTGCGGGCATAAGCCACGCCTTCGCGCACCAGGTGTTCCATTTCATCCAGGTCGTTCCAGAACTTGTCCCTTTCGACCCCCTCATCCATCACTTCGACCCGCAACTTCATGCGAGTGATCGGTGTTTGCAGGTCGTGGGAAATGGCCGCCAGCAACTGCATGCGTTCCTTTAGGTGGGCAGCAATGCGCGCCTGCAGGGCGTTGAAGGCCACGGCAGCGTAACGCACCTCGCGTGGGCCGCTTTCATCCAGTTGCACGCCGGGCTGGTCCGGGTCGAGGTTGTCCACGGCCTGGGCCAGACGGGTTAACGGGCCGATGGCCAGGCGTACGGCCAGCCAAGTGCACAGCAACAGCACAGCGAGCTGAATCAGCAGCACCACAGGCAACCAACGGGCTACCGGGACCGGTGTTGGCGTTACGTCGATGGTCAGGGGCGCGCCGTCGGCCAGGTTCAGGTGTGCCTGGAAATGCGCATTGGGCCCAGGGATTTCCAGAAAGGTCAGGCGGTAGTCGCTGCCAATGGCCTTGACGATCGACGCGGCGGCCATCGGTGGGTCACTGCTCGGCATCGCTTCGCCGGCCAGGCCTTGGTCGAGGCGATAGCGATAGGTGCGCCGTTCCAGGCGCGGCAGCCAGGCGGCACGCTCGGCTGCGGGCAGGCGGTCAAGGATGGCAACCGAGGTCGCCACGTCCTGCTCGAGGTTGCTGAGCATCATCGAGCGGCTGCTGATATAGCGCTCGTAGGCCTGCAGGCCAAACGACAGACCATAGGCCAACACCAGGCCGGTGAAGAAGATCAGTGCCAGGCGCGAGGCCAGGGTGCGTGGCCATTTCATGAGGGGGACTCGAGCAGTTGCACCGGCAGCGAGAACACGTAGCCCTCGCTGCGCACGGTCTTGATGCAGCTGGGCTCGCGGGCATCGTCACTCAGGCGCTGGCGCAGGCGGCTGACCAGCAAGTCGATGGAGCGGTCGAAGATGTCGGCTTCGCGGCCCTGGGTCAGGTTAAGCAGCTGTTCACGGCTGAGCACCCGCTGCGGGTGGTCGAGGAACACCCGCAGCAGGCGGTATTCGGCGCCGCTCAGGGCCACCAGGGTGCCTTCGCTGTCGAGCAGGTGGCGCGCGGTGGTGTCCAGGCGCCATTGACCGAAACCCAGCAGGCGGCTGCTTTCACTGATGGTCAGGTTGGGTGGCAGCATGCGTGTGCGGCGCAGCACGGCGTTGATGCGGGCGAGCAGTTCGCGGGCCGAGAACGGTTTGGTCAGGTAGTCGTCGGCGCCCATTTCCAGGCCGATGATGCGGTCGGTTTCGTCATTGCGGGCGGTCAGCATCAGCACCGGCGTGTTGCGGTGCTTGCCGGCGCGCAGCTCGCGGCACAACAGCAGACCGTCGTCGCCGGGCATCATGATGTCGAGCACGATCAGGTCGACGCTGTTGGCTTCGAGAAAGGCGCGCATCTGCCGGCCATCGGCAACGATGCTGGTGCGCAGGCCGTTCTTCTTCAGGTAATTGCCGACCAGTTCGCGGATCTCGCGGTCGTCGTCGACGATCAGGATGTGATCGACGTGTTCCATGCGCTGGGTTCCTGTGCAAAGGGGGTTGGGCGCAGTGTACCGAGCGCGTTCGCCCTTGCCTGCGGGAGTTTGTATTGCAGTGTATCTGGCACGGGCAGAGATACAGCAGGAAGCACATCACAACGCTGGACGACACATGCGCGATACCTGGCAGGCGTGAAATGGCTCTCGACCGGGGAGCAACACTCCCCCCCAATTGTTACTCAGGAGAGATGCCATGAACGTCAAGACTATCGCCAGCGCCAGCCTGTTCGCCGTGCTCAGCTTCGGCGCCATCGCTGCCCAGGCCAGCACTGCCCCGATGCAGGATGGCGGGGTCATGCAGTACCGCTACGGTGAGCCTCTGGATGTGAAGAAAGTGCTGTCGGTTCAGGATGACCAGAGTAACGCCTGTGGCCTGGTGAATACCCGAATGGACTACCTTGACTCCCATGGCCAGCGGCAAAGCGTGCAGTACCGCACCTACGCCACGGGCGGTTGCCATGACAACTGATCGCCGCCGGATGCTCAAGGCAGGCGGTTTTGCGCTGGCGCTGACGGGTCTTGGATTGGCTGGGCACCTGAAGGCCCGCGACAGCTACGGCGCCATGCCGTCGCTGTCCGGCGCCAGCCAGTGGTTGAATTCGGCGCCGCTGGATGCCCCGGGGCTCAAGGGCAAAGTGGTGCTGGTGGACTTCTGGACCTGGGACTGCATCAACTGCCGGCGCAGCCTGCCGCATGTGAATGAGTGGGCGCGGCGCTATGCCGATCAAGGTCTGGTGGTGGTAGGAGTGCACACACCCGAGTACGACTACGAGCATGATGTCGGCACTTTGCGGAGCAAGGTTGCCCGGTTGGGTATCGGGTATCCGGTGGCGGTAGATAACGACTACAAGGTGTGGAATGCCTGGGGCAACCAGTTCTGGCCGGCGCATTACTTTGTCGACCGCAAGGGGCAGGTGCGCCATGTGCACTTTGGCGAGGGGGATTATGGCGGGCAGGAACAGGTGATACAGGCTTTGCTGGATGAAAAAGAGTGATTCTCCTTTACCGGCCACTTCGCGGGCATGCCCCACAGGGAGAGTGCAATCAGTAACGTTTGCGCAGTACCTGTGGGAGCGGGCGTGCCCGCGAAGAAGCCAACACTTTTCTATCAGGTGAAACTGGCAAAGTGTGCCTGCATTCGTGCCGCATCCGCCTGCCGCCCGCTGAACAGCTCGAATGCCTTCACCGCCTGGAACACCGCCATGTTGCTGCCATCCAGCGTGCGGCAGCCCAGTGCCCGGGCCGCGCGCAGCAGTTCGGTCTCCAGCGGGAAGTAGATGATCTCGGCCACCCACAGGCGGGCATGCAGCAATTCCACCGGCAGTGGCGTGCCCGGTAGCTTGGCCATGCCCACCGGCGTGGTGTTGACCAGCCCGTCCGCTTCGGCCAGGGCTGCGGCCAGGTCGGTGCCAAGCACGGCGCGCTCCGCGCCGAAATGGGCGTTCAGGTTGTCCACCAGCGCCTGCGCACGGGCTGAGTCCACTTCGAACAGCACCAGCCGCTCTACCCCTTCACCCAGCAGGGCATGGGCCACGGCCGAGCCAGCGCCACCGGCACCCATCTGTACCACCTGGCGCCGTGCCGCACCGGGAAGGCCACGGCGCAAGCCTTCGGCAAAGCCCAGGCAGTCTGTGTTGTGGCCGACTCGCTTGCCGTCCTTGAGCACCACGGTATTTACCGCGCCGATACCACGGGCCTCGTCGGACAGTTCGTCGAGCAACGGCAGGATCGCCTGCTTGAACGGGTAGGTAATGTTCAGCCCGGTGAAGCCGGTATGTTGCGCGGCTTCGAGCAGGCCGGGCAGGGCGCTGTCGTCCAGTTGCAGCTGGTCGGCGTCGATCAGCCGGTACAAGTAGCGCAGGGCCTGGGCGTCGCCTTCGTGTTCATGCAGGGCCGGCGTACGTGACAGTTGAATGCCGCGGCCGATCAGGCCGGCGAGGATGGCTTGCTGGCTCATGCCGTACGCTCCTGCAGCAACTCGGCGAAGTGGCTCAGCGCCATGCGGTAGCCGTGGCTGCCCAGGCCGCAGATGACACCGACGGCGATGGACGATACGAACGACAAGTGACGGAACGGCTCGCGTTTGTGCACATTGGACAGGTGCACCTCGATCACCGGCAGTTCGCTGGCCACCAGGGCATCGCGGATGGCCACCGAGGTGTGCGTCCAGGCGCCAGGGTTGATCACGATGCCGGCGCAGCGGCCACGGGCAGCGTGGATCCAGTCGATCAGTTCGCCTTCGTGGTTGGTTTGGCGAAACTCGATTTCCAGGCCGTGGGCGTGGGCAGTATCGGCACATCCCTGAGCCAGGTCAGCGAGGGTTTCGTGGCCGTACTGGGCAGGCTCGCGGGTGCCCAGCATGTTCAGGTTGGGGCCGTTGAGCACGAGAATAAGGGGCTTCATGACGGGCATCGCTTTGTTGTTGTTGAATGCACGTAGTTTTGTACTGACTGGTTAGTTCCGTCAATTGGACAAGATCGTCGCACCGGGAAAGTGGGCGATTATCGAACTTCTTGGGCGTTCACCGTCCTGTGCCCAGCAGCACAAGGCTGCGCCTGCAAAGCAACGCAGCGCGTCATTACAAAATTGTAATCTTGCCGCCACCGCCCCGATAACCGGCCCTTTCTACAGTCCCTCGCCAATGCTTCGCCGAGAGGACCTGTGTCGTGCCCATCCCCCGCAAGATCGCCTTGCTCTGTCTGTTGCTGGCCAGTGCCACCGGCGCCCAGGCCAGCCAGGCGCTGAGCCTGCCCCAGGCGCTTGCCGCCGCTTTCGCCCAGAACCCGGAGCTGGCTGCAGCCGGCCGTGAAATTGGCATTGCCGATGGCGAATGGCGCCAAGCCGGGCTGATCCCCAACCCGGAGCTGGCCTGGGAGGTCGAGGACACCCGTCGCGACACCACCACCACCACCGTCACCCTCAGCCAGCCGCTGGAACTGGGCGGAAAGCGTGGCGCACGTCTCGCCGTGGCGGAGGCCGGCCAGGCCATTGCCCTGCTCGACCTGGAGCGCCAGCGCAACGCCCTGCGGGCCGATGTGGTGCAGGCTTTCCACGCTGCCTTGCGTGCGCAGACCGCGCTGGAGCTGGCGCAGCAGTCGCAGGCATTGACTGAACGCGGCCTGCGGGTGGTGCAAGGGCGGGTTACGGCAGGCCAGTCATCACCGGTGGAGGCCACCCGTGCCCAGGTGCAACTGGCCCAGGCCCAGACCGAAGTGCGCCGCGCGAAAACCCAGCGCAGCGTGGCCTACCAGGCCTTGGCCCGGTTGACGGGCAGCCCGATGGCAAGCTTTGAACGGTTACAGGCGGCCAACCTTTCGCCAGGCATCGCGCCGGGTGCCGACACCTTGCTTGAACAGGTCGAACAGACCGTTGAATGGCGCCTGGCCGCTGCCCAGGTCGAGCGCGGCGATGCGTCCCTGGGTTCGGAAAAAGCCCAGCGTTTCCCCAACCTCACCGTCAGCCTTGGCAGCCAGTACAGCCGCGAAGACCGGGAGCGGGTGAACGTGGTTGGCCTGTCCATGCCGTTGCCGCTGTTCGACCGCAACCAGGGCAATGTCCTGGCGGCTGCGCGCCGTGCCGATCAGGCGCGCGACCTGCGCAATGCCGTGGAGCTGCGTCTGCGAAGTGAAACCCGCAGTGCCATCAGCCAGTGGGAGACGGCGATGCAGGACGTTGAAGCCTACGACCGCACCATCCTGCCGGCTGCGCAGCAGGCCGTGGACACCGCCACCCGCGGTTTTGAAATGGGCAAGTTCGCTTTTCTCGATGTACTCGACGCCCAGCGCACGCTGATCGAGGCTCGCGGGCTGTACCTCGAGGCGCTGGCCTCGGCGACCGACGCGCGTGCACACGTGGAGCGGATCTACGGCGATCTTGATGGCCTGAGCAACAAACCCGATAGCAGGAGCAACAATGACTAACCCACGCAAGCTAGCCCTTCTGGCCACTGCCGTTGCGGCCCTTGGCCTCGCTGGCCTGGCCTGGACCGGCACACTCGGCCAGGCGTCCAAGGCTCAAGCCCCCCATGACGACCATGGTCAAGACAGCCACGGCCACGCTGCAGAGCAGGCCGCCGCAGGCCCTGCAGAGGAGGGGCATGGCGAAGAAGAGGGCCAGTTGCACCTGTCTGTCGCGCAGATCGAATCGGCTGGCGTGCAACTGGCTGCCGCTGGCCCCCGTGAGTTGGGCACCGCCATCAGCTTCCCGGGTGAGATCCGCTTTGACGAGGACCGCACCGCACATGTGGTACCCCGCGTGCCGGGTGTGGTCGAAGCGGTGCAAGCCGAGTTGGGCCAGGCGGTCAGGCGCGGCCAGGTACTGGCGGTGATTGCCAGCCAGCAGATCTCCGACCTGCGCAGCGAACAGCAGGCCGCCCAGCGTCGTCTGGAATTGGCGCGGTTGACCTTTCAGCGGGAGCAACAGCTGTGGCAGGAGCGAATCAGCGCCGAGCAGGATTACCTGCAGGCGCGCCAGGCCCTGCAGGAGGCCGAGATCGCTCTGGCCAACGCTCGGCAGAAGGTCGCGGCGGTGGGCCCGGCCGGTGCCGGCAACCGCTATGAACTGCGCGCACCCTTCGATGCGGTCGTCGTGGAAAAGCACCTGACCGTGGGTGAGGTGGTCGACGCGACCAGCAACGCGTTCACCCTGTCCGACCTGAGCCGGGTGTGGGCCACCTTCGCCGTGGCCCCTCGTGACCTGGACAAGGTGGTGACCGGCCGCGATGTCAGGGTCAGTGCGCCGGACCTGGGCGCCGAGGTCCAGGGCAAGGTCAATTACGTCGGCAGCCTGCTCGGCGAGCAGAACCGCGCCGCCACTGTGCGCGCCACACTTGCCAATCCCAATGGCGCCTGGCGCCCCGGGCTGTTCGTCAACGTGGCTGTCAGCGTCGACCGCTTCGAGGCCGCCGTGGCGGTGCCGGAAAGCGCCCTGCAAACCTGGGAGGCGCAGACCGTGGTGTTTGCCCGCACTGCGGAAGGCTTCGAGGCGCGCCCGGTGAAGACTGGCCGCCGCGATGCTGGCCAGGTGGAAATCACCAGCGGCCTGGCCGCCGGTACTCAGGTTGCGGCCGCTGGCAGCTTTGTCCTCAAGTCGGAACTGGGCAAGGGCTCGGCCGAGCACAGCCACTGATCACGGGGACACCTGCATGTTCGAACGCCTGATTCAATTTGCCATCGAGCAGCGCCTGGTGGTGATGCTGGCCGTGGTCCTGATGGCCGCGGTGGGTATCCACAGCTACCAGAAACTGCCGATCGATGCTGTGCCGGACATCACTAACGTCCAGGTGCAGATCAACACCGCCGCCCCCGGCTATTCGCCGCTGGAGACCGAGCAGCGCATCACCTTTGCCATCGAAACCGCCATGGCCGGCCTGCCAGGGCTCAAGCAGACCCGCTCGCTGTCGCGCTCGGGCCTGTCGCAAGTCACGGTCATTTTCGATGATGGCACCGATATCTTCTTCGCCCGCCAACTGGTCAACGAGCGCCTGCAGGTGGCCCGCGAGCAATTGCCTGAGGGCATCGAGGCGAGCATGGGGCCGATCTCCACCGGCCTGGGGGAAATCTTCCTGTGGACGGTGGAAGCCCAGGAGGGGGCGCTCAAGGAAGACGGTACACCTTACACCCCAACCGACCTGCGGGTGATTCAGGACTGGATCATCAAGCCGCAGCTGCGCAATGTGCCGGGTGTGGCCGAGGTCAACAGCATCGGTGGCCATGCCAAGCAATACCTTATTGCACCAGAGCCCAAACGCCTGGCGGCCTACAAGCTCACCCTCAACGACCTGATTGCAGCGCTGGAGCGCAATAACGCCAACATTGGCGCTGGCTATATCGAGCGCAATGGCGAGCAGTTGCTGATTCGCGCGCCTGGCCAGGTGGCCTCGGCCGAAGACATTGCCAACATCGTTATTTCCAGCGTCGACGGCACGCCGATCCGCGTCAGCCATGTCGCCCAGGTTGGCCTTGGCCAAGAGCTGCGCTCGGGGGCAGCCACCGAAAACGGTCGGGAAGTCGTGCTGGGCACGGTGTTCATGCTGATTGGCGAGAACAGTCGCACGGTGTCGCAGGCGGTCGCTGCAAAACTGGTCGAGATCAATCGCAACCTGCCCAAGGGCGTAGTGGCAGTGACGGTGTACGACCGCACCCACCTGGTGGAGAAAGCGATCGCCACGGTGAAGAAGAACCTGATCGAAGGTGCAATCCTGGTGATTGCCGTGCTGTTCCTGTTCCTCGGCAACATCCGTGCTGCACTGATCACGGCCATGGTTATCCCGCTTTCGATGCTGTTCACCTTTACCGGCATGTTCAGCAACAAGGTCAGTGCCAACCTGATGAGCCTGGGCGCGCTGGACTTCGGCATCATCGTCGACGGCGCGGTGGTGATCGTGGAAAACGCCATCCGTCGCCTGGCCCATGCCCAGCTGCGCCACGGTCGCATGCTGACCCGCGCCGAACGGTTCCATGAGGTGTTTGCCGCCGCCCGCGAAGCACGCCGGCCGCTGATCTATGGGCAGTTGATCATCATGGTGGTGTACCTGCCGATCTTTGCCCTTACCGGGGTCGAGGGCAAGATGTTCCACCCCATGGCCTTCACCGTGGTCATGGCCCTGTTGGGTGCGATGGTCCTCTCGGTCACGTTCGTACCGGCGGCCATTGCCCTGTTCGTCACCGGCAAGGTCAAGGAGGAGGAAGGCCTGGTGATGCGTACGGCTCGTCAGCGCTATGCCCCGGTGCTGGCCTGGGTGCTGGGCCGGCGCAAACTGGCGTTTGCTGCTGCCGCCGCCCTGGTGCTGTTGTCCGGCGTGGTGGCCAGCCGCATGGGCAGCGAGTTCATCCCCAGCCTCAGCGAGGGTGACTTCGCCCTGCAGGCCCTGCGAGTGCCGGGCACCAGCCTGTCGCAGTCGGTGGACATGCAGCAGCGCCTGGAGCAGGCGATCATCGCCCAGGTGCCCGAGGTGGAGCGGGTGTTTGCCCGCACCGGCACTGCCGAGATTGCCTCCGACCCGATGCCACCGAACATTTCCGATGCCTACGTGATGCTGCGCCCGCGCGAACAATGGGTTGACCCGGGCAAGCCGCGGGATGAACTGATCGCCCAGGTGCAACGTGCCGCTGCCAGTGTACCGGGCAGCAACTATGAGCTGTCGCAGCCCATTCAGCTGCGCTTCAACGAGCTGATTTCCGGGGTGCGCAGCGATGTGGCGGTGAAGCTGTTCGGAGACGACATGGAGGTGCTCAATCGCACTGCCGCGCAGATCGCCACCAGCCTGCAAGGGGTGCCAGGCGCGTCCGAGGTGAAGGTGGAGCAGACCACGGGCTTGCCGGTACTGACCATCGACATCGACCGTGACAAGGCCGCCCGTCATGGCCTGAATGTGGGCGATGTGCAGGGCGCCATCGCCATTGCCGTGGGTGGCCGCACCGCCGGTACGCTGTATGAGGGCGACCGCCGCTTCGACATGGTCGTGCGCCTGTCGGAAACCTTGCGTACCGATGTCGACGGGCTGGCCAGCCTGCTGATTCCCGTACCGGCCAGTGCTGCTGAGGGGGCCGGGCAAATCGGTTTCATCCCGCTGTCGCAGGTAGCCACGCTGAACCTGCAACTGGGCCCGAATCAGGTGAGCCGCGAGGATGGCAAGCGTGTGGTGGTGGTCAGTGCCAACGTGCGTGGACGCGACCTGGGCTCGTTTGTGCAAGAGGCCGAGCAGGCCCTGATCGACCAGGTGCAGGTGCCACCGGGGTACTGGACGCGTTGGGGAGGCCAGTTCGAGCAGTTGCAGTCGGCGGCCGAGCGCTTGCAGGTGGTGGTACCGGTAGCCTTGCTGCTGGTCATGGCACTGTTGCTGATGATGTTCAACAACCTCAGGGACGGCCTGCTGGTGTTCACCGGCATCCCCTTTGCGCTGACCGGCGGGGTGCTGGCGCTGTGGTCGCGTGATATTCCGCTGTCCATTTCTGCCGGGGTCGGGTTCATTGCATTGTCGGGAGTGGCAGTGCTGAACGGGCTGGTGATGATTGCCTTTATCCGCGGGCTGCGCGAGGAAGGGCGCACGCTGCGGGCGGCGGTCGAGGAGGGTGCGCTGACCCGATTGCGGCCGGTACTGATGACGGCGCTGGTGGCCTCGCTGGGGTTCATTCCGATGGCCTTGGCCACCGGGACCGGTGCGGAGGTGCAACGGCCACTGGCAACGGTGGTGATTGGCGGGATCTTGTCCTCTACAGCGCTGACGTTGCTGGTGTTGCCGGCGTTGTATCAGTGGGCGTATCGGCGGGAAGAGCAGCAAGAAGGCTGAGCAGTCGGGGCTGCAAGGCAGCCCCGGAAATTTCAGACGGTGTTTCGGGTTCCGGCCCGCACACCGTCCATGCTCATGTCCTCATGCAAAGAAATCCGCGAAGTTTCCGGCAACGCCAAGCCGCCCACCAACGCCACCAGCGCAATCACCACCAGGTAGAACGCCGGTGCCAGGCTGCTGCCGGTTTGGCCGATGAGCCAGGTTGCCACCAGCGGCGCAGTGCCGCCAAATAGCGTGTAGGCCACGTTGTAGGTAATCGCCGAAGCGGTATAGCGGGTACGTGTAGGGAAACTTTCCGACAGCAATGCTGCGGTAACCACGCCACTGCACAGTGCCCCCACCGCTAGCAGGATCACCCCCAGCAACGCACCCGACATCGAGCCAGAGCTGGCCAGCCAGTACGCCGGGAACACGCTAAGCATCATCCACAGGCAGGTAAAACCGATGGTCTTGCGCCGCCCCACCCGGTCCGAAAATGCACCGGCCAGCGGGCAGCCCACGGCGGCGAACAGCAGGGCCACGGTGGTCACCAGCAGTGACTGCGCGCGGGTCAGGTTGCCGACCAGTTGCAGGTAGGTGGCGAAGTAGGTGGTGAACATGTAGAACGACAACGCGGTCAGCGAAATGAACGCCCCCAGGTTGCGGATGACCCGGCCATGGTGGCGCAGGGTTTCCTTCAGCGGTGAATGCTCGTGCTCCTTGCCTTGGGCGACGGCTTCGCGGAACGCCGGGGTTTCCTCCATGCGCCAGCGCAGGTACAGGCCGACCAGGCCCAGCGGTGCGGCAATCAGGAACGGAATGCGCCAGCCCCAGGCATTCATCGCCTCGGTCGACAGGCTGGCCTCCAGGCCATAAGCGATCACCGCTGCGCAGGCAAAGGCGGAAAAGGTCGACACAGGTACGAAGCTGCCATAAAAGGCGCGCTTGTCGTCAGGCGCGTGCTCCATCAGGTAGGCGCAGGCCCCGGCATATTCGCCACCGGCAGAAAACCCCTGCAGGCAGCGGGCCAGGGTCAGCAGCGCCGGGGCTGCCAGGCCGATGCTGGCATAGGTCGGCAGCAGGCCGATCAACGTGGTGGAGCCGGCCATCAGCAGGATGGTCAGCGACAGGATGCGCTTGCGACCCAGTCGGTCGCCCAAGGCACCGAAGACGATGCCGCCCAAGGGGCGCAGGGCGAAGGCCACGGCGAACACCGCGAAGGTTTTGAGCAAGGCCACGCTGGCGTCTTCGCTGGCAAAGAACTGGCTGGCGATCAGCGTGGCGAGAAAGCCGTACACGGCGAAGTCGAACCATTCGACGAAGTTGCCGATGGCCGAAGCGGCTATCACCCTGCGCAGGGTGGCGGGGGATACCTCATGATGTGCGGACATGCGGGAGCTCTCCGGTTTCCTTTGGCAGCCATGATGAAAGTGGCGCGGTAGGGCCGCGCCATCGTTATTGTGCTTGCCAGTAGATAGCCGGGCGCTGCAAGGCGCTTTGTCGAGGGCGACCTCGGTATACCTGATTCAACCGATGCAGCAGGTTACAGCCGGAGTGCCTCAAAAGGCCTGTCAGGCCGCACGCTCAAGCACATCCAGCAAATCGACAAATTCCAGGGCCAGTTTATGCCGTGGCGCCAAATGCACCAATGGCACCGAGGCATGGTGCGATTCACGCATCTTGATCGAACTGCTCAGGTACACCGGCAGCACCGGCAGGCCTTCGCTGCGCAGTTGATCGACCAGGGTCTGGTGCAGTGCGGTGCGGCCGGCGAACTGATTGACCACCACACCTTCCACCTGCAGCGCGGGGTTGTGGTCCTGGCGCAGTTCTTCGACCTCGGCCATGACACTGTGCAGGGCCTGGCGCGAGAAACTGTCGCAGTCGAACGGAATCAACAGACGCTCGGCCGCCACCAGCGCGCTGAAGGTGTAGAAGTTCAGTGCGGGCGGGGTGTCGATGTAGATCCGCTCGTAGTCCTCGCCCAGCGCCACCAGCAACTTGCGCAGCTTGTTGATCTTGAACTTGCTCTCCAGCTTGCTTTGCAGGTCGCTGAGGTCAGGGCTGGCGGTGACCAGGTGCAGGTTGCTGTAGCGGGTTTCGGTGATTACCACGCGGTGCTTCTTGCCGGCGGCAGTAACCGGCGACAAGGTCTGGCGGAAGAAGTCGGCGATGCCGGCAGGAATGGTGTCGTTGGCCAGCCCGGTCAGGTAGAAGGTGGCATTGGCCTGTGGGTCGAGGTCGACCAGCAAGGTTCGGTAGCCCTCGGCGGCACTGGCTGCGGCGAGGTTGCAGGCAATGCTGGATTTGCCAACGCCACCTTTCTGATTGAAAACCACACGACGCATGAGACGCTCATCCATGAAGTGAAAATGTCAGGTCGGGGTCAATCCTATGACTGGAACGCTGCAGTTTTATGACAGGAATTGTTACAGGGCAGCGATGCATCGTTGCCTGTATCGGCATTTTCACGGGCGAGCCCGTTCCATGGTGACAACACAAGGCGTTCAGGCAAAAGCGACCCGGTTGCGCCCCTCTTGCTTGGCCCGGTAAAGCGCCCGGTCAGCCTCGCCCAATGCGTTCATGGGCTCGCCGTGCGTCTCGCCATCCCAGTGCGTCACCCCCAGCGAAATTGTCACTGCCCCCACCGGTTCCACCGGCATATCCTGTACGGTCACACGCAACCGTTCGGCCACTGCGGCGGCCACATTCAGGGTTGCCCCAGGCAGCAATATCAAGAACTCCTCGCCGCCGGTGCGACACAACAGGTCGCCCTCGCGGCAACAACGGCGCATGAGCTCCGCCAGCTGGCGCAGCACCTGGTCGCCCACTTCGTGTCCATGGCTGTCATTTATCCGCTTGAAATGGTCGATATCCAGCGCAATGGCAGCAAACTCCTGGTTTTCAGCTTCCAGTAACGAAAGGCTGAATTCCAGGCTGCGGCGGTTGCCCAGGCCGGTCAGCGGGTCGGTCTGGGCGTCCCGATTGAGCCGGCCGATGCGTTCTTGCAGCAAGTTCAGGCTGAACAGCAATGCGCGCTTGAGCTCTGCCGCCTCGAAGTACCAGGCCCGCACCTGATGCAAGCGTTCGGCGGTACCGGCGCGGTCCATCGTGCGGGCACTCGCGGCCAGTTTCCACAGCGGCCGGGCGATGGTACGGGCCAACCACCACAGCAGCAGGCTGCCAACCAGCGCCAAAGGCGCCGAACTGGCGATCACGTTCAGCACCAGATGGTTCAGCGGCGTCACCGTCTGCGCCAAAGGCTGCTGCGCTACCACGCCCCAGCCGGCGCTGGGTACAGTGGCGAAACCGGCGAGCATTTCCACGCCTAGGCTATTGGTCAACTGCCGGGTACCGCTGTCCAGTGTCGCCAGCTGGTCAACTAGCGCATTGCCCTCCACCACCGTGCCTACCCGTTCGCTATTGGGGTGGTACAGCAGGCGTCGGTTGCGGTCGACCACATACAGGTACGAACCGTCCTTGTAGAAATGCTCGCCCAGCAGGCTGTTGAGGATGTTGTGTTCACGCAGGTACAGGCTGCCACCCACATACCCCAGGTAGCGGCCGTTGTTGTCGAAAATAGGTTGCGAAAGCACCACCACCAGGTTGTCGGCCGCCGACAGGTAGGGCGTGGAAACCAGTGGACGGCGTTCGTGCAGGGCTTCCTGAGCGCCGGGCGACTGCACGTGGGTGCCGATCAGGTGGCGTAGCGGGGCGGGGGATACTGCCAGCAGTACCCCGTTGGCATCGATCACGAAGGTGGAGTTGAAGGCCATGCTCTGGCCCAGTACGCGGTCAGTCTCTACCTGCAGCGCTGCGGTGTCGCTCAACTGTCGGCTTTGTACACCGGCGCTGAACATCAGTTGCTGCAAGGCGCTGCCAATGAAGGTTTCGGTGATGCTGGCCAGCTTTCTCGCATACACCCGGTTGGCTTCCAGGGCATTGTCGATCAGTAGCTGGCGCTGCACCCGGTAGCTGGCGAAATAGCTGGCGCACAGCATGACCACTGCGGTCAGGGCGCAGAGCACCAGAATGAGTGTACGTAGATCCAGGCGCAATCCGTGCTTGGTGTGTGGCAATCCTGACCTCGGGTGATCGTAAAGGGCTGCTGAACGGGAGTTACCTTAGCGGGTGGCGCTCAAGAGCCTGCCTTGTCCAGTGCATCAAGCTCATCTTCCACCTGTTGCATGCGCTGTTCGACCAAGGCCTGCACGTTCACATCGCGGGCGGTTTCGCGCATCAGCGCGGTGAGTTTTTCGCTCAAGCGTTTGCCGGCTTCGGTGTCTTCCAGGGCGCGCGCTTTGGCGGGGTCCTGAGTGGCGGCGACGATGGTGGCGAATTCGGCGTCGCTGAAGTTCTTTTCGCTGTACAGGCGGAACAGGTCCCGGCGCTGGTCCTCGACGGTCAGGTGCTTGCGCAGTACGTCCTGGATGGTCGCTTGCGACAGCTGCGGGTGAGTGCGGCCCAGCAGCGCGGACATGCGCTCGATGTTGTGCGTGTAGGCGTCCTGCAGCGGCAGCTGGGCGAGGATCTGTTCTTCACGGGAGGGTTTCTGGTCGCAGGCGGTGAGTGCAGCAGCCAGCAACAGGGGGAACAGCAACTTCGGGAGGCGAGGCATGGTGTGGCCTGGTCGGGCAGTGAAGACTGCCGATTATACCGGTGTCCGCCTTGCCGCGACGAGCCCTGTGATTTGCCTTGAGCGGCACGCTGCGGTAGAACCGTGCGCTCCCGATCACACTGGCAACCGCCCGATGCCGAACTGGACCCTGCAACCTGTAGCGCGTGACGCCATTGCCGAAGTGCTGGCGTTTGTCGACAGCGCTCGCCGCGTGCTTTTTCCGATGCTCGCCAACGCACCCTTGCCGCGTGACCTGGCGCATTTCGCCGACACTTACCTGGACGGCGCGGGCTGTTTTCTGGAAGCCCGTGAGGGTGAGCGGCTGGTCGCGGTGATAGGTTACTTGCCCTATGATCATCGCTTTGCCCAGCTTGATTACCGCGCAGAGCGGGTAGTCGAGGTGGTGCGGCTGTTCGTGTTGCCGGCCTACCGCAGGCATGGCCTGGCGGCTGCCTTGTTTGGTGCCTTGCGCGAACGGGCGATGCAAGCGGGCGTCGACTGCCTTTACCTGCATACTCATCCGTTTCTGCCGGGCGCCATTGCGTTCTGGGAGCGGCAAGGGTTCACGCTGGTGGATGTGGAGCAAGACCCGGTGTGGCAGACCACGCACATGCAGTTGCGATTACGCTGACCTGTGGGAACGTGCCTGTTGGCAATGACGCAACAGCATGGGCAGGGCTACTTGGTTCAGGGGGCGCGAAAGCGCAGGATGCGCGCGCCGTCGAAAGGGTCGGTGAGGTAGTGGGCGTGGACGCCGAAGGTGCTCAGCAGGCGCTTGGGGGTAAGCACCTCGAAGGGTTTGCCGAGGGCGATCAGGCGGCCTTTGTCAAGAACCGCGACACGGTCGCAGGTCAGCGCCTGGTTGAGGTCATGCAGCGCCACCAGGGTGGTTACCGGCAGCGCCTGCACTTGTTGCAGCAGGCTTAGCTGATGCTGGATGTCCAGGTGGTTGGTCGGCTCGTCCAGTAGCAGCACCTGCGGCCGTTGGGCCAGCGCGCGGGCGATGTGTACACGCTGGCGCTCGCCACCGGACAGCGACCCCCACAGGCGCGTGCGCAGGTGCAGGGCATCGAGGTCGGTCAGGGCTTGCTCGACGATGGCGCGGTCCTGCCGCGAGAACGGTGCCAGGGCCGAGAGCCAGGGTGTGCGGCCCAAGGCAACCGCGTCGAACACGCTGATCGCATCGAGGGTGTCGGCCTGTTGCTCGACCAGCGCCAGCGTCTGGGCAACACGGCGGCGGGGCATCTGTGCCAGTGGCTCACCCATGAGCTGCACGCTGCCGCAGGCCGGTTTGCGCAACCCTGCCAGCAACTTCAGTAGCGAGGATTTGCCCGAGCCGTTAGGGCCGACAATTCCCAGGGTTTCACCGGCGACAACGCTGAGGTCGATATCGCTGAGCACGGTATTGCCGGCCAGTTGCAGCCCCAGCCCATGGCAGGCCAGCGGAGGGATGCGAACTGCTGTCATGGCGGTCATGGGCGCCCCCGACGGCTAACCAGAATCAGCGCGAATACGGGGGCACCGATCAGCGCAGTCACCACGCCCACCGGGATCACCTGGCCGGCGATCAGCGTGCGTGAAAGAATGTCTGCCGCAATCAGGAACAGCGCACCGCCCAGTGCGCTGGCGGGCAACAGACGGCTGTGCCCGGGGCCGAGCAGAAGGCGCAGGGCATGGGGTATTACCAGCCCGACAAACCCGATGGCGCCGACAATGGACACCATCACAGCTGTCACCAGCGCTGCACAACTGATCAGCAGCAACTGGGTGCGCCGCACCGGGATGCCCAGCGAGGCGGCCGAATCGGTACCGAAGGTGAAGGCATCCAGAGCACGGCGGTGCCACAGGCACACCAGCAAACCGAAAATCGCCACCGGCACAGCCAGCCACACCGAAGGCCAGCGCACGCCGCTCAGGTTGCCCAGCAGCCAGAACAGGATACCGCGCGCCTGCTCGGCGGTGGCCGACTTGGTGATCAGGAAGGCGGTCAGTGCATTGAACAGTTGCGAGCCGGCGATACCGGCAAGGATCACCTGGGCATTGTTGCTGCTGGGGCCGGCCGCGCGGGCCAGCACCAGTACCAAGGCGAATGCGGCCACGGCACCGATGAAAGCCCCTGCGGACATGCTTAACGCCAGGCTACCCAGGCCCAGCAGGCCGACGAGTACCGCGCCGGTCGAGGCACCGGCAGACAGCCCCAGCAAGTAGGGCTCGGCCAGTGGGTTGCGCAACATCGCCTGCAGGATGACACCGCAGGTGGCCAGCCCGGCGCCACAAGCGGCTGCGACCAGGGTGCGGGTCAGGCGGTAGTTCCAGACGATGCCGGCGTCGATCGGGTCCACCGGGTAGGCGGCTTGCCACAGGTGGTTGGCCAGCACCTGGCCGACCACGCTGGGCGACAGGTTGGTTTCGCCGATGGCGGTGCCGGCCAGCAGGGCAGCCAACAGGGCGGCCAGGGCAACGGCGATGCAGGGTAACAGGCGAATCATCACTGGGCTGCTTTACCGCTGGCGAAGGCCGTGGACAGCGTTTGAACGCCGCGGAACAGGCGGATACCGGCCTGCATGGCGTCGGCGTCAAGGATAATGATACGGTCGTGCTTCACTGCGTCCATGTTGCGGGTTACCGGATCACTGCGCAGGAATTCGAGCTTTTTCTGGTAGTCGTCGGCGGGGAAACGGCGGCGGTCCATGCGCGCGATGATCAGCCAGGTCGGATTGGCCTTGGCCAGGGTTTCCCAGCCTACGCTTGGCCATTCTTCGCTGGACTCGACCACGTTGCGTACACCAAGGGTGCGCAGCATGAAGTCGGCGACACCCTGGCGGCCGGCCACATAGGGGTCGATGTGAAGGTCGGCGCTGGAGAACCAGAACAGCGCCGTAGTTGCCGACAGGTCCTTGCCGGCCAGCCGCGCCCTGGCGCTGTCCAGATGCCCTTGCAATTCTGCGTTCAGGGCCGCACCGCGGTCCTGAACGTCGAAGATCTCGGCCAGTTGGCTGACGCTCTTGTAGATGCTGTCTACCTGGAACGCTTGCAGGCGGGTGCCGTCTGCACCGACCAGGTTGTCCTTGCCTTCGCAGTCCGATGGCAGCACGTAGGTGGGGATCTTCAGTTCATCGAACTGCTCGCGGGTGGCGACCGAGCCCTGGGCACCGACCATCCATTCGAACTGCACCGCGACCAGCTGCGGGTGCTTGCCGACCACCGCCTCGAAGCTGGGTTCGTTGTCGGCCAGGCGTGGAACCTTGGCGTTCACTGCCTGGTATTCAGGCAATACGTTGTTGAACCACAGCGAGGTGCCTGCCAGCTTGTCACCCAGCCCCAAGGCATAGAGCAGCTCGGTACCGGCCTGGCCGATGGTGACGGCGCGCTGCGGTGCCTGGGCAAAAGTCTGCGGCTTGCCGCAGTTGTCGACCGTCAGCGGGTAGTGGGTGGCAGCGGCCTGGGCCAGGCCAGTGAGGCCTAGGCCCGCGAGCAGGGTGGCGAAACGGGGCAGCATGCTGGGCGATCTCTTATCGGACAGTTCTGGTGAGGAACGCACGGACAGGCATCGCCGAGCCCCAGCGGGTGGCTGGGGCAACACTGACGGCCAATCCCGGACACCCCGCCGGTTGGTGAATGCAGGCCGGCAGGTCTCCTGACTGGTGCGTCATGGCCTGGCTCCGGCCTTCCCGGGCGGTAGGCCCAGTGGCATGGGTGGAGCAGGCTCGGCACCTACAGTTGCGGGGGCAGTTCCGTTTGGCCCGTATTGGCGGGCCTGGGATTCCCTGTTAGTTCCGTGGTGGAAACCGGCGGCCCGCATGGTAGACCATCGCGGCGCCGGGGGAAAACGCTTTTCAGAAGTACTTCAGCCAGCTGATGTCGCGGCGGCGCTGCTTCAGCCGGGCGAACCCGCGCACCGGCAGGTACAGCGAAACCGCCAGCAGTACCGCGCCCAGCCACACCGTTGCAATACTGTCGAAACCGAAGTAGTCGCCATGGTTGAGCCCGAACAGCGCCACGCAGGCCAGGTACAGCAGCTTCAGCACATACAGGTGCAGCAGGTAGAAGAACATCGGTGCCGCACCGAACACCGCCAGTGCCGTGATCCAGCGCACTTGGCCGGCCCGCTCGAACGCGCGTAACAGCAGCAGGCCACAGCCCAGGGTCAGGGCCAGGAACAGAAGCGACGGTGGGTATTTGGTGATGTTGAAGAAGCTCATCAGGGTTTGCGTGAAGGTTGGATAACCGCTCCACGGCGCCTCACCGTAACCGTTGAACATGCGCAGCAGGGCAAAGCCAAGCAGCGCGAGCAAACCGGCTACCAGCAGGTGTTGCTGGCGTTGTCCGGCATCGCTGCGACGGGCGAACCAGGGCCCCAGGCCGTAACCCAGGGCGATGACGCCGATCCACGGCAGCACCGGGTAAGAGGTGCGCAGGTGCAGGGTCTCGGAAAACGCCAGCCAGCCTCGATCATGCAGGATTGCCCACGGCACATGCAGGGCTGACTCTGCGCCAAAGTGCACGCCGTCGAGCAGGTTGTGGCCGGCGACGATGATGGCGCCCAGGGCGAGCAGCGCGGCGCGTGGCAGCCACACCAGCAGCGACAGGGCGATCATGCTGACGCCGATGGCCCAGATCACTTGCAGGTAGATAACGCTGGGGGGCAACTGGAAGGTCCAGGCGAAGTTGACCAGGGTGAACTCCAGCACCACCAGGAACAGCCCGCGTTTGAACAGGAACGCCGAGACGTCGCCACGGCCCTGATACTTCTCGCCATACAGCCAGGCCGACAGGCCGGTCAGCAGGACGAACACCGGCGCACACAAGTGGGCGAGGGTGCGGCTGAAGAAAAGCGCCGGTTCCGTGGTGTCGATGGCCATGGGGTCGCTGACCTGGTGGTGCAGGAAGAAAGTCTCGCGGACGTGGTCCAGGAGCATGAACAGGATCACCAGGCCGCGCAGGGCATCGATGCTCTGCAGGCGCTGGGTGATCAGCGTGGGCGTGGCGCTGGCACTTGTCATGGGGTATCTAACAGGAATTAATTTCATATGAAACGTTATCGTATAACATGGAGATAAAAGGGGACAGAGGTTTTTGTGTGGCCTGTGCCGGGCTCTTCGCGGCACAAGCCACCCAGATCAGAAGCTGTAATCCAGCGTCGCGAAGTACGACCGCGGCATCCCCATCAACCACTGCTGCCCGCTGAACGCCGACTGCACATACTCACGATCGAACAGGTTGTTCAACTGCAACCCCAACTTCACATCCGGCAACAACTGCCAGGCGATGTTGGCATCGACCACGGTGTAGCCGGGGGCGCTGTGGTTATTGGCGGTATCGGCAAAACGCTCATCCACATAACGCGCCCCCAAGCCGGCCTCTACCTGCTGGCCGAAGCCTTTGCTCAACCAAAGGTTGGCGGTACGCCGTGGCACGTTGGCCGGCCGGTTGCCTGCGCGGTCCTGTGGCAGGCCGCCGACCATTTCGTCGAAGTCGTCGTACTTGGCGCGTACCAGCGATGCATTGGCCGACACCTGCCACTGATGGGCCAGGGCCAGCTCCAGCGTCGCTTCCAGGCCATCGGAGGTCTGCTGCCCGGCTTGTTGCTTCTCGTGCGTGATCGGGTCGTCGACCAGCAGCTTTTTCTTGACGATGTGGTAGGCGGCAAGCGTCCATTCGCCACGCCCCTCCCAAAAGCGCTGCTTGATGCCGGCCTCGGTCTGCTTCGCCTTGGTCAGGTCATAGTGCATCTGCGCGGGGCTGAGGCTGATGAGGTTGTTGACCCCGTCCTCGCTGGTTGAGTACTGGCCGTACAACGACAGGTCGTCGTTGAGTGCATACACCAGCCCCACGCGCCAGTTGCCACCTTGCAGGCTACGATCGCTGCGGCTGTCGTTGGTCAAGTTGTTGCGGTCGATGTGGTTCTGGTCGCGACGCACGCCGGTAACCAACGACAGGCGATTGCTCAATTGCAGGCGGTTTTCGGCAAACAGGGCAAAGGTATGGGTGGTCGAGAGCGTTTGCGGCCGCAACGGCGAGGCGCTATGGAACCCGCCGGGCTGTGGCTGCCACGGGTCGACGTAGTCGCCGCCGACATCGTTGTAGGGGGAATTGCTGTCGACGTTGAAGCGCACCTTGTTGTACTCGGCACCGAGCACGGTCTTGCTGGCCAGGCCGAACAGGGTGTGGTCGAAGGTGAAGGTCTGGCGGTCGCCGAACTGCTCCTGGTTGTGCTTGATCTCCAGGTAGCTGCCGCGCAGCAGTTGCTGACGCTCTGCGTCCCAGCTGTAGTCCTCGGCGTTGCGCCAGTGGCGGCGGCTTTTGATGTAGTAAAACTGGTTGCTGGCGCTGAGCTGGTCGTTCAGCGCCCAGTCGGTTGTCAGCCGGGTCCATTCATCAACGTACTGCTGCACGTCGTTCTGTACGTTGTAGTTCTTTTTGCGCAGGCTGCTGCGGTAGTGGCCGTCGATCAGCGGGGTGCCGTAGTAGTTGGCAGGTTGTGCATCGCCGCGGTCATGGGCCAGCGTGAAGCTGAGGTCATCACTGGCATCGAAACGCAGCGCGGCGCTCATGGCCAGGCTACGTGAAGCGGTGCGGTCGACCCAGCCATTGCCGGCCTGCTGGTTCAGCGTCAGGCGGTAGCTCAGGCGCTCGCTGAGGCTGCCGCCGCTGTCCAGGCCGAGCTGCTGGCGGTCCCACGAGCCGTAACCCAGGCGCAGGTGGTTGCGCACTTCGCCGGCAAAAGGTTTTTTCGGGATCACGTTGATCACCGCGCCGGTGGCGCCTTCGCCATGCAGTACCGAGGCCGGGCCGCGAATCACCTCGATGCGTTCGACCATCCATGGGTCGACCGGGAAGGTTTGGGTGCCGGCACCGGTGTACAGGCGCGCGCCGTCGAACAGGGTCATCACCGAGCTGTGGCCGGCAAAGCCGCGGGCAGACAAGCCTGTACCGCCGTCCCCCGGTGAGCCGACGAAGGTAATGCCCGGCGAGCGGGTCACTGCATCCTGCACTGTGAGGTTGTTGCGCTGCTGAATCTGCCGTTCGCTGATACTGCTGGTGCTGGCCGGCGTCTCCAGGGCACTGAGGCCAAGGCGCGAGCCTGCCTGGGTCGGCGTGGCCAGGTCGATGGTACGGCTGTCGAGGGTGTCGGTGATGGCCGTGGAAGGCAGGGCCAGAGGCTGCGGGTCGCGGTCATCAGCCAGCGCCGGCAGGGTGACGGCCAGGCAGGCCGCCAGAGGGTGAAGCTTGAACATACGGGACATGTCGTTCCACTGCTGCAGGAATGAATGGATCCCGGTGGAAAACACGCAAAGGCGAACCATGCAGGCAGGCGCGCGCACGGATTCCGGCCTGCGCCCGCCCACCGCGGGTTGCCAAGTGAAGCTCCAGGCCGGTCTCCGGGCTTGCGAGGGGCATGAAACCTTCACCTTCCCATGCCTGAGCACAGTGGTATCTCGAAGGGTTCGCTCGCTTACCGTTGCGGGGGCAGCACCGGACTTGTCGTGGGCAACACGACGCACCGGTTTCCCGTTTCACCCTGCGCGCGGCGGCGCAGGGCACCTGAAACTGGCGCGCATCTGACCACTGAAATGCGGGGGCGTCAAATGTGGGTGTGCTGTGAATGTCGCGAAAAAATCAGGTTTTGAGTTTGAAGGCAGGCTTGCCCGTACAGGCTAGCGCCCGCGGCGTCGCGATACCCGTGCCTCGATGTTCTTGCGCCCGATCAGCAGCGGCGGCTTCTCCACCACCGGCTCATCCGCCAGCCATTTGTACATCACCAAACAGTCCACCAGCCCCAGGCGGGCATGACGGTAGGCCTTGGGCAAACGGCCGACCGTTTCAAAGCCCAACTTGTGCCATAGCGCCACGGCCACTTCGTTGCTGGCTACCACCGAGTTGAACTGCAATGCCAGAAAGCCTTCCTGGCGCGCCAGCTTTTGCGAGTGCTCGCACATCAAGCGCGCCACGCCCCGGCCGCGTGCCTGTGCGCAGACCATGTAGCCGCAATTGCCCACATGCGCACCAGGCCCGGCAGCATTGGCCTTGAGGTAATACGAACCCAGTAGCTCGCCATCTTCTTCGGCCAGCAGCGTGTGCAAGGGCAGCTCCAGCCACAGCTGGCGGGCCTGCTCGAAGCTCAGGGCCGGGTCGAAAGCGTAGGTCTCACGGGCTTGGACAATGGCCTGGAAGGTAGGCCAGAAACGATCAAAATCGTCCGGCATCATGGGGCGAATGTGGATCATGCGGGTTCCTGCGCGGGGTGAGCCGCCCAGTCTGGGTGGCGCGGCGCCGTCGCGCAAGGGCGACGACGCCGTTTGTGCTCAACCGTTGGCCTTGCCCACCGCGTCCATTGCGCGGGCCGAGTACACCAGCGCGGCACCGGCGTTCATGGCCACGGCCACGCCGAGGGCCTCGGCAATTTCCTCGCGGCTGGCACCCTCTTTGACGGCTTGCTGCGAATGCACGGCGATACAGCCGTCGCAGCGGGTGGTCACAGCCACGGCCAAGGAGATCAGCTCGCGGGTCTTGGCATCCAGGTGGTTGGTTTTGGCGCCTGCACCGCTGGCGGTCATGTAGCCGGCTACGGTGTCGGGTGAGAGTTGCTTGAGATCGCCGATGCCGGCCATCAACTGCTTACGGTAGGCGTCCCAGTCCATCATGCTCATCGTCTTCACCTTGGGGTGGTTGCGAGTGGAGCTTTCAGGCTAGTCGAAGAGTTGCACGTGTGAGGCGGTACTTTGGTTGGTAAACGCAGGTCACTCGTACAGTGGCCTGCGTTGAGCCTTCAGATGTAGATGAACACCAGCACCAACGCCGCGACCACTGCCCATTTTTCCAGGTAGTAGCGCATGCGGTTGCGCTTTTTCAGCGCCTTGCCACGCTCGCGGATCTTGTAGATGCGGGTGAACAGGCGGTTGATGCCACCGGTCTTGTCGCTGGCGTCGTTGGGCGCAGCGGCAGCGGCCATCACGTTGCGGCTGAACCAGCGGTTGAACGCAGTTGCCCAGCGGTACTTGAGCGGGCGTTCGACGTCGCAGAACAGGATGATGCGGTTGTGCTCGGTGGTGTTGGCCGCATAGTGGATGTAGGTTTCGTCGAAGATGACCCCCTCACCATCGCGCCACGCGTATTTCTCGCCGTCCACATCGATGTAGCAGCCATCGTCATTCGGTGTGTCCAGGCCCAGGTGGTAGCGGTAGGAACCGGCATACGGGTCACGGTGGCGCACCAGCTTGGCACCGGGTGGCAGGGTGGCGAACATGGCCGCCTTGACCGTGCCGATGCCTTGCAGCAGCTCGGTCGTGCGTGGGCAAAGGGCCATTGCCGACGGGTGGCTTTCGCCATACCACTTCAGGTAAAAGCGCTTCCAGCCGGTCTTGAAGAACGAGTTGAAACCGACGTCATCGTAATTGTTGGACTTCTTGATTTCACCCACGTGCAGCAACTGGCGACCTTCCTCGCGGATCTCCTGCCAGTGGTCCTGCAGCGGTTTCAGTTCTGGAAAGGCCTCGACCGGCAGGTAAGGCTTGGCCGGGTGTTTGGAGAACAGGTACAGGAAGCTGTTGATCGGGGCCAGGAAGCTGGAGTGGTCGCCCAGCTGGCGAGTCAGCTTGTGGCGAACCCGACCGCGCAGGTGAACATAGGCGATCGAGAGGACGAAGATGAGTACGAGTGCAATTTTCATGGACGTTTACTGGTCGAAGAATGGCCATGCGCCATGGCATGAGCCCGCCAGCATAAACAATCATGGGGGTAGTTTGTACTGATTGTTACGAAACTGTGGGGCGACATTGGTGTAATACCCTACAGTCTTGCGCAAACGTTTCATGTCAGGGAGTTGGTATGGTTCAGGATATACGCCCCAGTGGTAGTCCGTTCAAGCGGCTGTTCTTCGCCTTGCCGGTCAGCGACGCCCAGCGCCGTGACCTGGCCCAGTGGCGGCGAGGGCTGAACCTGCGCAGCGGCAAACCGGTGCCGGCCGCCAACTTCCACGTCACGCTGCTGTTCCTCGGTGATGTGGATACCGCGCAGGTGCCTGCGATTTGCGCGGCCGTCGACCAACTGGCGCTGCCAGCCTCGGCGCCGCGGCTGTTGCTCGACCGTTTGCAGGTGTGGCAGCGGGCCAGCGCCCTGGTGCTGGAGGCGCAGCAGGTACCGCCGACCCTGTTGCAACTGGTGTACGGTTTGCAGCAGGCGCTGCTGCCGTTGGGGATGGAGGCGGCCAAACGTGAGTATCGACCGCACCTGACGCTGTCCAGGGATTACCGCGGGCAGCCGCCCGAGGCCAGCAGCGCGCCGGAGTTTTACCTCACCGCACGACACTTTACGCTCTACGAGTCGCGCAAGGGGGCTTACTGGCCCTTGGCGCAGTGGCCGCTGGTGGACTGACCTGCAGGGGCCGTCCAGGTCAAGCAACTACACCGGCAAGCTCTGGTAAGGCAATTCATCCCCCGGGCTACGTTCGAACTGGCGCTTGTACTCGCGGCTGAACTGCGAGGTGCTCTGATAGCCCACCCGGTGCGCAGCCTGTGCCACGCCCAGGCCTTCGCCGATCAGCATCTGCTGCGCCTTGAGTAGCCGCAAGCGCTTCAGGTACTGCATCGGCGCCATGTCGGTGCAGCGCTTGAAGTGTTCATGGAAGGTCGAAACGCTCATGTTGGCGCGCGCAGCCAGTGCCTCCACGCTCAGCGGCTCGGCGTAGTGCTCGCGCAGGTGGGCGAGGGCGGCGCCGATGCGGGCGAAGTGCCCCTGTTGCTCCACCAGTGCCCGCAACACACCGGCCTGCGGGCCGCGCAGCGCGGTATACAGCACCTCGCGTACGCGCGCCGGGCCCAGTACCTTGGCGTCAAGCGGGTCCTGCAGGCAGTGCAGCAGCCGTTCCACACTTTCGCGCATTGGCGCATCCAGTGCTGCAGAGGTCATCGATTGCGGTGTTTGCGCCTGTACTGCAGCGTCCGGCACCAGGCCCATGCTCTGCACCAGTTCTCCTAGCACGCCACGGTCGATGCCCACCGCCACGCCCAGCAATGGCGCGTCAGGGGTGGCGAAGGTTTCGCACATGAACGGCACCGACAACGCCTGCACCAAGTAATGCCCGGCGCCGTACTCCAGGGTGCGCGGCCCCAGGCGCGCCAGCTTGCTGCCCTGGGCCAGGATCATCAGGCTTGGTTCGTAGATCTGCGGGCTGCTGGCCACATAGTGGTCCCAGCTCAGCACCTGCACCTGGGGCAGGTGCGTGGGCACAAAGCCTGGGCGCGTGGCGAGGCTGCGGATCAGTGCGCAAAGCGGCGCATTGGCATCGACGTGACGGGTCAGTTGCATGGTGGACCAAGGGCAGAGAATCAGACAGCTTGATCATCGCAGATTGAGGGCGTGGCGCCAGCTATGGGTTGGCATCTTCGTAGAATCAGGCATGCATGCCGGAGAATCAGCCGTGGGCGAGGCGGCAAACGGCGCGCAGAATGCGTCGCCTGAATCGTTTCACTTCACTGCGAGGCCCTGCATGTATACCGCCATCGGTTACGCCGCTCAAACCCCCACCAGCCCCCTGGCCCCCATGACGTTCCAACGCCGCAGCCCGCGCCCGGACGACGTCGCCATCGACATTCTGTACTGCGGCGTGTGCCACTCCGACATCCACCAGGCGCGCAACGAATGGGGCATTGCCGTGTACCCGCTGATGCCGGGCCACGAGATCATCGGCCGGGTCACGGCGGTGGGCGACAAGGTCACCGCGCACAAGGTCGGTGACCTGGTGGGCGTTGGCTGCATGGTCGACTCGTGCCGTACCTGTGAAGCCTGCGCCAAGAATCTGGAGCAATACTGCCTGGAAGGCCCGACCATGACCTACGCCACCCCGGACCGGGTCGATGGCAGCAACACCATGGGGGGGTATTCCAGCAGCATCGTGGTCAGCGAGCACTTCGTGGTGCGCATACCAGCCGGTATGGACCTGCCCAGCGCTGCGCCTATCCTGTGCGCCGGCATCACCACCTATTCGCCGCTCAAGCACCACGGCGTGGGCCCGGGCCACAAGATCGGCATCCTCGGCATGGGCGGCCTGGGCCACATGGGCATCAAACTGGCCAAGGCGCTGGGTGCGGAAGTGACCCTGTTCACGCGCTCTCAGGCCAAAGCCGAGGAAGCGCGCCGCCAGGGGGCCGACCATGTGATCGTCTCCACGGATGCCGAGCAGATGCGCGCCGCTGCCGGCCGTTTCGATTTCCTGCTCGACACCATTCCGGTGCAGCACGACCTCAACCCGTACCTGGAAACGCTGAAGTTCGACGGGGTGCACATCCTGGTCGGCCTGATCGAACCGATTGACCCGGCATTGCATGCGGCCAACCTGGTGATGAAGCGCCGGGTGCTGGCGGGGTCGTTGATCGGGGGGATTGCCGAGACTCAGGAAGTGCTGGACTTCTGCGCCGAGCACGACATCCGCTGCGATATCGAGATGCTGGATATCCGCAACATCAACCAGGCCTATGAGCGGATGATTGCCGGTGATGTGAAGTACCGGTTCGTGATCGACATGGCCACGCTACAGGGCTGATTGATCGGTTGCCTGTACGGGCCTCTTCGCGGGCAAGCCCGCTCCTACACAGGGGTGATGTAGGGCTTGCGCGCGGTGGGGCCCGTACAGGCAGCAACGATGCAGCCGTTTTACCAGGCCATTGGCTTGTCCCAGCCCTTCCAGAACAACCATCGCCGCACCTCGCCGTGCGCCCCGGTACCGATCTGCCACTCGGGCCGCCCGCTATCCAGCGCAATCACCGAAATAACCCCCGCATGGCTCGCCGCCACCAGTGTTTGCCCGTCGGCGCTGATATCCATCGCACTGATGGTCGATCCCAGGTAATGCTGCCAATGCTCCGTACCCTCTTCGCCAAACGCCCGCAGGTAGCCATAGGCATCACCCACAATGTACTCGCCATCGCGCGCTACCCCCGCATACACCCTTGCGCCATCCTGCACCAGCGGGGTACGCGGGTCCTGGCTGTAGTAATCGGTATCCAGCCCGTGCAGGTCTGCCACCCTCACGGCCAGCGTGGCGCCGCTGTAGAAATGGCAGGCATTGACGATCAACTGGTCACCGGCGCGGTTGAACAAGGCAAAGTGTGGGTATTCGCTGCCCGGGCCGATGTGCGCCAGCGGCTTGAGCTGTTCGTCCAGAACAAGGTGCCGGCTGCCTTGCTCACCCACGACGATCAGCCGGCCATCCGCCGACACCGCACCATGCTCCATGCTCAGCCCCAGGCTGATATCGTCCGGGTCGGTGCCCTCGGCCAACTCATCGAGCACGCGTGCTTGCTGTGGCAGCAGGCGGGTCGCACCTTGGGTGGCCAGCACAAAGATACCTTCGGCACTCACCAGCAGCACGCGCTGGCCGTCGGGGAAGGGGATCAGCGCGGTCGGTGTGGGCGGCAGGTCGAACGGCTCGAACGGGTAACCTGGCGGCAACCCCTCCAGCCCCGTGGGCCAGGCCAGACGTTGCACCTGCGGGCCACCCCAGCCATCGGTCACACGCACGCCCTCGGCATTGGCCAAGGCGAAATAGCGCCGCGCCGGGCAGCGGCCAAAGTGTTCGACGCCGATGACCGGGGTTACCCCATGGTGGTCTATACGCACCACCTGGCCCTTGTCGTAAGGCATGCCGATACGTGCCAGCAGGCTGCCATCTTCCAGCAGCAGGACACTGCCGATGCCTTGGCCGTGCGCTTCGAGCAACGGTACCAAGGGCTGGTGCGCGGGTGGCCAGGCCTCACGGAAGGCCTGGCGCTGCAGTTCGTCGACGCCAGGGTGGTTGGCTGCCTGCAGGGCTGCCAGCCAGGCGTCGAGCAGGTGTTCGGTGGCGGGTGCCTGCGGCTCTTCGAGGTTGTCCCAACTGTGCGCACGGCCCTGCGCGACATAGTCGTTGACGGCCTGGGCATAGGCGGTAACTGCCTGCTGCCACTGCTGCTGGGGGGGCTGCTTGTCCATGAGCGGATCGGGCTCCTTGTTGCACACGCGTTTCACACAAAGCGTGCATGGTACTCCTTCTGCCTGCCCTGTGGTTGTGAGGCCCCAGCTTGACGCGTACCATGCCGGGCATTCCTATCCATAACAAAACGTACGTTGGCACCCCTGCAAGCGGGTCGCTGGCGTGCGACTTGTTGCGTTGCCTGCGGAGAAGCAGTTTCCACCCATGAACGAACCCATCCCCACACACCTGCCGCCCACAACGGGCAGCGGCAGCTGGCTGAGCGTCATCGCCCTGGCCTTGGCGGCCTTCATTTTCAACACCACCGAGTTCGTCCCGGTGGCGCTGCTCAGTGACATTGGCCGCAGCTTCGACATGAGCACTGCCCAGGTGGGCCTGATGCTGACCATCTATGCCTGGGTCGTGGCACTGGCCTCGTTGCCCATGATGTTGCTGACCCGCAACATCGAACGGCGGCGTCTGCTGCTGTTCGTGTTCCTGGTGTTCATTGTCAGCCACTTGTTGTCGTGGCTTTCGCAAAGCTTCGCCATATTGCTGGTCAGCCGTATCGGCATTGCCCTGGCGCATGCGGTGTTCTGGTCCATCACTGCCTCGCTGGCGGTGCGTGTGGCGCCGCCGGGCCAGCAGGCCAAGGCGCTCGGCCTGCTGGCCACCGGTACTACCCTGGCCATGGTCCTTGGCATCCCGCTGGGCCGCGTAGTGGGCGAGGCACTGGGCTGGCGCATCACGTTCCTGAGCGTTGCCGGGGTAGCGCTTGCCACCATGCTGTGCCTGATGAAATCGCTGCCGCTGCTGCCCAGCCAGAACTCCGGTTCGTTGCGCAGCCTGCCGGTCCTGTTCAAGCGCCCGGCACTGGTCATTACCTACCTGCTGGTGACGCTGGTCATTACCGCGCAGTTCACGGCCTATAGCTATATCGAACCGTTCGCCCTGCACGTAGCGCAGTTTGGCGGCGACCGTACCACGCTGTTGCTGCTGTTGTTCGGCGGTGCCGGGGTTTTTGGTTCGTTGTTGTTCAGCCGCTACAGCGACCGCTTCCCGCATGGCTTTCTGGTGGGGTCGATCGGGTTGCTCGCCGCGTGCCTGTTGCTGATGTTGCCGCTGTCGGGCAACTTCCATGTGTTCGCAGTGCTGAGCATGTTCTGGGGCGTGGCGATTCTCAGCTTCAGTCTGTCGCTGCAGTCCAGGACCCTGAAGCTGGCGTCCGATGCCACCGATGTGGCCATGGCGCTGTTCTCGGGTATCTACAACATCGGCATTGGCGGTGGTGCGCTGCTGGGCAGTATCGTCAGCAGCCAGATGAATGTGGCGCATATCGGCCTGGTGGGCGGTAGCGTAGCAGTGGTCGGGCTGGTACTGGCCGTTGCCAGTACCCAGCGCTTTCGCGAGGCGCTGACTCGCTGAGCCGAGGCCGTTCAGGCCACTTGCAAGCCAAGTAGCGACTCAGGCTAATACTGCAGCCCATGCCGATATCAACAAAACCCCCGCCAACACCTGGTTGAACACCCGCAACCGCCCCGGTGCCTGCAGCCACCGGGCGCTCCCCACCCCCAGCAGCGCCCACGTTGCCATGCTCGGCAGAGCGATCAGCAAAAACACCAGCGCCAACTGCCACACTGGCAACGACGGCGCGGCAAATACCCCGACCACCGCCACGGCCATCAACCACACCTTGGGGTTCACCACTTGCAACGAGGCCGCGCTGAGCGCACTGAAGCCTGGCGCCGTGGTCGTGTGGAGCGGGGCGGCGGCACTGCGCAGCATCTTCCACGCCAGGCTGCTGAGCCACAGCACCCCGGCCCAGCTCATCAGCTGTTGCGCCAGGGGGTAGCGCAGCAGCAGTTCGCCCAGCCCCAGCCCGACGAGCAGCACAATGGCTGCAGCCGCGCCACACGCCGCCACGATCGGCGCCAGGCTTGCGCGCAGGCCCCGGTGGGCGCCATGGGCCAGGATCAACAGGTTGGTCGGCCCCGGGCTGATGCTGGACACCAGGGCGAACAGAATGAAGGGCAACAACGACTGCGACATGGTTCAGGGCTCCGTAAACGCGGAGCACCATGCTCGCTGCCTGCCGGCACTCAGTCTGGAAGGTTTGAGCAGCGCCTGCGGTAGTCAGCCGGGGTCAACTGGTAGGCGCGGCGGAACCAGCGCCCCAGATGGCTCTGGTCGGCAAAGCCCAACGCCACGGCCACTTCAGCAGGTGTCTGACCTTGGGCAAGCAGGCGCCGCGCGCGGGCCAGGCGCAGCTGGATCAGGTAGGCATGGGGTGCAATGCCGAACGCTGCCTTGAACGCACGGGTCAGGCGAAAGCGGTCGATGCCGCAGGCCTGGGCCAGGTCTTCCAGGCCGATGTCGCGCTCCAGGTTGGCGTGCAGGAAGTCCCGCGCACGCTGTGCGGTCAGCGGCAGGCGCGGGTCGGGATTGATGCGGCGGCGCCAGTGCAGGTGACGGGTCAGACAGGCCAGTAAATCGTCCATGGCCGTTTGCCTGACGATGCGCAAGTCCTGATCATGCACGGCCTGGAAGGCCTGGGCGGTGGCCCGCGCCAGACGTTCGTCATGGCACAGGGTGTCGGCAAAGCTGGGCAGGCTGTCGCCTGGCGCGTGCTCGTACAGCGCGCGCAGCTGTTGGTCGAGCCAGGCGGGCTCCAGGTACAGCGTCGAATAGGTGAAGCCTTCTTCGGTGGGCGCCAGGCCATCGTGGATGTCGCCAGGCTCAAGTAAAAACACCTGCCCCGGCGTGCTGCGGTGGCGCACCCGGCGGCAGTTGAACTGCTGCACGCCCTGCTCGGTCACGCCGACCAGGAAGCTGTCGTGCCAGTGGGGGTCATAGGCATGCCCGACAAAATGCGCCCGGACCGACTCGATGCCGGTGTCGGCGTCTTGTTTGAAGTCGATCCAGTTGCTCATGGACGTGTACCGTGGGGTAAATCGCTACCTTAGCGCAACGCCCCCGGCTCAGTCTGGAACGATTGTGCAGCCGTTGGTCAGTGCCCGGGCGCGCAGGGCCTCGAAGCGTTCGCGTAGCCACAGGTGCAATTGCGTCACGGCAGGCGTGAGTTGCTTGCGATGAGGGCAAACCAACGTGAGCGGGGTAGACTCGCCGAGCAATTCGGGCAGGACGATTTCCAGTTCCCCGGCCGCAATATTGGCGCTGACATCCAGCCACGACTTGTAGACGATACCTTCCCCCTGGATGGCCAGGCGGCGGATGACGTCGGCATCGTCACTGACCAGCGGCCCACGCACCTGCACGGTGCGATTACCCAACTGCCACTTGTCGTACACCCGGCTGTGCTGCATGTACAGCAGGCAGGCATGCTGCTGCAGCGCGTCGGGGGTGAGCGGGCGGCCGTGGCGGGCCAGGTAGTCGGGCGAGGCCACCAGTACTCGGCGGTTCCATTCGGCCAGCGGCAGGGCGATGTAGTTGGCATCCTGGTTGAGGCCATAGCGGATGGCCACATCCACAGGGTCGCGGTTGAGGTCGGCCATCTGGTCGGACAGAAAGAAGCGCAGTTGCAATGCCGGGTGGTCGCGGCGAAAGGCGCTGAGCCAGGGCAGCAGCATGTTGCGGCCCATGTCGGAAGGGGCCGACACTTGCAGTGTGCCGCGCAGGCTATTGGGGTTGCCATGCAGATCTTCATGGCCCTGGCGCAGGCTTTCCAGCACATTCAGCGCGGTTGGCAGGTAGCGCTCGCCCTCGGCGGTCAGGCGCAGGCTGCGGGTGGTGCGGGCGAACAGGCGTACATCCAGGTCGCGTTCCAGGCGTTTGATCGCGGCAGCCACCTGGCCCGGCAGCAGGCCTGCTTCATGGGCGGCGGCAGTGAAGCTGCCCAGCACGCTGCTGCGGGCAAACAGTTCGAGGTCGGTGATGCGCAGCATTTTCATTCCAGGGATGAAAGTGTTGTTACATTGTGCCGCTTTTTCTTTTTTGCTGGAAAGATAAGATGCGCGGCACATCCACTGTTCATTACGGAGTTGTCGCATGGATACCGTATCGCTGGCCAAGCGCCGTTACACTACCAAAGCTTACGATGCCTCACGCCGCATTCCCCAAGCCACTGTCGACGCCCTGCTCGAACAACTGCGCCACAGCCCGTCGTCGGTCAATTCCCAGCCCTGGCATTTCATCGTCGCCGACACGGCCGAAGGCAAGGCCCGCCTGGCCAAGAGCACGGCGGAGGGTTATGCCTACAACACGCAGAAGCTTCTCGATGCCTCGCATGTGATCGTGTTCTGCACCCGTACCGAAATGACTGAAGAACACCTGAACACCGTGCTCGATCAAGAGGCTGCCGATGGCCGTTTCCGTGATGAGCAAGCGCGCGCCGGGCAAAACCAGAGCCGCCGTCACTATGTCAACCTGCACCGCTTCGACCAGAAGGATGTGCAGCACTGGATGGAAAAGCAGACCTACCTGGCGTTGGGTACTGCCTTGCTGGGTGCGGCAGCGCATGGGCTGGATGCCACGCCGATCGAGGGCTTCGACAGCAAGGTCCTCGATGCCGAACTGGGCTTGCGTGAGCGTGGGTTCACCAGTGTGGTGATCCTGAGCCTGGGTTACCGCAGCGAGGCGGACTTCAATGCCGGGCTGAACAAGTCGCGGTTGCCGGCATCGCAAGTGTTCACCTTCCTGTGAGGTTTCCGGGGCCGCTTTGCGGTCCTGGCAATGCTGGCGGTCAATCTGGCAAAGCCCTGGCTTCGATTGCCCGCCCCGGCAAACTGGCAATGACCCGGCATATACCGCATACTTATCGGTAAATGCCGAAAAGGAGCGTGCCATGCTTGCCGAAGTGCTTCGCGACAACGGTTACCACGAGTACCGGGCGCGCCTGCAGGCGCTGCTGGACATTCCCGAGCTTGCCAGCGACTTCGAAATTCACACCCGCATCACCGATGGTTTTGCCGCCACCTGGTTGGTGAAACTGACCGAACGCGGTGTGCTCACGCCGGTGGAGCGCGACCAGATCATCCCGCTGCGCACGCTCAAATCCCGTATCGAGCGTGACCAACCGCTGACCGTGGATGAGAGCGACCGGCTGTTCCGCTCGGCCCACATCACCGCCATGGCCGAGGCCGTGTTCGGTGAAGCGGGCAAGGCCAAGCGCTGGCTGTCCAAGCCCAAGGAACGCTTCTCGGGGCTGACGCCGATGCAGATGCTCACCACCCAGCAAGGCACCACTCAGGTCGAAGAAATGCTGCTGCAGATTGCCGAGGGCTATGGCCTGTGATTTTGTGGCGAATCAGCGCCTATGCAGACTTGAGCGGTACGGGGGGCTTGCGTGTAAGCGGCCGCTGGCACCAGGCGGGTCGGCCGGTGGTGTATGCCGCCACCAGCCCTCCCGGGGCGATGCTGGAAGTGTTAGTGCATCTGGAGATCGACCCGGAGGATTTCCCTACCACCATGCGCTTGCTTCGCATCGAACTGCCTGACACGGTTTCCCAGGCGCAGTTGCCCGCTTTGCAGCCCGGCTGGTCCGCCCAGCCTGAGTTGACCCGTACGTTGGGCAATCGCTTTCTGGATGACTGTTCGGCATTGCTGCTGCCGGTGCCAAGCGCGATCATGCCCAGCACTACCAATTACCTGTTCAACCCACGGCACCCGCAGGCGCAGAGCGCGAAAATCCAGGTTGAGGATTTCACGCCGGACAGCCGCCTGTTCTAGGGCGTGGTCACCACAGTGCTGCCGATGCTGACGCCAGCACCCGGCCAAACACTTCGAGCGCCTTGTCCACGTCAGCCTCGGTGCTGAAACGGCCGAGGCTCAAGCGCACACTGTTGCGTGCCTGGCGTTCATCCAGCCCCAGTGCCAGCAGCACATGCGAGGCAGCGTTGCTCGCCGAGTTGCAGGCCGAGGTGGTCGACAAGGCCAATTCGCTGGCCAGCGCCGTGCTGTTGAAGCCCTTGCTGTCGATGCACAGGTTCAAGGTATGGGGAATACGTTGCTTGGCGCAGCCATTCAGGGTAACGCCGGGCATGGCCAGCAGGCCTGTGCGCAGGCGTCTTGCCAATTGCTCAAGGCGCTGGTACTCGCTGTCGCCGGGTTGGCCGGCCAAGGCAAAGGCGCTGCCCATGCCAGCGATCTGATGGGTCGCCAGGGTGCCGGAACGCAAGCCTTGCTCATGGCCGCCGCCGTGCATCTGGGCACGCATCAGCGCGCGAGCGCGTGGCCCCACATACAGCGCACCGATGCCCTTGGGCCCGTAGACCTTGTGTGCCGAAAAAGACATCAGGTCCACGGCCATCGTATGCAGGTCGATTGCCAGCTTGCCCACAGCCTGCGCGGCATCCACGTGCAGCAGGGCACCGTGGGCACGCACCTGCTCGCCGATCGCGGCAAAGTCGGTGACCGTACCCAGTTCGTTGTTGACCGCCATCAGCGATACCAGGCGGGTGTCAGCGCGCAACGCTGCCTGTACGCTTGCGGGCTGGATCAGGCCGGCGGCATCCGCCGCCAGGCGAGTAACGGCCCAGCCTTGGCGCTCCAGTTCGGCCACGGTGTCGAGCACGGCCTTGTGTTCCAGCTGGCTGGTGATCAGGTGTCCGGGCTGGCCGATGCCTTGGGCAATACCCTTGAGCGCCAGGTTGTTGGACTCGGTCGCCCCCGATGTCCACACCAGATGCTCGGGTTGCGCACCGATGCACTCGGCCACTTGCTGACGGGCCTGCTCTACGGCGTGACGTGCAGCTTGGCCGAAGGCGTGCCCGCTGGACGCCGGGTTGCCGAAGTTGGCCTGGCTTCCCAGGCAGGCGAGCATGGTTTCGATGACCCGGTCGTCAACCGGGGTTGTGGCGGCGTAATCGAAGTAGAGTGGGGCGCTAGGCATTGAGGCGGGTCCGTGTCAGTGGCCGTGAAATCGGCAATCATTGACGTAAGCGTACCCGCCAGCAGCGCGATATTTTTCACTTCCTTTGGTTCGATTCTCGATGCTTATAGAAAAAAATTCTCTTTCTAAGACATTGCATGGAATTTTCTACTTTTTTGGGTGAGGTGCCATAAATGGCCCCTCGCCAGCTTATTCAGGCGGGCTCCAGCGCCTTCTCTTCCTCGGCCACCACGCGCTCGCACAATTCGGTGATCTGTTCGCGCATCCAGCGGTTGGCCGGGTCCTGGTCGGTGCTTTCATGCCAGTACAGGTGCGTTTCCAGTGCAGGCACCTCCACCGGCAGCGCCTGATAACGCAACTGATGGCGACGGGCGAAGCGCTCGGGAACCGTCATGGCCATGTCGGTCTGCTGCAACACCTGCGACGCCATGAGGTAGTGTTGCGAACGCAGGGCGACCTTGCGTTGCACACCCATCTTGCCCAGCGCCAGGTCGACGTAACCCAGGCCGTTGCGTCGGCTGGAAATATGGATATGGGTCATGCCCAGGTAGCTGTCGAGGGTCAGCTTGCTGTCGGCCAGCGGGTGGCCCTGGCGCAGGGCGCAGACATAGCGGTCCTGCATCAGTTTGATGTGGCGCACCTGCGGGTCGGTGTTCAGTGGCGCGTCGATGGCAAAGTCCAGGCGGCCGGCCGCGAGTTCCTTGGTGGTCTCGCGGCGCTTGCACAGGAAACTCTCGATCATTACCGCCGGCGCCAGGCGGCGCAGGCGCTGGAACAGCGGCGGCAAGATGACCGCTTCGGTCAGGTCGGTCATGCTGATGCGGAAGGTCTTGTTTGCCTGCTGCGGATTGAACGTGCGGCTTTCCTGCACCGAGGTCCGCAGCAGCGCCAGTGCGTTGCGCACCGGGCCGATGATGTTCTGCGCCATGGGTGTGGGCACCATGCCTTGCGCGGTGCGCACGAACAGCGGGTCATTGAAGGTTTCGCGCAGACGCGACAGGGCATTGGACACTGCCGGCTGAGTAATGCCGACGATCTGCCCGGCGCGGGTCAGGTTGGCTTCGGTGTAGATCGCATCGAACACGATGAACAGGTTGAGGTCGACCTTGCTGAGGTTCATGGGCGCCGCTCTTTGTTGGAGTTATCGGTCGATCATATATCGGTTATGAATGTTTATACACGCGGAAAATAGACTAGGTGGATGGAGCAATGCTGCTCTAGGCTCTGCTCCACGTACTCCGAACTGTGAAGGTAGCCCTGATGGATTTCGCCTATTCACCCAAGGTCCAGGCACTGCGCGAGCGTGTCACTGCGTTCATGGACGCCCATGTCTACCCTGCCGAAGCCGTGTTCGAGCGCCAGGTCGCCGAGGGTGACCGCTGGCAGCCCACTGCAATCATGGAGGAACTCAAGGCCAAGGCCCGCGCCGAAGGGCTGTGGAACCTGTTCTTGCCAGAGTCGGAATACGGCGCCGGCCTGAGCAACCTGGAGTACGCACCGCTGGCAGAGATCATGGGCCGCTCGTTGCTCGGGCCGGAGCCGTTCAACTGCTCGGCGCCGGACACCGGCAACATGGAAGTGCTGGTGCGCTATGGCAGCGAGGCACAGAAACGCCAGTGGCTGGAGCCGCTGCTACGCGGCGAGATCCGCTCGGCGTTTGCCATGACCGAACCGGACGTGGCCTCCTCGGACGCCACCAACATGGCTGCTACCGCCATACGGGACGGTGACGAGTGGGTAATCAACGGCCGCAAGTGGTGGACTTCCGGCGCCTGCGACCCGCGCTGCAAGGTCATGATCTTCATGGGCCTGTCCGACCCTGAAGGCCCACGCCACCAGCAGCATTCCATGGTGCTGGTGCCGACCGACACGCCGGGCGTGAAGATTGTCCGCCCGCTGCCGGTGTTCGGTTATGACGATGCGCCCCATGGTCATGCCGAAGTCCTTTTCGAGAATGTGCGGGTTCCGTACGAAAACGTGATCCTTGGCGAAGGCCGCGGCTTCGAAATTGCCCAGGGCCGACTGGGCCCAGGCCGTATCCACCACTGCATGCGCTCGATCGGCATGGCCGAGCGCGCGCTGGAGCTGATGTGCAAGCGCTCGGTGGAGCGCACTGCCTTTGGTCGGCCACTGGCACGCTTGGGCGGCAACGTCGACAAGATCGCCGACTCGCGCATGGAAATCGACATGGCCCGACTGCTGACGCTCAAAGCGGCCTACATGATGGACACCGTCGGCAACAAGGTGGCTCGTAGCGAGATCGCCCAGATCAAGGTGGTGGCGCCGAACGTGGCCTTGAACGTGATCGACCGGGCTATCCAGATACATGGCGGGGCAGGGGTAAGCGGCGATTTCCCGCTGGCCTACATGTATGCCATGCAGCGCACCCTGCGCCTGGCTGACGGGCCGGATGAAGTGCACCGGGCGGCGATTGGCAAGTACGAAATTGGCAAGTATGTGCCGGTGGAGATGTTGCGTAGCGGGCGGTGAACGCGTCAGCCTGCCCCGGCCCATTCGCGGGTGAACCCGCGCCTGCAGTGATTGCGCAAAGTCCTGCAACTTGTAGGACGTATCTGAATTTTGGCTGATGCCACTTGTATCTCCCTTGCTGGTGATAGGTTTCCAACCTGAGTCAAGTACAGGGAGTTCATATATGCGCGTCAATCTAGAGGGAAAAGGTCAGGCGGTAGATGGCGATATCACCACAACGGGTGCTGTCTGTATTGCGACCGGGGCCGGCTACCTAGATGAAGGCCGAATGGTGCTCCGTGAAGGCGACCACACCACGCCATGCCCTCTTTGTGGGCAGGCGGGAACTGTCGCCGAAGGTGTGGATCACTTTATTTCAGATGGCCAGCGGGTGGCTATGGATGGTGCGTTGGTTGTCTGTGGCTGTTCGCCGGGCACCAACCGGGTAGTCGCGCCCTTGTATGAGGCTCCGCCGTCCATGCACTCCATTGCAGGGCGTGCCAATACCCACGCTGCCGAGCTGTCACCCACCTTCAACCCCGAGCGCTTCTCCCAACCGGTAATAGGTGCACTGCCTGGCACGCTGGAGCCTGGCTTCTACGTGGTTCCACGACGCATGTCGTTTCCCCAGATACTGCTTCAACTGGCCGGTCACGATTCCACGTTGCCGATCTCACGGTTACAGCGGCTCAACCCCACGTATGCGCAAGGGTTCAAAGCTGGGGAAATTTTCGTTATCGGTGATCCTGACAATGGAAATGCCTGCACGCGCGAAGAGGGAGAGCTTATGGCGGCGGCGCAGCATGCGCGGCGTGCGCTGGAAGCACTCGACTACGTCGAAGCGGATTTCATGATGCAGCACCAGGCCGAAATCGCCGGCTTGCTCAGCAACGCCAGTCTGTCCATGGGCGTGGGCAAGGACATGCTGGATCAAGGCTTGAAACAAGTAAGCAATACCTTGACCAGCATCGAGCAATTGCACCAGCGTGAGTTCATGCACAATGGCCATTTGAATAGTCCGGGTTTCTTCGCCGAGCGCAGGCGGTTGTTGCAGCAACTGGATGGCCAGTTGAAAGCGGCGTTGCTTAATAAGCAACTGAATCTGGGGAGCTATGAGCGGCTGAAGAAGAGCTTGCGTATCTCTACCAAGAGCCTGGTGCACCATTGGTCGAAAGCGGGCGGACCGGGGCAAATTCCGGGGTATGCGACACATCTTGAGAAGGTGGCGCGGTTAAGTAAGTACCTTCAATACGGAGGGTATGCAGCGATTGGGCTGGGCGGGACCTCGTCTTATCTGAAAGTAAAAGAAGTCTGTCGGGCCGGGGAGACTCGTGCTTGTCGAAAGGTTCGGTTTACTGAAGCGGGAAATTTTGCAGGAGGTCTAACGGGAGGGTTGGTAGGCGCCTCTGGTGGAGGTGCTGCAGCAGCTGCGTTATGCGGTATTTTTGCGGTGGGTACCGGTGGGTTTGGTGCAGTGTGCGGGATTGCGATCGTTGGCGCCGCCTCTTCTGCAAGCGCTATTGGTATTGGCGCCCTCGGAGAGCGGACCGGTGAATTCCTTCATGAGGTGACTGATGATTGACTTTGACAATTGGTCCCCATTGTTGCAAATAGTATTCCTGAGTGCGCCTTTCGTCCTGGGCCTTGCGGGGATCGCTATCAATGTGAAAATTGCTTTGTCGAGTGATTTTGATGTCGCCCTTTCAGCGATCACGAGCAACCCCTATCTTGAGCAGATGAAACCCGTATGGGGCGGACGAAACCTAAGGCATCGATGCCTACTGATGAGTACAGTAAGCGCTTTGGTCACATTCCCAAGGCTACATTTACGCCTCGGATGGTTGAACGAAGCGGAGCTTGACAATTTCCCCCCAAAGTTGAGGCGAGATATGGGAGCAGCCCTTTGGCTGATCTTGATTGCCTCACTTTGGGGAGCGGTTGGTTACTTCATCATCAAGCAATGATTGCAACTCAGACCCGCAACTGTGGGTCATTCTTCTTTTGTCCCGTTGTTTTCTTATCGTTAGCTGCTTTTTCTATCGTCTTTTCGTCTTTATTCAACGTCTGCCCCCGCGTCTTGATCAACGAAATCACCACCCCACCCAGCAACAACCCGAATGTCACGCCCAGTGACAGCAGCGCCGGCACCTTGCCCACCATGCCGTGGTAGAAAATCTTGCAGCCAATGAAGATCAACACCAGTGCCAGTGCGTACTTGAGGTAGACGAACCGGTGCATCAGCGCCGCCAGCGCGAAATACAGCGAGCGCAAGCCGAGGATGGCGAAGATGTTGGAGGTGTAGACGATGAACGGGTCCTGGGTGATGGCGAAGATCGCCGGCACGCTGTCGACGGCAAACACCAGGTCGGCCAGTTCGATCAGTACCAGTGCCAGAAACAGCGGGGTGGCATAACGCAGCGCCTTGCTGTGCCCGGCCGGGGTGTGGCGTACGAAGAAGTGCGAGCCATGGATCTGGTCGGTAACCCGCATGTGCCGCCGCACGAACTTGAGGATCGGGTTGTTGGCCAGGTCCGGGCGGCTGTCTTCCTTCGACAGCGCCATTTTCACCCCGGTAAACAGCAAGAAGGCACCAAAGATGTACAGCACCCAGGCAAAGTTCTGTACCAGCGCCGCGCCCACGCCGATCATGATGGCCCGCAGGAACACCACGCCCAGGATACCCCAGAACAGCACGCGGTGCTGGTAGCGGCGGGGGATGGCGAAGTAGCTGAAGATCATCGCCATGACGAACACGTTGTCCATCGACAGCGACTGTTCGACCAGGAAACCGGTGTAGAACTCCAGCGCAGACTGCGCACCCAACTGGTACCAGACCCCCGCGCCGAACAGCACACCGACACTGAAATAGCCCGAATACAGCAGCAGGCTCTCGCGCATTTCAATTTCCCGGTCGTGGCGGTGCAGCACGCCCAGGTCGAGCACCAGCAAACCGATGACGATGGCCATGAACACCAGCCACAACCAGGCGCTGGTACCGAGGACAGGTGTTGTGAGGAATGCTTGCAGAGCTGTCATGAGCCCCTCCTTGAATGTCGACGTTGCATGGCAACAGTGATCCGACATGGCGGCTTGGCAGCCGTCAGAGGGGCCCGGTATCACATGAGCTTGAGCCTAGACCCGTTTGCCAGTGGTGCCGAATGGGTAGCTGTTACATTTCTTTGCCAGTGCAGCGCTCAAGCCCGCAATCCTTTGCTCAGCCCTTTCCCTTCTATTAAATAACCCCGGTTATAGCCAAAACCAATCGAAAGCATGAGCTTTGCCAATGAGCCTTCAGCGGGATGATTAGTTAGGATTCTATCCATCAACTGATTCCAACCCCATGAAGGAGCGTCTCTCATGCCAATCATCAACAGCCAGGTCAAACCCTTCAACGCCACCGCCTACCACAAAGGCGAGTTCGTTCAGGTCAGCGAAGCCGATCTGAAAGGCAAGTGGTCTGTCGTGTTCTTCTACCCGGCCGACTTCACCTTCGTTTGCCCGACCGAGCTGGGTGACCTTGCTGACAACTACGCCGAGTTCCAGAAGCTGGGCGTGGAAATTTACGGTGTTTCCACCGATACCCACTTCACTCACAAAGCCTGGCACGACACTTCCGACACCATCGGGAAGATCCAATACCCGCTGATCGGTGACCCGACTCACGTCATTTCGCGCAACTTCGACGTGCTGATCGAAGAAGCCGGCCTGGCCGACCGCGGTACCTTCGTGATCAACCCGGAAGGCCAGATCAAGATTGTCGAGCTGAACGACGGTGGTGTAGGCCGTGATGCTGCCGAACTGCTGCGTAAGGTCAAGGCTGCCCAGTACGTTGCCGCTCACCCAGGCGAAGTGTGCCCGGCCAAGTGGAAAGAAGGCGAAGCCACTCTGGCGCCGTCGCTGGACCTCGTAGGCAAGATCTAAGGTCATGCCCATAACGCGGGCGGTAAGCAGCCGCCAAAGCTGAAATACCTACCGCCCCGTCAAACGCCCGGGCGACCTCGCCTGGGCGTTTTTGTATCCGAGTTTTGAAAAAGGAATCGCCCGTATGTTGGACGCCACGCTTAAATCGCAACTGAAAACCTACCTGGAGCGGGTCACCCAGCCGATCGAGATCGTTGCCTCCCTCGACGACGGCGCGAAGTCCCGCGAATTGCACGACCTGCTGGTGGAAATTGCCGGCCTGTCGAACCTCATTACCTTCAGCGCGGACGGTACCGATGCCCGTCGCCCTTCGTTCTCGCTGAACCGCCCGGGTGCCGATATCAGCCTGCGTTTCGCCGGCATCCCCATGGGCCACGAGTTCACCTCGTTGGTGCTGGCGCTGCTGCAAGTCGGCGGCCATCCGTCAAAGGCCAGTGCCGAAGTGATCGAGCAGATCCAGGCCCTGGAAGGTGAATTCAACTTCGAAACCTACTTCTCGCTGTCGTGCCAGAACTGCCCGGACGTGGTCCAGGCGTTGAACCTGATGGCGGTACTCAACCCCAACGTGCGGCATGTTGCCATCGACGGTGCGCTGTTCCAGGACGAAGTGGAATCGCGCAAGATCATGGCGGTACCGAGTATCTACCTGAACGGTGAAGTGTTTGGTCAGGGCCGTATGGGCCTGGAAGAAATCCTTGGCAAGATCGACACCAACGCCGGCGCCCGCCAGGCCGAGAAGATCAACGCCAAGGATGCCTTTGACGTGCTGGTTGTCGGTGGTGGCCCCGCTGGCGCCGCTGCTGCCATCTACGCTGCCCGCAAGGGCATCCGCACCGGTGTTGCCGCCGAGCGCTTCGGCGGCCAGGTGCTGGACACACTGGCCATCGAGAACTTTATCTCGGTGCAGGAAACCGAAGGGCCGAAGCTGGCCACGGCGCTGGAAGAGCACGTCAAACAGTACGACGTCGACATCATGAACCTGCAGCGCGGTGAAGCGCTGATTCCTGCTGCCGAGGGCGGTCTGCACGAAGTGCGTTTGGCGGGGGGCGCTTCGCTGAAGGCCAAGACTGTAATCCTGGCCACCGGCGCCCGCTGGCGCGAAATGAACGTGCCAGGTGAGCAGGAGTACCGCAGCCGCGGCGTGGCCTACTGCCCGCACTGTGACGGCCCGCTGTTCAAGGGTAAACGCGTGGCGGTGATTGGCGGCGGCAACTCGGGTGTGGAGGCGGCCATCGACCTGGCCGGTATCGTCGCCCAGGTGACGCTGATCGAGTTCGACAGCCAGCTGCGTGCCGATGCGGTGTTGCAACGCAAGCTGCACAGCCTGCCGAACGTTAACGTGATCACCAGCGCGCTGACCACCGAGGTGCTGGGCAATGGCGAGAAGGTGACCGGCCTGCGCTACAAGGACCGCACCACGGATGAACAGCACGAAGTGGCACTGGAAGGCATCTTCGTGCAGATTGGCCTGTTGCCCAATACTGACTGGCTGAAGGGCACCGTCGAGCTGTCGCCGCGTGGCGAAATCATTGTCGACGCCAAGGGCCAGACCAGCATCCCCGGTGTGTTTGCCGCCGGTGACGTGACTACCGTGCCGTACAAGCAGATTGTCATTGCGGTGGGTGAGGGGGCCAAGGCATCGCTGGCGGCCTTTGACCACCTGATTCGGACTTCGGCACCGGCGTAAGCCTGTACCGGCCCTTTTCGCGGCTAAAGCCGCTCTCGCAGGACTGCGCAGTTGTTGAAACTGTGAAAATCCCTGTAGGAGCGGGTTTACCCGCGAAAGGGCCGGTTCAAGCAAAGCAGCACCTGAAGGTGTCTATGCTTACAGCAGACCTCTCAGGAACCACACCCATGACCCTGATCAGCCGCGAACCCTGGTGGCTAGTCCCCCCAAAGCCCGGGGAGCAAGAGCAGGACCTGCACTGGGGCTACCTGGAAATCTACGCCGACGGTCGCGCTGTGTTCGTCGACCAGCGCCCCACTGACCGGGAACTGGCCGAGCGCAAGAGCTGCCGCAATTTCCCCGACCCCGAACCGTGACGGCTCAGCCTTCCAGTTCGGCCAGGCGCGCTTCCAGCGCCGCAATGCGGGCTTCGAGGGCTTCGATGCGGTCTTCTGACACACTGCCGCCACTGTTGCGCGCGCCGCCTTCCTGTTGGCGTGCAGCGAGAATCGCCTCGATTTCCGCCGGGTCGCCCAAGGCATGGGTGTAGCGGTCTTCACGCTGGCCGGCCTGACGTGGCAGGTGCAAAGCCAGGTCCCGCGAGATCAGGCGCTCCAGCTGATGCTGGATCTGCTCGGTGTCGTCAAAGTCGTGCAGGCGGTTGCTACGGGTCAGCAGTTCGTTGAGGGTTTGCGGGCCCCGCAGGAACATCAGGCCCATCAACACCAACTGTGCTGGCACCAGCTCCAGTGCCTTGTCTACCCGATGTTCCCAGCGGTCGGCACGGCTGCCCATCTGCAGGCGGGTCATGCCCTGACCTTCGAGGGCGCGCAGCGCCTGGCCGACCTGGCCTTGGGTGAGGTTCATCACCGGCTCGCGGCTGGTCTTCTGGTTGCAGGCCAGGACCAGGGCATTGAGGGTCAGCGGGTAGCTTTCCGGGCTGGTGGCCTGCTTTTCGATCAGCGAGCCGAGAACGCGGATCTCGATGCTGTTGAAGCGGCCTTCACCTGCGGTTTCGTGTTCTGACATGGCCCTGTCTCGTGGCTGGGGAAAGGCCACTAGGGTAGGTAATGCCATCGAGTAAGGCAATTGGGGCCGCAATGCGGCCCCGGCGCGCTTAGCCGTTACGCCGCTCTTCAGCCTGACACGCCGCCGCAGTGAACAGCACATCGGTCGAAGAGTTCAGCGCCGTTTCGGCCGAATCCTGCAACACGCCAATGATGAAGCCCACCGCCACTACCTGCATGGCAATTTCGCTTGGGATGCCAAACAGGCTGCACGCCAGCGGAATCAGCAGCAGCGAACCCCCGGCCACGCCCGAGGCGCCGCAGGCGCACACTGCCGCCACCACGCTGAGCAGCACGGCAGTTGGCAGGTCTACCTGGATACCCAGGGTATGCACTGCGGCCAGGGTCAGCACGGTAATGGTGGTTGCCGCGCCGGCCATGTTGATGGTTGCGCCCAGCGGGATCGACACCGAGTAAGTGTCTTCATGCAGGCCGAGTCGTTCCGACAATGCCATGTTGACAGGGATGTTGGCGGCCGAGCTGCGGGTGAAGAACGCAGTAATGCCGCTTTCACGCAGGCACAGCAGCGTCAGTGGGTAGGGGTTGCGGCGGATCTTCCAGAACACGATCAGCGGGTTCATCACCAGCGCCACGAACAGCATGCAGCCAATCAGTACCGCCAGCAGGTGCAGGTAGCCGAGCAGGGCGTCCAGGCCAGACTGTGCCAGGGTGGAGCTGACCAGGCCAAAAATGCCCAGCGGGGCGAAGCGGATGACCATGCGCACGATCAGGGTGACGCCATTGGACAGGTCTGCGACCACGGTGCGGGTGGTTTCGCCGGCATGGCGCAGGGCCACGCCCAGGCCGACGGCCCAGGTCAGCACGCCGATGAAGTTGGCATTGAGCAGGGCATTGACCGGGTTGTCTACCGCGCTCAGCAGCAGGTTCTGCATTACCTCGGCGATGCCGCCTGGCGCGCTCAGCGTGGCTTCGCTGGTGCTTAGCGCCAGGTGCGAGGGGAACAGCATGCTGGCAACCACGGCCACCACTGCAGCGGCAAAGGTGCCCAGCAGGTACAGCCAGAGGATCGGGCGAATGTGGATTTCCTGGCCGTGACGATGGTTGGCGACCGAAGCCATGACCAGGATGAACACCAGCACAGGCGCAACCGCCTTCAGGGCACTGACGAACACCTTGCCAAGAAAGGCCAGGTCACGGGCGATGGCAGGTGCCAGCAGGGCGAGGGCGATACCGGCGAGCAAGCCGATGACGATCTGGGTCACCAGGCTGGTGCGGTTGAGGAGGCGGAGAAAAGGGGTCATGTGCAGCGGTATCTCGGAATCTGGAAAGGGCGGACTTTACCATAGAGCACCTATGGCGCATGCCGGGCTGTGTTCGTAGTCAATCAGGCTTTTACGGCTACCAGTGAAACAACTCCCGCCGCGCCCCCTCGGTAATCGCCACGATCCCTGGGTGCTTGACCTTGCGCTCCACCGAAATGGCATAGAACGATTCGTGCACGGCTTCGGTCTGCCCGATCAGTTGCACGCCATACTGACGGCACACCTCTTCGGCGATTACGCTGGGAGCAACGAAAATGCCGCTGCCCGATTGACCGAACGCTTGCATCAAGGCACTGTCATCGAACTCCCCCACGATCCGTGGTTGCACCTGCTGCTCGCCCAGCCACCGCAGCAGGCGGCTGCGTACCACGGTCTCCTGGCCGGGAACAAGCAGCGGAGCATCCTGCAGACACGCTGGAAAAGGACCGTCCAGCCGTTGTACCAGCGCCGGTGTGGCGAAGAAGCTCAGCCCGCACTCGCCCAGCTTCTGGCTGTAGCCCTTGATGTCCAGGTGGTTGGGCATGGGGCTGTCGGAAATCACCAGGTCCAGGCGCTGGATAGCCAGGTCTGCCAGTAACCGCTCAAGTTTGTCCTCGCGGCAGTTGATGCGCAGCACCTCCTCCAGATCCATGGTCGGTGCCAGCAGGCGGTAGACAATGGATTTGGGCACCACGTCAGCCACCCCCACACGAAACAGGATCTGCTCCTGAGGGCCGGCGCGCAGCATGGCTTCAAGCTCGCTGCCAATCTGAAACATCTGTTCTGCATACACCAGGGCCTGGCGGCCGGTTTCGGTCAGTTCCAGCTGCCGGCCGGCGCGCTGGAACAGTTCCAGGCCGTAGGTTTGCTCGAACAGGGTGATCTGCCCGCTGATGGTTTGCGGTGTGAGGTTCAGCTGTTGGCTGGCGCGGGTGATGCTGCCCGTCTTGGCCACGGCCCAGAAGTAATGCAGCTGGCGATAGTTAAGCACCGTCGGTCGTTCCGATTCGTAAAAACCGAAGTATATGCCATGAAAATACGAATTTTCCTGAACTATTGCCGTCTCTAGAATGCACGGCTACCAGGCGCCATGCGCCGCCGGGTTATTTCAAGCGAGGACACCATGCTGCAATTCAAATCCATTGGCACCCCGTTGGTGCTGGCTTTGGCCCTGTTCACCCTGGCAGGCTGCGACCAGGCCGAGAAATCCGCCCAGCAGATGCTCGACCAGGCGGCGCAGTCGGCCAAGCAGGCCATCGACGACACCAACAAGGCTGCCCAGCAGGCGCTGAGCGAAGCCATCGGCAGCGAAGGGCACAAGCCCAAGGATGCCGAGAAGAAAGAAGAAACCCAGGAAATCTGACCCCAACCGACGCTGCAGGATTTGAACAATGGAATATTTGCTGGAACTCGCCGCTAGCCCGACCGCCTGGGTTGCCCTGGCTACGCTGGTGGCCATGGAAATTGTACTGGGCATCGACAACCTGATCTTCATCTCGATCCTGACCAACAAATTGCCGGTGGAGTACCGCTCCAAGGCGCGGCGTATCGGTATCAGCATGGCCTTGGTCATGCGGCTGGCCTTGCTCAGCACCGTGGCCTGGATCGTTCAGCTGACCGACCCGGTGTTCGAAGTGTTCGGCAACACCTTCTCGTGGAAGGATGTGATCCTGATTGCCGGTGGTCTGTTCCTGCTGTGGAAGGCGACCAAGGAGATTCACGAAAACGTCGACCCGCATGGCGCCAAGGAGGAAGCCAAAGTCTCCTCCACGGTTACCCTGGGCTTTGCTGCGGCGATCTTCCAGATCCTGCTGCTGGATATCGTCTTCTCGGTCGACAGCATCATCACCGCCGTGGGCATGACCGAGCACCTGCCTATCATGATTATCGCCGTTATCACTGCTGTGATCGTGATGATGGTGGCAGCCGATCCGCTGGCCAATTTCATCAACGACAACCCGACCGTGGTCATGCTGGCGCTGGGTTTCCTCATCATGATCGGCATGACGCTGATCGCCGAAGGCTTCGGCGCCCATGTACCCAAGGGCTATGTGTATGCCGCCATGGCGTTCTCGACGGCTATCGAGGTCCTCAACATCCTGGCCCGCCGGGCGCGTTTGAAGCGTGAAGCGGCTGAAGGTTGATGTAAAAAAGGCGTTTTGCGCCCCCCCTCACGGACAAGCCCGCTCTTACAGGTACCTCGCGTCCCACTGGCATTGCGAAATACCTGTGCAGCGGGCTTGTCCGTGAGTGGGCTTCAGAAAATCCTGAGGTTAGCTCACCCCGGCATGCCGCCGCGCCCGTGATACCGGCTGTGGCCTTGGCGGGGCCTGCGGTGGCAGGTGGTGATGGTGTGCATGACGCCGCACGATACGCAGTACACCCCACAGCATGGCGGCTGCGACGCTTAGCCACATGCCTACCAGCATGAGTATTGCCATGGTCAGGCTCATCTGTGCCTCCATCTCTACGGCAAGCGCTTGATTGGCCCGCGTTTACCTTCCAGACACTGCTTTAGTCTAGCCCTTCGCCTGTGACGTTCCATCGAACAATGGTCGATCTCTAGTGCCGATTCGCTCCAAGGCGCTGTCGGACTATACCCGCGCGGCTGTCGGACCTATGATCGGTGGCCAGAGCCGGGCGCTGCCTGCCTGGCGTTGGAACAAGCGAGTGTCCATGGAGCAACATTCCTTCAAGGCTGCCCCCCGACGGCTACTGGCCGCCTGTCTGCTGGCTGCCACCCTGGCCGGCTGCGCCAGCGCACCGCCCGGTAACCTCAAGGGCCTGCCGCAGCGGGTCGAAATCAGCAGCGTGCCGTTCTACCGTGGCAACGCCAACCACAGCGGGGCCATGGCGCTGGCGGCAGTGCTGTCGCAGCAGGGGGCGCCTATTACGCCGGGCTTGCTGGATAAGCCGCTGAACCTGCCTCAGGGCGCCGAAACGCTGGATACCGCTATTCCCCGTGTGGCGCGGGACTACGGCAGGGTGGTGTACCCGCTGGACAAGCAACTGGACGCGCTGTTGACCCAAGTGGCGGCGGGCAACCCGGTGCTGCTGCGTTACGAGGAAGGTTCGGCCTGGTGGAGCGAGCCGCGCTATGCGGTGTTGATGGGGTATGACCGTTACAAGCAGCGGGTGCTGCTGCGCTCGGGCATGCACCGGCGGCAGATGATGGCATTCGATGACTTTGCATCGGCGTGGGCAAAGCAGGGGAGTTGGGCGGTGCTGGTGCAGCCACCTCGGCAACTGCCGGCTCAGGTTGATCGCCAGCGGTGGTTGCATGCTGCGGATGAACTGGCCAAGGCGGGGCAAGAGATTGCGGCGAAGCAGGCGGTAAATAGCCTGAACAAATAGCGCTGCCAGTGCCTGCCCCTTCGCAGGTAAGCCCGCGCCCACACGGACTGTGCAATAGCACAAATCCTGTGGGCGCGGGCTTGCCTGAATCAGAAGCCCAGGCGGTCGCGCAGGCTGTAGTACCAGGCACCGATGGCGCTGAAGGGTACGCGCAGCATCTGGCCACCCGGGAACGGGTAGTGCGGCAGGCCGGCAAAGGCGTCGAAGCGCTCTGCCTGGCCGCGCAGGGCCTCGGCCAGTACCTTGCCCGCCAGGTGGGTATAGGTCACGCCGTGGCCCGAGCAACCCTGCGAGTAGTAGATGTTGTCGCCGATCCGGCCAACCTGTGGCAGGCGCGACAGGGTCAGCAGGAAGTTACCGGTCCAGGCGTAGTCGATCTTCACGTTCTTCAGCTGCGGGAAGGCCTTGAGCATTTTCGGGCGGATGATCGCCTCGATGTTGGCCGGGTCACGCGCGCCGTACACCACGCCGCCACCGAAAATCAGGCGCTTGTCGCTGGTCAGGCGGTAGTAGTCGAGCAGATAGTTGCAATCCTCGACGCAGTAGTCCTGCGGCAGCAGGGTGCGTGCCAGTTCTTCGCCCAGTGGCTCGGTGGTGATCACCTGCGTGCCGCATGGCATGGACTTGGCGGCCAGCTCGGGTACCAGGTTGCCCAGGTAGGCGTTGCCGGCAACGATGATGAACTTGGCGCGGACCTTGCCCTGCGGGGTATGCACGACCGGGTTGGCGCCACGCTCGATGCGCACGGCCGGGGTTTGCTCATAGATGATGCCACCCAGCGACTCGACCGCGGCAGCTTCGCCCAGGGCCAGGTTCAGCGGGTGGATGTGGCCGCCGCTCATGTCGAGCATGCCGCCAATGTAGCTGTCGCAGGCAACCACTTCGCGGATGCGCTTCTGGTCCATCAGCTCCAGCTGATTATGGCCAAAGCGTTCCCACAGGCGCTTTTGCGATTCCAGGTGGCCCATCTGCTTGCTGGTAAGGGCGGCGAATACGCCACCATCTTTCAGGTCGCACTGAATGTTGTACTTGGCCACGCGCTCACGAATGATGCGCCCGCCCTCGAAGGCCATGTGGCCCAGCAGTTGTGCCTGCTTGGGGCCAACGGTGCGTTCGATGACATCAATGTCGCGGCTGTAGCTGTTGACGATCTGGCCGCCGTTGCGGCCCGATGCGCCAAAGCCGACCTTGGCCGCTTCGACGATGCTTACCTTGAAGCCGTTCTCCAGAAGGAACAGGGCGCTGGACAGGCCGGTGTAGCCGGCACCGATGATGCACACATCGGTTTCCACCTCACCCTGCAGCGCCGGACGTGGCGGCACCGGGTTGGCCGAGGCGGCGTAGTAGGACTGGGGGTAGGGGGTGTTAGCCATGCTGCAGGAACCTCGTGTTTTATATTTTTAACGAATGTACCGATGCTATCAATAATAATAAACACCCGCTAGTCGTCTGGTGAAAATCCTTTACGGGGCCCCCCTCAGTCAGCCTCTCTATAAAGAGTTTAAGATTCAGTAGGTTAGCGCGAAAAAAAGTGTTGACAGGGTTTTTGTAATGCGTAGAATGCGCACCACACGACAGGCACATAGCTCAGTTGGTTAGAGCACCACCTTGACATGGTGGGGGTCGTTGGTTCGAGTCCAATTGTGCCTACCAAATCGAAAAAGGGGTGATCCGAAAGGGTCACCCCTTTTTTCATTGTCCATTGCCATGCGGGTCGAAAACCGCGGTATGGGCACGAAGCGCTTGCATGCGAAAGTTTTTGATTTTTCTCAAAAAAAAGCTTTACAGGTACGCATCGGATCACTAATATGCGCACCACACGACAGGCACATAGCTCAGTTGGTTAGAGCACCACCTTGACATGGTGGGGGTCGTTGGTTCGAGTCCAATTGTGCCTACCAAATCGAAAAAGGGCGATCAGAAATGATCGCCCTTTTTGCATTTGCGCCCGAAGCAGCGTGTAACGTTTGGTCGCGGTTCGGGCATACCCCGGCGTGCTAGAATCCGCCCCTTCGAATCTGGAGGTACACGCGTGCGCAAACTGGCTGTGGTAATGGCAGTGCTCGCCCTGGCGGGCTGTGAGAACGAGGTCGAAGGCGTGCACAAGCAGGTGGCCGAACACCTGCACAACCCCAAGACCGCCAAGTTCGGTAACGTGCGGATCGACACCCAGGGCACCATCTGCGGTCAGGTCCGCGGCAAGGACGATGCCGGGCAGTACGAAGCCTACCGCAGCTACGTGGCGATCAAGCGCGATGGCCAATACGACATCATCGTCGACGATACCGGCAATAACCTGCGTATCCGCGAGCTTTGCGGCGGCGCCGATCTGCAGCGGCGTGCCGAGGCCCTGGCAGGCCAGCCGGCGCCCCAGGGTTGGGATGTGGAAGTGGTGCAGGGCGCCAACATGGGGGCGCTCAGCGACATGACGGCGCGCCTGATCGAAAAGGGCATCCCGTCTTCGGTGGAGTACCGCGACGGCAAGCCGGTGGTGCTGCTGGGGCCGTTCCCCACCCGCGAAGAGGCGCAAGCGCGCAGGGACGAAGTGATGGCCAAGCTGGGTACCGATTCAGTGGTCATCCAGCACGGCGCATCACGCTAGGGCCTGTTTTCAACGCGGCATAAACAAGTATCAAGGCTTTTCCTTCAGAGCCTAAGCCTGGGCAGAGGCGCCGCCGCCAAGGCTTGTGTCAGGCGCCTTTCACACAAGTTTGGCTATGCTTGGGTGGGTAGCTGCCAAACGGGGAGGGCCTCATGTCTACACTGGAGCGGGCCATTGCCGTGGCCGCCAGGGCGCATGAAGGGCAATACGATAAGGGTGGGGCGGCTTATATCCTCCACCCGTTACGCGTGATGATGCGGGTTTCCACACCTGAACAGCGGATTGTGGCGGTGCTTCACGATGTGATCGAAGACACCCCGCTGACCCTGTCCGACCTGGCGCGTGAGGGCTTCGCGCTGAAAATCCTGGCCGCGTTGCTGGCGCTTAGCCGCCGCGAGGGCGAACCTTACCAGGATTTCGTAGTGCGACTGGGCGGTGATCCGTTGGCGCGCACCGTCAAGCTGGCCGATCTGGCCGACAATAGTGACCTCTCGCGCATCCCCTGCCCGGGCCCCGCTGACCTGGCGCGGCTGGCCCGTTACCGGGAAGCCAGCGCCTACTTACAAACGCTGGCCTGAGGATCAACCGCACGCCTTGAGGTTGACCGGCCCCACGAACGCGTTTCCCCGCCCCATCACGCAGGCGACCTGTTGGTTGCGTTGCCGCTCCCAGGCTTGCGGCGGGTAGGTCTTGTTCCAGGCCTCGAAAAGCTGGCGGTCCTGTTTGGACAGGCGCAGGTTGTACTGCTTGCTCATGTAGAAGTAGGTGCGGGCGATCATGCCGCGGATCGACGGGCGCGGCATCACCTTCCTCGCCTTGAAGTCGACCTGGGTCAGGCAGCGGCCATACTGGCCGCGTTGCTCCGGAAGCCAGCCGAAACTGAAGTTGCTGCGGTCGCCGTTGACCTCACCGATGCTTGGCACCAGGTTGTGCAGGTCGGCTTCGGCGCGCTGGTAGACTTCGTCATGCTGCGAGCACTGCTTGCGCCCGCCACTCTGCCAGCATTGGCGCTGATGGCCGATCTGCCAGGCGGGTACGATGTGTTCCCATTCGATGCGCGAGGCGCGCCGGGCATTCTTGCGTGGGGTATAGCCGCATGACGCCAGGTCGACCTTGTTGCCCTTGTATTTGCACCCGCAATAGAACTCGGTCGATTGCGGTGCATAGAGCTTCCAGGCGACCTTCTTGGCCTCCTGGAAAGTGCGCGGGGCGTCGGCTTGAGCAAACGGCGTGGTCAGTAACAGGCAAGCGGCTGCGAAAAGCGAAACTCTCATGCGCAGTCAGTCTTCCTTTGGTACGGTCCAGAAAATCTGCACGCCGCCATCGTCACGGTGGGCGAGGGTGACGTTGTCGTTCTCGGCAATCTCCTGAAGCAGGGTTTCCCAGTCATCCGGGCTTTCCTGTTCCAGGCGGAAGATCAGTGCCGCGCGGCTGCGCTGGGCGGTGGGGCTGTTGATGATCTTCTGGATGCGTACACCCAGCTGTTCATAGCTGCTCGGGGTGGCGGAGGCGGTGCTGGACACAGGAATTTCCTTGTTTTTGCTGTATGCACGTACAGTATTTCACTGTAAGTAAATTCGCAACAGCTTGTCAGGAGAAATCCAGCGTTGGCCTGTAAACCATGAGGCCGGTCAGAAAGGTAAGCGATGTCGCCGGTTTTTTACCCTCAGTGTCTGTGCGGTTCAGGCGAGGGCAGTGAGGCCCTCAGAGCCGGCGCACCGGCCCTGAGGGGGAGCACTCAGTATTCCCAGAAGATGCGCTGCAGCTCCTTGCTGTCCTGGGTCTTGGTCATTGCCACCATCGCCAGGATCCGCGCCTTCTGCGGGTTCAGGTCGTGAGCCACGACCCAGTCGTTTTTGTCATCCGGCTGTTCGGCGTTGCGCAGTACGAAACCACCCTGGTTGACATGCGACGAGCGGATGATCTGCACGCCGTTCTTGCGCAGTTCCTGCAGCGCCGGGACTACCCGCGACGATACCGAACCGTTGCCGGTACCGGCATGGATCAGCGCCTTGGCGCCGTTCTGCGCCAGCGCCTTGTAGGCGGTGTCGGTGACGTTGCCATAGCCATAGGCAATGTCCACCTGCGGCAGGCTGCTGATCTGCTTGATGTCGAACTCGGAATTGACCGTATGGCGCTTGGCCGGCAGGCGGAACCAGTACGATTTGCCTTCCACTACCATGCCCATCGGGCCCCAGGCGCTCTTGAAGGCTTCGGTCTTGATGTTGACCGCCTTGCTCACGTCGCGGCCGGACTGGATCTCGTCGTTCATGGTCACCAGCACGCCTTTGCCACGCGACTGTTTGTCGCTGGCTACGGCCACGGCGTTGTACAGGTTGAGCATGCCGTCGGCGGACATGGCGGTACCCGGGCGCATCGAGCCGACCACCACGATTGGCTTGTCGGTCTTCTCTACCAGGTTGAGGAAGTAGGCGGTTTCTTCGAGGGTGTCGGTGCCGTGGGTGATGACGATACCGTCGACGTCCTTGCTTTCGGCCAGCTCGGCGACGCGCTTGCCCAGTTTCAGCAGGTCGTCGTTGCTGATGCTCTCGGAGGCGATCTGCATCACTTGTTCGCCGCGTACGTTGGCGATGTCGGCCAGTTCTGGCACGCCGGCGATGAGCTTGTCGACGCCCAGCTTGGCAGCCTGGTAAGTGGCGCTGTTGGCAGCGCTGGCACCGGCCCCGGCAATGGTGCCGCCGGTGGCGAGGATGACCACGTTGGCCAGCTTTTGTTGGGTTTCGGCTTCCTTGGCCGAGGCGCTGGTTGGCAGGATCAGCAGCAGGGCGAGTGCGCTGGGGGCGAAGGTTTTCAGTGCGGCATTCATCGTTATTGTTCTCGCTTCCTAGTGAGATAGTTATTGAGTCGCGCTCGGCTACAGGCACTTTTCGTACCAAGGCGCCACGTGCGCCAGGGTTGGGACGGCCGTGCGCTGCAATGGGCTGTGTAGCAGCCCCGGCAATGCGTGGTGTTGCACCGAGTCGAGGGCGCCGCGCGACGCATTCGTGACGCGAGACCGCGCCTGCAAAAAGGGGGGACTGCATTCGCAATTCCGAACAAAAAAAGGTAAAGGTGTTCGGTTTTTCGGAAAATCTGCATAATCGGTCTCAGCAGCACTCTGGCCTCCGATAGCCAAACGGATTTGACAAACAACGGTCCTGTTACCATAGTTGGTCAGCGCAAACGTTTGCGATCCGATAAAAAACACAAGATTCGGAGTCATCGTCCATGAAGCTGCCGTTCGCCGGTCGTCTGCTGGCCCTCGCTGTCATTTCCTCGCTTAGCCTCGCCTTGCCATTGTCTGCTGCCCACGCCGAAGACAAGCCCAAAGTCGCCCTTGTCATGAAGTCGCTGGCCAACGAGTTCTTCCGCACCATGGAAGACGGCGCCAAGGACTACCAGAAGTCCCACGCCGACGAGTTCGACCTGATCGCCAACGGCATCAAGAACGAAACCGACACTGGCGAGCAGATCCGCATCGTCGAGCAGATGGTCAATGCCGGCGCCAAGGCCCTGGTCATTGCGCCGGCTGACTCGAAGGCACTTGTGTCGGCGGTGAAGAAGGCCATGGACCAGGGGGTGGTGGTGATCAATATCGACAACCGTCTGGACCCTGATCTGCTCAAGAGCAAAGGCATCAGCGTTCCCTTCGTCGGCCCCGACAACCGCAAGGGCGCGCGCCTGGTTGGCGATTACCTGGCCAGCCAGAAGCTCAAGGCCGGCGACCAGGTGGGCATTATCGAAGGGGTGCCGACCACCACCAATGCCCAGCAGCGCACCGCCGGCTTCAAGGACGCCATGAATGCCGCGCAGATGAACATCGTCTCGGTACAAAGCGGCAATTGGGAGATCGACAAAGGCAACGCCGTCGCTGCCTCCATGCTAAACGAATACCCCGACCTGAAGGCCTTGCTGGCTGGCAACGACAGCATGGCCCTGGGCGCTGTGTCCGCCGTGCGTGCCGCTGGCAAGACCGGCCAGGTGCAAGTGGTGGGCTATGACAACATCAATGCCATCAAGCCAATGCTTGCAGACGGTCGCGTGCTTGCCACCCTCGACCAGGCCGCCAGCCAGCAGGCGGTGTACGGCATTCAGGCGGCGCTGAAAATGGTCAAGGGCGAAAAGCCTGATGTGGATGCCGACAACGTCATCCAGACCCCGGTCGAACTCATCACCAAGAAGCCCTGATGCTGCCAGGAGAATCGGCCATGCCTGCATCGGCCAATGAAGTGGTGCTCGCCGCCAGCGGCCTGGGCAAGACCTACGCCCAGCCCGTGCTCGGCGAGGTCAGCCTGAACCTGCGCGCCGGTGAAGTGCTGGCCCTGACCGGCGAGAACGGCGCTGGCAAGAGCACGTTGTCCAAGCTCATCGGTGGCCTGGAGCTGCCCACCACCGGGCACATGACCTACCGCGGCCAGGCCTACGCGCCCGGCAGTCGCAGTGAGGCCGAACGCCTAGGTGTGCGCATGGTCATGCAGGAGTTGAACCTGCTGCCGACGCTGACTGTGGCGGAGAACCTGTTTCTCGACAACTTGCCCAGCCGCTTTGGCTGGATCAGCCACAAGCGCCTGCGCCAACTGGCAATGGCCGCCATGGCCCGGGTCGGGCTCGACGCCATCGACCCGGACACCCCGGTCGGCGAGCTGGGCATCGGCCATCAGCAGATGGTCGAGATTGCCCGCAACCTGATCGGTGACTGCCATGTACTGATCCTGGACGAACCCACGGCCATGCTCACTGCGCGCGAGGTGGAGTTGCTGTTCACCCAGATCGAGCGCCTGCGTGCGCGTGGCGTGGCCATCGTTTATATCTCGCATCGCCTGGAAGAGTTGCAGCGCGTGGCGCAACGCATCGTTGTACTGCGCGATGGCAAACTGGTGTGCGACGAGCCGATCCAGCGCTACAGCAGCGCCGAACTGGTCAACCTGATGGTCGGCCGCGAGCTGGGCGAGCATATCGACCTGGGCCGGCGGCAGATAGGTGCACCGCTGCTCAAGGTTGACAAGTTGTGCCGCGGCGACAAGGTGCGCGAGGTGTCGTTCGAAGTCAGGGCAGGGGAAATTTTTGGCATCTCCGGTCTGATCGGCGCCGGCCGTACCGAGCTGTTGCGCCTGATCTACGGTGCCGATCGCGCCGACAGCGGCTGTATCGCGCTGGGCCAACCGCCGCAGGCGGTAAACATCGACTTGCCCAAGGCTGCAGTGCGGGCCGGCATCGCGCTGATAACCGAAGACCGCAAAGGCGAGGGCCTGCTGTTGACGCAGTCGATCAGCGCCAACATTGCGTTGGGCAACCTGGGCGCGGTATCGCGCGCCGGTGTGCTCGATAGCGAAGCGGAAAAGGCCTTGGCCGAACGCCAGATCCAGGCCATGCGCATTCGCAGTGCTGGCGCGCAGCAAGTGGTGGGCGAGCTGTCTGGCGGTAACCAGCAGAAGGTGGTAATTGGCCGCTGGCTGGAGCGCGATTGCCAGGTGCTGCTGTTCGACGAACCCACGCGTGGCATCGATGTGGGCGCCAAGTTCGACATCTATGGCCTGCTGGCCGAGCTGGCGCGTCAAGGCAAGGCCTTGGTGGTGGTGTCCAGTGACCTGCGCGAACTGATGCTGATTTGCGACCGCATCGCCGTGCTGTCCGCCGGCCGCCTGATCGACACCTTCGCGCGTGATCATTGGAGCCAGGACCAGTTGCTTGCCGCCGCCTTCGCCGGTTATCAGAAACGTGACGCACTGCTGCATGATGCAGCCCCCAGGATGGATGCATGAAAACCACCCCGCTAAACAACCAGGGCGCCGCCCCCATGCGCCGCAGCGGTACGTACTTTGGCCTGGGCACCTACCTGGGCCTGGCTGGCGCCTTGCTGGCGATGATCGTGCTGTTCTCGTTCCTCAGCAGCCACTTCTGGTCGTATGGCACCTTCAGCACGCTGGCCAACCAGATCCCGGACCTGATGGTGCTGGCGGTGGGCATGACCTTTGTGCTGATCATCGGCGGCATCGACCTGTCGGTGGGTTCGGTGCTGGCGCTGGCCGCCTCGACGGTGAGCGTGGCGATACTCGGCTGGGGCTGGGGCGTGCTGCCCTCGGCGCTGCTGGGCATGGCTGTGGCCGCATTGACCGGCAGCATTACCGGTGGCGTCACCGTGGCCTGGCGCATCCCGTCGTTCATCGTTTCGCTTGGTGTGCTGGAGATGGCCCGTGGCCTGGCCTACCAGTTCACCGACTCGCGCACCGCCTATATCGGCGACGCCTATGCCTGGTTCTCCAACCCGGTCGCCTTTGGTGTTTCGCCGGCGTTCATCATCGCCTTGTTGGTGATCGTGCTCGCCCAGTTGGTCCTGACGCGTACGGTGTTCGGTCGTTACCTGATCGGTATCGGCACCAACGAAGAGGCCGTGCGCCTGGCCGGTATCGATCCGCGCCCCTACAAAGTGCTGGTGTTCGCCCTGATGGGCCTGCTCGCCGGCCTGGCCGCGCTGTTCCAGATCTCGCGCCTGGAAGCGGCCGACCCCAATGCTGGCTCTGGCCTGGAGCTGCAGGTCATTGCTGCCGTCGTGATCGGCGGCACTAGCCTGATGGGTGGGCGTGGCTCGGTCATCAGCACCTTCTTTGGCGTACTGATCATTTCCGTATTGGCCGCCGGGCTGGCGCAGATCGGTGCCAGCGAGCCGACCAAACGCATCATCACCGGGGCGGTGATCGTCATCGCCGTGGTGCTCGACACTTACCGTAGCCGGCGTGCAGGCCGGCGGAACTGACAACATGGCAACCATCAAAGACGTCGCGGCACTGGCGGGTATTTCGTACACCACCGTGTCTCATGTACTCAACAAGACCCGGCCGGTCAGCGAACAGGTGCGGCTGAAAGTGGAAGCCGCCATCATTGAGCTGGATTACGTGCCCAGCGCGGTGGCGCGTTCGCTGAAGGCGCGTAGCACGGCCACCATCGGCCTGTTGGTGCCCAACAGCGTCAACCCGTACTTCGCCGAGCTGGCGCGGGGTATCGAAGACGCCTGCGAGCGCAACGGCTATTGCGTGATCCTGTGCAACTCCGACGACAACCCGCAGAAGCAGCGCAGCTACCTGCGCGTGCTGCTGGAAAAACGCATCGACGGCCTGGTGGTGGCCTCGGTGGGCCAGGACGACGACCTGCTGCAAAGCCTGGCCAGTGTGCGCACGCCAATGGTCATCGTCGACCGTGAACTGGAAGGCGTCGATGCTGACCTGGTGCGCATTGACCACGAGCAGGGGGCGTACCTGGCCACCCAGCACTTGCTGGGGCTTGGCCATCGCGATGTTGCCTATATCGGCGGCCCCGCCGAAACCGGGGTTACCCAGCTGCGCCTGAGCGGCTTCCGCCGTGCCATGGCCGAAGCCGGGGCGCCTGTGCTGGGCAGCCGTGTACTGCACTGCGACTTCACCAGCCCGGGTGGCCATGCGGCGGCGGCGCAGGTGCTGGAAGGCAAACGGCCCTCGGCGATTTTTGCCGGCAACGACATGATCGGCTTTGGTGTGCTGCGTGCTGCAGCCGAACGCAATATCAGCGTACCCGGCGAGCTGTCGGTGATCGGCTTCGACGACATCGAACTGAGCCGCTACGTGTACCCGCCGCTGACCACCGTGGGCCAGTCGATTCGCGAGCTGGGCGAGAGCGCTGCCTCGTTGCTGCTGACGCGTATCGCTACACCTCGGCAGGGCGCGGCAGAGCAGCGCATTGTCGCCCCGCGTATCGTCTTGCGTGAGTCCACCGGGCCGCGCCCGGACCTGTTCAATGATTACCGCTAACGCTAAGGAAATGTCATGAATGCCAAGGTTGTGGTGGTCGGCAGCCTCAATATGGACCTGGTGGCCCGCGCCCGGCGCCTGCCACGGGCCGGCGAAACACTCCCCGGCGATAGCTTTTTCACGGTGCCGGGCGGCAAGGGTGCCAACCAGGCCGTGGCGGCTGCGCGGCTGGGCGGCAGCGTGGCGATGATCGGCAATGTTGGGGATGATGATTACGGTCGGCAACTGCACCGGGCCTTGTATGTCGAGGGGGTCGACTGTCAGGGCGTCAGCACCTGCCCAGGCGTGTCCAGCGGTGTGGCGCTGATCACGGTGGATGCCGCCAGCCAGAACTGTATTGTCATCGTTCCCGGCGCCAACGGCCTGCTGACGCCGCAGTCGGTGCTGCGCTTCGATGCACTGCTGCAGGCCGCCGAGGTGGTCATCTGCCAGCTGGAAGTGCCGACTGACACTGTGGCTTGCACGCTGGCCAGGGCGCGTGAACTGGGCAAGCAGGTCATCCTGAACCCGGCGCCTGCTACCGGCCCCTTGCCAGCGGACTGGTTTGCGCATATCGATTACCTTACCCCTAACGAAAGCGAAGCCGAAGCCTTGACCGGTGTGGCGGTGACCGATCAGGACAGTGCCCGGCGCGCCGGCGAGTGCTTGCTGCAGCTGGGGGCAGGCAAAGTGATCATCACCTTGGGTGCGCAAGGTGCCTTGCTGGTTACCGCCCAAGGCCATCAGCACTATCCTGCACCGCACGTGCAGCCGCTGGACACCACCGCTGCCGGCGATACCTTCATTGGCGGCTTTGCTGCCGGCCTGGTACGTGGGTTGGAGGAGGGTGAGGCGATCATCTTTGGTCAGCGGGCCGCAGCATTGTCGGTTACCCGTGCCGGTGCCCAGCCATCGATTCCCTACTTGGCGGAGCTGACGCCATGAAGAAAACCCCACTGTTGAACGTTGCCCTGTCGCGGGTCATTGCCGGCATGGGGCATGGCGACATCCTGGTGATCGGCGATGCCGGGCTGCCGGTGCCGCCGGGGGTGGAATTTATCGACCTGGCCATTACGCCTGGCCTGCCGGACTTCGCCAGCGTGCTGCGGGTGGTGCTGAGCGAATTGCAGGTTGAGCGGCACGTGCTGGCTGAAGAAATGCAAAAAGTGGTGCCACCCGCGCTGGTCGAAATCGAGCGATTGAAGGGCAAGCTGGGCAAGCGCGAGTGGCTGGCCCATGAGGATTTCAAAGTGCTGTCGCGTAGTGCTCGTGCAGTGGTGCGTACAGGCGAGTGTCAGCCCTACAGCAACATCGCCCTCATCTCCGGCGTCACCTTTTAGCCGGTTCCACAAAAGACACCGGGGGGGCAAACGAATAATTCATAGGCAACAGGAGTGCCACCCATGCTCAAGTCCCTGCTACAAGGAATCGTCTTCATGGCCACAGCCTCGACCCTCCAGGCCGCCCCCATCGACCTGATCATTGACACCGATCCCGGCGCCGACGATGTGGTTGCGCTGTTTCTGGCCATGGCTTCGCCCAAAGAGCTCAATATCCGCGCCATCACCACAGTGGCCGGCAACGTGCGCCTGGACAAGACCTCGCGCAATGCCCGCCTGGCCCGCGAATGGGCCGGGCGCGAAGACATCCCGGTGTACGCCGGTGCCGGCCGCCCATTGGTGCGCACGCCGATCTATGCCGCCGATGTTCATGGTGAAGAAGGCCTCACCGGTGTCCAGGTGCACGAGCCGAAAGCCCCCCTGGCCCAGGGCAATGCCGTGCAATACCTGGTCGATACCCTCGGCGCAGCCAAACCGCACAGCATCACCGTCGCCATGCTTGGCCCGCAGACCAACCTGGCCCTGGCGCTGATCCAGCGCCCAGGTATCGTCAAAGGCATCAAAGAGGTGGTGGTCATGGGGGGAGCCCATTTCAATGGTGGCAACATCACCCCGGTGGCGGAGTTCAACCTCTACGCCGACCCGCATGCCGCCGAAGTGGTGCTGGCCAGCGGCGTGCAGCTGACCTACCTGCCGCTGGACGTCACCCACAAGCTGCTGACCAGTAACGCCCGCCTGACGCAACTGGCAGCCGTGAACAACCAGGCCAGCAAGCGCGTGGTGGACATCCTCAATGCCTACATTACCCACGACATGGACCTGTACGGCATGCCCGGCGGCCCTGTGCATGACGCCAGTGTCATCGCTTACCTGTTAAAACCCGAGCTTTTCAGTGGTCGGCGCATCCACATGAGCATCGACAGCCGCGAAGGGCCCACTTTCGGCCAGACAATTGCGGACTGGTACGGCGTGCTCAAGCAGCCAGCGAATGTGCTGTGGGTGGAGCAGGGTGATGCCCAGGGGCTGTTCGACCTGCTCAGTGCCCGCCTGGCGCGATTGGAATAGCCGCGTGCGGCGCGTAGCGCTCGAACACCTGGTCGATGAAGCTGCGTGCCGCCTCGGCGCCGTTATCGCGCACCAACAGGTCGATGGCGATCAACAGCAACTCTTCCGGTGTGCCAGGGCTGTACGCACTCTGGCCCTCGGCCCATTTGACCTTGATATCGGCATCGATGCTGTGGGTGCTCATGAAAAGCTCTCGCTGGGGGCCCGGAACGAAGAGGAACACCTGGCCCTGGTGTTCGATGGAGGCGGGATGCGCTCCACTTCTTGCAGCAAATCATGGCTTTGCGCCGGTGACCGTGCGAGCTAAGCATATGGCAAACACAGCACGTTGTGCAAAATCCGGTCACGATTGCTTTTCGTCTTGCTGCTACAGTTCAGGCAGACTTGACCGGTTTTGCAACAAATGATGAGCGGAGCTGTCGGATCAGGCAGTTCCCGGACCGATTTAGGAGGCTTCATGTTCCGTACCCGTGCTTACCTGGCAACTCTGGCTGTGGCTGCTGTCCTGGCGGGTTGCAGCACTGGTGGCAATGCTGATGGCGGTGCTGCGCCGGCCGCGCCAGTGGGCAACGATGGCCGCTGCGAAGCCAGTGGTGCCGACTTTGCCATGGGCAAGCAGGCCAGCGCCGAATTGCTGGAGCAGGCACGCAAGGCCAGCGGCTCGCAGATGGCGCGCATTCTCAAGCCGCACGATGTGGTCACCCTGGAGTACCGCTCCGAGCGCCTGAACCTGAACGTGGACGAGCAGGGCAGGGTAACCCGCGTCAACTGCGGTTGATGCACGCGGGGGCAACTGCCTTGCGCAAAATGTGAAAAGCCTGCGCAGTCGCCTGTAGGGGCGGGTTCGCCCGCGAACACGGGCGAAGCCCGTGCCGTTCACCCTAAAGTCTGTTTTGCAGGCAATCCCGCCCCACTCAGATGATGCAATCACCCATAAAAAAACCCGCCACAAGGGCGGGTTTTTTTACAGCTATCCGAATTACTCCGGACGAACCTGTGCAGCCTGCATGCCCTTCTGGCCGCGCTCGGCGACGAAGGAAACAGTCTGGCCTTCTTTCAGGCTCTTGAAGCCGTCAGATTCGATGGCTTTGAAGTGTACGAACAGGTCGTCGCCGCCGCCTGCTGGGGTGATGAAGCCGTAGCCTTTCTCATCATTGAACCATTTGACGGTGCCTTGTTGGCGATTGGACATGGGTGAATCTCCAGAACATTTAGTTTTTTCAGTGGTGCAATGCGGCCGAGGCTACGGAGCACGGGATACATCATAGTCTAATTCTGCGCATCTAGCGCCTTTTACCTTCGCAGGATATTGATCCAGCTCAAAGAATGGCTGGTCGTCGCTGACTTTAAGGTTTCAGCTCTTCGGTGCACAGGCCTGTTTCACCACCATCTGCGCCCTCTGCATCAGCTTGGCGTCAACGCCGTCCTTGCTGTCGAGGTCGGCAATCTCGGCGTCGGTGAAGTTCTTTTTGATGGCTTGCGCGCCGCATTCGCAGTGCTTTTTCGCGGTGGCAGCGTCAACGCCCTGGCCGCTGGCCACTTGCGTGCACTGGGTCATGTAGCCGGCCTCCTTCCCAGGGGGGAAGTTGCCGGCGTTCGCAGCCACGGGCAGCAGCAGGGCGCCAGCGGCCGTCAGGGCCAGAAGAGACGGAACTCGCATCACCAGTTACTCCTTGGGTTAAGGTCTCATCAAGAGTAGGTTGCTTCCCAAAGTCTGAGCGGTATTTTTCCGCGTTAGTTCACCGCTGTGGGGCAATTTCCAAATATTTCTGCCTGGGGTGCAACCCGCGTGCTAGCATGCCCGGCTTGCGGTCGCGCTGTTGCCGGCTGCAGCTATCTTTTTTCTTTCCAGTCACTCTGGTTCGTCCCTGACAAGCCGAAAGGCTTCTGCCACTGTGGGGCAGGCTTCCTTTTACCGGAAGGCAGGTCGGATCTTGTACTGGCTCATCCCAACCCACGTGACCTTTGGTAGGGGTCACCACTAGGAGAGGAGGCGCCATGCCCGTTATTACTCTTCCCGATGGCAGTCAACGTTCGTTCGATCACGCCGTATCCGTAGCTGAAGTAGCCGCTTCCATCGGCGCTGGCCTGGCCAAGGCCACCGTTGCCGGCAAAGTCGACGGCAAGCTGGTCGATGCGTGTGACCTGATCAGCAACGACGCCACCCTGCAGATCATCACCCCTAAAGATGAAGAGGGACTGGAGATCATCCGTCACTCGTGCGCCCACCTGGTTGGCCACGCCGTGAAGCAGCTGTACCCGACCGCCAGGATGGTGATCGGCCCGGTCATTGACGAAGGCTTCTATTACGACATCGCCTATGAGCGCCCCTTCACGCCAGAAGACATGGCCGCCATCGAAAAGCGCATGATGGAGCTGATCGAAAAAGACTACGACGTGGTCAAGAAAATGACCCCGCGCGCCGAAGTCATCGAGGTGTTCAAGGCTCGTGGCGAAGACTACAAACTGCGTCTGGTCGAAGACATGCCGGATGAACAGGCCATGGGCCTGTACTACCACGAAGAATACGTCGACATGTGCCGTGGCCCGCACGTGCCGAACACCCGCTTCCTCAAGGCATTCAAGCTGACCAAGCTGTCCGGCGCCTACTGGCGTGGCGATGCCAAGAACGAGCAGCTGCAGCGCGTGTACGGCACGGCCTGGGCTGACAAGAAGCAGCTGGCTGCGTACATCCAGCGCATCGAAGAAGCCGAAAAACGCGACCACCGCAAGATCGGCAAGCAGCTCGACCTGTTCCACCTGCAGGAAGAAGCCCCGGGCATGGTGTTCTGGCACGCCAACGGCTGGACCGTCTACCAGGTACTCGAGCAGTACATGCGTGGCGTACAGCGCGAAAACGGCTACCAGGAAATCAAGACCCCGCAGGTTGTCGACCGCATCCTGTGGGAGCGTTCCGGCCACTGGTCCAACTATGCCGAAAACATGTTCACCACTTCGTCGGAAAGCCGTGACTACGCGGTAAAACCGATGAACTGCCCGTGCCACGTGCAGGTGTTCAACCAGGGCCTGAAAAGCTACCGCGACCTGCCGCTGCGTCTGGCCGAGTTCGGTGCCTGCCACCGTAACGAGCCCTCCGGCGCACTGCACGGCATCATGCGCGTGCGTGGCTTCGTACAGGACGACGCGCACATTTTCTGCACCGAAGAACAGGTGAAGAAAGAAGCCGCCGACTTCATCAAGCTGACCCTGGACGTTTACAAGGACTTCGGTTTCAGCGACATCGCCATGAAACTGTCCACTCGCCCGGCCAAGCGTGTCGGTTCCGAAGAGTTGTGGGACCGTGCTGAAACCGCGCTGGCCGATGCCCTGAACGAATCCGGCCTCGAGTGGGAGTACCAGCCTGGCGAGGGCGCCTTCTACGGTCCGAAAATCGAGTTCACCCTGCGCGACTGCCTCGGCCGTAACTGGCAGTGCGGTACCCTGCAGTACGACCCGAACCTGCCAGAGCGTCTGGATGCCAGCTATATTGCCGAAGATAACAGCCGAGTTCGCCCGGTCATGCTGCACCGCGCCATCCTTGGTTCGTTCGAGCGCTTCATCGGCATGCTGATCGAACACTACGCTGGCGTGTTCCCGGCGTGGCTGGCCCCAACCCAGGCGGTGATCATGAATATCACCGACAAACAGGCCGATTTTGCCCTTGAGGTTGAGAAATCTCTGAACGGAAGCGGTTTCCGTGCCAAGTCGGACTTGAGAAATGAGAAGATCGGCTTTAAAATCCGCGAGCATACTTTGCTCAAGGTCCCGTACCTTTTGGTTATAGGGGACCGCGAAGTCGAAACGCAAACCGTCGCTGTGCGTACTCGCGAAGGCGCAGACCTGGGCTCCATGCCCGTCGCCCAATTCGTTGAGCTTCTGACACAAGCGGTTTCCCGGCGTGGTCGCCAAGAATCGGAGTAATGACTATTAAGCGTGAAATGAGAAACGATAAGCGTGCTGTACCGAAGGCCCCGATCAACGAGAATATCTCGGCCCGCGAGGTTCGGTTAATTGGCGCAGACGGCGAGCAGGTTGGCATCGTCTCGATTGATGAAGCGCTGCGTATCGCTGATGAAGCGAAGCTGGACCTGGTAGAAATCTCTGCAGACGCGGTACCACCCGTCTGCAAGGTCATGGACTACGGCAAGCACCTCTTCGAGAAGAAGAAGCAGGCTAACGAAGCCAAGAAAAACCAGAAGCAGATCCAGATCAAAGAAATCAAGTTTCGTCCAGGGACGGAGGATGGGGATTACCAGGTAAAACTACGCAACCTGGTACGTTTCCTTACCGATGGGGACAAGGCCAAGATCTCTCTGAGATTCCGTGGTCGTGAGATGGCCCACCAGGAGCTGGGCATGGAGCTGTTGAAGCGGGTCGAAGCCGACCTCGCCGAATACGGCACCGTTGAGCAGCATCCGAAGATGGAAGGACGCCAGCTTATGATGGTCATCGCCCCCAAGAAAAAGAAGTAATCTCCCGGGCACGGCAGGCCTGATGATTATGTGTAATTTTATCGAATGCGGAGTTCCAACATGCCAAAAATGAAAACCAAGAGCGGTGCTGCGAAGCGCTTCCTGAAGACAGCTTCGGGCTTCAAGCACAAGCACGCTTTCAAGAGCCACATCCTGACCAAAATGTCGACCAAGCGTAAGCGTCAACTGCGCGGTGCCAGCTTGCTGCACCCGTCCGACGTCGCAAAAGTCGAGCGCATGCTGCGCGTTCGTTAATTCTGGTTAAGATAGAGGAAGTTACTCATGGCTCGTGTTAAGCGCGGCGTTATCGCTCGTAAGCGTCACAAAAAAATTCTGAAACTGGCTAAAGGTTACTACGGCGCACGTTCGCGCGTATTCCGTGTAGCCAAGCAAGCGGTCATCAAGGCAGGCCAATACGCCTACCGCGACCGTCGCCAGAAGAAGCGTCAGTTCCGCGCACTGTGGATCGCTCGTATCAACGCCGGTGCCCGCACCAACGGTCTGTCCTACAGCCGTCTGATTGCTGGCCTGAAAAAGGCTTCGATCGAAATCGACCGTAAGGTTCTGGCTGATCTGGCAGTGAACGAAAAAGCGGCGTTTGCTGCGATTGTCGAGAAAGCTAAAGCCGTTCTGGCTTAAGTACCCGCGACAATCACCCGGCGGTGCTAGCGCTGCCGGGCATTGAACGTCATCGATAGGGGAAGAGCCTTCAAAGCTCTTCCCCTATTTTCGTATCTGGAGTCTGTACATGGAAAACCTGGATGCGCTGGTCTCCCAAGCCCTAGAGGCCGTGGAACGCGCTGAAGACATCAACGCCCTGGAACAGATCCGGGTTAATTATCTCGGCAAGAAGGGCGAGCTGACCCAGGTGATGAAGACCCTGGGCAACCTGCCAGCCGAAGAGCGGCCGAAAGTCGGCGCGCTGATCAACGACGCCAAAGAGCGCGTCACCGTTGTGCTCAATGCCCGCAAGGCTGCCTTTGAGGAAGCCGAGCTCAGCGCTCGCCTGGCTGCCGAATGCATTGACGTCACCCTGCCAGGCCGCGGCCAGGCCACCGGTGGCCTGCACCCGATCACCCGTACACTCGAGCGCATCGAGCAGTTCTTCACCCATATTGGCTACGGCATTGCCGAAGGCCCAGAGGTGGAAGACGACTACCACAACTTCGAAGCGCTCAACATCCCTGGCCACCACCCGGCGCGGGCGATGCACGACACCTTCTACTTCAATGCCAACATGCTGCTGCGTACCCACACCTCGCCGGTGCAGGTGCGGACCATGGAGTCCACCCAGCCGCCCATCCGCATTGTGTGCCCGGGCCGCGTATACCGCTGCGACTCGGATATCACCCACTCGCCGATGTTCCACCAGGTCGAAGGCCTGCTGATCGATCGCGATATCAACTTCGCCGACCTCAAGGGCACCATCGAAGAATTCCTGCGCGTATTCTTCGAGAAAGAACTGGCGGTCCGTTTCCGCCCATCGTTCTTCCCCTTCACCGAGCCGTCTGCAGAAGTCGACATCCAGTGCGTGATGTGCTCCGGCAACGGCTGCCGCGTCTGCAAGCAAACTGGCTGGCTGGAAGTGATGGGCTGCGGCATGGTGCACCCTAACGTGTTGCGCATGTCCGGCATCGACCCAGAAGAGTTCCAGGGCTTTGCCTTCGGCATGGGTGCCGAGCGCCTGGCCATGCTGCGTTATGGCGTCAACGATTTGCGTCTGTTCTTCGACAACGACCTGCGGTTCCTAGCCCAATTCCGCTAGGCCCAATCGACGCAACTTTCAGGAGAACAGCATGAAATTCAGTGAACAGTGGCTGCGCGGTTGGGTCAACCCGCAAGTCTCCCGTGACGAACTGGTCGCCCGCCTGTCCATGGCCGGCCTCGAAGTTGACAGCGTTACCCCCGCTGCCGGCCAGTTCAGCGGCATCGTCGTGGGCGAAATTCTCGCCACCGAACAACACCCGGACGCCGACAAGCTGCGCGTGTGCCAGGTAAGCAGCGGCCAGGAAACCTTCCAGGTTGTGTGCGGCGCCCCTAACGCCCGCCCGGGCATCAAGATCCCGTTCGCCATGATCGGTGCCGAGCTGCCAGGCGACTTCAAGATCAAGAAGGCCAAGCTGCGCGGTGTCGAGTCCTTCGGCATGCTGTGCTCGGCTGCCGAACTGCAGATCAGCGAAGAAAACGACGGCCTGCTGGAGCTGGCTGCCGACGCTCCGGTTGGTGAAGACATTCGCACGTACCTGAGCCTGGATGATGCCAGCATCGAAATCGGCCTGACCCCGAACCGCGGCGACTGCCTGTCCATCGCCGGCCTGGCCCGCGACGTCAGCGCCCTGTACGACACCCCGGTCACCCGCCCGGTGGTGCCAGCCGTAGCGGCCGCCCATGACGAAGTGCGCCCGGTCGAAGTCAGCGCCCCGGCTGCCTGCCCGCGCTACCTGGGCCGCGCTATCCGTAACGTCGACCTGAGCAAGCCAACCCCACTGTGGATGGTCGAACGCCTGCGCCGCAGCGACGTACGCAGCATCGACGCTGCCGTCGACGTCACCAACTACGTGATGCTCGAACTCGGCCAGCCGATGCACGCCTTCGACCTGGCAGAAATCAACGGCGGCATCCGCGTGCGCATGGCCGAAGAGGGCGAAAAGCTCGTCCTGCTCGACGGCCAGGAAGTGGCCCTGCGTGCCGACACCCTGGTCATCGCCGACCACACCCGCGCTCTGGCCATCGCCGGCGTCATGGGTGGCGAGCACAGCGGTGTGAACACCGAAAAAACCCGCGATCTGTTCCTGGAAAGTGCCTTCTTCGAGCCGATTTCCGTCGCTGGTAAAGCCCGTTCCTATGGCCTGCACACCGATGCCTCGCACCGCTACGAGCGCGGCGTCGACTCGCAACTGGCCCGCGAAGCCATGGAGCGCGCCACGCAGTTGCTGCTGGACATCGTTGGCGGCGAAGCCGGCCCTGTGGTCGAAGCGGTCAGCGAACAGCACCTGCCACAAGTAGCCCCGGTCACCCTGCGCGCCGAACGCATCACCCAGATGCTTGGCATGGAAATGGACCCAGCCCAGGTCGAGCAGTTGCTCAACGCCCTCGAACTGACCACGACCAAGAGCGGGGAAGGGCAGTGGACCGTCAGCGTGCCAAGCCACCGCTTCGACATCAGCCTGGAAGTGGACCTGATCGAAGAGCTGGCCCGCCTGTACGGCTACAACAACCTGCCTGTACGCTACCCGCAAGCCCGCCTGGCCCCACAGGGCAAGCCGGAAACCCGCGGTGACCTGCCGACCCTGCGCCGTCTGCTGGTTGCCCGTGGCTACCAGGAAGCCATCACCTACAGCTTCATCGACCCGAAACTGTTCGAACTGTTCAGCCCGGGCGTAGAGCCGCTGCTGCTGGCCAACCCCATCTCCAGCGACATGGCCGCCATGCGCGCCTCGCTGTGGCCGGGCCTGGTCAAGGCACTGCAGCACAACCTCAACCGCCAGCAAGACCGCGTGCGCCTATTCGAAAGCGGCCTGCGCTTTGTCGGCCAACTGGGTGACTTGCAGCAGCAGCCAATGATTGCCGGCGTCATCACCGGCAGCCGCCTGCCAGAAGGCTGGGCCAACGGCCGCGACGGCGTCGATTTCTTCGACGTGAAAGCCGACGTGGAAGCCCTGCTGGGTTACTCCGGCGCCCTGAGCGACTTCACCTTCAGTGCCAGCAAACACCCAGCCCTGCACCCAGGCCAGACCGCTGCCATCGAGCGTGACGGCAAACTGGTCGGCTACCTCGGCGCCATCCACCCGGAGCTGGCCAAGGCCCTGGGCCTGGACCGCCCGGTATTCCTGTTCGAGCTGGTGCTGGGCGATGTGGTCGAAGGCCGCCTGCCGAAATTCAGCGAACTGTCCAAGTTCCCGGAAACCCGTCGTGACCTGGCTTTGATCGCAGGACGTGATGTGGCTTCTAGCGCGGTGCTTGAATTAATTCGTGACAATGCAGGCGAATGGCTCACAGACCTCAGGCTGTTTGATGTGTACCAAGGTAAAGGCATTGATCCTGATAGAAAAAGCCTTGCCGTCGGCTTGACCTGGCAGCATCCATCGCGCACTCTTAACGACGATGAGGTGAACACTACCCTGCAAAACATCCTCACCTCGCTCGAACAAAGGTTGAACACCACGTTAAGGAAATAACGGCATGGGTGCTCTGACGAAAGCTGAGATGGCCGAAAGGCTGTACGAGGAGCTGGGGCTTAACAAGCGTGAGGCCAAGGAGCTGGTCGAGCTGTTTTTTGAAGAAATTCGGCACGCACTTGAAGAGAACGAGCAGGTCAAGCTGTCCGGTTTCGGCAACTTCGACCTTCGCGACAAACGCCAGCGGCCGGGCCGCAACCCCAAGACAGGGGAAGAGATCCCGATCACCGCACGGCGCGTCGTCACCTTTCGTCCAGGGCAGAAGTTGAAGGCCCGGGTTGAGGCCTATGCTGGAACCAAGCCATAACGACGAACTGCCCCCCATACCGGGCAAACGCTACTTCACCATTGGTGAAGTGAGTGAGTTGTGTGCCGTAAAGCCACACGTGCTGCGGTATTGGGAGCAGGAGTTCGACCAGCTGAACCCTGTGAAGCGGCGGGGGAACCGGCGGTATTACCAGCGGCAGGATGTGCTGATGATCCGTCAGATTCGTGCGTTGCTGTATGACCAGGGGTTCACCATTGGCGGGGCGCGGTTGAGGCTCTCCAGTGATGAGGCTAAAGATGAATCCAGCCAGTACAAGCAGCTGATTCGGCAGATGATTGTTGAATTGGAGGATGTATTGGTGGTTTTGAAGAAGTGAGCCGGGTTTCTGATGAGTGGAAATTTTTTTGAGAAAAAGCTTCCATTTATCAGGAGGTTAGGGTACATTCTTCAACGTTCTCGGCAAGATTGAGAACATGCTTCAAAGCCCAGTCGGGGCGTAGCGCAGCCCGGTAGCGCACTTGCATGGGGTGCAAGGGGTCGAGTGTTCGAATCACTCCGTCCCGACCATATATTTCAATGACTTAGGCCATTTCCGAAAGGAGTGGCCTTTTTCATTTGCGTGACTTTTGCGTGACTTCTCAGGATAACACCACCGCGAATTCTCATGCCGTCAACCTCGCCAGGATCGACGTGGGTGTAGAGCGAAATGCTGTAGTCGTTGACCGCCGAGGCAGGCGCTCCACCGAATTTGAGGTTGTGCTGCTTAACCTCGTTCGAGATCGTGGCGTGCGTCTGAGGTGAGCGTGAGTCCATCCATGCCACCGGCCCGGTGCTGGGCCGGCAGGTGCTAAACCGGATATCGGTCCAAGGCCAACTACAGGCTGGCCCATCGGCGCCGCATCCACCATGGCACTGATACAGAGTGATACGTCCCCTCAGCTGCCAGCGGCCCAGTGGCGCCGCTTGTCCATGATGAAGTCGACGAATGCTCGCAGGCGCAACGGCATGTGCCGGCCCTGGGGATATAGCAGGGTGAACGGCCGCGAGCGGCCCGCGAAGGGCCGCAGCACCTCGACCAGCGAGCCCTCGGCCAGCTCGCGCTCGACGATGAAGCGGTAGGTCTGGAACAGTCCCGCGCCGTGCTTGGCCAAGGTCACGCCACCGAGCACGTCGTCCGAGCAGACGCAGCCGCCCTGGGTGAGGACTTCCCGTTCGCAGCCCCCCTCGTCGAACAGCCAGGCGATGCGCCGACCGCTGCTGGGCAGTTCGAACTGGATGCAGTCATGCCGCGCCAGTTCTTCAAGGCTCTGCGGCTCGCCCGCGTGTGCCAAGTAATCTGGAGTGGCCACCACCACCAGCCGGGCGTCTTCCAGCGGCCGGGCGATCAGGGTCGAATCCGGTTGTGCACGCACGCGGATGGCCAGGTCGTAGCCCTCGCCGACAAAGTCGATATTGCGGTTGCCCAGGTGGATGTCGACCTGCACCTTCGGGTAGCGCCGGCGAAACTCGGGCAGCAACGGCAGGATTCGGTGGTGCCCGTAGGTCGTGGGCAGGCTGATGCGCAGCGTGCCCGAAGGCTCCTGCTGCTGCCCGGTCACTACCCGTTCGGCCTCCACCAGCTGGGTCAGTGCCTGACGACACTGTTCGTAGTAGCCTCGCCCGCCCTCGGTAAGACGGATGCTGCGAGTGGTACGGACGAACAGTCTGGAGCCCAAGCGCTCTTCCAGGCGGCTGATCGAGCGACTGACCGCTGCCGGCGTCACGCCCGCCGCGAGACCGGCTGCGGTGAAGCTGCCCAGCTCCGCCGCCAGACAGAACAGCTCGATGCTGCCGAGTAGGACGTCGTCGAAATGCCGCTGCATTGATTACACCATGTATCAACTGAAGTTCTCGCTGCCATATTTATCCTTATCTGAAGCAAAAATATAGTCCTCCCAACGGCGCTCTTCGGCGCCACCTGATTGGGAGATACGACATGAGCAACAGCAAAACGGTAGTGATCACCGGCGCCTCCAGCGGCATCGGCTTCGGCCTGGCCAAGGCTTTCCTCGCCAGTGGCTTCAATGTGGTCGGCAATGCTCGCTCCGCCGAACGCCTCGCCGAGGCCAAGGCACAACTGGACAGCCCCGCCTTCATCGGCGTGGCCGGCGATATCGCCAAGCCTGAGACCGCCCGCCGCCTGATTCAGGCCAGCATCGATGCCTTCGGCCAGGTCGACGTGTTGGTCAACAATGCTGGCTTCTTCCTGCCCAAACCCTTCATCGAATACAGCCCGGAAGACATCCAAGGCATGCTGGAGACCAACCTCAAGGGCGTGGTCTACGCCTCCCAGGCCGCCGCCGCGCACATGATCGAGCGGCGTCAGGGCCACATCATCAACATCACCGCCGCTGTGGCGCTGCAACCCAACATCGCCGTGCCCGCCGCCCTGCCGGTGCTGATCAAGGGGGGGCTCAACCAGGTCACCCGCGCGCTGGCGCTGGAGCTGTCGTCGCACAACATCCAGGTTAACGCGGTGGCTCCCGGCATCATCGAGACGCCGATGCACGATCCGGCCAGCTTCGACTTCCTCAACGGCCTGCAACCGGCCGGACACATCGGCCGCGTAAGCGACATTGCCGACGCCGTGCTTTACCTGGCCAACGCCGGGTTCACCACGGGCGTGGTGTTGCCGGTCGACGGCGGTATGAGTGTCGGCAAATGGTAATAGGCTGAACGTAACGGGGAGGCATCCCGCCTCCGTGCCCTGATTTCCCCAGCCCATAGGAGTAATACCATGCCCTTCGTCAGCGTCCGCATCACTCGCGACGGCGTCACCCGTGATCAGAAAGCCCAGGTCATCAAGGAAATCACCGAGACCTTGCAGCGAGTGCTCGGAAAGAAACCTGAGCTCACCCATATCGTGATCGAGGAGGTCGACACCGATAACTGGGGCTACGCCGGCATGACCACCACCGAGTACCGCAGCAAAAAAACTCAGGGATGAGCTGCGAACTGCCCCGGCGGCGCGAATCAGCGCCTCCAGGGCGGCCTTGGCTCGACACGCTTGCGAAGGAGAACCCACTTGGAGACCGGGGTGGCCAATACGCTAGCGCATCTCGTATAGGTAGAGTCTCGCCCCATGTTACCGAGTCTTAACTTCCTCAGGATAACGCTGGCACATAGACAACTTGGTCACGCCCCCCATGTTTGGCCGCATAGAGACCGCCGTCAGCGCGCTTTATTGCATCATCAATCTGCTCACCAGGGGTAAGCAGGGTGCATCCAATGCTGATGGTCATTTTCCGAGGGCCGCCGGGTATCAAAAACGGCGCGCTGCCGATTGACTGACGCAAGCGCTCCGCAATCTGCGTTAATTCTTGGCTATCTTTAACCCGTAGCAGGGCCACGAACTCCTCTCCTCCCTGGCGTACCAGCAGGTCATCTGGCCGAAGCGTAGCCCGCAGTCGGCGGGCACACTCGCAGAGCACTTTATCGCCGGCATCGTGGCCATGCTCGTCATTGACGGATTTGAAACGGTCGAGGTCTGCGTATACGGCACCTAGCTGTAAACCTCGCTCTTCAGCCAAACGAAGCTCTCGATTCTGAAATGCTGCCAACGCCCCGCGGTTCCATAGTTGTGTCAAAGGATCAAGCAAAGCCCTGCGCTGCCCGCGATCCATTTCAACACGCAAGGCGCGATTGACCTGAGCTAGGCTCCGCAGTTGCAAATAACCCTCGGTGAGCGTGGCTAAGTCCCGAAAATTAGCCTGTTGCGCTTCGCTGAGCTTCCGCGGCCGAGGATCGAACATGCACAGGGTGCCAATGGCTTTGCCATTTGAGGCACGTAACGGGTGGCCCGCATAGAACCGGATATAGGGTGGGTTCAGCACGAGGGGATTGTCCTCGAAGCGTGAGTCGCACCTGGCGTCGGAAACCATCAAGGTATCTTCGCCGAGAATCGCGTAGCCGCAAAAGGACACATTGCGTTTCGTCTCGCTTACCTCGATGCCGATCCGAGCCTTGAACCACTGCCGATCCTGATCGATTAGGCTGATCAGAACGGTCTCGACCTGGGCTAGTTCTTGGGTGAGTCGTACCAAGGTATCAAGATAATGCTCGGCCGGCGTATCGACCAAGTTCATGTCATCAAGTGTGCGCTGACGAAGTGCTTCATCAGAGGGTAGGGGGCAAGCTGGCATGTCTGTTACTCCACTCCTTGATTCGTTTTTCACAAACGCGGATAGAAAAATCTCAAGCATCTTGGCCAATGCCGCACACGCTCGGCGCCTTCAGGCCAGCCGAAGTAGAGAGCATAGCAAACCGGTTGGCTCTATCCCGGATCCTCCAGTGGGTAATACCTGTGGCGTTGATCGGCGCGGCTCGGTCGGTCGCCCAAGACCTCGACAAACTTCTAAGACTTACAGGCGGCTTGAACAAACGGTTGAGGTTGTCGCCCCTGGCTGCCTTATTGGAAAACCGGTATTGACCTCGAGTTAAGTCAAGGTTTTAGAGTGGCGTCCGGACGCTCTCGCTGCTTTCGGAAACGAACTCACAAAGGACCAGGAATGGACACTCCGACTTCACTGCTGATTTTCCAGATCACCTGCTGCGTTGGCTTGAGCCTGTGGCTGAGTATCAGCCTGATCAACAACCTGCAGGCCTTTGCCAGCTCAGCCGGGGCGATCGGGGAGACCATGTCGATGGCGCCGCTGGCCCAACCTCCCGGAATCAGCCTCCCTCTGCTGGTGCGAGCGATGACCTCTCACGCCATCCATCGCTTGGCCTTGTCGATCATAGTGCTGACACAGGCAGCCGCCGCTCTCGCGGCCTGGGTCGGGTGCTATGAACTGCTGCTTGGCGCCGGCTTGGAGGTGGCGCGGCCCTGGTTGAACCTGGCCTTGAGCGCAGCGCTCGGGTTCCTGCTCGCGATGCTGCTGGGCGGGATATGGTTCGGCTACTGGATCCGCCAGGAAGGGTTGCAACTGACCCATCTGCTGTTGATGGTCTGGATCCTGCTGCACTTCGTCGTACTGAATGTCCGGTGGAGTTGAGCGGCCCAGGGAAGCTTGGAGCATTTCAGTTAAAAGGAGCAACAGATGAAGATGATGATCGTAGGCGCCGGCAGAGGGTTGGGCCGGGCTTTGCTCGAAGGGCTCGGCAAGCCAGGGGACACGCTGATCGGCGTATCACGCAATCAGCCGCCAGACTTGGCCCTTGCCCCGGGCATCGATCTGCAGTGGGTCGATGCCGACCTTGCCAAGCCAACGGCGGCTGTAGCACAGATCGCGGATCGGACTCCTGCCGATCTGGATGTCCTGATCTACAACGTTGGCATCTGGGAAGAACACGCCTTCAGTGAGCACTATGCATTCCTTGACGACAGCGACGAATCGATCACCAGGCTGGTCGAGGTGAATATCACGGCCACGCTGCTTCTGCTCAAGCGCCTGGTGCCCAAGTTGCTTGGCGCGCCCCGGCCGCAGTTGATCCTCACCGGTTCGACCTCAGCTCTTCGCCAGAGTGGGCGCCCGGAGGTAGCGTTTGGCGCCTCAAAGTTCGCCCTCAACGGCATGGCTGATGCGCTGCGCGAAGGTTTTAGGGATGACAACCTGGCGGTGACCGTGCTTCAACTGGGTTATCTGAATACCGACGACTCCCTGAACACTCCATTGGCACAAGCCGCAGCACGTGGCGAGCGGCGCCAGGTACCGGTGCATGATGTGGTCACTATGGTCGACGCGCTGTTGCGCTTGTCCGGGGCTTCGTTCGTACGGGAGCTGATCTTGCCGGCTATCGGTGATGAGCGCTTCTGAGGCCAAAGCACCGGAGCCTTTGCGTGTGGGTTCGGCTTTGATGTCGCAATCGATGGAGCTGAATCTTGGATCACGTCTAGCAAGAAAGGGGCAGGGGTTAGGTCGCTGAGTCGCCTTCAAAACCGGGAGTCGCATAGGTCTTGAAGGCACCCAGTCAAAAATGAGTCATTCAGCGCATCATGCCCAGTTCAGCATCATCCATGAGCGCCTTGGCCAAAGCGCAAAGGTAGTGCGAAGCCCAGATCAACTGAGGTTTGTCTTCCATCAATCCATCCAGGGTCATGTCCCGTGCATAGCCCATCAGCTCGGACGCCTGTTCACGTGCGCTTTGGCAAGGGATACCGGCTTCGATGCGGAAGAGGGGATGGGTCTGGTTTTCACCTTGGTAGAAGGTGGTTTTGCCGACGGTGAATTTGGTTTCTTCTGTGGACATTGTTCAGTTTCCCCAAGATTGCTTCAGCCTGTACGGGCCTATTCGCGGGTGAACCGCTCCTACAGGAGCACGGCAGTCTTCAAGGCTGAGGGAGTGCCTGGGAGGGGGTATCCGCAGAGAGGCCGGCCCAGGCAGTACATCAGCGACACGTCAATGCATAGTCCGAGGCTCACTGGGCATCTGCACTTGGGCTATTGCGGACTCGAGTAAAGCTCTCAAGGTCTCCAGTTCATGCATCGAGGCCATCATCAGAATCGACGCGGGTGACTTGGGCTGCAGCAGCATTGCCTGATGCACGACGGTCGCCGCGCAAAGCGCGTAATCCGTGGCCTGGATCAGGGTGTCTTCAAGGCAGAGGGTTCTGTGGGGTGGATCTGGAACGATCTTGAGCATGGCGTAACTCCAACGTCGGAAAGTGGAGCTACCTCAACCTTGCTGTCAAACAAGATGGTGGCAGCTGTACGCGGGTTGACAGACCGAGACGTTGGCACTCGGCGCACCACAGGGTGCCCACACGTACAGCCGCCATGAAAGCGAGCACATGAGGACAACGTCAGCGGTCTGTCAAAACCGGTCGCTGAATTGGCAGCGACGGATCGAGACTAGGGCTGACTATTTCCATGTGCAACGAAAATCAGGCGCGAGGAGTATCTTTGGGAAATGGCCTACAAGGAAGGGGTAATTTCTGATTTTTCGACCCGCTCCCGTTCCTCAAAACGTCGATAGGAAATATGCGGGCAAAAGAAAGCCCGCCGAGGCGGGCTAAGTACTATCACGTAGGGATAGCTTCATCCTGCCCAAGCCACTGTAAAAATTGGGTGAAAGAAAGGTCCCCATAACGTGATCATCCAGAGGGCCCCGCGCCCTTTAAAGCTCGGCTTTGTGCCGCTGGTGGCGCTGAAAGCGGGTAACCGCGATCTGGACGGCAGCTGCAACGAGGCACAGTAGGCCGACTTTCCAGCTGCCCTCCAGGCCGTAATGCTCGGCGATCTTCCCTGTGATGATGACGCTAACGAAGATGGTGAAAGGCAGGATCAGTTTGTTCATCGGGTGTTCCAGCAGGCTGCAAAGGGCTCGAGTGAATACGCAGTTCACCCAGCGGGAATGCCGCGATCTTAGCAAATCTGGTTGCGGCGAGTGGAGGGTGCCTGCCATGGGAGGTTTGGTGGCAGTGAGATCGAGCGCCGCCCGCGCGGCGCATCGCGAGCTGCGCTCGCTCCTACGTTTGTTTCGGGCCAATTATTCCTGGGGCATTTGCGCGCGAACGCCTTGGCGCATGGCGCGATATCGCGTCGTACAAACAAGGCGGTCGCGTGCGCCTCTCACAGGCATTACTGGCCCGAAACAAACGTAGGAGCGAGCGTAGCTCGCGATGCGCCGCGCGGGCGGCGCTCGATCTCACCGGCAACACAAATCCACCGGCGAGCACCCCAGCCCCCTATACCCCCCATTGCGAATTTCCTGGTTTCAGCTAACTGCCATGGGAGGTTTGGTGGCAGTGAGATCGCGCGCCGCCCGCGCGGCGCATCGCGAGCTGCGCTCGCTCCTACGTTTGTTTCGGGCCAATGATTCCTGGGGATTTGCGCGCGAACGCCTTGGCGCATGGCGCGATATCGCGTCGTACAAACAAGGCGGTCGCGCGCGCCTCTCACAGGCATTACTGGCCCGAAACAAACGTAGGAGCGAGCGCAGCTCGCGATGCGCCGCGCGGGCGGCGCTCGATCTCACCGGCAACACAAATCCACCGGCGAACACCCCCCAGCCCCCCTATAACCCCCCCCATTGCGAATTTCCTGGTTTCAGCTAACTTATACAAAAATCTGTACAAGCATGAGAGGTTGTACATGTATTGCAAGTGGCCCTTCACCCTGTACTTCGACGGCGCCTGCCCATTGTGCGCTCGGGAGATCGCCTTCCTGCGCAGGCACTCGACCGGTGGAAAGCTCACCCTGGTTGACATCAGTGCTGATGATTTCGATGCAGGGGCATTGGGCTTCACGGTTGAACAACTGAGGTCATGCCTGCATGGAAGGTTCGCGAGCGGGCACTGGGTTACAGGCTTGGACGCCACCTTGTGGAGTTGGCGTGCTGCCGATGTGGGCCTGTGGGTCGCGCCACTGGCCTGGCGCCCGCTACGTCCCCTGTTTTCGGTTCTTTACAGGCTGTTCTGTCGATTGAGGCCACGCTTGGCCTGGCTACCACATCCCGATGGCGGGCACCGCTGTAGCGGTGAGGAGTCCAAATGTCACATTCGTTAGCCGAGCACTTTCATGAAATCCTCGTCGGCATTGGTGAGAACCCGCAGCGCGAAGGGCTTCTGGACACACCCCAGCGTGCGGCAAAAGCGATGCAGTACTTGTGCAACGGGTATGCCCAGGATCTTCACGAGGTTGTAAACGGTGCTCTGTTCGAGAGTGAAAACGATGAAATGATTGTGGTGCGTGACATTGAGCTCTACTCATTGTGCGAACACCACATGCTGCCGTTTATTGGCAAGGCTCATGTCGCGTACCTGCCAACAGGACGCGTGTTAGGCCTTTCCAAGGTTGCACGCGTGGTGGACATGTTCGCTCGTCGTTTACAGATACAGGAAAACCTCACGCGGCAAATCGCGTATGCCGTGCAGGAAGTCACGGATGCTGCAGGAGTGGCGGTCGTGATCGAAGCCAAGCATATGTGCATGATGATGCGCGGGGTAGAGAAGCAGAACTCGGTGATGATGACATCCGTGATGTTAGGTGAATTTCGCGACGACCCCTCTACGCGGCACGAATTCCTTAACCTCATTGGACGACACAGTTGACGTCCGGTCCTGAACCGTCGCGAAGGGGCGCCCAGATGAATACCGATGCTACTGCGTTATCTCCAAGCCGCTTCGCTGCCCTGGGGTACGGCGGTCTGCTGCCGTTTATTGGTTTGACGCTGCTCATCCTTTTTTGGGCTGAGTATCGAGCGTTTTTCTCGATGATGCTGGTTGGCTATGGCGCGGTGATATTGAGCTTCGTCGGTGCCCTGCACTGGGGGTTCGCCATGACGTTGCAGGGGTTGCCCGCGAAGCAGCGTCAAGAGCGACTGGTGTGGAGCGTTATACCGGCCCTGATCGGTTGGGTTGGCGCGTTGCTGCCTGTGCCGGTGGGGTGTCTAGTGTTGACCTTTGGTTTTATCGGCCATCTTTGGCAGGATCGCAAACTGGCGCAAGCGGTGCCTGGGTGGTATCTGCCGATGCGCGTGCATTTAACGGCTGTCGCGAGCCTCTGTTTGCTGCTCAGTGCACTCGCCGTATTCATTGATTTTTGAAACCCCAATCCACGCTTCGATCCGTTTTACCCAGCCAGCCGCGTGATGGCCGGATCGTTGGGGAAATTCCCACAACATCGGTGCGGCGCGTGGCCGGCCCTCGCAGCTTTTTACAGCTGCCTTCACGGCCGTAACGCGCGGCGATCTTCCTGGCGATGACGACGCTTACGGTGATTTGTTTCTGAATGTGTGATCTCTCCCGCTCGGTCTTCGTCAAGAAGACTGCCCCTCGCCGTCGTCTGGGGATTGATACAGGGCCTTCCATGCAAACGCTGTTGAACGAGATTCTCGAAGAAGTACGTCCCTTGATCGGCAAGGGCAAAGTCGCTGACTACATTCCCGCGCTGGCGGACGTGCCGGCGAACCAGCTGGGCATCGCTGTCTATGGCAACGATGGCAGTTATCACTGCGCAGGCGACGCGCAGGTGCCATTCTCGGTGCAGAGCATTTCCAAGGTGTTCAGCCTGGTTCAGGCCATTGGCCATTCGGGGGAAGCCATTTGGGAGCGGCTGGGGCATGAGCCTTCGGGGCAGCCGTTCAACTCGTTGGTGCAGCTGGAGTTCGAGCGCGGGCGGCCGCGTAACCCGTTCATCAATGCCGGGGCATTGGTGATCTGCGATATCAATCAGTCGCGCTTCGCGGCCCCCACGTTGTCGATGCGCGATTTTGTCCGACGGCTTTCAGGCAACCCTCACATCTCGATCAATACCCGGGTCGCTGATTCGGAATATCAGTTTCGCGCGCGCAACGCTGCCATGGCGTACCTGATGCAGTCATTTGGCAACTTCCACAACGAGGTCGAGACGGTGCTGCGCAGTTACTTCAGTTACTGCGCACTGCAAATGAACTGCCTGGACCTGGCGCGGGCATTCTGCTTCCTGGCCAATGATGGGTTCTGCAAGCACAGCGGTGAGCAGATCCTGACGCGGCGCCAGACCCAACAAGTGAACTCGATCATGGCCACCAGCGGGCTGTATGACGAGGCGGGGAATTTTGCCTTCAGGGTGGGTTTGCCTGGCAAGAGTGGCGTGGGTGGCGGTATCGTGGCGATCGTGCCGGGGCAATTTACCGTATGCGTGTGGTCGCCAGAGCTGAATGCTGCGGGCAACTCCCTGGCCGGGATGGCGGCGCTTGAGCTGCTCAGTTCGCGGATCGGATGGTCGGTGTTCTGATCAGCGAACTCAGGGGGCAATCAGGCGTCGCCTTGGCGGGTCAGAACGCGTACACCAACGTGGCCGTGGCGCTGCGTGGGCTGCCATACCAGCCGCGCGCGCCAATCGCCGTGTAGTAGGTTTTGTCAAACACGTTGTTGAGGTTCAGTGAAACGCTGGTCTGCGGCGTGAAGGCATATTGAGCCATCAGGTCGACCACGCTGTAGGGGTCCTGGGTGAACGTTTCGTTGTTGGGCCCGGCGCTCTTGTAATACTCGGTACCCTGCCAGCGCACACCACCCCCGACCTTCAACTGTGGCAGGGTCGGCAGGCGGTAGCTGGTGAACAGTTTCAAGGTGTCTCGCGGTATTTCAGTGTTCAGGCGGTCGCCATCCGAATCCTTGCTCACCGCATAGGTGTAGCTGGCCGAGACCTGCCAATCAGGCAAAACCTCGCCCGCCATTTCCATCTCGAAACCGCGTGTCTTGGTACCCGACTCGGCACGGTAGGCCTGGTTGCCGTCTGGCGCCAGGTTGCTTCCGTCGGCTACCGCCAGGTTGTCCTGGTGTACCTCGAAAACGCTGAAAGCCGCGGTCAGGCGCTGGTCCCAGAACTCACTCTTCAGACCGAGCTCGTAGTTAACGCCTTCCAACGGGTCCAGGTAGGTCCCGTTGATATCCTTGTTGCTCTGCGGTTTGAAAATGGTGGTGTAACTGGCATACGCCGACCAGTGCTCGTTGAGGTCATACACCAGGCCAAGGTAGGGCGTGACGACTCCGGTTTCGCTACGCGAAGTGCGGCTTGTCGCGCCGGACGACAGGGTGGTAGAGGTTTCGTCGCGTTTCCAGTCGATCAGCCGCGCCCCGGTAATCAGCGACAGGTCATCGGCCAGGCTCCAGCGTACCGAAGCCACCAGGCCGTCCTGGGTTTCATCCAGCGCGTCCTCCGAGGACTTGGCATGGATGGCGTCTGGTATCGCCAGCGAACCGTCCCAGGTGTAAATGTTGTCGATGGTCTGGATCGTCCACAGTGGGTAACCGTCGTTGCGGTAGTAGGCGCGGTAGTGACTGGCCCCGAGGTAGGCCTGGTGCTCGCGTGAAAACAGCTCGAACGGGCCCGACGCCGACAGGTCGAACGAGGTCTGCCGGGGCTCGCCGGCCCAACGCCCCGTCCAGGTGCTGATGCCACTGCCATCGGGCTTGACGGTGCCGCTGGCAGCCGTGGCAAAGGTGTCGTCATAGCTGCGACGGCTGTGTTCGGCATTCACTTTCAACTGCCAGCCGTTGTCCAGTTGATGCTCCAGCGTAGTGAATACCGTCTTGGTGCGACGCTTGTGATAGCTCCAGTCCGAAGCTGAATTGAACGTGCGGGAGGGGCTGAAGTGACTGCCATCTGAATTGAACATCGGGAAGCCGTGGTTGCCTGCCCCGTCGTTGTCCATCTCCTGATATTCCGCACCCGCTGTCAGCATCGTGCTGTCGGTGATGTCCCACTCCAGCACCCCATAGGCCACCTGCCGTTCCAGCGATTGGCGGTCGACGTAGCTCTGGCTGTCGGTATTGGAGGCGACAAAACGCCCGCGGACATTGCCGCTTTGCGTCAACTTGCCAGAAACGTCTAGTTCGGTGCGGTAGTTGTCCCACGAGCCCGCTTTCAAGGTCAGCTTGCGTTGTGTTTCCAGGGTCGGCTTCTTGCGGATCAGGTTGACGGTGGCGCCCGGGTCGCCAGTGCCGGACATCAGGCCCGTGGCACCGCGCACTACCTCTACCCGGTCATACGACACCATGTCGGAGAGGTCGTCCCTGAAGCCAAAGGTATCGGGGCGGTTGATGCCGTCCACCTGGATGCTGCCGACCTCGAAGCCGCGCACGTAGATATGGTTGGCGTCGCTTCCGGCGGGCCCCATGCTGTCAACGACCACGCCTGGTGTCTGTTCAAGCACTTGGGCAACATCGTTCAGGTTCTGGTCTTCAATCTGCTGGCGGGTGACCACGCTGACCGATTGGGGTGTCTCGCGTGCAGACAGCCGCAGCCCGGTTGCGGTATTGACCGAGCCGGTGGTGTAGCTGCCGGTGCCTTCGGTGGTGGCACCCAGGGCCATGCTGGAGACGGTGGTTGCCGCAAGCTCCATGGCGCCATCCTGTTCAGCGCTGGCTAACGAATCTGCCGGGGTGCTGTAATCCACTGGCTCAGCCCTGGCATTTGCAGTGCCCAGCAGCGAGCCCGCGAAGCTGACCGCTAGTGCGGTTTGGCGAATACGGGTGGCGGGGGAGGAAAAGCGAGCGGACATCCATTGACTCCTTGCTGATCGAATACAAGTGCTCCCAGTAACAAACGTGTTGTTGACGGAAATACTTAGTAGCAAGGTGCTGATAGGACTGAGGAATTACTTTGGCAGTAACATCCTCATTGCAGCACAAGGCTGCTCCTGCCAGTGCTGTACAGGCTTTGAAACCGACATGCAGGCTCTCGGTACTTGCCCAAGGCAGCGTCCGGACGGCACCCGTGAACCCGTGCATTCACCGGAAATGGAATCTACCGAAGATGACCCGCGAAGCGTTTGCCCCTTATCAGTCTCTTGCCACTGACTTGCTGAAGTATCTGCCGTCCGACCAGCGTGATGGCTCCCACGACTTGGCCCATATTCAGCGCGTGTGGGTCAATGCGCACCGGATCCAGCGGGTAGAGGGTGGCGACCTTGAAATCTTGCTTGCGGCGACGGTGCTGCACGACTGTGTGGCAGTGGAAAAGCATTCGCCGTTACGTGGGCAGGCTTCGACGTTGTCGGCGAACAAGGCTGCATCAGCCCTTGCTGAGATGGGCTGGCCGAGTGGGCGCGTTGAGCAAGTAGTGCATGCGATCAAAACACACAGTTACTCGGCAGGACTCGAACCGCTGACACTTGAGGCCTGCATCCTTCAGGACAGTGACCGGCTTGACGCCATAGGCGCGGTGGGTATTGCCCGGTGTTTTTACGTCTCCGGGCGAATGGGGTCGGCGCTCTATGACTTCGAGAATCCTTTCGCGCAGCAGAGGGCGTACCAGGACGGGGCGTATGCCATCGACCACTTCCAGACCAAACTGCTCAAGCTCGCCTCGGGCTTTAAAACCCAAGAAGGGGCTCGCCTTGCTGCCGAGCGTCATACCCGGCTTGAAACCTTTCTTACCCAGTTCATGGATGAGATTACCGGGGCCGGTTAGTCATGCCGGGCTCATACCGTCCTTGAATTCAGTCAGCCCAGCGCCACAGCGGCTCATCCAGCAACCCAACCCCCCGCAGCTGGGTTTGCCCTTGTATTTTTTCCAGCTCTAGCACATTGCACCCGTCACAGGCTGCCAGCGCGTTGATTAATGGCGCACTGTGCGATACCACCCAAACCTGGCTACGGCGTGATGCACGAATGATCAGCCGCGCCAAGGCCGGAAGCAGGTCCGCGTGCAGACTGGTTTCCGGTTCGTTCAAGACCATCAGCGATGGCGGCCGTGGTGTAAGCAGGGCGGCCATCAGCAGAAGATAACGCAGGGTGCCGTCCGACAATTCAGCACCCTCGAGCGGGCGCAAAAGACCGTGCTGGTGCAGCCTTACACTGAACAGCCCGCCAGGTGGCGCATTGATCTCCAGACGGCTGCCGGGAAACGCGTCATTCAGCGCTTCCACCAGATCCTCCACATCGCCAATTTCGATAATGGTCTGCAACGCCGAGGCCAGGTTGCGCCCGTCGTGATGCAGTACCGGCGAGCGAGTGCCCAGTTGGGGTTGACGGCAAGGCGCATCACGGTCAATCCGGAAGTGATCGTAAAACCGCCAGCTATTGATGAATGCGCGCAGGTCACCGATTTCCGGTGCCTGGCGGGGCCGGCCGACGATGTTGAAGAAGCTCTCGCCGCTGTCAGCATGCTGATCAAGCACCGCCCAGCTGTTGCCCTCGCGGGCCCGCACCAAGGCGTTCTTGCGCTCGACCAGCAAGGACGAGGGCCGATAGGCGCCAGCGCCCCAGATGGCCTCGCACTTTATTTCGGGGTCGAGCATGAACGCGGTCGGATACGGCAGGGGAATTGGCAGGCCGAGTGTGATGGCAAACCCGAGGTCCTCGGTGGCAAAGCCCAGGCGCAGGCGCCTGGCTTCGCTCGGATGCTGGCCTTGGATGGGCACTTCGCCGCGCCGCATTCGTGCGCTGGTTTCTGGGCCGGCCCACCAGGTCGAATCCAGCCCGCCTTCACGGGCGAGGGCTTCGACCACACCGCCCTGTGCGGTTTCGGCCAGCAGGCGCAGCGCCTTGTACAGGTTGGATTTGCCGCTGCCGTTGGCACCGGTCACCAGGTTGAGTTGGCCCAGCGGCAGGACCAGGTGGTTGATCGAGCGGTAGTTGCCGATGGCGAGGGTAGTGAGCATGCAGTGCTTCCCAGCGTGGACCAGGCGACCGATTGTGGCCGAAGCGTGCCTGCCTTGTCAGCCTCCCTGCTGAGGCTGTTGCAAGTGAAGCAGGCGTGCGCACCGTCTATAGTGTGGGGCAACCTCTCTCGCAAAGGATGCTCACATGGCCAGATCAACAATCATGACAGCCGTTGTCACCTCATTGGCGGTGGCCTTGGCCTCTGGCCCGGTGCTCGCCGACCCGGGTAATGGCAAAGGCCAGGGCCAGGGCCAAGGTCAGGGGCACGGCAAGGGCCAGGCGCCGCACGCCCAGGGCCAGGGCAATTCGGGCGGCCACAAGCAGAGCGCCGGCGGCAATGACTGGCACGGCGGCCCGTCCATCGACCGTGGCGATGTATTGGGTATCCTCGGTGGCCACCGCAACTACTGGAGCCCGGGCCCGGCATTGCCTCCAGGCATTCAGAAGAACCTGGCCCGCGGCAAGCCCCTGCCACCTGGTATCGCCAAGAAACTGGATGGCCGTCTGTTGGGGCAGCTGCCTCACTACGACGGGTATGAGTGGATGCAAGCGGGCGCAGACCTGATTCTGGTCGCCGTGGCGACCGGGATCATCTATGAGGTGTTGAACGGGGCGTTCGACTAAGACCGCAGGTGCGAGCAGTGCGCTCGGTTCCTGCAGGCGCTGGCTGCCTGTGATGGGCTGCGAAGCAGCCCCAACGGGCTATCAACGTCGCCGCAACACAGCGGCCAGCCCAATGGTCAGCACCACAGCGCACAGCATGGCCAGCCCGATGGTCACACCAACGCCCCACGTTTCCAGCAGCCCCGCCAAGACCAGATAGAACGCAATCACTCCCACCGCGCCGATCGCATTGCCCCGCACCATCGCCGCCATCCCGGCTCGCCCGCCCTGCACATGGGCGAACACCACCAGTGGCCACGCAATCACCGGAATGGGCGCCAGCATCCCACTGGTCGCCGGGCCCAGCCAACTGGCCAGGCTGGTGGTGATCATCAGCAGGGAAGTGGCAGATACCATGCGCAACGGGATTTCCCAGTGCCGGTGCCGGGGGCGGGCCAAGGTATCAGGTTTGGGCTCGCGGCTGCTGGCGCGGATCAGCACGCCGATCAGCGCCAACGCCACTGCAATCGACAGGTACAGGCTGCCCCAGTGGGTAAAGGCATAGGCCGCCAGGCCATAGAACAGCAACGCCAGCAGTACGGCCACGGCGATGCCGAGTGTGCGCGTGGCCAGCAGGTAGACGGTGTAGGTGGCCTGCACCGCCGCCAGGCCGCCCAGTGCGCCGGGCAACGCGCCCAGGGCGAAGGCCGTGCCCTGTTCCAGGCACAGGAAGGTCATCACCAGCGCCGAGGTGATCGGCAGGCCGGACAGCAAACCGCCTAGCAGGCCGCCCCAGCGCCGGGAGGCGAGGGAGATGGCCCACATCAGCAGGGGGGTGATGGTGAGTTTCAGGTAAAACAGGGTCATTGCGGGTGCATCCAGGCTTGATGAAGGTGCGCCCGCCTTCGACATTGGGTAGGGCGCGGAGGAATCAGCCGCGGCTGGCCTCCAAGGCCTGGGCCAGGTCGGCGATGATGTCGTCACTGTGTTCGATGCCGATCGACAGGCGCACCATGTCCCGTGGCACGCCGGCCTTCTCCAGTTCCTCGTCGTTGAGCTGACGATGAGTAGTGGAAGCGGGATGGCAGGCCAGTGACTTGGCGTCGCCGATGTTCACTAGGCGTACCACCAACTGCAACGCGTCGATGAAGCGCGCGCCAGCCGCTTGGCCACCCTTGATACCGAACGACAGGATCGACGCCGGCTTGCCGCCGGTGTAGCGCTGGGCCAGTTCATGTTCGGGGTGGTCGGGCAGCCCGGCGAACTTCACCCAGGCCACCTGCTCGTGGGCTTGCAGGTAATGGGCGACCTTTAGCGCGTTCTCGGTATGGCGCTCCATGCGCAGGGCCAGGGTTTCCAGGCCTTGCAGGATCAGGAAAGCATTGAACGGCGACAGCGCGGCGCCCGTGTTGCGCAAGGGCACCACACGGCAGCGGCCGATGAAGGCGGCAGGCCCGAAGGCTTCGGTGTAGGTGACGCCGTGGTAGGACGGGTCGGGGGTGTTGAGCAGGGCGAAGCGTTCCTTGTTTTCGGCCCAGGGGAATTTGCCGGAGTCGATGACGATACCGCCGATGCTGGTGCCGTGACCGCCGATGTACTTGGTCAGCGAGTGCACGACGATGTCGGCGCCGTGCTCGAACGGCCGGCACAGCACCGGGGTGGCCACGGTATTGTCGACGATCAGCGGTACCCCGTGGCGGTGGGCAGCTTCGGCCAGCGCGGCGATATCGACGATATTGCCGGCGGGGTTGCCGATGGACTCGCAGAATACCGCTTTGGTACGCGCGTCGATCAGCGCTTCGAGGGCGGCGATGTCGTCATGGGCCGCGAAGCGGGTGTGGATACCCATGCGCGGCAGGGTGTGCGCCAGCAGGTTGTAGGTGCCACCGTACAGCTTGGCCACCGAGACGATATTGTCGCCGGCTTCGGCGACGGTCTGGATGGCGTAGGTGATAGCCGCCATGCCCGAGGCAACGGCCAGCGCGCCAACCCCGCCTTCCAGGGCGGCCATGCGCTGCTCGAGCACGTCGTTGGTGGGGTTCATGATGCGCGAGTAGATGTTGCCGGCAACCTTCAGGTCAAACAGATCGGCGCCGTGCTGGGTGTCATCGAAGGCGAAGGAGGTGGTCTGGTAGATCGGTACGGCCACCGCCTTGGTGGTCGGGTCGGGGCTGAAGCCCGCATGGATGGCAAGCGTTTCCAGCTTCATGCAATCGTTCCTTGAGCGTGGGTGGAAGCGCTCGAGCATGCGGCGGCGAGCGGGCGTGGGTCAAGGGTGTCGCTCTGGCGGTTTATGGCTCGCGTGACAATTCGCAAATTGACAGTTGTTCCTGCTGCGGGTCTGGTGCCTGAGGCGAGCGCACCCTGTTCGCCACCCCGAACGGTACATGCACCATCGGCAGGTTCCCCGCTGGCGATTGCAAGTGCGTGCGCTGGTCGTCGAAAAACACATGTGGCTTCAATATCGACAACACTCTGGGTTTATCCATACCGCCTAGAAAAAAGCACTCATCCGGCGATACGCCCCAATCCTTCAAGGTCGTCACTACTCGCTCATGCGAAGGTGCGTTGCGCGCCGTGACGATGGCAATGCGCAGGATCCGCTGGTACGTCGGGTCTTCGGACAGCTTGCGGTCCTCCAGCATGCGTATCCGCGAGAGCTTGCGGTAAAGGTCTGCCAAAGGCCCCGGCGAATGCGGGGTGCCCTTGTGCACGCGCTCGTGTTCCTGAAAGTCGTCCAGGTTGTCGTTGCGCTTGTACACACTCTCTGCCTCGTCGTCGGCAATCACGCCATCGAAGTCGAAGGCCACCCGCAGCTCGGTGTCGATTTCATCATCGTAGATGCGCGTAGGCAGCACACGCCCGGCAGGGTAGTTGGCGTCGATGGCCTTTTGCACATCTTCCTCGTTGGCACTGAGGAACAGCGAAGCATTGAACGCGGGGATGTACTCGTAGGGCGAGCGACCTGACATGAATGCCGCACGGGTGATGTCCAGCTGATAGTGGCTGATGGAGCGGAACACCCGCAGGCCGGTTTCCGGCGAGTTGCGCGAGAGCAGCACCACTTCCACCGGCAACTGGTCGGGGAATGCCTTGTTGATGCTCAGGAAGCGGCGAATGAACGGCAGCGCCACCCCCCTGGGAAACGGCTCGTCCAGGTTCTGTTCCTGATGTTGGCGGTAGGCCTCGACACCTTGTGTCTGGTAGATGTCATCGGAAACGGAGAGGTCGAACAGCGCACTCGAGGCAACGCCGATGACCAGTTTTTCTTCAATGGGGTAGGGCATGAAGCGGCTCCTGCGAGTGGCATGAAGGCAAGTGTACGCGCACGTTCTGACGAAAGCCGCGAATTGCGCGACTCATCAGTGGATCCGATGATGTCAATTTGATAGCTTCTCGCCCCTTACCGCAGTATCCGGATAGTGATTGATGAACCAGCTACATGAACACGGCACCCTGACTCCGCTTGCCGAGGCGAGTGGGAACAGGATGCACGAGCCCCACCTTGAGGCGGACGCTTCGACCCTGCGGGCCACCGAACACGAAGCACTGCAGGCCAGTATCGAGGCGCTGAACAAAAAGCTGGTGGCAAGTACCCTGGCCCGCGTGCAGAAAGAAGGGGCGATCCGCAAGAGCCTTGAGCAGTGCCAGCAGCAACTGGCCGCCAGCAACCAGGCTCGGGAGGAGCTGTCCATCACGGTGACCACGGCGCTGAAGAAGCTCGTACTGGCAACCAGCGCCCAGGCAGACCGCATGGACAGTGTGGAGACGCGGTTGACCGGCCTGGCCAAGCACCAATGTGGATGCGCGTCGCAGTCAGCGCCCGGTTGGTCAGCGTATCTGGAACGTCATGGAGTGTCGTTGGTCGCCTTGGCCGTGGCTGTGTTTACGCTGGGGCTGCACCTGCTTGGGTAGTGCAACCTCAAGGCTGCACTGGGTTCAAGCGTTGAAGTGCCAAAGCTTGCGGGTTGGCGACGTTCTTCGGCACCCCTTCGAAAAACGCCAGCACATTGTCGAAGGCGTCACCGAAGTACAGCTCGTAGCCGTTCTTCTCCACATACCCCAAGTGGGGCGTGCTGAGTACACGTGGGTGGCGCAGCAGGGGATGGGCCGGGTCGAGTAACGGCTCTTCCTCATAAACATCCACCGCCGCGTAGCCCGGCCGCCCGGCATCCAATGCCTGCAGTAATGCGCCTGGTGCAATCAGTTCCGCGCGGCTGACGTTCACCAGCAAGGCGTCGGGCTTCATGTGGGACAGGTCGTCGAAGGTCACCCCATGGCGTGTCTGATCCGAAAGGCGCAGGTTCAGGCTGACAATATCCGCCTCGGCAAAAAACGCCTCGCGCGAGGCGGCAGCAGAGTGGCCATCGGCTTTGGCTGCGGCGCGGCTGCTGTCGCTGCCCCACACCAGCACGGGCATGTCGAAGGCCTGCGCATAACGCGCCAGGCGCTGGCCGATCTTGCCATAGCCCCAGATGCCCAGCGTCTGCCCGGCCAGCGCCTGACCCAGGTTGACCTGCCATTGACCTTGGCGGAAGGCATCAATGGCCGGCACCAGTTGCCGGCGGGCATTGAGGATCAGCGCCCAGGCCAGTTCGGCAGGCGCTACCGGCGATCCCCGCCCCTCGGTCACGGCAATGCCGCGCGCGGTGCAGGCAGCCAGGTCGAGGTGGCTGGACACCTTGCCGGTCTGGCTGATCAGCTTGAGGTTGGGCAGGCGGTCGAGCAAGGCGGCGTCGATGCGTGTGCGTTCACGGGTGAGTACCAGGGCGTCGGCATCGGCAAAGCGTGCTGCAAGTTGTTCCAGCGTGGCAGGTGCGTGCTCATGAAGGACGCTGACAGCATGCCCGCTCAGCTTGCCGAAGCAATCGAGCGTACGGATTACATCCTGGTAGTCGTCGGGAATGACAATGCGCATGGTGGTCTGGCCCGGGCGGTACAGTGAAGCGTCGAAGATAACCTAACTGGCGGTATCGGTGTCAGATCAGGCTGCAGTCGTTGCACACCATCACCGGCTCATGCGCCCCATCAACCAGCTTCACGAACTGCCCGCCGATGAACCACGCCGGCCACGCACTTCAGCGCACACCCCAACACCACCGCCGTCCCTGCACTGGCAAAGATCATTTCCCGCCCGGCACTCTGTTGCTGCAAGGCCACTAACGCCGGCGCTGCCGCCGCGGCCCCCAGTTGCAGCGCACTGACCCAGGGCGTTAACGTGCCGCGTGGGTCATTGGTGGCAATTGCCCCCATGTAGTAGGTTAGCGCCAGCACCCAGCCGAAGTTCATCAGAAACAGTGCCATGCACAGCTGATCGGCATCATGCGTATAGCGCGCCAGCAGGGTGATTGACACCAGCACTACCAGCGAGCCCAGGCCGATCATAGGGCCACGGCTCACCCGTGCACCCAGCAGGCTGGGCAGGGCACCGCCAGGCAAGCCACCCAGTATTCCCAGCCCGAACGCCCAGCCCACATCCACCGCGTCTATGCCGCGTTCGCGCGCCAACTGTTCGACAAACCCCCACAACGAATAGATGGCCAGCTGCAGGCACAGCATCCCCAGCAGGGCGTAGTGCCCGATAATCGCCGAGCCACCGCCTGGCTGCGCCAGGCGCACGGGTGTTGCATGCTGCAGCCGTACCGGAATGAACAACGCAGCCATAGCGATCAGCACGAACCAGAAACCCAGTGATGCAATCGCCGTGCGGTGACCGAACTGCTCTGCCAGTTGTGGCAGGCACGTCGCGTACAGGGCAAAGACAGCGGTTTGAATCAGCAGCGACAGGCCGTACGAGCGATCCTGGCCCGGCAGCCGGCCGAGCCCGCTGATCGACCCGGCATACAGCAGACCTGCAGCGATACCACAGGCAAAACGGCACAGAATCAACGTCGTCAAAGTGTCCAGCGTAGCGCTGAGGACGTTCAACATCAGCGCTGCAAAGGCTGCCGCCAGGTACAGCCCACGGCCACTCGGGTGACGCCTGGGTATCGACAGCAGCAGGCAACCGAGCAGGGTTCCGCTCATTTCACTGGAAAGTACCCAGCCCTGTTGGCTCAGGTCCAGATGCAACCGCTCGGCCAGCAGGCCGATGAAGATGGGTTGTACGCCAATGATGATCAGCGCCGTGGCGGCGATGTAGATCAACGCGGCACGCAGAAGCAAGGTGTTGTTATTGTTGTGCATGGTCGGGTCCGGGGTCAGGCGCGGGGCAGGGTACCTGCGTCGTGGGTGATGCGGCCGTTCATCACGGTCAGCGCTACTTCGGTATTGCCGATCTGGTAGCGGTCCAGTTCGAACAGGTCCTGCTCCAGCACGATGATGTCGGCACGCTTGCCAACGGTGATCGAACCGATTTCCCGTTCCAGGCCCAGTTGGTAGGCACCGTTGAGGGTATAGGCGGCGATCAGTTGCGGGATGCTCAGGCGCTCGTCGGCATCGGGCATCACAGGGGCATCGGGTTCGCCACTGAGCTGGCGGGTGTGGCCCGATTCGATGTGTTCCACCGGCTTGTGCTGGCATCGGCATTGGCACACCAGGCCGTCCATGCCGATGGACACGGTCACACCCTGGTCGATGAAGCTGCGGAATTTGTACATCGACGCCCAGCGCGGGTAGCCATAGGCCTGCTGGATGGCCTCGGCGTAGGCGTCGACCACGCCCCACTGCAACTGGGTGTTGGCCATGACGCCGATACGGCGAAAGCGCGGGATGTCGTCGGGGTGGGTGAGGAAGGCGTGAGTGATGACGTGGCGACGGTCGCGGGGCGGGTTGCTGGAGAACGTGCGCTCAAACACGTCCAGCGCCATGCGCACGGCGGCATCGCCCACTGCATGCACCATCACGTCGATACCGAGGGCGTCGGCCTTGCGTACATGGCCCTCGAACACTTCCTCGGGCATGGTCGTCGAACCGCAGCTGTGTGGCTTGTCGCAATAGGGCTCGAGCAGGAATGCGGTGTGGTTCAGCTCGGTCCCGTCCAGCATCAGCTTGAGGGTCTGCGCCTTGACCAGCGGCGAGTCGTAGCGTTCGCGCAGGGCCTGCAGCCGAGTGACCGGGTCGTCCTCGGTGCCCATGTTGATGTAGCTGCCGACTACCCGCAGTTTAAGGCGCTCCTCACGCTCCAGTTGCTGCAAGGTTTCATACAGCAGCGACTGGTCGCCGGCGGGGTCGAGGAAACCGGCATCGAATACTGTGGTAATTCCGGCCGCCACCAGTTTCTCCTGCCAGAAGGGGATCGAGCGCAGGTACAGGTCGATGCCTGTCGGCAGGTAGCCGGCTTCGCTCAGGCGTTGCATCAGTAGCGAATAGGCTGCGCAGTCAATGATCAGGCCCGTTGGCTCGCCGGTGATCGGGTCCTTTTCGAACCAGCTGGCGCCTTCTTCTACCGCCGGGGTGTTGCGGTCGATGCCGGCAGCGTTCAGGGCGAAGCTGTTGACCCACATGGTGTGATAGTCGGTGGACAGCAGGCACACGGGCTTGTCCGGACAGATGGCATCCAGTACTTCGCGGCGCAACATGTGCCCAGGCATCAACGGCTGGATCCAGCCCATGCCGGTAATGGCTTTTTCAGAGGGGTTGGCCTCGACGTAGGCCTTGAGCAGGGCCAGCACCTGTTGTGGGTCTGTATGGTTGACCAGCGCCTGAAAGGCAAAGGCGGTAGAGGAAAAGTGCCAGTGAGACTCGACGAAGCCCGGCAGCACCAGTTTGCCGCCGGCATCCAGCAGCCGTGTGGCAGGGCCGGCGTATGCCATGACGCTGCCGCGGTCGCCCACGCAAACGATGCGTTCGCCGCAAATGGCCACCGCCTCGGCCCAGGGCCTGTGCGGGTCGACCGTGTAAATGCGGGCATTGTGGATGATGAGGTCTGCGGCGGTGGACATGGCAACTCCCGGGGTCAGAATAGAACATTAGTTTTGAGTTGATTAAAACCTTTAGTCAATAAAATATTTTTACGACACAGCTTTGCGTTATGCTGGGCGCCGACGTGTACGGATCGAAAAAAGGTGTGAATGTGAGCGGATTGCGCGAGCAGCAGAAGGCGATGCGTCGTGAAACCATCAGCCGAACGGCGCTAGGCCTGTTTGAAACGCAGGGTTACCAGACCACCACCATGGAACAGATCGCGCGCCTGGCCGCAGTGTCGGTGCCCACGGTGTTTGCCTACTTCGGCAGCAAGCAGGAGATTTTGCTGGAGAAGCTCCGCGAGGCCGACCACCGGGCGGTGACCGAAGCCCGGCGGCGCCTGCCGGAATTCGACGATGCGCTGGAGGCCCTGTGTTGCTACGAAGCGCACTTGACCGATTACGCATTCGAGGTGCTGCCTGCACCGCTCTGGCGCGAGATATTGCCGCCGTTGCTGCCGTTGCTGGGGGCTGAGCAGCAGGGCGTGCCGGATGCCTACAGGCGGGTCAATGACGCGCTGGTCAACGAGTTGAAGTGCCTGCTACAGGACTTGTGCGACAGCGGCAGGCTGTCGGCTGGGCTGGACGTGGGGTATGCGGCGTTCCTGATCAACGATTACGGGCACCTTCAGTTGCTGCGCCTTTGCAGCCGCGAGCCGCTGGACATGGCGGCACACCGGGCGGATGTGCGGCGGTTCATGGGCTTTATCCTGGCCGGCATGCAAGCGTGATGAGACTGACCAGGGGGCGTGTGGGCGGCCTTGTCGCGACATGAGGCCGGCTCTACAGGCCGCCAGATAGCTGCTCCACCAGAAAGTCCACAAACACCCGTACCCGCGCCGGCATCGCCGGGCCGCCGACGAACACCGCATGAATCGGTTCCCGATCACCAGGGTTGTAAGCCTCCAGCAACGGCACCAGCTGCCCGTTGGCCAGGTCATCGGCCACGGTAAAGGTGCCGATACGCGCCACGCCGGCGCCCAGCCTGGCCAGTTGCGCCAGCGCCTCGCCACTGCTGCATTCGATATTCCCTTTAACCTTCAGTGAGAACGTATGCCCGTCGCGGTGAAACGGCCAGTCGGGCATCGCACGGCGGAAGTTGAAGCGCAGGCAGTTGTGCCTGGCAAGGTCTTCAGGCGCAAGCGGGGTACCGTGGCGTTGCAGGTAATCGGGCGAGGCCACCGCTACCTGGCCGGTCTCGCCGATGGCGCGGGCGCTCAACGAGCTGTCCGGCAGGTGACCGAAGCGCAGCGCCACGTCGGCCTGGCCGCTGAGAATGTCGGCCACCTCGTCGCTGAGGGTCAGGTCAACCAGCACTTGCGGGTAGCGTGCGCTGAAGGCCGCCAGCAGGGGCACTACGGTCAACCGGGCATGGCCCAGCGCAGCGCTGACCCGCAAGCGCCCGCGTGGCACGCCTTGGTCAGTGATGGCTTCTTCCACTTCGAGCATGTCCGCCAGCACTCGCCGTGCGCCGCGCAGGTAGGCCTCTCCCTCGGGGGTGAGGGCGAGCGCTCGGGTCGTGCGCAGTAGCAGGCGGGTACCCAGGCGCTGTTCGGTGCGGGCGAGAATGCGGCTGACCGCCGAGGGTGATGCTGGTGCTGTTCGGTGTCGGCCTGACCTTGGGCAACGTGTGGGGCGGCAAGGCGGCGGACCGCTCCATCGATCGCACCCTGATCCTGTCACTGGCTGGGCTGATTGCCGTGCTGCTGGTGTTCCCGCTGGTACTGGACTGGCCATTGCCGACCGCCCTGGCGATCCTGGTTTGGGGGGGCGGCCAGTTTTGCCCTGGTGCCGCCGCTGCAAATGCGGGTAATGGAGGCGGCCAACCTGGCCTCGGCAGTCAACATCGGCGCGTTCAATCTGGGCAATGCAATCGGTGCGGCACTGGGCGGCGCGGTGATCAACGCGGGGCTGGGCTACCCGGCGATCTCCCTGGCGGGGGCTGCGATGGCGGCGCTGGGGCTGGTGTTGGTGCTGCTGTTTGCCTGGCGAGGGCGAGGGGGGGTAGCTGCGCGGCAGGTTGCGCTGTAACAGGCCGGAACCTTGGGGCGCTTTGCGCCCCTCGACACACTTCCTGGCGGTACTACGGAGTACCGTTTCGGCCATGCAAGTGATAGGCAGGGCGCTCGCTGAGTCGCTCGTAATAATCGCGCACAGCAGGCAGGTGCGGGTGCTCGAACGGCGTTTCGAACCAGCGGTTGACCGACAGGCCGATAGGGATGTCGGCCAGGGTGAACTGGCTGCCGGCCACATAGGCGCCGGTGCTCGCCAGTTGGCGGTCGAGGATGCGCATGTAGCGTGACCACTCGGCACAACCGGCAGCCAGTGCTTGCGGGTCCTGGTGAGCGGGTGAGTGCCTGACCAGCGACATGAACGCGTAGCTCCATGAGCGGTTCAGGTCCGAGGCCTGCCAGTCGATCCACTGATCGATCCTGGCCCGCGCCTGGGCCTCGCCGGGATAGAACGCGGTGGCGCCGTAGCGGTTGGCCAGGTAGCGGATGATGCTGTTGGATTCCCACAAAGTGAAGTCGCCGTCCTGGATCACCGGGATCATGGCGTTGGGGTTCAACCCGAGGAACTCGGCGCTGTCAGTGGCCTTGAAGCCAGAGCCCCAGTCTTCGCGTTCGAATGCGATCTCGAATTCGGCACAGGCCCACATGACTTTTCGCACATTGATGGAAGAGGCTCTTCCCAGTATCCGCAGCATGGTGTTCGTCCTTGTGTGGGGGAGGTTGATCGTCCGCCACTGCCGGGGGCGGGTCAAGGGGCTGAGCGGTGGCTCGGCGCTCCCTTTGCAGGGTTCTTGTAGTCCATTTCCTAAAGTGACCGTTTCCAGGCCTTTGTCATTGTAATGGGGTAGACAGCGGCCTAGCCTCTGCACGCGCCTAACCTTGAGGAATGGACATGGACAGCGAAACGCCGAAAAACAGCAGCAAACCCACTGTCGTGCGTGCAGCGAGCCGCTTTGGCAACAGCGATGCCGAACTGGTGCAAATGAAACCGCAGCTGCCAATACGCACCGCACTGATGGAAGCTTCGGGCATCATGGGCTGCATCACCGAAATCACTCGCAAGGCCATCGACAGGCCTGGCGACCGCCAGGTGATGATGAAGGCCACGTACTATCTGGCCGGGATGGCCAAGTCACTGATCGACGGCCAGCTGCTGCAGATACGTCAGGCACGCGAAGGCGAGGGCGAAGCCTAGCCAGGCTTGCCTGGGGGGCGCGAACTTGGCACCCTTGGGCGGTTTTAATCGTCTGTAACACGACAGAAGGAAGCATGCATTGAGCTGGGACAAGGTGGGAAAGCTTCTCGTCGCCGTGCTGATCGGCCTGATGGTCCTGTTGGCCGCCTACGCGTTGCTCAGGGGCAATCCGCGTCTTGAGGCGTCCCTCACCTATGCCTACCTCACTTACCCCGGCCAGTTCAGCGAGCGGATCAGCAAAGCCAGCGAACAGCTGAAGTACGAGCAGTTGCAGGGGCAAATCAACGGTATCGTTCAAGGCCAGCTGGGCCATGATCAGGTCGAGCGGCTCATCGAAATGGCGCAGGCACCTTATGCTCAGCTGTTCGCCAAGCCTTTCGAGGCCGGGCTGGTCGACCACCGTACCGGCCTGCTGGTCGAACTGCACAACAGTGGTGATGCGCAGGTCCGGCAGGTGAAAATCCGCCTGCCAGCCAAGGGCCTGGTGCAGGTGCGAAATGCTGCCGGCAACGACACGCTGCTGGAAACCCCCACCGCCCAGGTTGATATACCGGCCATCGAGCCAGGTGGCACATGCAAGGTGTGGGTGTATTTCGATGCCGACTACTCACAGATCCGCCATGGCGGGGTCAGTATCAGCCATGCCGATGGTGAGGCCAAAGTGCAGGTGTACCGCGAGGTCATCGGTTTTCCGGCCATGGTGGCCCGTTACAGCCGTGAGCTGATGATACTGCTTGGCATACTGGCGGCCAGCGTACTGGGCCTGGCCTATGCTTGCCTGGCACGTCGTGACCCGCGGTAAAGCGACCTGAGCCATTCCGGCGTCGCGTTTTGGCGATGCCGTAGCGTATCCCGGAACCTACTGACGCCGTTGGCGTTATTGCTTACAGCTCTCTCCATCATGCAGCGCCAGGCTCTGGCGCAATTGTTCAATCATGGCCGCGCGCAGCGCCTGCGGGGCCTGGATGCGGATCGAACCCGCCTGGGACAGCAGCCAGCCCATCAGCGCACGGTTGTCGACGACGGTGGCCACCAGCGCGGCACCGCCGCTAGCCTGCGGCGTCAGTTGCATGTCGAGGGATAGTGGTGACTGTTCCAGCCGGCGGGCCAGCGCGTCATCGACCCAGGCATACAGTACAACGTGTGTCGGGGGCGCAAGTGTGTCGGGTTGCAGCTGCTGCGCTTCGCCCAGGCTCAAGCCCGGTTGCCAGTACCAGCCATAAGGCATGCCTTTACTGTTGCACTGTAGCGGGAACAGTGCGGCGAGCTCGACCAGGTCGCGCTCGACGGTGCGTTTGCTGGTGGTATGGCCCACGGCTGTTAGGGCAGCCTGCAACTGGGTGGAGCTCATACCCGGGTGGCGGCCGGGCAGTAACTTGAGCAGTTGCCACTGGCGGGCGATGGTATGGCGGGTCGGGTGGCTGGGCAAAGGGTTCGTCCTTGAAGACAGGCACCAAGCCTGCCTGGGTAGTGGCGTTTAGCTATTGCCCAGCATACCTTTTCCAGGAATGGGATCCAAGTTCCCGGACGCGCTCTTGGCTTGAGGCGTGTCACTGTCTTGCCACAACTACCAATCCCACAAGGGCTCGCTCCCACATGGTACGCGGACCGCTTGCGCGCTGAGTTTTCTGCGCGACTGCGCAGTCCAAGGGGTTGGGCGATGTCCCACAAAGGCCTCGCCTATCGCGTCGAAGACGAGCGTATCGTTGTAGTGGGTGGTATCGGTTGGCAAGCGCGAGCGTAGCGAGGTCTATCGATCTGCTCAGAAGCGGTGAACGCCATCATGGTCATCAACCAAACGCCGCACGCTGCCAATGCGCCTCGCTCACAATCGCAATGTTCGCACCCGCTTCCCTGATTTCCACTGCTTTCTTGATCTTCGTGCCGTAACTGCTGTGCAGCCACTGCTCGTTGCCAATACTGCCAATGACCAGATAGTGGATCTTCTTGCTCACCCCCGCGGCGATTGAACCCCCACGTTCGACTACCAGTGCTTCGCATGCTTTGCGAGGCCCCCGTTCCTTTGTTGTCCGGTTAGTTATGGGGTCATCTGAATCAAGCGTCATGCGCTATTGGTAAAAAAGCCAGGTGTTATTTCACCTTGCCATTGCGCCCCGCGAGCCTCCCCCGGGGGCATGGCTGGAAATGATGAGGTGCAGCGGGGAACCTTCGATATCAAGGGAACAAACTAGGCGGACAGCGGGCCCTCACAGGAAGGTGTGGCCCAAAACTGATGTGGAGCGGCCTTACATCCCGCCCCGCCGCACATGCTTCACCAACACCTTCTCCAACAACTCCCACATCGCCGGGTCCGTACTGAACGCCACATTGAAGCGCATCCACCCGGTCGCCTTGGCGTCGACCATGAACAACTGCCCAGGCCCAAGCATGATGCCTTTCTCCAGCGCATCATCCAGCAACGCGGCGCTATCGGGAATCGCCGGGTGGCGGGTCCAGATGTACATGCCTTCATCCGACTCGGTGAACAGTTCGAAGCCCAATCGGTGCAGGTGCCGGCCAACTTCCTGATGCGCCTCGGCCAGGCGCTGGCGCAGGCGCTTGAGGTGCTTGCGCCAGCGCCCGTCGATGATCGCCGCATACACCACGCGCTCCATCACCTGCGAGGTGGTCAGGCCTGAGCGCATCTTCAGGTGCAGCAGTTTTTGCATCAACTCGGGGTTGGCCAGCATGTAGCCGACCCGCACGTTGGGCGAAATGCTCTTGGAATAGCTGCCCACGTACACCACCTGCTGCAGATGGTCGAGGCTGGCCAGGCATGGCTGCGGCTCGGCGACCATGTCGGCGTACAGGTTGTTCTCCACCAGGCGGAAGCCATGCTGGCTGGCAAGCTGCAGCAGGCGGTGCAACTGCGGTAGCGGGGTGCGCGAGCACGTCGGGCTGTGCAGGTGCGGCTGGGTGAAGAACGCCGTCGGGCGGTGGTGGGTGAGCAATTGCTCCAGCTGGTTCAGGTCGTAGCCGGCCGGTGTACGTGGCACGCCTACCAGGGTTGCGCCTTGGGTGCGCAGGATGCTCATGAGGTTCGGGTAGCCGGGGTCGTCCACCAGCACCACATCGCCTGGGCGCACCAGTGTGCGTGCGGCCAGGTCCAGGGCCTGGCTGGCGCCGTGGGTGAGCATCAGCTGTGCCGGGTTGGCGACGATCGACAGCTCTTGCTGCAGGTTCTGGGCGGTCAGCGCACGCAGCTCCATCAGGCCCATGGGGTCGCCGTACCCCGACAACTCCAGCGGGCTGCCGGCCACTTGGCGCAGGCCGCGGCGCAGGCCGTCTTCGTACATCCAGTCGTTGGGCAGCCAACCGCACCCCGGCTTGTAAGGCAACTGGCGGATTTCGAAGATCTGCTGCAGGTACCACTCGGAGTTGAACATTGGTCGACTGGTGTCGGCCTCGGCGTTGTGCTGCTCCAACAGGTCGCCCGCCGCACGGTTGACGAAGAACCCCGCATTGCCACGGCTCACCAGCAGCCCTTGGGCGACAAGGCGGTCGTAGGCTTCGACCACGGTGAAGGTACTCACCGAATAGCTTGCGGCAAAGGCGCGGATCGACGGGACCTTGGCGCCTGGCTTGAGGGTTTGGTTGTCGATCAGATCGCGCAGCCCGTCGATGATCTGGTTGACCAGCGGGGTTGAGGAGTCTGGATGTAATTCGAACATTCGGGGCCTTCAGGGTGCGTATCGCCTGGCGTTTGCAGGGTGTACTGCATGGGCGACCTATACAGTGCAGTGCGAGATTCATGCCACTGTGCATGGCTCTCTGCGTCGTACATTTTTACATTAGGTGTCGGATATCGCCACATAAAGCATGTTCAGTTCGCCTCAGGCAGTCGCCCTGGGGCGCGTCAGCAGGCCGCCATGGAAGGCCTGCGTGTGTTCGTTCACACCATCCTGCCCGCATTAGCACTGATGTACAGGTGAAATCGCCAGCCATCGGGGTTTCACAGTTTTCCTTGGATAAAAAGAAGCACGGGGTACACAACTGATGGACGCAACATCCACAACCACCACCGCGAAAAGCGGGCACGAGAGCAAGCTCAGTGCCTCGCTGAAGTCGCGCCACCTGACGATGATGTCGATCGCCGGGGTTATTGGCGGCGCCTTGTTCGTCGGATCCGGCAGCGTGATCCACAGTGCCGGCCCAGCCGCTGTCCTGGCCTACCTGGCAGGCGGCATCCTGGTGGTGCTGATCATGCGCATGCTGGGTGAAATGGCGACTTCCTCGCCTGACACCGGCTCGTTCTCAACCTACGCCGACCGCGCCATTGGCCGTTGGGCCGGTTTTACCATCGGCTGGCTGTACTGGTGGTATTGGGTCATCCTCATGGCCTGGGAAGCCTATGTGGCGGGCAAGATCCTGCATGGCTTCTTCCCCGACGTTAGCGTCAACGTGTTCGTGCTGGCCACGACCCTGTTGCTGATCACCGTCAACTTCTTCAACGTCAAGCACTACGGTGAGTTCGAGTTCTGGTTCGCCTTGATCAAGGTGATTGCGATCGTCTGCTTCCTGATCGTGTGTACCGCTGCCGTGATGAACATCTGGCAGTTCGGTGAAGTGCGTGGCATCAGCCACCTCACTGCCGAAGGCTTCATGCCCAATGGCATCACCACGGTGATCGGTGCCTTGCTCGGGGTGATGTTCGCCTTCCTCGGCGCCGAAATCGTCACCATCGCCGCTTCCGAAGCCAAAGACCCGGCTGCGCAGATCGTCAAGGCAACCAACTCGGTGGTCTGGCGTGTGTGCCTGTTCTACGTCGGTTCGATCTTCCTGATCGTCTGCCTGGTACCGTGGAACGACCCGCACCTGGGGGTTTCTGGCTATGGCGCTTACCGCCGTACCCTGGAACTGCTGGGCGTGCCGTATGCCGAGCTGCTGATGAACTTCGTGGTGCTGACTTCGGTGAGCAGCTGCCTGATCTCTGGCCACTACACCGCATCGCGCATGCTGTTCTCCCTGGCCCAGCGTGGCGACGCGCCGTCGTTCTTCAAGATCACCCGCGCCGGTACCGGTGTACCGGTGTACGCGATCATGGGTTCGTGCGCCGTGGCCGTGGTATGTGCGTTGATCAACTTCAGCGAGACCCTGCGCCCGAAAGACGTGCTGGACACCCTGATGAACACCACCGGCATGATCGCCCTGCTGGTGTACCTGGTCATCGCCTTCTCGCAACTGCGCATGCGCCGCAAGCTGATTGCCCAAGGTAAGGAAGTACGCCTGAAGATGTGGCTGTTCCCGTGGCTGACCTACCTGGTGATCGCGTTCATCGTGGCTGCCCTGGTCACCATGGCCTTCATGCCTGACTATCAGATCCTGGTCATTTCCACCGGTATCGCTGCGGCGGTCGTGGTGGCAATGGGTGTGGTGCACCAGATCCGCTCTGGTAGCAAGCAGCACTAAGCGTCACTCGCGTCTGGAAACGGCCGGCTCCCTTGGGGACCCGGCCGTTTCGCGTTGTTGGGCCTGGGCTTTTTCTGCGGGCATGTGGAAACGCTGGTTCATCCACGGTGAACCGAGCAGGGCGGCCGCGGCGATCAGGGCCAGGATGGCGAGGGCGATGTAGGTCTTCATGGGCGTGCGCATGGAAGGACTGACTTCAAGCATAGGTGATCAGTTCCGGTGTTATCCCTGCGCAACCGTCCCGCCGGGCGACAGATGGCATATGCTAGGCACATTGCCCGCCCAAAGGAGCCGCACATGGCCTGGTCCGCCACCCAGTATTCCCTGTTCGAAGACGAACGCACGCGCGCCGTACGCGACCTGATTGCCGCCATCCCGCCACGGCCGGTGCGCCACGCCACTGACTTGGGGTGCGGCCCCGGCAACTCGACCGAGGTGCTGCTGCAACGTTACCCCGATGCCCAGGTGACGGCACTGGACAGCGACCCGGACATGATCGACAAGGCCCGTGAGCGCAAGCGGCTGTGCATCCCGCGTGTGCGCACGGTCATTGCCGACATTGCCGGCTGGACTGCCCCCGAGCCGCAGGACTTGATCCTGGCCAATGCCTCGCTGCAATGGGTGCCTGACCACGCCTTGCTGTATCCGCACCTGGTGCGCCAGCTCAGCGAGGGCGCCAGCCTGGCCGTGCAGACCCCGGACAACCTCGACGAACCGGCCCACCGGCAGTTGCGCGAGATCGCAAGCCAAGGCCCCTGGGCGGCGAAGTTCGCCGACTTGCAGTTGCCGCCACGGCACAACGCGGCGTTCTACTACGACTTGCTCAGCCCGCTGTGCGCACGGGTGGACGTTTGGCGCACCACCTATCATCACCCGTTGATGGGCGGCGCCGAAGCGGTAGTGGAATGGTTCAAGGGCTCGGCGTTGCGGCCTTATCTGGCCAGGCTTGATGAGCAGGAGCAGGCTGACTTCCTGCAGATGTACCTGCAGGCCATGCAGCGCGATTACCCGCCGGCCTCTGATGGCAAGGTCCTGTTGCCCTTCCCGCGGTTGTTCGTGATCGCTACCCGCTAGGACGGCGCCAGCGCCAGGCCACGTAGCTGTAGATGCCGAGGTTCAGCGCCAGCACGAGGGTGCCCAGCAGCAGCTGGGTCTGCGGGGTGAGGCCGGCGGGGTAGATCAGTGGCCAGATGTAGTGCTCGACGAAACCGCCCCGGTAACCTGCGTCACCGGCGGCATTGCGCATGCGGTTTTCCCAGGTGGTGAGCGGGCAGCCCAGATGCAGGCACTCCACCGCCAGGCCCCAGGCCAGGGCCGGCAAGTGCAGCAACAGGGCAGGGCGCCAGCGCAGCACCAGCAGGCCGCCGAACAGCACCAGCAGAATGAAGGCCAGGTGCAGCAGCACCAAGGTGTCGGCGGCAAGGCGGTAGAGCATGGGTGGGTGCCCACGGATCGAGGTTATCCCAGCATAGTTGGGTTGCCTGAACTGGCCCCTTCGCGGGCTCGCCCGGTCCCACAGCTTCACCGCGGATTGTGGATGCTGCGCAGGACCTGTGGGAGCGGGCGAGCCCGTGAAAAGGCCAGCACAGGCCTACACCCTTTCCTCGACCATCTGCAGGAAAGTCGCCACCACCCGGCGGGTTCGCTGCTCGCTCAGGCACACCAGGGTCTCGGTCAAATGGCGCTGGCAATCCACTATCGGTAACGCACATACCCGCGCATCGGCACCAAACTCCGCCGCAGACACCACGCCCACACCAATCCCTACCACCACTGCTTCACGCGCCGCTTCCCGCCCCTCCACCTGGATCGCTGCGCGCATCCGCAGGCCGGCACGTTGCATCTCTTCTTCCAGCGTCTGCCGCGTCACCGAGCCGGGCTCGCGCAGCACCAGTGGCGTGTCGTCCAGGTCGGCCAGGCTGATCGAGCCGCGGCTGGCCCATGGGTGGTGGTGGGAAACGAACGCCACCATCGGGTCACGACGCAGCGGCAGGCAATGCAGGCGCTCGTCATCGACATCCCGGCCCAGCAGGGCCAGGTCAGCCTGATAGCTGAACAGCCGCGCCAATGATTCGTCGGTGTTGCCGGTTTCGATCTTCACCTGGATCCCCGGATAGCGCTGGCAGAAGCGGGCGATCTGCGGCAGCACGTGCACCGGCGCATCCACTGCCAGCACCAGGCTGCCGGTCTGCAGTGCACGCGAGTCGTGCAGCAGCTCCTGGGCTTCGGCCTCGCAGGCGAACAGGCGCTGGCTGATGCCCAGCAGCCGCTCGCCAAGGTCGGTGAGCTGCACCGAGCGTTTGTTGCGGTGGAACAGCAATACGCCGAAGCGCTCCTCCAGTTTGCGCACCTGGTCGGACACCGCAGGCTGGGTAAGAAACAACTTTTCTGCGGCGCGGGTAAAGCTACCGTGCACGGCCACCGCGTGGAAAGCCTTGAGTTGAGCGTGGGAAACCGACATGACGACCTCAGTAACAAGCTGAGCTTATGTGTGTAATACGATAAATCGATTTTATTTATCTTACAGCAACTGTTTCCATGGATTTCAGCCCGACGCTGGCACCACGAATGCCGCCAGGGCCATGGCGCTCACACGGCGCCACCTGACCCGATGACAGCCTCGTCATCGCTGTGCGTAACACAAGAACAAGACAGGCGTTTCTTCACATTCTGCCGGCACACTTGAGCAAGAGGTCAGACTTACATGAACCATTCCCTAGCCGCGTTCAAACGCTGGCGCATCCAGATTTTCGCCATCACCTGGCTGGCTTACGCCGCCTTCTACTTCACCCGCAAAGCCTTCTCGGTGGCCAAGCTGGGCATCGCCGAAGACCCAGGTTTCATGCTCGACAAGGCCGCCATGGCCAACCTGGACGCCATCTACCTGGCCGCCTATGCCGTGGGCCAGTTCACCTGGGGCATGCTTGCCGACCGCTTCGGCCCTCGCGTGGTCGTACTGGGCGGGTTGCTGATCTCTGCGGCGGCGGCAGTGGTGATGGGCAGTTACGCAACCTTCCCGATCTTCGCCACCTGCATGCTGGTACAGGGGCTGGCGCAATCCACTGGCTGGGCCGGCTTGTGCAAGAACATCGGCAGCTTCTTCCCGGCTTCGCAGCGTGGGCGGGTGCTGGGCCTGTGGAGTTCCTGCTATGCCTTCGGCGGCCTGGTAGCCTCGCCGTTCGCGGGCTGGTGGGCCTACACCCTGGTGGGCACCTGGCATGCGGCGTTTTTCTCCAGCGCGGTCGTGGTGGCGCTGGTGGCGGTGCTGTTCTTCTTCCTGCAGCGCAACAAACCTGAGGACGTCGGCTTGCCGGCGGTTGAGCCCGAGCCGCAAAGCATGGCCCCGGCCGACAACCTGTGCAGCGTGTGGGCGCCACTGCGGGAAATCCTGCGCAACCGCACGGTGTTGACCCTGGGCCTGGCGTACTTCCTGCTGAAGCCGGCGCGCTACGCCATCTTGCTGTGGGGCCCTGTGATCGTCTTCGAGCAGATGCCCTCGGTGGGCAAGGTGGGCGCGGCAATCATCCCGACCGCTTTCGAACTGGCCGGGCTGCTTGGCCCGATCATGATCGGCCTGGCCTCGGACAAACTGTTTGGCGCCCGCCGCATGCCGGCCTGCGTGATCAGCCTGGTGCTGCTGACCGTGACACTGGCGTTGTTCATGGCGGCCATGCACACCGGCAGCGTGCTGCTGGTGGTGGCCTTGCTGTTCGTCATGGGCCTGACCCTGTACGGGCCGGACTCGATGATCAGCGGCGCTGCGGCCATCGACTTCGGCACCGCCAAGGCCGGCGCTACCGCAGCAGGTTTCGTCAACGGCTGTGGGTCGGTGGGCGCGGTGCTGGGCGGGCTGCTGCCGGGTTATTTCGACGGCGTCACGGTGTTCATCGTGTTCGCGGGCTGCGCGCTGTTCTCGGCGCTGGTGTTGCTGCCGCACTGGAACAGCCGCCCGGCCAGCAGCGCGCAAGGCACCGACGTGGCACCGAACACCAGCATGGCAATCAAGCCACTGCGTACTTAAAGGAAAGCGAGCGAATGAGACCCTTCTGGCTGCAACAGGCCCTGGATTCGGCGCAGGAGGCGGTATGCCCGCCGCTGCAAGGCGATACCCGTTGCGATGTGTGCATTGTGGGCGGTGGCTACACCGGTCTGTGGACAGCGCTGATGCTCAAGGAGGCGGTACCGGCCCTGGATGTGGTGCTGATCGAGGCCGACATCTGCGGTGCTGGTGCCAGCGGCCGCAATGGGGGCTGTGCGTTGTCCTGGTCGGCCAAGTACTTCACCCTCGAACGCCTGTTCGGGGAGGAGGAGGCGGTACGGCTGGTGCGCGAGTCGGAGCGCAGCATCACAGACATCGGTGTGTTCTGCGCGGCCAATGGCATCGACTGCGACTTCCGCTTGGACGGCACGCTGTACACGGCCACCAATGCAGCCCAGGTGGGTGCCACCGACGCGGTGATCGCCGCGCTGGAGCGCAAGGGCATCAACTCGTTCCGCCGCTTGCCGCTGGAGCAGGTGCAGCGCCTGGCCGGTTCGGCACGGCACCTGGAAGGCTGGTTCTCGCCGGCCGCCGCCACCGTGCAGCCGGGCAAACTGGTGCGCGGCCTGCGCCGGGTGGCCTTGCAGCGCGGCGTGCGCCTCTACGAAGGCACCGCCATGACCGGCCTGGAGCACGGTGCCCCGGTGCAGGTCCGCACGGCCCACGGCACGCTGCGCGCCGACCGTGTAGTGCTGGGCCTCAATGCCTGGATGGCGCGCGTCTTCCCGCAGTTCGAGCGCAGTGTGGCGATCGTTTCCAGCGACATGGTCATTACCGAACCGTGCCCCGAGCTGCTGCGCCAGATCGGCCTGGACAGCGGGATCAGCGTGCTCGACTCGCGTATTTTCGTGCACTACTACCACAACACCTCCGATGGCCGGCTGATGCTCGGCAAGGGCGGCAACACGTTTGCCTATGGCGGGCGCATGTTGCCGGTGTTCGACCAGCCGTCGCCGTATCGGCGGTTGCTGGGCGAAAGCCTTGGCGGCTTTTTCCCGGCCTTGGCCGAGGTGCCACTGGCGGCCAGCTGGAACGGGCCGTCGGATCGCTCGGTGACCGGCTTGCCATTCTTTGGCCGGTTGGACGGGCAGGGCAACGTGTTCTACGGCTTCGGTTACTCCGGCAGCGGCGTTGGCCCGTGCCACATGGGCGGGCAGATTCTTTCGTCGCTGGCGCTGGGGCTGGACAACCCGTGGACCCGGTCGCCGCTGGTCAAGGGGCCGCTGGGGCTGTTCCCGCCCGAGCCGATCCGCTACCTGGGTTCGCTGATGGTGCGCAATGCCATCCGCCGCAAGGAGCAGGCCGAAGATCGTGGTGTGCGCCCGCGAAGGCTGGACGTGCGGTTGGCGCGGTTTGCCGCGGCGGCGGGCAAGGCCGATAAAGGCTGATGAGATTTCTTGTCGATCCCATGCTCGAGGGCGTATAAAATGCACCCACTTTTGGCCGGTCGCTTCCTGAACCGGCCGCTGAAACAAGAGAGTCGACATGGGCGCACAGTGGAAAGCCAAACATAAAGAAACAGCGGCCAATGCCAAAGGCAAGATCATGGGCAAGCTGTCCAAGGAAATCCAGATCGCGGCCAAGTCGGGTGCCGATCCCGACATGAACCCGCGCCTGCGCCTGGCCATCGTGCAAGCCAAGAAGGCTTCGATGACCCGCGAGACCCTGGATCGGGCAATCCGCAAGGGCGCAGGCCTGGACGGTGATGCCGTGCAATACCATGCGGTGAGCTATGAAGGTTTCGCACCGCACCAGGTACCGCTGATCGTCGAGTGCCTGACCGACAACATCAACCGCACCGTCGCGCAGATCCGCGTGCTGTTCCGCAAGGGCCAGCTGGGTGCCAGCGGTTCGGTAGCGTGGGACTTCAACCATGTAGGCCTGATCGAAGCCACGCCTGCGAGCGCTGACGCTGATCCGGAAATGGCCGCGATCGAAGCCGGTGCCCAGGACTTCGAGGAAGGTGAAGAAGAGGGCTCGACCCTGTTCATCACCGACACCACCGACCTGGACGCGGTGCAGAAGGCCCTGCCAGAGCATGGTTTCACCGTGACCGCGGCGAAAATCGGCTACACCCCTAAAAACCCGGTAAGCGCGGCGAGCCTGAGTGCAGAAGCACTGGCTGAGGTTGAAGCGTTCCTCGAAGCGATCGACGAGCACGATGACGTGCAGAACGTCTATGTTGGCCTGACCGAGTAATCGTCCGGGCCGCGTTGCGGCCTGTTCGCGGGCAAGCCCGCTCCCGCAGGTTTTTCACGATGCTTTACGATGTGAGAACCCTGTGAGAGCGGGCTTGCCCGCGAGAGGGCCCTTGAATTCCACCGCAGGGAGCCTGCATGAACCCCACCTTCGCCTCCCTCAGCCTCGCCCACCTGCGTACCCTCGACCACCTGTTGCAGCTTAAAAACCTCAGCCACGCGGCCGAGCGCCTAGGCGTCAGCCAATCGGCCCTTAGCCGCCAGTTGGCCCACCTGCGCGAAGCCTTCGATGATCCATTGCTGGTGCGCCAAGGGCGTGGTTACGTGCTTAGCGAGCACGCCGAAGCCCTGGTCGAGCCTTTGCGCCAAGTGCTCGAAGAACTGCAGGCGCTGCGCCAACCTGCCGTATTCGACCCGGCCCGCTGCGAGCGGCGCTTCTGCCTGGCTGCCTCGGACTATGTGGCCGAGCACATGCTGCCGTTGCTGGTCGCTGCGCTGGAGCACGAAGCGCCCTGCGTTTCGCTGGAGTATCGCACCTGGCAAGCCGGCCAGTATGCCTTGCTGGCCAGTGGCGAAATCGACCTGGCGACCACATTGTTCGACGAGTCGCCGCCCAACCTGCACGGGCGCCTGCTGGGGGAGGACCGCGCAGTGTGCCTGATGCGCCGCGATCACCCGCTGACTGCACATGGCGCGCTCAGCCAGGCCGACTACCTGGCGCACAAGCACGTACGTATCTCCGGCGGCGGGGACAAGGACAGCTTCATCGACCGCCATCTGCGCGCGCAGGGCCTGCAGCGGCGGGTCAGCCTGGAAGTGCCGTTTTTCTCCGCCACGGTCAACGTGATTGCCAGCAGCCAGGCCGTGGCCACGGTCCCCGAGCACATCGCCCGGCAGTTGAGCCGTTTGCATGATCTGGCCTGGCGGCCACTGGGCTTTATCGACCACAGCCAGCGGTACTGGGTTGTGTGGCACCAGCGCCTGCAGGCCTCGGCCGAGCACCGCTGGTTGCGTAACCGGGTATTCGAGTTGTGGCGCCAGTCGCAGTTTGGTGTGCAGGGCGGGCATGCGGGTTCGCCATAGCAGCTATGCGGGAAGCGGGGTTATTCGGCTGGGGATAGGTGCCTAGACTGGGGGCGATACGTAACCCACAGGAGAGCGAGTGTGACCCCCGAACAATTCCGCCAGTACGGCCACCAGCTGATCGATCTGATCGCCGACTACCGCCAGACCGTGGGCGAACGCCCGGTCATGGCCCAGGTCGAACCTGGCTATCTCAAGGCCGCCTTGCCCGCAACTGCCCCTCAACAAGGCGAACCTTTCGCGGCCATTCTCGACGACGTCAACAACCTGGTCATGCCTGGCCTGTCCCATTGGCAGCACCCGGACTTCTACGGCTACTTCCCCTCCAACGGCACCCTGTCCTCGGTGCTGGGTGACTTCCTCAGTACCGGTCTGGGCGTGCTGGGCCTGTCGTGGCAATCCAGCCCGGCCCTCAGCGAACTGGAAGAAACCACCCTCGACTGGCTGCGCCAGCTGCTCGGCCTGTCTGGCCAATGGAGTGGCGTGATCCAGGACACCGCCTCGACCAGCACCCTGGTGGCGCTGATCAGCGCCCGTGAACGTGCCACCGACTACGCCTTGGTACGCGGCGGCCTGCAGGCCGAAGCCAAGCCTTTGATCGTATATGTCAGCGCTCATGCCCACAGCTCGGTGGACAAGGCTGCACTGCTGGCAGGTTTTGGGCGCGACAATATCCGCCTGATCCCCACCGACGAACGCTACGCCCTGCGCCCAGAGGCACTCCAGGCGGCGATCGAACAGGACCTGGCCGCCGGCAACCAGCCCTGCGCCGTGGTTGCCACCACCGGCACTACGACGACCACTGCCCTCGACCCGCTGCGCCCGGTGGGCGAAATTGCCCGGGCCAATGGGCTGTGGTTGCACGTTGACTCGGCCATGGCCGGTTCGGCGATGATCCTGCCCGAGTGCCGCTGGATGTGGGACGGCATCGAGCTGGCCGATTCGGTGGTGGTCAACGCGCACAAATGGCTGGGTGTGGCCTTCGATTGCTCGATCTATTACGTGCGCGATCCGCAGCACCTGATCCGGGTGATGAGCACCAATCCCAGCTACCTGCAGTCGGCGGTGGATGGCGAGGTGAAGAACCTGCGCGACTGGGGCATTCCGCTGGGTCGTCGGTTCCGCGCCTTGAAGCTGTGGTTCATGTTGCGCAGCGAGGGTGTCGACGCATTGCAGGCACGGCTGCGGCGTGACCTGGACAATGCCCAGTGGCTGGCGGGGCAGGTCGAGGCGGCGGCGGAGTGGGAAGTGTTGGCGCCAGTACAGCTGCAAACCTTGTGCATTCGCCATCGACCGGCGGGGCTTGAAGGGGAGGCGCTGGATGCGCATACCAAGGGCTGGGCCGAGCGGCTGAATGCATCCGGCGATGCTTATGTGACGCCGGCTACACTGGACGGGCGGTGGATGGTGCGGGTGTCGATTGGTGCGCTGCCGACCGAGCGGGGGGATGTGCAGCGGCTGTGGGCACGTCTGCAGGACGTGATCAAAGGCTGAAGCCTGTACGGTACGTGTGTGAGCGGGCTTGACCGCGAAGGGGCTGCAAAGCAGCCCCTGCAATCTATCAGTGACTTACTGCCTGAAAGCTATCTTTACGGCTGGCTTCATAGGCTGCCTTTTCCATCGGCTTGGCCTCTGGGTTGCCCAGGTCTTCCATCGCCAGGCGGTGGGTTTCGGGGGCAATGTAGGCCGCCAGGGCGCACACGCCGGTGATGAAGAAGGCCAGCCCACCGACTACCAGCGGAATGTTGTCCGAGCCAGGTGGGGCAACCATTGCGAACAGCGCGGGCAGCATGGCGGTCAGCATGGTGCCGATGTTCTGCGCGATGGCCATGGCGGTAACGCGGTAGCGGGTGTGGAACAGCTCTGGGTAGAAGCTTGGGAACACCGCGTTGTAACCCTGGTAAACCATGCCCCACATGACGATCGAGGCGGCGAACGCCATTGGCACGTTCTGGATGCTGATCGCATACAGGTAGACGAAGGCCAGCAGGCCTGAGCCCAGGCAGCCAGCGATCATGGTCGGGCGGCGGCCGATCTTGTCCGACAGGTTGCCCACGAACGGGATCACCAGCACCGCGACGATGTTACCGACCACCGGAATCCACAGGTAGACGCTCTTGTCGAAGCCGATGCCATACGCCGGCTGTACCGCGTAGGCCGCACCGAAGATGGTGGCCACGACCGGGATCACGTTCATCAGGGCCATGAACATCACCAGCACCATGTGCTTCCAGCTGTGGCGGAAGGCTTCGCTGATGGGCGATTTGACAACCTTGTCCTGTTTCTCTTCTTGAACGAACGCCGGGGTTTCGTGCACTTCCTTACGGATGATGAAGCCGGCAATCAGCACGATGGCGCTCATCAGGAACGGAATGCGCCAGCCCCATTCGGTAAAGGCTTCGCTGGGCATGAAGTAAGCCAGTGGCAGGAATACCGCCGCCGCCAGTACCTGGCCCGCTTGCACACCTTGCAGGGTGAAACTGGCGTAGTAGCCCCTTCGGCCAAACGGCGCATGCTCCATGATCATGGAACTGGCACCCGAAATTTCCCCGGCCACGGCAAAGCCCTGGATCAGGCGCAGCACAACTAGCAAGGCCGGTGCGAGGTAGCCGATGTCGTGGTAGGTGGGTAGCAGGCCGACAGCCATGGTCGACAGGCCCATCAGGAACATGCACAGCAGCAGTACGTTCTTGCGACCGCGGGTGTCACCCCAGTGGCCCAGTACGAAGGCGCCGACCGGACGTGCCAGGTAGCCCACGCCATAGGTGGCCAACGAGGCAATGATGGCCATTTTCGGGTCGGTGTTGGGGAAGAAAATCTGCGGGAAAATCAGCGCAGCGGCCTGGGCGTAGATGAAGAAGTCGTAGTACTCGAGTGCCGAGCCTATCCATCCACTGGCGGTCGCTTTCTTTGCTTGCGAGCTGGAGTGAGCCATCGTTGTCTCCGTTGTTATTGTTGTTTGCGCAGGTTCCGCCAGAGGTTATGCCAAGGCAGGAGGCAACGGTCGGTGTGCCTGCGTCTGTGGTCCATGTTGACCACGGGCCCGCGGTCTAGCAATTCGCTAAAACGGGTTTTGTGCGATAATCGAACGCAAAACTAACCATTCCGTACAAAGATATTGAAGCGTCGACTTTACCTGCGAATAATCGATCGTGCCATAAACTGTGACAGGGGTTATTTGCCCGAATGGCACCGTATTCCTCCAACAACAAGGAACTCCCGCCATGCAGCGTTCGATCGCTACCGTGTCCTTGAGCGGCACTCTGCCGGAAAAGCTCGAAGCCATCGCCGCCGCCGGTTTTGACGGCGTCGAGATCTTCGAAAACGATCTGCTCTATTACGCTGGCAGCCCGCGCCAGGTGCGCCAGATGTGCGCCGACCTGGGTATTGCCATCACCTTGTTCCAGCCGTTCCGCGACTTTGAAGGCTGCCGCCGCGACCGCCTGCAGAGAAACCTCGACCGCGCCGAACGCAAGTTCGACCTGATGCAGGAGCTGGGTACTGACCTGGTGCTGGTGTGCAGCAACGTCCAGGCCGATGCCCTGGGTGACGAGCAACTGTTGGTCGACGACCTGCGCCTGCTGGGCGAACATGCCGGCAAGCGCGGCCTGCGCATTGGTTACGAAGCGCTGGCCTGGGGCCGCCACGTCAACACATACCAGCAAGTGTGGAACCTGGTGCGCCAGGCCGACCACCCGGCACTCGGGGTGATCCTCGACAGCTTCCACACCTTGTCGCTCAAAGGTGACCCAAGCGCGATCCGCGACATCCCCGGCGACAAGATCTTCTTCGTGCAAATGGCCGATGCGCCGATCCTGGCCATGGATGTGCTGGAGTGGAGCCGCCACTTTCGCTGCTTCCCGGGGCAGGGCGAAATGGACATGGCGGGTTTCCTGGCGCCGATCCTCGCCACGGGCTACCGTGGCCCGCTGTCGCTGGAAATCTTCAATGACGGCTTCCGCGCCGCACCAACCCGGCAGAATGCCGCCGACGGCTTGCGTTCGCTGCTGTACCTCGAAGAGCAGACTCGCTTGCGCCTGGAGCAGGAAAACACGCCGATCGAACCTGGCGTACTGTTCACCCCTCCGCCGGCCAGCGCTTACGACGGCGTGGAGTTCCTGGAGTTCGCGGTCGACGAAGCCGTCGGCGCGCGCCTGGGCAACTGGTTGAAGCGCCTGGGCTTTGCCGAAGCCGGCAAGCACCGCAGCAAAGAAGTGCAACTGCTGCGTCAGGGTGATATCAACATTGTGCTGAACGCTGAACCGTATTCCTTCGGCCACAACTTCTTCGAGGCCCATGGCCCGTCGCTGTGCGCCACTGCGCTGCGGGTCAAGGACCAGCAAGCGGCCCTGAAGCGTGCCACTGCGTTCCGTGGCCAGCCGTTCCGCGGCCTGGTCGGCCCCAACGAATGTGAAGTGCCGGCCGTGCGTGCGCCCGATGGCAGCCTGCTGTACCTGGTAGAGCAGGGCACTGCCGGCCACTCCCTGTACGACACCGACTTCAGCCTGGACAAGAACGCAGCCGCGACCGGCGGCCTGCGCCGCATCGACCACATGGCCCTGGCCCTGCCGGCCGAGTCGCTGGACAGCTGGGTGCTGTTCTACAAGAGTTTGTTCGACTTCGCCGCCGACGACGAAGTGGTGCTCCCCGACCCGTACGGCTTGGTCAAGAGCCGCGCGCTGCGCAGCCAGTGCGGCACCTTGCGCCTGCCGCTGAATATCTCGGAAAACCGCAACACCGCCATCGCCCATGCGCTTTCAAGCTACCGTGGTTCGGGCGTGCATCACATCGCCTTCGATTGTGACGACATCTTCCGCGAAGTGGCGCGGGCCAAGCTGGCAGGGGTGCCACTGCTGGAAATCCCGCTGAATTACTACGACGACCTGGCGGCGCGTTTCGATTTCGACGACGAGTTCCTCAGCGAACTGGCGTACTACAACGTGCTGTATGACCGCGACGCTCAAGGTGGCGAGCTGTTCCACGTCTATACCGAGCCGTTCGAGGAGCGTTTCTTCTTCGAGATCATCCAGCGCAAGGCAGGGTACGCCGGTTACGGCGCTGCCAACGTTGCGGTGCGCCTGGCAGCCATGGCCAAGGCCCGTAGCGGAGCGGCGCGCAAGCCGGTGCTGTAGTCGCCTGCACTGGCCTGTCTTGTGGGAGTGGGGTGAACCCTGCTTCCACAGGATTATTACGGCCCGATTCAGTGACGCTCAGCCACCATCAACAATGACTGCGGCACCGCGCTCTGCGGATGCTGCGGTTCCTGCAGACTGACCAGTCGCAACCCCGCCATGTCCAGCGCAATCAGCCAGCTGGCCAAGGTGCGGAAATACCAAGGCATCGGTTGCCAATCCCCGACGAACCCGGCAAAAGACTCCTCTCGCCAGCCATCCTGATAATCCCCGTCGGCCACGCTCCACGGGTGCAGGGTCTGGATCACCAGCGCACCGCCTGGCACCAGCAAAGCACGCATTGCCGACAACAGTTCAATGATGTCCTGGTGCAACAGTGCGAAGTTGGCGCAGATCAGGTCATAGTTTTTGCCAACATGCACCTTCGCCTCAGCCAACTGCGCATAGCTGGCCAGGTGCACCTCACCCGCGCCCGCGGCTCGCGCTGCATCTACCAGCGTTCTGTCGCCGTCGACGCCCACGGCCTCGATACCCCGGTCGGCCAGCGCGCGCAGCAGCCAGCCCTCACCGCAACCCAGGTCGAGCACCCGTTCGGGCTGGCGGCCAAGGATGGCCAGCAGGATGGCCTGGTCAGTGACCTGGCGACGGCTCTCGATGGCGCCGTTGCGTACGGCGTCGATCCAGGCTTGGGCGTTATGGTGCCAACTGTCGAGCAAGGCGTCTTCAGGGTTGCGCATGATCGGCTCCATCAGCGGAAAAGGTGAAGGGCGAGCCCGGCAACGGCGCAGCCGATCAACACGTGTATCACCCCGCGCTTGTAACGGAACAGTGCCACAGCCGCCGCGAGCGCTATCGCAGCCGAGGACCAGTGGAACGCGCCATCGAACCCGGCCGGCCACAGCACGTGGTAGCCGAAGAACAGCGCAAGGTTGAGGATTACCCCCACTACAGCCGCAGTTATCGCGGTCAACGGGGCGGTGAATTTCAGTTCGTTGTGGGTCGACTCCACCAGCGGCCCTCCGGCGAGGATGAACAGGAACGAGGGCAGGAAGGTGAACCAGGTCACCAGGCCCGCCGCCACAGCGCCCGCGAGGAACGCCTGGTTGGCGCCGAACATCGGCTGCAGGTAGCCACCGACGAAACCGACGAAGGCCACCACCATGATCAGCGGCCCGGGCGTGGTCTCGCCCAGCGCCAGGCCATCGATCATCTGCGTGGGCGACAGCCAGCCATAGTGGCTGACAGCCCCTTGATAGACATAGGGCAGCACTGCATAGGCACCTCCGAAGGTCAGCAGCGCCGCCTTGGTGAAGAACCAGCCCATTTGCGTCAGTGTGCCTTGCCAGCCAAAGGCCGCCGTCAGCAGGCCCATGGGCAGAAGCCAAAGCGCCGCCACTGCCAGCAGCAAGGTCACCAGACGGCCCCAGCTGAAGCGGGCGTGCGAGGGTATCGGGGTCTCGTCGTCGATCAGCGCCGGGCGCTGGCGGGCCCTGGCTGCGCTGTGGCCACCACCTGGCGCGAACTGTGCCGGCAGCACCCGGCCACCGACATACCCCAGCAGTGCGGCCGCCAGCACGATCAGCGGAAAGGGGACGTCGAGCGCGAAAATGGCCACGAACGAGGCCGCGGCAATGGCCCATAACCAGCCATTCTTTAGCGCCCGCGTGCCAATGCGGTGGGCGGCATGCACGACGATGGCGGTCACGGCCGGCTTGATCCCTTCGAAAATCCCGGCTACCACCGGTACTTCGCTCCAGGTCAGGTACACCCACGACAGGCCGATCAGAATGAACAGCGACGGGAGCACGAACAGAGCGCCGGCAATCACCCCGCCCCAGGTACGGTGCGTCAGCCAGCCGATGTAGGTGGCCAGTTGCTGGGCCTCCGGCCCGGGCAGCAACATGCAGTAGTTGAGGGCATGCAGAAAACGCCGCTCACTGATCCAGCGGCGCCGCTCCACCAGCTCCTGGTGCATGATCGCAATCTGCCCGGCCGGGCCACCGAAACTGACGAAACCCAGCTTCAGCCAGAACAGCAATGCCTGGCCCAGGCCGACAGAGGCGGGTGTTTGCCCGGCAGTTGCTTGCAGGTGTTCAGCCATGCGGTGTGCCCTTGCCTTCAGCCCGTCGCAGCGCGTTGGCGCTTGATTCGGTACATGTGCCCGTCAGCATGGCGCAGTAGCATGTCGGCATCGTTGCCGTCTTCGGGAAAGCAGGCCACGCCAATACTGCAGGAAGGTGCCTCGATGCCGGAAAATTCGGCGTCGAGCGGTTTGGCCATGACCGCGAGAATGTGCTGTACGTGCGTGGCAATGGCCTCCGGCGACGGGCAATCGGGTAACAGCACGGTGAATTCGTCACCGCCCATCCGCGCTACCGTGCCAGCCGCCCCCACGCAGCTTTCCAGGCGTCGGGCCAGTGTGCACAGTACCCGGTCACCCACGCTGTGGCCGTGGTTGTCGTTGATCTGCTTGAAGTCATTGATATCGAGGAACAGCAAGGCCAGCCTGCGGTTGTGACGCCGGGCCGCGGCCAGGGCGGTGTCCAGCCGCTCATTGAACATGGCGCGGTTGGCCAGCCGGGTCAGTGGGTCATGATGGGCGAGGAAGCGCAGTTCGTCTTCGGCCTCGCGCAGGGCGGTAACGTCCCGTGCCACGCCGATACGCGCCTGGGCCTCGTCGGACCAGCAGGCCGCCCACAGTATGTGCACCACGCTGCCATCCTTGCGAAGGTAACGGTTGCTAAAGTCGTAGTGCGGCTGGCCGTTCATCACCCGCATGATCGAGGCGCGCGTAGCCGGGAGGTCGTCAGGGTGCATGTAGCGGGTGATCGGTGTGCCGATCAGTTCGCAGGCTTCATAGCCCAGCAGCGTCTTGCAGGCATCACTGACGAACACGATCTGGTTGTCCCTGTCGACCACGAATACCGTGTCCAGCATCAGGTGGATCAGCCTGGGGTACAACGCTTGCAGGTCTACGGGCATGGTTCAGGGGGTCCGCGGCAGGGTGACCGATCATAGCCTGAAGGAATACGTCGCAGCTACGGCAGCCTGCAGGGCCAGGGCGCCGATTGTCGTCACAGTCCAGTGCTTGCAGAAGCTGCCTTGTGCTGCTCGCCAAGGTATTTGCCCAACTTGCGCCGGCCTTGTCGGTGGGGGGAGCAACGATGGGTGATCAAGGCCCGGTGCCACGCGTTATACTCCGCGCCATTTTGCATGATGGCCGGAGTACGCTATGCGCCAGGTTTTGCTCATCGTCGATGTTCAGTCCACCTTCAGCCCGCCCGAGTGGCTGGTCGATGGTTTGCGCCGGTTGTCAGCGAACATTCCCACCATAGCCTCGGTCGAGTTGCACGATGAACAGATCACGCCGTTCGAGCGCCAGCTTGGCTGGCACCCGGCGGCCGAGGACGAGAGCCTGGTCGAGGCCGACCAGGTGTTCGTCAAGCATGGCTATGGGCAAAGTGCCGAAGCTATCGACTACATCCGGCAACTGGGTGTAGAGCGGGTGCTGGTGTGCGGGTTGCAGACCGAAACCTGCGTGCTGGCCGCAGGCTTTGCCCTGTTCGACGCAGGGCTGATGCCCACGCTGGTGACAGACATGACAATAGGGTCATCGCTGGACCGCTCGGGCAAGTTGGGTACCGACCTGTGGAAGCACCACTTCCGGCAGGTCACCACCTCGGCCGAGGTGCTGGCCGAACTGGCCTGACAAGAGTAGCGCATGGGGTGGCGGCTCATCTTCGCTCAGGCAGAGGTGACGCGTTCAGCTGGATCGGCTTCCGGCGCCTGGTGCTGCTTGCGCCTGCGGGTAAACAGCAGACGCAACAGGGTGTTCCAGCAATAGCTCACCAGTACACCACCAGCGAGTGCCAGGGCCACCTCGAACAGCGGGTGCCTGAAAACATGCTCCGCTACCGATTCGAATTGGAAATGCGTCAAGTAAATATACAAGGTTGACGAAGCGATCACCGTACCTGCCCGTGCAACCAGGGCGGGCACTGGCACCGAGCGGAACCAGACAAGCGCCAGTATCGCTGGCAGGGCGATGTCGACATAGTGTGTCAAGGCTTGCCAGCCAACATGGGCAACCGCCATCAGGTCCAGCTCACCCACCACCAGCACGGCCACCACACTGGCCACCCATTTGCGTGAGGCCGTATCGGCATGGTGCACGGCCATGCCCAGCACCATCACCGCCAGGAAGTGCTGAGGAACCCGGTTGAGCAGGGCACTGGCATCGAATACGAACTGGTTGAGGAACACATCCAGCGCCACCAGTGCACAGGCAGCGATGATCAGCCAGCGAAACGGGTCGGCAAGCAGCACCTGGCGCACGCGCCTGATCGACAGCACCAGGCTAATGATCACGATCATCTGCACCAACACTTCGATGTACCAATAGTTGAACAGGCTGACCTCGCTGGCGGGGAACCAGTTGGAAACCAGCAGCAGCGATTGCCAGTGCAGGCGGTCGAATACCAGCTGGATCAATGCGGTGTACAGCAGTGTTGGCACCACGATGGCTGCCAGTGACGTGAGCAGCGTGCGTGCATCACCGCGCGTTTCGATGGCCTTGAGCTGAAAGCGCGCCAGGGCGATGCCAGAGACCAGGAACAGCACCGAGGTTTCGCCGACGATCATCCAGTGGTCGAACTCGCCCAGGTGGCCGACCACAATCAGGATGATGGCGAGCATGCGTATGAACACCGGCATTTCCATTACCCGCCACGTGCCCTTGGGCGGCGTACTCAGCTCGGCCAGCTGGCACACCGGCAGGGTTTCCCAACGTTCAGGCAGGTGGCCGATGAGCGCCTCGAGCACGCGCGAGGCCTGCACAAACGACAGCGAGTCGCCGCCCAGCTCGACAAAGCTCAACCTGGCGTCCAGGCGCGGCACCTGGAGGATGCGTGCCCAGGCTGTACTCAGCTTTTCGGCCAGGGGTGACAAGGGTAGGTTGATACTGTCGTCAAATGCAGCAGGCAGCGCGCGTTTGTCGACCTTGCCGTTGGGGGTGAGCGGCAGGGTATCAAGGAACACGAACAGCGCCGGTACCATGTAGTCAGGCAGCTGGCCGGCGAGCGTCTGGCGCAGTTCGTCAGCTCGGGTGGGCTGCTGTGCGACGCAATAGGCAACCAGCCGGGTCGATGCACTGTCGTGGTTGGCCAGGACCACGCATTGCCCTATGTGCGGGTGACGGCAGATGGCGTTCTCGATTTCCGCCAGCTCGATGCGATGCCCACGGATCTTCACCTGGCTGTCAGCGCGCCCCAGAAAACTGGCGCTGCCATCGGCCAGGTAGGTGCCTAGATCGCCCGTGCGATAACAGCGGTCGGCCGCGTCAGCGGTGAACGGGTTGGCGATGAATTTGGCTTCGGTCAGCCCTGGGTCGCCCCAGTAACCCCGTGACAGATAGGGGCTGCGGATCAGGATTTCGCCTGTCTCGCCCTCGCTGACCAGCTGGTTGTCTGGGTTTATCACCAGCAATTGTGCATCGGCAATGCCTTTGCCCAGGGGCACCCGGGCATTATCCATTTCCGGGTCGAGGGTGTGGAAAGCCATGGCCTGTGGGGTTTCGGTGGTGCCGTAGAAGTTCACATTGATGGCATTCGGTGCGATGGCGCGGACCTGCTGGTACTGCGTCGGGCTGAGTGCATCGCCACCCCAGAACAGGTAGCGCAGGTGGTCGAGAACCTGGCCGTTCAGGTGTGCGCCAGTTTCGATCAGCTTGCCCAGCGGCGGGGTGAGATGGATCACGCTCACACCGTGCTGGTGAAGCCAGCTGGCTAGCCGTGAGGGGTCGGTCAGGGTCGACTGCGCCGGGCAGGCAATGGTCGCGCCAAGCGACAGTGGCGTGAACACGTCCCGGTATACCGGGTCGTGGCCCAGGCCAGAAAGCAGCGAGAAGGTGTCGGCCTGGGTAAAGCCGTGCTGGCGCACATGCCAGTCGATGAAGTGCACCAGCGGTGCGTGGTGGGTAACGATGCCCTTGGGTTCACCGGTGCTGCCCGAGGTGAAGGTGATGTAGGCCGCCTGCTCAGGGCTGACAGCAGGCAGCGCGACAGGTTGGCGAGGGAAGGCCAGCAGCGCTTCAGCGGGGGCTTCAGGCACCGTGACGACCATGGGTTGGCCGACGTCGACGGTTGCCTCGGCACAGCGCAGGACCACCGCAGGCTTCAGGGTGCTGACGATTTGCTCGATACGCGCGGCAGGGTAAGCGGCGTCAGCCACAGTGAAGGCCAGGCCGGCACGCAGGCAGCCGAGCATGGCGTACACCAGGGCGGCGCTGCGGTGGGTGACGATGACTACACGATCGGTACCGCTGGCGGCGTTTTTAACCAGAAACGCGGCAATGCCCGCGCTGATCTGCTCCAGTTGGGAATAGCTGCAGATTGTGTGCTGGCCAATGATGGCAATGGCCGCCGGGCAGCGGTCGGCCTGCTTGATGAAGGCGTGGTGAATGGGTTGTTCGGCACGGTACTCCAGGCACAGCGTTGGATTCGGGCGCAGGTCCGGCATGATGATCGAGTGCTCCGCAGGAACGTTGGGCTGGCTGGTAGCACAACGCTAGTGCAGGCTGGCTGATGGCGCCAATGTTTGATGGCTACCTTGCGATAGCCGGGGCGGTCCAGGGCCGCAAGCCAGCCCCCACAAAACCCTGCTAAACCGGGTTGGTCTATGGGGGCAGCCTTGCACTGCGATATGGATTATCCCTGGCCGGATGTTCAGGCCACGTCCACGAGCACGATCTCGCTGTCCTCGATGGCGGTCACCCGCAGCACCGCTTCCTGCTCGATCGCCACGCCATCGCGCGCCTTGGCCCGCAGCCCGTTGACTTCCACCAGCCCCTTGGCCGGCACCAGGTAACCCCGGCGTGCGGCATCGAAGCGGTACTCGGCGGTTTCACCTGCCTGCAGGGTGGCAGCCACCAGGCGGGCATCGGTACGGATCTGCAGGCTGTCCTCGTCACCGGTGCGGCCGCTGGCCAGGGTCACGAAGCCTTCGCCGCGCTCGCCTTTGGGAAACGGCCGGCTACCCCACTGCGGTGCTTCACCGGTGCGCTCCGGCACAATCCAGATCTGGAAAATACGTGTGTCGATGTCCTCCAGGTTGTACTCGCTGTGCACGATGCCGGTACCGGCGCTCATTACCTGAACATCACCGGCTTCGGTGCGGCCCTTGTTGCCCAGGCTGTCCTGGTGGCTGATCGCGCCTTCACGCACATAAGTGATGATTTCCATGTCGCGGTGCGGGTGCGGCGGGAAGCCGCTGCCGGCCGCGATCAGGTCGTCGTTCCAAACCCGCAGGTTACCCCAGTGCATGCGTGCCGGGTCGTAGTACTCGGCAAACGAGAAATGGTGGTGGGCGTCGAGCCAGCCATGGTTAGCGTGGCCGAGGCTTTCGAAGGGTCGCAGTTGCAGCATGGTCGTGCTCCTTGAATCAGTGGAATGGCGCCATGATGCGCTAAAGAAACATCGAAAATAAGCGTAAATATCGGCTTAAAATAATCTATTTGGTAGATGTTTTTTCCTGCTGCGCTTTATTCGCTTCATCGCCTAATCCACTGATCTGCAAGCATTCGCTGGCGATTTTTCGTCGATGCGGCGAACATGCCTGCTGTTTTGATTTTCAACGGAGTGACCGTGGCCCACGAGCAACCCCTGGCCCCCGCCGACCTTACCCCTCCTGCCCAGTTGCCCTGGTTTCGCCGGCTGGCCGCCCGTCTGCTGGGCCGTGGCCTGACCCGCCTGCAAGCCCAGCACCGCGACTCGTGGTTCCTCGGCCACGCCACAGGCCAGCGCACTGGCCATGCCGATGGCGTGCGTGAAGGGTTCGAGCGTGGTCGGGTGGAGGGCTATGAGGCTGGGCGTCAGGTGCTGGTGATCCGCGATACGCGCCCCGACAGCGCCGCCGTGCCAGGCCAGGATGACAACTTGTTCGACGACTGGCGCCTGCCGTTGACGGCCGAGTTGAAAAAGCGCTTCAAGGCCGATGTCGCCCAGCGCCTGCCTGCCGAAGCCCAGCCCAGCCCCGCGCAATGGAAGCTGATCTTCAGTGACACCCCGTCTACCTGCGTGGTGGCCGGCGCCGGGGCAGGCAAGTCCACTTCGCTGGTGCTGCGCATCCTGCTGCTGCGTCATTACCTGGGTTACGAGCTGGATGCGATGACCGTGGTCACCTTCACCCGCGAATCGCGCAAAGACTTCATCAAGCGGCTGTTGCAGGTGTTCGCCCTGTGGCAGATCAACCTGCAGCCTGTGCAGGCCCGCGAGCTGGTGCGCACGTTCCATTCGCGCATCCTGCCGCTGGTGCGCAGCCTGCCGGGCTTCGGCCAGGTGCGTGCATTTGAAACACTGGGCCACGAGATGCCTGCCGGGCGTGAGGCCGAGGCCGACAGCAACCCGTTCGACCTGCGCCTGAACGATGCCCAGCGCCAGCAACTGAACCAGTGCTACAGCAGCTTGCTGGGCGAGAGCCCGCGTTTTGCCGAACTGGTCAGCCAGTTGCGCAGCGAAGCCTTGCAACTGAAGCCGCTGGACCCGAACAACCCCGATGTGCAGAAGCGCGCACAGGTGACCCAATTGGCGGCCCAGCGCGACGAAGAACTGTGCGACGTGATCGAGGACCTGTGGTTCGCCGCTGGCGTCTGGCCGATCAAGGGCATCGAGCCCAGCCGCGAAACGGTCGACATCCGTGGCAGCCGCTTTTATGTGCATGGCCGCCTGGAAGGCCAGGGGCCTTTGGTGGTGCTGGGTTTCGATCCCGCACAAAGTGCGCAGTACCAGCGCCCCGGCGCCAAGCTGACGGTGCGTGCCGAGTGGGCGGTCAAGCGCACGCTGCTGCAGGCGTTCTGCGACAGGCCGCTGATCTGGCTCGACAACTACGCCATGGCCAGGCGCCTGGCGGCATCGTTGGCGGGCGATGCTGTGGCCGGCCCTGGCTTTGAGTACAAGGTCAAGGGTGAACTGGCCCCGGCGCCGCTGCTGGATGCGTTCGTCAGTGCGGCCAATTTCATCGAAAACCTTGGGTTGGAGGTGAACAAAGCGGTGGCGGCGATGAGCTTCCCGTCTGGCGATAGCGATGCACTGTTCTTCGAGGCCCTGGCACTTTACTGGAAAGCCCTGGAAGCGCACCTGCTGGACCAGTCGCCACCGGTGATGAGCTACAACCGCATGTTCGCCCTGTTTGGCGAGAACAACCCGGAAAACCTGCACCTGCTGCCCGATCCGTTGCTGCGGCCGCTGGCGCACCTGATGATCGACGAGTTCCAGGACGTGTCGCCGCAGATCGTCAGCTGGTTGCGTGCCAGCCTCGCTGAAATACGGCGCCGCGGCCCGGCCATGCACACCGGGCGCCATGCCCAGCATTCGTCGTTGCTGTGCGTGGGGGACGACTGGCAATCGATCTACGGCTGGCGTGGCAGCTCGCCCAAGTATTTCATGGAGTTCACCAAGGCATTCCCGTCGCCGGCCAACACGCGGGTGATGCTGGTCGACAACTACCGATGCCAGCAGCAGGTGATCGACGCGGCCGAACACCTGGTCAAGGGCACCCCGGCGATTGCCGGCAAGAAAGCGCGCGCCAGTGGCCCGGCGGCCGAGTTGCCCAGCTCGCCGGTCAAGGTGTTCGACCGTGACGAGGCTGCATTGGGCGAAACGCTTGTCGAGCACTACCAGCGGGGAGAGACGGTCATGATGCTCTACCGCAAGGGCAGCGACAGGGCCTTGATGAACGAGCATCTGCAAAGCGTGTTGCACGCCGACGCGGCGCTGCCGGCCGACCAGCGCCGGCTGCGTCAGCTGACCTATCACAGTGCCAAGGGTTTGCAGGCCGATGCGGTGTTCATGCTGGGTGACTGCCAGTACCTGACCAGCTCACCCTACAAGAACCAGGTATACCGCCAGGCCGGGCTGGGCAAGGCAGGTGATACCCAACCGTTCGATTCGGCACAGAAGGACGAAGTGCAGCGCTTGGCCTACGTGGCGGTGACCCGCGCAGTGCGGCACTGCTATTGGCATGTGGAGGCCGCCAGCGGTGACGCCGCAGCGGCTCCAAGGGCGTCCAGCCAGGTGGATGGCAAGCAGGCCTTCTTCGAAGACCTGCGCGGGCAGTGAGTGGGGTTTAGCGGCCGATTGTTTGCGTCTGGCGGGTGAGACTGGTCAGCAGACCCGTTTCAACCTGCTGCTGCTCGGCAGTCAGCGCGTCCACGCCCTGGCGATACTGCTGCTCGTTGATCACGACGCGACGCAGAACGCCTTGAGCATCCACAGGGCTTTCAGGCATGACCGTGGCCAAGGCTCGGAGCACAGAGCTGTCCAGGGACGTGACCGGGTCGGCGGTTTCATCCAGGCAGTAATAGAGATAATCAAGGCCCGGCCGCCAAAAGTCGGTGATCAGGCTGAACTGTGCCGCATGCTCTCGTTTCAAGTACTCGGCCCAGCCCGGCTGCTGGTTCAACCATTGCTCCCGGGCGGTGGCATCCCTGTCCAGGGAAAGGACCGCAGCTTGCACCCTTTCGATGACTGTATCGTTGATTCTGGCCGTATGGCGGTACAGCATGCCTCGGCTCGGCTCAGGATAGTCCAGCGCGCTGGCCAAGGACTGGCGCAAGGCCAGGCGTACCTCGATATCGTCCACCAGCCCCGTCTGAAGTTCGCTGTCTGGAAAGGCTGAGGGATCGTCGAGCTCATCGTAAGCGGGGAGGTTTTCATCGAAGACCCCATCGAGCAGTGCCTGTTTGCGCAAGGACCTTCTCCAGCTGATGCGGTCGGCCAGTTGATTGACCTGACTGCGTCGATACAACTTGCCATACAGGCTCAGTAGATCAGCCGGTCGACTACCGGCGGCGGCTGCTGCTTCGTGGGCCAGCACTTCTATCTCCAGGGCACTGAACGCGTCGGCACCTGCGTCACCACAGGTTGGCGGGAAGTCGCCGGCCACGGTGGCGAGGCGTTCACGCAGGGCCGTGTCGTGGGCCGCGTCATCCAACAGCTTCCAGACGCGTGCCCTCAGGGCCTCGCCATCACGCTGCGCTTCGGCCGATTGGGCAAGGCGTTCGAGTACCCCCAGCAGCGCTGCGTTTTCACCTTGGTCGAACAGGTCGCTCCACAGTTGCTCCTCGGCACTGCTCGCCTCGCCACGGAAAATGCCTTGCCACAGTGGCACGTCTTCTGCGTGCTCGAATACGTTGACGCCGCTGCTGCCCAGGCGTGCACGAGTCTGGGCTTCCAGGGTGTTGTAGTTGAACAGCCAGCGGCGCTCCGGCAAGTGCGCGGCGACATCGCGGGCAAAAGGGGTACGCAGCACGCCAGGCAAGTCTGGCAGGGTACGAATGCGGTTGGACGAAAGGTTCAGATAGCGCAGTTGGTACTGGGGCTGGCTCATCAGGACTGTCAGGCTGTCGGGCCATTGCTGCAGTTCGCAACGCTCAAGTTCCAGGTGGACAAGACGCGCCATGAAGCGCAGGTCGGGCGCCAGTCGCAGTGGGTTGCCTGACAGGTGCAGTACAGTGGGGTGGATCATGTCCTGAAACTGGGCGGCAAGGCTTTCGTCGAGGGTGATTTGATTGTGGCCCAGGCCGAGGGCGTCCAGGGGCAAGCGCGTCAGGAAGCCTAAACTGTTGGTGTCGAGTTGCAGCCGGTTGCGGCTGAGCCACAGTAGCCGCAGGCCGGGCATTGCCCCGATGGCCTGTTGGGCGGTGGGTGAAAGGGTGGTCAAGCCATTGTCAGTCAGGCCCAGCTCGCGCAGCCGCGGTGCTGACCTGAGCGCCTCGAACAATGTTTCGGCATCGATGTCCGGGTTGCCGACGATTTCCAGGGTTTCCAGGTTAGGGAAGTTTGCCAGGAAGCTGCCCTCCAGGTGCCGCATCTGCAGCCCCTCGAGCCTGAGATTGCGGATATGCGGCATGCGTGCAGTGAAAGCGGGTAGCGCTTCGAGTTGCATTCGGTCCAGAACCAGTGTTTCGGCTTGCACGCCGCCTTCACGGCGCGAAGCACTCATCAGTCGCTCGGTGCATTGCTGGCGATCAAAGCGCTCTTCAAGGGTGCGGGCGGTGCTTACCCAGCGGTTGAGATCCCGGTTGAGGGTACGCTGCTCGACTTCCAGCTGGTTGATCGCGCTACCCAGGTCGCCTCCTCGAGCCAGTTCGGCTTGCAGCCCACTGATTTGCTCTCTGCTGAGTTCGGGGTAGAGCGCCCGGAGTCGACGTGCAGCCGGCAAGGCTCGTCCTTGCAGGCCACGGCCGCTCAGGGGATAGCCCAGCTGGCCGTTGGCCAACCGCAAAGGGGAGCGGAACCTGGGGTTGATGGGTTGTTGGCCGATCAGTGAGGCGCAGTGCTGGCGATCGTCAAGGGCAAGTTGCAGCAACCGGGCCGGGTCAGCCTGCGGGTGCGTGGCTTGCAGCGCCTGTTTGATGCGTAGGCTGTCGTCGTTGGCCAGGCTGGGCCTGAACAGGCCGAGGAGGGCGCGGTCAAGCCGCGCTCGAGCTTGCAGAAGGCGTGCTTCCTCGGCAATGCGCAGCGGCACCCGTCCGTTGGTCAGGCGTTCCCGTTCAGCGTTGCTGATGTTGGCAAGCAATTCTTCAAGCGCGCTGTCCGGTAGCCCGGGAAACTGCCGGGCGAGGGTTTGTGCGATTGGCGGGCGTGTGGGACGGCGTCTTTGGTGCAGGCTCTCGAACAGCGCCTTGCGATGCTGTTCCAGGTGTTGCGCGAGCTTGTTGTTCAGTGCGGACGCTCGGTGCTCGGTTGGTGTGTCACCGAGCAACTGCTCAATGGCGTCTTCATCCATCTGATCCAGCACGGTCTGGCTCAACTGGCCATTGTCCAGATCGGTTCGGGTAACCTCGATTTCTACTTGGCCCAGCGTGTCAGGAGGGCCGTAGCGCACCGATTCGCCCCAGGGCTCTGGCCCTTGGTAAACCTTCAGCACCTTCCCCTCGGGCCACCCCGGCAGGCGCAGCAACTCGGGCAAGGCAAAGTTCTTGTACGCAGCTAGCGGCAACCCATGGCGTACACAGTTGATGATTTGTTGTGTCTGATTGTCCAGTTGCAACCGCTGCAGCGTGTCGAGCAACAAGGCGGGTGGACGCAGGCCCGCTGCCTGGGCGCGTCGCAGTACGTCTGGATCGGTACCGGTACTGCGCATGGCATGGTCCAGTTCGCTGTCGTCCAGGCCTGCGCCATGGCTGCCGAGGCGGCGCGCGAGCTGTTCGCGGTCCCATTCCAGAGGCTGTTCATGGGCCAGTTGCCAGCGGGCATCACCATGATGCAGCAAACGTGGGGCATAGGCCTGCGCATCCTCTGGGTGGCGCACGCGCCACTGCTGATCAGCGTCCTGAAACACCTCGTACAGGGTCCCATCCAGCTTCAGGTAGGTCTTCCCGTCGACGTGCACATGGCCGAGCAAATCGGGTTGAGCCCCCTCAGGAATAGCCACCGTGCTCGCATAGGGTTTCATGTCGGGGTGCCAAAGCACTTCCTTGTCTTCATGCCACACACTCTTCAAAGCATCTACAAAGCCAGAGGCCTGGACAACCCTGGCGCCCGCTGCAAAGCCGGCAATCACCCCCGCGTTGATGGCCAACGATTCCAGCTGTGCCAGTGCCTGACGGGTATCTCCTTCTTCCCAGGCCTCGAACCCGGTGAAAACCGAGCTCATCAGGTCGTAAGCAAAAACGCCTAGCATGACCGTGTTCAGCCCCGGCACGAAGAACGCGGCGACATTCAGCACGTTCATACCCAGGTCGAACCAGTACTTCAGGCGCTCGTGGCGGGCGTTGGCGTCGACTTCGGCGGTAGGGACTGCAATGGTTTTTGCGTCGGCCTTCATGCGCGCAAGGTGTGCGTTGTACAAGGTCGCCCAAGGGTCGATTCTGATTGGCGAGAGCGTGAAAGGGATCACTGGCATGATTCGGGGTTTGCGTATGCCCGCTTCATTCTCTTCGAACAGCGCGATTTCCAGCTTTCCGGCGAGTTCTTTTTGCCTGTCCTTGTAGGCGAAATGCACCAAGGCTCGACGAAACTCGCTTTGCAATAGCCGACTGCGCAGGTGCTTGCCCGCTTCCTGACGAGAAGCGAACTCCCTTATCGGGTGCTCTCTGTCGCCAGGGATATACACGATGCAGGGGTTCTGGCGGTAAGGGTTGTCTGGCCCAATGAACAGTACTTCGTGGACGGGGACATCGAAGAGGTTGAAGTTCCAGCAATGCAACGCCTCGTTGTCATAGGTGGGGTGAGGGCTGCCGTCGCACAGTTGCGCAAGCGCATCGAGCCCGGCCTTGCTCAGCAGGCCTTTGAGCTTGGCGATCAATGCCTGGACCCTCAACGTCTCACGGTTCGCTGCAATCGACAGGCGCTGGATCTCAGCGCGATTGGCGCCTTCATGGGTTGCAAGCAGATGGTCTTGATAGCGTTTGCCAAGGTCCAGCGCCCGACAATGCCTGACGAAGTCCGCCATCGTCAGGCCTGCCAGGGGGGTGTCGCTGCCTGCGGCGTTGGTGAGCCTGCTGTAGGGGCCGACTTCGTCCAGCCCCTCGAAGTTGTGCAGGGCAGCCTCCAGCAAGCTGCGTGTTTGCGGCTGGCCTGCCGGGCGAGTAGCCAGCACATCCGCATCCACGTCCGGGACCAAAGGTGTTTCCACATCGGGAACGCCGACCCAGATGTTGGCCTCTGACTCAAAGGGCTGGAACACATACTGCGCCCTGTCTACGGGCACATTCACCCCCAACCGCTCGGTCAGCAGAGGGCCGCAGAACGCAATGATGTCCTTGAACTCGCCCAGCGCCTGCTTGACTTGCGCCAGCCGTTTGTTACGGGTTTGCAACGCGTTGTGCAACTGCTCGCGCGTTGGCTCATCGGCAGTGGCATACCACGCGTAAGGGCTGCCATCTTCATCGAGATACTCCTTGTACAGGCTCTGCACCACTTTGCGTGTATGCGTGGGTTGGAGCGCCTTGCTCCATTTCGGTAACGATCGGGTTATCTGGCTTTGATGCAACGGTGTCGGGGTTGTCATGGTAACCATCTCTTTTGTGGAGTGAGATAGTCCACGCTGATCAAGGCGTCGGTGTGCGGTAGATAGTTGTTTGGCAGCGGTCGGTCCTGCGCATGTGCGGGTCGGTGAGGGGCTGGCAGCGAGGGAGGATCTGCGAGAGGGTGGGACAGGTCATGGTGCAGGCCTCAGCCAAGGAGAATTGCAATGCGTTCGCTGTGCAGTCCGAAAGACCACCTGCTAGACCTCGATGGTATTGAAATAGCGGTCCGCACCTGGGGGCAAGAAGACGGTATTCCCATATTGGCCTTGCATGGCTGGCTAGATAACGCTGCCTCGTTCGAGCGCCTGGCACCGATGCTGGACGGCTGCTTCGTGGTGGCCCCCGACCTGATCGGCCATGGCCGTTCTGGCCATCGTCGCCACGACAGTGGCTATTACCTGTGGGAGCATGCCGAAGACATGTTGGCGGTGACCGACAGCCTGGGCCTGGCGCAATTTCATGTGCTGGCCCATGGTATGGGCACCGGTATAGCGTCGCTGCTGGCGGCCATGACCAGTGGCATTGCCAGCATGACCTTCCTCGACGGCATGGGTGCACCGTTCACGGTGGCCGAGGATGACCGCGTGCAGCACCTGGCGCGGGCCTACCGGCTCAAGCGCATGGTACAGCGCAGCCAGTTGCCGGGTTTTGCCGAGCCCGATGTCGGTCGCTTCGACGACCTGGACACCGCTTTGGCACAACGCCGCGAGCGTCTGGACACCGAACTGTCGGAAGATGCCGCTCGGCTGCTGGCGCTGCGCGACCTGCTTCAGCTGGGCGATGGCTATTGCTGGCGCCACGACCCGCGCCTGGTATTGCCCGAGCCCATGCCACTGACCGAGCGCGAAGCATGCGACCTGCTCAGCCAGATCCGCTGCCCGTTGTACCTGCTGTTCGGCCGCCAGGGGGCGTTCACCGGCGAGGCCTTTACCCGGCGTCAGGCCGCCTTGCCCAGCCACGCGAAAGTCTCCTGGCACCCAGGCGGGCACCACTTCCACCTGGATGCGCCAGACCGGGCGCTGGTCGACCAACTGCTGCGTATCCTGACGCGCCATGAAGGGGGTGTACTGCAACGCTTGGTGAACGAATAGCTGATTCTGGTCACGCCGCGTGAACCTGCGCTATGGTGGCGCACGCTTTTGCAAACACGCCACAAGGAGCCTGGCATGCGACCGTTCACCATCAAGCAAATCGACCACCTTGTGTTGCGGGTCCGCGACCTGCCGCGCAGTGTTGCCTTTTACACCGAGCTGCTCGGCTGCACGGTCAGCCGCGTGCGCGAAGACCTGGGCATGGTGCATTTGGCCACGGGCGCGGCGATGATCGACCTGGTGACCCTGGACGGGCCGCTGGGGCAGCCAGGTGGGGCTGCACCGGGGGTGGAGGGGCGCAACCTGCACCATTTCTGCCTGCGCATCGAGCCGTTCGACGAGGCCGCGTTGACGGCCTATCTGGAAGCCGCCGGGGTAAAGGTGGAGCCTGCCGAGAAGCGTTATGGTGCCGAAGGCGAGGGGCTTTCGCTGTACTGCTATGACCCGGATGGTAATCAGGTCGAGTTGAAGGGGCCGGTAACGTCTGGCGGGTGAAACCGCCCTCGCCAGAATCGCGGACCAGATATCGCCCAATACTCGGTGCTGCCGTGTCGTCCAGGCCGCCTTCGTGTGCAGGGCCTGGCGGGTGGATATTCAGGCAATCCCGATTATGCTTCATTTACCTTGCTGCGATCCGAGGCGGCCCGCCTCGTCGTGCTTCGCGCAAACAAAGCAAGCTCAAGGGCCTGGGTGCGACGGTGAAGTGGTTGTGGGGTGCTCCGGCCTGCATGACAACATGACGGAGGCAACCCATGGCGGTTCTCGACAGCGCATCCACGGGCAGCAGCGCGCCCCAACGCGGTATCACCAAGGAGGAGCGCAAGGTCATCTTCGCCTCGTCCCTTGGTACGGTATTCGAGTGGTACGACTTCTACCTGTATGGCTCACTCGCCGCGATCATCGCCAGGCATTTCTTTGCAGGCGTCAATGAAACCACCTCATTCATCTTTGCCTTGCTGGCCTTTGCTGCCGGCTTCGCCGTACGGCCGTTCGGAGCCATCGTGTTCGGCCGCCTGGGCGACATGATCGGGCGCAAGCACACCTTCCTAATCACCATAGTCATCATGGGCCTGTCTACGGCACTGGTGGGCCTGCTACCAAGCTACAGTGCGATCGGCGTGGCTGCGCCGATCATCCTGATTACCTTGCGTTTGCTGCAAGGCCTGGCCTTGGGTGGCGAATACGGCGGCGCGGCCACGTATGTGGCTGAACATGCACCCAAGGGCCGACGCGGCTTTTTCACCGCCTGGATCCAGACCACTGCCACGTTGGGGCTGTTTCTGTCTTTGCTGGTGATCATGGCATGCCGCACGGCCATGGGGACGGAAGTGTTCGAAGCCTGGGGCTGGAGGGTGCCGTTCCTGCTGTCGATCCTGTTGCTGGCGATTTCGGTGTACATCCGCATGCAGCTCAACGAGTCGCCGGTGTTCATGAAGATGAAGGCCGAAGGCAAAGCATCCAAGGCCCCGCTGACTGAGTCGTTTGCCCGCTGGGACAACCTCAAGGTGGTGATCATGTCGCTGCTCGGTGGTACCGCCGGCCAGGCCGTGGTGTGGTACACGGGGCAGTTCTACGCGTTGTTCTTCCTGTTGCAGATGCTCAAGATCGATCCGCAGACTGCCAACCTGCTGATTGCCGGCTCGCTGCTGATCGGCACGCCGTTCTTCATCATTTTCGGTAGCCTGTCCGACCGGATTGGCCGCAAGAAGATCATCATGGCCGGCTGCATCATCGCCGCGCTGACCTACTTCCCGATCTTCAAGGCCCTGACCGAGTACGGCAACCCGGATGTGTTCGTTGCCCAGGAGCAGAACCCGGTAGTGGTGGTGGCCGACCCAGATCAGTGCGCATTTCAGTTCGACCCGGTGGGCAAGGCCAAATTCACCACCTCCTGCGACATTGCCAAGAGCCTGCTGGCCAAGCGCGCCATTCCCTATACCAACGAAGCGGCTGAACCCGGCAGCGTGGCGCAGATCCGCATAGGTGAGCGAGTACTGCCGAGTTTTGACGGCAGCAGCCTGGCTGCGGCGGACTTCAAGGTGCAGAGCGAAGCGTTTACCGCAGCCTTGAGTGGTGCGTTGAAAGAGGCGGGCTACCCAGAAAAGGCCGACCCGGCGAAGATCCACTACCCGATGGTGCTGTTACTGCTGACCATTCTGGTGATCTACGTGACCATGGTCTACGGCCCGATTGCCGCCTGGCTGGTGGAGCTGTTCCCGGCGCGTATCCGCTACACCTCAATGTCGCTGCCTTACCACATCGGTAATGGCTGGTTCGGCGGCTTCCTGCCGACCGTGGCGTTTGCCATGGTGGCAGCGACCGGAGATATCTACTACGGCTTGTGGTACCCGGTCGTGATTGCCCTGATGACGGCAGTGCTGGGGATCTTCTTCCTGCCTGAGACCAAGGATCGGGATATCAATCACACCTGAAGGTCGAGTTTGCCTGTGCTGGCTCCTTCGCGGGCAAGCACAGGCGATCAATCAGTCGAAGTAGCCACGTAGCCCGAATGCGTACCCGGTATCCACAGCTGTCGCCTCACCCCGGCTCCAGCGCTTCTTCAACACGAACTCGAACGCCGGCTCGTACAACCCGTCGCGCACCAGTGCCCCCGCCAGCACCTCCACGTCGTACCAGCCATTGTCCAGTTCGATGATCGGCCGCCCTGTCACCTGGTAACGCGCCATCAGGTCACCCAGGGTCTTGGGCGTGAAGTGCTGCAGGATGCGCCAGGTGTACAGCATCAGCGCACCGTGCTCGACCCGCAGTACATAGCCATTGCGCCGGTGCTTCAGACGGCTGCCGGCCTCGCGCAGGGCCGGTGTGTGGTTATCGAGGGTGAACAGGATGCGGTAGGGCAGGTTGTCGACACCGGCCAGCGGCAACACGACACCTTCGCGCACAGCCTGGTCGCCGCTGTCACCGTGGGTGAACGCATGGGCCAGGTCGTCGGGCAGTTGATGGTCTTGCTTGAAGCGCTCGAGCAACTGGATATCGCCGAGCAGAAAGTAGTCGACCAGGTCGTTGAGCACTTCGCTGAATTCGTGGCGCATCTTTTTTCCTTGTGGGTGCGCAGTGGGGTAAGGGCAACCGGCTAGTGCTTCTGGGCAATCTGGATCAGGTTGCCGCACGTATCATCGAACACCGCCACGGTAACCGGCCCCATTGGGGTAGGTGGCCGGATGAACTTCACACCTGCTGCACATAGCCGCATGTATTCGGCCTGGATGTCACGCACGCCGAACGAGGTGGCGGGGATGCCATCCTGCTTGAGCGCGGCCTTGTACACCTTGGCTGCCGGATGCGCGTCGGGTTCCAGCAGCAGTTCGACGCCATTGGGGTCGTTGGGCGAAGTCAGAGTCAGCCAGCGGTGCCGGCCCATGGGGATGTCGTGTCTGGGCTCGAAACCGAGTACGTAGTGGTAGAAAGCCAGGGCCTTGGCCTGGTCGTCGACGAGGATGCTGGTGACCACGATCTTCATTAGCGCACACCGCTTGCCTGGGCCGATGACTATCAGTAAAGACGCTCGGGCGTTTTTGACCAGTGGCTGCAGTGCCTCTGGGACCTGTTTCCAGCTGCGCGACAGCGCACGCACGACCTATCGTTGGCCTGGCCTTAGCAACCCACCAAGGAGTGAAATGCATGCAAGAAGAACCGATGAAAGACCTGCCAGACGTCGATGATGAGGATCAGGCAGATACCACTGAGCCGCCTGCAACGCTGTCCCGGCGTAAGCGCGGCGCGGCTCCAGTTTGCGGAATGCCCTGTGAGTCGGGGTACAAGCAGATTGGTGACGACTGCATTCGGGCGAACCCCGGGTTTGAGTGATGCACCGGGCCGGGGCAACCCGGCCCATACAAAAAAACTGTTCAAGGTATAGGTAAATCCTTCAGCGCTCAGCGCCCGCTCAGCTATAGCCAAGGGTAAAGTGTGAGGCACGATCCCAGTCTGCCCAGACCAGCGTCAGAGAGGTACCCTGTGGCTGCTTATACCTTGCGACAACTGAAGTACTTCGTCACCACCGTGGAAGCGGGCAGTGTGGCCGAAGCGTCACGCCAGCTGTATATCGCCCAGCCGTCCATCTCCACGGCTATCAAGAGTCTGGAGGAAAGTTTCGGTGTACAGCTATTCATCCGCCACCACGCCCAGGGCGTGTCATTGACGCCCAGCGGCAAACGCTTCTACGCCAAGACCAAGTCGCTGCTGCAGATGGCCCATGAGTTCGAACAGAACGCCCTGGCCGACAACGATACCGTCGCCGGGCAAATCGACATCGGCTGTTTCGAAACCGTGGCACCGCTGTACCTGCCTCGCCTGATAGCCGGTTTTCGCCAGCGTTACCCGGGTGTGGACATTCGCCTGCGTGACGGTGAACAGCAGGACCTGATCCAGGGCCTGACCGCCGGTACCTTCGACCTGGCGTTTCTCTATGACCACGACCTGGACGGCACCATTGAGGCCGAACCTCTGATGCCGCCGCAGAAGCCCTATGTGCTGCTACCAGAGAACCACCGCTTTGCCGGCCAGGCCCAGGTCTCGCTGCGCGACCTGTGCCCGGAACCGATGATCCTGCTGGACGTGGCCCCTAGCCGCACATACTTCGTCAGCCTGTTCAACGATATGGGCCTGGCACCGAACATTGTCTTCAGTTCGCCATCAATTGAGATGGTGCGTGGAATGGTGGGTCAGGGTTTCGGTTTTTCGTTGCTGGTAACCCGCCCGCACTCGGAATACACCTATGACGGCCAGCGCCTGGCAATGCTCGACATTGCCGAGCCGGTGGCGCTGTCGGGGCTGGCTGCGGCGCGGTTGAAGCGAGTCCAGCTGACCAAACCGGCGCAGTTGTTCGTGGAATTTTGTCGGGAAGAGCTGGCGAAGTTCCTGAACTGAGCACGCCATGCTTCCCCGGCAGGAGGCGCATGGCGTGGCATTGCTCAGGGGTTGACCTGATAGCCGCGCCCCTGCAGGCAACCGCTGTAGGCACTGGCATGGGCCTGGGTTTTTGCCTCGTCCTGGCCGCGCCTGTCCTGGCGCCGGTCCTGACGCTGGCGCATGCCACCGACCGCGGCCCCGGCGGCGGCTGCTTCGCCGGCACGGTTCTGCCGGTATTGCTGCTTGGCATCGTCACCCACCCGGTCATACAGCGCGTCATGCTGGTTGCCGCGCACCTGCGCGCCTACAGCACCGGCGGCCGCACCCGCAGTTGCACCGCGAACCCGGCCACCGACATGTGGGTCGCTGGACGTCGCCGTGCCGTTTGCGGCATTGGTGGCGACGGTATTGCAATCGTTGATATCCAGTTGCATCTGCTGGCTGCTCTGACCCTTGAGCGGCACCACCGACTGCGCCTGGGCGGCCGATGCTGCGCACAGCAGCAACAGGTAACTCCACGTGAACGTACGCATGGCACACCTCCACCGGGCGAAAAGCCCGCCCCACAGGATAGTTCGCCTTTGACGCGGTGATGGAAGTTTTGCCCAGATAGGCTACACCGGATATCAGACGCCGTTCCGATTAGCCTCTTGGCCTGATGCAAGGCTTCCTGTGGGCAAGACATGAGCCAGACGCAAGATCTGATCATCTGCGAGTATTGCGACACGGTGTACCACCGGGCACCACTGCTCAAACATCAACGTGCCCTTTGCCAGCGCTGTGGCGGCGTGCTGTACCGGCACAGGTCACTGACCATTGAGCAGCGGCTGGCATTGAGTGTGACGGGCGGCGTCCTGCTGGTATTCGCCAACTATTACCCGGTCATGACCATCGGCATGCAGGGGCTGACCCACTCGGCCACGTTGTGGGACGCCGTGCAGATCCTCAGTCACGGCAGTATCACCTTCATCGCCCTGGTCATGGCGCTATCGATCATTTTTGCGCCGCTGCTGCAAATTGCCTTGTTGTGCTGGGTGTTGAGTTTTGCCCTTGCCGGCCAGCGTGCCCCCGGTTTCGCCTTGTGCATGCGTGGCCTGGAAAGCCTGCGGCCCTGGAGCATGCTGGAGGTGTGTCTGCTGGGGGCGATGGTGGCGGTGATCAAGCTGGCGGGGCTGCTCGATGTGATCCCCGGTATCGGCCTGCTGGCCCTGGCTGCGCTTAGCATGTTGATCATCCACATTGCCGGCAAGGACATCCGCGACTTGTGGGAACAGGTATGACTACTCCAGCCAATGCGCACGACCTTGGCTTGTGTCTGTGCCATGGCTGTGGCCAGGCCTGCGACACGCGCAGTGGCGCGCACACCTGCGACCGTTGCGGCGCCGTCATTCACCGGCGCAAGGCCAATGCCATCAGCCGTGGCTGGGCGTTTCTGCTGGCAGCCCTGGTTTTCTACATCCCCGCCAACCTGCTGCCGGTGATGCACACCGAAATGCTCGGCAGTGGTACAGACAGCACCATTGGCGGTGGCGTGCTGGAGTTCTGGGAAGCCGGGGCCTGGGACATCGCGCTGATCATCTTCATCGCCAGCGTGGGTGTGCCTGCCATCAAGTTCTTGTCCCTTGGCCTGCTGCTGTTCACTGCCCAGCGTGGTTCTTCCTGGGCCTGCCGGCAGCGTTCGCAGTTGTATCGCTTCGTCGAGCTGATCGGTTACTGGTCCATGCTCGATGTGATGGTAGTGGCGTTGGTGGCTGCGCTGGTGCAACTGCGCGGGCTGGGCACCATCGAGCCGCGCGTGGGCATCTTGTTTTTTGGCATGGTGGTGGTGCTGACCATGTTCTCTGCGATGAGCTTTGATCCACGCTTGATCTGGGATAGCCATGCCAACGAGGGGAGGCCGCATTGATGGGGCAACAGACTGACAAGCGCGAGGGCCCTGGGCAGGTTGAAGTGCGCACCCGACGTTGGAGTGTGTCGCTGGTATGGATCGTGCCGATCCTGGCGATCCTGATCGGCGCTTCGCTGGTGGTGCGCAACTGGATGCAGCAAGGGCCGGTGATCACCATTTCTTTCCACAGCGGCGAGGGATTGGTGGCGCACAAGACCCAGGTAAAATACCGCAGCGTGGTGATCGGCGAAGTGACCACGGTGGACTTGGCCGACGACAAGAAGAGTGTGGTGGCCAAGGTTCAGCTTTCCAACGATGCCCGTTCGTTTGCTACCCAAGGGGCGCGCTTCTGGGTGGTGCGACCGCGCATCGGTGTCGGCGGGGTTTCCGGGGTGGACACGTTGCTTTCGGGCAGTTTCATCGGGGCCGATTCCGGCGAGTCGAAAGTGCCGGAAAAGTCCTTTGTCGGCCTGGAGCTGCCTCCGCCGATCACCTATGACGAAAAGGGCAAGCGTTTTGTTCTTGTCGCCAGCGACCTGGGCTCGCTGGATATCGGCTCTTCGATCTACTACCGCAAGATCCCGGTTGGCGAAGTGGTGTCCTTTGCGCTCCAGGACGATGGCAAGGGGGTAGAGATTGGCGTATTCGTGCAGGCGCCCTACGACACGTTCGTCACTGCTGACACGCGCTTCTGGAATGCCAGTGGCATCGACATGCAGATCGGAGCCAATGGCCTGAAGGTCGATACCGAATCGCTGTCGTCGATTCTGGTGGGCGGGCTGGCCTTCGGCTCGCCCGATTTTGCGGCGCAAGCCGAGCCTGCTGCCGACCAGGCCCGCTTCCAGCTATTCGCCGACCGCGACATGGCGCTGTCGCCTCCGCATGGCCAGGCGCAGTACCTGCAGTTGCGCTTCGACCAGGCCATGCGTGGCCTGTCGGTGGGGGCGCCAGTGGAGTTCAAGGGTGTGGAGTTTGGCCGGGTCACCTCGATCCAGCTTGACTACGATGCTGCGCGGCAGACCTTTCCGGTAGTGGTCGATGCGGTGATCTACCCCCAGCGGCTGGGGCCGGTGCACCGCAAGATGCTGGCAGTGTTCAAGCACACCGAGGGCGATCTGGAAGGTGCGCGGAAACTGATTGGCACTTTTGTCGAACATGGGCTGCGGGCCCAGGCGCGTAGCGGCAACCTGATCACCGGGCAGATGTTTATTTCGCTGGATTTCTACCCGGATGCACCCAAGGTGACCTTCGACATGGCTGCCAATCCCATCACGATCCCGACGCTGCCCGGCAGCCTTGAGCAGTTGCAGGAACAGTTGCAGCGGGTAGTGGAGCGCATTGCCAAGCTGCCGCTGGAAAGCATCGCCGGTAACCTGGACGGCAGCCTGCGTGAGCTGCGCGCCAGCCTCAGGCAGTTCAATGGCCAGACACTGCCGGACGTGAACGTGGCGCTGGACGAGGTGCACAAGACCCTGCGTACGGCCAACTCGGCCATTTCCGAAGACTCGCCACAGCGCCAGCGAATGAGCGAAACACTGGACGAGCTGGAGCGCATGTCGCGTTCGCTACGTGACCTTGCCGATTACCTGGGCCGCCACCCCGAGTCGCTGATTCGTGGCCGGCCGAAAGCGGCCGGGGCCGCAGACCTTGAACCCTGAGGAGACAGCCGATGCAACGACTGCGCAATGTATGTGTGGCCAGCCTGCTGGTGTGGCTCGGGGGCTGCAGCAGTACGCCGAACAACTACCACACGCTGGTACCGAGCGAACCGGTGCGTGGCAGCGGCCAGCGCATACAGGTAGTCAGGGTGGCTGTGCCGCCCCAGGTCGACCGCCCACAGTTGGTGGTGCGGCAAGGGCAGAGCGGCCTGGCCATCCTGGAGACGGAATGGTGGGGCGCCAACCTGGTGGATGAATTCCGCAGCGCCCTGCAGGACCAGTTGGGCGGCCCGGCGGGCGGTGGCAAGGCGTCGCTGCGGGTGGATGTGCAGCGCTTCGACACGGTACCAGGGCGCTACGCCTCGCTGGAGGCCGTGTGGCGCCTCAAGCAGGAAGGGCAGGCCGAGTTGACCTGCCGTACGTCGGTGCAGACTGCCGCGGACAACAGCATCACCAGCCTGGTGATTGCGCACCAGGCCAACCTGCGCAAGTTGGCCGAGGCGGTGCGGGGGAGTGCCCGGCAGGGAAGCTGCCCTGCATGACCCGTGGCCTCATTACTGCCGGGTGCTGGCTGTTTCCTGCACCCCGTCGGCCTTGTCCCGCGGTAGCTGATCGAACTCGCGCAAGCCATCCTTGCGGTATGGGTCGCCGATCCAGCGTGGCGCTACCAAGAACTGTGGGCTGACCAGGCTCTTGGCCGGTTCATAGAGGTCATAACTCAACCCGGCCAGGTCAGACAGGGTGTGAATCAGGTGTGAGCTGCTGTACGGGCGGTTGGCCATTGCCTGCAAGTCACGCGGGTGGTCGGCCTGCCAGCTAGGCGAGGTCCACAGCAGGAACGGAATGGTATACATCGGCCGGGTTGGTGCGCCTTCGTTGCGCCCCAGGCGGTCGTGGTCACCGGAGCTGTACACGTCTTCACCATGATCGGACAGGTACATCAGGAACCCATTGGGGTTGCCTGCCGAATAACGCTTGATCAGGGTCGACACCACATAGTCGTTGTAGCGCACCGCGTTGTCATAGAAGTTATAGGTTTCTACCTGGTCCGCCGTCAGCGTGCCTGGCACGCCCTGCCTGTCGTTGAAGTGCGCGTAGTCGTCCGGGTAGCGGTAGCGGTAGTCCATGTGCGTGCCCAGCAAGTGCACGATGATGAATTTGTTGGGCGCAGGGTCTTGCAGGGCTTTCTCGAACGGTGCCAGCACCACGTCATCGTACTGGCTGGCATTCTGGTTGCGCTGGTTGTTCAGGTACACCGGCGCGTCCGTCTGCTGCGAGAAGGTGGTAAGCATGGTGTTGCGCTTGGTCATGGTCTGCTGGTTGGTGATCCAGAAGGTCTTGTAGCCTGCCTGTTTCATCAGGTTGATCAGCGATGGGGCGCTGAGGAAGCGGTCCGGGTTCTGCTCGTCGCCGAACGTGAGGATCTGCTGCATCACTTCGATGGTGTAGGGGCGCGGCGATACTACGTCGCGGAACACGGTCAGGCCCTTGTCACTGGCGGCCAGCGCGTCGAGGTTGGGCGTGGTGTCGCGGTTATAGCCATACAGGTGCATGTGCTCGCGGGTAGTCGACTCGCCCAGCACCAGTACCAGGGTGCGTGGCGCCTTGCCACTGCTGTCACGCAGGTTTTGCAGCGGTGGCAATGCGGCATTCTGGGCCAGCAGCTTCTGCATGTTGTCCAGCTGTTGGCGATACTGGCGGTAGCCGACCAGCAACTGCCAAGGTACGGCCGGTTCCATGCGCTGCTGCACTTTTTCGAGCGCATCGGCGAAGTTGCGTTCCTGGGTGACCATCTGCTTGTAGAACGGCCACACCAGGTTGGCCACCAGCAATAGCACGACCACCGGCAGGCGGCTGCGCAGCGGCAGGCTGACCGGGCGCACGCGCCGCCAAAGCAGTACCGCAACCAGCGTGTATAGCACCAGTGCCAGGCCCAGCCCCACGCTGAAGTATTGGCTGAAGTACTCACCGGCCTCGGCGGTGTTGGACTCGAACATCACAAAGATGACGCTTTGTGAAAACTCCTGGCGATAAATGCCGAAGTAGCTCAGGCCCACCAGCGATGCAGCCCACAGCACCAGGCCGATGATTGCCGCGGTGGCGCGGGTGAAGCGCGGCAGCAACAGGACGGGTGCCAGCCACAGGCTGCTGAGAAATAGCGCATCGCGAAAACCGGCGAAGCCGGTAGTCCCGCTGAACAGCAGTAACGCCTGGGTTACGCCGGAGAAATACCAGAAGAACAGCAAGAGCCAGCCCAAGCCGGCCCAGTCCACGCGCTTGTGCGCGGCGGGGGATGTAGTGTGTGACACGTATGCCTCGTCGTACCTTGGCGGCCAGCGGTTGTGCTCGTGGCCGGAAAGGGCGTGACGCTAATCTGCGGACTGTGAAAATAACGTCAACGCGGCGAATCATGTGTCTTGCTGCGGCCGTAGCAGGCATGAACTTGGCCTTTGCCCGCGTTTTCCCCAGGCTGCCGAGGTATGATGGCGGCAGCTAAACCGTACTGACAGGCCCCGTGGACCATGAACCGTCGTAAGAAGATCAAGCAACTGTTGCAGGCGCATGCCAAGAAGGCCAGTGCCAAACTGGCGCCGCGCAAGCCCAGGTACATCTGCAAGGCTGACCGCTTGAAGATGGAGGCAGAGGCGGCGGGCGATGCTCACCAGCTGGCCGACTGACACCGCGCCTGCACGCTCGCCTGGGCTTCAACGGCGGTAGTAGCGATGCTCGTCATGATGACGCTGGCGCATGGCGCGCTCATGGCGGCGCTCCCAATCTCGGCGCCGTTCCCAGTCGCGCCGCCGCTCCCAGTCCCGCCGGGCTTGTTCACGGCGCCACTGTTCGCGGCGCCAGTCGCTTCGGTGGCCATGCCAGCGATCGTCATCATGCGCCAGCAGCGTGGCCGGCTGTTCAACGGCTGCACTGGCCACCCTGGACCAAGGGTTGCCGGCTGGTTGCAACGGTGATTGAACGGCCGGTGCAACTGCCTCGGTGGCTTTCATTTGTGTTGCCGATGCCGTGCCCACCGCCGCGAACGAGAACAGGCCGAGCAGCACCAACCTTGCGACATGTATTTTCATGAGCGTAGCCAACCTCTGATAACAATTGAGCCATCTGGCCAGCAGGTGTGGGGCGAACCTTGTCTCGCGTTCCGCTACCTTTCTGCGCCTCACACATAGACAGGGAATCAAGAAAAAGTTCGCTGCAGCAACAACTTGAAGAACTTTGCCGGGGTGGTTGGTGCTGGGCAGTACCCGCAACAGGTGCCATTGCGCTCAGTCAACTGCCTGCAAATACCTCACGCAGATGCCCCCGATAACTGTCGAACGCAGCAATTGCCCCTGCCACCACCTCTGCTTCTTCCTGTTCCTCCAGCACCAGGCTGTCCAGCCTGGCGACAAACTCGCGCCAATGCAGCGCTCGGCCATCCGGATGGGGGGCCAGGTGGCGGGCGCCCTTGTCGCCATCCAGCCCAAGACGTTGTGTGTGCCTGAACAAAAACGCCGCCCCCAGGTTCGAACCTTCACTGCAATACAGCCATCCCAGGGCCTGGGCCGAGCTGACGCAGACCGGTTGGGGGGACGTTGGCAGTGGCAGGCCCAGGTCGAGCAGGTCGGCCTCTACCGCCGCGAAACGCGACAGCGCCGCCAGCCCAGGCAGTTGCTGGTTGAGCTGTTCATCCTGATACAACGCCAGCAGGCTGCCATGAAAGCGGTGCTGCACCTGCAGGAAGCGTCCATAGCGCGCGCGGTTCTCGAAAGGCCGCGCTGCCATCACCAGTTGATCAACGCTGTCATGATCCCTGCTGCTGGCCGCTTTCAGGCGTTTGCAGCGGCTTGGTTCGGTGGTGGGGGAAGTTACAGCGGTCATCGGCGTATCCGTGGCAATAGAGCAAGGCTCCCATGATGCTTGCCGTCCTTGGCAAGCAGCAAGCATCACACGCCCGACCTGGGCGAGTTCGCAATGATGGAGCGCAAGGACGATGCTCATTTATCATGGCGGCTGCCTTTACCATTGCCAAGGATACTTGCCATGAGCGCCCTCCAGTTTCGCACCCCCGTCCCCGCAGATGCCGAGCGTTGCTACGCCATCGAAATTGGCGCCTATGAAGGGGATGAGGCAGCCACGCTGGAGAAAATCCGCACGCGTATCACGCAGTACCCACAAGGCTTCCTGGTGCTGGAAAGTGACGGCGAGATCGTTGGTTTCATCAACAGTGGTTGCGCCCACGAGGTCGTGATGTCCGACGAGGCATTCAAAGAGCTGGTCGGCCATGACCCGGCGGCAGCGAACGTGGTGATCATGTCGGTGGTTGTAGACCCGGCCCACCAGGGCAAAGGCTACGCCAAAGTGTTGATGAACGAATTCATTGGACGCATGCACGCGGCGGGCAAGCAGGCCATTCACCTGATGTGCAAGGAGCAGCATGTGGCCCTGTACCAGAAACTGGGCTACCAGTACGTGAAACCGTCACCGTCGGAACACGGCGGCATGGCCTGGCATGAGATGGTCATGGACCTTTGAGTGGACATCTCGCTGCGTGACAGCGCAGCCCAAAAGGGCTGCGCACTACCTTCATTCAACCCAGCGATGCCGAGCTGATGCCTGGCATCAAGTGCCACTGACCAACTGATGTGCCAGCTGGTTGTGGCGCTCCAGTACGCGCGGCAGGTCGACAGTGGTCAGCTGGCCGTCTTTCACCACGATGCGGCCGTTGATCACGCTGGTATGCACCTGGGTCGGGGTGCAGAACACCAGTGCTGCCAATGGGTCGTGGTGGCCGCCGGCATACGCCACATGGCCCAGGTCGAAGGCGACGAAATCGGCGACCATGCCAGGGGCCAGGGCGCCGATATCATTGCGGTTGAGCACTTTCGCACCACCCAGGGTGGCAATCTCCAGTGCTTCGCGTGCAGTCATCGCGTCAGGGCCGAAGCCCACCCGTTGCAGTAGCAGGGCCTGGCGCACTTCGCCGATCATGCTGGCGCCGTCGTTGGAGGCCGAGCCGTCGACCCCAAGGCCCACCGGTACGCCATGGTCGCGCATCTTGCGCACCGGGGCGATGCCCGAGGCCAGTCGCATGTTCGAGCATGGGCAGTGGGCCACGCCGGTGCCGGTGCGGGCGAACAGCTCGATGCCGTGCTGGTCGAGCTGCACGCAGTGGGCATGCCATACATCGTGGCCGACCCAGCCAAGGTCTTCGGCGTACTCGGCAGGGGTCATGCCGAACTTCTCGCGGCTGTAGGCGATGTCGTTGACGTTCTCGGCCAGGTGGGTGTGCAGCGACACCCCATACTGGCGCGCCAGCACGGCAGCTTCGCGCATCAGATCGCGGCTGACCGAGAACGGCGAGCATGGCGCGACCACAATGCGGCGCATCGAGCCGTGGCTGGCATCGTGGTAGTCCTCAATCAGACGTTGCGACTCCTTGAGGATGTCGGCTTCCTTTTCCACCACCGAGTCAGGTGGCAGGCCGCCTTGGCTCTGGCCCACGCTCATGCTGCCGCGCGCGGCGTGGAAGCGCATGCCGATCTCGGCAGCCGCGTGGATGCTGTCGTCGAGCTTGCAACCGTTGGGGTAGATATACAGGTGGTCGCTGGAGGTGGTGCAGCCGGAGAGAATCAGCTCGGCCATGGCGGTCTGGGTCGACACCGCGATCATCTCGGGGGTCAGGCGCGCCCAGATCGGGTACAGGTTGGTCAACCAGTTGAACAGCTCGCCGTCCTGAGCTGCCGGTACCACGCGGGTGAGGCTCTGGTACATGTGGTGGTGGGTGTTGACCAGCCCTGGGATGACCACTTTGCCGGCCATCTCCAGAACCACGTCGGCGTGCTGCGGGAGGGTATCGCTGGGGCCGACTTGCCTGATCAGGTTGTCTTCGATGAACAGGCCGCCGTTCTTGATCTCGCGGCGCTCGCCGTCCATGGTGACCAGCAGCGCGGCGTTTTTGACGAGTAGCGTTTTTACAGGGTTTGTAGATGACATGGTGCAAGCCTGCGCAATACGCATCGGCGATTACCGATGTCATAGGCGCTAGGTATTGTAAGCAAGCTTTTTGCTGATTGTATACAGCCCGGAGCACCAGTGCCGGCCTCTCAGCAGGTAAGACCGCGAAGCGGCCGGCACAGGTTAAACCCATGAATGCGCGCACCGCCTCGGCGCCCGGCCTTGCGTTCCAGCACCGGTTCCCGCGAGGCAAAGGCGCGCAAGTCTTCAGGTGTCACTCGGCCATCTGCAGCTCTGGCAGCTTCACGCGCAACGCGCGGGTCAGCCCCAGTAGCACCAACAGGCCCATGCCCATCCAGCACAGACCGATGGTGAACGACAGGCTGGTCAGGCTGCTCCATAGCCACAGCGTGCTGATAAAGCCCAGCCCGGGAATTACGCCGTACAGCAGGCCGTTGCGGCAACCGCGCAGTTTCTGGTCGACCAGGTAGTGCTTGACCACCGCCAGGTTCACCGCCGAGAAGGCGAACAGTGCACCAAAGCTGATCATGTTGGCCACGGTATCCAGGGTGATCACCAGGGCGATCAGCGACAGCAGGCTGACCACCAGGATGGCAGTGGCCGGCACGCGCTTTTTCGTCACCAGCTGGCCGAATGCCCGCGGCAATGCGCCGTCACGGCCCATGGCGAACAGTACGCGCGACACGCTGGCTTGGGACACCATGGCCGAGGCAAAGCAGCCGGCCACGTAGGTCGCGGTGAAGGCGGTTACCAGCAGCTCGCCGCCCACCCGGCGCATCACGTCCACCGAGGCCGAATCCGGGTCGGCGAAGCTGCCCCAGTCGGGGAACACCATCTGTGCGCAGTAAGACACCACCAGAAACAGCAGCCCGCCGATCAACGACACCGCAAGAATCGCCACGGGAATGCGGTAGGTCGGGTTGCTGGTTTCCTCAGCCATGGTCGATACCGCATCGAAACCGAGGAACGACAGGCACAGTACGGCGGCGCCGGTCAGGATCAACGGCACGCTGAAGCCTTCGTGGTGGAAGGGGGCCAGCAGCGACACCGGCTCCGCCTGTCCGCTGAGCTTGAGAATGGACAGGGCGACGAAGACGATGATGAACACCAGTTGCACCACTACCAGTATCCAGTTGACCCGGGTGATCGATTCGATGCCGATCAGGTTGAGGAAGGTGACCAGGGCAATGGAGCCCGCCACCCACACCCAGGCATGGATGGTCGGGAAGTATTCCGACATGTAGATGCCGATCAGCAGGTAGCTGAGCAGCGGCAGGAAGATGTAGTCGAGCAGCAGTGTCCAACCGGTGATGAAGCCGATATGGCTGCCGAAGGCCTTGCGCGTGTAGGTGTAGACCGAGCCGGAGTAGGGATGGGCCTGGACCATGCGGCCGTAACTGTAAGCGGTCAGCAGCATGGCGGCGAGCGTGAGCAGGTAGGCGGTGGGCAGGTGCCCTTTGGTCATCTGGGTGACCAGCCCGTAGGTGGTGAATACGGCCAGGGGCACCATGTAGGCCAGGCCAAATAGCACCAGGGCGGTCATGCTCATGGACTTGCGGAAGCGGCCTGTGCTGGTGCCGGGTTGCGAGGGTGCATGCGGGGCGGGGCTATGGGCTGTACTTGTTGTTGTATGCATTGCTAACTCCTGAAAAGGGATGCAGGACACCGCGGCAGGCGAGCGGGCTCGCAACCGTTGGGTGTTGTGCAAGGAGGTCGAGCGGAAAGCTCGCAGCGCTGGGGCAGGTCGATGCTCCCACACCCTGCAGGTACCCGGAATCACCCTTTGGGGTGAGCGGCCACTGCCCTTGCCCGGCTCACCCCAAAGGGTGATTCCGGTGCCAGCAGCGCCGTGGGAGTATCTGCTCAACGACGCACCGCACTGGCGGCGGTGCCACTGAAAAGAAACGGCAGGCCCACAGTGACTAATCAACTGCTTTCAGAACAATGGTTCGAGCACCAGGCCAAGGTCACCGAGGCGATCGGCCGGCCGGGCTTTGCCGCCAGCCTGTTTGCGGCACTGGGTGTGATCCGGCCGATCCAGGCGACCACGGTGTACCTGTACCCGCACGACGGCATGCCCTGTGCGCTGTTCGAGCAGGATGACAAGGCGCCTTGGCAGCCCGAGGGCAATGTCAGCCGCTACCTGTCGGGCTTCTACCTGCTCGACCCGTTCTACGGTGCTTGCGTGGAACAGGTCGAATCCGGCTGCTACGGCCTGTTCGAAGTGGCACCCGATCACTTCGAGGTCAGCGAGTACTACCAATCGTTCTATCGCCACTCGCACCTGGAGGATGAACTCAACTACATCCTGCAGGTGGCGCCCGGGCAAAGCCTGGCGGTGTCGCTGGCCTTCACCGACAAGCTGGATGGGCAAAGCCGCACGCGGTTCGGGCTCATCACGCCTTGGGTGCTGGCGGTACTCGGCAAGCATTTTGCCGGGCTGGACAGCCGCGCAGGCCGCTTCGAGAACATCCTCGAGCAACGTATCCATGCCGCCCTGAACAACTTCGGCAGCTCGCTGTTGACCGAGCGTGAATGCCGTATCGCCCAGCTGATCCTGCGTGGCCACTCGACCAAGTCGCTGGCCGAGCGGCTGGGCGTGTCGGAGGACACCATCAAGTCGCACCGCAAGAACGTCTACGCCAAGCTCGACATCGGCACCCAGTCCGAACTGTTCTCCCTGTTCATCGATGCACTGGCCAATGCCCAGGGCGTGCTGGGCAAGGACCCGCTGGAAAGCTACATGGGCAAGCTGCGCTGAACGCCAGCCGCCCTGCAACCCCACCGCAAAGGAAAACCAACAATGAACGCGCCTTTCGCCCCGCAACGCCAGACCCGTGACTACCAGGCAGCCGATGCAGCCCACCACATTCATGCCTTCCTCGACCAGAAGGCGCTGAACGCCGAAGGGCCGCGGGTGATCGTCGGTGGCGAACGCCTGCACCTGTGGGACAGTGAGGGCAAGCGCTACCTGGATGGCATGTCCGGCCTGTGGTGCACCCAGCTCGGTTATGGCCGCCGTGACCTGACGGCCGCTGCGGCCACGCAGATGGATCAGTTGGCCTACTACAACATGTTCTTCCACACCACCCACCCGGCGGTGATCGAACTGTCCGAGTTGCTGTTCAGCCTGCTGCCGGGGCACTACAGCCACGCGATCTACACCAACTCTGGCTCCGAGGCCAACGAGGTACTGATCCGCACCGTACGCCGCTACTGGCAGGTGGTTGACCAGCCAAGCAAGAAAATCATGATCGGCCGCTGGAACGGCTACCACGGCTCGACCCTGGCGGCCACGGCGCTGGGCGGCATGAAGTTCATGCACGACATGGGCGGGTTGATTCCGGATGTGGCACACATCGACGAACCCTACTGGTACGCCGAGGGCGGTGAACTGACCCCGGCCGAGTTCGGCCGCCGCTGCGCCCTGCAACTGGAGGAAAAGATCCTCGAGCTGGGTGCCGAAAACGTTGCCGGCTTCATTGCCGAACCCTTCCAGGGGGCGGGCGGCATGATCTTCCCGCCTGAAAGCTACTGGCCGGAAATCCAGCGTATCTGCCGCCAGTACGACGTGCTGCTGTGCGCCGATGAGGTGATCGGTGGCTTTGGTCGCACCGGCGAATGGTTCGCCCATGAATACTTCGGCTTCGAGCCCGACACCCTGTCGATTGCCAAGGGCCTGACCAGCGGCTATGTGCCCATGGGGGGCCTGGTGCTGAGCAAACGCATAGCCGAGGCATTGGTAGAGCGCGGCGGGGTCTTTGCCCACGGCCTGACCTATTCCGGCCACCCGGTGGCGGCGGCAGTGGCCATCGCCAACCTGAAGGCGCTGCGTGACGAAGGCATCGTGCGCCAGGTGAAGGACGACACGGGGCCGTACCTGCAGCGCATTCTGCGGGAAGTGTTTGCCGATCACCCATTGATCGGCCAGGTGCAAGGGGCCGGGCTGGTGGCGGCGCTGCAGTTCGCCGAGCACAAGCCGACGCGCAAGCGCTTTGCCAACGAGAACGACTTGGCCTGGCAGTGCCGCACCTTTGGTTTCGAGGAAGGGGTGATCATACGCTCGACCTTGGGCCGAATGATCATGGCCCCGGCCTTGATCGCCAACCACAGCGAGCTGGATGAGCTGGTAGAGAAAACCCGCATTGCCGTGGACCGCACCGCTCGGTTGGTCGGCAAGCTCTAAGCCGTTGCCAAGGGCAACCGGTTTCCCCTGTGGGAGCGGGCATGCCCGCGAACACCGGCGAAGCCGGTGCCATCCTCCGTGTCGCCTGATTCGCGGGCACGTCCGCTCCCACAGAGGAGGCGCGGCGCGCTTGCGGACTGTGTGGTACCTGTTACTTCCGCAAAAAATGATCGCCACCGCGGTCGCCTGGAGTACAAATGTACACCCTCGAATTCTGGCAACAACGCGCCTCGGACCTGTACCTGCCATCCAAAGCGCTGATCAATGGCAAACCCGTCAATGCACAGGATGGCGCCACCTTCGCAGCCATCAACCCCGCCGCCAACAACCTGATGGCACAGGTAGCCGCCTGCGGCCAGGCCGAGGTCGACCTGGCCGTCGCCAGCGCCCGTCGGGCCTTCGAACACGGCCCCTGGCCGCGCATGGCGCCGGGCGAGCGCAAGAAAGTACTGCTGCGCCTGGCCGAGCTGATCATGGCCCATCGTGAAGAACTGGCCTTGCTGGACTCGCTGAACATGGGCAAGCCGGTGATGGACGCCTACAACATCGACGTGCCGGGTTCTGCCCATGTGTTCGCCTGGTACGGCGAGGCGCTGGACAAGCTGTATGACCAGGTGGCGCCCACTGCTGCCAATGCGCTGGCCACCATCACCCGCGAAGCCCTCGGCGTGGTCGCTGCCGTGGTGCCATGGAACTTCCCGCTCGACATGGCCGCCTGGAAGCTGGCCCCGGCGCTGGCTGCCGGTAACAGCGTGGTACTCAAGCCCGCCGAGCAATCACCGTTCTCGGCCCTGCGCCTGGCCCAACTGGCGCTGGAAGCGGGGTTGCCGGAAGGCGTACTGAACGTGGTGCCAGGCCTGGGCGAGCAGGCCGGGCAGGCGCTGGGCCTGCACCCGGATGTGGACTGCCTGGTGTTCACAGGCTCCACCCAGGTGGGCAAGTACTTCATGCAGTACTCGGCGCAGTCCAACCTCAAGCAGGTTTGGCTCGAGTGCGGCGGCAAGAGCCCGAACCTGGTGTTCGACAACTGCCAGGACCTGGACCTGGCTGCGGAGAAAGCCGCTTTTGGCATTTTCTTCAACCAGGGCGAAGTGTGTTCGGCCAACTCGCGGCTGTACGTGCAGCGTGCCATTCACGATGAGTTCATCGAGCGCCTGCAGGTCAAGGCTCGCCAGTGGCTGCCCGGTAACCCGCTGGATCCGGCGAGCCGCGCCGGGGCCATTGTCGATGCCGAACAGACCGGCCGCATTGAGGCCGCCATCGTGCGTGCCGGGCAAGAGGGCGCGCAATTGGTGTGTGGCGGCCGACGCCTGAACATCGAAGGTTCGGACAACTACATCGAACCGACCATTTTTGCCGGTGTCGAGGGCCGCATGAGCCTGGCGCGGGAGGAGGTATTCGGCCCAGTGCTGGCGGTCAGCGCCTTCGACACGGAAGAAGAAGCGGTGCGCCTTGCCAACGACAGCATCTATGGCCTGGCAGCTTCGGTTTGGAGCGACGACTTCAACCAGGTGCACCGGGTAGCGCGGGCGTTGAAAGCCGGTACCGTATCGGTGAACACGGTCGATGCGCTGGATGTGACGGTGCCGTTCGGTGGGGGCAAGCAGTCGGGGTTTGGCCGCGATCTGTCACTGCATTCGTTCGACAAGTATTCGCAGCTCAAGACCACCTGGTACCAGTTGCGCGGCTGATGCCCTGATCATGGCCCACGTCGCCTATGTCGCGGTACAAAGCCTTGCACGCTCGTCTGTAAACGTGTTGCCGGCCCGGCAGAAAGCTCACGCGCACTCTACACTGCTGCAGAAATCAGCCAAGGCAATGTGCCGCACATGGAGTACCTGGGATGGGCTGCGTGTCGACGGGGCGTGTTGTTGGCAATACAGGACGTGGTATTTCACTGCAGTGGCTGGTGGCGCTGGCCATCGTGCTGGGCATGCTGCTGCTCGGCGCTGCCCTGGCCTGGCAGGGCTATCGCGGTATTCGCCAGACCCTCGTGGCTGCTGCTGGCGATGCCGCCCAGCAGGTTGCCAAGACCATCGATGAGCGCGCCAGGCGCCTGATCGAGCCGGCGCAAAGCAGCATCCGTCTGCTTGCCCACAACACGACGCTTCACACCCAGGCACAGCGTCTGGATCGGCTGCCACAGCTGGTGGAAATGCTGGACGCCAACCGCATGCTCAGCGCCGCCTATCTGGGTTACCCCAGCGGCGAGTTCCTGTTGGTGCGTCGCCTGCGTGACCCGCAACTGATGCAGCGTTTCGCGGCCCCACCGGGCACGGCATTTCTGGTGCAGAGCGTCAGCCATGGCGAGGGCGCCAAGGTGCAGGGCGAGTGGCGCTTTTATGATCGGGCGCTGAAGCTGTTGCAGGCCCAGGCCAAACCTGACTATCGCTACGATCCACGCCTGCGCCCCTGGTTCACTGAAGCCACGGTACAGCCCGCTACAGTGCTGACCCGCCCTTATGTGTTCTTCACCACCCGTGAGGTCGGCTTGACCATGGCCCAACGTAGCGTCGACGGTGGGGCCGTGATCGGCCTGGACGTTTCGGTCAACGACTTGGCCAGTGAGATTCAGGACCTGCGCATGACCCCGGGTACCGAGATCGTTGTGGTCGATGACCGGGGCGATGTTGTGGCTTATCCGGACCCGCAGCGGGCAATCGTGCATGAAGGGCAAGGCGTGCGCCTGTCGCGTATCGCCGAGCTGGGCGCTCCCAGCCTGGCGCGGCTATACGCTGACATGCCGACGGGCAACCAGCCCCAGCCTTATCAGGTGGACGGCCAGACCTGGTATGGCATTCGCGTGCAGCTGACCACTCTGGCCGGGCACGACTTGCAAGTGCTGATTGCCGTACCTGGTCACGAACTGCTGGTAGGGGCACGCAAAGTCTTGTTCGAGCAGTTGCTCTGGACCGTGGCGCTGATGGCTGTGTTGCTGGTGCTCGGCGGTGTGCTTGGCCGGCGTATTGGCCGCCCGCTGCGGCTGTTGCGCGAGCAGGTTCAAGGCTTGGCAAGCTTTGATTTCAGCCGTGAGGTGGGCGTGCACTCGCGGGTTTCCGAGGTGCGTGAACTGAGCCGCGTGTTGAGCCGAATGGCCGGTACGATTCGCCACTATCAGGCGATTACCCTTACGCTCAGCCGTGAGCGAAACCTGGAGTGCATGCTCGATGGCGTGCTGAGCCATCTGGTGGAAGCTGCCGCGGGCGACGCCGGCGTGGTGTACCTGTACGACGCCGAACAGGCTTTGCTGCGCCTGGCCGCCTCGTGCCGCGGTGAGCAATACCCAAGCGAACTGGCAGTGGATGAAGGCGCACGGCAGCACTTGGCTACAGCAGTGACCCGGGCCCTCGGCCTGCATGAGCGCAGTCTGGCCGTCGTGCTGAATGACCGTAGCCAGGCACTGTTGGGCATCCTGGTCCTGCAAATGGACGAAGAGCAGGCGCCTGAGCGGGTAGGCGAGGCATTCCGGCGCTTTGTCGGGGAGTTGTCCGGTGTGGCTGCAGTGGCTATCGAGACCCGGCAGTTGGTCGAAGCCCAGCAACGCCTGCTGGACGCCATGATCAAGCTGTTGGCAGACGCCATCGACGCCAAGAGCCCCTATACCGGTGGCCACTGCGAGCGGGTGCCTCAACTGGCGCAGATGCTGCTGGACCAGGCAGTGGCAGCCGACAACGGCCCGTTCGCCAGCTTCAGCATGACCGAGGCAGAGCGATACGAGTTCCGTGTGGCAGCCTGGCTGCACGATTGTGGCAAGGTCACCAGCCCCGAGTACGTGGTGGACAAGGCGACCAAGCTGGAGACCCTGTACAACCGCATTCACGAAGTACGCATGCGTTTCGAAGTGCTGTGGCGCGATGCGGAGCTGGCTTATTGGCAAGGCCTGGCCAGCGGCGTCGACCAGCAGGCACTGAAAGCCGCACTGAGCCGAAGCCAGGCCGAGCTGCAGGACGACTTCGCTTTCGTCGCCCAGGCCAACATCGGCGGCGAGTTCATGCAGGACACCGATATCCAGCGCTTGCAGGTGATCGGCAAGCGTCGCTGGTTGCGCCATTTCGATAACCGCCTGGGCATCTCCCGGGATGAAGCGGAACGCCTTGTCGGCGTGCCGCAGCCTGCACTACCGACAGAGGAGCCATTGCTGGCCGACCGCCCCGAACACTGCGTGCCCTGGGGCACCCGCACGCCGCCGGTGGTCAAGGACGACCCGCGGAATATCTGGGGGTTCGACATGCATCTGCCAGGCCACGCCAGCAACTACGGCGAGCTGTACAATCTGTCGATCCGCCGTGGCACGCTGACTGACGAAGAACGCTTCAAGATCAACGAACACATCGTGCAGACCATCATCATGCTCAGTGCGCTGCCGCTCCCGCGCCACCTCAAGCGGGTACCCGACATCGCCGGCAACCACCACGAAAAGATGAACGGCAGCGGCTATCCGCGCCGCCTGGGCGGGCAGGACCTGGGCATCGCCGAGCGGGTGATGGCGATTGCCGACATCTTCGAAGCACTGACGGCAGCAGACCGGCCTTACAAACCCCCGAAGACGCTGTCCGAATCGGTGAAGATCCTGGTGGCCATGGCCCGCGAGGGGCACGTCGACGGGCAACTGCTACAACTGTTCCTCAGCAGCGGGGTATACCGCCAATATGCCGAGCGCTTCCTGCGCACCGAGCAGATCGACGAGGTGGATGTGGCCTACTGGCTGGCGCAGATTCAGGAGCGCAGCGCAGCGAGACCAGTGAGCTGAGGGACGACAGCGCTGAAAAATCAGACCGCGTGGCGCTCGATTCAAGCGCCACGGCCTTTCCCTGCGTCCTCCTGCAGAGCGCCGACCACCCGGTTATTGTGGGTCAGCTCACTCATACCCCTGCACCCCGGCAATGTGCCGCCCGGCGACGTAGCCAAAAGTCAGTGCCGGCCCCAGGTTGATACCGCCCGACGGGTACCAGCCACCAAACACGCTGGCCATGTCGGTACCTGCTGCGTACAGACCTGCGATCGGTTGCCCGGCCTCATCCAGCACACGGGCATTGCCGTCGGTGCGCAACCCGGCAAAGGTGCCAAAGCAGCCGGGCTTTACTTTCACCGCATAAAACGGCCCGTGTTCGATGGGCGCTACGCACGGGTTAGGGCCCTTGTGCCGTGGGTCGCCCTGCTTGCGGTTGAACGGCGTGGAACCACGGCCAAACGCCGGGTCCTGGCCGCTGCGGGCATGGCTATTGAAGTCAGTGACCGTGGCCCGCAGCCCGGACGGGTCAATGCCGCAGGCCTGGGCGAGCTGCTCGAGCGTGGCACCGCGTTTCAGGTAGCCGTTGCGCACATGCGGGCCTACCGGCAGCGGTGCCGGGCGGGCATGCCCCAGGCCATAGCGGCGCAAGAAGCGATGATCGCAAACCAGCCACGAGCACACCTCCTGACCTTGCGGCACTGCAGCGACCATGGCCGACACATAGTCGTAATAGCCATGCGCTTCGTTGACGAAACGCTTGCCGTTGGCCAGCACGCCGATAACGCCCGGTTTGCCGCGCTCGATAATGTGCGGGAAGTGGCCGACGCTGCCGTCGCGATACGGCACCTGTGAAACCGGTGCCCAGGCCACCGGCGACTTCAGGTCGGTGGCAACCACACCGCCGGCGGATTCGCCCAGGCGCAGGCCATCACCAGAACACCCCTTGGGCGGCAGCGCCAGGTTATCGTGGCCGCTGGCGTCGCGCGGGAACAGTTGCTGGCGCCGGGCGTTGTCATTGGGGAAACCACCTGCCGCCAGCACCACGGCCTTGGCGCGGATCAGCTGCTCGCCCTGTGGCGTAGCGACCCACGCCCCGCGTACCTGGCCATCCTCGATCAGCAGGCGTTTGACCGGCGCCGACGCTTGCAGGTGCACACCCAGGTCCTGTGCGGATTTAGCCAGGCGCGCCACCAGCGCCACACCGTTGACCAGGTGCATGGCCCGACCATGGCGGGCCAGGTGGTACAGGTGGCGGCCAAAGCGCTTGCACACGTGCAGCAGGGCTTTGGGCGAGCGGGTCATGTTAAGGAAGGCGGCAAGGTCGGTACCGGCCATGATCGGCATGCCCATGAACGAGGTTTCGCGCATAGTCTTGCGCAAGCGTGGCAGCAGGGCGCCAACCTCGCGGGCATCGTAGGGCGCGGCGATCACCTGGTGGCCGCCAAGAGCTGCCCCCGGCGTATCGCCATGCATGTCCGGGATGCCGTTGCCGTCGGCAAACTGCAACGCCGTGTACTTCTCGAAAAACGCCACCATGTGCGGGCACGCCTCAAGGAAGGCATCGACGCGCTCGGCATTGTAGTTTGCCCCCAGCTCATGGCGCAGATAAGTCCGCGGTTGCTCGATGTCTTCCTCGATGCCGGCCCTGCGCGCCAGCGGGTTGCGTGGCACCCAGGCCCAGCCGCCGGACCAGGCGGTGGCACCGCCAAACACCCGTTCTTTCTCCGCCACGATCACCTTCTGCCCATGCCAGGCAGCCGTGACGGCCGCCGCCAGCCCGGCGGCGCCAGAACCTATGACCAGTACATCGCATGCGGTTTCGAGAGGAGCGGAAGACATTGCGGGTTTCCTGTGTTTTTATTGGAACAATGTTCCACATTTTTATCGGCGGCGGGTGGTCCTGCAAGGTCAGGTCGGGCATGTCAGGCAAGAACTGGGCGATCATCGGACATTCGAGGTGGCCCGAGCTGCGCTGGCTGGCGACGATGTGGAATCATCTTCTAGAATCCGCAAAAAAATCAGGGACCTGTGACATGGCTGGTAGTCAGATCGAACGCGCCTTCAGTCTTGTAGAAAGCCTTACCGGTGAACCCCAAGGGCTGCCGTTACAAACCCTGGCCGAGCGCCTGGACATTCCCAAAAGCGCTGCCCACCGCATGCTCACTGAGCTGGTGCGGCTGGGCTACGTGCGCCAGAACCGGGAAAGCAGCCGCTATCAGCTGTCGGCCAAGCTGGTAGCGCTGGGCTTTCGTTACCTCGCCAGCAGCGGTGCCGACATCATCCAGCCGATTCTTGACCGCCTGGCCCAGGACAGCGGCGAACTCGTGCGCCTTGGGGTGATCGACGGTGCCCGGCAAACCTGGATCGCCAAGTCCCAGGGGGCCCGCTCCGGGCTGCGCTACGACCCGGATATGGGGCGCGACGCGCCGCTGTTCTATACCGCCTCCGGGCATGCCTGGCTGGCCAGCCTGGACGATGAGCAGGCGCTGCAGATGGTGTTGCGCCAAGGTATTGCCGACCCCGACCAGTTCGGCCCGAACGCGCCACGCTCCACCGATGAATTGCTCGCCTACCTGCACCGCGCCCGCGAGCTTGGCTATGCCTGGGTCGAGGAGACCTCCGCCATCGGCACCTCAGCCCTGGCCGCAGTGATACGCCGCCCGCAAAGTGACGAGGTGATCGGCGTGCTGAGCATCGCCGGGCCCAGCGCGCGGCTGGCACAGAGCCGCCTTACAGCGCTGGCACCGCTATTGCTGGCGGCGGCAGAAGAGCTGTCGGCGGCCAGCCCAGCCAGCGAGCTGTTTGCCTGAGGGGATATTCCGGTCGATTACCGCACAGTCTTTTGCGCCCGTTCTTCTGAAAAGCTGAACTTGGTTCTAAATTGTCGAGTGTGAATTTTGGAACCTGGTTTCAGAATTTCATAACAACAATGACAAGAGGACAGGCTGTTGAACGCACCCCTTCGTATTGCCTTGATTGGCGCCGGCATCATGGGCCGGCAGCACTACCAGCACTTGCGCAATGTGCCGCAAGCCCAACTGTGTGCGGTAGCCGACCCCGGCCCGCAGGCCGAGGCCTTCGCCGCCGACTGCGGCGTGCCTTGCTTTGCCGACCACCGGCAAATGTTGGAGCGAGTTCGCCCCGAGGCAGTGATTGTCGCCAACCCCAACAACCTGCATGTCGCCACCGCCCTGGATTGTGTCGAGGCTGGGGTGCCGGTGCTGGTGGAAAAACCGGTGGGGGTGCACCTGGATGAAGTGCGTGCACTGGTGGAAGCTTCAAACCGCCGGGGTGTGCCGGTGCTTGTAGGTCACCATCGCCGACACAATCCGCTGATCGCCAAGGCGCACCAGGTGATCAACGAAGGCAAACTGGGCCGGTTGATCAACGTCACTGCGCTGTGGCAGCTGCAAAAGCCTGACAGCTATTTCGAAACGCCCTGGCGTCGCGAGCCAGGGGCCGGCTTCTTGCTGACCAACCTGATCCACGACCTTGACCTGTTGCGTTACCTGTGCGGCGAGGTGGTGCAGGTGCAAGCCTTCACCCGCAACGATGTACGCGGTTTTGCCAACGAAGACAGCGCCGCAGTGCTGTTGCAGTTTGCCAACGGTGCCCTGGGCAGCCTGACCGGGTCTGACGCGGTGGCTGCTCCGTGGAGCTGGGAGCTGGACAGTGGCGAAAGCCCTGTGTACCCGCGCCAGGATGGCCAGCCGTGCTATCTGCTGGCCGGTACCCAAGGAGCACTGAGCATTCCCCAGCTCAAGCGCTGGCATTACGCCGAGGCAGGCTCGGGCTGGCATACGCCCCTGTTGCAAAGCTCGGAAAGCATCCCCGCCGGCGAGGCATTGACCCTGCAATTGCAGCATTTTGTGCGGGTTGCCCGGGGTGAACAGGTGCCGCTGATCGACGCTGCTGACGGGGGGCGCACACTGGCGCTGATCGAAGCGATAAGGCAGGCAGCCCAAAGCGGTCGGGCTTGCGCGCCCGAGCACATTGGCTGATACAACCTTACTATTGCTGGTGATGATAAATGACTGATCGAATTTTTTCCCTCGCGGCCCTGACGGTGCTCGAGCTGTCTCCACCGGACATGGTCGAGGCCGCCGCCCGAGCGGGTTACAGCCATGTCGGCCTACGGCTGGTACCCGCCACCGAACAGGAGCGGCATTTCCCGCTGGTAGCCGATGCCGAACTGCGCCGGCAAACCCAGGCGCGCCTGCGCGACACGGGTATCAAGGTGCTCGACCTGGAGATCCTGCGCCTTGAACCGGCCACCTGTGTGGCCGACTTCGAAGCGATCCTGGCGGTGGGCGCCGGGTTGGGTGGCACTGAATTGCTGGTAGCGGGCAACGACCCCGACGAAGCGCGCCTGACCGAACGCTTTGCCGCATTGTGCGAGCTGGCGGTGCAATACGGCATTCACCCTCACCTGGAGTTCATGCCCTGGACCGACGTACGTGACCTGCGCCAGGCCATGCGGGTCGTGGCCAACGCCGACCGTGCCAATGGCTGCGTACTGGTAGATGCCTTCCACTTCAACCGCTCCGGCTCTTCACTGGACGACCTGGCGCAGCTGAAGCCGCAGCGCATGCGCTATGCCCAACTGTGTGACGTTGCTGGTCCGGTACCGGCCGACATGGACGAGATCCTGCGCCAGGCGCGTAACGAGCGACGCTTCCCGGGTGATGGCGATGCCGATCTGGTTGGCCTGTTGCGCGCCTTGCCGCCTAGCGTGCCGCTGAGCCTGGAAATCCCCACGCGGCAATTGCTGGAGCAGGGCATCAGCGGCGAACAGCGCGCACGCATGGCGCTGGAGAAAGCCCAGGCGGTGTTGGCCGCGGTCTGATCGAGCGAACGTGGCGCATGGCACCGGCTACGCCACGTTCGCGAGTGAACCCACACCGAACGCTGCATTGTCGTTGTCCGCTTCTCAAGAAACTCCAAGCCAAAAAAAGGGCCCGCAAGGGCCCCGTAGAGGTAAGTGACTAGCGCTCTCAGGCGCTCTCGACCTTGCGCGGTGCCATGACATACATCCACACCAACGCCAGGAAGTACATGGCGGGGATCATGGTAAACAGCACGGCATAGTTGTTGTTGGTAGCGGTCAGCACGCTGCCGACAATCTGCGTCATGAACATCCCGCCAATTGCCGCACACATGCTGCCGAAGCCGAATACGGTGCTCACCAGGTGCTTGGGTGTGTAGTCCATCACCAGGCTCCAGATATTCGCCGTCCACGCCTGGTGCGCGCCTACCGCGATCGAGATGGCCGCCACCGCGACCCACAGCCCACTGGCGTTGGCGGCAAAGATGACGCTGAGCATGGTGCAGGCAAAGATCAGCATGGACACCAGCCGCGCTGTCGTGGCACGCACGCCACGGCCGATCAGCCACGACGACAGGATGCCACCCCCGATGCTGCCGAAGTCTGCCGTCAGCCAGATGATGATCAACGGGATGCCCATCTGGGTCACGTTGATGCCGAGGCTGTATTGCTGGTTCAGGAACGGCGGCAGCCAGTACAGGTAGAACCAGAACACTGGCGCGGTCATCGCATAGGCCACTGCAAAAGCCCAGGTGCCACGCAGGCGCAGGATACGGCTGAACGGCACGCGGGTCGGCTCGGGCTCATCATCCTGCTGGATGTACTGCACCTCGCTCTGACGCACGCGGGGGTGGTCTTCAGGGTTGTAGTACTTCAATACCCACAGCACGACCCACACCAGGCCCAGGCTGCCCATGGCGATGAACGCAGCCTGCCAGCCCCACACAGCCAGGATCAGCGGCAACAGCGCAGGGGTGACCATGGCGCCAACATTGGTACCGGCGTTGAACAGCCCCGTTGCAATGGCCCGCTCACCCGCCGGGAACCACAGGCGCACGGTCTTGACGCAGGCTGGGTAGTTGGCGGCCTCGGTCAGGCCGAGGATGAAGCGGCAAACCATGAAACCTGCCGCCGAGGTGGCCAGGCCGTGGGCACCCGTGGCCAGGCTCCACAGCAGTACAGCGAAGAAGAAGGCCCGTTTGACCCCGACCTTGTCGATCAGTCGGCCTTGCAGCAGAAAGCCGATGGCATAGCCGACCTGGAACCAGAAATTGATGTTGGCGTAGTCCATCGCCGTCCAGCTCATTTCCTTGGCCAGCACGGGCTGCATGATGCCGAGGGCGGCGCGGTCGATGTAGTTCAGGGTGGTGGCGAAGAACACCAGGGCGAGCATGCCCCAACGGGTCTTGCCGACGCCGAAGGCGCCGCGGAGCTTGTCGCCGATCGAGCCCTGGGACATCCGGGGCGCGGCGGGGGGGATCTTGGAGTGGTTCATAGACTGCTCGTTTCTTGAAATTGTATTCAGCTGCGGTGCTACGGGTGCGTGATCGTTTCCCAGGCAGGGGGGGCACGCAAGGCCGGTGCATGGTGAGCAGTGAAGACGGCAGCGTCAATTCGAGAGACGGGCTACTGTTCGGTTATCGAACGGTTGCGTTGGCCGGCGGGCGCGGCAGGTATTCACGTCACTGAAGGGTAGAAGGCTTTGGCCTTGGTTGCCTGATGCGCGCAAAACCGACATCAATGATGTGCACAGCCCCCGCTCAACGCTCTACCGGCCAGATACCCGAAGGTCATCCCTGGCCCAAGGGTAATGCCGCCGCTCGGGTAGTACCCACCCATCACGCTGTGCATGTCGTTACCCACTGCAAACAACCCGGGTATCGGCTGCCCTTCGTGGTCCAGTACGCGGGCTGAGGCGTCTGTGTCCAGGCCGGCGAAGGTGCCAAGGCTGCCTGGCAGCAGTTTCACCGCATGGAACGGCCCCTTCAGCAACGGCCGAAGCGACGGGTTAGGTGCCTGCTGCGGGTCGCCTTGGGCCCGGTTGTAGGCCGATGCGCCACGTAGAAAGGTTGGGTCTTCACCTTGTGCCGCATGATGGTTGAAGCCCTCCACCGTGCGCTGCAACTGCTCGGCGTCGATCCCGCAGCGCTGCGCCAGTTGCGCCAGGGTAGCGCCGCTGTGCAAATAGCCACTGCGCTGATAGAAGCGGGTAGGGAAGGGAAAGGGCTTGGCCCAACCCATGCCATAGCGTCGTTGCGCAGCATGGTCGCAGATCAGCCAGGCCTCCGGCTGCTCAGCCTGCGGCGTGGCGGCGAAAAGCGCGTTCATGAAGTCGTGGTAGCAATCGGCTTCGTTGACGAAGCGCCGACCATCGCGGCGCACGGCGATGAAACCGGGCTTCGCGCGGTCGATCAGGTGTGGAAAATGGCCGAAATGGCCATTGCCGCGCGGTACCTGCGATACCGGCGCCCAGGCGCCCCCGTGGGCGCCTGCCGCAGACACCTGGCCACCCGCCTGTTCGCCCAGGCGCAAACCGTCACCGCTATTCTCCCTGGGCGCAGCGGAGTAATGCTGGTCACCGTCCGGCGCGTGCGGCATCAGTTGCGAGATACGCTGGCGATCATGTGGGAAACCACCGCACGCCAGCACCACACCACGCCGTGCGTAGATCGTTTGGCCGTCGGCAAACAGCGCGCCGTTGACCCGTTCTTCGCACAACAACAGTCGGCTGGCCGCTTTCTCGGTCAGCAATGTCACGCCACGATCAAGGGCGCTGCGCAGCAGGCGCGCTACCAGCGCGTTGCCATTGACCAGATGTAGGCCGCGACGGTGCAGCAGCAGGTCTCGGCCATGGCGCAACAGGCGCTTGCCAACATGCAGCGCTGCCTTTGGCGAGCGTGTGGTGTTGAAGAAGGCAGCCATGTCGGCACCTCCGGCAATGCCCATGCCGGCCAGGCTGACGATGTCCAGCGGCGGGCGCAACTTGTGCAGCCAAGGCCCTAGCCGTCGCCCGTCGTAAGGTAATGCACACAGCGAGCGACCGCCGCGTGCACTGCCATCGCCTTCACGCATGTCGGGCATACGGCTACCGCACTGGAACTGCACGGCAGTGTGTTGCTGGAAGAACGCCACCATTTCCGGACCATGGCGCAGGAAGGCGCGTTGACGCGGGTCCAACTCGCGGGTGTGGGTTTGCGCACGCAAATAGCGCTCCGGGGCATCGTCGGCTTCGACGATGCCTTCGGCGATGGCCAGAGGGTTGCGCGGTATCCACAACCAGCCCCCCGACCAGGCGCTGGTGCCGCCCAGCTGGCTGGCTTTTTCCGCGACGACCACTGTCAGGCCATGATGCGCGGCGGTTACGGCGGCAGCCAGGCCTGAGGCGCCGGAGCCGATGACGAGTACGTCACATTCAAGGGGGGGCATGGAAGGGGTCCGCTCGGCTGTTGGAAGAGGTGGTGTGTGGCTTACTGCAGCGGTGAGAAACCGGTCGGGCGCAGCAGCCGCGATTGCAGGCGCAGTACCGCGCCTAGCTCGCGGTTGCGTCGCGAGAATTCCGCCCAGCGCGAGTCTGCCGCCATGGCTGCGCGGCGCGCCATGCGGTCGTCGAGGCTGGCATAGCCCCAGATGTGCACCACTTGGTTGACGTCGCCGAACTCGCTGGTGAAAAAGCCCACCAGGTTGCCCAGGTGTTCGCTCTGCACCTCGAGTGCGTGGCTTTGGTACAGGGCCAGCCAGTCGGCCATTTTCAAGGGGTCGAGGGTGTAGGTTCTCAGTTCGTAGTACATGCCGGGTTCTCCGTATGGGTAGCCGGCGCCTGCAGGCGCGCGGTGATGTGGTTGGCAGCAAGCCAGCCGAAGGTGAGGGCAGGGCCCAGGGTGATGCCGGGGCCGGGGTAGGTGCCCTTCATCAGTGAGTTCATGTCGTTGCCGACCGCATACAGCCCGGGAATGGGCAAACCGCTGCGGTTCAGCACGTTGGCATCGGCGTTGGTCACCAGACCACGGGCTGAACCGAGGTCGCCGGTGTGAATGCGGATGGCATAGAACGGCCCCTTGGTCAGGGGGGCCAAGCATGGGTTGGGCGCATGTTGCGGGTCGCCCATGTAGCGGTTGTAACTGTTGCCGCCTTTGCCAAATGCGCGGTCGATGCCATTGCCGGCATCGCTGTTGAACTGTGCAAGTGTGTGCGCAAACACCTGTGGATCGACGCCGATGGCCAGGGCCAGTGCCTGCGATGTGGTGGCCCGATACAGGTAGCCTGCGTCGATCAACGCCTGGTTGTTGACGGGCTTGGGCCGCGCCAGGCCAAGCCCGTACCGGTTCATTGCCTCGGCATCGCAGACCAGCCAGCAGCTGGCAATGCCGTTGGCGAACATGGTGTGCACGAAGTGGTGGTAGGAGTCGGACTCGTTGACGAAGCGCCGCCCGGCTTGGTCTACCGCAATTACGCCCGGCTTGGCGCGGTCGGTGACCAGGTGCGGGAAGCGCTCACGTTCACCATCGGCATGACGTAGTTCGGAAACCGGTGCCCAGAAGAAGTTGGCCGCCAGGCTCTCGCCCTCGGCTGCTGCCACGGCCTGGGCAAGGCGCAGGGCGGCTCCGTCGTTTGCCGGTGGTGACATGGTCAGGTGCGGCGCCTTTTGAGCAGGGCGGTAGCTGGCGGCCATTGCGCCTGCTGCGAATCCGCCCATGGCGCACACCACGCCACCACGGGCCATTACCCGCTCACGGCGGCCCTCGCGCTGTACGACCACGCCCGTGATCACGCCGTGCTCGGCGATCAGCTCCACGGCCTCGCTGCGTAACCACAACTGCGTGCCGTGGGCGAAGGCGCTGGTGGCCAGGCGGGCGATCAATGCGTTGCCAGTGGTAAGCCGGGTGCCGCGTGGGTGCTGCAGGCGGTCGCGCGCGTAACGCGCCATCAGCTTCAGGCAATGCCACAGCGACCTGGGTGAGCGGCGAATGCTGAGGAAATGCTGGATATCCACCCGGTTGACCATCATGCCGCCGAACAGCAGCATGCCGGGCGGTGGCATCTGCAGGTCCTTGAAGCGTGTGCCCAGGTGTTTGCCGTCGTATTCGACCATTTCCAGCGCCCGACCGAACTGAGTGGCGCCGGGTGCATCCGGGTAATAGTCGGGTGAGAGTGGGCGCAGGGCATAACGCAGTTCGGTGTTCTGCTCCAGCCAGCGCAGCGCTTGGTGACCATGCTCGATGAAGGCATCGCCCAAGGCGGGGTCGTAGCCGTCGCCGATGACCTGCTTGAGGTAGGTGCGCATTGCCTCGGGAGAATCCTTGGCGCCGGCGTCACGGGCCTGGTCGGTGCCATACAGCCACACCGCGCCGCCAGAAATCGCCGAGGTGCCGCCAAAGCGTTCGGCCTTTTCCACCACCAGCACCTTTAGCCCCCGGCGGGATGCTGTGGCGGCAGCGGCGAAACCACCGGCACCGCTGCCCAGCACAACCAGGTCGAAGCTGTTGCGTGTGTGCTCCAGAGTCGTCATAGCCTCAGATCTCCGACGGCGTGACGCCCATGAAGGCGCCAAGATGGCCCAGTTGGGCGAAGGCCATTTCAGGGCCAGTCTGGACCTTGCAACCTACTTGCCGCGCGCGGTTCAGCAGCGGGGTTATCTCGGGTGAGGTGACCACGTCGGCGACCAGGGTGTCTGGCAGCAGGGTGGCCAGCAGGGCGGCGGACAACGGTAGCTCTGCGCGGGTACCCATGCCGACCGGGGACGCGTTGGCCACCAGGTCGAAGTCTTCCAGCCCACTGAACTGTGTGCTGACCGTGAGCCCGGGGAAGCCGTTGCCGAGCAGTTCGCATACAGCACCCATGCGTGCTGTGGTGGGGTCGCTGAGGGTAATGCTGGCGATCCCTGCCTCAGCCAGTGCATAGGCAATGGCACTGCCAACACCGCCGCAACCGATCACCAGTGCCCGTTTGCCCGCCGGTTTGAAGCCATGCTTGTGCGCAGCGCCGAGGAAGCCGGCGCCGTCCACGTTGTCGCCCAGCAGGCGTCCGTCGCGCTCGCGGCGTATCACATTGACCGAACCCAGGGCAGCTGCGCGCTCGCTCAGGCCGTCCACGCGGTTGGCCAGCGCCTGCTTGTAAGGCACGGTGACCACGCAACCGCGTAGGTTCTGCCAGCCTCGCAGGGTATCCGCAAAGCTGTCCAGCGCCGCCTCGTGCAGGTCGATGGGCAGCATGGCGAGGTTGCAGTTGTTATGGTTGAACCAGGTGTTGAAATTTTCCGGGGACTTCACCTGGGCGATGGGCGAACCGACGATGGCGACCAGTTCAGTGGACCCTCGAATCATGCTGACCTCCTTATTGGCGTTGTTATGGAGGTAAGGGTGAGGCAGAGGGGCGCGGGCAACAATGCGTCAATCGGCCACTTAATGCGATAATCGCAGTCATGATCCGGTTATCGCAGTAATCGGCTGTTTTTGTTCCTCTGGTAGCGAGTCGAATGCATGAACACACCTGTCATCCATCCCCGTGACCTGATCGCGGGCTTGCAGAAAGGCCTGGCGCTGATGCAACTGTTCAGCGCCGAGCAGCCGCGCCTGAGTGTGCCGCAGGCGGCCAGGTTATCTGGCCTTACGCCCAGTGCGGTGCGGCGGTTTCTGCTGACCTTGGTGCATGAAGGCTTTGCCGAAACTGACAGCCGTGAGTACTGGCTGACCCCCAAGGCCTTGCGTATCGGCCAGGCTTATGTGGACTCGGCGCAACTGCCGCGCATGCTGCGGCCGATTGTTGAACAGGTGGCGCGCCAGACCCAGGAGCACGTATCGGTGGGTACCCGCGATGGCGATGAGATCATCCATCTGGTGCGTAGCCGGTATAGCCATGTGGCGTCTTTGTCGATCAGGCCGGGCTCCCGGGTACCCATGTATTGCACGGCCAGCGGGCGGGTCTGGCTGGCCTGGCTGGATGAGGGGGAGCGAGACGAATACTTTGCCCGTCACCCGCTGCGGGCGTTGACGCCTTACACATTGACAGACCGGGCGCAGCTGGACGCTGAGCTGTTGCGCGTGAAGGGGCAGGGGTTCTGTATCGTTGATCAGGAGTATGAAATCGGTATGCGGGTGCTGGGGGTGCCATTGCTGGGACGGGCCGGTCAGTTGAAAGCCACGCTGACCATCACGACTCATGCTTCGCGGTTGAGTATTGATGAGATACGGTTGCGGTATTTGCCGACCCTTTACGAGGCACAGGCGTTGCTTCGGCCAGTGCTGGATTGACGCAGATATGGCGCAGTTTGCGGGCATGGCGCCATGCGTGTGAGAACGGGGCACCCGCGAAGCAGCCGCTGGACGACCCCAACCGGATGACTGACAGGCTTCAGTATCCGGCTCAGTGACCGATAGTGGCTTTCAATCAATGAGCCAACCCTGGTCCCCCTCGATCAAAGTCCCTCCATGACTGGTAGTGTCACCCTCCCTTGCTGCGGGGTGGCCCTCGATGATTGTGCAGGCAGCGCCGGTTTCGATAACGGCGCCACAACTGATGCGATCGCCCACACGAGCGACGGCCTTGCCATCCACGAATGTTGCATTTGCGCCGGTTTCCACAGTGCCTTCGCCATGGAGCGGGCAGCTATGACGATGGCCTACCAGTACGATGGGTTTCATTTGCGCTTCTTTTTGCCGGGTTGAATGGGGGCTTCCTCAAATGCTTCGGGTGGCGGTGGCGCTGCTCGGACGTTGAACAGCCGGCAGATGCCATACCAGCAGAGGGCGACGGAGAGGTTGTAGGGAAACAGCACGGCCCAGAACGGCAATTGCCAGTTCTTTTTACCCTGCATTTCACCGGGCTCGCCGGTTCGCCAGGGGGCATAGTGGCGCCAGGCTTCTGCCGGGGTCAGGCAGATGGCGTGCAGTGGCTTGTGCCACCAGTTGGGTTCACCGGGCGGGGGGAGTTTGTTCGGGCCGTGGTCCATGAAGTGGCGCAGGTATTCCCACACTTCGGCCACATGCTTGACGCCGGGCTCGGTGGGTTCGTTGCTGTCGACCCAGAGGCAGTCTTTTTGGTGCAGGCTGCCGTCTACCCGGCGGGGGGCGAAGGCGAGGGCATAGATGGTGCTGAATGATGAGCCGCCGTATTCCGTACGCTTAAAAATACCACCGCCGGTATTGCTCCACTCAAAGACCAGTATCTTGCTTAAACGTTGATAGTAGATTTTTTGGGTCGCCCGATTGAAGCAGAAGCTTGATAAGCGTTTTATGAAATATATTCGATAAATGAGGAAAGGTAGGAAAGTGAAAGGCATAAGCAAGAATCCAGTCGCTAATAATGGAGCGGTTTCGTACATGCGCCATATATCCCTGGATAGTAAATATGGGTAAAAGCCGGCAATTGACAGAACAGTTATCGCGCAATACAGCTTTCCCATGAAGACAGAGTCTGTGACCCATGGATTCCTTAAGCATAAAATGGTGTCGGATAAGCTTAATAGTTGCCCTGTGATAGAGGGCTTGTGTCCAGAGTCTGACATTGAGTTGAATATCCAGATGGTTGCCATGGTCAGCGCTCCAGACGAAAAATTGACAGGGTCTCATTGTCTTCGTCCAAGCCTTGATTGGCGTTGTAGGTTAGATGAAGTGAGACATGATTTTGGTTGGCGAGGGTGTTTTTGAAATTTAGAACTAAGCCAGCATCTACGAGGTGGCCGGTCGGGCTGATTGGGAAAACGTCAATTCCGTGGTTGTCACGGACGGAGCTCAAACTTCCTGACCATTCACTTACGCCTAGCCTGAATGCAGGCAGCAGCACTGTGAACTCTACGGTTGGTTGGGGGGTGGCTACTTCGTTATGTGTGATAGCTGTCCAATTTGGCGGCGACCAGTGGTTATTCTGATGCCATCGGGTGTCGGCTTTAGTTATGCCGAGGGATAGGGCCTGCTCGGCGGATAGTAGCTTGGGCCCGTAATGTTCATTGTGCCAAGCCCTAATCCCGGAGGTAGCGCTGCTGGGGGAGGCGTCGCTCATGTACGCTTCCTTTGGGTTGAATGAGCTGGGGCCTCCTCAAATGCTTCGGGTGGCGGTGGCGCTGCTCGGACGTTGAACAGGCGGCAGATGCCATACCAGCAGATGGCGACGGAGAGGTTGTAGGGAAACAGCAGGGCCCAGAACGGCAATTGCCAGTTCTTTTTGCCCTGCATTTCACCGGGCTCGCCGGTTCGCCAGGGGGCATAGTGGCGCCAGGCTTCGGCCGGGGTCAGGCAGATGGCGTGCAGTGGCTTGTGCCACCAGTTGGGTTCACCGGGCGGGGGGAGTTTGTCCGGGCCGTGGTCCATGAAGTGGCGGAGGTATTCCCATACTTCGGCGACATGCTTGACGCCGGGTTCGGTGGGTTCGTTGCTGTCGACCCAGAGGCAGTCTTTTTGATGCAGGCTGCCGTCTTCGCGGCGGGGAGCGAAGGCGAGGGCATAGCTGGTAGTGAAGGAGGAACCACTGAATTCTGTGCGACTGAAAAGACCGCCTGCGACTTGGCTCCAGTCAAATATTATGAGTTTTTTGAATCGCTTATAGTAGATTTTCTTTGTGTGTCGATTTAAATATATGTTCGATAAGTTTTTTATGAAAAGTATTCTGTAGGCTAAGAATGGGGTAAAAATAAAGGGGAGTGAGATCAGGATGGCAACGAAAATGTCGCCGCCGTTGATTGAGTAGTCTATATTTTCATTAATGAGATTGTAACATGATAATATCCAGGTAAATAGAAACATGGCAGTGTAGATTTTTCCCATGAATACAGAATCGGACACCCAAGGGTTGCGCAGGCTTAAGTGTGAACTGGTTGTTTGTATAAGTTGTCCGGAAATTTTTGGCTTGAATCCTGAATTGTGGGCTTGATTAAAAAGCCAGATAGTCGCCATAGGTTTAGCGTTCCAGATGAATAGTGGTAGTAGAAGGAGTGTCGTCATCCAGTCCTTGGTTGGCATAGTAAGTAATCGTTAGCGTGGCAGACCTGATTTGTCTAGCATCAGTTTTGTAATGAAGTAATAAACCTGCTTGGGTGATATGGCAGTCAGGGGTTATTTGGAGTGGGGTTGTCTGCCTGTCGAGATTCTGGCTCACTAAACTCCCTGACCATTCGCTTTGACCTAATACGAATTCTGGTAGAAGTATAGTTAGCTCGAGTGTTGCGTTTTGTTTAGTGGCCTGGGTATGGATAATTGTTGCCCAGTCAGGTGTTGGCCATTTGTTATTTATATCCAAATGTGTCGTTAGGGCGCCTAAGCCGAGCTGCTCAGAGTACGGTGTCAACAATGCTTTCGGTGAGAAAAATTCAATCTGCCATGACTTGATTTCTTCGTGGATGTGGCGAAAGGGTGGCAATTTTTTATCAAAGTCTAACTTTATATTCTCCCGTATTTCTCCATCGTTTTCCCTTGTCCCGAAGATGCTTCTGCTGGCCCATAATTCTAAAGGGCTATGAAGGCGGGAGTGAGCTTTTGAGTAGAGGAATAGACCTCCACCGATCAAAGTTGCTCCGATCAGGGCGATTCCAGCTGCTGTCCAGCCTGCAAAGGGAATGAGGACTGTCGTGCCTGCGATGGCAAGGCTTCCTTCTAGAACAAGAATCGAACCTAAAGCAGTAGTCGCGCTGGCGGCCGCTGTATATAAGCCTGAAATAAGATTGCCGTTCTGCCATTGACGTACTGCCTTAAAAATATCTGAGGAAAACCCAATTATTATCGCCGGGTAGCCTGATGCCCGCGCGAAAAGATTACTCGTCAGAAAGTTGATGATGCCGTTACCAAAGGCCATGCCTGGCGCCGTTGAGATCCACTTCAACATCATGGCCTTTTGCGTCGCCCGCACGCTGACCAATGTCGCCGCCGCTGCACCGATTACCCCGAAAACAGATGAAGCGAACCCCAGGGTGTATTCCGGTGCATCGCTCTTCTGCAGGTTGCTGTACGCCGTCTTCAGCGAGATCACGTTGAACCACAGCATCCCCGCGTTTAAACCACCACCACCGCCCGAGGTGAGCAGCCCGAGAAAGCTAGGTTTAACACGCGCAGTGGTGGTCAGCTCGATGGACACCGTGCGGCTTCCTGATATGCGCAACGCTTTCATCTCTTCGACCTGCGCCATGCCGCTCTTCAAATACCGCTGTACCTCCTGGCTAAAGGGATTTTCCGTAATGGCCTGCTCGGTGATGCGATAGCGTGCCGCCAACAACCCCAGTGCTTTCTCGGCATTGGCCTCACGCGCAGCCAACAACACTTGCCGCCGCAAGCCATGGCTGGCATCCCAGCGGGTCTGCCCGCGCAGGCGCTTGAGCACCACGGTATTGACCGACTGGGCGGTGAGGTCAGTGATGTCTGCCATGGCCGGGAAGCGACCGGCCAGCCCTTCGATCACGTTGTCGCTGGCGCCGAACAAGGTGCCGATCGAATCGGCTTTGTCCTTGAACGGGTTGAACGGCGCCAAGGCGGTGTAAAGCGGGCTGTCGTTCTGGTCCAGCCATTGCTCCAGGCGTTTGAAGCGTCGGTCATGATCTTCGGTGCCGGGTGTCGGCTGGCCCATTGGGTGAATCAGCAACGCCAGTGAGATTTCCAGACCGCGGGCGGAGGTGCGTTCGTCGCGGTCGTAACAGGCCAGTGCCGCAGCGAGGCTGTAGGGGTTATCGATGTGTTGGGATTCGGCCGTCGCCAGCCAGGCGTCATGATCGTTGCTGGCTTGCAAGGCCAGGTTGCGCAGGGCGGCAATCCGTCGTTCCAGTGCGTCGCGTTCGGCGAGGAAGCGCCGGTATTTGTCGACATCGAGGCGCTGTGCCAGGCGCGCGCCATTGGGGGAGTAATCTTCATGGGTGAGGGCCTGGAAATGGGACTCGGCCGGCGACAGGGCAGGCCCCCGGCGTGACGTGCCCAGCCTGAACGCGGCCAGTTCCGGTGAAGGTGCATCCGCCGGGTACAGGCTTTCCAACGTCTTGTTCAGCAGCATGGCGACCAGGTTGCGATGGTGAAAGTCGCGGCTCTGCCGGCTGAGCTGTTCGGCATCCAGCCGGTAGCATGCCGGCACGCGCTCCTGCTCGGGAGGCTGGGCGGGTTTTGTGTGTTCCAGTTGCTCGGCCGGCATCAGGTCGCGCAGTTGATGCTGGTAGGCCGAGACCGACAGGCTCAGGTCCAGGGCCATGCCTTCCGCGTCGGCGAGCGCCACCACCACCGGCACTTTCGGTTGGGTCCAGGGGTAGTGGCGGGCGATGGCAGTGAGGTTGCCGATGGGCAAAGTTTCGGTGACCGGGTCGCTGCTCCAGGTCAGCGGCATGCGCCGCTCTGTCGGTTTGAAGTCTTCGACCCAGGTTTGCAGGGCACTCACTGGCAACACATGGGGCTGGGTGGACGGCGCCTGGTTGCCGCTCACCAGCTCGGCCATGTCCAGCTGGCGCATGTGCCGTTTGCGCAGGGCTGGCGAACCGGTGATACGGGCGGTGATGGCGTTGGTCCACAGGTGCGGGCTGTAGCCGATCCACACTTCCTTGGCGGAGTCCTGACAGGTGTCGGCCCACACCCAGCCCATGCTCTGGCCGGACAGGTAGCGCTCACGCCGGTGGTAGTCCTCCAGCCCTTGGTAGCGCAGCTCCTTGTAGAGGCCCGCGCCGACGTGCTCATGAATGACCAGCTTTTCGCCCTGAGGGCCTTTCATGAACACGTAGACATAACCTGGGCGCAAAGCGCGGAGGGTATAGGCCGAGTGCTGCAGCGTGGGGAAGCCTTGTTCCAGGTTGAAGCCTGCATCGGCATAGCGGCAGGCGGGGGCGTCGGCGGTGCGGGGCACGATGGCGTAGCGCACTGGCAGGATGGGTATGCGTGCGCTGCAGGCAGGGCCGGAGGTGGCGCTGCTGACGGAGGCGTCGCTCATGTACGCTTCCTTTGGGTTGAATGAGCTGGGGCCTCCTCAAATGCTTCGGGTGGCGGTGGCGCTGCTCGGACGTTGAACAGGCGGCAGATGCCGTACCAACAGATGGCTACGGAGAGGTTGTAGGGGAACAGCAGGGCCCAGAACGGCAATTGCCAGTTCTTTTTGCCCTGCATTTCACCGGGCTCGCCGGTTCGCCAGGGGGCATAGTGGCGCCAGGCTTCGGCCGGGGTCAGGCAGATGGCGTGCAGTGGCTTGTGCCACCAGTTGGGTTCACCGGGCGGGGGGAGTTTGTCCGGGCCGTGGTCCATGAAGTGGCGGAGGTATTCCCATACTTCGGCGACATGCTTGACGCCGGGTTCGGTGGGTTCGTTGCTGTCGACCCACAGGCAGTCTTTTTTGTGAAGGCTACCGTCCTTCCTAGGCGGGGCAAAGGCAAGTGCATAACTAGTACTGGAGGATGAACCGCCAAACTCTGTGCGCTTAAATACCCCTCCCTTGATATTGGTCCAATCGAATGAGATAAGTTTTTTGTTGCGTTGGTATATAATTTTTCCAGTTGCGCGATTGAGGTAGATGTTTGACAGATTTTTTATGAAGAATATCCTGTAGGCGATGAATGGTGTAAATATCAGTGGTGCAACAATGTATTGTGCGAGTGAGTGAAGGTCCGCTAGCGCCGACTTTCTAAAATCCGTATCTATGATATCCGGGTAGATATAGGCTGCTAACCCTAATGTCATGGCGGTATATAGTTTTCCCATGAATACGGAGTCGGATACCCATGGGTTTACGAGCGATAAGTGATGTTTGTTTATGGTTAATAGTTGGCTTGAGATATGTGGAGTGAACTGAGAGCGTGCGGAAGGTGTGAAAATCCATGAAATGGCCATTATTGTTCCCCAAGTTTGAAAATCTGGGAGGAGCCTGCTTGTTCGTCTAAGCCTAGATTTGGCAGATATTTGATGTTCAGTTTAATATGGCGGTGGTTTCGAATTTGATTCTTGAAGTGGAGTATCAGTCCGCCCCTAATTTCATAGCAGTCTGGTGTGGCTGGGAATACAGATATGCCATTGTTCTCGAGTTGACTACTAAGGCTGGCTTTCCATTCGCTCTGGCCCAATAGAAATCCCCGTAGGAGGACTGTAAATTCAGCAGTAGGGGGGATGCTAGAAACTTGATTGTGTGTGATGGCAGTCCAGTTTGGAGTAGTCCATGTGTTTAAGTCAGTCCATTTGCTGTCCAGATGCCCTAGGTCAAATAGTTTTGTCTCTTTTTTTGAAAGCAGCGAGGGTGAGTAAAATACCTGATGCCAAGCGTTGATTTCGTCGTTAATGTTGACGAAGGTTGGAAGTTTCTTGTCGGTATCTAAAATTATGTCTGGTCGGCTTTCACCGTCATTGAGACGGTTCCCAAATATACTTCGACTGGCCCATAGCTCTATAGGGTTGTGAAGGTGTTCGTTGGCTTTCGCATGGAGGTAGATGCCTCCAGCTATGATCGCAGCGCCTAATAGGACTACTGCAGCTGCAGTCCACCCTGCAAAAGGGATAAGTGTTGTGGCGCCTGCAATAGCTAATCCACCTTCTAATACCAAGACAGAGCCTATTGCGACCGCGCCCCCGCCATAGAAAGTTAAATCAGAAGCGGCAGTATTACCGTGCATCTTCTGTCTTTGGGATTTTTTATAGTCAGAGGCGAATCCTAGGAAAATAGCCGGGTAACCGGACAACCTTGCGAACAAATTGCTTCCTAGGAGCTTGATTAGACCGTTACCAAAGGCCATGCCCGGCGCTGTGGCACTTAATCTCAGCATGACGGCCTTTTGCGTTGCCCGTACGCTGACCAATGTCGCCGCCGCTGCACCAATCACCCCGAAAACAGATGAAGCGAACCCCATGGTGTATTCCGGTGCATCGCTCTTCTGCAGGCTGTTGTAGGCCGTCTTGAGCGATAAGATGTTGAACCACAGCATCCCCGCGTTTAAACCACCCCCACCCCCGGAAGTGAGCAACCCAAGGAAGTTGGGTTTCACCCGTGCAGTGGTGGTCAGCTCGATGGACACCGTGCGGCTTCCTGATATGCGCAACGCTTTCATCTCTTCGACCTGCGCCATGCCGCTCTTCAAATACCGCTGTACCTCCTGGCTAAAGGGATTTTCCGTAATGGCCTGCTCGGTGATTCGATAGCGTGCCGCCAACAACCCCAGTGCTTTCTCGGCATTGGCCTCACGCGCAGCCAACAACACTTGCCGCCGCAAGCCATGGCTGGCATCCCAGCGGGTCTGCCCGCGCAGGCGCTTGAGCACCACGGTATTGACCGACTGGGCGGTGAGGTCAGTGATGTCTGCCATGGCCGGGAAGCGACCGGCCAGCCCTTCGATCACGTTGTCGCTGGCGCCGAACAAGGTGCCGATCGAATCGGCTTTGTCCTTGAACGGGTTGAACGGTGCCAAGGCGGTGTAAAGCGGGCTGTCGTGCTGGTCCAGCCATTGCTCCAGGCGTTTGAAGCGTCGGTCATGATCTTCGGTGCCGGGTGTCGGCTGGCCCATTGGGTGAATCAGCAACGCCAGTGAGATTTCCAGACCGCGGGCGGAGGTGCGTTCGTCGCGGTCGTAACAGGCCAAGGTGGCTGCCAGGCTGTAGGGGTTATCGATGTGTTGGGATTCGGCCGTCGCCAGCCAGGTGTCATGATCGTTGCTGGCTTGCAAGGCCAGGTTGCGCAGGGCGGCAATCCGTCGTTCCAGTGCGTCGCGTTCGGCGAGGAAGCGCCGGTATTTGTCGACATCGAGGCGCTGTGCCAGGCGCGCGCCATTGGGGGAATAGTCTTCATGGGTGAGGGCCTGGAAATGTGACTCGGCCGGCGACAGGGCGGGCCCCCGGCGTGATGTGCCCAGCCTGAACGCGGCCAGTTCTGGTGAGGGGGCATCCGCCGGGTACAGGCTTTCCAACGTCTTGTTCAGCAGCATGGCGACCAGGTTGCGATGGTGAAAGTCGCGGCTCTGCCGGCTGAGCTGTTCGGCATCCAGCCGGTAGCATGCCGGCACGCGCTCCTGCTCGGGAGGCTGGGCGGGTTTTGTGTGTTCCAGTTGCTCGGCCGGCATCAGGTCGCGCAGTTGATGCTGGTAGGCCGAGACCGACAGGCTCAGGTCCAGGGCCATGCCTTCCGCGTCGGCGAGCGCCACCACCACCGGCACTTTCGGTTGGGTCCAGGGGTAGTGGCGGGCGATGGCAGTGAGGTTGCCGATGGGCAAAGTTTCGGTGACCGGGTCGCTGCTCCAGGTCAGCGGCATGCGCCGCTCTGTCGGTTTGAAGTCTTCGACCCAGGTTTGCAGGGCACTCACTGGCAACATATGGGGCTGGGTGGACGGCGCCTGGTTGCCGCTCACCAGCTCGGCCATGTCCAGCTGGCGCATGTGCCGTTTGCGCAGGGCTGGCGAACCGGTGATACGGGCGGTGATGGCGTTGGTCCACAGGTGCGGGCTGTAGCCGATCCACACTTCCTTGGCGGAGTCCTGACAGGTGTCGGCCCACACCCAGCCCATGCTCTGGCCGGACAGGTAGCGCTCACGCCGGTGGTAGTCCTCCAGCCCTTGGTAGCGCAGCTCCTTGTAGAGGCCCGCGCCGACGTGCTCATGAATGACCAGCTTTTCGCCCTGAGGGCCTTTCATGAACACGTAGACATAACCTGGGCGCAAAGCGCGGAGGGTATAGGCCGAGTGCTGCAGCGTGGGGAAGCCTTGTTCCAGGTTGAAGCCTGCATCGGCATAGCGGCAGGCGGGGGCGTCGGCGGTGCGGGGCACGATGGCGTAGCGCACTGGCAGGATGGGTATGCGTGCGCTGCAGGCAGGGCCGGAGGTGGCGCGGCTGACGGAGGCATTGGTCATGCGAGCTCCTTGCTCAGAGAGACAGTCTTTTCGAACCAGAGACGCACTGCGGCAACTTTCAGTACTGACAAGACTGAAATACCGTTATTCATACTGTGCTGGATTTCAGGCTCGAATCTATGCTGTAAGAAGTTTCCTACTTATTTGCTGAGATGAGCGGGTGATCAAGTATCTGGAATTCAAGTGAAAGACAATGCCTCGATCGCTGCTTTTGGGTCGAGGCTGAAAGTGTAAGATTTTATTTGAGCGTATATGTATCGCGTTCGCGAAATATCGTGTGAAAAGTTGCAGTGTTTTTGTAGGAAGTTTCGTACTTTAAGATTGTTATATGTTCAGTTTTTGCACTTGGCCAGCACTACCTGGCAAGTCCTGGGCGTGCCTCCCGAGCGGCTGGCATAACGTACGCAGTTGTTCAGCGATTTCTGTTGCGCAATGCTCAATGTATTGCCCCAGGCCAGGCCGCCTTCACCGATAGTGGGGACGGCCTTGGCGAAGCAGTTGGAGCCCACTGCAGGCGTGGCGTAGCGTGCCTGGCTGGCTTTACTGGAGCAACCAGTGGTAAATGCCAGGCTGAGGCAGAGCAGGGTAGCCAGTGCCCAGGACGCATGTGGTCTGCTCATGTATTCCCCTTCTGCGCTTGGCAGCAAATGCCTTGCAGGATATTTCATTACAGCGAAGCGGTGAACTATCTCGGCGTCAATAGGCTCCTTTGCTAAGCGCACCCTGCGCTTACCTGATGGCGCAAGACCATCAGCCCTTGGTCACTGAATGAAAAGGAGGCAACGTGACCGCATCTGATCAAACCCTCTACCGCTGTACGCCCAGCCCACTGCATGCCTTGCTGCTGGCAGGTAGTGTGCCGTTGTTCCTTGGCGCACTGTTGAGCGATATCGCCTACTACAACAGCTACCAGATCCAGTGGAGCAACTTCGCCGCCTGGCTGATCGCCGGTGCCTTGGTGTTCTGTGGGCTGACACTGTTGTTCGCGCTGGCCAACCTGATCCGCGCCGAGCGTAAGGGCGGGCGCGCTACGTTGTACTTTGTGCTGCTGCTGGTGACCTGGGTGCTTGGGCTGATCAATGCCTTTGAGCATGCCAAGGACGCCTGGGCGGTGATGCCTTCCGGGCTGGTGTTGTCGGTCATCGTGACAGTGCTCGCAGTGGTGGCCGCCTGGATCGGTTTGAGCAACCTGCGTTCAGGAGGTGTGGCATGAAGCCTTTGCATGCATTTAGCCTGTTGGGTGTGGCGCTATTGCTGAGTGCCTGTGGTGGCGACGGCGAGCCGACCCAGGCCCACGGCCCGGATCCGAAGCTGCCGGAACCTCAGCGCGGCTTGCTGCCGAGCATGAAGATTGCGCAACCGGCTGCCTGGGGCGAACTGAAACCGACCGTGCCGGAGGGCTTCAGTGTCACCGCCATCGCCACCGGCCTGAAAATCCCGCGCCAGAGCCTGGTGCTGCCCAATGGTGACATTCTGGTGGCTGAGGGCAGGGGTGGCAGCGCGGCCAAGCTCAAGCCCAAGGATGTAATCGCCAGCCAGATCAAGGCCAAGGGCAATACCCAGGTCAAGGGTGGCAACCGCCTGACCTTGCTGCGCGATGCTGACGGCGATGGCAACTACGAGGTACAGGCCGTGTTTGCGGATAACCTCAATGCACCGTACGGCTTGGCCTATGCCAACGGCAAGGTGTATGTAGCCAACCAGGATGCGCTGGTGCGCTTTGACTACAAGGAAGGCCAGACCCAGGCCGACGGCCCGCCAACCAAGGTCACCGACCTGCCGGCCGAGATCAACCACCATTGGACCAAGGCGCTGACCATCAGCCCGGATGGCCGCTACTTGTATGTGGGGATCGGCTCGAACAGCAACATCACAGAGCGCGGCCTGGAGGTAGAGATCGATCGGGCCATGGTCTGGCAGGTCGATGCCGAGACCGGCGCACACCGGCCCTATGCCACCGGCTTGCGTAACCCGACGGCATTGACCATTCAGCCGCAGACCGGGCAGTTGTGGACGGTGGTCAACGAGCGGGATGAGCTGGGCCCCGACCTGGTGCCGGACTACCTCACTTCGGTACGTGAAGGGGGCTTCTATGGTTGGCCTTACAGCTACTGGGGGCAGCATGTGGATGAGCGGGTGCGGCCGCAGAACCCGGACAAGGTGGCGGCGGCGATCAAGCCGGATTACAGCCTGGGTTCGCATGTGGCTGCACTGGGTGTCGACTTCTCGACCTCGGCAATGGGCGAGCGCTTTGCCGACGGTGTGTTCGTGGGCGAGCACGGCAGTTGGAACCGCCCCAACCCGGTGGGGTACAAGGTGATTTTCGTGCCGTTCAGCAATGGCAAGCCTGCTGGGGAACCCATCGACTTCGCCACGGGCTTTCGCGGTGAGGATGGCAAGACCCGGGGGCGACCGGTTGGCGTGACGGTGGACCCACGGGGAGCGTTGATCATTGCCGATGACCTGGCGAATACGGTGTGGCGGGTGACGCGTAATCGCTGAAATGCCAGGCGCCCTTAAAAATTTGCATTCACAAGTGCAGTTTTTCTACGACGAATGCGGGGCGCCCTCAGAGGGCCAGCAAAGCGGCAGGTAATGGCTATGCTTGATAGCGCGTGAACCTTTCACGCGCCTATTCGGACTTGATCACAGGGAAGCACGCCTATGAACCCCATTCGTACTCTCGCTCGTGCTGTAGCCCTTGCCACGTTGGCCTCTGCTGCCAGCTTCACGGTGCAGGCTGCCGGTATCCCCATCGGGAGCGAGGCGCTGGAAAGCCATGTCACCACGCAGGTAACGGCTATCGACCTGGCCACCCGCCAGGTCACGGTGAAAGGCCCTGACGATAAGAAGGATGTGACGTTCCAGCTGACCGAAAAGGCCAAGGCGCTGCCCAACCTGAAAGTCGGTGACCAAGTCGACATCTACGTGACACGCGCGGTGGCCTATGTGCTCAATCCGGATGTGGGTGGGGCGCCGAAAGCGACTGAAGAGTCCGGTACCATCCGTGCAACCGAGCAAAACCCCAACCCGGGCGGCGAGGCGTTCCGCCAGGTCAAGGTTACCTCTCAGATCAAGAAGATCGACCTCAACACGCACGAGGTGAGCTTGTTGCCACCGGAGGGCAAGCTTCAGGTGGTCAAGGTCGAGAATCCAGACCTGCAGAAACGCATGAAGAACCTCAAGGTTGGCCAGACTGTCGACGCGATCTACACCGAAGTACTGCGCGTCGAAACCTCGCGCTGACCTCAGCCGTTGCTGACCTCGGTTGCCCCCGGGGTCGCATGCGGGGCGCGGGTGCGTGCGGTCAACAAGCGAATCAGCGGCGATGCGATGAAGGTACTGATGATGGCCATGATTACCAGCAGCGTGAAGTACTCCTTGGGCAGCACGCCCAGGTCATAGCCAACGTTCAGTACCACCAACTCCATCAGCGCCCTGGTGTTCATGCATACACCGATCAATGCCGAATCGCGGCGATTTTCGCCCAGAAGGCGGCTAGCCCCATAAGCACCGAAGAATTTGCTGGCAAAGGCCACCAGGCAGATCAACAGGCAGTTCCACAGAGCGGTGTTGCCCTCAAGGGCGCCAATATCGGTGCGCAGGCCCGTATAGGCAAAGAAGATCGGCAGGAAGAACGCATTGACCACGCCACTGACCTTGGCATTCCACTGTTCGACGAAGGTGCGCTGGGTATGCAGCGCTACGCCAAGTATGAAACCGCCGATGATCGAAAATACCCCGATCAGGTTGGTCACTGTCGCACTGGCCAACAGAATGATCAGCATCAGCGATATCCCTTGGGTCGACAACGGCCGGCGCTGCAGGTCGCCGATTATCCAGCGCAGGACCAGTGGCCGTACCAGGGCGATCACGACGACGAAGAACAACCCGAGCGCCAGCAACCTCGCCAGAGAAGTCCAGGGATTGAACTGCGAGGCGATCAACGAAGTGACGCCGCCCAGGATCAGCCAGCCGCATACATCGTCGATTGCTGCCGCGCCAATGGTGAGCGTGGCGATCCGAGAGCGGGATAGGCCAAGCTCCATGAATATCCGTCCCAGGATAGGCAGTGCGGTGATCGACAGTGCCGTGGCAAAGAACAACTGGAAGGCTAGCAGTGAGGGTTTGTCCCCGCTGATCTGCTGCCAGAAGTACTCGGCAGTGAGCATGCCGCTGGCAAATGGCACCAGCAGCCCTCCCATGCTGATGACGATGACCGAACGCTTGCGGCCCTTGAGGTGTGTGCCGAACTCGAACTCCAGGCCGACCTGGAACATCAGCAGGATCAGGCCGATCTGCGCGGTGACCACGAAGGCGGTGGCCGTTTGCGGTACGAACAGCGCGGCCAGTTGCTCGGGGAAGAAATAGCCCAGCAGGCTCGGGCCGAGCACCAGCCCGGCAAGGATTTCGCCGGCGACCGGCGTCTGGCCCAGGCTGCGGGTGCTGAACCAGGCGATCAGCCGCGAGACGCTGAAGATCACGATGAGTTGCAGCAGAAACATCAGGGTCAGGTGCTCCGCCTGGGAGCCTACGGCTGACTGTGACTGGGGTGCCGGCGTGAGTTGCACGGTACTGGCATGAATGGCGTTGGACATGATGAAGTCCCGAAAATAAAGAGTCAGATAGGCGGTGCGAGCCAGCCACCGAATGCATGTTCCAGGGCCAGGGCTGCGTTCAGCAGCCGGTGCTCTTGCCCTGGGCCGGCGACCAGTTGCACGGAAACCGGGCAACCTTGGTCAAGGCGTCCCATGGGGACCGTCAGCGCTGGCAGCCCGAGTACGTTGAACAATGCGGTGTAGCCGATATCGCCCGGATAGCGCAGGGCATGGCCATGTTTGGGGGAGATGCCGGGGAGCACCGGTAGTGCCAGCAAGCTGTTGCCCGCCAGGCGTTCGGCCAATGCCTGTTGCAGGGCATCTCGTTTCGACAGCTGACGCGTAAGCCCGGGGCTGCCCAGGTATTCGCCCAGACTGTCGAGTACAGTAGCCAGCCAAGGCCCGGTGGCATGCAGGGGTTTGCCGGTCAGGGCCAGACAGGCCTGGGTCATGTGCGCCACAGGTTGGCCGTCACCGAGGATATCGGCCAGGCGAACGCCGGCTTCCTTCTTCAGCACGGCCAGCCAGATGGCGAATGCGTCGTCCAGTGCCTGAGGGTGCCAGCGTTCGACCTGGGTGCCTTGTAATTGAAAGTGATGCGCCAGGTCCTCCAGTGCCTGGGTCACTGCCGGGGATACCCGGCTGCCCCAGCTCAGGCGGTCTGGCTGGCACAGGTATAGGTGCTGCAAGGCACCGGGCGCCTGGCAATGCTGGTAGTGGCCGACAATGTTGCGATCGTGCTGGTCGGGGCCAGCGATGATTTCCAGCAGAACGGGCAGGTCTTCGGCATGTCGGCATAACGGGCCCACGGTGAAATGCCGGGCGATACCCAGTGCATGCGGCTGCCCCAGACCGCGCTCGTCAAGGGGCAGATGCCCGGTCAATGGCACTAGCCCCCGTGATGGCTTGAGGCCGAAGATGCCATTGCAGGCCGCCGGGATACGCACCGAGCCGCCACCATCGGTGCCCAGCGCGAAAGGTACGCAAGCACTGGACACCAGCACGGCATCACCACCACTGCTGCCACCGGCGCTGCGCCCCTGCCGGTAAGGGCTGCCGGTGCAACCATAGACCGGGTTATCAGTTTCAGGCCAGAGCGCCATCTCGGCCTGGTTGCCCAGTGCCACCGGAATGGCGCCAGCCTCGATCAGGCGCTGCGCGGCAGTGGCGGTAAAACGCGCAACCTGTTGCTGGCGAAGGCGCGAGCCGCAGGTTTTCGGTGCACCGGCCAGCCCCAGGCCTTCCTTGAAACTGAAGGGCACGCCATGCAGGCGGCCCAACGTAACCCCTTGGTCACGTTGGCGCTCGGCAACCTCGGCGGCCCGCCGTGCCTGGTCGTACAACGCCACTGCCACGGCGTTGTAGCGTTGTTGTATGGCCTGGCAGCGGCCGATGCTGTCCTCGACCAGGGCGACCGGTGACAGTGTGCCATCGCGCACCCCCGCAGCCAGGCGCACACCGCTCTGGGCGAGCAGTTCGTGGTCGGCCGTCATCTTGGGCAAGGCCATCAGTGTTTGGCCAGGTCGAGGAAACCACCGTCGCTGCCGAATGGCGATTTGAGCAGCTCGGGGGCTTCGCCGTACTTGTAGAACAACGAGGGCATCAGCCTTAGGCTGGTTGCCCGGCCGAGGTCCTGCAGGGTGCCCAGGCTGTGCCGCGCCAGCAACTTCAGGTGGCGTGGTGCCAAGCTCCAGCGCACCATGCGCATCAGTCGCAGGCGCAGCATTGCCGAGCGCAGGAAGTAGCTGGCGGCGTAACGCGGGCGAGCCTGGTTGTCGGCCTTGTACAGGGCGAAGTTGATGGTGCGCGAGTACAGGTTGGGGATCATCTGTGGGCTAATGCCCGGGTTGGAGCGGCGCACTTCGCGCAGCAGGCAGGCGAACGGCAGCGGCGATGGCTGTAAGTCACGTGTGTAGCGTGGCAGCAGGTCGGCGAACTGCTGCGCCTGGTGGCCGTCGAGGAAGTCGCCACTGACGTACATCGGCAGCACCACATGGAAGTACGCCATGTTGGCGAACAACAGCGTCCAGCCCATCAGGAACGGGTCGTCCATCACCTCATACCATTTGCTCCAGGTGTCCTGCAGTGCGAGCTGCGCCTGGATGTGCGACTCCAGGCAACTGACGTAGCCCGGGGTGAGGGTGCCCTGGATATCCTTTTCGATCATCGCAGCCACCTGCGGGATCTGCTGGGCCACGTAGGCCAGCCCTGCGCTGTTGGCCGGGTCGAAGGTGAATGCCGCGTCACCGATCAGGAACCAGCCATCGGTGGAGTAGTACTGGTTGGCTTCGTACATGTAGTTGTACATGGCGTGCTGGTCGACCACTTCGCCTGAGGCCATCAACTCGGTGATCACCGGATGATCGGCCATGACCCGCTCCTTGAACGCCTCCAAAGTGCCGATCCGCTCGTTGACCATGTCGGGCCGGTAGGTGATGCCGATGCTGATCATGTCGGCACCGTCGTCACTGCGCATGGGGATGAGCCAGATCCAGTAGCCTTTGCCATAGAAATGGTGGGTGACGTAGTAGGGGTCGTAGCAGTGATGCTTGTCCTTGTGGGTGTTGATGTTGTGCAGAATGCTGCGGTCGAACTGGCGCAGGCGGAACCAGAAGGTACTGCGCTGGTAGGTTGGCTCCTTGTGCAGCTTGAGCTTCTTTGCCATGAAGCGATTGCGGCCTGTGGCATCCACCACCCAGTCGGCATCCAGCTGCCAGCTCTGCGCCTCGTTGCGCAGGGTCAGGCGATGGCGGGTGTGCTCACCCTCATGCAGGTCCACCGCAGCCACGTCAGCCTCTATCAGTTGCACCTGCTGCCCGGCGACGATGGCGCGCAGGTCTTTGTCGAAACTGAACCGGTTAAGGTTGTAGGCTGGCATGCGGATAACCCCGGGGGCCTCGTGGACCACGTAGTTGCGGCATTCCGGGTTGTTGCGCAGCTTCAGGTAATAGGTCAGGCCGTACTTGTGGTAGTGCTTCTCTTCGAGCAGGCTGCCCAGGCCTATGCCTTTGAAAAAGTGCGTAGTGAGTTCGACCGTCGACTCGCCGACGATCGGCCGCTTGCGGTCCGGACGGCCGATTAGCGTCACTTCCACGCCCGGCAGGCGTTTGCGCAGGTACAGGGCAGCCAGGTGGCCGGCCACGCCGGCACCCATGATAGCGATACGTTTCATGTCATCTGTCCGTGATGAGGTGAGGCACCGGGCAGCCCGGTGCCGGGGAGTGAGTCCTAGTGGCTGGCGGCCTCGATCAAGGCCTGCGGTTCGGCACGTTCGGAGTAGTCGACATTGACGAATGCATGGCGAATGCGGCCATCCTGGCCGATGATGAAAGCGCTGGCCATCGGCAGGCTGAGATCGTCGCAGTCGTTCAGTGCCTTGAGGTCGGCGCCGAGTGCCCGATACACCGCTTCCAGCTCTGGCTCCAGCTCGAAGACGATGCCGTACTGGCGCGCCAGCTGGTTGCCCGGGTCGCTCAGCAGTTGGTAGCGCACGCCCAGGGATTCGCGGGTTTTCAGGGTGGCAGCGCGGCTCTGGGCAGAGACGGCGACCAGCGTGGCACCGCTGGCGGCCAGATCGCTTGCCATCTGCTGGTATTCGCTGAGCGTTACATTGCAGAACGGGCACCACAGGCCGCGGTAAAACACCAGTACCAATGGACCGCGTGCCAGCAGGGCCCGCAGGTCCACGGCCTTGCCATCGGCATCCTCCAGCACGGCCAGCGGGGCGTTGTCGCCGGCTTTGAGCACGTGCTCTTCAGGGTGTCTTGCGATAAGGGCTTGCAACGAGGCGCCAAATTTTTCCAGCACCTCGGTGGGCAGTTGGGCCATCTGCTGTTTGACAGCGTCGAGTTTTTCCTTAAGTGACATGCTTGTTTCCTTGTGGTGGTTCACTGGGGCAGGCTTCGGGTGGCCCGGGTCTGGATGCGCTGCGAGGCCTTGCAGGCCGGGGGATGGCGCTGAAACAGCTGAAGTACCCAGTCGGGGCGGGTCTTGCTGGCATCGTTGAGCCAATTGGCGACCGAGTCCTGGGCGTATTTCTCGGCTTCGGCCAGTAGCGGTACCAGTAACGGCTCGGCCACTTCTGGTTGTTGCTTGAGCGCGGCAATGTGCTCGCACCAAACGCCGCGCGGGCGCAGGATCTCGATGCAGAACCGACGGACCAGTGGGTCTGCATCGCCGGTATGGCGGCCGAGTAGCGCCAGGGCCGCTTCAAGGTGCTGGGCCAGGCGCGGTCGCAGGGCGATCCAGGCCCATTCACGCACACCGAAGTGCTCATCGCGGGCAAAGCGAAACTGCGCCAGCAGGGCATCTTCCGCTGGCAGCGAGCGTGACAGGAACGCCTGGGCAAACGCCGCCCAACTGCGCACGGTATCGGATGGGTGCGTGCAGCATTGCTCGAACACCTGCTGGCGCAAAGACTCGGGGGCCTGCTCCAGCCACTTGCCCAACGCCAGGCCAATGGCCGCCACTTTTTTTGACAGGCCCAGTGCCTGAGCCTGGTCCGCACTGGCAGCGAGGTGCTCTACCAACGTTGAGGGCAGTTGGCCTGTCAAGGCGTTGACCAGGGCGGCTTGATCCACCGCCAGGCATTCGGCCAGGTTGCGGGTTGGCAGTTGGCCAAGGTCGATCAGGGATTTTCGGTCGTCGCTCATTGCAGGGGTTCCATGGCGGAGGAATGGCATCCGGTGGCCGGGGCTGGTGGGCAGTAACGCCCTGGTGCGAGCAGGTGCTGCGGGTCCAGGGCGTGTTTGAGGCGCTGCCCAAGCTGCCAGGCAGGCGCCTGCGTATCGGTCAGCAGGTGCATGAAGGCCAGAGGCAGGCGATAGGGCAGTACACCTTGCTGTTTGCCGCTGTTGAACAAGTGCCGGTAACAGTCCTCTGCGCGGGCTGTGGCCTTTTCATCGTTGCGATCGAAGAGCAGTGGCAAGGTGCAGTCGATTGCCCGGCCAGACAACGTGGTGAGGGTGACCGGGCAGGGGAGGCGGTGGGTCTGGCACACATGCTCCATGTGCCTGACGAATGTTGCCACCTGCTGACTACGCAAAGGCAGGATCGGTGCGTACCAGATCAGGCCGCAGTTGTCCCGTGCCGGGTCGAGCAGGGCGCCTGCCTGCGGCCGTGCTCCGGCGACATAGGCCAGCGGCAGCGCCACCTGATTGGGCCGGCCTTCCATCAGTTCCATACCCAAGTGCAGTTTGTCCAGCATGACCCGCCAGCGCCTGGACCAGGCACCTGGCAGCAGACGCAGGGCTTGGCTTGCCCATGCCAGCTGGCGCTGGCTGCGGAACAGATAGCGGCTGCTGAAACGACGCAGTTCGGTACGGATAATGCCCTTCAGCGAGGCCAGTTGCGCCTGTTCGCAGTAAATCGAGCCCACCCCCATCCAGGCAGGCAGGGCCAGCGACCTCGCAGCGGTGTCGCGCTCAGCCTGGTTTAGCTGGGTCAGGGGACGCGCGTCATAAGCCATGCTCAGCAGGCGTGTGCTGTTCATCAGGTTGATGCCGCCCACCTGGCTGCCGCAACGGTCAAGAATGCGTTTCACCCCGTCCAGTGCTGCAGGTAACTGTGCCGCGGAGTCGACCCAGAAATAGAACGGTTGCACGACTTGCGGGCGTCGGACCAAGGCAATCGACATTTGCGTCACCACGCCTAGGCCGCTCTGGCCGAACAGGCCATCAAGGTAAGGCCCGACTCCCCACTTGAAACACGGGGTGGTGCCAGGCGCCCACATGGGCGAGCGGTAGCGCTGACCATCGGGCAGGATGGCCTCAAGGCCCATCACGGCCTGCCAGTGGTCTGTTACCGGCGTGATGCCGAACCCTCGCTCCAGCGCATTGGCCAGCACACTGCATGTGGGCCCGGCGCCGGTGACCGGGGTGAGGAAGGGCAGGTCGCGGCTGGCCAGGTAGTCGGCCAGTGCCGCCTGGGTCACGCCAGGCTCGAGGGTGACCACAGCCAGCGCTTCGTCAAAGGCGAGGATCTTGTCCATGCGCGACAGGTCGAGTTGGACGCAGTGGCTATTCGTAGTCGCCATGCCACCGTAGCCCCAGTTGTTGCCGGTGCTGGCAGGTTGCAGCGCAACGTTGTGCTGGCGGGCAATGGCCAGGCAGGCCGCCACCTCTTCGCTGTTGGCGGGCCTGAGACGGGCGCAGGCATGGGCGGGCGAGCGCATTGTGTCCTGGCGCAACCTGGCGAGCGTCGCGGCATCCGTCTGCACGTGGACGTCGCCCAGCAACGTGCGCCACGCCGCCAGGGCGGCTTGCAGGCGCTGCGGCTCAGAACGCACTCGCCATCCCCCCCATGCCGAGGAACAGGCGCAACTGATCGACATCAGCCTGGCGGCTACGCGGCAAGCTGCGGTAGCGGCGGCGGAACTCGTCCTTCATTGCCGCCACGCAGCGCCGCTTGGGAGTGCGGACAACCATCATCAATGGGCTGACGGCGGTGCTGTAGACCTTGGCACATGGGCCCAGATAGCTGGCGGCAAGGGTCTGGAACTCTTCCCGCGAGAACGCCGCCAGCAGCGAGTTGCGGTAGTCGAGCAGGGTAGCCTGATCGGCACCGTCGCTAGCGCGGCTGACGAAGTAGTCCACCGATTCCACCGACTTGAGCCTGCCGAAATCATTCAGGTAGATGGCCCGATCATTGCGCAGCACGCGCGCGATGTTGCGGAACGTCGCTTCCAGCTGAGAGAGGTCTGCCAGGTGATGCAGGGCCATGGACGAAATCACTACATCGACGCTGCGGTCGGCGATACCGGCCAGGCGCGTCATGTCTTCTTCGCGCAGTTCGACGTTGTCGATGCCCTGCTGGCGGATCGATTCACGGCCCACCTCGAGCATGCTGGTGGACAGGTCGGCACCGATGAACTCGGCCCGCGGGTTCAGCCGGGCCAACTGCAGCAATAGGCTGGCAGGGCCACAACCGATATCCAGTACGACATCACCGGGTTTGATCAGGGCGCACATCTGTGCGCAGTGGTACAAGTAGGTGCCGGACAGCGCCTGGCCCTGGCCGGCACTGTCGGCGTAGGCACTGACGCAAGTTTCGTCGACCATCACCAGGTCGGGCTCAGGTGTACGTACAAACGGTTGCCTGAGGGTGATTTCCCTGTAGATCGCGCGCAGCAATCCTGTGTCCATGAACTTGTCCTCCATGAAAGTCGTGTGGGTTTGGAACGCGGGGCGGGCTGCTCAGTCCAGTTGCAGAGCCCGTCGCACCCGCGGCGAAAGGTGGTGCGGCGAGGTGCCACAACGCGCCATGTGGGTGAGGACGTCGTCGGCACTCCAGCGAGCCTGTGCGGCGGGCAGCTGGATATGTGGGTAATGGCGCGAGCAAAAAAAGTCGAACAGGTCGGTACACGTCTGGTCGACCGTAAACTTCAGGCCTGGCGCACTGTAGGCCTTGGCGAACACATCCCGCGCCCGGGCTAGATTCACGGCCAGCGGCAGCGACAGGGCATTGTTGAGTTTGGTATAGGCCTGTACCGGGCCGATGGGCGAGAAGAACAGTACATTGCGGTAGAAGCTGGCGGCGCGCGGGTGCACGGCGATCACCAAGGTGCTCACCTTACGATGGTCAATGGCCCATCGAAACATGGCGTTGTACAGCATCAGTGGCACGCCCTTGCCCTTGTAGCGGCTACATACCGCCAAGGTCCCGACTTCGGCCACGCGCACACCGCCCAGGCGCTGCAGCACAGCCTCGTTGATGTGCACATCCTCCAGTGGAAGGCCCAGTGCCGAGTCTTCGATCAGCGACACGGTGCCAACCACTCGCCCGTCTTTCAGAGCCACGAAGGTGGTAGTGCCCGGTAGCAGGTGAAACGGCGAAAACCGCATGCCCGCACGGCACACGGTGGCGATGCCGCGGCGTGCATAGCTCTCGTTGACCAGACGCAGGGCCTGCTCGAGTTCGAACAGGTTCTGCACCGGGCGAAAGCTGAAACCCTCGATGGCCAGTGGCTGTCTGGCAAGGCGGCGGATGAACAGGCGCCGGTAAAGGGCCGCTGGCAGGCAGGCCTCGAGCCAAGGTTGGCGACGACTTAACCGGTCGTGTTCGCTATGTACCCGGGGCTTCCTGCCAAGCCGGGCCAATACGCTCTGATTTTGCAACATTATCCACCTCCATGTGGTCTTGCGGGTGTGTCTTGGGTTCAGTGCTTGTCCGGTGGCAGTGCCAGGGCAGGACTGGCCGAGAGTGCCTGTAGCGTGATGGACAGGGCGTCGCGTTGCGTGTTGTCCAGTGACTGCATGATCGTGCCGATCCAGTCAGTGTGTTCTGCGAATACGGCGTCGAGTACCGCTATGCCTGCCGAGGTAAGGCTGATGCTCAGCTTGCGACGGTCATGGGCGTCCTTGCGGCGCTTGATAAAACCGTCACCCTGCAGGCCGTCGAGCAGGCCGGTTACGGTGCCCGAGGTGATTGCCAGGCGCGTCGCCAGCTCCAGCGGTGCCAGGCGGCCGCCTGCACCTTGCAAGGTCAGGAGGATTGCGAACCGCCCTTCCGACAGGTTATGGCGGGCCAACCGTGCGGCGCATACCCGGTTGATGGCCGCTGCAGCGGACAGCAGTTCGAAACACAGGCGCACGTTCTGCCTGGCGTCAGCGGGGGCCTCGGCCAGTGCATCGAGCATGATGTGATGCTTGTTCTCAAGAATATTCATAAGGCGCAGTTTATCTTGGTGCCTTAGTAAGTCAACAGCACAGATGTTTCAGGGTTAAGACAACATGCGCACGCCGGACGGAAGGGATGTTTCACTATGCATGGTACGAATAGTTCAAGTGCAGGATTTTGATTTCTATCAGTACTGGGTAATGCACCATCATGGTGGCCATCGATACCTTGGATGAGGAATGCCATGTTCAGTAAATCAATGCTTCTGCTGGCGCTTCCTGTGGCCATGGCGTTGCTTGCCGGTGCTGTGTTGCCGTTTCAGGCCGCAGGTAATGCTGCGGCAGGCCGGGCACTTGGGCATTGGCTGTGGGGGGCTTTCACATCGTTGACGGTAAGCATGCTGGTGGTGATTGCTGCCCTGCTGATTATTCGGGTGCCGGTGCCAGACATGGGAAAGGCCCTGCAGGGGCCCTGGTGGTTGTGGGTTGGTGGCGTGCTGGGGGCAATGTATGTAGCCGGCGCCGCAGCACTCACCCCTAAACTTGGCGCAGCAGGGTTCCTGGTACTGGTGGTGGCTGGGCAGATCATCACGGCAGTGCTTGCCGACCACTATGGGGTGATGGGGTTGGGTGGCAAGCCGCTCAGTCTGGCCAGGGTGGCCGGCGTGGTGCTGATCCTGTGCGGAGTAATGCTGGTACAGGGCACTTGGGCGACGGCATCACCGGTCCATTCCACGGCAGCTGTGAAAGGGCAGGAAAACTGATCAGCGCCCTGGTTGGCTGCACGCCCATACGGTTTCGCGCAGCCAGCGGTGCCCGGGGTCAGTGTCCTTGCGGTTGTGCCAGGCTTGCTGATAATCGAACGAGGGGATGGCCAGTGGTGGCGTGAACTGGCGCAGTGTCCTGTGCTGGCGCAACGACCCCACAGCGCGGCTGGCCACCGTCAGGATCAGGTCGGTGCCGGCCAGCACTTCGACTGCCGCACTCCAGTGCGGCAAGGCCAGGGCGATACGGCGTTGCAGGCCCCGGGCGGCCAGTGCGCGCTCGATTTCATCGAAAGCATCCGGGCGCATGGCCATCAATACATGTGGGCGTGCCAGCCAGTCTTCCAGGGCCATGCCGCCGCTGGCAGGCAGCACCTGGCGATCGGCAACGCTGATGAAGCGATCCGCAAACAGGGGCTGGACGGTGATGTCCTGAGGCAGTTCGGGGAACAGGCCCAGGGCCAGATCCAGTTCGCCATCGAGCAACTGCGCCAACATGGTTTCACGGCTGGCCTGGCTGATGGCCAGGTCCACCCCGGGCGCGACTTGGCGCAGGTGGCGTAGCAGATGCGGCAGGATGATGCGCGAAGCGTAATCGGATAGCGACAGCCGGAATCGGCGCTGGGCCCGGGCTGGGTCGAACAGCGGGGTGGCCAGCAGGCTGTCGAGATTGCTCAGTGCATCCTGTAGTGGCTGTGCCAGCGACAGGGCGCGGGCAGTGAGGACCATGCCGCCGCCTTGGCGTACCAGCAAAGGGTCGTCGAAGTGTTTGCGCAACTGCGCCAAGGCGTGGCTCACCGCCGGTTGGCTGCGGTGCAGGCGCAAGGCTGCGCGGGTCACGTGCTTTTCGCTGAGCAGGGCGTGCAACGCGAGCAGCAGGTTGAGGTCGATCTTGCGCAGTTCATCCATAGGGTGAATGGCCTTGGTCAATTCTGGCGACTTGTATCAGCTTAACAAATGCTTGAGTCTTGCACGCGCTTACAAGCTGCTGGCGATAGAGGCCACTTCACAGCACATGAATTCTACTAAATGGGTTTATGTTTGTTCTGTAATTCACTGATAAAAAACCATTATCTTCTTGCAGTCGCATGCTGAACACACTGCTCAAAGTAAGTCCGCTTTATCGCTGCCGGCTTGAGTCGCGAGCGGCTGTTGTAGGTTTGTTCGGTAATGCCGAAGGCTGTCATGCGCATCCACGGCTTGGGAAACTTACGCACCTGAAGCTTCTTGCGTGTGGCGTACAGCGTTACCCCGGAAAGCTTGGCCTGCTGGGCTTCGGCGGCTATCTGTGCACCCCAGCCGCAGGTGTGACGATCGTTCTGGCTCAGTGCCCTGGCCTGGGCGCCGAAAGCGAGGGTGGCCAGCACGCAGCCGGCCATCGTTGCTAGAATTACTCGCATATTGCGGTCCTAAGCGTCTGAAAGAAAACGGAGTTTGCCTTCGCTTTCCGGTGCTGTGGGCCAGCAATTTGCCGTCAGGTTACGCGCAGAGGATTGGCTGCGGGCTTGCGCAGGCTCGTCCAGGCCAGACTGGCAACCCAGACTACCGACACGCCATAGTTGAGACGTTGATACAGGCCGAACAACTGGCCACTCTGCGCCGCCTGGCCCATCAACGCGACGGTGGTAATCGCCAGCACCACGCAAGCCAGCGAGAACAGCGCCAGGGCGGGGGAGCCGGCAATACGGTTGCCCAGCCATGCCCATAGGGCGCTGGCGAAAGTCAGCGAGAGGAACATCAGCAAACCAAACAGGTTATGCAGTTGCTGCGAGGTAGATGGCTGTGCCGGTGCGCAGCCCTGGTCGCAGGGGAACCAGCCGGTGCCCAAACTGCCCATGCCATGCAGCAACACCAGGCCCGCACTCAGCAGCGCCAGCGTCGAGCTACGCCAGCGCCGCACCAGGCCCCAGGCAAACAGGGCAAACAGCAGGGCTAGGGGGAAGTTGTTGACCCGTGGTGACCAGCTGTGGGTTGGCGAACCGGCCGCGCCAAGCTGGCTCATGGCCTGTTGAAGGTGGTCGTAGCCGGGGTAGGCCTGGGCGGTGAGCCAAACGCCCGCCAGCAGCCAGAGGGGGATCAGCAGGCCACTGCCGAGCAAAAGGCGGTCGAGGGTTTTCATACTGCAGATTCCTTCCATGGATCAGTGAGCGTGAAGGCGTACAGTACAGGCTCGCGCAGACCATGGGCCAATCATTCTGCGCGCTTTTTCATGGGGCATGCTCGGCAAAGATGGACAATAAATACCGCACCGGGTGTATGTGATCGTACAACCGCTTGCGCTATGATGAGCGCTGTCTTTCTAGGTGAAATACAGGGCAATGACAGAGCAACAGGTACAGGCAAGGACCCGGCGCAAGCCGCGCAGTCTGGCCCAGGAACTGGTCACGGTGCTGACCGAACGCATTCGCAGCGGCCAGCTCAAGCGCGGCGACAAGCTGCCGACCGAATCGCAGATCATGGCCGAAGAGGGCGTCAGCCGCACGGTGGTGCGTGAGGCGATTTCGCGGTTGCAGGCCGCCGGGCAGGTAGAGACCCGCCACGGCATCGGCACCTTCGTGCTGGATGCGCCGGCTACGGGCGGTTTCCGTATCGACCCGGCCACCGTGGTCACCCTGCGCGAGGTGCTGGCGGTGCTGGAGTTGCGCATTGCCCTGGAGATTGAGTCGGCCGGGTTGGCGGCCCAGCGGCGAAGCGACGAAGCGCTGGCCGGTATGCGGGCGGCGCTGGACGAACTCAACGAGGGGGCGGCCCACGCCACTGATGCGGTGTCGGCGGACTTCCAGTTCCACCTGCGCATTGCCCAGGCCAGCGGCAACCACTACTTCGCCGATATCATCAACCACCTGGGTACCAGCATCATTCCGCGCACCCGGCTGAATTCGGCGCGCCTGGCCCATGATGATCAGGCGCATTACATGAGTCGCCTGATGCATGAGCACGAGGCGATCTATGAGGCGATTGCCCGGCGTGACAGCGAAGGGGCGAAGATGGCCATGCGCATGCACCTTAGCAACAGCCGCGAGCGCTTGCGCCAGGCGCATGAGGCGGCTGAAGCGCAAGGGACCTGAAGCCTTTGCTGCCTGTACTGGCCTCTTCGCGGGCAAGATAGCCCTGTAGGAGCGGGCTTGCCCGCGAAGAGGCCGGTACAGTCAGAAAGAAAAGCCCCGCCGTGCGCAGGGCTTTCCTGTTTCTGGCAGCCAGTCAGATCGCCCCGTCACTCCACTGCCCGTTCACCAACCGCCGCAGCCCCAGCGGGTTGCCGTCGCGCAGTGCCTCAGGCAGCAGCGTCTGCGGATAGTTCTGATAGCACACCGGGCGCAGGAAGCGGTCGATGGCCAACGTGCCGACCGAGGTGCCACGCGCATCGGAGGTAGCCGGGTACGGGCCTCCGTGCACCATCGCATCACAGACTTCGACACCGGTCGGGTAACCATTGACCAGGATTCGACCGACTTTCTCCTCCAGCAGCGGCACCAGCCAGGCGAACGCATCGAAGTCTTCCGCCTCGCCGATCAGCGTCGCGGTCAGCTGGCCACGCAGGCCTAGCAGCGCTTCGCGCAGTTGGTCGTTGTCCTGCACCTCTACGGCCACGGTGGTGGGACCAAACACTTCCTCCTGCAACAGCGGGTCGGACTCGACCAGCAGGCGTGCATCGGCCTTGAACAGCTGAGCGCGCGCCTGGTTGCCTTCCTGCGCCTGGCCGGCCACATGCTCGATACCGGCATGGGCATGCAGGTGTTCAAGGCCGCCGACGTAGCTGCGCAGGCCGCCAGCGTTGAGCATGGTTTGCCCGGCTTGCTGGTCCAGGTACTGGCCAAGGTCGGCGAGCAACTGGCTGTACTGTGGCGACTGCAAGCCAATCACCAGTCCAGGGTTGGTGCAGAACTGCCCGGCACCCATGCACACAGACCCCGACAACTCGCGGGCAATGGCCTCGCCACGCTTGGCCAGGGCACCCGGCAGGATGATGACCGGGTTGATGCTGGACATCTCGGCAAATACCGGGATTGGTTGCGGGCGCTCAGCGGCCATGCGGCAAAGGGCGTCGCCGCCTTTCAACGAGCCGGTGAAGCCAACCGCCTGGATCGCTGGGTGCTTGACCAGCCACTCGCCCACGCCGCCACCAAACACCATGTTGAACACGCCCTTGGGCATGCCGGTACGCTCAGCGGCGCGCACGATGGCGCAACCGACCAGGTCGGCCGTGGCCATGTGGCCGCTGTGCGCCTTGAATACCACGGGGCAGCCTGCGGCCAGGGCGGCGGCGGTATCCCCCCCGGCGGTGGAGAAGGCCAGCGGGAAGTTGCTGGCACCGAACACCGCGACCGGGCCCACGCCGATGCGCATCTGGCGCAGGTCTACGCGTGGCAGCGGCTGGCGCTCGGGCAGTGCCAGGTCAATGCGCGCGCCGAGGAAGTCGCCGCGGCGCAGCACCTGGGCGAACAGGCGCATCTGCCCGCTGGTGCGGCCACGCTCGCCCTGGATACGGGCGGCGGGCAGGGCGGTCTCGCGGCAGACGATGGCGACGAAGGCGTCATCCAGTTCGTCGAGTTCAGCGGCAATGGCGTCGAGGAACTCGGCCCGACGTGCCGGGGCCAGTTGGCGGAACTCGGCGAAGGCAGCGGCGGCGGCCTTGGCGGCCTGGTCCACTTCGGCTTCGGTGGCCTGGGCAAAGCTGTAGGGCAGGGCTTCGCCAGTGCTTGCGTCCAGGCTCTGCAGGCGCTGAGGGCCAGCGGCACTGCGCTGACCGGCGATGAAGTTATGGCCGAGGATTTCAGGCATGGGGTGCTCCTGTGGGCTTGAGGGTGGAGTGTGTGAATGCGTGGTCAGGGCTGCGGCATCAGGTAATGGGCGCCGGGTTGAACAGGGTGATGTCGTTGTGCAGCCGGTGTTGTTCGGCCCAGGTCTGCTTGCGGCCGCTGGCCACGTCCAGGTAGTAATGGAACAGTTCCCAACCCAGCTCCTCGATGGTCGAGCGACCACTGGCGATGCGACCGGCGTCGATGTCGATCAGGTCGGGCCAGCGCTGGGCCAGTTCGCTGCGGGTGCACACTTTGACCACCGGTGCCATGGCCAGGCCATACGGGGTGCCGCGGCCGGTAGTGAAGACGTGCAGGTTCATGCCGGCTGCCAGCTGCAAGGTGCCGCAGACAAAGTCGCTGGCCGGGGTGGCGCAGAAAATCAGGCCTTTGCGATTGACCCGTTCGCCTGGGCCGAGCACACCCTGGATAGCGCCGCTGCCAGACTTGACGATCGAACCCAGCGATTTCTCGACGATGTTCGACAGCCCGCCTTTCTTGTTGCCCGGCGTGGTGTTGGCGCTGCGGTCGGCGGCGCCTTGCTGCAGGTAGCGGTCGTACCAGTCCATTTCGCGCACCAACGCGTCGGCAACGGCCTGGTTTTCCGCGCGCGAGGTCAGCATATAGATCGCGTCGCGCACCTCGGTCACTTCAGAGAACAGCACAGTGGCGCCAGCGCGGACCAGCAAGTCCGCGGCATAGCCCAGTGCCGGGTTGGCGGTGATGCCTGAGAAGGCGTCGCTGCCACCGCATTGCATGCCGAGGATCAGTTCGCTGGCCGGGACCGTTTCGCGGCGGCGCTGGTCCAGCTTCTTCAGGCGGGTTTCGGCCAGGTCCATGATCTGCTCGATCATTTCGACAAAGCCAAGGCTGGCATCTTGCAGGCGGTACAGCCATGGGTCGCTGAGGTCCACCGACGGGTCGTTGTCGTGCATCACCTGGCCGGCTTGCAGTTTTTCACAGCCCAGGCTGATCACCAGTGCCTCGCCGCCGAGGTTGGGGTTGCGCGCCAGGTTGCGCACGGTGCGGATCGGGATGTAAGCGTCGCGGGCATTGATTGCCACGCCGCAGCCGTAGCTGTGGGTAATGGCCACCACGTCGTCGACGTTGGGGTATTTGGGCAGCAGCTCGTTGCGAATGCGCTTGACCGCATGTTCCAGCACGCCGGTCACGCATTGCACGGTGGTGGTGATGCCGAGGACATTGCGGGTGCCGACAGTGCCGTCGGCATTGCGATAGCCCTCGAAGGTGAAACCCTCCAGCGGCGGCAGCGGCTGTGGCACGGCGTCGCAGCGCGGCAGGCTGTCCAGTTCCGGCGCAGCCGGCATGGCCAACTGGCTTTCCTGTACCCAGCTGCCTTGGCGCAGGTCTTCCAGCGCGTAGCCGATGATTTGCCCGTAGCGGCGTACCGGCTCGCCCTTGGCGATGGCCACGGTGGCCACCTTGTGACTTTGCGGCACGCCTTCGACCAGAGTCAGGCCGTCGGCAAAGCGGGCGCCTTCGCCCAAGCCGCCGTCGTTGACGACCACCACGACGTTATCGTCGTCGTGCAGGCGGACGTAGCGGGGCGAGTCGGAATGTTCGATCAACTGCATGTTTGGGCCCTACTTGTCAGATTCTCAGGCTTTTGTACATCCGCCCGCGCCGGGTGACCCGGCACGGGCGTGTTCTTTCAGTGACGCGAACTGGCCAGTTCGCCGTCGGTGGCAGGCTCAGCGTGTGGCTTTGGGGCGGCATCACGCAGCTCGATGCGCTTGATGGGGCCGACGATAACCAGGTAGCTGAATACTGCGACCAGCGCGTTGGCACCCACGTACACAAGCGCCCACTTGAACGAGCCGGTGGCGCTGATGATGTAGCCGATCACGATAGGGGTGGTGATCGAAGCGATGTTGCCGAAGGTGTTGAACAGGCCACCGGACAGCCCGGCGATCTGCTTGGGCGAAGTGTCCGCTACCACCGCCCAGCCCAGCGCACCGATGCCCTTGCCGAAGAACGCCAGCGTCATGAAACCAACCACCATCCACTCGGCATCGACGTAGTTGCAGAACACCATGGTGGTGGACAGCAGCAGGCCACAGACGATCGGCAGTTTGCGCGAGAAGGTCAGCGAGTTGCCGCGGCGCAGCAGCCAGTCGGAGATCACACCACCCAGTACGCCACCGATGAAACCACACACCGCCGGCAGCGAGGCGATGAAGCCGGCCTTGAGGATGGTCATGCCACGTTCCTGCACCAGGTACACCGGGAACCAGGTGAGGAAGAAGTAGGTGATGGCGTTGATGCAGTACTGGCCCAGGTAGACGCCCAGCAGCATGCGGCTGGTCAGCAACTGCTTGATGTAACCCCATTTCGGGCCGTCGCTGCCGCGCTTCTGGTCCATGTCGACCAGGCCGCCGTTCTGCTCGATGTGCTCGAGTTCGCTTGGGCTGATGCGCGGGTGTTGGCGCGGGTTGTAGATGGTCTTCAGCCACACCATCGAGAAGATGATGCCCAGCACACCCATGACCACGAACACGTGCTCCCAGCCGAAGCTGAACACGATCCAGCCCATGATCGGGGCGAACAGTGCAGTGGCGAAATACTGCGCCGAATTGAAGATGGCCGACGCCGTGCCGCGTTCCTGGGTCGGGAACCATGCAGCGACGATGCGCGCGTTACCCGGGAATGACGGGGCTTCGGCGAAGCCCACCAGGAAGCGCAGGGTGAAGAGGGTGACCACGGCCCAGGCAACCGGAAGGCCACCGACAAAACCCTGCAGCAGGGTGAACAGCGACCAGGTGAAGATGCTGAAGGCGTAGACGTTCTTGGAACCGAAGCGATCGAGCAGCCAGCCACCAGGAATCTGGCCAGCCACGTAAGCCCATCCGAAGGCGGAAAAGATATAACCGAGGGTTACGGCGTCAATGCCGAGGTCTTTCTGCAGGCTGGAGCCTGCGATTGCAATGGTAGCGCGATCGGCATAGTTGATCGTGGTCACCAGAAACAGCATGAACAGGATCAGGTAGCGCACATGCGTCTTCTTAGTCGCTTGCATGCTGGCAATACTCCCACTAGTTATTTTTGTGCGGGCTCACGAATTGTAACCGGAGTGGGGCAGGCCCACTCCGGGCGCGGCATGTGGCAGGCCGCGGGCGGCGTTTACTGCGGGCCCATCTTGTCCATCAGCGCGGCGAGCATCTCGTACTCTTCGGCGGTGAGGTCGGTCAGCGGAGTACGCACCGGGCCTGCGTCATAACCGGCAATTCTGGCGCCAGCCTTGACGATGCTGACGGCGTAGCCGGCCTTGCGGTTGCGGATGTCCAGGTACGGCAGGAAGAAATCGTCGATCAGCTTGGCCACGGTGGCGTGGTCGTCGCGGGCGATGGCGTTGTAGAAGTCCATGGCGGTTTTCGGCACGAAGTTGAACACCGCGGAGGAGTACACCGGTACGCCCAGGGCCTTGTAGGCGGCCGCATACACTTCGGCGGTCGGCAGGCCACCCAGGTAGCTGAAGCGCTCGCCCAGGCGACGACGGATCGACACCATCAGCTCGATATCACCCAGGCCGTCCTTGTAGCCGATCAGGTTCGGGCAACGCTCGGCCAGTTTTTCCAGCAGGTCGGCGTTCAGGCGGCAGACGTTGCGGTTGTACACCACCACACCGATGTTTACCGATTTGCACACCGCTTCGACGTGGGCGGCGACGCCGTCCTGGCTGGCTTCGGTCAGGTAGTGCGGCAACAACAGCAGGCCCTTGGCACCCAGGCGCTCGGCTTCTTGCGCGTATTCGATGGCCTGACGGGTGGAGCCGCCGACACCGGCGAGGATCGGTACCGAAGTGGCGCAGGTGTCAACCGCGGTCTTGATCACCTGGCTGTATTCGCTTGCGGCCAGGGAGAAGAATTCACCGGTACCGCCGGCGGCGAACAGCGCGCTGGCGCCGTAGGGGGCCAGCCACTCAAGGCGCTTGATGTAGCCAGCCGGGTTGAAGTCGCCCTGGGCGTTGAAGTCGGTGACCGGGAAAGACAGCAGGCCGTGGGAGAGGATGGATTTGAGTTCTTGTGGATTCATTGTTGTTGGCATCCTGGGGCGCTTGGTGAAGGGTGTTGTTTTGCGTTGGAGGTAAGTTATCGTACAACTTCGAGTGTGGCTAGCCCCTTTCGGAATTTTTTGTTTGGGTGTTTAGGTGCTCAGGTGGCCAGTTTGAGAATGGCGGTGGCGCGGAGATCCAGCGCCGCCCGCGCGGCGCATCGCGAGCTGCGCTCGCTCCTACGTTTGTTTCGGGCCAATCATTCCTGTGGGGTTCGCGCGCGAACGCCTTGGCGCATGGCGCGAAATCGCGTCGTACAAACAAGGCGGTCGCGCGCGCCTGTCACAGGCGTAACTGGCCCGAAACAAACGGAGCGAGCGCAGCTCGCGATGCGCCGCGCGGGCGGCGCGCGATCGCACCGGCGCAGAAGGCATAACGACAACCACATAACGGTCATCGTATCTCTTGGAAGAAAAAGGATCGCGGAGACAGGCACAAGCCCGCCGCCCGATTCCACGGGAAGTGTTCTGGGACCAGCAGAGGGTGACCGGGGAAACGGGGGAGGCCTTGCGCCGCCCCGCGATCAAACCAGAGGAAACTGAAGGTCAGGCCGCGTGCTGGCGCTTGACTTGCGCCTTGCGTACCTGGGCCCGGCAAGCATCGCCGAAAGCCTGGAAGATCTTTATCGAGTCAGGGTTCTTCGCCGCTTGCCACTCAGGGTGCCACTGCACCGCGAACAGGAACGGCGAAATGCTTGGCGCATGAATCGCTTCGACCAGGCCATCTTCGGCACGGGCGATCGCTTCAATACCGGCGCCGAGCTTGTTCAGGCCTTGGCCATGCAGCGAGTTGACGCGAATCTCGTCGGTACCCAGGGTTTCGTGCAGCCAGCTGCCCGGCTGGATCTTCACCCCATGCACCTGGGCGTACTGCACTTCGACCGGGTCTTCCGGGTTTTCCCGGTGGTCATTGAACCCAGGTTCGGCATACACCTTCTGGTAAATGTCACCACCCAGGGCCACGTTGATTTCCTGCATGCCACGGCAGATGCCGAAGATGGGCAGGCCACGCTTGATCGCCGCCTTGACCAGCGGAATGTCGAACAGGTCGCGGTTCTGGTCCTGGCCTTTGCCTGGAGTCTGGTTTTCCTGGCCATACAGGGCTGGGTCGATGTTGCTGCCAGCGCCAGTCAGGTAAACGCCGTCGGCCATGTCCAGGTAGGTCTCGAGGTCTTCAGTACCGAAGCAGGTGGGTACCAACACCGGGACGCAATCGGAGAACTCGACCAGCGGGCTAATGTATTTGTGGGTCATGACCTGGTAGTCATGGCCTTTGCGCTCTTGGGTGCCCATGGTCATCAGGACGACAGGTTTGCGCAGGGAAGGTTGCTTGTTGCCAATGTTGCTGTTGGACATATGTCACCTTGGGACAGGTTCGACCTGTCGTTGTTGTGCAGGCGCACGGCGCGGGGCCCTGATTGCTGCCTGTGGCCCCGAGCACTGCCGGCTCGTCAGAGGCGACGATTCCGGTCGGGGCTTGTAGATAGCTTGCCAGAGCCGTTCGATATGTCAAACAACGGAAGAGGGCTTTAACGCAGGCAATACACCGTTTTTTGGGGGCTGAAACCGATGCGGGCCTGTGGCGGCGTGGGTTTGGCAGGGGCGGCGGTCAATAATATTTAACGATGCAGTTGGGTCATTGCAGCGGTGCAATGAATAGGTAGCTCGAAGTCTCCTCGGACCTTGTGGGGCAACTGTCTTGCTCAACGTCTAAAAGCTGGCGCGATCCCTGTGGGAGCGGGCTTGCCCGCGAACACGGGCGAAGCCCGTGCCATCCACGGCGGTGTCTTCTTCGCGGGTAAACCCGCCCCACAGGCTTTCAATCAATGCAGTATCTGCGCCAGGAACGCCTTGGCCCGCTCGGTGCGCGGCTGGTTGAAGAACACCTGCGGCGGGCTGTCCTCGATGATCTGCCCCCCCTCAAGGAACAGCACCCGCTCGGCTACCTGCCGGGCAAAGCCCATTTCATGGGTGACGCACAGCATGGTCATGCCCGTGCCAGCCAACTGCACCAGCACATCCAGCACCTCGGCGACCATTTCCGGGTCCAGCGCCGAAGTGGGCTCGTCGAACAGCATGATCCGCGGCTTCATGCACAGTGCCCGGGCGATGGCCACGCGCTGCTGCTGGCCGCCGGACAGCTGGCTGGGGTACTTGTGCGCCTGGCTTTCGATGCCGACTTTGCTCAGGTACATGCGTGCCCGCTCCTCGGCGTCCTTGCGTGACAGCCCGCGCACGCTGGTGGGGGCCAGCAGGCAGTTGTCGAGCACGCTCATGTGTGGGAACAGGTTGAAGTGCTGGAACACCATACCGATGTCGCTGCGTACCTGTGACGCCTCGCGCGTGGTGGCTGCCAGGTCGATGCCGTCCACCTGGATGCTGCCCTGCTGGGCGACTTCCAGGCGGTTGATGCAACGGATCAGGGTCGACTTGCCCGAGCCGGACGGCCCGCACAGCACGATGCGTTCGCCTTCGCGCACCTGCAGGTCGATGTCACGCAGCACGTGGAACGCGCCATAGTGCTTGTTCAGGCCTTCGATGCGAATCAGCACCGGACGCGGGTCGGGTTCGGGGGCAAGGGTGGCAAGGCTCAGTGGTGCGGTCATCTTGTTGTTCTCCCGCATGGGTTCAGTCGAAACGGGTCGCGCTGTAAGGCGCGGGGTCGGTGAAGGGGGGCTCGCCAGTGAGCAGCTCGGCCAGCAGCCGGCCGCAGACCGGGCCCAGTGTGAGACCGTGATGGGCATGGCCGAAGTTGAACCACAGCCCTGGGTGGCGCGGCGCCGGCCCGATCACCGGGCGCATGTCGGGCAGGCAGGGGCGGCGGCCCAGCCAAGGCGTGTCGTCCAGGCGCTCGCCGAGGGCCGGGAACAGCTTGCGCGCCAAGGCCTCGCAGCGGCCCAGTTGAATCTGGTTGCCGGGCGCACTGGCTGCGTCGAACTCGATGCCGGTGGTCAGGCGCACACCGCGCGCCATCGGCGCCAGAACATAGCCGCCTTGGGTGTCGCAGATCGAGTGCTCCAGCTGAGCGCCGTCACGGGTGCTGTAGTGCATGTGGTAGCCCCGCTTGATTGCCAGCGGGATCTGGTAGCCCAGGCCGCTGAACAGGTCGGCCGACTGTGGACCGAGGCAGGCCACCACTTCGTCGGCAGTGATCGGGCCGCGACGGCTCTCTACCCGCCATTGGCCATTGGCCTGGCGCAGGCTGCGCGCATCGCCATGCACAAACTGCCCGCCGCGTTGCAGGAACAGCGCCGCATAGCCACGGGTGAGCGCGCCGGGGTTGTTCACGGTTTTCGGGTCGAGCCAGTGAATGCCACCGACCACGGTGGCGTCCAGTTGGTGCTCACGAGCCTGCAGTTGCCCGCATTCGAGGATTTCGAATTGCAAGCCATAGCGGCTCAGGCCCTTGGCATCGGTTTTTGCCTGCTCGAACAGCGCTGGGTCGCGGAACACTTCGATCCAGCCTTTGGCTTGCACCAGACTTTCCAGGCCGGCAGCAGCGATCAGCGCGTCATGCTCTTCGACACAGCGCTGCACCAGCGGCAGCATATCGGCGGCGGCCCCAGCCAGACGCCCGGGTGCCGACTGGCGCCAGTAGCGCCACAGCCACGGTGCGGCCTTGGGCAGGTGCGCCAGGCTGTAGCGCACATCGGGCTGGCGGTTCAGGCCGTAGCGCAGCAGTGCGCTCAATTGCCGTGGAAAGGCATAGGGGATGACACTGGAGCGCTCGATCAGCCCGGCGTTGCCATGGCTGGTGCCGCTGCCCGGTTCGTCGCGGTCGATCAGAATTACCTGGCGCCCGCGTGCCTGCAGGTGCAGCGCGGTGCTGACGCCGACAATGCCGGCGCCAAGGACAAGGGTCTGGCAATGCATGAAACGTATCCTTCGGTCAGTTCAGGTGGCGGCCCAGGCGGGCTTCCAGGTGTTTCAACAGGCGCCGCACCAGTTCGACGATCACCAGGTAGAGCACGGCGGCCCACAGGTAGATCTGGAAGTCGAAACTGCGCGAGAAGGCCAGTTTGGTCACGCCCATCAGGTCGTAGATCGTCACCAGCGAGGCGATCGCGCTGGCCTTGATCATCAGGATCAGTTCGTTGCCCAGCGGGCCAATGGCCACCAGCAGCGACTGTGGCAATATCACCTTGAAGAAGGTGGTCGAGCGTTTCAGGTTCAGCGCCCGAGCCGCTTCATGCTGGCCAGGCGCAACCGCCATCAGGCTGCCGCGGAAAATCTCGGCCTGATAGGCGGCGGTGTTCAGAGTGAACGCCAGCAAGGTGCAGAACCACGCTTCGCGGAAGAACCACCACAGGCCGACGTCCTGCCAGAAGCCCTTGAGCGAACCCAGGCCGTAATACAGCAGGAACAATTGCGCCAGCAGCGGCGAGCCGCGGAAGAAGTACACGTAGCCGGCAGCCATGCGCTGCAGCAACAGGCTGTGAGACATGCGTGCAAGGGCCAGCAGAAGGCCGAGCACAGCGCCCAGGCTGAAGGAAATCGCCACCAGCTTGGCGGTTACCAGCAGGCCGTCGATGAAGCGTGGGCCGTAGCGCTCCAGCAGGTCGGGGTCGAGCACCATTGCCAGCAGTTGATCGAAGCTCATGCGCGTGCTCCTTGCAGGTGGCGGTTGCTGCGCCGTTCGATGTAGGCGAATACGCGCCCGGACAGTGCCGCGAACAGCAGGTAGCCCAGGCAGGCGACGCCGTAGAAGAACATCGGCTCCTTGGTTACGCTGACCGCCAGGTTGGTCTGGCGCATCAGGTCGACCAGCGAGATGGTCGACACCAGCGAGGTGTCCTTGAGCAGCGACAGCCAATTGTTGGACAAACCGGGCAGGGCGATGCGGGTCAGTTGCGGCAGCAGCACCTTGAAGAAACCGGTGCGCTTGCTCAGGCCAAGCGCCGAGCAGGCTTCCAGTTGGCCCTTGGGCAGGGTCTTGAAGGCGGCCAGCCAGATCTCGCTGGAAAACGCGGCGAACACCAGGCTGAAGGCGATCATCGCGGCGAGGAAGGTGTTGATGATGAACTCACCTTGATAACCCATGGCGGCGAGGATCTTCTGTGCGGCGATCTGGCAGCCGTAATAGATGATCAGCAACGTCAGTAGCTCGGGCAGGCCGCGGAACACGGTAGAAAAGGTGGTGGCCCAGGCCCGTGGCAGGCGTTTGCGTGAGCGCGCCGCCAGCGCGACCACCAGGCCCAGTGGCAGGCCGATGGGCAGGCAGGCCAGGGCCAGGGAAACGGTAACCAGCGCGCCGGCCAGCAACGCCTGGCCCCAGCCTCCGCTGGCGAAAGACAGCAAGGACAATTGATCGAGCATGACGAACCCCTAACTTGGAGGGGCGCTCACCCTTGCAGGCGCGGGCAAGCCCGCGCCTGCAAGGGTGAGGCGCAAGGCCAGTGGTCAGTTATAGATATCGAAAGCGAAATATTTGCTGGCGATTTTCTGATAGGTACCGTTGGCCACGATCTGTTGCAGCGCGGTATTCAGGCGCTGGCGCAGGGCTTCGTCGTCCTTGCGCACAGCGATGGCGGCATCGGCTTTGGTGTCGGCCACGTCGCCAAGGATTTTGCAGCAATCCCCGCCGTTCTTGTTCATCCACTCGTGCAGCGGGAATTTGTCGGCAATCACACCGTCCAGGCGGCCGGCCGCCAGGTCTGCGTTGGCTTCGTCCATGGTCGGGTACAGTTTTACGTCGGCACCGGCCTTGCCATACACGTCTTCGGCGTAGATGGCCTGGGTGGACGAAGACTGCGCACCGACGGTGTAGCCGACAAAGTCGGTCTGGGCGCTGTCGATCTTGCTGTCCTTGGCAACCGCTACGGTCAGTGGCGTGCGGTAGTAGTGGTCGGTGAAGGCGATCTTCTTGCGTCGCTCTTCGGTGTCGATCATCGACGCCACCACGGCGTCATACTTGCGCGCCATCAGGGCGGGGATGATGCCTTCCCAGTCCTGGGCCACCAGCGTGCATTCGACTTTCATCTGCTCGCACAGGGCGTGGGTGATGTCGATATCGAAGCCATGCAGCTTGTTATCGGCGTCTACATAGTTGAAGGGCGGGTAGGCACCCTCGGTGGCGAACCGCAGGGTTTCGGCGCTGGCGGCACCCGCCAGCAGCAGGGCGCACGCACCCACCAAGGCCATGGACTTGTTCATCTCGCACCTCATTGCACTCTTGCTATTGTTGTTTGCCCGTCGACCACGAGGTGTAGCCGACGAATTCGTTATGTAGAGCGGCAGTTGCTTCCAAGCGTTTTTCAACATCCGGTCCGAGCTTCTTGCAGACCTCGTTGACCATCAGATGCACCCACGACAGCATCGTCGAGGTGGATTCCCAGAACAGGTTGAACTCGGTGGGGATGCGGAACACCTCGTCGGCATTGGCATCCGCCCAGTCACAGAAAGTGTCGGTCACCAAGGTGACCGCAATGCCAGCCTCGCGCGCCTTCTGGCACAGCATCAGGGCATGGCGGGAATAACGGCGCGCCTCGAACACCACCAGGGCGCTGTCTTCGGCACGGCCCAGCAACACCTCACCGAAGTGCCCGGCGCTGATGTCGACCAGTTGCACGCTATCGCGCAGGTATTGCAGCAGGTGGCTCATGCACATGGCGATGCCACGCTCGGTCTGGAAGCCGGCGATGAACACCCGCGGTTTGCTTGCCAGGCGTTGCGCCACGTTGTGCCAGGCCGGGCTCTGGCGGTACTCGTGTACGCGCACCAGGGCGGCGATTTCCAGTTCCAGGCTGCCGGCGTTGTCGCTGGCGTCCTGGTTCTGGCGGTAATCTTGCAGGCGATCACCTACCAACCACGGGCCATCGCCCAGATCGTTCTGCAGGTCTTGCTTAAGCGCCTTGAGGTGGGCATAACCCAGTGAGCGACAGTAGCGCCCGACGCTGGATTCGCTGACGCCCAGCTTGGCGGCAATGCTGGCCGAGGTCTGGAACGGCAGTTCGTGCAGGTTGGCAAGCATGTAGGTGGCGATCTTGCGACCGGAGGCAGCGGCCCCTTCGAGGCTGTTTTCCAGGCGTTGCTTGATCATTTGGCTCATGCTGCGGCTCCAGGGGTGAGGCTTGGGAAGAAAATGAATGTTTTCTGTCATCAAGTCAATATTTGACAGATTGCTGTCACATGAAGGAAAGTTTTTGTCGTTGCAACGCTGTAGCCATTCCAAAATCAACAAGGAGCTTCAGATGTCCGCACCTTCCACCAGCACCGTTGTGCGCATGCCGTTTACCGAGCTGCAAAGCCTGTTGCAGGCCATTTTCCAGCGCCATGGGTGCAGCGAGGCCGTGGCCCGGGTGCTGGCCCACAACTGCGCCAGCGCCCAGCGTGATGGCGCCCATAGCCATGGGGTGTTCCGCATGCCCGGTTATGTCTCGACCTTGGCCAGCGGCTGGGTCGATGGCCAGGCCGCGCCACAGGTCAGCGACGTGGCCGCCGGGTATGTGCGTGTCGATGCTGCGGGCGGTTTTGCCCAGCCGGCACTGGCGGCGGCCCGTGAGCTGTTGGTGGCGAAGGCGCGCAACGCAGGCATTGCCGTGCTGGCGATCCACAACTCGCACCACTTCGCTGCGTTGTGGCCGGATGTAGAGCCGTTCGCCGAAGAGGGCCTGGTAGCCCTCAGCGTGGTCAACAGCATGACCTGCGTGGTGCCGCATGGTGCGCGCAAGCCACTGTTCGGTACCAACCCCATCGCTTTTGCTGCGCCTTGCGCCGAGCATGATCCGATCGTATTCGACATGGCCACCAGTGCCATGGCCCATGGCGATGTGCAAATTGCTGCGCGTGCCGGCCAGCAATTGCCGGAGGGCATGGGGGTGGACGCCGATGGCCAGCCGACCACCGACCCAAAGGCGATTCTGGAAGGCGGGGCCTTGCTGCCATTTGGCGGGCACAAGGGCTCGGCGTTATCGATGATGGTCGAGTTGCTGGCGGCAGCGCTGACCGGCGGTCATTTCTCCTGGGAGTTCGATTGGTCCGGGCATCCGGGGGCGAAAACGCCATGGACCGGGCAGTTGATCATCGTCATCGACCCGGGCAAGGCCGAGGGCGAGCGCTTTGCCCAGCGCAGCCGCGAACTGGTGGAGCAGATGCAGGCAGTCGGGCTGACCCGCATGCCGGGTGAGCGCCGCTATCGTGAGCGCGAGGTGGCCGAGGAGGAGGGAGTGGCGGTGACCGAGCAGGAGTTGCAAGGCCTGAAAGAGCTGCTTGGCTGAGCCGGCCCTTTCGCGGGTTACCCGCGAAGAATCCAGCACTCATCCCCGGCCATGCAATGTTGCATAGACAACCTTGCACAATAGTGGATGTTCCTGAGCCCGCTCTCCGGGTATGCTCAGGGCTGACTTTCCGTACCGTCCTGATCCAAGGAGCTGCACGCTGTGTTCAAACATGTCGATGCCTATGCCGGCGACCCGATCCTCTCGTTGATGGAAACCTTCAAGGCCGACCCGCGCGCCGACAAGGTCAACCTGAGTATTGGCCTGTACTACGATGAGGCCGGCGTGGTGCCGCAACTGGCGGCGGTGGATGCGGTGGAAAAACGCATTGCCGGTCAGGACCACGAAGCCTCCCTGTACCTGCCGATGGAAGGCCTGGCCAGCTACCGCCAAGCCATTCAGGCGCTGCTGTTCGGTGCCGATCACCCGGCCGTGACCGGCGGCCGTGTGGCCACCGTACAGACCGTGGGTGGCTCCGGCGCCCTGAAGGTCGGTGCCGACTTCCTCAAGCGCTACTTCCCGCAGTCCGAAGTCTGGGTCAGCAACCCGACCTGGGACAACCACCGCGCCATCTTCGAAGGTGCGGGCTTCAAGGTGCACACCTACCCGTACTTCGACCAGGCCACCCGTGGCGTGGACTTCGACGGCATGCTGGCCACCTTGCAAAGCCTGCCGGCCAACAGCGTGGTGCTGCTGCACCCATGCTGCCACAACCCTACCGGTGCCGATCTGGAGCAGCACCAGTGGCAACAAGTGGTCGAAGTGGTCAAGGCGCGCCAGCTGATCCCATTCCTCGACATCGCTTACCAGGGCTTCGCCGAAGGCCTGGTAGAAGACGCCTACGCTATCCGCGAAATGGCCCGTGCCGGCGTGCCGTGCCTGGTCAGCAACTCCTTCTCGAAAATCTTCTCGCTGTATGGTGAGCGGGTGGGCGGCCTGTCGGTGGTGTGCGATGACGAGGCCACTGCCCAGAGCGTGCTTGGCCAGCTGAAGGCCACCGTGCGCCGCAACTACTCCAGCCCGCCCAACTTCGGCGCCCAGCTGGTTGCCGGCGTACTGAGCGATGCTGGCCTGAATGCCCAGTGGGCCGAAGAAGTCGAAGTGATGCGCAAGCGTATCCTTGACATGCGCCAGGCGCTGGTCGATGCCCTGGCCGTGCTGCTGCCGGGCCAGGACTTCCAGTTTTTCCTGCGCCAGCGCGGCATGTTCAGCTACACCGGCTTCAGCGTCGAGCAGGTACGTCGCCTGCGTGACGAGTTCGGCGTTTACCTGATCGACAGCGGCCGTGTGTGCATGTCCGGCCTGCGCCCGGCCAACCTGCAGCGGGTTGCCGAAGCGTTCGCTGCCGTTCAGAAGTAACACCACCAAAGGCCTGCGCGGCCCCTCTGTGGAAGCGGCCTTGCGTCGCGAAAGGGGGCGTAGCGTAACGTCAGTCAGTTCGCCGGGGTGGGGCTGGTAGGTGTTGGGCGTGGCATTTGCATCGCCTGTGAAATCGAGCGCCGCCCGGGCGGCGCATCGCGAGCTGCGCTCGCTCCTACGTTTGTTTCGGGCCAGTGAGGCTTGTGACAGGCGCGCGCGACCCCCTTGCTTGTACGACGCGATATCGAGCCATGCGCCAAGGCGTACGCGCGCAAATCCCACAGAAATAACTGGCCCGAAACAAACGTAGGAGCGAGCGCAGCTCGCGATGCGCCGCCCGGGCGGCGCTCGATTTCACAGGCGCCGAAAGAACCACGGCCAACACCTGCCAGCCCCCCCCGCAGCCTGTTGGTATAACCCGCTTGTAAAGACAAGTGCAACCGCTCCTCGGAAAAGGGCTTCGCAAGTGCAACCTTTCCGTGCACAATCGCGCCCCTCTTTTCCGGTTGAGTTGGGCGAAAGGTCTATTTCGCCATTCTCAGCCTGTTGCAGTCTTGCGAGTGGAGCTTCACCGGAATGAATGAGCAGGCCCCAAGCGTTGAACAACGCTTTGCAGAATCGACCCCCGCCACCCTAGGCACCTGGGCGCGTCAAGACACTACCTGGATGCTGGGCCTGTTCGGCACAGCCATCGGCGCCGGGACACTGTTCCTGCCGATCAACGCGGGCCTTGGCGGCTTCTGGCCGCTGCTGATCCTGGCCGTGCTGGCCTTCCCGATGACCTATTTCGCCCATCGCGGGCTGACCCGTTTCGTCCTTTCCGGGCGCGATGGCAGCGACATCACCGAAGTGGTCAAGGAGCATTTCGGCATCACCGCCGGTGCCTCGATCACCGTGCTGTACTTCTTCGCCATCTTCCCGATCCTGCTTATCTACAGCGTGGCGCTGACCAACACCGTGTCCAGCTTCATGGAGCACCAGCTGCACATGCAGCCGCCGCCACGGGCAATCCTGTCATTCGTGCTGATTCTCGGCCTGCTGGCCATTGTGCGCTGCGGGGAGCAGGCCACGGTCAAGGTCATGAGCCTGCTGGTCTACCCGTTCATCGTTGCTCTGGCGTTGCTGGGCCTGTACCTGGTGCCGCACTGGACCGGTGGCATTCTCGACAGCGCCACTCAGGTGCCGCCGGCCTCGGCCTTCCTGCACACCCTGTGGCTGGCCATACCCGTGATGGTGTTCTCGTTCAACCATTCGCCGATCATTTCGGCCTTTGCCGTCGACCAGAAGCGCCGTTACGGCGAGCACGCCGACGAGCGCAGCGGCCAGATCCTGCGTCGTGCCCACCTGCTGATGGTGGTGATGGTGTTGTTCTTCGTGTTCAGCTGCGTGCTCACCCTGAGCAGCGCCCAGCTGGCCGAAGCCAAGGCACAGAACCTGTCGATCCTGTCGTACCTGGCCAACCACTTCAGCAACCCGACCATCGCGTTCGCTGCGCCGTTGATCGCCTTCGTGGCCATCGCCAAGTCGTTCCTCGGCCACTATATCGGTGCCAGCGAAGGCCTGAAGGGCATCATCGCCAAGACCGGCGCGCGCCCGGGCGCCAAGGCCCTGGACCGCGTAGTTGCCGCGCTGATGCTGGTGGTGTGCTGGATCGTTGCCACGCTCAATCCGAGCATTCTCGGCATGATCGAGTCGCTCGGCGGCCCGATTCTCGCGGTGCTGTTGTTCCTCATGCCGATGTACGCCATTCGCCGTGTGCCATCGATGCGCAAGTACAGCGGTGCGGCCTCCAACGTGTTCGTCGTTGTGGTCGGCCTGGTTGCGCTGACCTCTGTGGTGTACGGCCTTGTAAGCTGATTCACCCGTTTCATTCAAGAATGCCCGGGGCGCTTGTCGTCACCCGGGCATTTTTTTGCCTGATCAAAGTTTCAGCAGCGTTGCATTCCATCGTCCTTGGTGCATGCAAGCAGCCACCACCCGCACAGGCTGGCCACCACGAACAGCACGCCCAAGCCTGCCGGTAGCGCGCTTTCGAAGCCTGCGACCACACTGCTCGTCAAACCGGCACCGGCGAACAGCAACGTCGTATTGAGCGACGCTGCCGCACCTGCCTGACGTGGATAGCGCGCCAAAGCCTGGGTCGTTGCGGCGGGGCGTACCAGGGTTGTCCCGGTGGTACAGACAATCATCGGCAGTAGAACCCCCAGCACAGATAAATCTGCCACCCATTCCCACATCAAAAGGGTGATGCCCGCAGTACTTATAAGCAGCAAGCCTGCTTTTATTTGAGCTTGCGGGCTTACGCGACTGTTCAAGTAGGTCGCAGCCATGCCGCCGACGATGTATGCCAACCCATAGCCGATAAAGACCATAGAGAATTGATAGGCCGTCAGCTCCAGCCTGCCCATCAGCAGCAAGGGCGCTATGACGATAAAGGAAAAATGGCAGGCAAAGGCGAGGCTGGACAGCATGGAATGCGCGAGATAGTCCGTGTCTCGCAGCATCACCCGATAACTGGACATACTGGGCGCTCGGTCGCGCGCCGCAGGTGTGTCATGAAGCAGCACATACGATAAAAGTGAAACGATTGCAGCGATGATCACGAATACCGTAAAGCTTGCCTTCCAGCCAAACGACTGTTGAAGAAAAGCACCTGCCAGCGGTGACAGTGAGATGAACAACCCGCTCGCGCTTGTTAACAGGATGCGCATGGCATTGCGTTGTGTACCGCTGTAGAGGTCCTGCACAAGCGCCTGGCCTAGCACGAGGCTGCCGCAACCCAGGGCCTGCACCAAGCGAAAGGCCATGAACGTTTCATATTGGGTTGAAAATACGCAACCGAGCGCCCCCACAATGGATACGCTCAACCCAGCGAGCAACAAACGCTTGCGCCCGATGCCATCTGACAGCGGGCCGATCACGATTTGCGCCATGGCCACACCAACAGCAAAAAAGCTCACTGAGTACGCAATCTGTTTTGTGTTGACCCGAAACTCATCTGAGAGCGCCGGGAATGATGGGAGGATCACGTCCAGAGGAAATACACCCAGCAGACATAACAAAATCAGCAACGTCGAGCACAGGTGGCGCCGAAGCGAACCAGTGGGGCGGTTCATGCTATCAACCCCGCCGATTGGAATTGCAAGAAATAGCCTTCATCATCCAGCAAATCAGTGTGCTGAATTGCTCGAAGTGTCGGCCCGCAAATCTCGATCATTCGGATCGTCCAGTTTGCCTCCACATAAGCAGAAATTTCGTCTTCTAGGTCTGGTCGGTTTCTGAGTAGCATTCGCAAGCATGATAGGTCGGGCTGGCAGAAAGCTATGAGCACCTCAGGTAAAATTTGAGCCACATAGTCCTTCTCCATCTTGGAAATATTTCGCCACAAGCTGACGAAACACTCGGAAAAGAAGACTGCATGGCGGCCTTCATCATGCAAGTGATCCCTTAGCATGTTCGTCACTGGGCCAACGAGCGCCTCGCTAGATAACTTAAGGAGTTCGTGAGTGATCAAGGTTTCTGACACAAATCCGATGCAGAAGCGGGTTAAACATTCGAACGCTGGAGGGCTTTTATCTATAACACGATCTAGCCTATCTAGGCGAGCGGGCCTGATGCGTACTAAGTTGAAATGCTGTGCTACGTGATCTGCAATCTCTTTTGAAAATAATGCGTGATACGCTTCATCCGCGTATATTTTTAAAGCGATGCGGCGCTCTTTGTTCTCAAAGTATTTCTTCAGGCTTCCAGTTACAATGCAACGTACAGCCTCATTGACATGCGTCATCTCTAGTGCTGTGGTATAGTCCATAAAATATACTAGATGAGATGCATGTGCGATCAGCAATTCTTTTTTGGGAAGGGATTTTATTGCATCATGAGCCAGTGCTGGACTGAGTGCGATGGGGAACCATAAACCGGGGTCTGTCTGAGCGAAATCCGCTTTTGTGAATTGATAAGCGTAGGGTCGCGAACGGACAGCGCTGGAGGAGTGCCAATTCCGAAACAAGGTTATACTGCGGTTGGCTAACTTGTTCATATGTCAGCTCGCCTCGGTTTTTTTCAAGATGGACTTTAGGCAGTCGGGAATGGCGGACCCATCACTGTAGCCACAGCCGACAAAGAAAAGGACCTGCTCATTCGCGTTTATAGGGTTCAGCAGTGGTTCAATCAAGCACTCATTCAATGCGCCAGTTAGCCAGGTATTCATTCCGCAGGCGGTAGCAGCCAGCTGAAAGGTCTGTGCCACATGGCCTATCTCGATCAGTGCCATCCGATAAGCACGCGAATGTTCGTACTTCCACCACAATTTATCGAATCTGGAGGTAAGGAATAATCCCACTGGTATATCGTTGGCGAAATGTTGTCCAGAGAGCAAGTCACCCAATCTTGGAGGCAGCGGATTACGCCAGTATAACTGATGCATGTGAGGGTCATACCGGTAAATTCCTGGCGCTATACCTTCGACATTCGCTATGTATACATAGCCTTCGGTGGCATTCAATCCTCCTGCTGATGGGCTGCAACGCCGCTTGTTGAATTGCTCAATCCCTCCTTCTTCATGATCCAGGGCTCGAGAGTCAATAAAGCCTAGCGTGTGGTGTAAAATTTGCCCTAGTTCAGCTATTGGAATTAATGAGCGATGAAAGTTTCTCACGGTTGCCCGCCGCCCGAGAATTTTATCGAACTCACTGGCGTTGCTTGTGGTTGGCAGTTGGATGCCTGCTGTTGGCTCATCGGCGGCGGCAGGAGGTATTTCACTCAATACTTCATTGCAATGTTCCAGGTATTGGTTGGCCCATTGATGCGTACTGGTTGGTTGATCGTCTAGCGGTATGTTTTTGGTTCCAATATGAAAGATTCTAGAGAGAATGTCCCATCCCCAAGCGTTTTCATCCGTTGTGCGGTCAGTGATTATCTCGCAGCGCTTTAGATCTTTGATTGTGGGATCAGTTGGGTCATTGCAGGGGTGGCCGTAAATGATCGATATCAGTTTTTCTGCGTGCTCGGCTGAAAGTTCATACTGCTTGTGATTGTTGAAGTCCCAGCAGATCAGAGCGTTATCCTTGGCGATAAAAAAACAGTCTCTGCTTACCATTTTTCCTCCTTTGGCTAAAGCGCAGGCCGGCACTGCGCTTCAGCATTCATCGGTTAAGGCTTACTGGCTCTTTTTGACCAGAAGGGCCAGGTTGGCCAGTTTTGTAGACTCCATCTTGATGGTTTTCATATTTGAATCTCCATTTATGCGTCGCGGTATTGCGACTTGTCTGATGTTAGCGTCACTTTGAAGATGTACAAGGCAAACTTTGTAGCGAAACTTCCGATGAAGTTGTAGGATTTGTTACCCTTATAGTCACGAGGTGCCAATCCAACTGCGTCGTAAAGCCTCTGCCACAAACCTCACAGCGATTTTGGGAGCAGCGTTGTACCGCCCATATCAATTAGCTCACTGTGCTCCGCACTCGGAGTGGGAGGTGTGGATGGGCGGTCGTGAACTGTGAGGCAACTGGCCGTAACCGCGGCTATCGGCATTTTTTGTCCACAAAATTCGTCCGGCAATGGAACAATTTCACCTGCCCCCCATAGGCACCCGGCTGCCTTCATGCTTAACTCAGTGTCCTTTTCAAACCCCGCATAAGGATTTCGTCATGGCTCAAGTGACTCTCAAAGGCAACCCGGTCCAGGTAAACGGCAACCTGCCACAGGCCGGCGCCCAGGCTCCGGCTTTCTCCCTGGTAGGTGAAGGCCTGGCTGACAAGTCGCTGAAAGACTACGCCGGCAAGCGCAAGGTGCTGAATATCTTCCCAAGCGTCGATACCCCGACCTGCGCCACCTCGGTGCGCAAGTTCAACGCCCAGGCCAACGACGTTGCCAACACCGTGGTGCTGTGCATCTCGGCTGACCTGCCGTTCGCCCAGGCACGTTTCTGCGGTGCCGAAGGGCTGGACAATGTGAAGAACCTGTCGACCCTGCGTGGCCGCGAGTTCCTCGAAAACTACGGCGTAGCCATTGCCGACGGCCCGCTGGCCGGCCTGGCCGCCCGCGCCGTGGTGGTGCTGGACGAGAACGACAAGGTGCTGCACAGCGAACTGGTTGGCGAAATTGCTGACGAGCCGAACTACGACGCGGCGCTGGCTGTACTGAAGTAAGGATTGCGTGGGGCAGGGCGGGCGTCTGTAGCCTGTGATGGCCTCTTCGCGGGTAAACCCGCTCCTACAACGTGCGGCACAGTTTTCAAAGGCTGTGACATCCCCGTAGGAGCGGGTTCACCCGCGAAAGGGCCAGACCAGGCAACCGAACCTTCAGGCCCGTCACCGCTCCAAGCAACACCCTGTAACGGCCCGGAACACGTTCCGGGCCGTTTTCATTTAAAATTCCGCCTCTTGGCAACGTCAGGCAAAGGTAAACCTCTGGTAAAGGCCCTTTGCTAAAACGATGGCAGTGCTTATCGTTCATCCTCCCCAAGTCGTCATTCCGAACAAGGTTCGTTCAACCCATGCAAGCGTCCAATTCCCGTTCCCTCCGTCGCTGGCTCGTCGGCCTGCTGATCCTGCTGCTGGTGGCTGCACTGGCCTGGTGGCTGTGGCCCGCAGCGACGCCTGCGCATAAAGAGGCCAGTGGCGGGCGCGGTGGCAAGGGCATGGGCATGATCGGCGGCCGCCCAGGTTTTGGCGGTTCCAGCGACCCGGTGCCGGTACGCGTCGTGCCGGTGCGGACAGGCGACTTCCCGCTCTACTACAAAGCCTTGGGCACGGTCACCGCGACCAATACAGTCAATGTGCGCAGCCGCGTGGCTGGCGAGCTTGTGAAAATCCACTTCAAGGAGGGCCAGCGCGTCAAGGCCGGCGACCTGCTGGCCGAAATCGACCCGCGCCCTTATCGCATCGCCCTGCAGCAGGCCGAAGGTACCTTGGCGCAGAACCAGGCGCAGTTGAAGAACGCTCAGGTCGACCTGGCCCGCTATAAAGGCCTGTACGCCGAAGACAGCATCGCCAAGCAAACCCTGGACACTGCCCAAGCCCAGGTTGCGCAGTTCCAAGGGCTGGTCAAGACCAATCAGGCACAGGTCAACGACGCCCGCCTGAACCTCGATTTCACCCAGATCCGTGCGCCCATCAGTGGCCGGGTGGGCCTGCGCCAGCTCGATCTGGGCAACCTGGTGGCCGCCAACGACACCACCGCGCTGGTAGTGATTACCCAGACCGAGCCGATCAACGTCGCCTTCACCCTGCCGGAAACCGAACTGACCACTGTGCTGGAGCGCTACCGCAGTGGCGCCAGCCTGCCGGTCGAGGCCTGGGACCGCAGTGACAGCAAGCTGCAGTCCACCGGTGTGCTGGGCAGCATCGACAACCAGATCGACACCACCACTGGCACACTCAAGTTCAAAGGCCGTTTCGAGAACAAGGACCTGGCCCTGTTCCCCAATCAGTTCGTCAACGTGCGCTTGCTGGCCGACACCCTCAAGCAGGTGGTCATGGCGCCGGCCGCGGCTATCCAGTTTGGCAACGATGGCACCTTCGCCTATGTGGTCAACGAGCAGAGCACCGTCAATGTCCGCAAGCTGAAGGTGGGCGCCAGCGATGGCGAGAACAGCGTCATTCTCGACGGCCTGAAGGCCGGCGACCGCCTGGTGCTGGAAGGCACCGACCGCCTGCGCGAAGGCACCAAGGTGGAAGTGGTCGAAGACAGCTCGCAAGTGCCGACCAGCCCAGGCCAGCACCTGCAAGGGCAGGAAGCCAAGGGCGCGGCCCAAACAACAGGTGAAGCACAACCCGGCAACGCAGCAGGCAAGGCGGGCGCATGAACCTCTCGCGCCTGTTCATCCTGCGCCCGGTCGCCACCACGCTGAGCATGCTGGCCATCGTGCTGGCCGGCCTGATCGCCTACAAGTTGCTGCCGGTATCCGCCTTGCCACAGGTGGATTACCCGACCATTCGCGTCATGACCCTGTACCCCGGCGCCAGCCCGCAGGTGATGACCAGCGCCGTCACCGCGCCATTGGAGCGCCAGTTCGGCCAGATGCCGGGCCTGGAACAGATGGCCTCGACCAGTTCTGGCGGCGCGTCGGTGCTGACCCTGCGTTTCAACCTCGACATGAACATGGACGTTGCCGAGCAACAGGTGCAGGCCGCGATCAACGCCGCCAGCAACCTGCTGCCCAGCGACCTGCCGGCACCGCCGGTATACAACAAGGTCAACCCGGCCGACACTCCGGTGCTGACCCTGGCCATCTCCAGCAAGACCATGCCGCTGCCCAAGCTCAACGACCTGGTCGATACCCGCGTGGCGCAAAAGCTTGCGCAAATCAGCGGCGTGGGCATGGTCAGCATTGCCGGTGGCCAGCGCCAGGCGGTACGCATCAAGGTCAACGTCGACGCCCTGGCGGCCAACGGCTTGAATCTGGATGACGTGCGCACGCTGATCGGTGCTTCCAACGTCAACCAGCCCAAAGGCAACTTCGATGGCCCGACCCGGGTGTCGATGCTCGATGCCAACGACCAGCTGCGCTCTCCTGAGGAATACGCCAACCTGATCCTGGCCTACAACAACGGTGCGCCGCTGCGCCTGAAAGATGTGGCTGAAATCGTCGATGGCGCCGAAAACGAGCGGCTGGCCGCCTGGGCGAACGAAAACCATGCTGTGCTGCTGAACATCCAGCGTCAGCCGGGTGCCAACGTGATCGAAGTGGTCGACCGCATCAAGGGCCTGCTGCCGTCGATCACCGACAACCTGCCGGCCGGCCTCGATGTGTCGGTGCTGACCGACCGCACCCAGACCATTCGCGCCGCGGTCAAGGACGTGCAGCACGAGCTGCTGATCGCCATCGTTCTGGTGGTGATGGTCACCTTCGTCTTCTTGCGCCGCTTCAGCGCCACCCTCATTCCGTCGATTGCCGTGCCACTGTCGCTGATCGGGACGTTCGGGGTCATGTACCTGGCAGGGTTCTCGGTCAACAACCTGACACTCATGGCCCTGACCATCGCCACCGGCTTTGTGGTCGATGATGCCATCGTCATGCTGGAGAACATCTCCCGGCATATCGAAGAGGGCGAGACGCCCATGCAGGCGGCGCTCAAGGGCGCCCGGCAGATTGGCTTCACCCTGATTTCGCTGACCTTCTCGCTGATTGCGGTACTGATCCCGCTACTGTTCATGGCTGACGTGGTCGGACGCTTGTTCCGCGAGTTCGCCATCACGCTGGCAGTGGCTATCCTGATTTCCCTGGTGGTGTCCCTGACCCTGACACCGATGATGTGCGCGCGTCTGCTCAAGCGCGAGCCCAAGGAAGAAGAGCAAGGCCGCTTCTACCGTGCCAGTGGCGCCTGGATCGACTGGCTGATCAAGCACTACGGCAGTGCCCTGCAGTGGGTGCTCAAGCATCAGCCGCTGACCTTGCTGGTGGCGGTGGCCAGCCTGGTGCTCACGGTGTTTCTGTACATGGTCGTGCCCAAGGGCTTCTTCCCGGTGCAGGATACCGGGGTGATCCAGGGTATTTCCGAGGCGCCGCAGTCCACCTCGTTCGCCGCCATGAGCGAACGTCAGCAGGCCCTGAGCAAGGTCATCCTGCAAGACCCGGCCGTGCAAAGCCTGTCGTCCTACATTGGCGTAGACGGCGACAACGCCACGCTCAACAGCGGTCGCCTGCTGATCAACCTCAAGCCCCACGGCGAGCGCGATGTCAGCGCCAGCGAAGTGATCAGCCGCCTGCAGCCGCAAGTCGACCGGCTGGTGGGCATCCGCCTGTTCATGCAGCCGGTGCAAGACCTGAGCATCGAGGACCGGGTCAGCCGGACCCAGTACCAGTTCAGCCTGTCGTCACCGGACGCCGACCTGCTGGCGCAGTGGAGCGGCAAGCTGGTGCAGGCGCTGCAGCCGCGCCCGGAACTGGCCGATGTGGCCAGCGACCTGCAGGACAAGGGCTTGCAGGTGTACTTGGTAATCGACCGTGACATGGCCAGCCGCCTGGGGATCAGCGTGTCGCAGATCACCAATGCCCTGTACGACGCCTTCGGCCAGCGGCAGATTTCGACCATCTACACCCAGGCCAGCCAGTACCGCGTGGTGTTGCAGGCCAAGGACGCCGCCACGATCGGCCCGCAGGCGCTGGAATCGATTCACGTCAAGGCCACCGATGGCGGCCAGGTGCGCCTTTCGGCGCTGGCGCGGATCGACCAGCGTCAAGCCCAGCTGGCTATTTCCCACATCGGCCAGTTCCCGGCAGTGACCTTGTCGTTCAACCTGGCCCACGGCGCGTCGCTGGGCGAAGCCGTGCAGGTGATCGAGCAGGTGCAGCAGGACATCGGCATGCCGTTGGGTGTGCAAACCCGCTTCCAGGGTGCGGCCGAGGCCTTCCAGGCGTCGCTGTCGAGCACTTTGCTGCTGATTCTGGCGGCGGTGGTGACCATGTACATCGTGCTGGGGGTGCTGTACGAAAGCTACATCCACCCGGTCACCATCCTCTCGACCCTGCCGTCGGCGGCGGTCGGTGCCTTGCTGGCCTTGCTCATCAGCGGTAACGACCTGGGCATGATCGCCATCATCGGCATCATCCTGCTGATCGGTATCGTCAAGAAGAACGCGATCATGATGATCGACTTCGCCCTGGAGGCCGAGCGCCATCAGGGCATGAGCCCACGCGATGCCATCTACCAGGCGGCGCTGCTGCGCTTTAGGCCGATCCTGATGACCACCCTGGCCGCGCTGTTTGGCGCGGTGCCGCTGATGCTTGCCACCGGTTCCGGCGCCGAGCTGCGTCAGCCACTGGGCCTGGTGATGGTCGGCGGGCTGCTGGTCAGCCAGGTGCTGACGCTGTTCACCACCCCGGTCATCTACCTGTACTTCGATCGCCTGGCCCGCCGCTGGCGCCCGGCCACTGACGTGAAGCAGGCTCAGGCATGAACCTGTCCGGGCCTTTCATCCGTCGCCCGGTGGCGACCATGCTGTTGAGCCTGGCGATCATGCTGCTGGGTGGGGTCAGCTTTGGCTTGCTGCCGGTGGCGCCACTGCCGCAAATGGACTTCCCGGTGATCGTGGTGTCGGCGAACCTGTCTGGTGCCAGCCCCGAGGTCATGGCTTCGACCGTGGCCACACCGCTGGAACGCAAGCTCGGCAGCATCGCCGGTGTCACCACGCTCACCAGCAGCTCCAGCCAGGGGTCGACACGGGTAATCATCGGCTTCGAGATGGGCCGTGACATTGATGGCGCAGCCCGTGAGGTGCAAGCGGCGATCAACGCAACCCGCAACCTGCTGCCCAGCGGCATGCGCAGCATGCCCACCTACAAGAAGATCAACCCGTCGCAGGCGCCGATCATGGTGCTGTCGCTGACCTCGGATGTATTGCAGAAAGGCCAGCTGTATGACCTGGCCGACACCATCCTTTCACAGAGCCTGGCTCAGGTATCGGGGGTAGGGGAGGTGCAGATCGGTGGCAGTTCGCTGCCGGCCGTGCGCATTGCCGTCGAGCCGCAACTGCTCAACCAGTACAACCTGTCGCTGGACGAGGTGCGCACTGCGGTGTCCAACGCCAACCAGCGCCGGCCCATGGGCTTTGTCGAGGACGCCGAGCGTAACTGGCAGGTGCGGGCCAACGACCAGCTGGAAAGCGCCAAGGACTACGAGCCGGTGGTGATTCGCCAGCAGAACGGCACCATTTTGCGCCTGTCTGACGTAGCGACCGTCACCGACGGCGTTGAAAACCGTTACAACAGCGGCTTCTTCAACGACCAGGCAGCGGTGCTGCTGGTGGTCAACCGCCAGACCGGCGCCAACATCATCGAAACGGTCGACCAGATCAAGGCCCAGCTACCGGCACTGCAGTCGCTGCTGCCAGCCAGCGTGCAATTGAACGTGGCCATGGACCGCTCGCCCGTGATCAAGGCCACCCTCAAAGAGGCCGAGCACACCCTGCTGATCGCCGTGGTGCTGGTGATCCTGGTGGTCTACCTGTTCCTCGGCAGCCTGCGCGCCTCGCTGATCCCCAGCCTGGCGGTGCCGGTATCGCTGGTGGGGACATTCGCGGTCATGTACCTGTGCGGTTTCTCGCTCAACAACCTGTCGCTGATGGCGCTGATCCTTGCCACCGGGCTGGTGGTGGACGATGCCATCGTGGTGCTGGAAAACATCTCCAGGCACATCGAGAACGGCCAGCCGCCGATGAAGGCGGCCTTCCTGGGCGCCAAGGAAGTGGGCTTCACCTTGCTGTCGATGAACGTGTCGCTGGTGGCGGTGTTTGTCTCCATCCTGTTCATGGGCGGCATCGTGCGCAACCTGTTCCAGGAGTTTTCCATCACTCTGGCGGCGGCGATCATCGTCTCGCTGGTGGTGTCGCTGACCCTTACGCCGATGCTCTGCGCCCGCTGGCTCAAGCCGCACAAGGCCGAGCAGAGCCGCCTGCAGCGCTGGAGCGACAAGCTGCATCAGCGCATGGTTGCTGCCTATGACCGCAGCCTGGGCTGGGCTCTGCGCCACAAGCGCCTGACCCTGCTCAGCCTGCTGGCCACCATCGGCATCAACATCGCCCTGTACGTGGTAGTACCCAAAACGTTGATGCCCCAGCAGGATACCGGCCAGTTGATGGGCTTCATCCGTGGCGACGACGGCCTGTCGTTCAGCGTGATGCAGCCGAAGATGGAAATCTACCGCCGCGCCTTGCTGGCCGACCCTGCCGTGCAGAGCGTTGCCGGTTTCATCGGCGGCAACAGCGGTACCAACAACGCCTTTGTGCTGGTGCGCCTGAAACCGATCAGCGAGCGCAAGATCGATGCGCAGAAAGTGATCGAACGCCTGCGCAAGGAACTGCCCAAAGTGCCCGGCGGGCGCCTGTTCCTGATGGCTGACCAGGACCTGCAACTGGGTGGCGGTGGGCGTGACCAGACCTCTTCGCAGTACCTGTATACCCTGCAAAGCGGCGACCTTTCGGCATTGCGCGAATGGTTCCCCAAGGTGGTCGCTGCGCTGCGTGCACTGCCTGAGCTGACCGCCATCGACGCCCGTGATGGCGCCGGTACCCAGCAGGTGACGCTGGTGGTCGACCGTGACCAGGCCAAGCGCCTGGGCATCGACATGGACATGGTCACCGCAGTACTGAACAACGCCTACAGCCAGCGGCAGATCTCCACCATCTACGACAGCCTCAACCAATACCAGGTGGTGCTGGAGATCAACCCGAAATACGCCTGGGACCCGAGCACGCTCGAGCAAGTGCAGGTGATCACCGCCGACGGCGCCCGGGTGCCGCTGTCGACCATCGCTCACTACGAGAACAGCCTGGCCAACGACCGGGTCAGCCACGAAGGCCAGTTCGCTTCGGAAGACATCGCCTTCGACGTCGCCGAGGGCTATAGCCCCGACCAGGCCATGGCGGCGCTGGAACGCGCGGTGGCCAGGCTGGGCTTGCCCGAGGAGGTGATTGCCAAGCTCGGCGGCACTGCCGATGCCTTTGCCAAGACCCAGCAGGGCCAGCCATTCATGATCCTTGGCGCACTGCTGCTGGTGTACCTGGTGCTGGGCATTCTGTATGAAAGCTACATTCACCCGCTGACCATTCTCTCGACACTGCCTTCGGCGGGCGTCGGAGCCTTGCTGGCGCTGTACGTCACCGGTGGCGAGTTCAGCCTGATCTCGTTGCTGGGGCTGTTCCTGTTGATCGGGGTGGTGAAAAAAAATGCCATCCTGATGATCGACCTGGCCCTGCAACTGGAGCGCCATCATGGCTTTTCGCCGGAAGAGTCAATACGCCGGGCCTGCCTGCTGCGCCTGCGGCCGATCCTGATGACCACCCTGGCGGCGATCCTTGGCGCATTGCCATTGCTGTTGAGCCAGGCTGAGGGCGCAGAAATGCGTCAGCCGCTGGGCCTGACCATCATCGGGGGCCTGGTGTTCAGCCAGATCCTCACCCTTTATACGACGCCGGTGGTTTACCTGTACCTGGACCGCCTGCGCCACCGCTTCAACCGTTGGCGCGGCGTGCGCACCGACGCCGCCCTGGAAACCCCGCTATGACTTTTGCCCAGACCCCACTTCACCGTGCCCTGCAAGCACTGACCCGTGGCCGTGGCTCGCGCCTGCTCAGCGCCGGGTTGTGCGCGGCCTTGCTCAGTGCCTGCACCCTGAGCCCCGACTATCACCGCCCCGAGCTGAACAGCACGGCGGCGCAGTTCAAGCATGCCGAAGGCTGGACCCAGGCCTCGCCCTCCGACGCCATCGCCCGCGGCGCCTGGTGGGAGATCTACGGTGATGCCGGGCTCAATGCGCTGGTCGAAGAGCTTAACCGCAGCAACCAGACTGTGGCGCAATCAGAAGCCCAGTACCGCCAGGCCCAGGCACTGGTGCGCAGCAGCCGCGCGGCGCTGTTCCCCAGCCTGGACCTGAGCGCCAGCAAGAACCGCTCGGCGCAGGGCACCGGCAGCTCCAGTTCCAGCCTGTCCAATAACAGCAGTGGCATTCGCAACACCTACAACGCGCAGTTGGGCGTGAGCTGGGAGATCGACCTGTGGGGCAAGCTGCGTGAAACCTTGAATGCCAACGAGGCCAGTGCCGAAGCCAGTTTCGCCGACCTTGCGTCGATCCGCCTGAGCCAGCAGTCGGAGCTGGTGCAGAACTACCTGCAATTGCGGGTTATCGATGAGCAGAAGCGCTTGCTGGAAGCCACCGTGGCGGCTTATGAACGCTCACTGCGAATGAACGAAAACCAGTACCGTGCCGGTGTCGCCGGCCCGGATGCCGTGGCCCAGGCCCGCACCCAGCTCAAAAGCACCCAGGCTGACCTGATCGACCTGATCTGGCAGCGTGCGCAGTTCGAAAATGCCATCGCCGTGCTGCTGGGCAAGGTTCCGGCCGACTTCGCCCTGGCCGACAGCAAGGCTATTCCCGCGTTGCCGCAAATACCGGTTTCGCTGCCTTCGCAACTGCTGGAGCGACGCCCGGACATCGCTGCAGCCGAACGCAACGTGATGGCGGCCAACGCCAACATCGGGGTGTCGCGGGCAGCCTACTTCCCGGACCTCAGCCTGAGCATGAGTGGCGGATATTCCAGCAGCAGCTTCAGCAACTGGATCGAGTTGCCCAACCGCTACTGGTCGGTAGGCCCGCAGTTGGCGCTGACCCTGTTCGACGCCGGCAAACGCAGCGCCGAGGTCGACCGCACGGTGGCCGTGTATGACCAGACGGTGGCGCAGTACCGCCAGACCGTGCTGGACGGCTTCAAGGAAGTGGAAAACCTGCTGGTTCAACTGAAAGTGTATGGCGATGAAGCCAGGGTGCGCCAAGAGGCGCTTGATGCCGCCCGTGAGTCGTTGCGTCTGACCGAGAACCAGTACCGCGCCGGGCTGATCGGCTATCTGGATGTGGTCAACGTGCAAACCACGGCGCTGAGCAACGAGCGCAGCGTGCTGAACCTGCTGCAAGGGCGCCTGGTGGCCAGTGTGCAACTGGTGGCTGCGTTGGGCGGCGGCTGGAATGCAGAGCAGGCGTTTGCCGAGCAGAAATGACCATGCGCAGAGGGGGGGCATTTGCAGTTATTGGGTCCATTCCCATCCGCAAAAACCCGTGCGTTTCGCTTAAGCTTGAGTACAATCGTCAGCTTTTGCCGGGCCCCCTGTTCCGGCGCTGGAACTCTCAATGCTGACCGGTAGCTACTCTTCTTCGCTGGTGTTGATTTCGCTGTGCGTGGCGATCCTGGCATCCTATACCGCTCTTGACCTGACTGGCCGCATCGCCACGGCCAAGGGCCGCGCTGCCTACCTGTGGATGGGCGGCGGTGCGTTGGCCATGGGCATCGGCGTGTGGTCGATGCACTTCATTGGCATGCTTGCCTTCAGCTTGCCCATCGACTTGGGTTACGACCTGGCCCTGACCGCGTTCTCGCTGCTGATCGCTGTGCTTTCCTCGGGCTTTGCCCTGTGGCTGGTCAGCCAGCCGAGCCTGCCCGCGCTGCAGTTGGGGTTCGGCGCGCTGATCATGGGCGCCGGTATCGCCTGCATGCACTACACCGGCATGGCCGCGCTGCGCATGCTGCCGGGTATTGATTACGACCCGACGTTGTTTGGTGCTTCGCTGCTGATTGCCGTAGGCGCCTCGGCGGCAGCATTGTGGATCGCCTTCCGCCTGCGCGCACACACACCCTATGTACGGCAGATCCGTGGCCTGGCGGCAGTGGTGATGGGCTTTGCCATCGTTGGTATGCATTACACCGGCATGGCCGCGGCGAACTTCCCCGAGGGCAGCTTCTGCGGCGCGCTGGGGGGCGGTCTGCAGGGTGACAGTCTGGTTTACCTGGTGCTGATCACCACGCTGGCAGTTCTGGCAGTGGCGTTGCTGACTTCGGTGCTGGACGCGCGCCTGGAGGCACGTACTGCCGAGTTGGCCCGTTCGCTGACCTTGGCCAACCAGGAACTGACACAATTGGCCTTGCACGACACCCTCACCGATCTGCCAAACCGTACCCTGCTGGCCGATCGCATTGAGCAGGCTATCGCCAAAGTGGCGGAGCAGGGCGGCTGTTTTGCCCTGATGTTCATTGATCTGGACGGCTTCAAACCGGTCAACGATGCCTTTGGCCATCATATTGGTGACCTTCTGCTCAAGGCCGTGGCGGCCCGCCTGCGCGGCCACTTGCACAGCCAGGACACGCTGGCACGGATTGGTGGCGACGAGTTTGTTCTGCTGGTGGAACTGCAGGAACCGAACGATGCCATGGACGTGGCGGTCAAGCAGGTCAACCTGGTTTCCCGGCCTTTCCGCGTGGCCGAGCACGACCTGCAACTGTCGGCGAGCCTGGGCATCGTCCTGTACCCGGGCAACGGCCAGGACCAGCACGAGTTGCTGCGTAACGCCGACGCGGCCATGTACCATGCCAAGAGCGCTGGCAAGAACGGTTACAGCTTCTTCGATGTGTCGATGAACAGCAATGCTCGCCAGCAGTTGCAGTTGCTGCAGGACTTGCGTCTGGCGCTGGAGCAGCGCCAGTTCAGCTTGCATTACCAGCCCAAGTTCGACGCCCATACCTGCCAGCCGATTGGTGCCGAAGCGCTGCTGCGCTGGGAGCACCCGCAGCAAGGCCTGCTGCTGCCTGACCGCTTCATCGGCCTGGCGGAAAAGACCGGCCTGATCATCCCCATTGGCGAGTGGGTACTCATCGAGGCCTGCCGTCAGATGCGCCAGTGGCTGGACCAGGGCCACCTTGGCTGGCGCATGGCGGTGAACCTGTCGGCTATCCAGTTCTGCCACGCCGGCCTGGTCGACAGCGTGGCCCGCGCCCTGCAGCAGAACGGCTTGCCGGCCAACTGCCTGACACTGGAAATTACCGAAACCACCGCCATGCACGATGCCGACGCCAGCCTGACCGTGCTGCAGCGCCTGTCCGACATGGGCGTGGACTTGTCCATTGATGACTTTGGTACGGGCTATTCCAGCCTGATGTACCTAAAGCGCCTGCCAGCCAACGAGCTGAAAATCGACCGCGGTTTCGTGCGCGACCTGGAGCAGGACAGTGACGATGCAGCGATTGTTTCGGCAATCGTCGCACTGGGCCAGGCGTTGGGCCTGCGTATCGTTGCCGAGGGGGTTGAAACCGACAAGCAGCAGGACTTCCTGACCCGGCTGGGGTGTGATTCGTTGCAGGGCTACCTGCTGGGCCAGCCTGTGCCGGCCGAGCAGTTCATGAGCAAGTTGCAGGCCATGGGCCCGGAACTCACTGCTGCAGGCTAGGCGCTGTATGAAAAGCCTTGATACTCGGTGAGGCTGCGTTGAAAACAGAGCCTAGACTGCATCGCGCAAGGTAAAGGCGGGTATGAAGGCGTCCATTTCCGCCTCGACGGCCTCGATGATGCGCTCTACATCGGCGGCGGCCATGATCGCTGCACAGGGGATGCCCGCAATCGCCAGCAGGGTCTCACCGCTGGCGCGGTCGAACAGCCGTGCAACCATGCTGCGTGGCGCATCCATGCTGGCCTCGAAACCCAACGGATGGAAATGCCAGCGCATCACCTGGCAGGCGTTGGGGAACGTCATCTTGTTCATGCCAGCCTCCTTGTCCGTACCTGGACGTGATGAGCGGGTGGCCACATCGATGCGGCCGCCGGGAAAGTAAAGATAGCACCTGCTACGTGCGATTTTCGGTTGCAAGTACGACAAATGTGCGAATGCATGACAGGGGTCACACCCTTGTCACGGGCGCAGTGTGTCGGTTGACTGCATGGCAAACGTTTTCCCGACCGCAAGGTGTCAGGTAACCATTGGGTTTGGTGGATTTCGCTGGCGCTAGACGCGCAGGTTTTTCAGACGAGCGGCTTGGTCAACCTAGCAACCCGGCGGCGATGTTGATCGTGAACCCGAGAATCGCCGTATTGAATACGAAGCCCACCAGCGAATGCGCCAGCACCACCCGCCGCAACCCTCGTCCGGCGACGCCAACGTCTGAGGTTTGCACCGCCACGCTGATGGTGAACGAGAAGTAATGGAAGTCCCAGTAATCAGGGTTGCGCTCGCCATCAGCGAAGCGTAGCGGCAGTTCGTGGCTTTGCCCGGTGTAGAACAGGCGGGCGTAATGCAGGGTGAATATGCAGCCGATCAGCAGCCATGAACCGGCGACGGTCAGGCCGGTATAGAGATAGTGCACGGCCAGGTCCGTGCCTTGCAGGCCGCGACTGGAGACCAGTTGCAGGGTGACCGCGGCAAGGCTGGCGATGGCGGCGATGCACACGGTCAGCAGGACCAGGCCCGCGTTCTCGTCTTCGACGCCGGCGACCTTGCGGACCTTTTCCGGGCTGGCTGTCCAGCTCAGGTAGAGCACCAGCAGCAGGTACAGCCACACCCCCAGGTTCCAGCCAGCGAGGATGTGTTGCACGGTATCACCGGCGGGGATCAGCCAGGCGCCAGCGAGGCCGACTATAGTGGCGAGGCTCAGGCGGGGGTGTGTGCGGGTCAGACGATGGAAAGCCATAGAGCCTTATTCACAATGGGTATGGCTTGAACTCTAGACCGTCATAGGGTTGGGCGGGGTGCGCTGTACCCAGCAGGGACCGGGGTTTCTTTGATGCCCCCATCGCACGGCATTGCAACTCTCAGTACACTGCACGTTCCAACACCAACATCCGTTGAACTCGAGGTTTTTGCATGACGCTCAGTCCTTTGGCAGGCAAGCCGGCTCCGGCCAGCGTGCTGGTCGATATTCCCCGGCTGCTCACCGCCTATTACACCGGCCGCCCAGATGCTGCCGTGGCGGCCCAGCGCGTGGCCTTCGGCACCTCGGGGCACCGGGGCAGTTCGCTTGAATTGAGTTTCAACGAGTATCACGTCCTGGCCATTAGCCAGGCTATCTGCCTGTACCGCCAGGAAAAAGGTATCGATGGCCCGCTGTTTATCGGCGCCGATACCCACGCCCTGTCAGCTCCTGCGGCCGCCAGTGCCTTGGAAGTACTGGCCGCCAACGGCGTGCAGGTGATGCTGTCCAAGGATGACGAATACACGCCCACACCGGCTGTGTCCCACGCCATCCTCTGCCACAACCGTGGCCGCACACAGGGTCTGGCTGACGGTATCGTCATTACCCCGTCGCACAACCCGCCACAAAGCGGTGGCTTCAAGTACAACCCGCCCAACGGCGGGCCGGCCGACAGCGACGTGACCAAGTGGATCGAGGGCAAGGCCAACGAACTGCTGGCCGCTAACCTGGCCGGCGTCAAGCGCATGGACCATGCCCAGGCGTTGCTGGCGCCGACCACCCACCGCCACGACTACGTCAGCACCTATGTGGCCGACCTGGAAAACGTCATCGATTTCGATGTGATCCGTGGCGCCGGGTTGCGCCTGGGCGTCGACCCGCTGGGCGGGGCAGGGGTGCGCTATTGGTCGGCGATTGCCAAGCACTACCAACTGGACCTGGAAGTGGTGAACACCGAGGTCGACCCGACCTTCCGCTTCATGACCGTCGATTGGGACGGCCAGATCCGCATGGACCCTTCCTCGCCGTATGCCATGCAGGGCCTGATAGGCCTGCGTGAGCGCTTTGACGTGGCCTTCGCTTGCGACCCGGACCACGACCGCCACGGCATCGTTACCCCTGATGGCTTGCTGCAACCCAACAACTACCTCGCCGTGGCCATCGACTACCTGTTCCGCCACCGCCCGCAGTGGCGCAGTGACGCTGCCGTGGGCAAGACCGTGGTCTCCAGCGGCCTGATCGACCGCGTCACCCAGCGCCTGGGCCGTAAGCTGTACGAAGTGCCGGTGGGCTTCAAGTTCTTCGCCCAGGGCCTGTTCGACGGTTCGCTCGGTTTTGGTGGCGAAGAAAGTGCAGGGGCTTCGTTCCTGCGCCGCGATGGCTCGGTTTGGGCCACCGACAAGGACGGGTTGATCCCGGCCTTGCTGGCCGCCGAAATGACCGCCCGTACCGGGCGTAACCCGAGCCAGGCTTATGCCGACCTGACCGACGCGCTGGGCAAGCCGTTCGCCACTCGTGTCGAGGCCAAGGCGGACGCGCGGCAGAAGGCGTTGCTGAGCAAGCTGGCGCCGGAGCAGGTGAAGTCGACCGAGCTGGCCGGTGAGCCGATCGTGCAGATCCTCAGCCATGCTCCAGGCAATGGCCAGGCGATTGGCGGGCTCAAGGTGATGACGGCCAATGGCTGGTTCGCCGCGCGCCCGTCGGGTACTGAAGACATCTACAAGATCTACGCCGAAAGCTTCATCGACGAGGCGCATTTGCAGCGTCTGGTGCAGGAAGCACAAGTGCTGGTAGATGAAGCAATTGCCTGACCGGTAACAAAGCGCTTGGTTCTGTGGCGTGATGTAAATTAGAATTAATCTTATTTACTCCGCTGCAGGACTCACCTCATGATCGACGCCGCGCCGCCACCGGAGCCTGGCCTGCCTGCCCTGTACCGGGAGCATCGTGGCTGGCTTGAAACCTGGCTGCGCCGGCGTATGGGCAATGCCTGGGATGCCGCCGACCTCAGTCAGGATACATTTCTGCGCATTCTGGCCAGCGCCCAGCCGCTGGCAGACATACGCGAACCGCGCGCCTATCTGCTGACCGTGGGCAAGCGTTTGCTCAGCAACTTCCACCAGCGACGTAGCCTGGAGCAGGCCTACCTTGATGCCTTGGCGCAGTTGCCCGAGCAACACGTGCCGTCGCCAGAACAGCGCTGGGTACTGCTGGAAACCCTGCAGGCACTGGATGAACTGCTCGACGGCCTCAAGCCGGCGATACGCAAGGCCTTTCTCTGGCACCAGCTGGAAGGTTTGGGCTACGCCGAGATTGGCCAGCGCCTGGGCGTTTGCCAGCGCTCGGTGAAACGCTACATGGCGCAGGCTTACGAGCATTGCCTGTTGGCCGAGTTGCGATGAGCCCCCACACCCCAGAAACCCGCGAGGCGCTGCGTGCTGCGGCCCGTTGGCTGGCACTACTGGATTCTGGCGACGCAAGCGAAGCTGACCTGCTGCGCCTGGCGCAATGGCGCGCCAGCAGCCCCCTGCACGAAGACGCCTGGCAAAAGGCATCGCTGCTGCGAGCGCGGTTTGCCGGGTTGCCCGGCGCATTGGCGATGGCCGCCCTGGATCGCCCGGATGCCGGTCGTCGGGCACTGCTCAAACAAGCCCTGGGTGTGTCGGCGTTGCTGCCGTTGGCCTGGCTGGTGAGCCGTGAGCTGCCGCTGGATGCCTGGACCGCCGACATGCGCACCGCGGTAGGAGAGCGCAGGCAGGCAATGCTGAGCGACGGCACCTTGTTGCAGTTGAACACCGACAGTGCGGTCGATATCGAGCTGGGTGCAGGCCGCGTGGCACTGGTGCGCGGTGAAGTGGCCGTCAGCGTGCCCGCTAACCTGAGCCTCACCTTGCAGGTGCCTTACGGCCGGGTGGTGCTCAGTGAGGGCGAGGTGTGCCTGCGCCTGCTTGATGAGGCCTGCCGGGTGTCGGCGATCAAGGAGGCGGTCAGCCTGCAGCCGTTGCGTGGGCCAGCCGTGATGCTACAGGCCGGCCAACAGGCCAGTTTGCAGGCGACCGGTGTTGGCCCTGTCAAAGCCTTCGACGAATGGCAACTGGGCTGGCGCGAAGGCGCGCTACGGCTGGACGACCGCCCGTTGGGCGAGTTGCTGCGCGAACTGCGCAGGTATCGCCCCGGCGTACTGCGCTGGGCACCAGAACTGGAGCGCTTGCGTGTGACCGGCACGTTCCGCCTTGACGACACCGACCGGGTGCTGGCCCTGCTCGCCGCCAGCCTGCCGTTGCAAGTGCAGACCCGCACGCGTTATTGGGTGAGCCTGACCGCACGAGAAAAACGAGCATGAGGCTGTCCCCTTTTTTTCACTCGCCGGTCATTACCGGTAGGAGAAAATAAAAGGGGAGCCTTGTTCAATGCCTGCAGTAAAATCTTGCCGCCTGCGCCCACTGGCGCGCGCAGCACATCCATTGTTCGCGATGAGCCTGCTGTTGTGTGCACCCACCTGGGCCGATGAGCCGGCCCGGCGTACGTTCCAGGTAGCGCCAGCCAGCCTGGGTGCTGCTTTGACCCATTTCGCCGACCAGGCCGGTGTCAGCCTTTCGCTGGACCCGGCATTGGTAGAGGGCCGGCAAAGTAACGGCTTGTCCGGTCGTTACAGTGTCGATGAAGGCTTCAGCCAGTTGCTGCGCAGTAGTGGCCTGCAGGCGCTGCCGGTGGGTGAGGGGGCCTTCACCCTGATGCCTGCCCCCCAGGGCAGTGGCGCTCTGGAAATCGCCCCCACCAGCATCGTCGGCGGCCTGGCCGCAGGCAACGAAACGCAGCCGTATGCCGGTGGCCAAGTGGCACGCCAGGGGGCACAAGGCTTGCTCGGTTCGCGCGACTTCATGGAAACCCCATTCAGCATCAGCAGCTACACCAGCGACCTGGTCAAGAACCAACAGGCGCGCACCTTGGGCGAACTGATTGCCAGTGACCCTTCAGTGCGTGCTACCAACCCGGCGGGCGGGCGTTTCGAGCAGTTCACCATTCGCGGCTTCAGCCTGTTCAACAGCGATGTGGCCTACAACGGCCTGTATGGCATCTTGCCGACGTATTCGATCGACATGGAAATGGCTGACCGGGTCGACATCATCAAAGGCCCCAGCCAGTTGATCAACGGCATTTCGCCGCGTGGCAGCGTGGGCGGCGGTATCAATGTGCAGCCCAAGCGAGCCGCTGACAAGCCGATCACCGAATTCACCGGCAGCTACGCTTCGGCCGGCCAGGCTGGCGGCGCAGTGGATATCGGCCGTCGCTTTGGTGAAGACCAGCAGTTCGGCGTGCGCTTCAATGGCGTGAAGCAGGCCGGTGACACCGAATGGGATCACCAGCGCGTTGACCGCGAAATGGCGGTGCTGGGCCTGGATTTTCGAGGCGAGCGCCTGCGGCTCTCGGCGGACCTTGGCCACACCGAACGCGACACCGACGCCCCGCAGGAGCGTGTGCTGGTCGGTGCCAATGCCAAGGTGCCCAATGCCAATGATGTACGTCACAACTACGCCCAGGCCTGGAGCAAGGCGCGTACCAACGACACCTTCGGTGCGCTGAACGCCGAGTACGATATCAGCGAGTCGCTGCTGGCCTATGGTGCGGTCGGCGCGCGCAAGAGCAACCACGACTTCCTTCGCCATAACGTGTCGATCACCAACGATGCCGGCGACTTCACCGTGCAGCCGCGTGACTTTACCCGGGACGAGTCAGTGCGCACCGCCATGGCCGGTTTGCGTCACTGGTTCCATACCGGGCCGGTGAGCCACGAGCTGAACCTGGCCGCCAGCTATTACTACATGGACTTCACCAACGGCGGTGCGCGCTATGCCTCGGCGCCGAGCAACCTCTACAACCCGGTGGCCGCACCGTCACCCGCTACGCCAACCCGCCTCGACCCCGAGGTCTACACGGAAAACCGCTTTTCCGGCGTGGCCCTGGCCGATACCCTTGGCTTTTTTGACGACCGCCTGCTGTTGACCCTGGGGGCGCGCTGGCAACGGGTGCAGGTGGATGACTGGAGCGACGGCGTCAAAGGCGATACGGGCTATGACGAAGAAAAGGTCTCGCCTTCTGGGGGCGTATTGCTCAAGGTCACCGACCAGCTCTCGTTGTACGCCAACTACATGGAGGGCCTGAGCCAAGGCAAGATCGCCCCATCGACGTCGATCAACGAAGACCAGATCTTCCCGCCGTTCACCAGCCGCCAGGTCGAGGTGGGGGCCAAGTACGACCTCGGCCAGGTGGCCTTTACTGCCAGCGCCTTCCGCATTCGCCAGCCGGCCTACGAGACCAACCCCACCTCGCGGGTGTTCGGCCCCAATGGCAAGCGTGACAACCGCGGCATCGAGCTGAGTGTGTTCGGTGAACCGGTGCAGGGCGTGCGGGTGCTGGGTGGGGTGATGTATATCGACAGCGAGCTGACCGACACCGTCGGCGGTGCCTACGATGGCAACCGCGCGCCGGCCACGCCCGAATACAACGTCAATCTGGGGGCTGAATGGGACGTGCCAGGGGTGAACGGCCTGACCTTCACAGCGCGCGGCATTCACTCAAGTTCCCAGTACCTGGACCAGAACAACAGCAAGCGCATCGATGGCTGGGAGCGTTATGACCTGGGTGCACGTTATGCCTTCAAGGTGGACGCCACCGAGGTTACCTTGCGGGCCAGTGTCGAGAATGTGCTCGATGATCGCTACTGGAGCTCGGCGGGGGCGTCGGATGACAGTGAGCCGGGGTTGACCCTGTCTACGCCGCGGACCTATCTGCTCTCGGCCACGGTCGGCTTTTAAACCGAACCCTTGTATACCTACCCAGCGGGAGCGGGTGCGACCGGGAATCAGGCGACTCGGTGGGGCAGTTGCGTAGATGATCAGCCCGGCGCAAGCGCCCGCCCCAGCTTCTGCGCCTGCCCCTGCAACACCTGCATCAACTGCAGCGCTGCATGCGAGGGCGGCTCGAAGCGCGAATAGACGAAGCTGATATCGAAGTGAATCTCATCGGCCAACGGCACCACCGCGAGCCCGCTGTCCTGTGCAACGAACTCGTCGATCACGCTGATGCCCATGCCTTGCTTGACCAACGCCACAGCCTCGTTGGCATTGGTGAACGACAACAGTGAGTTCAGCTGTAGCCCGCGGCGCCCGATGTGTTCGGCCAACAGCTTGCCAAACGGCATGTCGGGCCGGAACAGCAGCAACGCATGGCCCTCCAGCTGCTGCAAGGTCAGCGCGGGCTGACCGGCCAAAGGGTGACCCGGCGGCATCACCACCACCATGCGTCCACGCATGAACGCTTGCGAATGCAGGTGGTCGTGCACCACCGGCAGGGCGGCGATCGACAGGTCGACCTTCTTCGACAGGATCTGATTGGGCATTTCGCCCATCAACGAGGTTTGCCACTCGATATTCAGTGACGGTGATTCACGCTTGAGCTGGGCCAGGGCCATCGGGATCACCACCGTGGACAACGATGCACTGCACGAGATACGCAACTTGCGCTGGCCGCCAGCGCCCAGCGCGAGGGCGCATTCGTTGACCTGCAACGCTGCCTGGTACACCCGCTCGACCTCGCGAAACAGCACCTGCGCTTCGGCCGTCGGCACCAGGCGGTTATTGACGCGCTCGAACAGCGGGTAGGCCAGGCGCGCTTCGATGTACTGGATCAGCTTGCTCACCGCCGGCTGCGACACATACAGCAATTTGGCCGCCGCGCTGATCGAGCCCGTCAGCATCACCGCCCTGAACACTTCCATGTGCCGAAGTTTGAACACCATGGGGCTTGCGTCCGCGCCTTCGTTGCCAAGCAGCATGTGTATTACCTTCGGTTATGGTTTTCGCCATCTGGGTATGAGCGTCAAAGCCGGCCACACAGTATCGTGAACCCCAGCCTAATCGCCCTTGCGGCGCACAATAACAAGATCTGCAGACAAGCGCAGTGGCGCTTGACGGGAGTGCTGCGTGAACATATTTGACGAAGCGAAGATCGATTGCCATAACCATTTGTTTGACCCTGCCCGTTTCCCCTATCACCCCGATGCACCCTATGCGCCCTCCGGCCAGGAGGTCGCCACCCAGGCGCAGTTCACTCGGGTGATGGACGCTTACGGCGTACAACATGCCTTGCTGGTGGGCCCCAACAGCGGCTACCACACCGACAACCGCTGCCTGCTGCATGCCTTGGCCAGCGGGCAGGGGCGGCTCAAGGGGGTGGCGGTGGTCAAGGCGGACATCAACCTCGATGCGCTGGCGGCGTTGCAGGCGCAAGGCGTGGTGGGTATCGCCTTCAACCCCGCGCTGTACGGGGTAGCCAGCCTAAAGGGCGTTGACGGGCTGTTCGGCAAGCTCGCCGAGCTTGGCATGTTCGCCCAGCTGCAGGTGTGTGACGACCAGTTGCTGGACCTGCACGGCCTGCTGCAAGGCTCGCAGGCTCGTCTGTTGATTGACCATTGCGGCCGCCCGGATGTCGCTGCCGGTGTGCAGCAAGCCGGCTTCCAGGCGTTGCTGCGGCTGGCCGACAGTGGCCGCGCCTGCGTGAAGCTGTCAGGTATGCAGAAGTTTGCCGCAGCGGATGCCTTGTTCGAGCAAAGCAGTGCATACGTGCAGGCCCTGCTCGAAGCCTTTGGCGCCCAAGCCTGTGTGTGGGGTTCGGACTGGCCGTTCATTCGCCAACCCGCGCGGGTGGACTACGGCCCGCTGCTGAAGCTGGCCGAGCGCCTGATGCCGGATGCCCGGCTGCGCCGCACGGTGATGTGGGAGACCCCTCGGCGATTGTTCGGGTTTGCCTAGCCGGTGGCCTGTGTGGCATCGGCCTGGCGACAGCCTTTACCACGGGTTTTGTGTTCGGCCTCGGCGGCGGGAGGGCGACCTATTGAATGGGCAGGACTTGGCACACCTGACGGCGTTGGAGCTGGCGGCGGGTAGCCAGCCGCGCGCGAACTGCGGGCGACGTGTCAGCGTGGAAGTGTCGTCCGTTGGCGTGCCCGTACCTCAACGCTTGCAAGCAGCGGCACGGGCAACCCAGGCGTGGCTGGACGGGCAGGTGGCAGTCACCCGCCGTCATTCAGGCCTGTGGTCATTCCTGATCGGGCACCACGGCGATCACGTCGATCTCCATCAGCCACTCGGCCTGGGCCAACCCGGCCACCACCAACCCGGTGGAAATCGGGAACACGCCCTTGAGCCACTTGCCCACCTCCTTGTACACCGGCTCGCGGAAGCGCGGGTCGGTGATGTAGGTGGTGGTCTTGACGATGTGCGACAGGTCCGAGCCGGCTTCTTCAAGCAGTTGCTTGACGTTCTTCATCGCCTGTTCGGTTTGTGCGCGCGGGTCACCCAGGCCGACCAGTTTGCCTTCGAAGTCGGTACCGACCTGACCGCGCACGTAGATGGTATTGCCCGCCCGTACGGCCTGGCACAAGTCGTTGTCCAGGGTCTGGTTGGGGTAGGTTTCCTTGGTGTTGAACATGCGGATGCGAGTATGGGTAGGCATCAGTGGGCTCCGAGGGTGCTGACATTGCTGATCTTGGCAGTTTGCTGCTCATCCGCTGCGCGTTGCTCGCGGTCGCGGTAGGCGGTGTAGGTACGCTGCGTGGCAATGTGGCCGGCTACGTGCTTGGCGTCGTGCCACACCCCCCAGATGAACGATGAACCACGGCGCGACAACCACGGCAGGCCGAGGAAGTACACGCCCGGTTCGCGGGCCACACCACGCTGGTGCTGGGGCTTGCCGTTGGCATCGAAGGTGTCTACCTGCAGCCAGCTGAAGTCCACGCCGTAACCGGTGGCCCAGATGATGCTGCTGACGCCGGCCTTGGCCAGGTCCAGTTGCTGCAGCGGGTTGCGCATGCACTCCGGGTCGGCCAGGCGCTGGCGGGCTTCGGGCTCTTGCGGCAGGTCCAGGCCGTTGCGTTCGATGTAGGCATCGGCCGCATCCAGTAGGGCCAGGTAGTTTTCGTCGCCGCGGTTGATGTTCTCGACCAGGTTGTCCTGGAAGCGTGCTACGCCGTTTTCAAACGACTGGGTCAGGCCGACCAGGGTCATGCCCTGGTGGGCGAGGGCGCGGAAGTCCACGGTGTGGCCACCGCGGGCGCCGCTGACCGCGATGGTCACATGCTCGCGACCGGGCTTGGCAATTTCTGCGTCCCACTCGCCCAGTACGCCCAGCCACCAGCAGAAGTCGCGGTTGCGGTAGGCACGCGGCGGGCGGTCGTGGGCGCCGACCGACAGGTACACCTGGCGTCCGGCACGCATCAATTCCTCGGCAATCTGCACGCCGGAGGAACCGGCACCGACCACCAGTACCGCGCCTTCAGGCAGCTGCTCTGGGTTGAAGTAAGCGGCGGAATGAATCTGGTGCAGGTTGCTGTCTTTCGGCGCGATGGCCGGGATCACCGGCTTCTGGAACGGGCCGGTGGCGGCGACTACGCGGTTGGCGCGAATCACGCCTTCATTGGTTTCGATGGTGAAGCCTGGGCGGTCGCTGTTACGCACCACGCGCTTCACTTCAATGCCGGTGCGCACGGGCAGGTTGTACTTGCGTACGTACTGCTCGAAGTAGTCGGCCACCTGGTCCTTGCCGGCGAACGCATCGGCGTCGAGGTTGAATTCCAGCCCCGGGAAGCGGTCGTGCCAGGCCGGGCCGTTGGCGACCAGCGAGTCCCAGCGGCCGGTACGCCAGGCCTGCGCGATGCGGTTGCGCTCCAGTACCAGGTGCGGCACGCCAAGCTTGCTCAGGTGTTCGCTCATGGCCACGCCGGCCTGGCCGGCGCCGACGACGAGGGTGTCGATTTCGAGGTTGTTCAGTGTCATGTCCGAGCCCTTGTTCAGGCGGTTTTTGTCAGGTCGGTTTGGAGGACCGCCGTTGCCTGGAGCCAGACTAGGGATGCCGTGGAAATGGCGAAAATAGTATTTAGCTGGTGCTTGCCGATAAAACGGCGAAGGCCTTGAGTTCTCTGGCCTGCGGGGTGGGTTGCCCGGGTGGGTGAGGTGGTTTTTCGAGCGGGTGCAGAGAGCGGCGCCTTGAGCATAGTTTTTTCCTGCCTACCCCCTCGGAAAAAGGTCGTTTCGCCCGCCAGAAGGTTCCACTCAGAATGCCGTGTATCGCACAGCACAACAGGAACCATGACATGACGTTCTCCATCATCGGTCGTTGCCAGGAAACCGGCCAGGTCGGTATCGCCATCAGCTCGTCGAGCATCGCCGTGGGTGCCCGTTGCCCCTGGGTGCGTGCCGGTGTGGGCGCGGTCTCTACCCAGAACATCACCCTGCCGGCGCTAGGCCCGCAGATTCTCGATGCCCTTGAGCATGGCCAGTTACCGCCTGCCGCTGCGCTGGACAGGGTGCTCAGTGCCAATGGCTGGAGTGAGTACCGCCAGGTCACGGTGATCGACAGTCACGGCCAGGTGGCATTGTTCACCGGGCGGGAAGCACTGGGCACACACCATGCAGTGGCCGGCGAACAATGCGCGGCGGCTGGCAACCTGCTGTCCTCGACCCAGGTGATCGAAGCCATGGTGCTGGCCTTCGAGCAGGCCGGCGGCCATCTGGCCGATCGCCTGCTGGCAGCCATGCACGCGGCGATGGCAGCGGGTGGCGAAGCCGGGCCCGTGCACTCGGCGGCGCTGAAGATTGCGGGCGAGCTGACCTGGCCGCTGGTGGACCTGCGCGTCGACTGGGCCGATAGTGACCCGATCGGCGTGCTTGATGGCCTGTGGCAAGCCTATCGCCCCCAGATGCAGGATTACGTTACCCGCGCCCTCAACCCGACCGCCGCGCCAAGCTATGGGGTGCCGGGCGATGAGTGAATTTGCCAGCCGCGCGCTGCTGGCCCGGCTGATCGGCTTTGCCACGGTGAGCCGCGACTCCAACCTGGCGCTGATCGGTTTTATCCGTGACTACCTGGCCGAGTTGGGAGTGGAATGCGAGCTGTTCCATAACCCGGAGGGCACCAAGGCCAACCTGTTCGCCACCATCGGCCCCAAGGATGTTGGCGGTGTGGTGCTGTCTGGCCATACCGATGTGGTGCCAGTGGATGGCCAGGCCTGGACGGTCGAGCCGTTTGCCCTGAGTGAGTGTGAAGGCCGCCTGTATGGCCGCGGCACGGCCGACATGAAAGGCTTTATCGCCTCGGTGTTGGCTGCTGTACCCGCTTTTCTCGCCCAGCCGTTGCGCATGCCGGTACACCTGGCATTTTCCTATGACGAAGAAGTCGGTTGCCTGGGCGTGCGCTCGATGCTGGCTGCCCTCGAACAGCGCCCGTGTAAACCACGGCTGTGCCTGATCGGTGAACCTACCGAACTCAAACCGGTGCTGGGGCACAAGGGCAAGCTGGCAATGCGTTGCCAGGTACAGGGGGCGGCGTGCCATTCGGCGTACGCGCCGTATGGGGTGAATGCCATCGAGTATGCGGCGAAACTGATTGGCAAGTTGGGTGACATCGGCGATGCCCTGGCACTGCCGGCTTATCACGACGAGCGCTTCGATCCGCCGTTCTCCACGGTGCAGACCGGCGTGGTCAAAGGGGGCAGGGCGCTGAACATCGTGCCGGCCGAGTGCGAGTTCGATTTCGAAGTACGCGCGCTCCCTGGGTTCGAGGCGCAGGCGGTGGCCGACCAGTTACAAACCTATGCTGAAACCGAGTTGCTGCCACGTATGCGCAAGGTCAACATCGCCAGCGCCATTCGCCTGGAGCCGCTGAGTGCCTATCCGGGGCTGGCGACACCGGAGGACAGCGAGGCTGCGAGGTTGGTGGCGTTGCTCAGTGGCTCGGATACGTTCGGTACGGTAGCGTTTGGTACCGAAGGTGGCCTGTTTGACCAGGCGGGCATCCCCACCGTGGTGTGCGGGCCTGGCAGCATGGACCAGGGCCACAAGCCGGATGAGTTTGTCAGTGTCGAGCAGTTGCGGGGCTGCGATGCCATGCTGCTGAGGCTGGTGGACTACCTCAAGCAGGCTTGAGGGTTGCGACGGTGGATGGGCCGCAGCGCGGCCCCGGTGACTCAGAAGGTCGCCTTGACCTGCAGGCCAACCACCAGTGCGTTGTCGATGTCTTTGCCCGAAAACGCCCCTGGCTCGATGATGTATTGCACATCCGGGCGCAGGTTCAGCCATGGCGTGGCCTGGTAGCCGTAGCTCAGTTCGATCAACTGCTCGGCGCTGTCGATATCCGGGAACTGCTGGCCCGCGTTGAAAGCGGCATCTTCCAGCACGTCGCGGCTACGCGGGTTGGGCACGGCCCGGCCGTAACCCAGTGCCACGGTATCCTTCGGGCGGCCTTCGAACGGTTTGTACAGCACCACGCCGGCGCCATACCACTTGGTGAACGGCGAAGCGGCCTTGCTCGACGCCGAGTACTGGCCGAAGGCGTGCAGGCTTCGGCCTGGGGAGGCCTGGTCGTTCCACACTGCCTGGTCGACCAACAGGTAATGGCCACCTCGGCCGGACACTTCATCGTCGCTGCCGATGCGTTTCACATCGGAGCTGTCGTAGTAGTAGCCCAGCTTGTACTCACCTGGCAGTTCACCTTGCAGCTTGTAGATAAGCTCTACCGGTACCACGGTGCCGGTGGTGTGCTTGGGCCCCAGGTGCCAGGCGCGGCTGGAGTTGCCGTTGCTTTCGGGGTCAACGTTGAACGCCGCCACGCGCAGTTGCCAGGCAGGCGACAGGTCGTACTTCACCCGCACACCGAGGTGGGCGTTGGGGTAGTTGGCCCAGCCACTGCCGCCGGACATGTTCAGCGGGTGGCCGCAAAAGCCGGCGTTCATGAAATTGCACAGGATGCCGCTGTCCAGGCCGCCGAGGTCGTTGCCCATGGCCATGTAGCCGAGCTTGACGTTGAGCGCCGGGGTGAACAGCGTGCGCTCGTAGCTCAGCTCGGTCAGGCGGGTGTAGAGGCCGCCGTAGTTTTCCTGGATCGGCAGGCGGTTGCCTACCAGGTCTTCCGAGGCGCTGTTACCGCGGCGGTCGTTGATGGTCAGCTGGACCTTGCCGCCGTTGTCCAGGCCGTACAGTTTCGACAGGTCGAACTGCACGCCCAGCTTGACGTTCTGCGAATAGCGCGCCGAGCGGTGCAGGCCACCATGGGCGTTGTAGGCGGTTTCACCGCTGTAGTCGCCGGTGATCTTGACGCCGTCTTCTTCGAGTTGATGGCGCAGGCCGCCCCAGTCACCGGTCAGGGTGCTGCGGGTCAGCAGGTCGTCGTTGGCAAGGGCAGTGGTGCTGGCCAGGGCCAGCAGCAGGGTGGGGGTGATGCGAATTGCGGATGGCATTACAGAATCTCGGATTGTCTTTGAGGGGCATTCGCGGGCAAGCCCGCTCCTACAGGGGCCTTGTAGGAGCGGGCTTGCCCGCGAAGCAGGCGACGCGGTCTTACGGCAGAGCGTAAGAAATCACGTAGTCGCCACGATCAGTCGACTGGCGTGCACCGCCAGCAGTGATCACCACGTATTGCTTGCCGGTTTTCGGCGAGACGTAGGTCATCGGGCCGCCCTGGCTGCCAACGGGCAGGCGAGCCTTCCAGATTTCCTTGCCATTGCTGCTGTCGTAGGCGCGCAGGTAGAAGTCCTGGGTGCCGGCGATGAACACCAGGCCGCCTTGGGTCGACAGGGTGCCGCCCAGCGTTGGCAGGCCGATCTTGATCGGCAGGTGCATGCGGATGCCGAGCGGGCCGGTGTCTTCAACGGTGCCGACCGGTACCTGCCAGGCTACCTGGCGGGTCTTCATGTCGATGGCGGTCAGGGTGCCGAACGGCGGTGCCTGGCATGGAATGCCTGCGACCGACAGGAAGCGGTTCTTGTTCACGGCATACGGGGTGCCCTTGAGCGGTACCGCGCCCATGCCAGTGTTCAGTGCTTCGCCACCGGATGCTGCACCACCTTTGTTCTGCGAAGGAATCATCTGGATCCACAGGCCCAGACGCATGTCGTTGACGAAGATGAAGCCATGTACCGGGTCGGTAGAAATGCTGCCCCAGTTCATGCCACCCAGCGAACCCGGGAAGCTCAGCGACAGGTCGGTGCCCGGCGCGGTGTACAGGCCGTCGTAGCGCATCTTCTTGAAGTCGATGCGGCACAGCAGCTGGTCGTAAGGGGTGGCACCCCACATGTCCGATTCGGTCAGGGTCTGCGCGCCAATCTGCGGCATGCCCACCGACTTGGGCTGGGTAGCGGAGTACGGCTCGTTCGGGATGTTGCTTGGCTTGACCGGTACTTCGTCGACCTGGGTCAGCGGTTTGCCGGTGGCGCGGTCGAGCACGTAGATCTGCCCGGCCTTGGTGCCGATCACCACGGCAGGTACCGACTGGCCGTCGTCCTTGGTGAAGTCGATCAGGCTTGGCTGCATGGGCAGGTCGAAGTCCCAGAGGTCGTTGTGCACGGTCTGGAACACCCACTTCTGGTTGCCGGTGGTGGCGTCCAGGGCCAGCACCGAAGCGCCGTAAGTGTGGTCCAGTTTGCTGCGCTCTACGCCGTAGATGTCAGTGGACGACGAACCCATCGGCAGGAACACGGTGTTCATCGCCGGGTCGTAGGACATCGGCGCCCAGCTGTTCGGGGTGCTGCGCACGTAGGTGCTGTCGGCCTGTGGTGCCTGGCGATCTTCCGGGTTGCCCGGGTCGAAGGCCCAGCGCATTTCACCGGTGATCACGTCAAAACCACGGATCACGCCACCTGGCATGTCGGTCTGGACGTTGTCGGCAACACGGCCGCCGACCACTACGGTAGTGCCGGCCATCAGTGGTGCCGAGGACAGCTGGTAGTAGGAGTCCGGTACATCACCCAGGCCGGCCTTGAGGTCAACCTGGCCATTGTTGCCGAAGCCCTGGCAGAACTCGCCGTTGTCGGCGTCGACGGCAATCAGGCGGCCGTCGATGGTGTTGGTCAGCAGGCGACGCTGGCAGTTGGCACCGGCCGCTACGCTAACGCTGGTGATCGGCGAGCTGTTCGGCTGGGTTGGCTGGGCGATGGCGGCAGTGGCGTCGAAGTAGGCCATGCCACGGCAACGCTGCCAGACCTTGGACTGGGCGTTGATTTCGTTCTTCCACAGTTCTTTGCCGGTGTCGGCATCGAGTGCGATCAGGTTGTTGTGCGGGGTGCAGATGAACACCTTGCTGCCGATCTGCAGCGGGGTGAGCTGGTCTTCGGCACCGTTGCCGTCACTGATCGCGACGTCGCCGGTGTGGTAGGTCCACGCTACCTTCAGCTTGTTGACGTTGTCACGGTTGATCTGGTCAAGCGCGGCGAAGCGGCTGCCACCTTCGGTGTTGCCGTAGTGGGCCCAGTCTTTCTGTTCCTTGCCGGTTTCGACTGGGGTCATGCCAGGGCCTTTGCCGTTGGGAGCAACGCTTGGGTGGGCAACGAACATGTTGCCGACAGCGACCACCAGCACCACGGCCATTACCCCGGCGACGCCGTAGGCACCGCGCCCGGCGCTGGCGCCATTGGCACGCGCCAGCAGCGGGTAGACCAGCGCCACGACCATGCCGATTGCGCCGAACATGAACAGGCGCGAGAACAGCGGCCAGAACACCAGGCCCGCATCGATCAGTGCCCAGATGGCAGTGCCGATCAAGAACACGGCATACAGCCAGGCGCCAGCCCTCTTGCGCCGAGCAATGAGGACACCGGCGATGGCCATGGCCAAGCCGCCGATCAGGAAGTACCAGGAACCGCCCAGACCGGCGAGCTTGACGCCGCCAGCAGCCAGGAGGAGGCCGAGCAGGGCGATGATCACGCCCAGGCCGACCAGGATGAAGTGTGTGGCGCCAGAGGCGCGCGGTGTTTCTTTCATGCCAGGGATCTCAGCAGGTGGAATGCGCGCAGTTTAAGCCCTTAGCTTGCTAATTAACAAGTTGGTACATAATTGAGCGAGGCTGATTGTCGCAGGGCTGAACTTACGAAGATGTGGCTAAAAGTATAGATAAGGTGCTGAAAAGCGCATTGAACGGGGCGTTTATGAGGCCTCTTCGATTTGTATTCATGCTTTGGTGGTAAGCCCAACCTTGCACGGCGACGGGGCAACTGCGCCTTGTGCACGGGCAGGCATGGCCCCTTCATGCCGGCCATGGGGTGCTGCTGCTATAGAACACCGCGAGCCAGATGGTGGCTGTGCCGGGCGCGGTCCATTCCACGCGGTGGCGGTGGTGCGGGGGGATGTCCAGGCAATCGCCCGGCGCCAGCAGGCGGGTGTGGCGCTCGTGCTCGAAACGCAGGGCGGCAGCCCCCCTGAGCAACATGATCCACTCGCCTTCGGCCTGGTCGTACCAGAAGCCGGGTGGGCTTGCCTGCCCGCTGGAGACGATACGCTCCACGCGTATGCCCGGGCGGCTGAGCAATTCGTCGACACGTTCGGCGCTGGCGGGATCGCAGGGCGGCAGGGCGGTCAGCAGGTTGTTCAGGGTCATGGCAAGCCTCCTTGGAATTGGGTTGATTTCACTATGGACGCAATCGCCTTGGCGCGCGCTGCTTGACCCGCCCGGCTGTTTGTAAGAACTTTCCGGTTTTTGGAAGACGGGCTGAACATGGACAAGCTGCTGGCGATGAAAATGTTCGTGGCCACTGTCGATGCCCAAGGCTTTTCTGCTGCCGCGCGCAGGCTAGGGCTGGCGACATCGTCGGTGACACGTCTGGTCGATGCCCTGGAAGCGTCGTTGGGCGCCACCTTGCTCAACCGTTCGACGCGCCAGGTCAGCCTGACCGAAGCCGGCGCCCGTTACTACGAGCGGGCACGGGGCATTTTTGAAGCACTGGACGAGGCTGATGCCAGCATCGCCGATCGCGGCGAGGAGCCTGTTGGTGTACTGCGCCTGAGCCTGCCCGTGGAGTTCGGCAGGCGGGTCATCGCCCCGCACCTGGGGCCGTTTCTGGCGAAGCACCCGGCACTGGAACTGGACATCGACCTCAGCGACCGCCTGGACGACTTGCTTGACGGGCGCTATGACCTGTCGATTCGCCTGGGCGACCCCTCGCCCAATGACGAGCTGGTGTGCCGCCGGCTCGGCGGTTTTCAGCGTTGGCTGGTGGCCAGCCCGGCCTACCTGGCCGGGCGTGAGCCTCTGCAGCATCCCCGGGAGTTGCTTGACCATGCCTGCCTGCGCTTTCGCTATGGGCAGAAAGCGCGCCCCTGGCGCCTGACCTGTGGCCAGGACAGCCTGGAGCTGGATGTAAGCGGGCCATTGCGCAGCGCCAATGCCGACATGTTGCGTGAAACGGCACTGGCAGGCAGTGGTATCGCACTGCTGGCCGACTGGCTGGTACGCGAGGATGTGCTGGCGGGGCGCCTGCAGCGGGTTTTCCCCGACTGGCAGGCCAGCCCTGGCACGGCCAATAGCAGCATCAACGCCTTGTACATGCCCAACCACCGGGGCTCACGGCGGGTAAACGCATTCATCGACTTTTGCGAAAATTTGCTCATACGCGGCAACTAGTGTTGCGCTGTGCGCAAAGCCGCATTGCGCCACCGCCGGATTCTCGGCGATGTCGTGCATGGGTAAGGTGGCCAGCATCTCCCCATCCCTTGTCGAGGAACTTCGCATGAACCCCTCCCTTGCGACAGCGCAACCGGCAGCCGCCAGCCTGAGCCGGGCTCTGGTAGTGCTGCTGGCGTTCTGCTGCGGCGCGATCGTCGCCAACATCTACTACGCCCAGCCCATCGTCGGGCTGATCGCCCCGGACCTGGGGTTGTCCACCGAGCATGCCAGCCTGATCGTTTCTCTCACTCAGCTGGGATATGCCCTGGGCCTGTTGTTGCTGGTACCGCTGGCCGACCTGCTGGAAAACCGCCGCCTGATGGTGGGCACCGCGGTCCTGGCCTGCGTCAGCCTGCTGCTGGCGGGTACCAGCAGCAGCGGCCAGGGCCAGCTGTTCCTGGGTTACGCACTGCTGATCGGCTTCAGTTCAGTGTCGGTGCAGATGCTCATCCCGCTGGCAGCGCATCTGGCGCCGGAGCAGCAGCGTGGTCGTGTGGTTGGTAACATCATGGGCGGCTTGCTGCTGGGCATCCTGCTGGCGCGACCGCTGTCGAGCCTGGTGGCCGACCACTTCGGCTGGCGTGCGGTGTTCATTGGCGCCGCAGGGGTAATGCTGGCGATCATCCTGCTGCTGGTGTTGACCTTGCCGCAGCGGCGTCCCGAGCACAAAGCCAGCTATGCCGGGTTGATGCTGTCGCTGCTCACACTGCTGCGTCGTTATCCGCTGTTGCGCCAGCGTTCGTTTTACCAGGCACTGATGTTTGCAGCGTTCAGCCTTTACTGGACGGCGGTGCCGATGGCGCTTGCCGGTGAGCATGGCCTGTCACAAAGCCAGATCGCTGTGTTCGCCCTTGTCGGCGCGGTGGGTGCCGTTGCTGCGCCCATGGCCGGCCGCCTGGCCGATGCCGGGCATGCCCGGGCCGGCTCGCTGCTGGCGCTGTTGCTGGCGCCAGCGGCCTTGTTGCTGGGGCTGACAGTGCCGGGTTACAGCGTGATTGGCCTGGGCCTTACCGGCGTGTTGCTGGACTTTGCGGTGCAGATGAACATGGTCATCGGCCAGCGCGAAGTGTACGCACTGGACCCTGCCAGCCGCGGGCGGCTGAATGCGGTGTACATGACCAGCATTTTCCTTGGCGGGGCGCTGGGGTCGGCGGTGGCCAGTGCGCTGTTCAGCCAGTTTGGCTGGCAGGGTGTGGCACTGGTGGGGGCGGGGTTGCCGGGTGTAGCGCTGGTTGTGTTTCTACTCAAGGCACGCCGGGGTTGAACCGGTACGCGATGGAGGGCACGGGCTTCGCCCGTGTTCGCGGGCCCGCTATCGGCCAAGCGGCAGCGCCAGGCCAATCAAGGCAAACAGGCTGCCGCAGCAGCGATTGAAACCTTTACCTCCCTTGGCCAGCCAAGGGCGAATGCGAAACGCCAGGCGTGCCAGCAAATACTCGACCAGGAACTCGACGCTGGCAAAGGTCGCGGCCATCACAGCGAACTGCAGCAGTAGCCCTCGCTGTGGGTCGATGAACTGCGGCAGGAAGGCACCATAGAACAGCAAAACCTTGGGGTTGGCCATGGCCGAAAGCAGGCCCTGGCGAAACAGCCCGGCATTGCCGCGCCGCGCGCTTTGCTCGGTCAGTTCCAGCTGCAGGCCTGGGCTGCGCCACAGTTGAATGCCCAGCCAGATCAAATAAGCCCCACCCACCCACTTCAGTACGCCCAGCACCGACGCCGAGGTTTGGAGCAGTGCGCTGAGGCCGAACATGGCCAAGGCGATGAGGGCGCTGAAACCCAATACCCCGCCCACGATGGTGAACAGCGTTCGTCGTGCGCCATATAGCGCGCCATGGGTCAACGCCAACAGGCTGTTAGGCCCCGGGGTCAGCGACAGACCGATGCTGGCCAGCAGGTAGATGAGCCAGGTGTCCAGTGCCATGCTGAAAAATACCTTGTTCGAGAGAGGGCGCCAGTCTATGGCGCAACGCTCAAGCTGGAAGAGTATTATCTGGTCATAAAAGGGTCTTTTCTGGACGTGGTTTCATGCCGCCCGACATCCGCTTGCTGATCATGCCGTTACCGGATTTTGCCTTGCTGCCGTTTGGCGCCTTTCTCGACAAATTGCGCTTCAGCGCCGACGACGAGGACTACAGCCAGCAACGCTATTGCAGCTGGACGGTGGCGGGGCTCAGCCTTGAGCCGATACCGTCGAGCAGTGGCGCGGTACTGCAGGTCGAGGCCATTGCTGATCAGCTCGAGCTGAACTGTTTCGACTACCTGGTGGTGTTTGGCGGCCGCAGTGCCATGGCCACCGCAGCGCTGGCGCCACGTTACCAGGCTTTGCTCAGGCAGGCCGCCAAGGCGGGTGTCAAGCTGGTGGGGGTCGACAATGGCGCCTTCCTGCTGGCGGCCTGCGGCCTGCTGCAGGGGCACAAGGTGGTGGTGCACTGGCGTCACGAAGCCGAGTTTCGTGCTGCTTTTCCGCAGTTGCAGCTGCTGAGCGAGCAGTTGTACTGCATCGATGGCAATCGCATCACCTGCGCCGGTGGCACTGCCGCCATAGACCTGGCCGTTGCCCTACTTTCACGCGCTTGCGGGCGAACGCGTGCGCTCAAAGGGCTGGCTGACATGCTGGTGGACGAGACCCGCGACAGCCGTCACGCCTTGCGCTCGCTGGAGCTGGGTGCCGGTCAGGGGCGCCAGGTGCAGCGGGCGCAAGCACTGATGCGTCATCACCTGGGCACGCCGTTGGCCGTGGAGCAACTGGCTGCGGAACTGGGCATCAGCCGGCGTCAACTGGACCGGCAGTTCCAGGCCAGCCACGGCATGAGCACCAAGGCCTGGTGGCTGGAGATGCGCTTGCAGCAGGCGCGCTGGCGTTTACTCAACTCCAGCCACAGCCTGGCGCAGATTGCCGATGAGGTGGGCCTGGGGGATGCCAGCTACCTTGGCAAATGCGTGCGGCGTCGGTTTGGTTGTACGGCCTTGCAGTTGCGTGCAGGCAATTGCCCCTTCACGTGACCTACTGCGGCGTCCCGAACACGCCTGTCCAGTAGATCCCGGCATCACTCTTGGGGTCCACCGCATAGGCAGCGCCCAGTTCACGGAAAGCCGGATTCATCAGCGTGGCGCAGTGCCCCGGGCTGTCCAGCCAGCCGTTGACGACCTTTTGCGCTGTGTCACGCCCGGCAGTGATATTTTCGCCGATCTGCTGGTACAGGTATCCGGCCAGTTCCGCCCGGTCACCGGGTGTGCGGCCATCTTTATCGATGTGGTCGAAGAAGTTCTGGTTGGCCATCGCCCGTGTGTGGTTGGCGGCGACCCCGGCCAGCACTGTGCTCCAGCTGAGTGCCGGGGCGGCGGCAAACGGCTGGCCGCCGCATTGCCGTGGCACCTTGCGCGCGGCGTTGACCTCCTGCAGCACCTTCTGCCCCTCGGCTTGCCAGTCGCCCAGGCGGCCGGTGAGCAGCGGCCGTGCCAGCACGATGCGCCAGTCGCGGCCCTCCTGGCTGACGCCGATATCGACGAATTGCGGATCGAGCACCACCTGGCAGAAGCTTTCCTCAATGGCATGCATGGCGGCGCGTGCATCGCGTGGCCCCGACAGGCTGATGGCCTGGACGCTGACCATTGGGTAGGCGGCGCGGGTCATGGCCTGTTGCAGGTCGCGGGTGCCCTCTGGCGACAGCGCCAGGCGTGTGTCGCTGTTGAGCGGCGGCAGTTCCAGCGACGCCCCGCCACCGCAGGGCTGGGCCTTGCTGCGGTAGACATTGATCGAATCGATCAACTGCGCCTCTTCGCCGGTGGCTGCCAGCGCCCCGGTCGAAACGACCAGGCCCAGTGACAAGGCGACAACGGATGTCAGGACGCGCATGTGGATCTCCCTATGACTGGCAGCGTCGTGGTGTGCGCTGCTCATCCTACACAAGCCCGCGGCTTTTGGCCCGAGGTCGTGCAAGGCAATGAAAACGCCGGCAATCGTTACTGGCGGCAAAAGAGGGAGTAGACCCCTGGCCGGTGGAAAAGTGCGGTCAGTTGCCAGTCATTCGCATCGGGCCAGCGTTGTCAGCCGTTTACGCGTCAATGGGCCAATGCCTGGTTCGGCTTGTAGAACAGGAAGTGGGTGGTCTGCGCGGTCTTGCGATAAGCCTTGGCCCAGTCGGGGCGCACCGTGCGGTCGTGGAAGTACAACGCACCGCCGGTGGGGTCTTTCAACTGCTGGTTCAGCGCCTTGCGTGCGATCTCTTTGGCAACGTCGTAGCGTTGCGGTTCCTCGACCTGGTCCGGGCGCCCGTCACACCACCATGAGAACTGACAGGCCTTGGTCTCCACACCCTGTTTGACTACCGCGCAGATGGTGTCGGGAAAGCCATCGTGGCCCAGGCGGTTGAGCACCACACTGGCCACTGCGGTCATGTCTTTGGCGTCGGCGCCTTTGGCTTCCCAGTAGATGGTACGTGCCAGGCAGGTGATGCTGTCATCCAGCGGCGCCTTGCCAGCCGGGTCCACTGCCTGCGCTTCGCCGGGGGTCAGTTTCTCCGCTTTTTTGGGGGGAGGTGCATCTTCAACGACCTTTTCTTCAAGCATTTCGGCCTTGTCCTCGGCAACGGCGGCTTTGGCCGGGTCAGCGGCATGCAGGGGGCCTGCGAGCAGGGCCGAGGTCAAGCCGATCAGCATGCAGTAAAGGCGCATGGGCGAACTACCAGGCGGTGGGCAGAATTTCAGTCTAGCCAAGCGTAAGCATTAACACCAAAGGCAGGGTAGCGGCGGCGGCCACGGTCTGCAGGGCGATGATGGTGGCCATCAGTGGCGCATTGCCGCCCATTTGCCGGGCCATGACATAAGATGACGAAGCGGTGGGCAGCGCCTGGAACAACACCGCCACCACCGCAGCCTGGCCACTCAGGCCGAGCAGCCGGCAAAGGCCCCAGGTGGTCAGTGGCATGACCAGGAACTTGAACGCCGATGCTGCCATCAGCGGCCGCACCTGCTGGCCGAGGCTGGCGCCACCCAGTGCTGCGCCGACACACAGCAAACCCAGAGGCAGGGCGGCGTGGCCCAAGGCCTTGACCGTGGCGTCGATACCGGCTGGCAAGCCCAGCCCCGAGACCCGTAGCATCAGCCCGCCAGCGCAGCCGACGATCAACGGGTTGGCGAAGATCGCCCGAAGCACTGTGGCAGGGGAACTGTGACGGGCGCTGAAGCGGGCAAACACCAGCACGCAGAGCAGGTTGACCAAGGGCACGATGGCTGCGTTGGCCACCGCCGCCAGGGCAATACCGGCGCTGCCATAGATGCCCGCAGCCAGGGTGGCACCAATGTAGTTGTTGAAGCGGATACCGCCCTGAAACACCGAGGTGAAATCGGCACCATCATGATTTGCCGTGCCCTGATACAGCACCAGCAATAAGGCACCGACCAAGGTTGAGAGCATCAGGGCACCTGCCATGCCCAGCACCGGTATGCCATCGAGGTTGGCGGTGGCCAGCCCATGAAGGAACAGCGACGGCAGCAGGACGTAGTAGCTCAGGCGCTCGGCGCCAGGCCAGAAGCTCTCGGCAAGAAAACCGCGAATACGCAGGAAGGTACCCAGGGCAATGAGCAGGATGATGGGTAGCAGGGTGGTCAGCAGCAAGTGCAGCATGGTCAGCATTCCGTAGTCGGGTACGGGCATAGACTACGGGTGCGGATCAATCGGTAAAAACGTTGTTTTCTTCAGTGACCATTGAGGAAAAATGCATGTTGGTGGGCGCATACCGCGCTTTCGAGCAGCCTGGCTTCAGGCTTCCAGGGCGGTCTTCAACACCGCACTCAAATGCCGCCGCTGGCTTTTTTCATGCTCCAGCAACACCACCCGCCGGGTCAGCTGCGGCTCGCCGAACGGCAGGCAGGTGGCGGGTGGCAAGCGTTGCAGGTCATCGTCCGCCATGGGGATAACCGCCACACCCAGGCCCATCACCGCCATGCGCGCCAGGGCTTCCTGGCTGTCCAGTTCCATCAGTTCGCTCACCTGCATATGCTGGCGGCGTAGCTCCTGCTCGATCTGGCGGCCAGCCCAGGCACGCTTGTCGAAGCGCAGGAAAGGCTGGCTGGCCAGCAACTGCGGCACGCTATACCCGGCCAGTTCAGGGCTGGCAATGGCCCAGAAACGGTCCTCGAACAGCGGTGTAAAGTCCAGGTTCTGCGGGTAAGGGCTGACCGGTTCGGTGGTGATCGCTGCATCGAGCTCACCGTCTTCCACGCGCCGCGCCAGCTCCGCCGACATGCCCGAGGCTACGCTGATGTGTAGCTGCGGGTGGTGAGCCTTGATCCACACCAGCGCCTTGGGCAAACGCCGCGCCAGCACCGTGTGGATCGCCCCCAGGCGCAAGCGGCCGCGCAGGCTCGGGCCGCTGGCCAGGGCATCGGCCAGTTCGTCATAGGCAGCCAGAAGGCTCTCGGCGCGGGCCACCGCCAACTGGCCGGCTTCGGTCAGCACCACCTGCCTGCGGCTACGGTCGAACAAGGCCACCTTCAGTTCGTCTTCGAGGGTTTTGATGTGCAGGCTGACCGCCGAAGGGGTGAGGCTGAGCAGGTCGGCGGCGCGGGCAAAGGTGCCGTGGCGGGCGATGGTCACCAAGGTGCGCAGGGCTTTCAGGGACATGCGGTTGAGGTCCGGTTCTCAGCTGACAGAAACGTATTGTCAGGCCCGGCCCTCTCGCAGCACAAGGCTGCTCCCAGGCACTGGCGACACGGCTCAGCGATTGCTACGCCCATAGGCCTGGCTGATCCTGTCGATCACCATCGCCAGGGCGACAATTGCCAGCCCGGCCTCCACCCCTTGGCCAACATTCAAGGTCTGGATCCCCGCCAGCACATCCTCGCCCAACCCACGGGCGCCGATCATCGACGCCACGACTACCATCGACAAGGCCATCATCACCGACTGGTTAAGCCCGGCCATGATACTTGGCAGCGCCAAGGGCAGGGCGATGCGCCGCAACCGCTGCCAACGGCTGGCGCCAAGGCCGTGTGCCGCCTGTAACAGCGAGGGGTCGATCTGGCTCAAGCCCAGTTCGGTCAACCGCACCAGCGGCGGCAGGGCGTAGATCAGCGTGGCGAACACGGCAGGCACCTTGCCCAGGCCAAACAGCATCAGCACCGGGATCAGGTAAACGAACGCAGGTAGCGTCTGCATCACATCGAGTACTGGCAACAGCAGCCGTCTGGCCAGCGGGCGGGTGGCCAGCAGGATGCCCAGCGGTACCCCCACCAGTACGCACAGGCCGGTACTGACCAGCACCAGAGCCAGGGTCTGCAGCAGCTTGTCCCAGAGCCCGAGCATACCGATCAGGGCCAGCAGCGCGACCAGCACGGCGCTGCGCAGCAGGCTGCGGCTGGCGTGCCAGGCCAGCAGCCCCACCAGCAGCAACAGCAGCCACCAAGGCAACAGACGCAGCAGGTTCTCCAGGCCGACCAGCAGTTGCAGCAACTGGTCAGAAAAACCGCGCAGGTGGTCGCCGTAGTTCAATACCAACCAGTCGACCAGGCGGTTGACGCTGTCGGCAAAGGAAAACTGCAGGGTTTGCGGGAAACCGCTGCTCACAGGCTGGCCTCGACCTTGGCGGCGATGTCCGCCGGCAGCCAGGCTTTCCACACCTCGCGGTTATCGCGCAGGAAGGTGAGGGCGGCTTTGCGCGGGGGCGTGCGTTTTTCGCTCATGACGGCCAGGGCCTTGTTCAGGCGATCGATGGGCAGGTTGACCTGTTCGAACACGCTGACCAGGTCTGGGTAGTTTTCGCGGAAGGCTTTGGACACGCCAATCGACAACTTTGCCGGCAGCGAGCGGCTGCCCTTCGGGTTGGGATTGGCGGGGTCGGTGAGGGTGGCCCAGGCCTGGGCATCGAACGGTGGCTCTTCCAGCCGGATGAGCTTGTAGCGCCCCATCAGCGGGGTCGGGTTCCAGTAGTAGAACAGCACGGGTTTGCCACGGCGGATTGCCGAACCGATCTCGGCGTCCATCGCGGCACCGGAGCCACTGCGGAAGTTGCTGTAGAGCCCATCCAGGCCATAGGCCTTGAGCTTCTGGCTGTTGACGGTTTCAGACGTCCAGCCGCTCGGGCTGTTGAGAAAGCGCCCTTTACCGGGCGATTCGGGGTCAGAAAAAACCTGCGGGTAACGCTTGAGGTCCTCGACACTGTGCAGCTCCGGCGCCACGGGTTTCAGATTGCGTGCGGCATCGCCCTCGATCACATAGGCCGGTACCCACCAACCTTCCTCTGCGTTTTTGACCGTATCGCCCAGTGCGAACACCTGGCCGGCCTGTTCGGCCTTGACCCAGGCAGGGCTGCGCCCGGCCCATTCCTCGGCGATCACTTGCAGGTCATTGCGCGCCAGGGCCACCTCCATGCTGACCGTGCTGCCAGGCAGGGTGTCGGTACGGTAGCCGTAGCCGCGCTCAACGATCAGCCGCAGGATCTCGGTCGTGAGGGCGCCGCTTTCCCAGCCGATGGCACCAAAATGGATAGGTGAAGGCTGTTCTGCCGATGCGGCGCTGTCGGTGCTGGCCAGGCCCACCGTCAACAGCAGCCCGGCCAGCAGCGCTGGAATTCTCTTCATGTAAACCTCGTCGTTCGCCACCCCTTGGCAGTGGGGGCAAGTGTAGACGACGAGGTTTTGTCGGTTTCAGGGCCACTGGCGTGGCCCCGTTTGCTTCAGACGCGGAACTGGTCCATCAGCGCTTGCTGCTGGTTGGCCAGGCTGTTCAGCGACTGGCTGACCCGCGCCGACTCGTTGGCCTGGCCAGACAGTGATTCAGTGACATCACGAATGGTCGCCACGTTGCTGTTGATTTCCTCGGCTACCGCGCTTTGCTCCTCGGCGGCAGAGGCAATCTGCAGGTTCATGTCGGTGATCACCGTCACCGCCTGGCCAATGCGCTGCAATGCCGTGACGGCTTGGCCGACCTGCTCCACGCCACCTTGGGCCTGGCGGTGGCTGTGGTCCATGGCGCCGACCACTTCGCGGGTGCCGTTCTGCAGTGCTTCGATGACCTGACGAGTTTCTTCCACCGACTCCTGAGTGCGCTGGGCCAGGTTGCGCACCTCATCGGCGACCACGGCAAAGCCACGGCCGGCCTCACCGGCGCGGGCAGCTTCGATGGCAGCGTTGAGCGCCAGCAGGTTGGTCTGTTCGGCGATCGAGCGGATCACTTCCAGTACCGAGCCGATCTTCTCGCTGTTCTGCGCCAGGCCTTCTATTTCGGCCATGGTGTCGCTCATGTTGGCGGCCAGTGCACCAATGCTGCTGGTGGTGCGGTCGATTACCGCCAAGCCCTCGCGGGTGGCCTGGTCGGCATCGCGTGCCGCCTGTGCCGCCTGGGCGGCGCTGCGGGCAACGTCCTGGGCGGTGGCGCTCATTTCATGCGAGGCGGTGGCCACCTGGTCGACTTGGCGGTACTGCTGCTCCATGCCGGCGCTGGTTTCAGTGGCAATCGCCGAGGATTGGTCGGCCGTGCCTCGGGCGGCCTGCACCGAGCTTTTGACCTCGGCGATGGTTGGCTGCAATTTGTCGAGGAAGCGGTTGAACCAGCCGGCCAGTTCGCCCAGTTCGTCTTGTTTCTGGTAGGTCAGGCGACGGGTCAGGTCGCCTTCGCCGCTGGCAATGTCCTTGAGCATGGCGGCCACGCCAAGGATTGGCCGGGTAACGCCGCGGGCCATCAGCCACACCAGCAGCAGGCCGGCAATGGCTGCGGCCAGGCCCAGGCTCAGTTCCAGCAGGGTGCCACTGGTGTTGAGCGCGTCAAGTTCCTGCTTCAGGGTTTCGGCCGGCCCGGTCAGGGCGTTTTCCGGCACATCCAGCAACACGCCCCAGGGCTGGGCGTCCGGGATTGGCCGGAATGCCGCCAGCACTTTCAAGCGCTGGCGGTCGTGGAGGATAGTCAGTTTGCCATCGGCCAGCTTGCGCACCAGCTCGGCGCCTTTGGTCGGGTCTACCTGGTCGAAGCGCTGGGCAAGCTTGCTGGCATCGGCGCTGTAGCCTGCCAGCAGGCCGACCGGGGTAAGAATGCCGACCGTGGTGCGGCCTTCGTAAAGGCTGTGGCTGGCCTCCTGGCTCAGTGCCTGCAGGCTGTTGAGGTTGATGTCGATGGACAGGGTGGCAATGATCTTGCCGTTGACCGCCAGCGGGAACACGATGCTGGTCATCAGCACCTGCTGGCCGTCGATGTCGTAGAAGTAGGGCTCCACCACACACACCTTGCCGGATGTGCGAGGGCACACCCACCAGGTGTTGGCCGGCTGGCCGCTGGGGCCGATCTCGGTGTTGGCCATGTCATGTTCGGGCAGGGCCATCGAGGTCAGCTGGCCAGCGCGTGGCTGCGACCAGTACAGGGCAAAGCGCCCGGTTTCGTTGCTGCCCAGTTCTGCCTTGCCGGCAAACAGGCTGTCCTTGTCGTCCAGGGCATTGGGCTCGAACACCAGTGACAGGCCGAGCAGGTCGGGGTTGGCTTGCAGTGCGGCGCGCACCTGGCGGGTCATGTCCTCGCGCAGGTCGAAGGCATCGAGAAAGCGCTTTTCGGCCTGCTCGCGGAGGAACAGTACCTGGCGGGCGAAGCCGGCGCCGTACTGGTAGGCATCCATGAACTGGCGGCGAATGTTCAGCGCTTGCACTTCACCTTGTGATTCGATACGTGACTGCGCCGCCTCGGTCAGCATCTGCATGCTGCTGGCCTTGACCAGGTCCGAACTGTGATCCATGCGGTACAGCGACAGGCCGACGAGCAAGGTGACGATACCGGCCAGACAGAGACCGGCGAGCAGGGTGATTTTCCACTGGATGGAAAGTTGTCGCAAAGGCATGGGGGCGGATCCCTTTTTGGCAGTAAGGGTTATGGCTTTATTTGCGGTGGGGCGGGGAGGCGCCAAAGCTCTCCAGCCAGGCACCTCGCTGCCTCCCACAGTATCGGCCTATGCCGTTTTTTCTTTATTCAAACATTCAATTTAAATTCGGCCACCCGTTGACGCGCTGCATCAAGGCGCTTTTGACATCTGCCGCCTACTGCTTCAGAGTTCGCGCTTTTTTCTGTCGTAATGAGGTAAGCCAACCATGAATGCAGTGATCGCCGCGGTCGGCATCATGCTGATACTCAGCCTGTCCCGCGTGCACGTGGTCATCGCCCTGATCATCGGCGCCCTGGTCGGTGGGCTGGTGGGCGGCCTGGGTATCGAAGGCACGCTCAAAGCCTTCAACGGTGGCCTAGGTGGTGGTGCCACGGTGGCTTTGTCTTATGCACTGCTGGGTGCCTTTGCCGTGGCAATCGCCAAGTCTGGCCTGGCTCATGCGCTGGCCGACCGCGCCCTGGCCATGATCGACCGGCGAGGGGACGCCAAGGGTGGCAAGGTCAAGTGGCTGATGATCGGCCTGATGCTGGTGGTGGCCGTGTCGTCCCAGAACATCCTGCCTATCCACATTGCCTTCATCCCGCTGCTGGTGCCGCCTCTGTTGTACGTGTTGACGCGCCTGCGCATCGACCGCCGGCTGATCGCCTGTGTAATCACCTTTGGCCTGATCACCCCGTACATGTTCCTGCCGGCGGGCTTCGGCAATATCTTCCTCAACGAGATCCTGCTGGCCAACGTTGCCCGCGCAGGTGTCGATGTGAGCGGCGTCAACGTCACCCACGCCATGGCCATCCCGGCAGCCGGCATGCTCGTCGGCCTTCTGGTGGCGGTGTTCATCAGCTACCGCAAGAAGCGCGACTACGACCTGACGCGCATCCAGCAGGTGGAGCAGGTGAGCGTGCAGTACAACCCGCTGACCTTGCTGGTGGCCGGGCTGGCGATCGCTTCAGCCTTCATCGTTCAGCTGTTGCTGGACTCGATGATCATCGGCGCCATGGTCGGTTTCCTGATCTTCTCGCTGTCGGGCATCGTCAAGTGGAAAGATACCGACGACCTGTTCACCGAAGGCATGAAAATGATGGCCATGATCGGCTTCATCATGATTACCGCGTCCGGCTTTGCCGAGGTGATGAAGGCCACCGGTGAGGTGATGAGCCTGGTGGAAACCTCGGCGCAGTGGATCGACCACAGCAAGGGCATCGGTGCCTTGCTGATGCTGCTGGTAGGCCTTTTGGTGACGATGGGGATCGGCTCGTCGTTCTCCACCGTGCCGATCCTGGCCGCGATCTTCGTGCCACTGTGCGTGCAACTGGGCTTCGACCCGTTGGCCACGGTGTGCATCATCGGTACTGCCGGTGCATTGGGCGATGCGGGTTCGCCGGCCTCTGACTCGACCCTGGGCCCAACCTCGGGCCTGAACGTGGATGGCCAGCATCACCACATCTGGGACACCGTGGTGCCGACCTTCATCCATTACAACTTGCCGTTGATGGCGTTCGGCTGGTTGGCAGCGATGACCTTGTAAGGCGGGGAGGGCGTCAGCCCTTGTCGGGCGGCGGCGAGATGCGATTGAGCACGGTGCTGCCGTCCTTGCTGCGGGTCAGGTAGACCGGTAGGACTTTGGGCAGGTTGTTGACCAGGCGCCCCACGTCACGGGTGTTGTAGATGCCGCTGATGCGGATACGGCCGGTGCTGGCATCGGCCAGCAGCAGCGGGGCGTCGAGGTAGCGGTTGATCACCGGCAGTGCCTGTTCCAGGCTCAGGTTGTCGAGCACCAGCTTGCCGCTGCGCCATGCCAGGCTGTTGCCATAGTCTTCGCTCTGCTCCAGCTGCGGCTCGAAGTCGCCCTTGTGGTAACTGGCCTGCATGCCAGGGCCAAGGCGGTAGCCACCGGCACTGCCCTCACTGGACACCAGCACTGAACCTTCCACCAGGGTGACCTTCACCTGGTCTTGGTACTTCCACACGTTGAACTGGGTGCCGGTGACCCGGGTCTGGCCACTGCCGGCACGCACGATGAACGGGTGGCTGCTGTCGTGTCGCACCTTGAAGAACGCCTCGCCGCGTTTGAGCGTGACCTGGCGCTGGTCCTTGTAGTTGAGGAAGGTGAGCTCGGTGTGGAGGTTGAGCTGTACCGTGCTGCCGTCGCTGAGCTCCACGGTCTGCATGCGGTCACTGGCTTCGAAGTGCTGGTAGTGGTTGGGCAACCAGCCCTGTTCCCACCCCATCCAGCCGGCCAGCGGCAGCACTGCCAGGGCGATGGCTGCAGCAGACGCCAGTGGCCGCCAGTTGCGAGGGCGGGCGGCGTGTTTGACGGGTGGGTTGAAGTCGATGACGGTGGCGCTGCGCGGCAGCAGGTCGGCGGTTTGCCAGATTTCCAGCATCGCCTGGTACTCTTCGGTATGCCGCGGGTCGGCCGCCAACCAGTCAGCGAATTCTTCATGCTCGGCCTGCGTGCAATCTTCGGCGTGAAGGCGCATGCACCAATGCGCTGCGGCGTCGGTGATGGCATCGTCTGGGTTGGGATTGAGGCGGTCGTGGTTCATTGCGGCTCCGGGTTTTGCGCATTCTACCCTTGCGGGAGGGCTCCCGAGAACCAATGTAATGGCGAATGACTATCAGTTGTGCCGGTTTTTCGTCGGATTAGCCATGGTTTTTCAGCGTTTGAGAACCCTTCGCGGGCACAAGACGATGTCTGCAATCGCTTCTGGAACGGGCTGATGCTGCGAAGAGGTCAGTGAGTACAGATTCGTTAGCCTGCACCGGCCTCTTCGCAGCACACGGCTGCGCCTGCAAAAAGCGCGTCAGTGACACATCGCTCAGAACTGTGCAGCCTCTAGCCCATAAAGGCTGCCACTGCCGGCCCGAATACTCGCCTCCAGCCCCAGCCCTCGCGGCAAGACCCGCTGGAAATAGAACGCCGCACACGCAAGCTTCGCGCCATGAAACGCCTCATCCTCCTCACGTTTGGCCAACGCCACCGCAGCCATCCGCGCCCACATATATGCGTACGCAGTCAGCCCGAACAGCTGCAGGTACTCAACCGCCACCGCGCTGACCAGGTTGGCATCTTCGCCTGCCTGCTCCCGCAGCCAGCTGCTGGTGGCCTCCAGCCGCGCCAGGCTCGCCTGCAGGTCCTCGCGGTACAAGGGCGCATCCACACTGAAGGCTCGCACTTCGCTGGCAAAGCTGGCCAACGCCTGACCATCGTCGGCCAGCACCTTGCGCCCCAGCAGATCAAGGGCCTGGATGCCGTTGGTGCCTTCATAGATCTGTGCAATGCGCACGTCTCGCACCCGTTGCTCCTGGCCCCATTCGCGGATGTAGCCATGACCGCCATACACCTGCTGGCCAAGCACGCAGCTTTCCAGACCGTTATCGGTGAAGAATGCCTTGGCCACCGGTGTCAGCAGTGCCACCAGGCGCTGGGCATGCTCGCGCTCGCCGGCGTCCTCGGCATAGCGTGCCACGTCCAGTTGCTGGCCAACGTAGACGGCGAACGCCCGACCTGCTTCGGTGAGGGTGCGCATGGTCAGCAGCATGCGCCGGACATCGCCATGGTGGATGATCGGGTCGGCCGCCTTGTCGTGTGCCCGCGGGCCAGTCGCTGCGCGGCTCTGCAGGCGCTCGTTGGCGTAGCGGGCGGCGCTCTGGTAGGAGGCTTCGGCACAACCGATGCCTTGTATGCCGATGGACAGGCGTTCGTAGTTCATCATGGTGAACATCGCTGCCAGGCCCTTGTTCGGCTCGCCCACCAGGTAACCGATGGCACCATCAAAGTTCATGACACAGGTCGCCGAGGCCTTGATGCCCATCTTGTGTTCGATCGAGCCACAGTGGACAGCGTTGCGCGCGCCCAGACGGCCATCGGCCTCGACCAGGAATTTGGGCACCAGGAACAGCGATATACCTTTGGCACCGGCGGGCGCATCCGGCAGTTTGGCCAACACCAGGTGGACGATGTTCTCGGTCAGGTCCTGCTCGCCGCCGGTAATGAAGATCTTGCTGCCACTGATGCGCACGCTGCCATCGGCCTGGGGCTCGGCGCGGGTGCGGATCAGCCCCAGGTCAGTGCCGGCATGGGGTTCGGTCAGGCACATGGTACCGGCCCAGCGGCCTTCATACAGCGGTGGCAGGTAAGTGGCCTTGAGGGTTTCGCTGGCGTGGGCATCGATCGCCAGGCAACTGCCGGCGCTCAACGCCGAATACAGGCTGAAGCTGCAGTCAGCGGCGTAGAGCATCTCTTCGAACAGCACGCCGAGCATCTTTGGCATGCCCATGCCGCCGTGTTCCGGGTTGCCGCCCAAGCCAACCCAGCCACCTTCGCGGTAGGTGTTCCAGGCCTCGCGGAAGCCATCAGGGGTGGTGACCTGGCCTGCGTCGAAGCACACACCTTGCTCGTCACCGTTGCGGCTGAGCGGGGCAATCAGCTGGCCGGTGACTTTGGCAGCTTCTTCGAGAATGGCGTCGGCAGTGTCGGCATCGATGCGTTCGGCCAGGGCGGGCAGGCGGGCCCACAGGTCCGAAGCGTTGAACACGTCATGCAGGACGAAGCGCATGTCGCGCAGGGGGGCGGAATAGGTGGTCATCGGCAGCTCTTGCAATAGTGGGGGATGGTTGGGCGTGCGCTGAACCTTCAGGCGCAGCCGTGTACTGCGCCTGAAGGGGAGCGGCTACGGCATCAGAGGGCCTTGGCCCGGTCGCGCAACACGTACTTCTGGATCTTGCCGGTCGAGGTCTTGGGCAGCTCGCCGAACACCACGGTCTTCGGCACCTTGAACCCGGCCAGGTGCTCGCGGCACCAACTGGTGATGTCGGCTTCACGGGTGTCCTCCCGGCCTGGCTTCAGGGCAACGAAGGCGCACGGGGTTTCCCCCCATTTTTCATCCGGGCGCGCCACCACGGCGGCTTCCAGCACTGCCGGATGCTTGTACAGGGCGTCTTCGACCTCGATGGTGGAGATGTTCTCGCCACCGGAAATGATGATGTCCTTTAGCCGGTCCTTGATCTCGATATAGCCGTCGGCATGCCACACGGCCAGGTCGCCGGTGTGGAACCAGCCGCCACGGAAGGCTTCGGCGGTGGCTTCAGGGTTTTTCAGGTAGCCCTTCATCACCGTGTTGCCGCGCATGAAGATTTCGCCCAGGGTATCGCCGTCGCGGGGCACCGGCTGAAGGGTTTGCGGGTCGGCGACCATCAGGCCATCGAGGGTCGGGTAGCGCACGCCTTGGCGAGACTTGATCCGGGCACGCTCTTCCAGCGAAAGCGCGTCCCATTCGTCATGCCAGGCACACACGGTCACCGGGCCGTAGACCTCGGTCAGCCCATAGGTGTGGGTGACCTTGATGCCCATTTGCTCCACAGCGCCGATGACCTTGGCCGGTGGTGCAGCGCCGGCGACCATGGCCTGCACCGGGTGCTCGATGGCTGCCTTGGCCGCCTCGGGCATGTTGACCAGCGCGTTGAGCACGATCGGCGCACCGCACAGGTGGCTGACTTTGTGCTCGCGGATCAGGGTCAGGATTTTCTGCGGGTCGACCCGGCGCAGGAACACATGGGTGCCGGCCAGCGCGGTGATGGTCCAGGGGTAGCACCAGCCGTTGCAGTGGAACATCGGCAGCGTCCACAGGTACACCGGGCGGTGGCCCATGGCCCAGGTCATCTGGTTGCCCAGTGCGTTCAGGTAGGCGCCACGGTGGTGGTAGACCACGCCCTTGGGGTTGCCGGTGGTGCCGGAGGTGTAGTTCAGTGATATGGCCTGCCATTCGTCATCGGGCCATTCCCAGGCAAATTCCGGGTCGCCTTCGTTGAGCAGGGCCTCATAGTCCAGCTGGCTGACCGCGCGGCCTTCGCCGTACTCCGGGTCATCCACATCAACCACCAGCGGCGGGTGTTCAAGCAGTGCCAGAGCACCTTCGATGACCGCATGGAACTCGCGGTCGGTGATCAGCACCTTGGCCTCGCCATGCTGCAGCATGAAGGCGATAGCCTCGGCATCCAGGCGCACGTTCAGGGTATTGAGCACAGCACCGGTCATGGGTACGCCAAAATGCGCCTCGAGCATGGTCGGGGTGTTGGGCAGCATCACTGCCACGGTGTCGCCGCGCCCAATGCCACGGCCGGCCAGGGCGCTGGCCAGGCGCCGACAGCGTTGGTAGGTTTCTTGCCAGTTGCGGCGGATGGCGCCGTGGATGACGGCCGGGTAGTTGCCGTAAACGGCAGCGGTGCGTTCGATGAAGCTCAGCGGGGTGAGGGCGACATGGTTGACGGCAGCGGGCATCAGGCCCTGGGCATAGATCGACATGCGGTAATCCTGTAAGGGAGGCAGACGCAGCCTGTGCACCTGGCCCCCGATGGCTGATTGTTAGCTCTGTTCAGGGTGCAGTAGGGGCGGACGGTGGGCCGCCCCCTCTGTCGCAGTTTTACGCGAGTCGCTATGGTATTAGGAATATCGACTATAGCAATATAGTAAAACTACTATAAAAACAGGCCGCCTACCGTGGATGACACTGCTTACCCCTTGCTCGCCAAAGACCCACAACCCAGTCTGTTGCTGGCCAGTGATGCAAGCCCGCTGGCACTCAACCCGGCACTGCAGGCCTGGGTCGCCGAAGGGCCTGAGCTGGCTTGCTGGCTGCCGGCCAATTGCGCTGCCCTGGTGCGTGCCTGTCTGCGCCAGCACCGGGCGATCAGCGAGGTCGAAGTGCAGGTCGGCGAACGTATCGTGCTGTGGACGTTCATGCCGGACAACCACGGCCAGCAGGTGCTGGGCCGCTGCCGTGATGCCAGCGAAGAGCGCCTCGGCGCACGCGAAGCCAGCCGCGCCCGGCGCCTGTATCGGTTGATCATCGAAAACACCACCGACCTGATTTCCCGGCACAGCCCCGATGGCCGCTTTCTCGATGCCTCACCGGCAGCCTACCGCCTGCTCGGCCTGTGGCCCGAACAACTGCGTGGCATGCCTGTACATACCCTGCTGCATCCGCGCGAACGGCGTCAGGTACTGCGCCAGGCCGCTGCCGCGCTGGACCAGGATGGCTACCACACCATGACCTGCCGGGTACGCCAGGCGACAGGCGACTACCGCTGGTTCGAAATCGCCAGCCGGGCGATCCGCGAGACCTACACGGGCGCGGTGGTGGAGGTGGTCAGCGTGTCCCGCGACATCACCTTGCGCATCGAAGCGCAGGAAAGCCTGGCTCACAGTGCCCGCCTCGCGACCCTGGGCGAGCTGGCCTCGGGCATCGCCCATGAAATCAATCAGCCACTGGCCGCCGTGGTCAACTATGCCAACGCCAGTCAGCGTTACCTGCAGGGCCTGGAACGTGACCCCCAGGCTCGCGATCGGGTAGGCCAGGGCCTGCAGCGTATCAGCGAACAGGCCACCCATGCCGCCGAAGTGATCCGCCGCCTGCGTGCCTTCCTGCGCAAGGGGCCGCGCCGCCTGGAGGCGCTGGATGTGGCCGAGCTGACTGGCGAAGCCATGCGCCTGTGCGCCTGGGAAGCCGCGCGGGACCAAGTGCAGGTGGAACTTCGCATGAGCGCTCAACTGCCCTTGGTGTATGCCGACCGGGTGCTGCTGGAGCAGGTGCTGCTCAACCTGCTGCGCAATGCCATCGATGCCAATCGCGAGCGGCAGGGGGAGCGGCCGTCACGTATCCTGCTCTGCGCTGCGCGCGATGGCGATGGGGTGCTGGTCGAGGTAGCCGACCAGGGCCCGGGCGTGGCACCGGAGCGGCTGGATGAAATCTTTACGCCGTTCACCACCAGCAAGGCCGACGGCCTGGGCTTGGGCTTGAGCATGAGCCGCAGCCTGATCGAAGGCTTTGGTGGCAGCCTGTGGGCGCGGGCGGGTGACAACGGCGGTCTGGTACTGTGCTGCCGGCTGGCGGTCAGCAGGGAATAAGGGGAGGCAGTGTTGCAAGCAAAAGTGTATGTGGTCGATGACGACCAGGGGATGCGCGACTCTACGGTCTGGCTGCTGCAGTCGGTGGGCCTGCAAGCCTTGCCGTTCGCCAGCGGGCAGGCGTTTCTCGACGCCTGCGTCGATGATGGGCCCGCCTGTGTGCTGCTGGATGTGCGCATGCCGGGGTTGGGCGGGCTGGCTGTGCAGCAGGCGATGCGTGAGCGTGGCCTGATGGTGCCGGTGATCTTCGTCAGCGGTCATGCCGATGTACCGATCGTGGTGCGGGCATTCAAGGCCGGTGCCTGCGACTTCATCGAAAAACCCTACAACGACCAGTTGCTGCTCGACAGCGTTCAGGCTGCGCTGGAGCACGCCGGGCTGGCGCGACAAGGCGATCAGGCGCTGGCCTTGGTGCAGGCGCGTATCGATGGCCTGACGCCGCGTGAGCGGGACGTGTTCGTACCCTTGGCCCAAGGGTTGAGCAACCGCGAAATTGCCGAGCAGTTGGGCATCAGCGTCAAGACCGTGGACCTGTACCGGGGGCGGGTGATGAAGCGGTTGCAGGCGGGCAGCCTCGCAGAACTGGTGGGAATGGCGATTGCTTGCGGGGCGGTGGAGGCGTTGGGCCTGCGAGCGCGTTAGCCGCCTTTACGCACACCCTTGCAGGCGCGGCCTTGTGTGCAGCAATGGGCCGCAATACGCGCCTGCTGAGAGCGGTGAGACAGGCAGAAGTCATGAAATATTTCATAGCTTGCTAATGAAGGCTTTGACATTCACTGCCTAGGCAGTAATATTTCTACACACTTAACTGAGCAGTCAACGATGGCCCATTTTTCCCCCGAAAACTTCCAGACCTGCGCCATCGGCATGTTGCTTGGCCGTGCTGCGATTCTCAAAGACCGCATTCTTGACTGGCACCTGGAGTCAGAGGGCGTCACCGCCGCGCAGTTCAAAGTGCTGATCATCGTCACCCAGTACCAGGTGGATACCCCGGCCGAACTGTGCCGGTACCTGGGCCTGGACAGCGGTTCGATGACCCGCATGCTCGACCGCCTCGAGCAGAAGGAACTGATCGTGCGCAACCGCTGCGCCGACGACCGGCGCCAAGTGCGCCTGGCACTCACTGCGGACGGCCAGCGCCTGGCCAACCGCCTGCCGGAAATTGGCGCCGCCGCCATGAACGAGTTGTGCGGCGTGCTGGCACCAGAGGAGCTCAAGACCCTGGAAGGCCTGCTGGCCAAGGTGCTGCTCAGTGCTGGCGACCCGTTGACGATCCGCCGCTTCGGCGACCGTTGAACCCTGTAACGAATTATCCAAGGTATTGTCATGGCCACTCCCACAGACACCCCGACTCCCTCCGCCGCGCCCGAGTCGTCACGCAAGCGCAAGGCCTGGCTGCTTGGCCTGCTGTTGCTGCTGATCCTTGCCGGGGTCGGCACCTGGGCCTGGTACAGCATTGTCGGGCGTTGGCACGAAAGCACCGACGATGCCTACGTCAACGGCAACGTGGTGGAGATCACCCCGCTGGTCGCTGGCACCGTTACCAGCATCGGGGCCGATGACGGCGACCTGGTCCACGCCGGCCAGGTGTTGCTGCAATTCGACCCGGCCGACAGCGAAGTGGCCTTGCAGTCCGCCGAAGCCAAGCTGGCACGCACCGTGCGGCAGGTGCGCGGGCTGTACAGCAACGTCGACTCGCTGAAGGCTCAACTGGAAACGCGCCAAGCTGAACTGCGCAAGGCGCAGCAGGACTTCAACCGGCGCAAGGTGCTGGCTGACAGCGGTGCGATTGCCGCAGAAGAACTGTCCCATGCCCGCGACGACCTGACCGTTGCCCAGGCCGCCGTCAACAGTGCGCGCCAACAGCTCAGCACCAGCAGCGCGCTGGTCGACGACACCGTGGTGTCCTCGCACCCCGACGTCATGGCTGCTGCTGCCGACCTGCGCCAGGCCTACCTCGACCACGCCCGCACCACGTTGGTCGCGCCGGTCACCGGCTACGTTGCCAAGCGTACCGTCCAGTTGGGCCAGCGCCTGCAGCCGGGCACCGCGACCATGGCGGTAATCCCGCTGGATCAGGTGTGGATCGATGCCAACTTCAAGGAAACCCAGCTGCGTGAGATGCGCATTGGCCAGCCGGTGGAAGTCACCGCTGATTTGTACGGCAGCGAGGTCAAGTACAGCGGCACGGTCGACAGCCTTGGCGCGGGCACCGGCAGCGCCTTTGCCTTGCTGCCGGCGCAGAACGCAACCGGTAACTGGATCAAGATTGTCCAGCGAGTACCCGTGCGCATCCACCTCAGCCCCGACCAGCTCAAGGACCACCCCCTCCGTATCGGCCTGTCCACCGTGGTTGAAGTCGACCTGCATGACCAGAGCGGCCCGGCTTTGGCCCAGCAGCCTCCGCAGAAGGCCAGCTACACCACCCAGGTGTATGACCACCAGCTGGTCGAAGCCGACAACCTGATCGCCCGGCTGATTCACGAGAACAGCGCAACCGGCAAGACGGCGCAACGATGAGCAACAACGCCGCTGCCCAGTTCACGCCGCCGAGTCTGCTGCTGACCACCATCGGCCTGTCGCTCGCGACGTTCATGCAGGTGCTGGACACCACCATCGCCAACGTGGCCTTGCCGACCATTTCCGGCAACCTGGGGGTGAGTTACGAGCAAGGTACCTGGGTCATCACCTCGTTCGCGGTGAGCAACGCTATCGCCTTGCCGCTGACCGGCTGGCTGAGCCGGCGCTTTGGTGAAGTGAAGCTGTTCATTTGGGCCACGCTGCTGTTCGTGCTGGCGTCGTTCCTGTGTGGTATTGCCCAGTCGATGCCCGAGCTGGTGGGGTTTCGTGTCTTGCAGGGCGTGGTCGCCGGGCCGCTTTACCCGATGACCCAAACCCTGCTGATTGCTGTCTACCCCCCGGCAAAACGGGGGATGGCACTGGCGCTGCTGGCGATGGTCACGGTGGTGGCGCCGATTGCCGGGCCGATTCTTGGGGGCTGGATTACCGATAGCTACAGCTGGCCATGGATCTTCTTCATCAATGTGCCCATCGGCCTGTTCGCTGCTGCCGTGGTGCGCCAGCAGATGCGCACGCGCCCGGTGGTCACCAGCCGCCAGCCGATGGATTACATTGGCCTGCTGACCCTGATTATCGGCGTCGGTGCCTTGCAGGTAGTGCTGGACAAAGGCAACGATCTGGACTGGTTCGAATCGTCGTTCATCATTGTCGGCAGCCTGATCTCGGTGGTGTTCCTGGCGGTGTTCGTGATCTGGGAGCTGACCGACCGGCACCCGGTGGTCAACTTGCGTCTGTTCGTGCACCGCAACTTCCGCATTGGCACCATTGTGCTGGTCGGGGGGTATGCCGGGTTCTTCGGTATCAACCTGATCCTGCCGCAGTGGTTGCAGACGCAGATGGGCTATACCGCGACTTGGGCAGGCCTGGCGGTTGCGCCGATCGGCTTGCTGCCGGTGATCATGTCGCCGTTCGTGGGTAAATATGCGCACCGGTTCGACTTGCGGGTGCTGGCTGGGTTGGCGTTCCTGGCGATCGGTACCAGTTGCTACATGCGTGCTGGTTTCACCAGCGAGGTGGACTTCCAGCACGTGGCTTTGGTGCAGTTGTTCATGGGGATTGGCGTGGCGTTGTTCTTCATGCCGACGTTGAGCATTCTTCTGTCTGATCTGCCGCCGCACCAGATTGCCGACGGTTCGGGGCTGGCGACTTTCCTGCGAACCTTGGGCGGGAGTTTTGCGGCTTCGTTGACCACCTGGATCTGGATTCGTCGGGCGGACCAGCACCATGCCTATCTGAGCGAGCACATCAGCCAGTTCGACCCGGCGACGCGGTATACCCTTGAGCAGTTGGGCGGCGCCAGCCCGCAGAGTTATGCGCAGTTGGAGCAGATACTCAACGGGCAGGCTTACATGATGTCGACGGTGGATTACTTCACGTTGATGAGCTGGGTGTTTGCCGGGTTGATTCTGCTGGTGTGGTTCGCCAAGCCGCCCTTTACCGCCAAGGCGGGCCCGGCATCGGCGGGGCATTGAGCTAAACAAGGCAAGATCCCGATGCTCTCGGTCTCGGTCTCGGTCTCGGTCTCGGTCTTGCTTCGGCTTTTGATCTTGCTTCTAAGCGCGCGATAGTCCAGGCGCCGCGGATTGCGACTTCAGGAGGCCGAGCGCAGGGCTTGCGAAGGGAGGTGACGGGCATGGATGCCCGTCAAGCGCTGGGCCCCAGGATGGGGCCTGCAGCGCGGTCCTCCCGGGAGCAAGGCCGGAGCGAGGGGACCCCGGAGCGTAGCGCAGGGGCCGGATGATGGGAGCACAGCGTTTTTTGGTTACTTTTTGTCGCGTTTGACAAAAAGTGACCCGCCGTAAGGGCGGAAAGGTGACTATGCGCCACCTTCGTGAATGAATACCTACTCGATGTGAATGCCCACATCCAAGAAGCAAGAAGCAAGAAGCAAGAAGCAAATTCGTCTGTTTTGACTCAGCGAACAGTCCATTCGCGATGGCGACGCTGACTCACCTTTTCGCCCTTACGGCGAGTCACTTTTTGTCAAACGCGACAAAAAGTAACCAAAAAACGCTGCGCTCCCATCATCCGGCCCCTGCGCTGCGCTCCGGGGTCCCCTCACTCCGGCCTTGCTCCCGGCAGGACCGCGCCGAAGGCCCCATCCTGGGGCCTCAGCGCTTGACGGGCATCCATGCCCGTCACCTGCCTCCGCAAGGCCTGCGTTCGGCCTCCTGAAGTCGCGAAGATCAAGATCAAGATCAAGATCAAGATCAAGATCAACAGCAGAGTTGATCTAAACACAAGGCAAGATCTCGATGCTCTCGCTCTCGCTCTCGCTCTCGCTCTCGCTCTCGCTTCGGCTTTTGATTTTGCTTCTAAGCGCGCGATAGCCCAGGCGCTGCGGATTGCGACTTCAGGAGGCCGAGCGCAGGGCTTGCGAAGGGAGGTGACGGGCATGGATGCCCGTCAAGCGCTGGGCCCCAGGATGGGGCCTGCAGCGCGGTCCTCCCGGGAGCAAGGCCGGAGCGAGGGAACCCCGGAGCGTAGCGCAGGGGCCGGATGATAGGAGCGCAGCGTTTTTTGGTTACTTTTTGTCGCGTTTGACAAAAAGTGACCCGCCGTAAGGGCGGAAAGGTGATGATGCGCCACCTGCGCGAATGAATACCTACTCGATGTGGATGCCCACATCCAAGAAGCAAGAAGCAAGAAGCAAGAAGCAAGAAGCAAGAAGCAAGAAGCAAGAAGCAAGAAGCAAATTCGTCTGTTTTGACTCAGCGAACAGTCCATTCGCGATGGCGACACGGACTCACCTTTTCGCCCTTACGGCGAGTCACTTTTTGTCAAACGCGACAAAAAGTAACCAAAAAACGCTGCGCTCCCATCATCCGGCCCCTGCGCTGCGCTCCGGGGTTCCCTCACTCCGGCCTTGCTCCCGGCAGGACCGCGCCGAAGGCCCCATCCTGGGGCCTCAGCGCTTGACGGGCATCCATGCCCGTCACCTGCCTCCGCAAGGCCTGCGTTCGGCCTCCTGAAGTCGCGAAGATCAAGATCAAAAGCCAGATCAAAAGCCAGATCAAAAGCCAGATCAACAGCCACATCAACAGCCACATCAACAGCAGAGGGTTGGCTGTGCTGATCTTTGTCATTCCAACGCAGCGCCATTTCGCCTATTGTCGATGCTCCCTTCCCAAAACCATTGGCAAACCCATGGAGAACGTCATCGTCATCACCGGCGGCAGCCGCGGCATCGGCGCCGCCACTGCGCTGTTGGCCGCCCGCCAGGGCTACCGCATCTGCATCAACTATCACGCCGATGACCAGGCCGCCGAAACCATCCTCAGCCAGGTCCGCGCCCTGGGCGCCGAGGCCATCGCGGTGCGCGCCGACGTCAGCGTCGAGGATGAAATCATCCAACTGTTCCTGCGCGTCGACGATGAGCTCGGCCCGGTCACCGCACTGGTCAACAACGCCGGCACCATCGGCCAGCAAAGCAGGGTCGAGGACATGTCCGAGTTCCGGCTGCTGAACGTCATGAAAACCAACGTCGTCGGCCCCATGCTCTGCGCCAAGCACGCCCTGCTGCGCATGGCGCGCCGACATGGCGGGCAAGGCGGGGCCATCGTCAACGTATCATCGGTAGCCGCACGCCTGGGTTCGCCCAACGAATATGTCGACTATGCCGCCTCCAAGGGCGCGCTCGACACCTTCACCATCGGCCTGGCCAAAGAAGTGGCAGGCGAGGGCGTGCGCGTCAATGGCGTCCGGCCGGGCTATATCCATACCGGTTTCCATGCGCTGTCGGGTGACCCAAACCGCGTCAGCAAGCTCGAACCTGGCTTGCCCATGGGCCGAGGGGGGCGTCCCGAGGAAGTGGCCGAGGCCATCCTCTGGCTGCTTTCGGACAAAGCCTCCTATGCCACCGGCAGCTTCATCGACCTGGGCGGCGGGCGCTGAACGCGCCCGTCAAGTTTCCAGCAGCTCACGAACCCGCTCCGCCAGTGCGTCCAGTTCGAACGGCTTGGTCAACACCAGCGTACCTTGCAGCGGTTGGCCGTCGCTGAACGCCGCGCTCTCATCGTACCCAGTCATCAACAGTACCTTGAGGTCCGGGTAACGCTCACGGCAGCGTTCGGCTACCTGGCGGCCATTCAGGCCGCCAGGCAGGCCGACATCGCTCAGCAGCAAGTCCGGCCGTTCGCCACTTTGCAGGTGGGTGAGGGCAGACGGACCGTTCTCGAAGGCGTCCACCCGATAGCCCAGCTCTTCCAGCACTTCACCTATCACCAGGCGCAAGGCGGTCTGGTCTTCAACCAACAGAATGCGTTTTGCAGTCTCGCTGCTTCTTCGCAAAGGCGCGCGCTGCGGTTTGCTGATTGGCGCCTGGGCTTGCGCGTGGTGGCGGGGTAACAGCAGCTCGATGCGGGTACCCTCGCCAGGCACCGACAGCACCCGTAATTGCCCACCCGACTGGCGCACGAAGCCATAGGTCATGGACAGACCCAGGCCGGTGCCCTGGCCCATCGGCTTGGTGGTGAAGAACGGCTCGACTGCGCGCTCAACGACTTCAGCCGACATGCCGCTACCGTTGTCGACGATGCTCAGCCGCACGTACTCGCTGGCCGGCAGTGCCAGTGCCAGGGCCTGCTTGTCGTCAAGCCGCAGGTTGTCGCCAATGATCTCGATCACACCACCGGCCGGCATGGCATCGCGCGCGTTGATGCACAAGTTGAGCAAGGCGCTTTCCAGTTGGGGAGGGTCGATGAAGGTTGGCCACAGCTGGTTGGCGAAGCGGCTGCTCAGGGTAATCGCCGGGCCGATGGTGCGGCGAAGCAGGTCTTCCATGCCAGCCACCAAAGTGGCCACCTGCGTGGAGCAGGGTTGCAGGGTCTGCTGGCGGGAGAACGCCAGCAGCCGGTGCACCAGCGACGAGGCCCGCTGCGCCGCGCTGCTGGACAGCTCCAGCAAGGGTGCCAGGGCGTCGAAGCGTGACTGGTCCAGGCGTTGACGCATCAGCTCCTGAGCACCAAGGATGCCGCCCAGCAAATTGTTGAAGTCATGGGCAATGCCGCCACTGAGCTGGCCTACTGCCTCCATTTTCTGTGCCTGGCGCAGCGCCGCTTCGGCCTTGGCCAAGCGTTCCTGCTCCTGCACCCGTTCACTGATGTCATAGGCGAACAGAAACGCGCCCTGTACCTCGCCTTTGGGGTCGCGCAAGGCGTTGAACCGCAACTCGTAATGGCGCAGCGCGGGGGGCTTGCCGAAGGTACCGATCTCGATGAACTGCTCGCCTGCCAGGGCGCGCTGCCACATCGGCAGAATAGGCGTCTGGCCGGCGGTGCCATCGTCGAACAACCCGGGCAGGTAGTCGCCGATTTCGGGTGTCCTCCCGTACAGCAGGTGGAAGTCATGCCTGGCCTGGCGATTGACAGCCAGCCAGCGCAGGTCCTTGTCGACCACATGCACATTGACCACACTGTGATCGACAAGCTCGGCAAACAAGCGTCGCTCCGCCAGTGCGGCACTCACCCGTTGTTCGAGCTCTTCGTTCAGACGCTGCAGGGCCTGCTCTGCACGCCGGCGTTCGGTCACATCCTTGAACAATACCGCTACCTGGCGTTTCTCGGCAGGCTCTATGCGAAAAGTGGTCACTGACAGCACACGGCCGGTAGCAACCAGTTCCTGCTCGAAGTGCAGCGGTTCACCGGTGCGAAGCACCGCGCCATAGCGGGCCACCCAGTCATCTGCCTCATCAGGCACCATCTCGCGCAGTTTTTGCCCGACCACGTTGGGGATGCCGGCGTGTTTGGTATAGGCTGCGTTGGCCAGCACATGCACGTAGTCACTCAGCGGGCCATGGGGGCCATCGAAGAATTCGATAATGCAGAAGCCTTCGTCCATGGTGTCGAACAGTGAGCGATAGAAGTCCTGGTCGTGCGCCTGGAGGCTTGCAAGCCGTTGCTCCAGCAGTGTGTTCTGTCGCTGGAGGTCTTCGACTTGTTGGCGCAGTGAGTTCAGATCACGAGAAGGCATGCCTGCGTCCGGCAAATGAAAAGTCCTGACTTTAACGTGTTCACCTGTAGGCGAATAGCCGCTCAGTGCGACTGGGCGGTGCTCCCCAGCAGCCGTTCAAGCGCCTGGGCAAGTGCCTGAAGATCGAATGGCTTGGCCAGCAGTTCGGTGCGCCGGTCGGGCCGCGCATTTGCCATACTGTGCGCAGGGTCATGCCCTGTGATCAGCAGCACCGCTGCATGCGGCGCAATAGCTCGACAGGCGTCCGCGAGTTGGTAGCCATCGATTCCCCCGGGCAGGCCGACATCGGTAATCAGCAAGTCCGGCGCTGGGGCTTCCTGCAAGGCCTTGTATGCCTGGCGGCCATCTTCGAATGCCTGAACTTCATAGCCCTGGTCCAGCAATACCTCCAGCATGACCAGGCGCAGGGCCGGCTCGTCTTCCACCAGCATCACCTTGCATACGCGCTGCTGAAGCGAGGCCGCAGGCGCAGGCCCCTCGACGTGGGGGCTGGGTGAAGCGGCGGCGACGCTTTCATCGCGGGGCAGATACAGGTTGATGGCCGTACCCTGGCCAGGGGTGCTATCGATGACCAGCTGGCCCCCGGATTGCCGCACAAAGCCGTAGACCATGGAGAGCCCAAGGCCAGTGCCCTGGCCGAGCGGCTTGGTGGTGAAGAAGGGCTCAGGGGCGCGCTGCATCACTGCTTTGGACATGCCCATGCCAGTGTCTTCAACGCGTATACGCAGAAACTGGCCAGCGGCCAGGCCCAGCTGTCTGGCTTCGGCGCCTTGCACTTCGACATTGGCGCAACCGATGCTCAAGGTGCCGCCAAGCGGCATGGCGTCACGGGCGTTGATGCACAGGTTGAGCAGCGCATTTTCCAGTTGCTGTGCGTCTATTCGGATGGGCCATAGCCCGGCATGTGTCTGGTCGTGGTAGTCGACATAGGGGCCGGTGGAGCTGCTGATCAGGTCGTGCATACCGGCCGCCAGTTGCTGCACATCGACCCGGTGCGGGACCAGCGTCTGCTGCCGTGAGAATGCCAGCAAGCGCTGCACCAAGGCTGCGGCGCGTTGGGCATTGTGCCGGCTGAGTTCAAGCAGCTGCGCGGTGTCCGCCACGCGTTGCTGCACCAGACGCTGCCCGGCCAGTTCCAGGGCGCCAAGGATGCTGGCCAGCAGGTTGTTGAAATCATGGGCAATCCCGCCGGTCAACTGGCCGACCGCCTCCATTTTCTGCGCCTGGCGCAGTGCTTCTTCGGCCTGCTGCAGGCGTTCCTGTTCGGTCACGCGCTGCGTGATGTCATAGGCGAACAGGTAGCCGCCCTGAATTCGCTGCTGAGCATCGAGTAACGGGTGATAGCGAATTTCGTAGTGGCGTGGTGCGTCGTCCGGCCCGAAGGTGACGGTGTCGATGAACGCTTCCCCTGCCAGTATGCGCGGCCATATCGGGGCCAGGCGGCCCATGATGTCGGGTTGACCGGTCAGGAACTGGGGTACGTAGTCACCAATCTGCGGCACGAAGCCTCGGTAACGCTCGAAGGTTTCGCGCGCCGTGCGGTTGATGGCCAACAGGCGCATCCTGCGGTCGGCAGCAAACACGTTGGCCGGGCTGTTGTCGAGCAGTTCTCCAAGCAGCCTGTCATGCGCCTGAGCGCTGTCTTCGCGTTCTGCCAGGCGTGCTTCCAGTTCTGCGACACGCGCTTGCAATCGGGCAAAGGACGTATCTGGCTGCATGACGAGGGCCTGATGGTCGGACCGAGCAACTATAGTCGTCCCTCTGGCCCCTCGCTATCAGAACGAGCGAATGATCCGCCCGAGGGTCTCCATCGCCTGTTCGGCGCCGTCATGCCAGGGGCTGCCGTAGTTCAGGCGGATGCAATTGCCAAAGCGTCGGGTGGGCGAAAAGATCGGCCCAGGGGCGATGCTGATGCCTTGGGCCAGGGCCATGTGGAACAGCTTGAGGGCATCCATCTGCTCGGGCAGTTCCAGCCACAGGAAGTAGCCGCCGGAGGGCTGGCTGACCCGAGTCTGCGCCGGGAAGTGGCGGGCGATGGCTGCCAGCATGTTGGCCTGCTGGCCCTCCAGCGCGTAGCGCAGCTTGCGCAGGTGGCGGTCGTAGCCGCCGTGTTGCAGGTAGTCAGCGATGGCCGCCTGGGCCGGCATGGAGGCACAAAGGGAGGTCATCAGTTTCAACCGCTCGATCTTCTGCGCAAAGCGCCCGGCGGCCACCCAGCCAATGCGATAGCCCGGTGCCAGGCTTTTGGCGAACGAACCGCAGTGCATGACCAGGCCCTGAGTGTCGAAGGCCTTGGCGGGTTTGGGCGCCTGTTGCGAGTAGTACAGCTCGGCGTACACGTCGTCTTCGATCAACGGCACCTGATGGCGCGCCAGCAACTCCACCAGGGCCTGTTTCTTGGCCTCCGGCATGCTTGCACCCACCGGGTTCTGGAAGTTGGTCATGCACCACACGGCCTTTACCGGGTGCTTTTCCAGGGTCTGCGCCAGCACCCCCAGGTCCATGCCCTCGCGCGGGTGCACGGGGATTTCCACGGCCTTGAGCTTGAGCCGCTCCAGCACCTGCAGGCAGGCATAGAAGGCCGGGGCCTCGATGGCGACCAGGTCGCCCGGCTGGGTCACGGCCTGCAGGCACAGGTTCAGGGCCTCCAGTGCGCCGTTGGTGATCAGCAGCTCTTCCATCGGCAGCATCAGCCCACCGACCATGTAGCGCAGGGCGATCTGCCGGCGCAGCTGCGGGTTGCCGGGGGACAGATCGGTCACCACCATGCGCGGGTCCATGCTGCGGCTGGCACTGGCCAGTGAGCGCGACAGGCGTTGCAGCGGGAACAGCTCAGGGCTGGGAAAGGCTGAGCCGAAGGCAATGGTGTTGGGGTCCTTGATCGAGTCGAGGATCGAAAATACCAAGGCGCTGACGTCGACATCGGTAGACTCGCTCACCGGCTGCAGCGCTTGCGGCTCGCAGAACTGACGCGGCACGTGGGCGTTGACGAAATACCCGGAGCGCGGCCGGGCGCGGATCAGCCCGCGGCGTTCCAGCAGGTAATAGGCCTGGAACACGGTAGACGGGCTGACCCCGTGGGTCTGGCTGGCGTAGCGTACGGACGGCACGCGCTGGCCGGGGCCCAGCACCCCGGAGCGGATCAGTTCGGCAATGTCATCGGCGAAGCGTTCGTAGCGTTTCATTCTGGCCTTCTGTCCAGCCTGGCAGGCAAGGTGGGGTGAGTGTAAGGGATCAGCGGTTCATGGGGGCGACGAAGCGACTGTGCGCCACGCTGCGGATAGCGGGGTCGTCACGCTCGCTGATTTCAAAGCTCAGCGTCTGCGAGCTGCTGGTCGGGCGCTCGGCGAGCATCGCCACCGACACCGGCAGTTCGCTCATTTCGCCAGCAGGGATGACCAGTGCGCTACTGCCCTGCAGGGTGAAACCGTCAGCGTCCAGCAGGCGCAATTGATAGTGCTGGGTACGTTCGGTCTTGTTGATGACCTTGAGCAGGTAAATGTTCTCGATCTGGCCTTGGGCGTTTTCACGGAACAGGCCGCGGTCCTTGATCACATCCAGCGATACCATCGGGCGCATCTGCAGGGCCACCACCAGTGCCCCGATCATGACCAGCAGTGCGGCAGCGTAGCCCAACAGGCGCGGGCGCAGCCAGTGCGTGGTACCGCCTTGCAGGCTGTGCTCGGACTTGTAGCCAATCAGGCCGCGGGCGTAACCCATCTTGTCCATTACCCCATCACAGGCGTCGATGCACGCGGCACAGCCGATGCAAGCCATTTGCAAGCCATCACGGATGTCGATGCCGGTGGGGCACACCTGCACGCACAGGGTGCAATCGATGCAGTCGCCCAGTCCCTGGGCACCGACATCACTGCCTTTCTTGCGCGGACCACGGGCTTCGCCACGACGCGGGTCGTAAGCGACCGCCAGGGTGTCCTTGTCGAACATCACGCTCTGGAAGCGCGCATACGGGCACATGTGCAGGCACACCGCTTCACGCAGCAGGCCGGCATTGATGTAGGTAGCGGCCGTGAAGAACAGCACCCAGAACAGTGCCACACCGCCCAGTTGCAAGGTGAGCAATTCTGCGGCCAGTGGCCGGATCGGGGTGAAGTAGCCGACGAAGGTCAGCCCCGTGAGCACGCCAATGGCCAACCACAGGCTGTGCTTGAGCGTGCGACGGGCCAGTTTGTTCATGCTCCAGGGCGCCGCGGCCAGCTTGATGCGCTGGTTGCGGTCGCCCTCGGTAACCTTTTCGCACCACATGAACAGCCAGGTCCAGGTACTTTGCGGGCAACTGTAACCGCACCAGACACGCCCGGCGTAGACGGTGATGGCGAAGAGGCCAAAGGCACAGATGATCAGCAGCGCCGACAGCAGGATGAAGTCCTGTGGCCAGAAGGTGGCGCCGAAGATGTGGAACTTGCTGTTCCCCAGGTCCCACAGTACGGCCTGGCGGCCGTTCCAGTTCAGCCAGGCCGTGCCGAAGAACAGCACGAACAGGGCGCCGGCAAAGCCGATGCGCAGGTTACGGTAAAGCCCGGTAAAGCTGCGGGTATGGATGCCGCTGTCGGTGCGTCGCGCTTGGATGCTGGCTGGGGCGGTGGCGATCTCTGTAAAAGGGATTCTATCGTTCATGGTTCGCTGCTCATCAGGCCTCGATCAGGCATGAGCACTATGGCGCTGAAGCTGTTATCAGCACAGGTTCAGATTTTACGATAAAAACCATATCAGATTTGCCGCATAGCCCCGCCAGGCCTCATATCACCGAGCCTGGCGCGCTGGCCTTCAGATGCCTGCGGCTATCCACCGCACCCGCCACGGTCAGTGTATCGGCTTCGGTTTCCGTGATCGGCACGCGTTGGCCGGCCAGAATGGCCACCGACATGCGCAACTGCTCGTCGGTGATGATCTCGATGTCCGGGCCTTCGCCCTCGATGCGCAAGCCTTCGCCAATCAGCGTGCAGCGGCGGGTGGTTTCGTCGATTTCAATGGGCATGGTGGGATCCTCCTGGGGTGGTTACAGGGTGGACCGCGGTCAGGGGCCAGTTGCTGCATCGGTAGGCTGAGCGGCACTTTGCACTGCGTGAAGAGGTCAACCCTGAAACCATATGCTCAGGCAGGGGAGCACCGCGATGGATGTCATCTGGCAAGCAATCCAGGCCGAATTCGCCGATGTCACCGATGAGCGCGAGGTCACGCAAATCCTTGTGCGCTTGCTGATGGCTGCTGTGCTTGGCGCAATACTGGGCTTCGAGCGTGAACACAGGGGCAAGTCTGCCGGGGTGCGTACCCACATGCTGGTCTCGCTGGGCGCTGCCCTGTTCATGCTGTCACCCAGCATGGCGGGGGCCGATGACCAGGCGCTAAGCCGGGTGATCCAAGGCATCGTTGCCGGTATCGGGTTTCTCGGTGCGGGTACCATTCTGAAGGGTAACGGCCAGAACACCAGCCATGTGAAGGGGCTGACGACCGCTGCCGGGCTATGGATGACGGCTGCCATCGGTATGGCGGCTGGCATGGGACGCGAAGCCACGGCGCTGATCAGCACGGTACTGGCCCTGCTGGTACTGGGCACGATGCCGTTGCTGGTGGAGAAGGTCGAAGGAAAGGATGAGGAGAAGCAGAAGGAGGAAGAGGGCAGGAAGCACTGAGGGGAGCCGAAGCTCCCCTCAAAGCGTTGTTGCCTGCTCTTTTTTTATTATTGGGACCGGCCTATTGTTGTTTTTGTCGGCTTGTCCTGGTGCTGCGGGCGACCCCCATGCGGGGTCAAGAGCAAACGTATTTTTTTGAGCGCTGACCTGCTGTCATCATCGCTGATCCGAACCTGGCTGCCGCTACCTTGAGGTAGTTTTATTGTTCTGTGCCAGACCGCGGGGCGAACCCCTGAAAAGCGTGTCGACTCCAAAAAAATCTGCTTGCTACGCCTCTGCCGTGTTGTTCTTGTTATGTCAGAGCCGTTACCTGTTGTTTTTATTGGGTATCGCGTTTTTTTTGTTGTTGTACCAGAGATATAGCAGGGTGCGTGCCAACTTTTGAAAACCCTTTAAAATCAATGAGTTAAGAATTTTGGTCGACACCGCCCAGCCTGAAATTCTGCCGATTTGTTTCCCTGTTACCCGATTTTTTGCTGTGAAATGTGCGGGAGGTAACACTTCACCCACACCAATGTGACACCCGTGTGACCTATTGAGCGCTGCAGGCCCGTGCTACCCGCGACCCGTTTTCGCGGCCCAGCACGCTGCTGATGCGCTGGCCGGCGGCTATCAGCCGGCCCAGGTCGATGCCGGTTTCAATGCCAAGCCCTTGCAGCAGGTACACGACGTCTTCACTGGCGATATTGCCGGTAGCACCCTTGGCGTAAGGGCAGCCGCCCAGCCCGGCTACTGAGCTGTCGAACACGCTGATGCCTTCAAGCAGGCTGGCATAGACGTTGGCCAGGGCCTGGCCGTAAGTGTCATGGAAGTGTCCGGCCAGCTGCTCGCGCGGTACCTGGGCCGACACCACCTCGAACAGGCGCCGGGTGTCGCCTGCGGTTCCGGTGCCGATGGTGTCACCCAGCGAGACCTCATAGCAGCCCATGTCGTGCAGGGCGCGGGCCACCGGGGCCACCTGCTCGGCGCTGACCTTGCCCTCATAAGGGCAGCCCAGCACGCAAGACACATACCCGCGCACGCGCACGCCGTGGCTGCGCGCAGCGTCCATGATGGGTTCGAAACGCTTGAGGCTTTCGCTGATCGAGCAATTGATGTTGCGCTGCGAAAACGCTTCGGAGGCGGCAGCGAAGACCGCCACTTCCTTCACCCCGGCAGCCAGGGCGTCCTCGAAACCACGCAGGTTCGGCGCCAGTGCGGCATACGTCACACCGGGGCGCTGCTGGATGCCGGCGAAAACCTCGGCAGAGCCGGCCATTTGTGGCACCCACTTGGGGGACACGAAACTGCCCACTTCTATATAGGCCAGGCCCGCTTCGGTGAGGTCGTTGACCAGGCGTACCTTGTCGGCGACGCTGATGGGCTGGGCTTCGTTCTGCAGGCCGTCGCGGGGGCCGACTTCGACCAGGCGGACGTGTTTGGGCAAGGACATGGCGGGTTTCCTGTGGCGTTCAGCGGTTGTCTTTGTTGTTCAGGGTGGCGGCCAGGGCTTGTTCGCAGCGCTCCTGGGCGGTGTCCAGTTCCAGTTGCATCTGGTGAATGTCCAGCATCTGCTGCTCCAGCTGGGCACGGCGCTCGGCGATTTTCGCCAGCATGCTGTTGAGCTGCTTGAGGTTGCCGCTGGTGGGGTCGTACAGTTCGATCAGCTCACGGCACTCGGCCAGGGAAAAGCCGATGCGCTTGCCGCGCAGGATGAGCTTCAGGCTGACCTTGTCGCGCGGTGAGTAGATACGTTCCAGGCCACGACGCTCAGGGCTGAGCAGTCCCTGTTCTTCATAGAAGCGTATTGCGCGGGTGGTGATGTCCAGCTCGCGGGACAGGTCGGAGATGCTGTAGGTCTGAGTGCTCATGCTCGGGCTCGACGTAGGGTATGCGGATATCCTGAGGGCAGGTTGACGTATACGTCAAGATGAGGCCGGCATGGATTATTCAGACAGCCCCGATCTGCGATACCCATTGGGTGTCTGCCCACTCAAGCGCTTGAACCACCGGGCGAAGTAGGTCGGGTCGGTAAACCCCAGGCTGTCCGACAACTGCCCGATGCTCATCCGCGTGTAGATCAGGTTGCGTCGCGCCTCCAGCAACAACCGCTGGTGCACCACCTGCAACGCAGTCTGGCCACTCAGCGTCCGGCACAGCTGGTTCAGCTGCAAGCTCGGAACATTCAGCCGCGCGGCATAATCTTCAACCGATAGATGCTCGCGGTAATGCGCTTCGACCAGGCGCAAGTACTGCCCCAGCAACAGCCGGTCACGTTCATCGCGGTTGCGCGGCGCCAGCCCTTGCTGCTGGCGGCGGCTGATCCACACCATCAGCGCGGTCACCAACGCTTCGAGCATCGCTGCGCGAGCCGGGGCATTGCCCTGGTACTCCTGCTGCAAGGTGTCGACCAGGCTGCGCAGGTGCACGCGGTCATGGCCCAGCGGGTAACACGCAGGTTGTGCCAGCACCGTCAGTGGCGCGCCCAGGCGCTGTTCCAGGTTCGCTACAAGGGCAGTACCAAAGGTCAGGACATAGCCCTGGATATCGGCGCTGAAGCGAAAACCATGCACGGTCATCGGCGGCACTACCTGGATCGCCGCTTCGCCGATGGCACTGCGCACCCCCTCGATCTCCACCTGGGCCTGGCCACGCTGTACATACAGCAGCTGGAACAGCTCGGCATGCTGGTGCGGCTTGATCTCCCAGTGATGCAGGCGGCTGCGCGCCGGGATTGATTCGCAGTGCAGCAGGTCGGTGCCGGGCCAGGCCTGATTTTCGCCGTACAGCTTGAACAACGGGACGCCGGGGAGGGTGGATTTCATCTGGGCTGACCTGTCCGTTAATCGAACGCTTTTCGTAAAAGTGCAGTTTTTTTATGGAATAGCACACTTAAGCGGCATTTTTTGCCATTAAAAATGCAATGGCAAACCCTAACAGCAGATGCCGCCCCGCTGCCAGTTCCGGGCCGGTATCGTCCGAACAGAGACAACAACAATGAAAACTCAGGTTGCAATTATTGGTGCAGGTCCGTCTGGCCTGCTGCTGGGCCAGCTGCTGCACAAGGCCGGTATCGATAACGTCATCGTCGAACGCCAGACCCCAGAATATGTACTGGGCCGCATTCGTGCCGGGGTGCTGGAGCAAGGTACGGTCGACCTGCTGCGTGAGGCCGGCGTGGCCGAGCGCATGGACCGTGAAGGCCTGGTGCACGAGGGTGTCGAACTGCTGGTTGGCGGGCGCCGTCAACGTCTGGATCTCAAGGCCCTGACCGGGGGCAAGACGGTGATGGTGTACGGCCAGACCGAAGTCACCCGTGACCTGATGCAGGCCCGTGAAGCCAGTGGTGCGCCGATCATTTATTCCGCCAGCAATGTCCAGCCGCATGAACTGAAAGGCCAGAAGCCCTACCTGACGTTCGAAAAGGATGGCCGGGTGCAGCGGGTTGACTGCGACTATATCGCCGGCTGCGACGGCTTCCACGGCATCTCGCGGCAGAGCATCCCGGAGGGCGTGCTGAAACAGTATGAGCGAGTTTACCCGTTTGGCTGGTTGGGCCTGCTGTCGGACACGCCACCGGTCAATCACGAGCTGATCTACGCCCACCATGAGCGCGGTTTTGCGTTGTGTAGCCAACGCTCGCAAACACGCAGCCGCTACTACCTGCAGGTACCTTTGCAAGACCGGGTTGAGGAATGGTCTGACGAGCGTTTCTGGGACGAACTGAAAGCCCGTTTGCCCGCCGACGTGGCGGCTGACCTGGTTACCGGCCCAGCCCTGGAAAAAAGTATTGCGCCGCTGCGCAGCCTGGTGGTCGAACCCATGCAGTATGGTCACCTGTTCCTGGTGGGTGACGCTGCGCACATCGTCCCCCCTACCGGTGCCAAAGGCCTTAACCTGGCGGCCTCGGACGTCAACTACCTGTACCGTATTCTGGTCAAGGTGTACCACGAAGGGCGCGTCGACCTGCTGGCGCAATACTCGCCGCTGGCACTGCGCCGCGTGTGGAAGGGCGAGCGCTTCAGCTGGTTCATGACCCAACTGCTGCATGACTTCGGTAGCCACAAGGACGCCTGGGACCAGAAGATGCAGGAAGCTGACCGCGAGTACTTCCTGAGCTCGCCGGCGGGGCTGGTGAACATTGCCGAGAACTATGTGGGGCTGCCGTTCGAAGAAGTGACCTGATCTGTCATTGCGCAAACCTGGCACTCACGCAGAGAGCAAAGGCTGTATTGGTCAGCGAATGGCTTGCCGGTAATTGCACCAAGGCTTGAAGTCGAGACTGCCTATGACCGACAGTACTTCGCTGAATAGGTGAAGGCAGGACGCTTGACGATGAAATATCCCACCCCGCTGATCTGCGTTCTGTGCCTGCTGGCTGCCAGTGACTGGGCCGGGGCCGACCAGGTATTGCCCGCACCACCGGAACTGGCCTCTGGCTACCGTAGCGGTTTGCAGCCGGTGCACGCCAGCCGGCACATGGTCGCCGCAGCCAACCCGCTGGCCAGTGAAGCGGGGCGGGCGATGCTGCGTGCCGGCGGCAGTGCGATTGACGCCGCCATCGCCATGCAAATGGTGCTGACACTGGTCGAGCCGCAGTCCAGTGGGATCGGTGGCGGGGCGTTCATCCTGTACTGGGATGGCAAGCGCGTGCAGGCATTCGACGGGCGGGAGGCAGCACCTGCGGCGGTGACGGAAAAACTGTTCCTGCAAGCCGATGGCACACCCATGCCGTTCCGGGTGGCGCAGATCGGAGGGCGTTCGGTGGGCGTGCCCGGGGTGCTGCGTGCCCTGAAACAGGTCCACGAGCAGCATGGCAAGTTGCCCTGGCACGCCCTGTTCACCCCGGCCATCGCCCTGGCACGCAACGGCTTCGCGGTTTCCGAGCGCCTGCACACGCTACTGGCCGGGGATCCCTATATTGCACGCTCACCCGCCATGGCCCGTTACTTCCTCGATGAACAGGGCACGCCGCTGGCGGTGGGAACGATCCTGCGCAACCCTGAGTTGGCTCATACCTTCGAGCAGATCGCCGCACAGGGGCCCGAGGTGTTCTACAGCGGTGAAATTGCCGAAGCCATCGTCGCCAAGGTGCGTAGCCACGCCAATGCCGGTTATCTGTCGTTGCAGGACTTGCAGCGGTACCAGGCCAAGGAGCGCGAGCCGTTGTGCGGTCCCTACAAGGCCTGGCAGATCTGCGGCATGCCGCCACCTTCATCGGGTGGGGTGACCGTCCTGCAAACCTTGGGCCTGCTCGAAGCCGTGCAGCGCACCGCGCCGCAACGCGACCTGGCAGCGCTGCGACCGCTGGCCACTTCGTCCCCGGCCCGCCTGGAAGCCCCGCCCTTGGCCGTGCACCTGATCGCCGAGGCCGAGCGCCTGGCCTACGCCGACCGCGCTCAGTACCTGGCCGACAGCGACTACGTGCCCGTCCCGGTCAAGGCCCTGACCGACTCTGCTTATCTGGCCAGCCGCGCGGCGCTGATCGGCGAGCACAGCATGAAGCGCGCCCGTCCGGGCCACCCGCAAGGAGCGGACCTGGCACTTGCGCCCGACCGCTCGCCACTGCGTATCTCCACCTCTCACCTCAGTGCGGTGGATGACAGCGGCCAGGCCCTGGCCATGACCACCTCGGTGGAGGCCGCATTTGGCTCGCACCTGATGGTCAAGGGCTTCCTGCTCAACAATCAGCTGACCGATTTCTCGTTCATCCCCGACGAGCACGGCAAACCTGTGGCCAATCGGGTGCAGCCGGGCAAACGGCCGCTGTCGGCCATGGCGCCGACATTGGTGTTCTCGCGTGCCACGAGCGAGTTTGTCGCGAGCCTAGGTTCGCCGGGTGGTTCGCAGATCATCGGTTACGTGAACAAGGCACTGGTCGGCCTGCTGGATTGGCAGCTCGACCCGCAACAGGCCGCTGGCCTGCCCAACTTCGGCAGTCGCAATGCCGGCACCGAAGTGGAAGCAGGGCTGAGCAGCCCGGCGCTGATCCGCCAGTTGGCAGCCTGGGGCCATGAGGTGACGCCGATGACCATGACCAGCGGCATGCAGATCATCCAGCGCAGCGGCGAGGGTTGGTCAGGCGGTGCCGATCCTCGGCGGGAAGGAGTGGCCCTCGGTGACTAGCCGTGATAGAACGCAGACTTGCCATTCATTAGTTGAATATCCAGATGTCCATCAGCGTGAAATCGAATAGAGCCTTGTTCGACCTCGATCTGCTGCGCGCTATTGTCGTAGTAGCCGACTGCGGCAGCTTCACTACCGCTGCTGCGCGTTTGCATTCGACCCAGTCGACGATCAGCCAGAAGGTACGCCGCCTGGAAGACATGGTCGGCCACCGCCTGTTGGTGCGGGGCAACCGTGATGTGCTGCCGACCGACGCCGGGCAGACCTTGCTCGGCTATGCCCGACACATGCTTGCCCTGAACGATCAGATGCTTGAAGCCCTGGCCGGGGCGATGGTAGGCACCACGGTACGGCTTGGCGTGCCCGAGGACTTCGTTGGCGGGCGTACCACCAATGCGCTGTCGGCATTCAGCCGGCTGCACCCACAGGTGAAGCTCGAAGTGACCAGCGGCTTGTGCCGCGACCTGAGCCAGGCCTACGACAATGGCGAGCTTGACCTGGTGCTGCTCAAGCAACGACGCAACAGCCGTGAGGGCGTGGCCTGTTGGCCAGAGCGTCTGCAGTGGATCGACAGCGCGCGCACGCCTGCCTTCGAGTTGGACCCGATCCCGTTGGTCACCTTTCCGCCACGTGGCCTGTATCGCGAGGACATGATCAACGCCATCGAAGGCATGGGCCGGCGCTGGCGCATCAGCTTTACCAGTTCCAGCCTCAGTGGCATCCAGGCCGCGGTCGCCGATGGCATGGGTATCAGCCTGCTGCCGCCAAGGGCGGCCACCGGCGAGCACAGGGTGTTGGGGGCCGGGCAAGGGCTGCCGGAGGTCGACAGTTATGAGATCGTCATCGTGCACCGGCCGACCGCGGATGCAATGGTCAAGGCGTTGGCTGAGGTGATGGCGCAGTTGCTGGCGGGCGGTGGGATCTGACGATCTGTGGAAGATGCTCTTGCACAGCACTCAAAGCCAGCACGATCACTGTGAGGTTGTCCGGCGAATACAGGTGAAGCCCTTTGCCTTCCATCGCGCAGCCTGCATCGCGGGCAAGCCCGCTCCCACACCCGTCACGCTCCCTGTTCGCCGGACCTGATTCAAGGTCTCGATCCTTGCGCACATCCCGCGTTTTTTATTTTCTGTAGTACGTACCGTGGTACGGCGTGATCTTCCAGAGCGAAGCCCGGCGGATGGCGGCGACCAGCATACTCAAGGTTGGCGCTCAGCCACCGCTCGCAAGGTACGCAGCGTCACCACCGCTATATCCACCATTAGCCGGTTGGCCAGCCAGCTCGGCACATCCCCGGCAGGGGCGGCCTGCAACTGGTAGGTCACCTCGGTCACCCGCTCACCCAGCGGCTTCATCCGCCACTTGCCACTCAGGTGCCGTACCCGGATCAGTCCGTCAACCTTGGGGATTCTGTCGGGCTCGGCGCTCAGGTGGCGCACCAGGGTACCGTCGGCCAGGCGTTCGCTGGTCACTTTCAGCACCATGTCTCGCGGCCTCGTCGGCCATGGTGGGTTGGTGGTCAGGTATACCCAGGTGCTATCACCTTCCACATCCAGCAGCCGCAGCTGGTCACAGGCGTACAGCCACTTGCAGGCTACGCGCAGGTTATCCTGCAGGTCAGTAAGCGTGCGCACGCTGGCTTTCATGGTGCTGACACCACGAAACTGCGGGTAGGGCGAGGCGCTTGGGTCTTTCAGGTACACGCGAATGCCTTCGCGGTCGTAGGCGAGTTTCCAGCCATCGGTGGCCAGGGCAGAGGTGCACAGCAGCAAGGTCGCGATCAGCAGGTAGCGGTTCATGGCCGTACCCTGCAGGGGTGGGTGTTTCAGTATGCGCGGCAAACAGAAAGCCCGCCAGGTTGGCGGGCTTGCGGGCATCAGCCTGGGCTTAGCGTTTAGGGTTCAGCGTCAGGTGTACGTGACGGTTCACGTCCTTGTACAGCAGGTAGCTGAAGTTGCCTGGGCCGCCAGCGTAGCAGGCTTGCGGGCAGAAGGCGCGCAGCCACATGAAGTCGCCGGCTTCCACTTCGACCCAGTCCTGGTTCAGACGGTACACTGCCTTGCCTTCCAGCACGTACAGGCCGTGTTCCATCACGTGGGTTTCTGCGAACGGAATCACACCGCCCGGCTGGAAGGTGACGATGTTCACGTGCATGTCGTGGCGCATGTCGGCCATGTCGACAAAGCGGGTGGTTTTCCAGCGGCCTTCGGTGCCCGGCATTTCGATGACGGTGGCGTTGTCGCGGTGGGTGACGAAGGATTCCGGTACATCCAGGCCTTCAACCTTCTGATAGTGCTTGCGCAGCCAGTGGAAGGTGACGTTGGACTTGCTGTTGTTACGCAGGCTCCACTCGGCGCCCGGGGCCAGGAAGGCGTAGCCGCCAGGTACCAGGGTGTGGTGCTTGCCTTCGACGGTGATGTCCAGTTCGCCTTCGACGATGAACACCACGGCTTCCGCATCAGCGTCCAGCTCAGGGCGCTCGCTGCCGCCTTCCGGGGCCAGTTCGACGATGTACTGGGAGAAGGTTTCGGCAAAACCGGTCAGCGGGCGGGCGATGACCCACATGCGCATCTTGTCCCAAAAGGGCAGGTGGCTGGTGACGATGTCACGCATCACGCCTTTAGGGATGACGGCATAGGCTTCAGTGAACATGGCACGGTCAGTCAGCAGCTCGGTTTGAGCCGGGTGCCCACCGTGTGGGGCGAAGTACGAATGGTTCGACATGGACGATCTCGACTTGTTGTTCTCTCCCCATGCCTTGAACCGCACCGGCCGGTGCGGCGCAGGGGATGTGGCCACAGAATAGGGTCGAGTGCGTGCCATCCACAAATTAAATGTTGGAATACCCGGTATTTGATCGCTGAATACTGACCTGACGCCCAACGTGCCGTTCGGGCAGCTGGCTACCGCGGCCGAACAGCTTGTGGCGCAGGGGACCCTCGATGTAGCTCAGCGGGTAGCGGCCACGCCGTTGCAGCTCGGGCACCAGCAGGTCGACTACATTGGCCAGGTCGTCCGGTTGCACGGCGTAGGTCAGGTTGAAACCGTCGATGCCGGTATGGTCCAGCCAGGTTTCCAGCTGGTCGGCCACTTCGCTGACAGTGCCGATCAGCACGGGGCCGCGGCCGCCCAGGCCAACGAATTCGGCGGCTTCGCGTACGGTCCAGCGGCGAGTTGGGTCGGCGGCGGTAAAGGCTGCGAGGGCGGCACGGCCAGCATCGTTCTCGACGTACTCGATCGGTGCATCGGGGTCGAGGCCGGCGAAGTCGATACCGGTCCAGCCTGACAGCAGCGCCAGGGCAGCGTCCAGGTCAACATAGCGGCGATAGTCGTTAAAGCGGGCCTCGGCCTCTTCCCGCGTGGGGGCGACGATCAACAGCGCCTGGGCGTAGATCAGCACTTCGTCACGGCCACGCCCGGCCGCTTCGCAGGCCTGGCGGATGCCGTCGGCGTAGCGGCGCAGCACCGGCGGCGTTGGCCCGCTGATGAACACGCATTCGGCATGCCGTGCGGCAAACTGCTGACCGCGTGCCGACGCACCGGCCTGGAACAACACCGGGGTGCGTTGCGGCGACGGCTGGCACAGGTGCATGCCGGGCACCTGGAAGTGCTCGCCCACATGGTTGATCGGGTGTACCCGCGAGGGTTCGATATAGCGCCCGCTTTCACGCTCCAGCAGCACGGCGTCGTCGTCCCAGCTTTTCTCCCACAGTTTGTACAGCACCTGCAGGTATTCCTCGGCCAGGTCGTAGCGTTGGTCGTGGCCCAGTTGATGCGCCAGGCCGAGGTTGCGCGCAGCGCTGTCCAGATACCCGGTGACGATGTTCCAGCCGACCCGGCCATTGCTCAGGTGGTCGAGCGTGGACATGCGCCGGGCGAAGGGGTAGGGGTGTTCGTAGGTCAGCGAAAAGGTGACACCAAAACCCAAGTGCTCGGTCACCCCGGCCATTGCCGGCACCAGCAGCAGCGGGTCATTGACCGGCACCTGCACGCCACCGCGCAGAGCGGCTTGCGGGCTGCCTTGATAGACGTCGTAGATACCCAGCACATCGGCGATGAACAGGGCGTCGAACAGGCCGCGTTCGAGCAGGCGGGCCAGGTCGGTCCAGTAGCTCAGGCGGTTGAACGCCATACTGGTGTTGCGCGGATGGCGCCACAGTCCAGGGGACTGGTGGCTGGCAGCGTTCATGCTGAAGGCGTTGAAGCGGATCGGGCGGGGCATGGTCAGCGCGCTCCGTTCAAGGCAACACGGAAGCCGGGTACACCGCTTCGGCCACCTGTAGCTTGCGTGGAATCAGGCCCAGGCCCTGAAAGGTGTCCGCCAGCTTCTGTTGTTCGGCAACGATCTGCGGGGTGATAGCGACGGCGTTGTAGTTGCGCCGTTCGCTGGCCACTTCCAGCACCTGGGTGCTGATCCCCAGCTGCGGTGCCAGCAGCGCGGCAACTTCGGCAGGCTTGGCGTTGGCCCACTGGCTGACCTTGCCTAGCTCGGCAAAGAAGGTTTTCAGCAGTGCACGGTGCTCGTCGGCATAGCGGGCTGTGGACAGGTAGAAGGTGCGGTTGTTGGACAGGCCGCTGCCGTCGCGCAGGTTTCTCAACCCTGGCTGGCTTTCTGCTGCGGCGAGGAACGGGTCCCAAAGGGTCACGGCCTGCACACTGCCCGATTGCAGGGCGGCCACGGCATCGGCGGCATTGTTGACGTAGGCGGGGGTAATGTCCTTGTAACTGAGGCCAGCCTGCTGCAGGGCTACGGCCAGCAGGTATTGGGCATTCCAGCCGCGGCCGGTGGCCACGCGCTTGCCTTTCAGGTCCTGCACACTGGCCAGGTGGTCTTGCTCGCGCACGACCAGGCCAATGCCGCGTGGGTAGGGTTGTTCGGCGGCCAGGTAGACCACAGGCTTGCCGGCGGCCTGGGCGAACACCGAGGGGGCATCGGCTGCGTGGCCGAGGTCGATGGCGCCGGTGCTCAGTGCCTCCAGTAGCTGGGGGCCGGCGGCGAACTCATGCCAGCTGACCTTCACACCTTGCGGTGCCAGGGCCTTCTCCAGGGCGCCGCTGCCTTTGAGGATGTTGATGCTGTTGAATTTCTGGTAGCCGATGCGCAGTGTCCTGGCGTCGTCGGCAATGGCTTCGGACCAGGGCAGCAGGGCGCTGGCGACGCTGGCCAGTAAACCGCCGATCAGCAGACGGCGTAGTGGGGAGAAGGCATGTTTGGGCATGGGCATTGCTCCTTGAATCGGGTGAGAGGCGATCTGCCCAGGCTAAGGAGGTGGCGTTTGGCTTTCAATTTATATATTCCAGTTTGTTAGATTGTTTAGTTATTTTTATATCCTTTTGTTTTTAGTAGCGGGGTGCCTATCGTTGTTGGAGGCGCCATCGGCTGAGATCGGCGGGTCCTGCAGCACCCGTTTGTGCAGCTTTCGACATTTTTTTCACATTCGCTTGCTAGGATCCGCAACGATTCCGAGGAGCCCCTTCATGCCGCACATCCTGCGCAAGCGCAGCGCCCGCATCGCCATGACTGCCACCTCCGGGCTGCTCGCGGCCACCTTGGGCTTCTTCGCGTGGCAGAGTTTCTACCCGGTCCAGGCCGCTACCGGCTGGGATGTTGAGGTGTTGCATCGCGGCGTAACCAAAGCCGCCTCGCTGTTACCGCAAGCGGATGGCAGCCTGCTGGTCAGCCGTGAACTGGATGACGGCCGGGGCAGCATCCTCAAGATCACGGCTACGGGCGAGCGCGTCGTGCTGATCGATAACCTGTCCAAGCCCGATGGTATGGTCGCGGCACAGGGCGGCTGGGTGTTCAGCCAGGAAGGTGGCCTGGCACCTGTCAGCCTGTCCCTCGATGGCCAGGTCACCCGGCTGTTCGACGGCGAGAGCGTGCAAGGCCTCTGGAACGAAGGCAACTATCTTTATGCCATCGAAGACCGCAAGGGCAATGGTCGCCTGATGCGCTATGACTGGAGCAGCGGTCAGCTGGATGTACTGCGGTCCGGCCTGACCGAAACCGAAGGCCTGACCCGCTGCAGCGACGGCCGCCTGCTGTACACCGAAAAGGCCAATGGCAGGGTCCGCTCCCTGTCCGACGATGGCAGCGACCCGGTGGTGATCGACGGTCTGCGTAACCCTACGTTCTTGTATTGTGATCAACGTGGCCTATGGATCAGCGAGGACAACACACACCGTGCGCGCCTGCTGCGCATCGATGCCGATGGTAGCCAGCAAACGGTGCTGACTTTCCTCAAGGCTCCCCAGGCGATCATCGCCGATGGTATCGGGGGTTATCTGCTCGCTGAAGGTGGGCGTAACCGCGTGCTGCGCCTGACGCCCGCGCCGGCGCCCGCGACTGCCCAGCGTAACTGACTGTGCGCCTGGCTGATGATCAGTGCCCGCAGGCTGACCGCGCTGCTCGAGCCCAAGGCATCATGGCTACCCGACCAACAGCGTGCTTCCCTGCATGGTCGCGCTAACGGATAATCCCGGCATTCCAATAAACAGCCTGTGAGTGGGTATGAGTGATTCCGTAGTCGGCCTCGGCCAGCCTGAAACCGAAGGGGTGCGCAAAACGCGCAAGAACAACCCTGAGAAAACACGCGAGGACATCCTCCAGGCCGCCATCAACGAGTTCGTTCAGCAAGGGCTGGCCGGCGCCCGCGTCGACGCCATTGCCGAACGCACCGCCACTTCCAAGCGCATGATCTACTACTACTTCGGCAGCAAAGAGCAGCTGTATTGCGAGTGCCTGGTGAAGTTGTACGGGGATATCCGCAAGACCGAGCAGAGCCTGGACCTGGAGTCGTTGCCGGCTGAGCAGGCGATTCGTCGGCTGGTGGAGTTCACCTTCGATCACCACGACCGCAACGTCGATTTCGTGCGCATCATCTGCACCGAAAACATCCACTATGGCGAGTACGTCAAGCAGTCACCGGCCATTCGCGAAATGAGCAGCCTGGTGTTGGAGGCCTTGGGCAACACCCTGCGTCGCGGCGTGCAGGAAGGCGTGTTCCGCGCCGGCATCGAGGTCATCGACCTGCACATGCTGATGAGCTCGTTCTGCTTCTACCGGGTGTCGAACCGCCATACCTTTGGCGAGATCTTCCAGATCGACCTGTCTGATGAGCAGGTAAAGCTGCGCCACAAAGCCATGATCTGTGATGCGGTGTTGCGGTATATCCAGCTCGAACCTCGTACGTGAGACTGCTCGAGCGCCTAGGCTGACTCAAAGAGCCTCGGTCACTCGCCCAGCCGTTGCTCGCGCGACGGCGGGTAGCCGAAATACGCCGCATAGCACTTGCTGAAGTGCGACACCGAGACAAACCCGCAGGCCACTGCCACTTCCATCACCGACAGGTCGGAATACTGCAGCAGCCGGCGGCTCTTGGTGATGCGCAGCTCCATGTAATAGCGCCGTGGCGACGTGCCCAGCTGGGCCTGGAACAGGCGGTCGATCTGCCGGCGCGAGCGCCCGCTGTAGGCGGCCAACTGGTCGAGGCTGAGGGTTTCCTCCAGGTTGTTTTCCATCAGCTCGACAATGGTGCGCAGGTGCAGGCTCATGGACTTCTTCGCCCCAGGACCCACCTGGCGGTAGCGCGCACCGGAAAATGACAGGATTTCCTCGACCCCTTCGGCCAGGCCATCACCATACAGCCGGCGCACCAGGCCCAGCATCAGCTCCATGGCGCCATTGGGGCTGGCGGCGCTGAGGCGGTCACGGTCGAGGGTAAAGCTGGCCGGGGTGATGCGGGTTTGCGGGCTGCGCTCGGACAGGCTGGCGCGTTGCTCGGGGTGGATGCTGCAACCGTAGTCGTCCAGTACCCCGGCGCGGCCAAGGAACCAGGCGCCGTTCCACAAGCCGCCCAAGGCCATGCCGTGGGCCGCGCAATCGTCCAGCAGGCGATCGAGTTCCGGGTACTTCAGTGGTGTGCGCAAGCCGCCACAGACCACCAACAGGTCCAGCTCCTTCAGCGCCGCGGCGGACAGCTCGGTGGCTACCAGTTCCAGCCCCAGGTCGCTGAGCACCCGGTCGCCGTCCAGCGACAGCGGAGTGAACTGGAAGCTGTCGGCACGCAGCAGGTTTGCCGTGACCAGCACGTCCATGGCCACGGTGAAACTGGCCATCGAGAAGTGTTCGAGCAGGATAAAGTCGACCCGATAGGGCGCCTGGATATTGGCGCTGCTTGTTTTCAGCCGTAGCATGTTGCTGGTGCTGGTTTTTTTGCTGAACTGGCGTGGCGTGGGCACTCTGGACTCCGCTTCCTGGCTGGCCCGCAGAGTGTGGACGGTGCCCGGGGGAAAGACAATCTCCCTGGTGGCGGTGTCGTATTACAGGTCGTGTTCAGGCAACCTGCCTGTCCTGGTGCTTTGTCGCTATGCTGACATTCCCGTCATTGAGGATGCCCCTGATGAAATATGCCGCTGTAGTGTTGCTCAGCCTGTTGCCGTTGCTGGCCAACGCCCTGGAGCAGGGCGACAAGCTCGCCCCGTTCACACTGCTCGACCAGTACGACCAGGCCTACAGCCTGGATGCCGACACGCAGATTCTGCTGGTGGCACGCGATATGGACGGTGCCAAGCTGGTCAAGGCGGCATTGGCCGAGGAGCCCAAGGGCTACCTGGAAGCACGTAGCGCCGTATTTGTGGCCGACATCCAGCGCATGCCTGCACTGATCAGCAAACTGTTTGCTGTACCGGCCATGCGCGATTACAGCTACCGGGTGCTGCTCGACCGAGAAGGGCGAGTGGCCAGCCGTTACCCCGGGCAGGATGGCCAGGTGCAGTGGTTGCAACTGCAGCAGGGCGTGCTGGTCAGCCAGCGGGCGTTTACCGATGCAGCGGCGTTGAAGGCTGCACTGGAGAACGCACCACGGCAATGAGGCCCTATCGCCGCGCCTGCAAAGAGGTGTGGCGAGTCAAATCAATCTGAACCCTCAGCGCTTGCAGCAACCCAACCCATTACATGCCATTGGGAGAGCGCTCATGGAAATCGGTACAATCTGGATCATCATTGCGGCCCTGGTCATTCTGCTGGAGATCTGGGCCATCTGGCACATCATCGGCAGTGAACGGCGCGCCGAGCGCAAGATGCTGTGGATCGTCTTCGTGGTCTACGCACCATTCCCCGGTTTGCTGTTCTGGGCCTGGCGCGGGCCGCGGGCGGTGAAGGGCAGGGCGGTGCTGCAGGAGAAATGAGGTTTGCGGCCTCAGGCGCGGGGGCGCCTGAGGCCTTCGAGGTTTATTTAGGCAGGATGTCGAAACGTATGGCAGGGCCCAGCCCGTCCACCATCAGGCACCCGTAGAATTTCACGGTAGACAGTACGCGCAATTCCTTGAGCGCGTCATGGATGTAGTCGCGGACCAGCTTTTCAGCTTCACGCTTGCGGTCAGCGAGGCTGGTGCCATTGAGCGTGATCATGCCAAGCAACGTGGTTTCAATGTGCTCGACGGTGTCCAGGCCGAGCTTTTCCCGCAGGTGCAGACGTGCCTGTGCCGCATCGGTTTCATCGCGTGGAGCGTTGTGCGGCTTGATGGTATAGGCCAGCTGAAAATCAAATTTGCTCATCGGTTTTTCCTTGTTGGTTAAAGGCCTCCATGCCGGGCTTTGCACTCTAGGCTCTGTACGGAAAGCCTTGATACTTGTTGATGCTGCGTTGAAAACAGCCTCGGAATGCTCATGTACTCCAGTACAGTCGGGCGCGACCCCGGCCGTTCCTCGGCTGTATTCGCCTTGCCTGACCTGCGTCTCAAGACTTTTCGTACAGAGCCTACGGCCTTACAGCCACCGCGCAAACACACGCGTGGTTCTGACATGACGGTGTTTTGTACGAAATGTCCTACTTGGTGCTTGACCTCGAGTTAGCTTAAGGTCCGATACTCCGGCGCTCTTCCAACCGAGCGAGGGCTTGTCGTGACCCCATCAAACGCATTCCAGCTAAGCAACCCCGAAGGCCTCTACGACCCCAGTGGCAACGCCTACTCCCATGTCGCCGAAGTGCGCGCTGACAGCCGTCTACTGTTCATCGCCGGCCAGGGTGGGGAGGAGAGCAATGGCCGGTTGTCACCTGTGTTCGCCGAACAGGCTCGCCAGGCACTGGCTAACCTGGAACTGGCCCTGGCGTCGAAAGGTGCCAGCCTGGCCCAGGTGTTCAAGCTGACCCTGCTGATTGTCGAGCACTCCGAAGCGCGCCTGGGCCAATGGGTGGCCGAGGCCGACAGGGCCTGGGGAACGCGCATGAAACCGACCTGCACGTTGATACCGGTGCCACGGCTGGCGCTGGACGGCATGCTGGTGGAAATCGAGGCAGTCGCTGCGGTGTAGTGCAGTCAAATCAGTGGTGGCGCCAGGGAATTACTCTGTTGTATATCGATGCAGGCACCATCGGCACTGCTGCTATAACAACAATCCCACTCAGAGGTGACCACACCATGAGCACTGGCACGAGCACGCTTACTGACCGCAAGACCAGAGCCTGGCTTTGGCCTGCGCTGTTCAGCCTGGTGGCATTTGCTGCCAACTCGGTGTTCTGCCGGCTGGCGCTGAAAGACGGGGCCATCGACCCGGTATCCTTCACCATGGTACGCCTGGCCAGTGGTGCGCTCTTTCTGCTGTTGCTGATTCGCCTGCGTAAGCCGGTGCACACCATGGGCGGCAATTGGTGGGGCGGCCTGGCGCTGTTTCTGTACGCGTTCCTGTTTTCTGCGGCGTACCTGCAACTGGGGGCTGGGGTGGGGGCGTTGTTGCTGTTCGGTGCTGTACAAATCACCATGTTCGGCTTTGCCTGGTACCGGGGCGAACACATCACGGTACGCATGCTTCTGGGCATGCTGATCGCCTTTGCCGGCCTGCTGGTGCTGCTGTTGCCCGGTGCTTCGGCACCTTCGTTGGCCAGTGCCTTGCTGATGGCTCTGTCCGGGGTGGCCTGGGGGGTGTATACGCTACTGGGCAAAGGCTCGCCCAGGCCGCTGGCCGACACTGCCGGCAATTTTGCCCGCAGCCTGCCTTGCCTGGTGCTGCTGCTACCGATGCTGTTGCTGGGCGCCGGCCCGCACCTCACGCCGCTTGGCTTGGCGTATGCATTGGCTTCGGGTGTGCTGGCCTCAGGCGCCGGCTACGCCGTGTGGTATGGCGTGGTCAGGCAGGTCAGTGCGCAACAGGCGGCGACCCTGCAGCTCAGCGTGCCGGTGATTGCCGCACTGGGCGGGGTTGTCCTGATCGGCGAGCCGGTGTCGTTGCGCTTGTTGATCGCCTGTGTGGTGGTGTTGGGCGGCATTGCCCTGGCGCTGGCGTCGCGCCGTTAAAAAAAGTTGCGCTGGGCCTTGAGGGTGACCACGCTGTCGCAATAGGTGTTGATACCTGAGTACGCATCGCAGCCGTCGCCACTCAGGCTGGAGTTGCTGTAGATCAGGTTCAGGTCGATGCCCAGCCAAGGCCGCGACAATTCCAGTGACCAATCGGAAAAGGCATTCACCTGGCTACCATCACCAATGGTGAACGGTGTGCCCAGGCGGTGGTGGGCGAGCTTGACGGTGAAGTCGACGTCGAACATCGGCAGATGGCCGAAGTCGGCGAACAGCGTGCCGGTGCGGTTGTCGGGGTTGTCGCGCAGCGCCCCGCCGAAGCGGCTGCCTAGCACCGAAACACCCCCATACAGGGCGTAGCTGTCGGGGCCTGCGATATTTGGCTGACTGTAATGGATCAACCCTACCTCGTAGCCCAGGCTGCTGTCGAAATGGTGCTTGTAGCCCAGGTAACTGTCCAGGCGCAGGGTCGAGTTGTGGGCGACGCCCATGCTGGGGGCGTACTGGCCCAGATACCAGCCATTGGGGTGGCTAAGGTCGAGCCCACCATGGAATGCGCCGACGGCGCTGGGTGAGATAAGCCCTTGCGCCATGCTGCGCGAGGGAGTGGTACCGAGTGTAAAGTCGAAATCGCCCAGTTGGCGTTTCATCTGCTGGGCTAGCGATACGGAGCTGAAAAGCAGCGCAGCACTCAGCAACAGAAGGGGCCTGATCATGGTCTCCGTCCTGGAAGGCTTGCGGTTGAGCGGTAGAGGATACCTGCGCAAGTGGAGGGAGGGAACCGCCGGCTAGCCCGTTCAGCCTTTGGTCGAAGGTTCATTGTCGGTGGTTTCGGTCACCACAGGCAGCTTGCCAGCACGCAGGATTACCCGCCGTTGCTGCTCGTAATTGTCCAGCGACAGGCCGCGGCGCTGCAAGGCTTCCAGTTGCAACTGGCGAGTTTCTTCAGCGGTGTACGGGCGCAGCTCAGGGTGGCTGGCACAGCCGCTGATCACGGCGATGGCGAAAACGACAAGGGTGGCGGAAAGCTGGCGGGCCAGGGCATTCATCGGTTAGCTCCAGGGCAGGCTAGTAGGCAGCGAGGGGATGGAGCTAGGTTATGCGGCCACAGCGTTCGGTAGAAATTGCCCTGCTCGATAGTGACTATCGACGGTTCCGAGGAAGCAGATCGGGGTCACCTAGGTACAGGTCTAACTGCTCGACGACGATGCGCCCCAGGCCCTGACGGGCATCGAAGCAATGCGGCGTGCTCGGTACGGGGCGGAAGGAAGGCTTGTCGCTGGGTGTACCGGTTGTTGTGTCTGGGCGCACTTCAAGTTCGGGCGGGCAACACAACTATTGCCCCAACATCTGTCGCACCAGCCATTGCCCGGCCGGCCCCAAGGCACGTCGGCTCGACCAGGCCACATCCATATCCACCCGCCGGGGGTAACCCGCTATCTGCAACTCCACCAGCTCGTGGCCAAACCGTCTTACCAGCGCCCTGGGCAGTTCGGCCCAGCCAAACCCGCGTACGGCGAACTCCAGCAGGGTAAGGTAATCCGGTGCCGACCACGCTTGGCCACGGCCGTGGTGCAGGCTGGGGGCATAGGTCTTGATATACAGCTGTCGTGCGTTCTCCAGATGCTGTGCCTTTACTTGCGGCAGGCTTGCCAGCGGATGCTCGCTGGCGACATATACGCCGAACTCTGCCTGCTCCGGCAAGCGCGCCACGGCCACGTCGGCGGGGTAGCCGGGCTGTGTGGCAAGGATGCCGACATGGGCCAGGCCCTGCTGGATCATCTCGATCACATCAGCGTCTTCCGCCGGGCCGCAGCGTAGCTCGGTATGGGGGTAGTGCTGGGCGAAACGAGTCATCACCGCCCCCTGGAACGTTACGCTGTAGCTGTCCGACATCACCACAGATACCAGCGCCTCGACATTTTGCGCCAGTCGCACTGCCAGCGCATCGAGCTGGGCGCTGGCATCGAGAATCGCCTCTACATGGCTCCGCACCTGCCTACCCGCTTCATTCAGCGTGGGGTGGCGGCCACTGCGATCAAACAGCGGGCAGCCGATATCGGCCTCGAAATTGGCAATGGCGATGCTGACGGTGGACTGGCTTTTGCGCAGCTTGCGCGCCGCCGCAGAAAACGAACCGAGTGATGCGGCTTCGGTAAAGGCGACCAGAGCTTCGGGAGAGTATCGCATGGTATTGATAAAACCGATGGCAGCTATATCGCGAGTATCAGTTCTATCAAAGAGAATGGGAAGCACGACTCACGCAATGGATGGAATTTGCAATGAAAAACGTGTCTTTCACCGAACGCCTGGTCCACGCGGTTGGCTATGAAGTTTTCGCGGTACTGCTGTGTGCGCCGCTGCTGTCCTGGATCATGGGCAGGTCATTGGCAACGGCGGGCGCGCTGGCGGTGACCCTGTCGGTAATCGCCATGTTGTGGAACATGGCCTACAACGCACTGGTCGATCGCTGGGTGCAAACCGAACGCATCAACTGGAAGGCCAGTATGCGTTTCGTGCACGGTCTTGGCTTCGAAGCCGGTCTGGTGGTGTGGTGCCTGCCGGTGGCGGCTTGGATGCTGGAGATTTCGCTGCTGCAGGCGTTCATGGTGGAGCTGGGCTTCTTCGTGATCATCCTGCCCTACACCGTGGTGTACAACTGGGCGTTCGACAAAGCCCGGCACCTGCTGGTGCAGCGGCACCTGGCATGATTCTGCAACCCTGCGCGGTTCACTGATCGGGGGCACAGGTCGGTGGTTGGGCGCAGCTGGTGCCATGCCCCGCGCCGCCTGCTTTGCGGGTAAAAACCGCTCGAGGTGACCGTATAAACCCAAGAAAAACGGGGCATGCCATTACTGGCATGCCCCGTTTTCATACAGCTGATGCGCCTCAGGCGACCTTGACGATCCAGCCTGCCGGTGCCTCTACATCACCGCTCTGGATACCGGTCAGCTCGTTGTAGAGCTTCTGGGTAACCGGGCCGACCTTTTCCAGGTCGTGGAACACGTGCAGCTTGCCGTTGTACTCGATGCCGCCGATTGGGGTGATCACGGCTGCGGTGCCGCAGGCACCGGCTTCGACGAAGCGGTCCAGCTTGCTGATCTCGACATCGCCTTCGATCACGGTCAGGCCCAGACGCGATTGCGCCAGCTCCATCAGCGAGAGGCGGGTGATGCCTGGCAGCACCGAGGCCGATTTCGGGGTGACGAACTCGTTGTTGGCGGTGATGCCGAAGAAGTTGGCCGAACCGACTTCCTCGATCTTGGTGTGGGTCAGCGGGTCGAGGTAGATGGCATCGGCGAAGTTGGCCTTCTTCGCTTCCGCGCCCGGCTGCAGGCTGGCAGCGTAGTTGCCACCGACCTTGGCCGCGCCGGTGCCCTGCGGGGCTGCACGGTCGAAGCTGGAAATCTGGAAGTTGTGCGGCTTCATGCCGCCCTTGAAGTACGAACCAACCGGGATGGCGAACACCGAGAAGATGAACTCGGGGGCGGTGCGCACGCCAATGTTGTCGCCGGTGCCGATCACGAACGGGCGCAGGTACAGGGCGCCTTTGCCGTGCGGTGGCACGAACTTTTCGTTGGCCTTGACCACTTGCTTGCAGGCTTCGATGAAAACATCGGTCGGCACGTGCGGCATCAGCAGGCGTGCACAGCTGCGCTGCATGCGGGCGGCGTTCTGGTCCGGGCGGAACAGGTTGATCGAGCCGTCCTTGCAACGGTAGGCCTTCAGGCCTTCGAAGCACTGCTGGCCGTAGTGCAGGGCCGTGGAGCCTTCACTGATGTGCAGTACGTTGTCTTCGGTCAGGGTGCCCTTGTCCCACTCGCCATTGCGCCATACGGACAGGTAGCGTTTGTCGGTCTTGATGTAGTCGAAACCCAGCTTGTCCCAATTAATGCTTTCGTTGCTCATGACACCCTCATTGTCTTGCAAGTGCCCGATCGCTCGGGCTGCTGTTATATGCGCACCATGCCACCTTAAACCATCCTTGGCGGATCGGGAACGGCCAGTCACGAATTGATAGGCTGCGATGCTTTTTTTTCGGTTTCTACAACCGCAAGTACTCATCCAGCGCCAGGTTTTCCAGCAATACCGCATCATGGGACGCCACTATCAGCGCCCCGCGAAACTGCCCAAGCATGTGTTCCAGGGCTGTCAGCGATGGCAGGTCCAGGTGGTTGCCGGGTTCGTCCAACAGCAACAGGTCGAGCGGCCGTTCGCGGTACAGCACGGCGGCCAGCGCCGCCTTCATACGCTCGCCGCCGCTAAGCAGGCCACTGGGCAGTTCGATACGGGGCGCATCCAGGCCCAGTTGCGCCAGGCGGCTGCGCAATTTTCCCTGGGCCAGCGTCGGGTTGGCTTGGCGTAGGTGTTCGAGCACGCTACGGTTGCCTGGCAGGGTGCTGCAGTGCTGGTCGAGCAGGGCGGTCTCACCACTGAGGCGCACGTTGTCGGGCGATGCCGGCAATTCCCCATTCAGCAGCCTGAGCAGGGTGGACTTGCCACTGCCATTGGCGCCGATCAGTCCTACGCGCTGGCCCAGGCACAAGCGCAGGTCAAGCGCTTTACGGGTGCCATGGGGCAAGCAAAGTGCCTGCAAGGCCAACACTTCTCGGCCCGGATGACGCTGAGGGGTGGGCGCGTGCAAGGTAATAGCGCTGTCTTGCTCCACCTCGCGGGCGGCGTCACGCACTTTGCCCAATAGCGTTTGCCGAGCATCGCGATGGTCGCGGCGCTGCTTGCCGGCAGTGGCCTGGCTGCGCTCCTGCTTGCGGTCGACCAGAATCTTGGCCTGGTTGGTGTGCTTGGCTTGGCGCCCGGCCCGAGCCTGATGGCGCTCCAGGTCTTCGCGTTGGCGCTGCAGTTCACGGGCCTGGCGTTGCTGCTCCTGCTTCAGCCGGGCAAGTTGCTGCTGGGCCTGCGCCGTCTGGTTGGCTTTTTGCGCACTATAGAGGCTGTAGTTGCCACCATAGGCCTGCAAGCCCAGGCTGGATAGTTCGACAATGCGTGCCATGTGCGCCAGCAGGCTGCGGTCGTGGCTGATCACCAGCAAGCCACGGTCCCAGGCTTCGATCATGCTCAGCAACTGGGCGCGGGCGTTGCTGTCCAGGTGATTGCTTGGCTCGTCGAGGATCAGGTAATCGGCATCGCTGAGCCACGCGCCAATCAGTGCCACGCGCATGGCTTGGCCACCGCTCAGGGTCCGAGCGGGCTGGCGCCAGTCAAGTTGACCCAGGCCGTGGCCCTGAAGCTGCAGTTGCAATTGCTCGCGCATATCCCAGCGCTCGCCAACGGTGTCGAAATCCTGGGGCTTGATGCTGCCTTGCTCGATGCGTTCCAGCGCCGCAATCACCGGCCCCACTTGAGCCAGGTCGGCCAGCGTGGCGCTGCGCTCGATGACTTGCTGATCCAGCAAGTGGACAGGCCCGAGGCGCCGACAATGGCCGCTGCTCGGTTCACGCTGGCCGGCAAGAATCTGCCCTAGCAGGCTTTTGCCCACGCCATTGCGCCCGACCAGGCCGGTGCGGCGTTGGTCGAAGGTTTCGTTGAGGTTGCTAAACAGCGGCCTGCCATCAGGCAAGACCAAGGAAACGCTGTCCAGCGTCAGAATCGACGTGTTCGTCATGTACATCTCCACAAATGCCGCGACATCTCCGGAACGAACCGGAGGCTGAAGACTGGCCGTCGAACGGACGGCGGCATCAATGGCGCATTGGACGAACACCTCGTAATTTAGGGAATGCGTAGCCTAACGGACCGTTTGGGGCCGGGTAAAGCACCGGCTGCCGGTTGGGGCTCAGCGCTGCGTCTGCAAGCGCTTGGCCCAGTCTCCGCCGTGGCCGTGCGCGCAGGCCTCTTCACTGTCGAATCGCACATGCCAGGCCGGATGGTCCAGCTCAATGCCGGCTTGCTCCAGCGCCAGGCCGGTAAGCGCCAGCATGCGCGCCTTCGCATCACCGACCACGGCCGCTGCCTTGTCGGCCTCTTGCTCGAATACCCAGGTGATACGCAGGCTGCTCGGAAAGTCCTCGGGGTCGAGGCGATGGGTAAGCCAACTGAAGCCGACAATCTCCGCCTTGGCGGCTTCGCAGGCATCGGTCAGGCACGCGACCAACTCCCGCTCCAGGCGACTTATCTCGCGTTTGCCCAATGCCTTCATGGGTTGGCCTCGTCATCGATCTGCTGGCAAAAGCGCAGGCGGTTGCCGAACGGGTCTTGCCCCTGCATCTGCAGAAAATCCAGGTAAAAAGCCTTGGCCTTGTCGGCGGAGAACATGCGCAATACCGGTAGGGCGGGGGCGAGGGGCATGGGGCGTCCTTGTCCGTTGAAAAAGTGCCACTGTAGCGCAGTTGCTGCCCTTATGGTCGACCAGCCGGCAGCAATGGTTGACCACCCGCCAGCCACTGCGTAGCCTTGCCCACTTCGAGGTTCTTCGGCATGGCCGGAGCTAAGACGGGAACGCGGTACAAGCCGCGGCTGCCCCCGCAACTGTAAGCACCGACAACGGATCGACACAGCCACTGCGCCAGCGCGCGGGAAGGCGTCATCCCGCCAGCCTGCCGTTCAACTGAACGGGGGCATGGAACGGTGCAAGCCAGGAGACCTGCCTCGTCACGTTTTCGACTTTCAACCGGGCGGGGTGATCCGGTGGCGAACAAGCCCGGCCGGTCTGGCCCGCGGCTGTCGTCCTGCATGCCCGCGCCACACTGCCAAGGGCAATGCGACATGAAAACACTGGCCAAGCTCCCCGTCACCATCGTCACCGGCTTCCTCGGCTCGGGCAAGACCACCTTGCTGCGCCACATGCTCGACAACGCCCAGGGCCGCCGCATTGCGGTCATCGTCAACGAGTTCGGCGAACTGGGCATCGATGGCGAAATCCTCAAGCAGTGCAGCATCGGGTGCACCGAGGAAGAAGCCAGCGGCCGCGTCTACGAACTGGCCAACGGTTGCCTGTGCTGCACCGTGCAGGAAGAATTCTTCCCGGTGATGCGCGAGCTGGTGGCACGCCGTGGCGACCTCGACCACATTCTCATCGAAACCAGCGGCCTGGCCCTGCCCAAACCATTGGTACAAGCGTTCCAGTGGCCGGAAATCCGCAATGCCTGCACCGTCGATGCGGTCATCACCGTGGTCGACAGCCCGGCCGTGGCCGCTGGCACCTTCGCCGCCTACCCGGACCAGGTCGATGCCCAGCGCAAGCTCGACCCTAACCTGGACCATGAATCGCCCCTGCACGAGCTGTTCGCTGACCAGCTGGCCAGCGCCGACCTGGTGGTGTTGAACAAGGCCGACCTGATCGACGCCGAAGGCCTGGCCAAGGTGCGTGCCGAGGTGGCCGAAGAACTGCCGCCGGCGGTGAAAGTGATCGAGGCCAGCAGCGGCAAGCTGCCACTGGACGTGCTGCTGGGCGTGGGTGCCGAGTCCGAGTCACATATCGATGGCCGTCGAACTCACCACGATTCCCACCACGACGGCGACGATCATGACGATCATGACCACGACGCTTTCGATTCCATCTCCATCGACCTGCCTGAAGCCGACGAAAGCCTGCTGCTCGATGCGCTGACCCAGCTGGTGGTGGAGTTCGGTATCCTGCGCGCCAAAGGCTTCGCCGCCATCCCGGGCAAGCCGATGCGCCTGCTGGTACAAGGCGTGGGCACCCGTTTCGACAAGCACTTCGACCGCGCCTGGCGCGCCGACGAGCCGCGCATCACCCGCCTGGTGCTGATCGGCCAGGACCTCGATGCTGCCCAGCTGGAGGCGCGCCTGCGCCAGGCGCTGGGCGCCTGACCCATGCACCTGCTGCGGACTCAGCCCGGTGGTTTCGTACCGGATGACAGCATTGCCGACCTCGGCCAGACACCCGCCGAGCTGGTGATTCTCTGCAGCGGCGATTCACACCTGGCATTGCTCGCCGACACCGCCGAGCAATTGCCCGAAGACTTTCCCAGCCTGCGCCTGGCCAACCCGATGCAGGTGCAGAACCATGCCTCGGTCGACCTGTATGTCGACCAGGTGCTGCGTCACGCCAAGGTCATCCTGGTGTCGCTGCACGGTGGCGTTGGCTACTGGCGCTACGGCGTCGAACAACTGGTCGAGCTGGCCGCCCGTGGCGTGCAGCTGATTCTGGTGCCGGGCGACGACCGCCCGGACCCGGAGCTGACCAGCCTGGGCAACGTCCGCGGTGAGCAGGCCGAGCGGCTTTGGCATTACCTGCGCCAGGGCGGCAAGGCCAACGCCATCAACCTGTTCAACTGCCTGGCCAGCCAGTGGCTGGGCCGCGACTATGCCTGGGACGAACCGCAGCCTTTGCCGCGCACGGCGGTCTATCACCCGGCCAACGGCAGCGCGACACTCGAGGACTGGTACCCGCACTGGCACCCCGAACAGCCGGTGGCGCCGTTACTGTTCTACCGCTCGCACCTGCAAGCGGCCAATACCGCCTTCATCGACGTGTTCTGCCAGCGCCTGCAGGCTGCCGGCCTGAACCCGTTGCCGATCGCCGTGGCCAGCCTCAAGGAAAGCGCCTGCCTGGAACAGGTCGAAGCCTGGCTGGACGAGGTCGGCGCCGAAGTGCTGGTCAATACCACCGGTTTCGCCTTGTCCAGCCCCGAGCGCCCCAACCTGCGCCCGTTCCGCCGCGACATCCCGGTGCTTCAGGCCATCTGTGCGCAGGACAACCAGCCTGGCTGGGAAGCCAGCGAGCAGGGCCTGGGCGCGCGCGACCTGGCCATGCACATTGCATTGCCGGAGCTGGACGGGCGCATCATCACGCGCCCGGTCAGTTTCAAGGACATGGCCTGGCGCAGCGAGCGCAGTCAGTCCGATGTCGTCTGCTACCGCGCCCACCCCGAGCGCATGGACTTTGTCGCCGAATTGGCCCGCCGCTGGGTCGAGCTGGCCCGCCTGCCCAATGCCCAGAAGCGTGTAGCCCTGGTGCTGGCCAACTACCCGACCCGGGATGGTCGCATTGGTAATGGTGTCGGCCTGGACACGCCCGCCGCCGCACTCAACATCCTCAAGGCGCTGCAGGCCGAAGGCTACCCGCTGGCCGAATTGCCGGGCAGCGGTACGCAACTGATCCACCAGTTGCTCGGTGGCGTGACCAACGACCTCGACCACCTCGACCAGCGCCCCTGTGCCCAGAGCCTGAGCCTGGCCGATTACCAGGTGGCCTTCGAGCGCCTGCCGCAGGCCAACCGCCAGGCAGTGCTGGAACGCTGGGGGCCGCCCGAACAGGACCCGATGTACCGCAGCGGCCGGTTGATGGTTGCCGGCCTGCGCTTTGGCTTGACCTTCGTTGGTATCCAGCCGGCGCGGGGCTACCAGGTGGACCCTAGCGCGGTGTATCACGACCCTGACCTGGTGCCACCGCACGGCTACCTGGCGTTTCACTTCTGGCTGCGTCACGCATTTGCCGCCGATGCGGTGATCCACGTCGGCAAGCATGGCAACCTCGAATGGTTGCCCGGCAAAGGCGTCGGGCTGTCGGAGCAGTGCTGGCCGGACGCGCTGCTGGGTCCGCTGCCGAACATCTACCCGTTCATCGTCAACGACCCGGGCGAGGGCGCCCAGGCCAAGCGCCGTACCCAGGCGGTGATCATCGACCACCTGATGCCGCCGCTGACCCGTGCTGAAACCTATGGCCCGCTGCGCCACCTGGAACAACTGGCCGACGAATTCTACGAAGCGCAGTTGCTCGACCCTCGGCGTGCCCGCGAGTTGCAGCGTGACATCCTCGAGCTGGTCAAGGCCAACCACATCGACCGTGAGTTGCAACTGGAAGGGCAACTGGACGATGCGGCGCTCTGGCTGCCGCGCCTGGATACCTACCTGTGCGACCTGAAGGAGTCGCAAATTCGCGATGGCCTGCACGTGTTTGGTCAGTCACCTGAAGGGCGGCTGCGCCTGGATACGCTGCTGGCATTGTTGCGGGTCGAGCGTGGCGACGGCCGTGGCGGCAATGCCAGCCTGCTGCGGGCTTTGGCCAAAGCACTGGTGCCGGGCTGGGACCCGCTCGATTGCGACCTTGGGCAGCCGTGGCAGGGCATGCGCCCTGAACAGCTGCTGGCCATGAGCAATGAACCCTGGCGCACCTGTGGCGATACCCGCGAGCGCCTTGAGCTGTTGGCACTGCAGGTGATTGGGCAGGCACTGGAGGGCACAGTAAAGTTACCCGACCTGAGTGAGTGGCAACCGGTGCACGCTGTCGTGCAGGCCCTGTGTGAGGCGGTCGCACCCAGCCTGGACGCCTGCGGCACGGCTGAAATGCATGGCCTACTGGCGGCACTGGCCGGGCGCTTCGTGCCCGCCGGCCCCAGTGGTGCGCCAAGCCGAGGGCGCCTCGATGTGCTGCCCACCGGCCGCAACTTCTATACCGTGGACGTGCGCAACCTGCCCACCACCACGGCCTGGCGCCTGGGCTTCGCCTCGGCCAGCCTGATCCTCGAACGCCATTTGCAGGACCACGGCGACCACTTGCGTCAGCTCGGCCTGTCGGTATGGGGCACGGCGACCATGCGCACCGGCGGCGACGACATCGCGCAGGCCATGGCGCTGATGGGCGTGCGGCCTGTATGGGCTACCGGCAGCCAGCGCGTGGACGACTTCGAAATCTTGCCGTTGAGCCTGCTCGACCGCCCGCGGGTGGATGTGACCTTGCGCGTTTCCGGCTTCTTCCGTGATGCCTTCGGCAACCTGATCCGCCTGTTCGACGCCGCCGTGCAGGCAGTGGCCGCGCTGGACGAACCTGACGACCTCAACCCCTTGGCTGCCCGCGTGCGCAGCGAACGGGCAGCGCTGCAGGCTCAGGGCGTGGATGCCGAGCAGGCCGCGCGTCAGGCAGGCTGGCGGGTGTTCGGTGCCAAACCTGGCGCTTACGGTGCCGGGGTGCAGAACGCCATCGATGGGCGCTTGTGGAACAGTCGCGACGACCTGGCTGAGGTCTACCTCAACCACGGCGGCTATGCCTACGGTGGCAGCGACGACGGCACCCCGGCCCGCGCCCAGTTCGCCCAGCGCCTGGCCAAGGTGCAGGCGGTGCTGCAGAACCAGGACAACCACGAGCACGACCTGCTCGATTCCAACGATTACTACCAGTTCCAGGGCGGCATGCTGGCGGCCTCGGAAACCCTGTCCGGGGCGGTGGTGGCCAGCTACCATGGCGACCACAGCCAGGCCGACCGGCCGCGCATCCGTACCCTCAAGGAAGAGCTGAACCGGGTGATCCGTGCCCGTGCGCTCAACCCCAAGTGGATCGACGGGGTCAAGCGTCACGGCTACAAGGGTGCCTTCGAGATGGCAGCGACAGTCGACAACCTGTTCGCCTTCGACGCCACCACGCACCTGATCGACGACCATCATTACCAGGGGCTGGCCGATGCCTACGTGCTCGACCCGGCGACCCGCGATTTCATGCGCGAGCACAACCCCGAGGCCTTGCGCGACCTCACCGAGCGCCTGCTGGAGGCCCAGCAGCGCGGCTTGTGGCAGGCGCCGGGCGACTACCGCGAAGCCCTTGAGGAACAATTGCTCGACGGCGAGGAACAGGCTTGAAATGAGTGAACCCGTACAATTTCCGCTGGCGGCCGTGGTCGGTGCAGACGACCTCAAGCTGGCGCTGTGCCTGACCGCCATCGACCCCAGGATCGGTGGTGTGCTGATCGAAGGGCCGCGTGGCATGGCCAAGAGCACCCTGGCCCGTGGCCTGGCCGACCTGCTTGGCGAAGGCCCGTTCGTCACCTTGCCATTGGGCGCCAGTGAGGAGCGGTTGGTCGGCACCCTCGACCTGGATGCCGCGCTAGGGCAGGGCAAGGCGCAGTTTTCTCCGGGCGTGCTGGCCCAGGCTGACGGCGGTGTGCTGTATGTCGATGAGGTCAATCTGCTGCCCGACACCTTGGTCGATCTGTTGCTTGACGTGGCTGCCAGCGGCACAAACCGCGTCGAGCGTGACGGTATCTCGCACCGGCACAGCGCCCGCTTTGTACTGATCGGCACCATGAACCCGGAAGAAGGCGAACTGCGCCCGCAGTTGCTCGACCGTTTCGGATTGAACGTGGCGCTGGAGGGCTTGCCGGAGCCCGAGGCCCGGCAGCAGATCATTCGCCGCCGTCTGGCCTTCGACAGTGACCCTCAGGCGTTCTGCGCACACTGGGCCCAGGCCCAGGCGCAACTGCGCGAGCGCTGCCAGGCGGCGCGCCAGACCTTGGCCGACATTGCCCTGGATGATCAGGCGCTGGCCTGGATTACCGAGCGCTGCTACGCCGCCGGCGTGGACGGCCTGCGCGCCGACCTGGTGTGGCTGCGCGCTGCGCGCGCCCACTGTGCGTGGCGTGGGGCTGCAGCTATCGAAGAAGTGGATGTCGAGGCGGTGGCCGAGTTCGCCTTGCGCCATCGCCGCCGTATGACGCCTCAGGCCAACCCGCCGTCGGCGCCACCGCCGCCTGAGCAGCAGCTCCGTCATCAGAGTGCCGACAACCCTGGCGAACAGAGCGGGCAGGGCGACTGGGGGGCATTGCCGGCACAGCCGGTGGCCAGCGGCGCCCGCCGCGAGGTGCCGAACTGGGCAAAAAAGCCCTGAGCATCCCCCAGCCACCAGCCAGAGGGGCGGATGCCAGAGCGGGCAAAGGCAAGCAGAACGGTACCCGCCGTGGCCCCGTGCGTCATGCGGCGGCTGGCCGGGTGGCCTGGCTGCCGACCTTGCTCAAAGGGCGGCCACGTCTGCGAGAGGACCTGTGCTGGCAGCAGCGCAAGGGCAGGCCTGCAGAGTTGTGGCTGGTGATCGTCGACGCCTCGGCTTCAACCCGGCGTCATCAGGCGTTGGCGCAGACCAAAGGGCTGCTGGCGGCATTGTTCGACCAGGCCTATCGCCAGCGCGCCCGCCTGGCCCTGCTGACTGCCAGCGGGCGCACGCCACAGTGGCAGCGCCACGGGCTGAAGGCATCCGCCGCCTTGCAACCCTGGCTGCAGGCCTTGGGGGCAGGTGGGGGCACGCCGCTGTTGGCCGCACTGGAGCAGGCGCGGCACTGGCTACAGGCGCGGCAGCGAGCGCATCCGCAAGAGGCCTTGCGTTGCCTGGTGTTCACCGACGGTCGCCTGCAGCACTGCAATGCCGTGCAACCGATGCCGTGCGCCACGTTGTTGGTCGATATGGAGCTGGCGCCAGTGCGCCTGGGGCGCGCGCAGCGTCTGGCAGAACAATTGCACGCCGATTACCAGCATTTGCAACAATTCAAGGTGGTGGATTGAAAGGGCGGTTTGCGACACTATGTCGCAATCAGAAAAGTTGTCGCAACAGCAACAGAGAAATTGTACAAGTGCGTGACAGTGCACGCACTTGCTGTGCCGGCCGATATTACTTTGGCATCGACCACGGTTGCAGGTCGTAACCCTTTTCACACAGTTCGGCGCGCACTTCTTCGATCAGGCTGGCCCATTGGGCCGGGTCGGAGTAGATGCGCGACGACACCTGCTTGGCGCCGATGCGGGTGCTGGTCCGGTCGATCACTGCCAAGCTCAGTTCACCAGTACCGTTGGGCGCATCCCAGGCTACGCACTGGAAAGGTTCGAAGGCGTGGTCGGCAATCAGCAGTGCTTCGTTGACACGGAGCGGGGCATTCATGGTTCGGTCTCTCTATGGTCCCAAACATCGAAGTGAAGTCCGCGTTGCTTTAAAGTCGCCTCATGTATCGCGAAGTGCAGCGCGGGGTTGTGTGTACTGATGCTCGTTGTTAGTGGGTAAGTCACACATTGGTTGTAAAATTTTTTTCAGGGGTGACGCTGTTCTTGCCTGCGCCGCCATGTGATGTCGATAAAGTGCGAAAATTCCCGTGGTGGTTTGTAAGAAAATGATTCGGCAGACAAACGGTACTGGGAACCGTCAACTTCGTTGCTACTGTTAAACGAGCGCCACAACTTGCTGTTTTATTTCAAAAAACCAAAAACTGGCGCCAAGGACCGGTCATGCAGCAGCCTGCCGCTCAACGCCGTTTGCTTGTCGTCGACCCCTGCGACGATTGCCACCGTTTGTTACCTGGCCTGCGCAACGCAGGCTGGGATGTGGACAGCTGCATGCTCGGGACTGCGCTGGACCACACTTGCGATGTCGGGCTATTGCGCTTGCAGGCCTCGCACCTGAGGCAGCCGGACGCGGTCAAGGACATGATCAAGCGCAGCAACACCGAATGGATTGCCGTGCTCAGTGCCGACCAGCTGCGCATGCCGGCGTTCGGCGATTTTGTATGTGAATGGTTTTTCGACTTCCATACCCTGCCGTTCGACGTTTCCCGTGTGCAGGTAACCCTGGGCCGGGCCTTCGGCATGGCACGCCTGCGCGGCAAGGGGGCCGTCAAGGTCGATGAGACAACCCATGAGTTGCTCGGCGAAAGCCGGCCTATCCGCGAGTTGCGCAAGTTGCTGGGCAAACTGGCACCCACCGAATCGCCTGTGCTGATCCGCGGTGAGAGCGGCACCGGCAAAGAGCTGGTGGCGCGCACCCTGCACCGCCAGTCGCTACGCAGCGAGCAGCCGTTCATCGCTATCAACTGCGGAGCGATCCCCGAGCACTTGATCCAGTCCGAACTGTTCGGCCATGAGAAGGGCGCCTTTACCGGTGCCCACCAGCGCAAGGCCGGGCGTATCGAAGCGGCCGATGGCGGCACGCTGTTCCTTGATGAAGTCGGCGATTTGCCGTTGGAGTTGCAGGCGAACCTGCTGCGGTTCCTGCAGGAGAAGCACATTGAGCGGGTGGGTGGCAGCCAGCCAATACCGGTGGATGTCCGGGTGCTGGCGGCCACTCATGTGGACCTCGAGCGGGCCATCGAGCAAGGGCGTTTCCGCGAAGACCTGTATTACCGCCTGAACGTCTTGCAAGTGGTTACCGCGCCGTTGCGCGACCGCCATGGTGACCTGTCGATGCTGGCTAGCCATTTCGCCCATTTCTACAGCGTGGAAACCGGGCGTCGGCCACGGTCGTTCAGCGACCATGCCCTGGCGGCGATGGGCCGACATGACTGGCCGGGCAATGTACGCGAGCTGGCCAACCGTGTGCGCCGCGGGCTGGTGCTGGCTGAAGGGCGGCAGATCGAGGCGCAGGACCTGGGGTTGCAGTTGCTTGACCCGGAACAACAGCCGCTCGGCACGCTGGAAGAATACAAGCACCGCGCCGAGCGCCAGGCGTTGTGCGATGTGCTCAACCGGCACAGCGACAACCTGAGCGTGGCGGCCAAGGTGCTGGGCGTCTCGCGGCCGACGTTCTATCGGTTGCTGCACAAGCATCAGATACGCTGAGCGTTGCTGAGGTACGCTTGCGCCGTTCTTTGAAGCCGCTCTTACAGGGAAACCACAACCCCCTGTAGGAGCGGGTTTACCCGCGAAAGGGCCGTGCCTGCTGGCCAATTTCCACCTGCCGTTCACCGTTGTCGCGGCTACCGTATTCGCGGCTAAAGCCGCTCCTACAGGGAACCACAAGCCCGTGTAGGAGCGGGTTTACCCGCGAAAGGGCCGTGCCTGCTGGCCAATTTCCACCTGCCGTTCACCGTTGTCTCGGCTACCGTAGTCGCGGCTAAAGCCGCTCCTACAGGGAAACCACAAGCCCGTGTAGCGAAGAGGCCCTGCCAGGCGAACTCAGTGCGGCCCGCGCGGGATGGTCTTGAGCAAGTCTTCCGGGCTGATATGCCCCACCACCTGGGCCACCGCGCTGCCCGGGGTCGGCAGGTCGATGATGTGGCTCTTCATCTTGCCGATCACATGCATCTCGCACGGCTTGCAGTCGAACTTCAGGGTCAGCACTTCGTCACCCTGAATCAGCTGCATCGGTGCCACCTTGGTGCGCACGCCGGTCACGCCCTTGGCCTGCTTGGGGCACAGGTTGAAGGAGAAGCGCAGGCAGTGCTTGGTGATCATCACCGGCACTTCGCCATGCTCTTCATGGGCTTCATAGGCCGCATCGATCAGTTGCACGCCGTGGCGGTGGTAGAAGTCGCGGGCCTTCTGGTTGTACACGTTGGCCAGGAACGACAGGTGCGACTCGGGGTATACCGGCGGTGGCGTGGTCTCGGCCTTGCGCCCGCCACGTGGATGCGCCTGCACGCGTGCTGCAGTCAGTGCCTCGATGGCTTCGCGGCGCAGGGCCTTGAGCTGCGAGTTGGGAATGAAGTACGCCTGCGGGGCATCCAGTTCGATGCGGTCGGCGTGGTACAGGGTGGTGCCCAATTGGCCGAGCAGGTCGTGCAGCTGCTCCAGTGCCTGCTGCGGCTTGTTGGCTACGCCGAACGGGCCATCCAGGGCCACTTGCACGCTCACGCCTTCTTCACTGCTCAGGGTAAGCATCAAGCGCTGCTCGCGCAGGACTGCGTGCCACTCCACGCCGACCCGGCGTTCGGAGGAGGTGCGTTGCAGGGCCTGCTGCCAGTTGTGGTCGAGGTTGCGCGACAGCGGGTGGTTGGGCCGCAGCTTGTGCAGGCCTTCGGGCATTTCGTTGGGCTCGACGCGATAGCGGTAGCGCTTGTGGCCATCTTCTTCGAATTCGCCACGCGGTTCGGCGATGTTGGCGCGGAAGCCCACCACTTCGCGCTTGACCAGCACATTGAGGCCGTCGCCGTTGGTCAGCGGTACGTCGGTGACCACTTGCATGTCACGCTTGCCGACCTTTTCCACTACGCCCACCGGCAGGCCGGTGAAGGTTGGCGAGTCGAAGGCGCCGATATCGACCTTGCGGTCGGTCACGAAGTAGTCGGTGCTGCCGCGGTGGAAGGTTTTGTCCGGGTCGGGCAGGAAGAAGTGTTCGGTACGGCCGCTGGACGCGCGGGCGTACTGAGGGCGGTCTTCAAGGATGGCATCGAGCTCTTTGCGGTAATGGGCGGTGATGTTCTTCACATAGCCCATGTCCTTGTAGCGGCCCTCGATCTTGAACGAGCGCACGCCGGCATCGACCAGGTCAGCCAGGTTGGCGGTCTGGTTGTTGTCCTTCATCGACAGCAAGTGTTTCTCGAACGCAACCACGCGGCCCTGGTCATCTTTCAGCGTATAGGGCAGGCGGCAGGCTTGCGAGCAATCACCACGGTTGGCGCTGCGGCCGGTCTGCGCATGAGAAATGTTGCATTGGCCGGAGAACGCCACGCACAGCGCGCCGTGGATGAAGAACTCGATGGCAGCATCGGTTTCGGCGGCGATGGCACGGATTTGCTGCAGGTTCAGCTCACGCGCCAGTACCAGTTGCGAGAACCCGGCCTGGTCGAGGAACTTGGCCCGTTCCAGGGTGCGGATGTCGGTCTGGGTGCTGGCATGCAGCTCGATCGGCGGGATGTCCAGCTCCATCACCCCGAGGTCCTGCACGATCAGCGCGTCAACGCCGGCATCGTACAGCTGGTGAATCAGCTTGCGCGCCGGTTCCAGCTCGTTGTCGTGCAGGATGGTGTTGATGGTGGTGAACACGCGTGCATGGTAACGATGGGCGAACTCGACCAGCTCGGCGATATCGCTGACTTCGTTGCAGGCGTTATGGCGCGCGCCAAAGCTCGGGCCGCCGATATAGATGGCGTCAGCGCCGTGCAGGATCGCTTCACGGGCGATGGCCACGTCACGGGCAGGGCTGAGCAGTTCCAGGTGATTCTTTGGAAGGGACATGTCGTTATATTTTCGGGCTGTCACGGTTTAGGCGGGCATTGTAGCGGTGAAACGGGCTGGCGGCATCATTGGGGTGCCGAGAGGTGGGATTGGCTGCGGGCACGCGCAACTGTGGGAGCGGCCTTGTGTCGCGAAAGGGCCGCAGAGCGGCCCCGGCGGTTTTGCGGTCAGTCAACGATGTTGGGGGCGCTGTGCACCCCAACAAGCGCAGCTCAGCGCTTGGCAGCCATTGCCGTCACTTCCACACGCATGCCTTCAAATGCCAGCGAAGCCACACCCACCGCCGCACGCACCGGCCAGGGCTTGCTGAAGAAGCGCTGGTACACTTCGTTGAACGCCGCGCGGTCGGCCATGTCGGTGAGATAGATGGTCAGGTGCAGCACGCGGTCCATACCGCTGCCGGCCTTTTCCAGGGCCACTTTCAGCGCCTGCAGGGTGCATTCGCTCTGCTCGACGATGCCGCCCAGTTCCAGGCTGCCGTCGGCGTGGGTCGGGATTTGCGTGGTGACCAGCACGCCGTTGTACTCGGCAACGTCGGAGGAAATCGACTCGGCATCCGGGTCCGGGGTGTAGATGATGTCTGCATTTGCCATGGTGTGTTCGCCTTGCAACGGAAGGAAAACGGCAAGCCTACGCGAGCGCATCCGCCCGGTCGAGGGTGCCTCGGTGTTTGAAATGCGCGGCGTTCGCCGTCAGAATCGCGGCCGATTGCAAAACCAGGGGTTTACGTTGAACGAACAGACTTTGTCCAGGCGCCTGGAGCGCGTGGCCGCCCATGTACCGCAGGGCGCGCGCTTGGCCGACATTGGCTCGGACCACGGCTACCTGCCGGTGGCCTTGATGCTGCGTGGCGTGCTTGAGGCCGCTATAGCGGGTGAGGTGGCACAGACACCGTTCGCCTCGGCCCAGCGCAATGTGCACAAGAACGGCCTGCAAGAGCGGGTCACCGTGCGCCTGGCCGATGGGCTGGCAGCGGTCGAGCCGCAAGACCGTATCTCGGTGGTGAGCATATGCGGCATGGGCGGCGACACCATGTGCGAGATACTCGAGGCCGGCAAGCAGCGCCTTGGCGGCGTCACGCGCCTGGTACTGCAGCCCAATGGTGGTGAGCGCGAGCTGCGCCAGTGGCTGGCGGGCAATGGTTACCAGATCGTCAGCGAAGAGCTGCTACGGGAAAACCGCTTCGATTACGAGATCATCGTCGCCGAGCCGGGCAGGGTGATGTATAGCGCTGAACAGCTGTACTTCGGCCCCGTGTTGATGCAGGAAAAAAGCGAGGCGTTTGTGGTCAAGTGGCGGCGCATGCTGCGGCAGAAGCAGCAGACCCTGGCCAATTTCCAGCGGGCCCGCGATGCGGTGCCTCAGGCGAAGATCGACGATTTCAATCAGCAGGTGGGCTGGATCACCCAGGTGCTGGCCTGACTCACTGCTGCGAGCAGTTGCCCATTTCCCGGTAGTCGATTTCGCGCTTCTGGCCCTGATGGTCGACGTACACCATGTGTGCGGTGCCCACCTGGCAGTCGGCGGCGTTACTGGCCGGGGTGATGGAAATGACCTTGGCCACGTCCAGCGGCATGCCGTATTCATAGTGGCTGCTGACGGGCTGGTTGTCGCCGGCATCGGCAAAAGCACCGAACGAGGCGAAGGCAGCGGCAATGGCAAGGACAGCGATCGAGCGTTTCATCACAGGCTCCTTTTTTAATGGATGGCTTATGATCTATTCATTGGTCATCCACAATAAATGGGCTAAAACGTGATAGATTCCTGCTTTTAACGCAACAATAAGGAGCGCACCTTCATGGACATGCTGCATGCCATGCGTACCTTCACCCGTGTGGTGGAATGTGGCAGCTTTGCTGCAGCTGCCAATGCTCTGGATATTTCTGCAGCGCAGGTTTCGCGCATCGTTGCCGAGCTGGAGAACCAGCTGCAGACCCGCCTGCTGCACCGCACCACCCGGCGCTTGCGCATGAGCGAGGCGGGTGAGCGGTTTCTGGAGCGTGCGCGGCAGATCATGCTGCTGACCGAAGAAGCCGTGGGCGAAGCGCGAGGGGCGCACCTCACGCCTCGCGGCCATCTGCGTTTGCACTGCCCACACGGCATGGGGCTGTTGCTGATGCCGCTGGTGGCCGGCTACAACACGCTATATCCGGAAGTGGTGATCGAGCTGACGCTGTCGCAGCGCAACCCCGACCCGCTGGCCGAAGGGCATGACGTGGTGATCACTGTGGACGGTGCGCTGCCGGATTCGCAGCTGATCGCTGTGCCGCTGGGCAACATTTTCAGCATCCCCTGCGCGGCCCCCGGTTACCTGGATACTCACGGTGTACCGGAGCGCCCCGAAGACTTGCACGGCCATCGCTGCCTGCGCATGGCTTACCCGATGTACGAAGGTGACTGGGTGTTCCCGCAAGGGGTTGACCAGTGCGTGATCGCCCCGAACGACAGTTTCTCTACCAACGTCGCCGACGCCATGCTGGTGGCCAGCGAGCTGGGCATGGGCATTGGCCTGCTGCCGTTCTACACCGCCAGCGAGGCGATCAGGCAGGGGCGCTTGTGCCGGTTGTTGGCACCGTATCGGCTGCGGGAGAGTGCGCTGTATGCGATGTATCCGTCACGCCACTACCTGGACGCCAAGGTGCGCACCTGGATCGACTACCTCAAGGAACAGTTGCCGGCGTTGTTCGAGGGGCATGCCAGAGTGGTGGATGATGCGCGGTATTGGCGCTGAGGCGAGAAGTTTGCCGCGGTGACATTACTGTGGGAGCGGGCGCGCCCGCGAACACCGGCAAAGCCGGTGCCATCCACCGCGTCGCCCACTCCCCCAAAAACCGCGTTGCCTTTGCGTTACAGCGGATAGTTTTTCAATTCCCGTGCAATCAGCATGCGCTGGATCTCGCTCGACCCTTCATAGATCTGCGTAATCCGCGCATCCCGGTAATAGCGCTCCACCGGGTAGTCTTCCAGATAACCGTACCCACCATGCACCTGGATAGCCATCGAGCACACCCGCTCGGCCATTTCCGAAGCGAACAGCTTGGCCTGTGACGCTTCCGACAGGCACGGCTTGCCGGCGCTGCGCAGGCGGGCGGCATGCAGGATCAGCAAACGTGCGGCGTTCACCTGCACCTGCATGTCGGCCAGCAGATTGGCGATGCTCTGGTGTTCGTTGATCGGCTTGCCAAACTGTATGCGGTCACGCGAGTAGACCAGCGCCGCTTCGAATGCGGCGCGGGCGATGCCCAAGGCCTGGGCGGCAATGCCGATACGGCCGCCTTCGAGGTTGGACAGGGCAATGGCCAGGCCCTTGCCACGCTCACCGAGGATATTGGCGGCAGGAATGCGGCAGTTGTCGAAGGTGACCGCGCAGGTGTCGGAGGCGCGGATGCCCATCTTGTGCTCGCTGCGGTCAACCTTGAACCCAGGGTTGTCGGTGGGCACCAGGAACGCCGACAGGCCTTTCTTGCCCAGCTCCGGGTCGGTCACTGCGAAGACGATCGCCAGGCCGGCACGGCGGGCATTGCTGACGAACTGCTTGGCTCCGTTGATGACCCACTGGCCATCCACCAACTCGGCGCGGGTGCGCAGGTTGTGCGCCTCGGAGCCGGCCTGTGGCTCGGTCAGGCAGAAGCAGCCAATCACCTCGCCGCTGGCCAGGCGTGGCAGCCACTGCTGTTGCTGTTCGGCGGTGCCGTAGGCCAGCAGCGGGCCGCAACCTACCGAGTTGTGGATGCTCATCATCGCCCCGGTGGCGCCGCAGCCGGCGGCGATCTCTTCCACTGCCAGGGCGTAGGCGACATAGTCGGTGTAGCTGCCGCCGAAGTCTTCGGGCACCACCATGCCCAACAGGCCCAGTTCGCCCATCTTGCGCACCACGCCATCATCGATCCAGCCGGCCTTTTCCCAGGCCTGGGCATGGGGTGCGATTTCGCCACGGGCAAAGTCCCGGGCCATGTCGCGGATCATGATCTGTTCTTCGCTCAGTTCGAGGTCTTGCATCTGTGTACTCCCGGGCTCACAGGCCTTCGAAGAATTGTTCGACCCGCTGGCGTTGCAGCGCGGCCAGGGTCGGCGGGTTCCAGCGGGGCTGCTTGTCCTTGTCGATGATCAGGGCACGCACGCCTTCGATGATGTCGCCGTGCTGGAACCACTGGCGGTCCAGGTGCAGTTCCATGGCAAAGCAGTCGTCAATGCCCAGCTCGCGCCCTCGGCGCAGCATCTCCAGCGTAACCGCCATGGCCAGAGGCGAGCGGGTTTCCAGCTGATCGGCGGTGGCCATCGCCCAGGCGTGGCTGTCGCCAAGGCTCACCGCACGCAGTTGCTCGACGATGGCTGGCAGGTCGGGCAGGGCGAAGAAGTGGTCGATGGCCGGGCGCAGCTTTTCCAGTGGCGCATCATCCAGCACCTGGCTACCGAGCCTGGCCAGCAGGTTTTGCAGGTCCTTCAGCGGGTGGTCGCTGAAGTCGAGCTGGTCGAGGCCTTGGTATAGGGCGGCGAGCTGGTCGCTGGCCAGGTACCAGTCGGCCAGGCCGCAGTACAAGGCGTCGGCCGCCTGGATCTGGGCACCGCTGACACCCAGGTAGATGCCCAGCTCGCCGGGGATGCGTGAGAGGAAGTAGCTGCCGCCCACGTCCGGGAAGTAGCCGATGCCAACTTCGGGCATGCCCAGCCGGCTGCGCTCGGTGACCACGCGCAGGTCGCAGCCCTGGGCCAGGCCCATGCCGCCACCGAGGGTGAAACCGTCCATCACCACCAGTATTGGCTTGCGGTAGCGGTGAATGACCAGGTCGAGGGCGTACTCTTCGACGAAAAAGGTTTCATGCAGCGTGTCGCCGGCCTTGAAGCTGTCGTACAACGAGCGGATGTCGCCACCGGCACAGAACCCCTTGGGGCCTTCGCCGCGCAGGACCACGGCGCGCACGTGCGGGTTGTCGGCCCACTGATCCAGGTGCTGACGCAGGCTGCGCACCATGTCCAGGGTCAGGGCATTGAGACCGGCAGGGCGGTTCAGGGTCAGGTGGCCGATCTGGTTGCGGACCTCGGCCAGTACGTGGTCGGTTGCTGCCGCGGTATGAGCGTGCGCAGTCATTGCGTTCTCCCTGCTTTGTTATTGATTTTCCAAGTGAAGTCTGGAGTTCGCTGGAGGATCGCAGGATCCTTGCATGCGAATTTGCCTTGCACAATCGACAATTGTGCAAGGGTATCGTGCGTTTTTACCTTGTGCGAGCCCAGCGCGCGCCTTGTGGAGTAGCCATTACCCCACGGGACGTCGTCCCCCGATTCGGGGGAACCTGTTGGGGGATCCTCCCCAGTTTGTTGCGGTTGACCGCACAACTTACTGACAAATATGGAAGTTTTCTTCTGGCACACACCTTGCTCCAGCTCCTCGCAGAGATCCTGTGTCCCGGAGGTGCAGCATGTCGACGCCGCTCAAAGGCCCCATCCTGTCGTCACTTTTACTGGCCTTGCTTGGCTGGGAAGCAACCAGCGAGGCGGCTGTGCAGTGCCAGCGCACCCTGGTCGCCAACGTGGTGGCACTGGATCAGCCACTGATGTTCAACCGCCTTGGCGCGCAAAACGCCAACGGCATGATGTTTGCCCTTCGTGAGGATGTGGTGGACGACAAGCAGGTCCCCCTCAGCAAGGGCGGGGCCGCAGTACCGGGCAAGGTTACCCTGCGCCCGGACAAGCGCCCGCGGCCTATCGTGCTGCGCGTGGCGGCCGGTGACTGCCTGACGGTCAACCTCACCAACCTGCTGGATTACAAGGCGAACCCCAACAAGCACGGTATCGAGGCCGAAGTGCCCGAGGGTGAGGCAGAGGCGCCGGAGGTTGAAAACGAAGGCGGCGAAGGCTTTGTCGCCGACGAGCAGGTGGCCGAGCGCATGGTCGGCTTCCAGGTCAACGGTATGCAGGCGGTGAACAGCATTGCCGATATTTCCGCCTATACCGGGCGCAACGGCAACTTCTTCGTCAACCCCGGCAGCACCCGCAGCTACACCTTGTATGCCGAGCGCGAAGGCGCCTTCGCCGCCACCAGCAAAGCCGCTACGTTCGGCGGCGAGGGCACGGCGGGCAACGTCTCCAATGGCCTGTTCGGCCAGGTGGTAGTGGTGCCCAAACTGGGCCGTACCTACCGCAATACCCTCACCGAAGAAGAAATGCGCCTGGCCACCACCGGTCGAACTGCCACCGGCCAGCCCGTGATCGACTACGAAGCCCGTTATCCGCAGGTCGAGCCGTGGATCGCCGAAGGCAAGGCTGGCAAACCGATCATTGCCATGGTCAACGGCAACGAGATCATCAGCAGCGAAACCGATGCCATCGTCATGGGGCCCAACCCCGACGGCAGCTTCCCCAGCTCTACTTACCCGCTGGAAAGCACGGGCAAACGCAACCCGGCGCTGCCCAACCGACTGGAGGCGTTCCGTGATTTCGCCTCGCAGTTCGCCGACGAGGTTGCCGGTACCCAGGCCTTCCCTGGCTACTGGGCCGACCCGGTGATGGGCCACGTGCTGGAGCCGGCGCGCGATGCGTTCATGATCAATTACGGCTCTGGTGGCATGGGTGCCGAAGTGGTGGCCAACCGCTTGGGGGTGGGGCCGATGCACGACTGCCTGTCGTGTGCCTATGAAGAGTTCTTCCTCAGCGCCCACACGGTCGGTGATATAGGCACCCTGGTGGATGTACCGGCCAACGTCGGCCTGGAACACATCCGCCCGGGCGAAGTGCCGCCGGCCAGTGCCGTCGGGGTCAAGGCCAGCATGGCCCTTTACCCCTCAGAGCCTGCCAACGTGCACCACAGCTATATCGGTGACTTCACCAAGTTCCGCAACACCCACAACGGGCACGAGCAGCACATCTTCCACTTGCACGGCCATCAGTGGCTGTTCAACCCCAATGACGACAACTCCGACTACATCGATGCCCAAGGCATCGGCGCTGGCGTCGGCTACACCTACGAAATCGCCAACGGCGGTTCGGGCAACCGCAACCGTGTTGCCGGCGATGCCATTTACCACTGTCACTTCTACCCGCACTTCGCCCAAGGCATGTGGGCCATGTGGCGGGTGCATGACGTGTTCGAAGAAGGCACGCGGCTGGAGGTAAGCGGGGAGGGCGAGAATGGCTTCCACAGTACCCCGTTCGCACTGCGGAGCGGTAAGCCGGCCGTTGGCGCCCGAGCCCTGCCCGATGGCGAGATCATTGCCGGTACGCCTATTCCGGCCATCGTGCCGCTGCCCGGCAAGGCCATGCCGCCCATGCCCGGCAAAGTCGTGGTCGTGCCCAAGCTCTCCGAAACGTTGGTTGCCGCCAACGATGATGACCACGAAGACGATGACGAGCCTGCCGGCGAGGCGCCCGTGCGCAAGGCCGTGGGCTCGCTGGCGCTGGTCGACCGCACCGAGGCCAACCGAAATGCCGACGGCACGTTGAAAAACCCAGGCTACCCGTTCTGGATCGGCGGCATGGAAAGCAGCGTCGGCAATCGCCCGCCAACCCCGCCCCTGGACATGCTCGACCCGGCCCTGGCCCGGCAACTGAAAGACAGCGGTAAAGCCCTGTGGGCCAACCTGGATGCGAACCAGGTCGATGGCTGGGACGGCGGCCTTGGCCGCCATGCACTGGACGGTGTGTCGGCCGGTGGCGTAGCGGATACCACCACCACCAAACTGGACTTCACCAAGGTCGTGCACAAGGCCAAGCCCATCTACCTGCCTGAGGAGGGCACCGATGTGGAGCAGGCAGCCATGCAGTTCCACGCCATGGGTGAACACCCCAGCTATGCACTGATTCCCGGTAACCAGCCAGTGGCCAAGGCGTTCCGCACCAACGGCGCCTTGCCGACTGCGGGTGCGCCGTACTACGAGCCCTGCATGGATGACCGTGGAAAACGTCTGACGCAGTCCTCCGGGGTCGGTGAGTTCAACAGTGGAGAGAGCCTGACGGGTGTGAACTTCCGTGGCGCCTCGGCCTTCACTGCCGACCGCCCACGCATCTACAAAGGGGCCAACATCCAGTTCGACGCGGTGTATAACAAAGTGGGCTACCACTTCCCGCAGGCACGCATCATCGCCCTGTGGGAGGACGCCTGGCCGGTCATTACCAAGCAGCGCCCGCCAGAGCCGCTGGTGATGCGCATGAACACCTTCGACTGCGCGATGTACCAGCACACCAACCTAATCCCGAACATCTATGAGATGGACGATTACCAGGTGCGCACCCCGACCGACGTGATCGGCCAGCACATCCACCTGCCCAAATGGGACCTGACCGCCGCCGACGGTTCGGCCAACGGCTGGAACTACGAAGACGGCATTCTTTCGCCCGGTAGCGTGGTCGAGCGCGTGCATGCCATTCGTACTTATAACGGTTGCACCGAAGGGGATAGTCGCGATGGCACTGCTGCCTGCCCGATAGCCAGGCAGCACCCGTACTTCGGCCGCTTTGGCCGCGCCGACTGGCTGGGCGCACGTACAGCCATGCAGCGCTGGTTCGCCGACCCGCTGGTGAACGTGCATAACGTCGACCGTGGCCTGGGCACCATCTTCACCCATGACCACCTTGGCCCATCGACCCACCAGCAAGTGGGCCTGTATGCCACCGTGCTGGCCGAACCGGCCGGCTCTACCTGGTACCACGCCGAAACCGGCGAGCAGCTGTATAACCCGGCCACGCGCCAGGACGGCGGCCCGACCTCGTGGCAGGCGGTGATCCAGACCGGCGATCACGATGGCGACGGCAAGAACGACAGCTACCGCGAGTTCTTCCTGGAGTACAGCGACTTCCAGCATGCCTATGAAGCCGGCGTGTATGTAGGCGCAGGGCCGGACGGCATTCCCAATGCCCAGTCGTACCCGGCCACGGCCGACAGCTTCCGCTACGCCATCAACCCGCCCGTGCGTGGCAAGGCGTCGAGCCTGCTTGAGGCCATCGTCGAGGAACGTGGTGGTATCAACCCTGGCTGCCCAAGCCGGCCATGCCCGCAGGCGATCTCGGTGGATGACCCGGGGATGTTCGTCGTCAACTACCGTAACGAGCCGCTGGCCCTGCGCGTGTACGACCCGAACAAGGTCGGCCCGGACGGCAAGCGTGGCATGCAGGCCGACGGCCTGGCCGGCGACCTCAGCTATGCCCTGCAAACCCGTACCGACCGCGCTATCCCGGCGATGAACCTGTCGCCATCGGCGATCACCTCGGCAGTCGGCCCCACCGGCGGCACCACGCTGTTCCCGCCACATATCAACACGGCCGGCGCCGAGCCGGGCGACCCGTTCACCCCATTGCTGCGAACCTATTCCGGTGACAACGTGCGCCTGCGCATGCACGCCGGTGGCCACGAAGAGGAGCACAACGTCACCCTGCACGGCGTGAAATGGCTGCAGAATGGCTCTGGCTTTGGCAACAGCTCCAACTCGGGCTGGAAGTCGTCGCAAATGATCGGCATCTCCGAGCAGTTGGGCTTCATGGCGCCTGTGTCGATGATCTCCAGTTCGGCAGCCACCAACGGCGACTACCTGTACTCGCTGGACGCCGCCCTGGAGGGCTACTGGAACGGTATCTGGGGCATCATGCGCAACTACACCGCGCAGCGTGCCGACCTGTTCCCGCTGCCCAACAACCCGCAGCCGGTGGCCATGCGCAATACCGTGAACTTCAACGGCATCTGCCCGAAAACCACGGCCAACCCCAACGGCATCGGCACCCGCACCACGGTCAAGCGCAACTACGAGATCGTCGCGGCGCTGGCCAACGACATCCTCGAAAACCGTAACGGCGTCAGCATCAATGACCCGGCGGGCATCGGCCAGCATGTCGGAGGCGCGCTCAAGGCCGACGGTGGCACCCTGGTGTTCAACAGCCGCAAAACCGCCATCCCGCTGGTCAGTGGGGTAGACCCTGAAGATGGGGCGACCTTCACCATCGGTGGCCACAGTGCGCCGCTGCATGACCCGACCGCGATCCTGTACGTGCGCAAGGCTGACCTCGACGCCACCACCGGCAAGCTCAAGCCGGGTGTTCCGGTAGAGCCCCTGGTACTGCGCGCCAATGCCGGCGACTGCATCAGCATCACCCTGGAGAACCGCTTGCCACTGGTGATGCCAGACCTGTCGAGCACTGCAGTGATGCACAACGTGGTCAAGCGTGACCGCTTCGACAGCGAAGGCTCCACCGCGTTTGCCAACAACCTGATGCGGCCGTCCAGCCACGTGGGCCTGCATGCGCAGCTGCTGGCCTACGACATCACCAAGTCCGACGGTGCCAACGTTGGCCTGAACCCGGTGCAGACCGTGCCACCGCGTGCCGGCACCAGCGGCGCTTACCCGACCAAGGAGTACCAGTACTACGCCGGCCACTTGGAGCGTGAAGGCAAACCGGTGTCGCAACTGGGCCGCACAGTGGACAACATCAAGACCACGCCTATCGAGTTCGGTGGCCTCAACCTGATCCCGTCAGACTTCATCAAACAGCCGCAGAAAGGTCTGGTGGGTGCCATGAGCATCCTGCCGCAAACCGCCACCTGGACCGAGGATACTGCTACCCGTACCCAGGCCACGGTGAAGGTCAGTGGCCAGCCGGACTACCGCGACTTCGTCACGGTGTGGCAGCGCGCACTGAACATGCGCTGGGCCGACGGTCGTCCGGTAGAAGGTATCAATGTCGAAGGCAACGGCGCTGCCGGTGACCCGCAAGACAACGGCAACATGGCGGTCAACTACAAGACCGAACCGTTGTGGCTGCGCTTCGGCATGGCGCCCGACTCGCCATTCGGCCGCGCCAATGGCCTGGGCTTTGGTGATGTACCCAACGCCCACATGGCCTACGCCAACGCCCTGGTCGGTGGCGACCCGCAAACCCCGGTGCTGTACGCCAAGCCAGGGCAACCGGTGCGCAACCATATCGTAATGCCCAGTGGTGGCAGCCGCGGCATGGTCTACCAACTGGACGGGCACGTATGGCCACTGCACAACTACCAGGCCGAGAAGAGCGATGCGGACGGTTACCCGATGAGCATGCCCGGTATCGGTTCGGTGCGCTTTGGCTACAACCCGATGGCCATGTACATCGGCGCGCAGGAAAGCGTACTGCCAGCGGCGCACTTCAGCTTCATGCTGCCGAGTGCCGGCGGTGCCAACGCGGTGGCGGGTGACTACCTGTTCCGCGACTACGCCGCCTACGGCAACCTTTCGGGGCTGTGGGGGATCTTGCGGGTGACCAACGAAGCGCCGCCGGCAACGGCCCCGGCGCAGTGACGGAAGGGGAACGCGAGCATGAACAAAAAGACTCGCCCTGCTTACCTGGGGGTAGTGTTGGGGGTAGCGCTGATCGGCCTGGGCGTGGCGTACGAAAAGCTATGGTGCGACCCGCGCGAGCTGTTGCAGGAACGGGCCAATCCGCAGGCCTTGCACCGGCTCAGCCGGGACGGCGTGACCGTGGAGTTCGAGGCCCGGCCATTGGCCGGAGGGGAACTGAAGGAGGGCGATTTCGCCAATATCCGCTTCAAGCTCAGCGACCAGACCAGTGGTCAACCGCTGTCGGGCATGGCCCCGGGGGCGTGGATCGACCCGGTGCAGTCGGCCCCGGCGGGGGACCGCGAGCAGAGCTGCAAGGCGCGGGTTGCGCTGTTTCTCAAGAGCAGCATCGGGGCCCGGCCGCTGCTCGACCTGAACAGCTACTTCTTGCTGATGTTGAACAATGACGCCAGCCTCACCGTGATCGACCCGACGGTGTCGGTGGGGGGCGTAACCAGCACCATGGCCCGCATCGAGCTGCCAGGCCGGCCCATGGACTGGGCGGCCATCAGCGATGACAAGCAGGTTTTCGTGTCGATACCAGAGCGGGGCAAGGTTTCGGTGATCGATACCGAGACCTTCACCCGCGTGGCCGACCTGGATGCCGGTGACCAGCCGCTGCGCGTGGCCCTGCAGCCGGACCAGCTTCGGCTGTGGGTCGGCAACAACAGCAGCGACCCGGCCAAAGGCGGGGTAACAGTGATCGACGTGCCGGGGCGCAGCGTCCTGAAACACTTCAACACCGGTACCGGGCACCACGAAATCGCCTTCAGCGCCGACTCGCGCTATGCCTACGTCAGCAATCGCGACAGCGGCACCCTGAGCGTCATCGACATCCCGGAAATGCGCCTGGCCAAGACCATCAAGGTGGGCCCACACCCGCTGTCGGTCAGCTATTCGGCGCTGTCCCAGGCCGTGTACGTGGTCGATGGCGAGGAAGGCAGCGTAAGGGTGTTCGATGCCCGCAGCCACCAGTTGCGCCACACGGTCCAGGCCGAGCAGGGCCTGGGGCCGATGCGCTTCAGCCAGGATGGCCGCTACGGCATCGTGCTCAATACTCTGGAGAACCAGGCCCTGGTCATAGACGCCAGTACCGACAAGCTGATCCACCACGTTCCGGTGGCGGCCGAACCGTACCAGCTGACGTTCACCAAAGGCTATGCCTACGTGCGGGGCCTGGCCTCACCGAGAGTGAGCATGATCAATCTGGCCAGCCTGGGAGAGGGGCGCTCGCCAATCGTGCAAAGCTTCGAGGCCGGCCCGGCAGCGCCGCGCCAGGCCGGTGACCTGCCACTGGCCCAAGGGCTGTCGGTATCGCGTGATGATAATTCGGTGTTCGTGGTCAACCCGGTGGACAACAACACCTACTTCTACACCGAAGGCATGAATGCGCCGATGTCCGGCTACAACAACCGCGGCCACCAGGCCCGCGCCGCCCTCGTCGTTGACCGCAGCCTGCGGGAAGTGGCCCCCGGCGTGTATGGCTCGACGGTGAAGCTGCCCATCGCCGGCAAGTTCGATGTGGCCTTCCTGCTCAACCAGCCGCAGATCATTCACTGCTTCAGCACCGAGGTGGCCGCAGGGGCCAATGCCAGCAAACCCAAAGGCGCGCGTGCCGAGTTCATCGGCCTCGACCAGCCGCTGCCGCAGCACAGCGACTTCACCGCGCGAGTGCGGATTGTCGGTGAGGACGGGCAGCCGCGCCTGGGCCTGAACGACTTGAGCCTGCGCTACTTCCTGGCGCCATCGTCGATGCCGCGCAACCTGCAGTTGCAAGAGGTGGGCGAGGGGGTCTACCAGGCGGCGCTGAACCTGCCTGAGGCCGGTGCCTGGTACCTGCATGTGCAGTCGCCCTCGTTGGGGCGCAAGTTTGCCGAAGAAAACTACACCAGCCTGCGCGTCCTGCCGGCTGCTGCAACCAACGCTTCCCAGACTGACGTGAGGAATGTGCGATGAACGCCAAGCATGCTTGCACACTGTTGGCCCTGAGTCTGGCATTTGCCAGCAACCTGGCGATGGCTCACGCCGGTCACGACCATGACGGTCACACCGGGCAACCGCCAGCGGCGCATCAGGAAAAGACCAGCGTGCGCTTTGCCGATGTTTCGCTGCTGAACCAGGACGGCATGCCGGTACGCCTGGAGAAAGACCTGGTGAGTGACCATCTGGTGGTCATGGGCTTCATTTACACCAGCTGCACCACGGTGTGCCCGGTGGTGTCGTCGATCATGGGCAAGGTCCAGCAACAGCTGGGCGGCCGGGTAGGCGAAGAGATTCGCATGGTGTCGATCAGTGTCGACCCCCAGCGTGACGACGCCAAGCGCCTGCAAAATTATGCCAAGGCATTCCAGAAAGGGCCGGGCTGGAGCTGGCTGACCGGTACCCCCTACGCCATCACTGAAACCCTGAAAGGGCTGGGCAGCTTCAACGCCGACCTCAGCCAGCACCCGCCGCTGATATTGGTGGGTGACGGGCGTAGCGGGCACTGGACGCGTTACTACGGCTTCACCGACCCGGCTGTATTGATCGAGGAAATCAACCGCCTCAGTGCCCGCCGGGTACATGCCAAGAGCACCGCCATTGCCGACCACCACGAGGTGCAACCATGAGCACTGCAAGCACCCACCGCGCTGGCATGCGTGCTTTCGACTGGCTGGTGCTGGGTGGCTGCCTGTGGATCCTCACGTCGGTGGCGTTCGCCCACGAAGGCCATGGTCCGCAACCGCCCGAGCCGCAGCCGGCACCACAGGCGATGGCCAGTGGTGGCGGCACCCGCGACGCCAGGACCTGGTTCACCGACACCCTGCTGAAGGACCAGAATGGCCGCGAGCTGCGCTTTTACAGTGACGTGCTTAAGGACAAGGTGGTGATGCTCAACGTGATCTTCACCCACTGCACCGATGCCTGCCCGCTGATCACCCGTAAGCTGCGCGAGGTGCGCGAGGCCATGGGGCCAGTGCTGGCCGGCCAGGTGACCTTCGTGTCGATCAGCAGTGACCCGCTGAACGACACCCCCGAGGTGCTGAAGGCGTTCGCCGCCAAGCAGGGGGTGGATGGGCCGAACTGGTTGTTCCTGACTGGCGACAAGGCCAATGTCGACCTGGTGCTTGGCCGTATAGGGCAGTTCCTGCCGAGTCCCGAGCAGCATTCGACGCAGCTGATTGCCGGTGATGTTGCAGGTAAACGCTGGAGCAAGATTCGCCCGGATGCACCGCCAGCGGCCATTGCCCAGCGCATGCAGCTGCTGACCCAGCCGCTGGCAGGTCGGTGAGTATCATGGGCCGCCTGGGGAATTGGCCTAAGTGGTATCAGCTTTTGTGGGCGCGGCTTTGCGTCGCGAAAGGGCTTGCGATATGGCTCACATGCGCGCTTGGCATGGCATCTTCGACCTCAGCCTTGGCCCTGGACCTGACCGATCACGAACAAGCTGGCAAACGCCTTTACCGTGAGGGCGTTTCCAGTAGCGATGCTCAGTTGCAAGCCCGGGTAGGCGCCAGCGACATCACAGTCCCCACCAGCGTGCTGCCTTGCGCCAGTTGCCACGGCAACGACGGCCGTGGCCGAGCCGAAGGCGGTGTGCGCCCCCCAGGCCTCGACTGGCAACGCCTGGCACTCGGCCAGGGCATGCGTGAGGCCAACGGCCGTCGTTACCCGGCCTATACCGACAGCAGCCTGGCGCGGGCCATCCAGCAGGGCATCGACCCGGCAGGCAATCGCCTGGACCCGGCCATGCCACGCTTCGAACTGACCTTGGCCGACCAGCGCAACCTCACCGCCTATCTCAAGCGCTTGGCCCAAGAACGCGACCCTGGTGTGGAGGAGGGCGTGCTGCGCCTTGGCACCCTGCTGCCCGCGAGCGGTCCGCTGGGCGAAGCCGGTCAGGTAGTGCGTGCCGTGCTGGAAGACGGCGTGGATCAACTCAATCAGCAAGGCGGCATTCACGGGCGGCGCGTGGAACTGGTAGTGCTTGACCCAGGTGCCGACCCGGTCAGTGCCGAACGCGCCTTGCAACAATTGCTCGAGCAAAAGCGGGTGTTTGCCCTGATCGCGCCATTGGCGCCCATGCTCGACCAGCGCCTGACGACCTTGCTGGCGCCACAGAACGTGCCGATGGTCGGCAGCACCCCGCGCAGCGGCGGCAGCGAACAGATCTTCGACCCGCTACCCGGCTTGCCCGAGCAGTTGCTGAGCCTGGCAGAGCATGCCCGTGGAGCGCTGGGCCTGGCCCCGGATGAGTTACGTGTAGTGTTTGCCGGTAACGAGCACGCAGCCTTGGCCGAGCAGGTACGCGAGCTTTTACGACAGCAGGGCTGGGCGCCACCCGCTATCCAGGCTTTCGACGGCCAGGCCGTGGACGGGCAGGGCATCGTCTTTCTTGGCCGCGCCCAGGCCTTTGCCGAGTTGGCCACGGCGTTGCAGGTGGCCGGCCGCGAGCCTTACCTGTTTGCCGCCTCCAGTCAGGTGGCCGGCGCTGTGGCGCGTTTGCCGGCGCAGTGGTCGCAACGGCTGTTTCTGGCCTATCCCTACGTGCCAGAGGACTGGACCGAGCAAGGCATGGCTGCGCTTACCGGGCTGCAGCAGCGTCAGGGCCTGGACCCGCGCCAGGCGTCATTGCAGGTCAATACGCTGTGCGCGTTGCGCCTGTTGAGCGAAGCGCTGAAGCAGATTGGTCGTGATGCCAGCCGCGAGCAACTGATTGCTGCGCTCGAAGGCCTGCACGATGTGCCCACCGGCCTGACCCCGGCACTGGGCTTTGGCCCTGGTCGCCGCCAGGGCATGGCAGGTGCCCACGTGGTGGCCGTGACCCTGCCCGGGCCGCGCTTTACTGCGGTCACCCCCTACCGGCCAGTGCCGGTCAGCCCTTGAGCGGAGGTTGTCATGCGTATCGTATGGTTGTGCCTGTTGCTGGTGCTGACCAGGGCGAGCTGGGCGGATGTGCCGGCGGCGCGAGTCAATGGTGTCGAGATCGGGTTGATGCGCCTGGAGCGCTACTTCAGCGAGTACCTGGACGCCCAGGGTCGGGCGGTGACCAGCATCCGCAACCCAGGCCTGTACAAACGCCTGCGTGACCAAGCGCTGGACGAGCTGATCGACAAGGAGCTGTTGTGGCAGGAAGCGCAACGCCAAGGCATAGCCATCAGCGATGAACAAGTGTCGGCGCAGATTGGTGAAATGGAGGCGGCATTTGGCAGCCCGGCGTTATTCGAAAGGCGGCTGGCAGAGGCAGGCTTCGATAGGGCACAGTACACTGAATACACCCGGCATGAGATGGCGGCCCAGCAGGTGTACGCCCAGCTCAGCGCAGTCGACGTGCCGAGCCAGGGCGAAGTGGAGGCATTCTATGATGCCAACCAGGAGAGACTGCAAGGAGCGCAGAACCAAAGTGATAATCCATCGGTCATACGCGAACAAGGCCTGGCCTTGGCCAGGGCAACGCTCATCGGTCAGCGGGAGGCGCAGGCGCGCCAATCCGTGCGCCAACGTTTGCGCGAGTCCGCTAAAGTGGAGATCGCCAACTGAGACCGTTGAGGGCGCTTGCCCCAATCCTGGGGAATTAAGACTTGGCAATATGCCATCATTTCCCCCGCTTGTGGGGAACGGGTGGGGTGCGCCCGCTCAGCGTATGTCGGTTGCTGGCCAGCGCTCTAGTAAAATCAGCGACTTACAGTGGTGCAACATGACTATTCACGCCTGGCACGAAGCCTGCTCCAGTCTCTACAAGGGCGTACTTCGCAGACCGGGGAACCGGGCAGTATTTGGGAGTCGACCTTGGTGAACAGAGTATTGGTAGTCGATGACGAACAGACTCTTGCGCAGAACCTGCAAGCGTACCTGCAGGCGCAAGGCCTGGAAGTTCATGTTGCCCACGACGGTGCCAGTGGTATCGAACAGGCTGAAAGCCTGGCACCGCAAGTAGTTGTGCTGGATTACCGCCTGCCCGACATGGAAGGTTTTCAGGTTCTGGAGGCTGTACGCAAGAACAGGCAATGCCACTTCGTGCTGATCACCGCCCACCCCACCGTCGAGGTGCGTGAGCGGGCCGCCGAACTCGGTGTGAGTCACGTCCTGTTCAAGCCGTTCCCACTGATGGAACTGGCGCGTGCGATCTTCGACCTGCTGGGCATCGAGCGCCGGCGCAGGGCCACGGACAACCCGGCCGAAGGGTTCGTCGAACGACGCCAGAACAGGAACGAATCGTTCCCCCTGCAGTTGTACGATGGAAGCTGGGTGTTGGCCGACCGCCGCCGTAATGGCGCCAAGCCACCAGAGCCCGACGACGATCAACTGCTCACAGGGGAATAGCGGCGCCCGCACCTCTGGTAGAGCCAGCCTGCGACGCGCCCCTGAGCGGAGTCGCAGGCCATGCCAGAAGCATTCGATGCAACCCCGGAATCTGCAAAGCCTGCACCGACGTCTTCGCGGGCATGCCCACTCCCACAGGATGTATGCAGCCCACAGACCTGTGATGTACCTGTGGGAGCGGGCATGCCCGCGAAGAACCCGGCAAAAATTTCCGCCTACCCCCGCGAACTGCTGGCCCAGGCCCGTCTGCAAGCCACTGACGAGCGCCTGCTCGACTGCCTGGAACGCCTGGCCTGCGACACCCCCGACACCTTCACCCAGCGCCTGGGCCTGACCCTGCATTACCCGGTACTCGACAGCCACAGCCTGCTGGCCAGCACCCCACGCTTCGACAAGGTGGCCTTGGCCCAGTGCATCAAGCGCGAATGTGTGCTGATCGAGCAAGGCGGCCAACTGCTGGGCGTGTTCGCCGACCCCTTCGACCACGCCCGCCTGGCCTGGATCGACGACGTACTGCAAGGCGCGCCGCTTTACCTGGCCCACGCCGCCGACCTGGCCACCTTTCTGGCCCGTCATGAAGAAAGCTTCCACGCTGTCGATGCCCTTGACCACGACGCCGAAGCCAGCAGCGAAAGTGACCCGCTGCAACGCCTGTCGCTGGCCAGTATCAGCGAAGACCAGAGCCGCGTGGTCAAGCTGGTCAACTCCACCCTGTACGACGCCCTCAAGCTGCACGCCAGCGACATCCACCTGGGCATGACCGGCCAGGGCCTGACCATCAAGTACCGTATCGACGGCGTGCTCAACGGTGCTGGCAAGGCCAGTGGCAGCGCCTTCGCCGACCAGGTGATCTCGCGCATCAAGGTCATGGCCGAGCTGGACATCGGCGAAAAACGCGTACCCCAGGACGGCCGCTTCAAGGTGGCCGTGGGCGACCGGCAAATCGACTTCCGGGTGTCGATCATGCCTAGCATCTTCGGTGAAGATGCCGTGCTGCGGGTGCTCGACAAGCAGGACTTGTCTGACCGGGTCAGCGGCGTGCAACTGCAAGCCTTGGGCTTTGCCGACGAAACCTTGCGCGCCCTGCGCCGGTTGGCGGCAGAACCCTACGGCATGATCCTGGTCACCGGCCCTACAGGCAGCGGCAAGACCACCACCCTGTACGCCATGATCAGCGAGATCAACCATGGCGTGGACAAGATCATCACCATCGAGGACCCGGTCGAGTATCAACTGCCCGGCGTGCTGCAGATCCCGGTCAACGAGAAGAAGGGCCTGACCTTCGCCCGCGGCCTGCGCTCGATCCTGCGTCACGACCCGGACAAGATCCTGGTCGGTGAAATCCGTGACCCCGACACGGCCCAGATTGCCGTGCAATCGGCGCTCACCGGCCACCTGGTGTTCACCACCATCCACGCCAACAACGTGTTCGACGTGATTGGCCGCTTCAGCCAGATGCAGGTCGACCCCTACAGCTTCGTTTCTGCGCTCAACGCGGTGCTGGCCCAGCGCCTGATTCGTCTGGCCTGCCCGCACTGCGCCACGCCCTGCGAACACGATGACGACACCCTGTATGGCTCAGGCCTGACCCGCGAGGGTGTGGCCGGCTGGACGTTCGTCCGCGTCAAGGGTTGCGGGCAGTGCCGTGGCAGTGGCTATCGCGGCCGCAGTGCGATTGCCGAGCTGCTGCACCTGGATGACGACCTGCGGCAAATGATCGTCGAGCGCCGCCCGCTGGCGCAGATCAAGACGCTTGCCTGCCAGCGCGGTCTGCGCCTGCTGCGGGCCTCGGCCCTGGACCTGGTCCGCGATGGCCGCACCACCCTTGAGGAGATCAACCGTGTCACATTCATCTGACCGTTACTGCGCCGTAGTGGGCGCCGAGGGTGTCGGCCTGGGTCGCTGGCACAAGAACCACCACCAATGGCTGGGCAGCCGTGCGTTCAGTAGCGACGTCGCCCAATCGGCCTGGGAAGCTGCCGTCGATGCACTTGCTGCGCTGTTGGCCGAGCATGCGGTGCGGGGTGCCCAGTTGCGGGTGCTGCTGTCCGCCCGCTACAGCCGCTTCTGCCTGGTGCCCTGGAGTGACGCCATTGGCCACCCTCGCGAGCTGGACGCCTATGCCCGTGCTTGCTTCGAAAACCTCTACGGGCAGCCGTTGGACGACTGGCGCATCGTGCTGTCACCCGAGCCTGCCGGTGCGGCCCGCATCGCCACGGCACTGCCCGAAGCCTTGCTGCAACGGCTGCAGGCACTGGGCCAGGAAAGCCGCCTGAGCCTGCGCTCGGTGCAGCCGTACCTGATGGCTGCCTACAACCGCTGCTGGTCACAGCTGGAGCAGGGTGACTTCCTGTTCGTGCTGGCCGAGCCGCGCCGCAGTGTATTGCTGCTGGCCGCCGGCGGTGCCTGGCAGCAAGTGCTGGCGCAAGGCTGCGCTGACAGCGACCAGGCCCTGCAAGCACTGATCGAGCGTACCTGTGAGCTGTACGGCGAGCACCTGCCACGGGTGTACCTGCATGCCCCGGGTCGCTGCGACATGCCGCAACTGGCGGCCGTGCAACTGTGCCAGCCGGCCAGTGAAGCCGACCCGCTGTGCGCCATGTGGCGGGCGGTGGCCTGACATGCGCCGCCTCGACCTGGAATTTCAGCCACGGCGCAGCGGACCGCTGGTTTGGTCGCTGCTCGTCCTTGCCAGCGCCATGGTCGCCGGCCTGGTGCTGCTGCAGCAAAGCTTGCAGACCGAGCAAGTGGCACTGGAAGCCAGCGTCCATAGCCTGGAACTGCAACTGGGCCGCCGCCCGGCCAGCGCCGAACCCAGGAACAGCGCTGCCAGCCGGGAGCAGGCTGAGCGCCTGGCACAGATGCGCAGTGTGTCGCAGCAACTGCAGCGCCCTTGGCAGCAACTGTTCGCCATGCTTGAAGCCATGCCGCAGGACGACGTCGCGCTGCTTGCTCTGACGCCGGATGCGCGCAAGGGCCAGGTGCGCATTGCCGCCGAGGCGCGCAACCTCGAAGCGATGCTGCAGTACCACCAGCGGCTGGAAGCCAGCGACGAGCTCAGCGACGTGTCGTTGCTCAACCACGAGGTGCTCGCTGCGCGGCCCGAGCACCCGGTGCGCTTCACCCTCACTGCCACCTGGGAGACCGGCCATGCGCGCCCTTGAATCCTTCAGCAGCCTGATCCTCCATGAGCGCCTGCGCGTTGTCGGCCCGGTAGGCCTGGCTGCGGTCGCCGTAGGTCTGCTCGCCATTGGTGTGGGGTGTGCCGGTGTGCTGCCGCAATGGCAAAGCGTACGCGAACTGCGCGCCACCGAAGCGCAGGCCAGCGTACAGGTAGGGCGTGTCAAGCGGGGTGAGCTGAAGATTGCGGCCCAGCCCGAGCAGCAGGCCCTCGACAGCCTGCGCCAGCAACTGCCCGGGCAGCCCCAGGCCAGCGAACTGATCGAGCGTCTGTACCGCCTGGCCAGCGCCGAGCGCATCAGCTTGGCCCGTGGTGAATACGCGTTGGGCATCGACCCCAAGACCCAGTTGGCCCGCTATCAGATCGTGCTGCCTGTGCGCGGCAGCTACCCGCAGATTCGCGGCTTTATCAAAGGCCTGCTCAAGCAACTGCCGACCCTGGTGCTGGAAGACCTTGAGCTGCAACGCAAACGCATCGGCGACAGCGAGCTCAATGCCCGCCTGCGCATGACCCTTTACCTGTCGAGGTCGTGATGAACACACAACGTGCAGTCATCTGGGTCGGCTTCCTCGGCGTGAGTGCGGCGCTGGCCTGGGCACCGGACCATTGGTTTGGCCAGGACGATGGCGTCGCGGCCTTCGCGGGTAAACCCGCTCCTGCAACAGAAAGCGCTGCGCCCATTGTGGGAGCGGGCTTGCCCGCGAAAGGGCCGGAGCAGGCTTCCCGCGACCTGTTCCCAACCCAGCAATGGACCCAACCCAAAGCCCTGGCCACGGTCATCGAACAGCCCGTGGTCGTCGCGCCAGTACTGGCACCCGCTCCGACCGCCCCAGCCTTGCCATTTGAATTCATCGGCCGCATGGGTGACCGCGACGACCTGCAGGTCTTCCTGCAGAGCGGCGAAAAACTCTACGTCGTGCGCCAAGGCGACGTGATCGAAGACACCTATCGCCTCGATCGGGTATCGGCCAGCGAGCTGAACCTGGTCTACCTGCCTTTGCACCAGTCGCAGACCTTGTCTGTCGGGAGCGCACCATGATGTCGTCAAAGCTGTGCAAGCCTGCTCCGTTTCTGCTCGTTGCGCTGTGCGTGGCCATTGCCGGTTGCGGCTCCAGCGCGGTACGCAAGGACAGCGATCAATTGATGAAGGAGGGCCAGTACGAAGCCGGCATCGCCCGCCTGGAAGAGGCGTTGCGCGACGACCCGCGTGACACAGAGCTGAACATCGCCCTGGCCCACAGCCGCCAGGCGGCTGTCGAGGCCCTGATTACCCAGGCCGACAGCGACCGCGTCCGCCACGACTTCGCCAACGCCCGCATGGGCTATGGCCGGGTGCTCACCCTGGAGCCGAACAACCGCCGTGCCCAGGAAGGCATTCGCCAGCTGGAGCTGATCCGCACCCTGGACGAACGCGTCGCGCTTGGCCAGGCAGCGCTGCGCCAGGGCGACCTGTTCGGTGCCGAACGCTACATGCGCGAAGTATTGCGTCTGGACCCGCAGAACCAGAAGGGCATGACCCTGCGCAGCGACATCGAAAACGTGCAGGCACGCACCGCGCAGCCGTACCCGCAATTGCGCAGCAAGCTCGAGCGGCCGGTAACCCTGGAGTTTCGCGATGCCAACCTGAAGACCATCTTCGAAGTGCTGTCGCAGGTGGCCGGCATCAACTTCATCTTCGACAAGGACCTGCGCCCGGACATGAAGGCCACCATCTTCGTGCGCGAGGTGCGCATCGAGGACGCGATAGCGCTGCTGCTGGAGCAAAACCAGCTGCGCCAGAAGATCGTCAACGACAACACCGTGATGGTCTACCCCGACTCGCCGCAGAAGACCAAGGACTACCAGGAACTGGTCATGCGCACCTTCTACCTGACCAGCATCGATGCCAACACCGCGCTGAACATGGTCAAGACCATGCTCAAGACCCGTGACGTGTTCGTTGACGAGCGCCTCAATACCCTGACCATGCGCGACACCCCGGACGCCGTGCGCATGGCCGAGAAGCTGCTGCAATCGCAGGACCAGTCCAACCCCGAGGTGGTGCTGGAGGTGGAAGTGATGGAAGTGGCCACCTCGCGCATCCTTGACCTCGGCCTGCAATGGCCCAACACCTTTGGTGTGCTGAGCAACGACGGCAAACCGGTCAGTGTGCTCGACCAACTGAGGGGCATCGACTCCAGCCGCATCAGCATTTCTCCGTCCCCGCAGGCCAAGATCAACGCCCAGGACAAAGACATCAACACCCTGGCCAGCCCGGTGATCCGCGTCAGCAACCGCGAACAGGCGCGCATCCACATCGGCCAGCGGGTACCGATCATCAGCGCCACCTCGGTGCCGTCGACTCAAGGCCCGGTCATTACCGAGAGCGTCACCTACCTGGACGTCGGCCTGAAGCTTGAGGTGCAGCCCACCGTGCACCTGAACAACGAAGTGGCAATCAAGGTTGCGCTTGAGGTGAGTAATGCCACGCCGCTGGAAGCCACGCGCCAGGGCACCATTCCGGTTCAGGTCGACACCCGCAACGCGCAGACCAGCCTGCGCCTGCATGATGGCGAAACCCAGGTGCTGGCTGGCCTGGTGCGCAACGACCACAACGCCAGCGGCAACAAGATCCCCGGCCTTGGCGACATCCCTGGCCTGGGCCGGCTGTTTGGCAGCAACAAGGACGACATGAGCAAGAGTGAGCTGGTGCTGGCGATCACCCCGCGCATCGTGCGCAACCTGCCGTACCAGAGCCCGTCGGACATGGAGTTTCCCACTGGCACCGAGTCGGCCATGCAGGTGCGCCAGATGGCGCCACTGGCGCCGATGGACATGCCCGGTAACGCGCCGGCCACTGATGCACCGGTCGTGGACAGCCAGATGGCGGTCGTCCCGACCAACGGGAGCCCACGGCCATGAAAGCCCGGCGCCGCATGCACGGCTTCAGCCTGATCGAGGTGGTGCTGACCCTGGCACTGCTCGGGCTGCTCGCCAGCATGGCCGCGCCGCTGACCGAAACCGTGGTACGCCGCGGCAAGGAGCAGCAACTGCGCGAGGCGCTGTACCAGATTCGCGACGCCATCGATGCCTACAAGCGGGCCTTCGACGCCGGCTACATCGAGAAGCGCGTGGATAGCAGTGGCTATCCGCCGAACCTGCAGGTGCTGGTAGAGGGCGTGCGCGATGTGCGCAGTGCCAAAGGCGCCAAGTTCTACTTCCTGCGGCGCATCCCGCACGACCCGCTGGTGGCGGCAAAGGATGAAGACGAAGGCGGCTGGGGCCTGCGCGCCTACGACAGCAGCCCAGACAACCCGCGCGAAGGCGAAGACGTGTTCGACGTGTATTCCAGGGCCCGTGGCAAAGGCCTGAACAACATCCCTTACGGGCAATGGTGACAGCCATGAAACGCAGCAAAGGCTTCACCCTGATCGAACTGCTGGTGGTGATGGCGATCATTGCCACGCTGATGACCATCGCCATGCCGCGCTACTTCAACAGCCTGGAAAGCTCGCGCGAGGCCACCCTGCGTCAAAGCCTGGCAGTGCTGCGCGAGGCGCTGGACCACTACTACGGTGACACCGGCCATTACCCCGATTCACTGGAACAGCTGGTGGAACAGCGCTACCTGCGCAACACGCCGGTCGACCCGATCACCGAGCGCAGCGATGCCTGGCAGCTGGTGCCACCGCCCGAGGGCGTGGCCGGCGGCGTGGCCGATATCAAGAGCGGTGCCACAGGGAGGGCGCGTGATGGCAGCCTCTTCGCTGAATGGTAAGGCCAGTGGCGGCTTCACCTACCTGGGTGTGCTGCTGCTGATTGCGGTCAGCAGCGTGGCCCTGGCCGCCACCGGCACGATCTGGGCGAGCGCCGCCCAGCGCGACCGCGAACGCCAGTTGCTGTGGGTTGGCGGCCAGTATGCCCAGGCCTTGCGCAGCTACTACCGCGCCTCGCCAGGGCTGGCCCAGTACCCCCAGGAACTGACCGACCTGCTACAGGACAACCGCTTCCCGCAGGCCAAACGGCACATCCGCAGGCTTTACCCTGACCCGATCAGCAACAGCGACGAGTGGGGCCTGCTGCGCTCGATCGACGGCCGTATCACTGGCGTCTACAGCCGCTCGGACGCCACCCCTTTCAAGCGCAGTGGCTTCAGCGCCGAATGGAGCGGGTTCGAGGGGCTGGAACACTACAGCGACTGGCAGTTCGTCGCCGAGCAGGCCTTTACCGAAAGTGCACGCGGTGTGCAGATGAATGCGGGCCCGGGAGATACGCCATGAAGCGCCTGGCTGCGCTGTGCCTAGGCCTGCTGCTGTTGGCAGGGGTGGCCACCTGCGCCAAGGCGGGTGCCGAAGACGAGATGCAGGGCTTTATCGTCGATAACACCATCTCGCACATCGGCCACGACTTTTACTACTACTTCGCCGACCGCCTGCGTGCCACCAGCCGCCTGGACTTCAACCTGGTGGTACGCGAACGCCCGGATGCCCGCTGGGGCAGCCTGGTGACGGTGGAGTTCGAGCGTGAAGTGGTGTACCGCCGGTTCCTGCCACCGAACACCACCGAGCTCAAAGACGAGGCCGTCGCCGCCGCCGACCTGGTCAAGCAGCAGATCATTCAACGCAAGCTGCAACGCCTGTTACAGGACACCACCGACTTGGAGAGGGACGAGCTATGAACCACCGTATTCCACGTTGCATTGCCGCCTGCCTGCTGGCCAGCGCCTGTGCTTCCCAGGCCACCGAGCTGGTGTACACCCCGGTCAACCCGGCGTTTGGCGGTAACCCGTTGAACGGCACTTGGCTGTTGAACAACGCCCAGGCGCAGAACGACTACGACGACCCGGACCTCAAGGACCGTGCCTCGGCCTTTACCGGCACCACAGCCCTTGAGCGGTTCAGCAACCAGCTGGAGTCGCGGATGTTGTCGCAGTTGCTGGACAACATCAGCAACGGCAACACCGGCAGCATGGCGACCGATGCGTTTCTCATCGACGTCATCGACGATTCCGGGGCCTTGAGCATCAAGGTCACCGATCGTGCCACAGGAGAAATTTCGATCATTGAGGTCAGCGGCCTGAACCCCTGAGAGGGAAGGGCTTTTATGTTGGGGAGAGAACACCATGAAACGTCTGCTGAGCACGCTGCTGATCCTCACCGCCCTGGGCCTGCAAAGTGGTTGCAGCCTGCGCGAACCCATGTCGGCTGAACTGGACTCGGAAACCCCGACCCTGACCCCTCGGGCCTCGACTTACTACGACCTGATCAACATGCCACGGCCCAAAGGCCGGCTGATGGCCGTGGTGTACGGCTTCCGCGACCAGACCGGGCAGTACAAGCCGACCCCGGCCAGTTCGTTCTCCACCAGCGTCACCCAGGGCGCGGCCAGCATGTTGATGGACGCACTGAGTGCCAGCGGCTGGTTCGTGGTGCTGGAGCGTGAAGGGCTGCAGAACCTGCTGACCGAGCGCAAGATCATCCGTGCATCGCAGAAAAAGCCTGATGTGGCGGAAAACATCATGGGCGAGCTGCCACCGCTGCAAGCCGCCAACCTGATGCTCGAAGGCGGCATCATTGCCTACGACACCAACGTGCGTAGCGGCGGCGAGGGCGCCCGCTACCTGGGGATCGACATTTCCCGTGAGTACCGGGTGGACCAGGTCACCGTTAACCTGCGCGCCGTGGACGTGCGCACCGGGCAGGTGCTGGCCAACGTGATGACCAGCAAGACCATCTACTCGGTAGGGCGCAGTGCCGGGGTGTTCAAGTTCATCGAGTTCAAGAAACTGCTGGAGGCCGAGGTGGGGTATACCACCAATGAACCGGCGCAGTTGTGCGTGCTGTCGGCGATCGAAGCGGCGGTGGGGCACTTGCTGGCGCAGGGGATCGAGCGGCGGCTGTGGCAGGTGGCGGGGGATGCGGGGGAAGGCACGGCGATGGTGGACAAGTTTTTGAGCCAGAATCAGCAGCCGTGATCAGGCTTGAGGGCCTCTTCGCCGGTAAACCCGCTCAAGTGCAGCGCTGGCCTCAGGCTTGGCGCGGTCCCTTGTAGGAGCGGTGTCCCGCGAAGAGGCCAGTGCGTGATCTGTTGTTGAGCAATGACCATGGGGTGGACTCGGCCAAGGCGGTGCAGCCGGTGTTTGAAGGCTTGGGTCTGTGTTTGGGTTTCGAGGTGTTGGCGATAGGGATTCGTCGCCTGTGAGATCGAGCGCCGCCCGCGCGGCGCATCGCGAGCTACGCTCGCTCCTACGTTTGTTTCGGGCCAGTCATGCCTGTGACAGGTGCGCGCGACAGCTTGGTTTGTACGACGTGATAGAAGGGACGCGCGGGCGAGGGGGGATACGCAGTATCTACAACCCCCGAAGCATCTCCCAAAACGATGCCGCCACCCCCATGATGCTCTCACCGGCAATCAACCCCGCCGCCGCGGTAATCGCAAAACGCTCCGTCACCCTCGGCCACCGGCAACTGACCAGCCAGGTCACTACGGCACCAAACCCCATCATCAGGCTGATCGATGCAGGCAGGATGAACGCCAACCCCAGCGCCGCCGTACTCGGCAGCCAGCGGGCTGCCCGTTGCGGCAACAGGCTGTCCAGTGCCCCCAGCAGTACGCCAACAGCACTCCCAGTCGCAATCGCCCAGCGCGACTCCAAGGACAGCGCCCCCAGCCCCTGGGTCAGCGTCTGCGCAACCGCTTTCCAGGTCGCCGCTGCCGGTGCCGGCCACTGCTCAGTGAGCAACAAGGCCTGCGGATCGGGAATCAGCACTCGATACACCAGCACGCCGACCACGCTACCGATGAAAATACCGACGCACTGAGCAATCAGCTGTTTGTGCGGCGTAGCGCCGATCGCCTGGCCAACCTTGAAGTCGTTCATCAGGTCGGTGGATTGCCCGGCCGCGCCACCCGCCGTGTTGGCACTCATCAGGTTGATCGCCACCTGGCCGGGGGCGATCAGGCCGAAGCTGAGCTGCGACAGCTTGCCGATGGCGCCAATCGGTGCGATGCCAGTGGCGCCGACCACGCGCGCCGCGACCACGGCAAGGCACACGGCCAACGGAATGCTCAACAGCGCCATCCACCAGTCGATGCCAAACAACAACACCTGCAGGGTAATGATCAGCGCCGTGGACAGCAGCAGCCCCGACGCAGGCCAGGGGCTAAAACGCATCCTGGCGCGCGGCGTTCGCTGTTCAGCGGGCGATCGCCGGGGCACTTGGAACAGGCGAACCAACAATGAAGTCAGCGTCGCGCAGACCATCAGGCTCACGCCAGGCCACAACAGCCATTCCACCAGCGCGGCAAACTGCGGGCCGCTGGCGTTCGGAGCAAGCGCCACCAAGGCCTGTTCGATCAACCACGGCGCCAGTCCGCCCCAGGCCAGCGCGGCGCCAATCAGTAACGTCACGCCCACGCGAATGCCGATGATGCTGCCGAAGCCGATCAGCATCAGCGAAGGGTCGACCGTGAAGGTCAGGCGCTCGAGCGCCGGCGTGGGCGCCCAGCGCGGTATCGCCCAGACGAACCCGTCTACCCATTTGACCAGTGCTGAAAGCAACGCGGCGCTGCATAGCACCTTGATCCGCGCCATGGCTTCGCGCCCGTGGTTGTAGATCTGCTGCAGCGTTTCCAAGGTCGCCATGCCTTCGGGAAACTTCAGGCCATGGTCGTTGAGCAGGGCGGGGCGCAGGTACCAGGCGATCCAGATGCCCAGGAAGCTCACCGAGAACACCCAGGCCATCATCGGCAGCGGGTCCAGTTGGTGTCCGGTGAGCAGGGTATAGGCGGGGATCGGCGCGACCAGCCCGCCGGAGATGATGGAGGCGGCGGCTGACGCCACGGTCTGGTTGATGTTGCTTTCGTGCAACGTCCACGCGGAGCGGTTGTTGCGATGCCTTGCCAGGCCCTGCCACAGGGCGAAACCGACCAGCAAGGCGATGATCGACATGTTGAATGACCAGCCGATCTTCAGCCCTGCGTACACATTCGAGGGCGTGAGCAAGATGCCCAGCACCGTGCCGGTGAGCACCGCCCGCAGGCTCAGTTCACGTTCGATGCGAACCTGGGGGAGGGCGGTTGAGGAGGCATGTCCCATGGCAATCCTTTGTCGACGTCGCAAACGCGCTCTGGACAACTGAGCCCCGCCAGCCACGAAGGTTCACTGCTGGCGCCAAAGACGAGCCTGAAGGCTGTAGCAGCCCTGCGCGTGTGCGGCTTTATCCGATGTGTTAACCAAACGTCGCTTGTGACTTGGCCTGTTGGAGAATTCGGGCCTTATCTGGGCAATGCTATCTAAGTCGAAACTGGATCATGCCTGGCTTGCTTGCTGAAACAATCCGCGCACGACGTCCCTCAACCATCGATTTCCATTGTCCTGATGATAGCGGGCATGCCAATGCTGCTTGACCGTGAACCCCTCCACTTCGAACGGGCAGTCATGGACCTGTAGCCCATGCATATCGGCCAGTGTCTGCCCGATATGCCGCGGCAAGGTGCCTAGCAGATCGGTAGTCCCGATTATCATCCCTAACCCGAGAAACGCTGGCAGCTCCAGCATGATCCGCCGTTCGATCCCGGCCCGCGCCAACCCTGCTTCCAGCAGCTTTTGCCCGGTGCCGAAACTGATCTGCACATGCCCCTCGGCCCGATACCGCTCCAGGCTCATGCCATTGCTCAGGCGTGGATGCTGCGGGTTGCTCAGGCATACCCAGTCCTGTTCGAACAGCACCTGCTGATACATCCCCCCGCCCAGCCAGGGCACGAAGCCGATGGCCAGGTCCGCTTCGCCCGACTCCAGCGCGCTCTCGGTATTGCCGTCGATCCGCGCCGCCTCCAGGCGAATACCCGGCGCATGGCTGCGCAGATGGTTGAGGATGCTTGGCAGCAAGGTGATGTGGCTGGCATCGCTGACACACAGGCGAAAACGCCGCTGCGCTGTGGCGGCGATGAACTGCGGCTCCCAGGCGGTCAGCCGGCGCAGCGATTCCAGCACCTCGCGGCACGGCCCTATCAGCTGATCGGCGCGGGGGGTAGGGGCCATGCCGCCCGGCGTGCGCACGAACAGCGGGTCGTTCAATTGCTCGCGCAGGCGCGCCAGCCAGATGCTGATGGTCGGCTGGCTCTGCCCTAGCTGTTCGGCGGCGCGGGTCACGCTGCGGCATTGGTAAAGCACGTCGAACAACTGCAGCAGCTTGGGTTCGGGCAGGGCCTCCAGGGTAGCCGTCATTGCGATTCTCAATAGTCGTATTGAGGCCATTGTATAGCGCAAATAACCCCTGCTGCATAAGGTGATCGCAAATCACAGGAGGTCTGCGACGTGAAAATCTGCATTCTGGGCGCCGGAGCACTGGGTTGCGCCATTGGCGCGGCCCTGAGCGAGGCAGGGCATGAAACCTGGCTGCTGAACCGCGGCCGCGCGCACATCGAGGCGATGAACCAGCACGGGCTGCGGGTGCAGGACGAACGGGGCGAGCGCTATGTACCGGTCAACGCGGCCATTGAAGCCGAAGACGTTGGCGTGACCGATTTGGTGGTGGTGCTGGTGAAGTCGTTTCACACCGCCGAGGCCATCGCCGGCGCTGTCGCGCTGATCGGGCCGCAGACGCTGGTGCTGTCGCTGCAGAACGGCCTCGGCCACGAGGACATCCTGGCCGAGGCGGTGGGGCGTGAGCGGGTGCTGGCTGGCAAGACCTATGTCGGCGGCGTGCTGCTCGCGCCGGGCTCGATCCGTGCCGGTGTGGCCGGCAAACAGACCTTCATCGGCGAGCTCGACGGCCAGCTGACGCCGCGCGTGCAGGCCATCGCCGAAGCGTTCAACCACGCCGGGCTGGCCACCACGGTAAGCGACAACATCCTCGGCACCATGTGGGACAAGCTGCTGGTCAACGTCGCCACCGGTGCATTGAGCGGTATCACCATGCTCAGCTACGGCCAGCTATACAGCGAGCCGCTACTGGAAAGTACCGCCAAGGCCGCTGTGGCCGAGGCCATCGCCGTGGCCGAGCGCGCCGGCATCCGCTTGAGCCTGACCAGCCCCGAAGCTGCCTGGACACTGGCCGCCGAAGGCCTGCCGGCGAGCTTCCGCACCTCGATGCTGCAGAGCCTGGAAAAAAACTCGATCACCGAAATCGACTTCATCAACGGCTCCGTCGTGCGCTGGGGCCAGCGCCATGGCGTGGCCACGCCGGTCAACGCGACCCTGGTGGCCTGCATCAAGGGTATCGAGCGCGCCATGGCCGATCACCAGAAGGGAGAAACCCCATGAGCCAGCCAAAAGCCTACCTCGAACACGTGGCGTTCTGGGTGCAGGACATTCAGTGGCATATCCGTTTTTTCAGCGAGGTGTGCGGCATGAGCATGCGTGAAGTGCAGGGTGACGTCGAGCAACCGGCGCAGTACTGGACCCTCGGCGGCCTGCAGTTCATTCACCAGCCGGACTTCACTGGCCCGGAAGGGCGCATGGCGCACCTGGGCATCATGTGTGAGGACCTGGAAGCGGCGCTGGCCGCCGCCCAACGCTTTGGCGTCAGCGAAATGCCTCAGGGCCGCAACTGGTTACGCCTGCCTGATGGCCTGGCGGTGGAGTTCATCCAGGCGCTGCCGGCCAAATGCGTAGCCCAGGCACTGGCCATCGACCCGCGCGCGGAGGTGCAGGCATGAGCGTAATTGAAAAGTACTGGGACGATGCCCGCGAGGGCGACGAGTGCATCAGCCCGACCTACACCGTGACCCGCGAACGCATCCTGGCCTACGCCGACCTTACCGGCGATCACACCCCGGTGCATGTCGACGAGGCTTACGCCAACGCCAGCCACTTTGGCTGCCTGGTTGCCCACGGCCTGTTCGGGCTGTCGATCGCCGACGGCCTGAAGACCCAGTGCGAGTACCGCTTCCTGCCGGGCATGTCGCTGGGCTGGACCTGGGACTTCGTGCTGCCGATCAAGGTCAACGACGTGCTCCACGTACGCATGCGAGTGGGTGCGATGCGCCCGAGCAACAGCCGACCTGGCTGGGGCATCGTGGTGTTGCCTTCGGAACTGATCAACCAGCACGGCGAAGTCGTGCAACGTGGCGAGCACCGGTTGATGGTGCCGCGGAGGGCAGCAGCATGAGCCAGGCATTGCCATTGGCGGGTATCCGCGTCGTTGATTACAGCCACTTCCTCGCTGGCCCCTATGTCGGCCGTTGCCTGGCGGCGCTTGGCGCAGAGGTGATCAAGGTCGAGCGGCCGGGTAGCGGCGACGCTGGCCGCCAGCACGCGTTCACCCTGGACGACCAGCAGAGCGGCTATTTCCTGCAGCTGAACATGGGCAAGCAGGGCGTCAGCGTCAACATGAAGGACCCGCGCGGCAAGGCGTTCATGCAGCGCCTGACCGATTCGGCCGACGTGTTCATCGAGAACTACCGCCCCGGCGCCCTGGACAAGCTGGGCCTGGGCTACGCCGAGCTGTCGGCGCGCAACCCGCGCCTGGTGTACTGCTCGATTTCCGCCTACGGCCATACCGGGCCGGACGCCCACCGCGCCGGCTTCGGCCTGATCGCCGAGGCCAAGAGCGGGATCATGCAGATGGTGGGCGTGCCGGGCGAGGCACCGCCGCTGCTGCGTATTTCCCTGGGCGACATGTACACCGGCATCCACGCGGTGGCGGCGATCAATGCCGCGCTGCTCGGCCGGGTGAGCAGTGGCCGTGGCCAGCATATCGACATGGCGCTGTACGACACCCTGGTGTCGATGCACGAATACGCGGTGCAGTGTTACACGCTGTCCGGTGGCACTGTGTTGCCCCAGCAGACCGGCCACGACATGCCCACCTCGACCCTGTACGGCGTGTTCCGCGCTGCCGACGGCGACCTGGTGATCGCTGCCCAGGTCGACGATGCCTGGCAACGCTTCGCGGCCATGCTCGAAGCCAACGGCGGCCCGCCCGGGTTCGGCAGCGACCGCCGCTACCACAACCTCAACGGCCGCAACGCCCACCGTGAGGCGATCCTGGCGGTGGTCCGCGACTGGGTCGGCGCGCGTCGGGTGGCCGAGATCCTGGCGTTGCTCGATGCCATCGACATCCCCAGTGCCAAGGTCCAACGCATCGACGAAGTGCTGGCCGATCCGCAGATCCAGGCACGCAACATGGTCATCGAGCAGCAGCACCCACGCTACGGCACGCTGCGCCTGCCCAACCTGCCGTTCCGCTTTTCCGACTGCGACACCACCATTCACCAAGTGGCCCCGGACCTTGGCCAGCACAACGCCGAAGTGGCCGCCGGGCTTGGCTTCAGCCCCGAAGAAATCGTTGCCCTGCAGGCAGACGGTGTACTGTTCACCCACGGAGATGCACGATGAGCGACCGCTACGCAGTGATCGGCCGGCCGATCAACCACACCAAATCCCCGCTGATTCATGGCCTGTTCGCCCAGGCCAGCAACCAGCAGCTGGAATACGGGGCCATTGAAGGCTCGCTGGAAGACTTCGAAGCCCAGGTGCTGCAGTTTCGTAGCGAAGGCGGGAAGGGCATGAACATCACCGCCCCGTTCAAGCTGCGTGCCTTCGAACTGGCCGACCGGCGCAGCGAGCGGGCGCAACTGGCACGGGCGGCAAATGCGCTGAAGTTCGAGGATGGTCGCATCGTCGCCGAGAACTTCGATGGCATCGGTTTGCTGCGGGACATCGAGCAGAACCTTGGCGAGCCGCTGCGCAACCGCCGTTTGCTGCTGCTGGGTGCTGGTGGCGCGGTGCGCGGGGCGTTGCTGCCGTTCCTGCAGGCGGGGCCATGTGAGCTGGTGATCGCCAACCGGGACATGGCCAAGGCGCTGGCGCTGCGTAACGAGCTCGACCACCCGCGTCTGCGCATCAGCCGCTACGAAGCGCTGGAAGGGCAATCGTTCGACATCGTGGTCAACGCCACCTCGGCGAGCCTGACCGCTGATCTGCCGCCACTGCCTGCTGATGTGCTGGGCGAGGCGGCCTTGGCCTACGAGCTGGCCTATGGCAAAGGCCTCACGCCTTTCCTGCGTCTGGCCCGCGCGCACGGCCAGGCGCGCCTGGCCGATGGCGTCGGCATGCTGGTGGAGCAGGCCGCCGAGGCGTTTGCCTGGTGGCGCGGGGTGCGGCCCGACACACGTGCGGTGATCGATCAGCTGACGATTCCCCTGGAGTAGGTCGATGGTCGCCAATGTACTGATGCTGCATGGCATCAACCACAACATGTTCGGCAAGCGCGACCCGCGCCAGTACGGCACTGCGACCCTGGCCGACATCGACCAGGCGTTGCAGGCCTTGGGCGAAGAGCTGGGAGCCCAGGTTGAGAGCTTCCAGAGCAACTTCGAAGGCGCCATGTGCGAACGCATCCATCAGGCCTATGAGGACCGGGTAGATGCCGTGCTGATCAATGCCGGTGCCTGGACCCATTACAGCTACGGCATTCGTGATGCATTGGCCATCATCGAAGTGCCGGTGGTAGAAGTGCACATGTCCAACATCCATGCCAGGGAGCCGTTCCGCCATCACTCGGTATTTGCCGAGGTGGTGCGCGGGCAAATCTGCGGGTTTGGTGTCGAAACCTACCTGCTGGCGCTGCGTGCGGCGATGAGCATGGTCTGAGCAGGGCCGCATGGCTTAGCGGGATTACCCGCGAGGTAGGTGACGCGGGGCATGCGGCGACGGCTCCTGAAGTGACCGTAGGTGTGGCGGGTGTCGTGCTGCCTACCCATCCAGCATGGATGGAAAGCCAGTAGCGACTTCCGTGACTGCATAGTACGGTCCGCCTTCAACAAGCCACCCGGTTCGTTGCCTCCACCCCCACGGACCGGGGCTCTCATGACCTGGGAGGTCGAATGGAAGTCGCTACAACGATCAGTCAACAAGAACTGGATAACGCCTTGGTCGCGTTTGCACGCTATAAAATCGGAGAGATCAAGATCTTCGACCTGGAGCAGGCAATGAGCTTCGAAGCAGGCCAAGCCTTGTCCCAAAGCGGGCTGGTCTGTTTCTCAATTACCAAAATGGTGTCAGGACGTTATCGCATCAGCGATGAAGGAGAGAACGCCATCACAGAGGCTGGGCGGGATCGCCTTGAGGTGATCCGCGCCTGACCCTGGCTTCCAGCTTTACGAAGGCCGCAGACACGTGCTGCGGCCCTTTCGTGTCATATCACTTTCACCGCGCGTCCAATGAACTTCACCGGCCCTGTCGGCAGACCGGTAGGCGAGCCACCGGCTTTCTCCAGCGTCAGCTCGAACAATTGATTGGCCTCCAAAGGGGGCAGGCTTTGCAGCGGAACCCGATAGGGTTCGCCTGGTTTGACCAGGCCAAGCGAAACCGGGGCACGCCATTGCTCGCCCTTGGTCCAGAACTGCAGGGCCATGCCGTCGGGGACCGTGTCCTGGCCCAGCGGCAGCAGTTCGATCATGTGGCTGTCACTGGCCTGTACCACCCAGCCGGGGGCCTGGCTGTTTGGCGCCACCAGCACCACCAGGTATTCCGTGGTAGAGGGGGGCGTGGTCAGCAGGATAAACGCCAGCAGCAGGCTTGCAGCCAGCCCTGCGGCGCTGAGCCTTTGCCACAGGCCGAGGCGTTGCCACAAACGCGTCTGTGTGCGCGGTGCGGGTAGCTCGTCGAGGCTGCGCTGGATACGGCGCCACAGGCGGGGGCTCGGCGGCTGTGGGGTAGACAGCGCGGTCAGCTCCAACAGCCGGGCCTCCCAGGCATCCACAGCGGCGCGGAGCGCGGGGTCGGTATGCAGGCGTTCGGCCACCGCGGCATATTGCTCCGGCGACAAGGTCCCCAGCACATATTCCCCGGCGAGGCTGTCCAGTTCTTCGGCAGAATCGGGCTTCATTCCAGACACTCCCGTAGCGCTTTGAGGCTGCGTTTGATCCAGGCCTTGACAGTGCCCAGTGGCGCGCCCAATAAACCGGCTATCTCGGCGTGGCTGCAGCCGTCCACGTAGGCGTGCAGGATGCAGCGTTGCGGTGCGGGCTGCAGCTGTTCAAGGCAACGGTAAATCTTTGCTGAGCCGGACCAGAGGTCAAGGTCATCAACCCTCCCGTGCAATGTTGACGCAGTTTCGGTGTCGGCATCGGTCAGTACCGTTTCACGGCGGGTATCGCGTATCGAATTCAGTGCCAGGTGGCGGGTAATGCTGTAGATCCAGCCCCGAGCCGAGCCGCGCGCCGGGTCGTAGCTGGCGGCGCGGGTCCAGATGCGGATGATCGCATCGTGGACGATGTCTTCTGCAGTGGCGTCGTCACGTGCGATACGCCGGGCAACGCCCAGCAGGCGCGCGCCTTCATGATCGTAGAGCGCCTGCAGGGCTCGCCGGTCACCCTGTGCACAGGCGACCAGGCAGCGATGGAAGTCGAAGGGGGCGGCCGGCGAGTTCAACGTGTGTGGCTTCCTTGTGTAAGGCAAGGTACCCCGGCCATCCAGCCGGGGGCTTGCCATCGAGCGTAGATCATCACTCGCAGGGCGTAGGCTCAGGTGCGTGTTACTTGGCTGTCCAGAACACATAGTCAGCCTGGTACTGGACGACCTGCCTGGCACCTTTGTTCTGGGTCGTGCAGTCGACTGACGGCGCCACACCACCGCGGGTAGCCAGGCGCTGGATATAGCTGACCCCCTGCATGGCGCCTTTGCCTTCGGCCGGGTTGGCCTTGACCAGTTGATACGGTATGGCGCCTTTGTCCGCCGGTGCCACTGCCAGTTGGGTGCCGGTGACTTTCGAGCCATCCTTGGCCTGCCAGGTGGCGGGCGGGCCAAAGTAGTCGCCCACCTGGTTACCGGTACGGTCATTGAGCACTGCCTTGGGACCGACGAAAGTCCATTCGGTCTGACCTGGGGTGTTGGCCTTGTCGCGGCACTCGTAGGTGATCTCGCCGACGCCGACGGTTTCGAGCAGGACGCGATGGCCATCAGGGACTTTGATCGGTTCTGGCAGCGCGCTCTGAGCGTGGGCGGGCGGCAGCGCAAGGGCGAGGCTGCAGGCAAGCAGGCAGGTGGAGTATTTGAAGTTCATTTGCAGTGCTCCTGAAAGTCATTGGGCTGGGCAGTCAAAGGCCGCCCACCAGCAATACCCGCCAACGGGCGGACTGGATGCACTGAATAAAAAAAATGCATAGCGAGATGAGCCTGCATGTGTTTGCCTAGAATCTCGAACGAGCGATGAGCCTCTTCGCCATCGCAGGACTGCTTTAACGCGCGCACCCCGACAACCCCACGAGGACACTGCGAATGAAGCGTTTGTTACTAGGCCTGTTGCTTGCCGCATCGGGCGCTGCCCACGCCGGTATTCCGCTGTTGAACGCGACATGCCCCGGAAATATCGAGGTCCATGCCGATAAAGGTGGGCCTATCTACATCAATGGCAGGGAAGCCAAGCTAAAGAAATTCAATGACAACTATTTCGAGGCCAAAGGTGGAGGGGTAACGGTATCGTTGTCGATCAACCCGGACGGCTCGCCGGACGTTTCGTATACCGGTAAGAACAAAGCCAATGGCGTATGCCAGATCAAGGACTGACTGCGCGATTGCGCTGTTTGGCTGGCGCGGTGCCAGTGGGCGGTATCAGGTTGCTGGAACGGGAATTGCTGTGACCTTGAGACATTGATCATGCGGGGTACGCAGATATGACTCAGGATGACCGCTATTACATGATTTTCAGCGTGGTTGCTGTGCTGGTACTGGACCTGGCGGCGACTTATGTGTTTCTCAACGCCATCCCCTGACCCCGGTTATGGGGTAGGACTTACTCGTAATCGGGGCACGGCAGGGCGTGAGGGAAACGCCCTGAAACCTATATAGCAAACAAACCTAATGCCCGGTCGCGATGGCGCAGTAACATGGGCATACCAAAACCTAAAAAAGGGCAGGCTGCTTGGCAACATTTCCCGGTTTTCGATGGGGCTGCAGGAGCGTGTCGCATGAATAACTCAAGATCGCTAGCAGGGGCACTACTTGTATCCGGGGTAGCCATGTTGTTCATGGCAGGCTGCGCACAAAACCCTGATGTACGTGACAGCCACGATTATACGGCTGGCACTACCATGAAAAGCCCACCTGCGTATCTGGGGTGCGTCAAAGGCGAGCTACAAAGCAATGTGAAAACCTATGAAGTCGAGGGTGATAACGCGGTCAGGCTTTTCGTCGAAAGCACTGACCCCGACAAGGCCGATGGTCTTGTAGAGTTGCGGGGCGCGGGAGCCGAACGCCACTTCACGGCCTATCAACGTGATGCCTGGTACGACCATGGCAGGTTGCTGGATGCTGCACTGATGTGTTCAAAAGCGTAATCATTCTACCCCACACCAATAGCCCGCCGTCGAGAGCGGGCTTTTTGTCTGCCGATCGCCTGCCCGGCAACGTTCAAAAAGGGCGGGTGGAGCCGGTATGGCCTGAGCAGCGTTGCTTTGCATTTGCCGGCCCCGCCCGTAATAATCGTTGTATTTGGATGGAGAGTCGCAGGTGGAAGCAAGAAGCGTAGTCGCCGAAATGTTCATTGGGATTCCGACGCATTTCTGGGTTTTGCCTGTTGCCGGCCTGGTTGCCTACTACGGGCTGAAGTGGTCCGCCAGATCCAGTCATCGTGCCACCCTGCTACAAGCCTCGACTTACCTGTTACTGCTGGCACTGGCAGTTCTGCCCAACGGCTTTTATGCACTGTTTCCTCCCGCACCCGAGCCGGATGTGCTGTTGAATCAAACGCCGTTGCCCAACTATGCAGGGCGCTTCTACCTGGATGCGTTCTATGTCTTCAGTGGCTGGGCGCTGAGCAAAGTAGTCAAGTTAAAGTTCAGCTGATTCGCAGCTCGCATACCTGTCGCGCTGACGGGATCAGTAATTGCATACCCCTTTTGAAACCGGCGCATCTGGGGGATACGGCAATGCTCTCTGAAGATCTGTACGTCATGTTCCTGTTTGTCGGCAGTGTGTTGGCCCTGGATATAGCAGCCATTGTGTTGTACAGGGGAGCCAAGCCCTGACCCCGGGTTTGGCTCGCAATGGCGCCGGAGTATCCTCAGGGCTTCAGCTTTTCTCCTGTACCTGCAGCACCGAACCCTTGTCGTCAGTTGCCAGCAGTCCGCCGGCGTTGGTGTCGTCTGATTGTCGCTCGGCAAGGGGGACGTCCTGCGAGCGAAAGATACTATGGCCCTGTTCACCGGTTTTAAGGGTGACGAGTTTGCCGTTCTGATAGAAGAACTGAGTGTGGTTGGCGTTCGTTTGCATGGTATGAAGCCCTGCCGAGTCGTGGTGTGATGTCCCTCGGGAGTTTCACTGTTGCGGCGTGCCCCGGCTACTGGCAGAAATATCAGGTGCGCTACACAGATCTCGCTTGGGCTTCGTCCTGCTGCAAGACTTTGGTTGATTGGTAACGCGGTGTCATCGCCGTTAGAATGCAGCGTATCCATAACGGCCGATTGCAAATGCCTACATTTCGTATTTTTCTCGCAACTGTGTTGGTTGCCAGCCTTGCCGGTTGCGCAACCCCTGGCAAACCCACAGCCAGCAAACTGACCAAAAAGTCGCCGCAGCAGTACGCCGCCTGTGTCCTGCCAAAATGGCAGGCGCTGGCACCCCAGGCCACGCAGAAGTCGATAGCCCACGGCTACCGGCTCACGGCATCAAGTGCCGTGGCAAGCGACGATGTGCTTGACGTAGTCGACGTTCGCGAGGGCAGCCGCGCGACCTTCTACAAGGGCAGCTTTCTGTCTGGCGACAAGTTACGCCAGGCTGCCAAGGAATGTCTGGATTGAGTCAGTAACCCGAGCTTGCTGAGCCGCGCAGATCTCTACGGTTACCCCGCGTCATCCCGCTTGTTCAAATGCTCGCACTTCACCTGCGCCTCCTTCCGGTTTGGATAGCTCGGCTTGAGCCGCTCCTTTGCCTGATTGTCATAAATGTCGAACCCTCCACAAACGGTAGCGGCGTAGTAGCGGCTGCCTACGCGGAACGACTCCTTTTCGATCGGCACAGCGGGAACGATAACGAATCTTGGTTGCATTTTTCGTGCCTCCCCAGGCAGATGTTTAAGTATTAGTCTCGCCAGTGGTAAGCATCAAGCAGGCTCATGACGAAAGGCGCTTAGTACCCGTCCGTCACCATCGGTGATGGTCATCGCTATTCCTTATCCACAGTAGGGGAACACTTTTTCACTGCGGTGGTCTGTTAAGGCAGTTGGACCAGCCGGTATTCGCCAGGCTGAAACCCCGCCAAACAAGGGAATGGCGGTTGACTGAAGCTCAGCCAAGTAACGTCAGGTAAAAGCGGCCACGGCATATACACGGATCAGTATTGTGGTTTGTACTGTCCGGTTAAAGATGCCATTGATGAACACACTTCCGTTGCAGCCAAGCGCTGAACGCGGGGCGTTCTCCGATTTCGAGGCGTGTCGCAACACCCAGAAGGGCCCCGTGGTGATCCTTGCCTCCGGCGCTTCTGCCAAACAGTTTCCACTGGGCGAGTTTGCGCATTTGCCCATCATCGCCATGAATGGCTCGGTCGCCATGACCGCCGAACACGGCATAAAACCTTTCTTCTACGTGTGCACCGACAAAAGCTTTTGCCAGCAACAGCCGGCCTTGTTCGCCACTGCCGTGCGCGACAGCGAACGCCTGGCCCTGTGGCCAGAGCAGTATGCGCGTGCCGATGTGCCAGCCCACACCCAGTGTTATGCCTTGCACAAAGCCGACACGCCGAGCCTGCTGGACGGTTTGCGCGGCCAGGGTGACAGTTGCGTGTGCAACCGGGCACTGTGGAGCAAACGCAGCCGCTCGATCGCCTTCAGTAAAGACCTCGCCCATGGCTTTTTCGATGCCCGCACGGTGGTTTATGTGGCCTTGCAGTTGGCCTATCACCTGGGCTTCGAGGAAGTGTTGCTGGTGGGGGTAGACCTCGACCAGAGCGTCGGGCGCTTTTACGAGGACGGCCAGGGCCCGTCTTCGCCGTGCGGGCTCGACCAGCATTGGGACAGCCGCATCCTGCCGTCGTTGACGCTAATGGCCAGGGAGGTGGTGAACGAGCATTTCCGCGTCTACAACCTGTCGGCAACATCACGCATTCCCGCTGAACTGATACCCAAGGTCACGCTCAGCCAGGCGCGGCACATTGCCGGCTGCGCAATGAACTGAGCAAGAAAGCGGGTGCATGAAAGACTGTGGATGCGTACAGTTGGGCGGTCGCAACTTGCAGGAGCCGGCTATGTCCAGCGCATTCACGATCATGCCATCGCCCGTCGGTATGCTCACCCTTGTGGCCCGTGGCAACTGCCTGGCAGCCGTATTGTGGGAAGAAGAGCGGGAAAACCGCGTACGCCTGGGCGCGCTGCACCGGGACGACCAGTGCCCGGTACTGCTGGAAGCCGCTCGCCAGCTGGGCGAGTACTTTGACGGCAAGCGCCAGCGTTTCGAGCTGGCGCTGGATTTTGCCGGTACTGAGTTCCAGCGTCAGGTGTGGGCTGCGCTGCTGGCGATACCGTTCGGCGAAACCCGCAGCTACAGCGATATTGCCCGGCAGCTCGGCAACCCCAGGGCGGTACGCGCGGTCGGCGCTGCCAATGGCCGCAACCCGATTTCGATCATCGCCCCGTGTCACCGGGTAATCGGCGCGTCGGGCAACCTGACCGGTTTTGCCGGTGGCCTGGCGGCCAAGCAGTACCTGCTGGCGCTGGAAGGGCGACAAAGCCTGGCACTGGACCTGTAAGGCGTCAATCGAACCCGCTGGCAATCAGGCAGGCCAGCACGGCCAGCACCGTACCAGCGATCAAGGTGTACTGCCGCCGCGCCAGACGTGCGCGGGGCTCGACCTCACGCAGGTACTCGCCGGGCGTAGGCGCATCGGGCCGATGGCGCAAGCCCTCGGCCACATCGGCAAGTTGACCCTGAATCAGCAAGCCGACCAGGTAGTAGGTGCAGGCGTAACTCAGCAACGCCAGAAACAGATAGATCATGCAAGGTACGGACTCAAGGGCAGGGTGATCGCGCTGGCACTGCGGGTGTCGAGTACGATCAGGCCTTCACTGTGGTCATCCAGGTTGGCCAGTAACTGCCCTTGGCTGTCCCACGCGGCAGAACCGCCAGCACCGATGAAGGTGTCGGCCGGCCCCACGCAGTTGGCCATCAACACTGGCATGCCCAGCTCGCGTGCCACCTCTGGGTAGTGCGCATATCCCTCGCGGATACCCTTGGCGGTTTTCGCAACGCTGACCAGGTACAGGTCGGCACCGCGCTCGCGGGCAATGGCGGCATGCGCCATGAACATCGATTCGTAGCAGATCGCCGGCGCCACCCGATGTTCACCCACCTCCAGCAGCAATGCCTGATCACCTGGGGTGAAGTAAGGCAGCTCATCATCATGCAAGCGCTGCTTGGCATAGGCCTGGCGCGGCGCCCCAGGACAGAAGATGGGCATGCCGATGCGTATGCCGTCGGGCGTCGGTAATGGCAGGCCCACGGCAACCGTAATGCCCAAGCGGTCACACGCTGCCTGCAGCGGGTCCAGGCGCACGGAGGTGACGGGCAGGGCGGCCTGGCGTGCCACACTCGGCTCATAGCCGGTCAGTGACAGCTCGGGGAACACGACCAGTTCGGCACCCAGGGCCGCAGCCTGCTCGATGCAAACCAGATGGCGCTGGAGGTTGGTTGGCAAATCGCCCTTGAGCGACGCCAGTTGTACGGCGCACAGTTTCATCAGAACCATTCCCTGGTGAAGATTGACGTGCCGAGCATACTATCGGCACCAACGCCTGTTCCAGTGAAGGGTTTTTCAGGAAGCCTGGGGTACGCGGCAAAACGCCCTCCGACCTGCGCAGCCACGGTACCTTGTGCCATGCTGTCCAGTGACAGCGCCATGAGCACGGCCTGCGCGAAAGCGGGCATGGTGCTACCAGCGGAGGAACACTGTAATGGCACGGTTTCGGCGGCTGATCGCCAATATCCGGGGACGGGATCTGGCCGTGGGCGATATCCATGGCCACTTCCAGCGCCTGCAACAATGCCTGGATGCGGTGGGGTTCGATCCGGCGGTGGACCGCTTGTTCAGCGTGGGTGACCTGGTCGACCGTGGGCCGCACAGCGAGGCAGCGCTGGAATGGCTGGCCCAGCCTTGGTTCCATGCCGTCCAGGGCAATCATGAAGCCTTGGCAATCACCCGCGTGCGTGGTGGGCGGCTCGACCTGGGCATGTACCGCGCCGCCGGGGGTGGTTGGTTCCTCGACTTGCCGCGGCGCGAGCAACTGCGTTTCGTGGAGCGTTTCGAGCAGTTGCCGATTGCCATGGAAGTGGAGAGTGCGGACGGGCTGGTAGGCCTGCTGCATGCAGACAGCCCGTTTGCCGACTGGGCAGTCTTACGCTCCTGGCTGGAACTGGATGACGACCCTGAAGTGCGCCAAGTGTGCCAGTGGTCGCGTCGGCGCCTGAAAGAGGGGGACACCCAACCGGTGCAGGGCCTGCGAGCCCTGCTGGTCGGCCACACCCCGGTGCTGGAGGCCAAGCTGCTGGGCAATGTGTGGCACCTGGACACGGGGGGCTGGGCCAGCGGCCATTTCACCTTGGTCGACATGCGCACCTTGCAACGGGTCAGCCCCGAGCCAGATGCAGCAACAATGCCCCCGCCAAGATCACCAGCATGACCCCCGAGGCCCGCTCCAGCCACGCCAGGCTGCGGGCGAATCGCCGCAGTACCCGCTGGTTGCCGATGGCCACGGCAACCAGCAGGTCCCAGAGCAGGACGATGCTGAACATCCATACGGCGTAGGCTGCCTTCCAGCCGGGGCTGACGCTGGCGACCATGCTCGCCAGGCTGGCATAGAACAACGCGTTCTTGGGGTTGAGGATGCCGGACAAGAAGCCCATGCCCAAACTGCGCCACCAGCCATGAACCCGCTGGCTGCCGGTGACTGCGCCCAGGCTGGTTTGCCCGGCATGGCGCAGGAACAGCACGCCGATGTACAGCAGGTAGCTGGCGCCTGCCAGTTGCAGGGTGGTGAACAGCGGGCCGCCCTGCTGCAGTACCGAAAGCCCGGTGAAGGCCATGACGATGAACGCGCCATTGGCCAGCGCTATGCCCAAGCAGGCGCCGCTGGCGATGCGCCAGCCGCTGTTGATCGCGTTGCGTGCGACCAGGAAGAAGTCCGGGCCAGGTGAGAGCAGGGCGAGAAAGTGGGCCAGGGCGATGATCATGAATTGCTGCATTGGGGGCTGCTCTACGGAAAAAACCGCAGTCTGCTGCCGGGCTGCTCTGGCGTATTGAACAATATTGCACCTGCAGCAGCCTTCAGTTCCCTCGGTACTGCCCCGGCGTAACCCCCACATGGGCCTTGAACACCCGCTGGAAATGGCTCTGGTCAGCAAAGCCAAGCTGATAGGCCACTTCCGCCAGGGCCAGCCCTTCACTCAACAGTTGCCGCCCGCGATTGACCCGGGCATTGAGCAGGTAGGCATGCGGCGTGAACCCGGTAGCCGCACGAAACGCGCGGATCAGCTGATAGCGCCCAAGCCCCGCCTCCCGCGCCAACACCTCCAGGCTCAATTGCGCAGGGTCCTGCTGCTCGATGCGTGTAAGCAACCCGCTCAAGGTGGCGGTTTCCAGGGTGGGGGGCGCTGCCAGCGGTGGGTGCGCGGAAAAGTCCAGGTCGCCCAGAAAGGCAATCAGCGCCGCATCTTTCTCACCGGTGCAGGCACTGGAAAACAGTAACCTGTTCAGCGCGCAGAACTGCCGATATACCTCAGCCTCCCTGCAGATACGCACCGGTTCGCTGGCTCCGATACCGCCAAGACCTGACTCCAGGCGCAACTGCGTCAGCCAGTCGGCATCCACATGCAGCATCTGATAGCTCCAGGCCAGGCCGGGTGCCGGGTTGCAGGCATGCACGCGGTGGGCGGGGACCATTACCAGTGTGCCGGGTACCAGGTGCTGCTGCCCGTCGGCAGCCCCGGTGAAATGGCTGTGGCCAGCATCCACCGCACCAATGGAAAACGTCGGGTGGCTGTGGGCCTTGTAGCAGGCCCGGCTATCGCAGGCGCGCCGGCTTTCGACATGTGCCAGGGCCGGGTCGCGCCACAGGGCGGCGTGGGAACGGGGCATTACAGGCTCCTCGGTATTGCCGGAAGGGTAACAGGTACCGTGCACCCGTACAGTTTTTATCACTGGCTGTTACTTGACCCCAGGGCCCGGAACGCGCCGAAATAGACGGCTGTTGTCAGAGGAAAACGAGAATGGACCTTTCAAGCCTGCTGCTTTTCATCCCCGCCTGCTTCGCCTTGAACATGGCGCCAGGGCCAAACAACCTGTTGTCGTTGCACAACGCCAGCCGTTACGGCCTGCGCACCGCCTGCGTGGCAGGCGGCGGCCGTATCCTTGCCTTCTGCGGCATGATCGCCCTGGCAGCGATGGGCCTGGCAGTGGTGTTGCATACCAGCGAATACCTGTTCCTGGCCATCAAGGTGGTGGGCGCGGCCTACCTGTTCTACATCGCCTGGCAACTGTGGCGCGCACCGGTGAGCGAGACCGTGGTGGCAAGCGATCACCCAGGCGGCACTTGGCGCCTGGCGCGCCAGGAGTTCTGGGTGGCGGCCGGTAACCCTAAGGCCATCCTGATCTTCACCGCCTTCCTGCCGCAGTTCGTCTCGGTCGGTAGCAGCACCCCGGTGAGTGAGCAGTTCCTTTGGCTGGGTGTGTTGTTCCTGCTGCTGGAATGGGCGGCCATTGCCATCTACTCAGGCCTGGGCGCCTACATGCAGCGTTGGTTCAGCCAGCCTGGCCCACGCCGGATGTTCAACCGGGTCAGCGCTTCCTTGCTGGGTTGCGCGGGCCTCGGTCTGCTGGCTGCGCGCCGCTAGAACTGCCAGCGCACGCCCAGGTTCACGCCGCTGGCTTCCTGCTGGCGGCTGTCCAGGTTGGCGGTGTACTGCACGCCGCCATGCAGGCTCAGCGCTTTGTTGACCTGCGCTACCACACCGCTTTCCAGTTGCACCGAGGTATAGCGGTAATCGGTCCTGATCTTGTCTGCGTCATCGAAGGTCAAGGTGTCGCGCCCACCGTCGCCGTGCCACAGGTTGACCTGCGCATAGGGTTGCAACAGGCGGCCGCTGCTTCCTGTGAACGCACCCTCCAGGCGCAGGCCCAAGCGACCTGTCAGCTCGACCTGGGCGTCATGGCTGATGCGCGAGACGCTGTCGCTGGCGCTGTCCAGCGCGACCTTTTGCGCAATCAGCTGAGCTTGCGGTTCCACGCGCCAGCGCTCGGACAGGGTGATGGGGTAGCCCGATTCCAGTGAAGCTGTCCAGGCGTGGCCGTCGACGTTCAGCGTGTCGCCACGATCGGAGCGGGCGCGGCCATCCAGGCGGGTGTACTGCAACACCGCGTCCAGGTACGCGCCCTGTGGCCCGACCAGCGTCCAGTAGGTGCCCACGCTATCGCCATCGAGCTTCAGGTCGCCCACGCTGCGGTCTTGAACGGCCAGGGCAAAACCTTTGACGTCGGCGTCCAGGTGGCTGTGGCTTACGTAGATACCGACATGCTGGCGGTAACCGTTCTCGCCAACCTTGGCATACAGGTCCTGGCCTACCTTGAAACCGTACAGGTCGCCGTCCAGGCTCGGGTTGACCGTGCCGCTCCATTGCTGGCGCAGCGCGCCGCCGTAGGCTTGCCCCCAGCTGGCGGGCAGGGCGCTTTCACCTTGCAGTAACAGCTGGTCGCCCTGGCGTTGGTGGAAGGTGCCCAATGCCTGGCGGGCGATGATCGCGGCACCCCGTGGCGCTGCGGCATAAACCGGGACCTCGGGGCGGTACAGCGGCAGGCTTTGGCCCTGCGCCGGAGCAGGCAGCTCGGCTTGGCCGGGCGCGGGTGCAGCAACGGGCGGGATGACGGCCGGGGTGATCACCGGCGGCTCGCCCGGTGCCGGCACAGGGGTTGGAGCGGGTGGCGCAACCAGCGTCGAGCGCAAGTACCAGCTGTTTTCACTGCCAGCAGTGACGCCGCCTTTGAACAGCCGGTAGTCGTAGGCACCGGCCGATAGCCTCTGGGCCTGTACAAAGGCGTTGGCCGTGCTGGTGGCGCCGTCGCGGGCTTCGACCACCTGGATGCCGTTTTGGGCAGTCGCCGCACCTGCGCCGTTGAGGTTGTTGATGAGCACCTGGGTAGAGCCGGCGATGGCACCGCGGCTGATCACCAGGCGATCGGAAGCAGCGCCATCGCCGGCCAGCACGCTGTTCAGGCGAAGGGCGCCGTTGTTGCCGGTGTAATCACCCTCGATGCTCAAGCGGCCCATGGCATCATTGCCGGCTGTGAGGTCAAGTGTACCTGCGTTGCTGATTGCGGCGCGCTGGTCCGGGGCAAATGCAGTGATTACCCCTTGGCGTGAAGTGATGCTGCTGCTGGCGTCGAGGGCGAGGCTGCCCGTGCTGCTGTTGCTGTCGCCCAGTACCAGCGTGTCATCCAGTGCCAGCCGGCTGCCATTGTTCAGCGCCACACGCTCCCAATTCACATAGCGGGCACCGCCTGCCGGCTGGCTGGCATCGAACGTCAGGCTATCGGTACCGTCGCCACCGTCCACAGTGATACTCAGCACCTCGGGCGTGAGGCCTTTGAGCAGTGCCGTGTCATCACCTGGCCCCGCATCCACGCGCCCGCCAATACTGCCACCGTCCCAGGTGAAGCGGTCGTTGCCAGTGCTCAGCAACACATCGCCGCCAACCTGGCCGCCATGCACCAGCACCTGGTCATCGCCACCGCTGACGCTGATATTGCCGCCGATGTTGCCATCGAAGACTTCGATATAGTCCTTGTCGAAGGCCGCGATGACGTTCCGGTCGACGCTGCCGCCACGCATGATGAAGGTGTTCTCGTCCAGCCGCATGTTGACGTTGCCGATACGGCCGTTGTCCATTTCGGCATAGTCGCCGCTGTCGAACGTGCCCTTGATCCAGCCGCCGGTCATGTGAAAGGTGTCCAGGCCATCGCCCTGGTTGACGTTGCCTTCGATGACGCCGCCGCTCATGGCGAAGTCATCGATGCCGGCACCCTGGTGGATGTTGCCGCCAACACTGCCAGAGGCCATGTCGATGCTGTCTCTGCCGGCGCCAAAGGTTACGTCGCCGGTGATGGCGCCGCTACCGGATGCCGGGAATACCAGGCGGTTATCACCGCTGGTGTCCACCAGCGAGGGCGCAGTGCCGCTGTCACAGGTGTAGGTGTCGTTACCCGGGCCGGGTGAGAAGGTGCAAGCCGCGTTTGCGGCGGGCGGGGCCATGGCCAGCAGCGGGAGCGAACCCAGGGTCAGCATCAGGGTTAGACGCATCAGGAAAACCTCCATTCTCCGGGGAGTCCTGCGCACCACACGTCGTGTGCAGGGTTACCGGGGTTGTATAGAGGAGTGCGTCACGACCACAACTGGCAAAAATGTCAGGTGGCAAAAGGCTAGCGCCTTAGTCGCGGTAGAACGTTTGCACCAGGTGGTAGCCGAATTTGCTCTTGATCGGCCCGTGTACCACCCGCAAAGGCTTCTTGAAAATCACCTGGTCGATGGCACCGACCATCTGCCCTGGGCGGATTTCGCCCAGGTCACCACCCCGCTTGCCGGATGGGCAAAGAGAGAACTTTTTGGCGAGCACGTCGAAAGCCTCGCCGTTGGCGATGCGCTGCTTGAGCTTTTCGGCTTCGTCAGCGGTCTTGACCAGTATGTGGCGGGCTTGGGCTTTCATGGGCTACCTGTGTATCGGGAAAAAAGGCGGCATTATGCCTGATTGAATCCAGCAGAAGCGATCGTGCCTGAATGGCCGCGATGAATGTCAGCTCTTCAGCTCTGCGCGATCGCGAAACTGCTCCAGTGCCTCCGGGTTGGCCAGGGCATCGGTGTTCTTCACCGGCCGCCCATGCACCACATCGCGAATCGCCAGTTCCACCAGCTTGCCACTGATGGTGCGCGGTATGTCGCTGACCTGGGCGATCACCGCCGGCACATGGCGGGGTGTTGTGTACTGGCGTATTACCTGGCGGATTTGCTGGCGCAGGGCTTCATCCAGCTGCAGGCCGTCGTGCAGGCGCACGAACAGCACCACCCGCACATCCCCGTTCCAGTCCTGGCCGATGGCCACGCTTTCAACGACCTGTTCGACCTTTTCCACCTGGCGGTAGATCTCCGCGGTGCCAATGCGCACGCCGCCCGGGTTGAGCACGGCGTCGGAGCGCCCGTGAATCACCATGCCCCCGCTGGCTCGCTGCTCGGCGTAGTCGCCCTGGGCCCACACCCCCGGAAACTGGCTGAAATAGGCATCCTGGTAACGGCGGCCGTCCGGGTCGTTCCAGAAGCCGAGTGGCATCGAGGGGAAGTTGCGCGTGCACACCAGCTCGCCTTTTTCGTCCACCACGGGCTGACCCTGCTCGTTCCACACCTCCACCGCCATACCCAGGCCCTTGCACTGGATTTCGCCACGACGCACAGGCAGGGTCGGGTTGCCCAGCACGAAGCAGGAGACGATATCCGTACCGCCCGACATGGACACAAGCCACAGGTCGGCCTTGATCTTGTCGTATACATAGTCATAGCTGTGCGGTGACAGCGGCGAACCGGTGGACAGCAGCAGCCGCAGGCTGGTCAGGCAGTGGCTGGTGGCGGGTTCCAGGCCTGCCTGCTCGAGTGCCGCCAGGTACTTGGCGCTGGTGCCGAAGGCGTGGATGCCCTCGGCCTCTATCAGGTCCAGAAGGCGCCCGGGGCCCGGGTGGAACGGCGAGCCGTCGTACAGCACCAGCGTGGCACCCACCGCCAGGCCGCTGGCCAGCCAGTTCCACATCATCCAGCCGCAGGTGGTGTAGTAGAACAGCACGTCATCGGCCTTCAGGTCGTTGTGCAGGCCGTGTTCCTTGAGGTGTTGCAACAGCACGCCTCCGGCGCGATGGACAATGCACTTGGGCACGCCGGTGGTGCCACTGGAATAGAGGATGTACAGCGGGTGGTCGAACGGCAGCGGGGTGAAACGGGGCTCGCCGCCGGGCTGGAAGAAGTCATCCCACAGGCTGACGTTGGCTGCCTGGAATTCGTCGGCACGCGTGCCTTTGCGGGTATGGGGCACCACGATCAGTTGCTCCAGGCCAGGCAACTGCGCGCACACCTGGTTGACCTTGGTCACCTGGTCGATGGCCTTGCCCGCATACTGGTAACCGGCGCAGACGATCAGCAGCTTGGGTTCGATCTGGCCGAAGCGGTCGATGATGCCATGCACGCCGAATTCGGGCGAGGAGGAAGACCAGACTGCGCCAAGGCTGGTGCAGGCGAGCATGGCCACCAGTGTTTGCCAGGTATTGGGCATGATGGCCGCTACCCGGTCGCCCGGGACGATACCTGCAGCCTTGAATGCCGTTTGCAGCCCGGCCACCTGCGCGGCCAGTTCAGCATGGCTGAACACTTCGCGTTGGCCGTCTTCGCGCACGGCGACCACGGCCGGGCGGTCGTCGCGGCGGCGCAGCAGGTGTTCGGCAAAGTTCAGGGTGGCATTGGCGAACCACTGTGCATCGGGCATCTGCGGCCCTTCGCTAAGCACCTGGCTGGGCGGGGTATGCCAATGTACGTGGAAAAACTCGGCAAGGGTTTGCCAGAAGTCGGCGCGCTGTTCGATGCTCCAGCCGTGCAGGGCCTGGTAGTCGTCGAGTTGCAGGTTGTAGCGCAGGTTGACCCGGCGGCGGAAGGCATCCATCCGGCTGGCCTCGATCTGCGTTGTGGACGGGCGCCAGAGCACATCGTTCATGCCGAATCTCCTTTACCGGAACAAAGCAGGCTCAGTGCAGGATCAGCCTTGTGTTGCGAAGAAGCTGATCCTGCAGAGAAAGCGGTTCTGCTTACTCTACTTTAGCCTTTTGCACATCCTGCGATGCCGACCACACGCGGTAGCGCACTTCGACATCCTTGGGCACATACACCACTACCGGCAGCTTGCTGTTGTAGCGCAGCAGGAAGCCGTCGCCGACCACCGGCACGAAGGCCTCGGTCTTCTTGCCGTCCGGGCAGGCCATCAGTGTGCTGGCCGGGCCGCTGACGTTGTCCAGGCGGTAGTAACTGTAGCCCCAGCCTTCCAGGGTGCGCTCTTCGAGGCTGCCGCCCAGGCGCTGGCGATTGCAGTCGACCTGCAGGGTCTTGCCAGCGAGGATTTCCAGTTTATAGGCCGACTCATCGGCCTGGGCCGGCAGGTGGATAACCTGCCGGGTGAAGCCTTTTTCCGCCTCGGGGTAGGGCGCGATGTCCTTCAGGCTGGCGGCCATCGCAGGTGCGGCGGCGGCCAGGCTCAGGGCTAGAAGCGCGGTCATTGGGGTAGGGCGCATAAGGCCTCCTTGCTGATAAACGAATGCGCGGCCGTTGCCAGGCCCAGGCCGCCCGTCACTGGGCCAACCAGCCACCATCGACGTTCCAGGCGGCGCCGCGAACCTGGCTACCGGCGTCGCTGCACAGGAAGAGTACCAGCTCACCGAGGTGTTCGGGGGTAACGAAGGCCAGCGACGGTTGCTTTTCTGCCAGCAGATCGTGCTGCGCTTGCAACCGATCGCCACCCTTGGCCGCACGATCGTCGATCTGCTTTTGTACCAGCGGTGTCAGCACCCAGCCCGGGCAGATGGCATTGCAGGTGACATGACTGGTGGCGGTTTCCAGGCCGACCACCTTGGTCAGGCCGACCACACCATGCTTGGCTGCCACGTAGGCTGCCTTGCCAATCGAACCGACCAGGCCATGGACCGAAGCGATATTGATGATGCGCCCCCAGTCGCGCGTGCGCATGCCCGGCAGTGCCAGGCGGGTGCCATGGAATACGGCCGACAGGTTCAGGGCGATGATCTTGTCCCAGCTTTCCGGCGGGAACTGCTCAACCGGTGCCACATGCTGGATACCGGCGTTGTTGACCAGGATGTCGACGCCGCCGAACTCACGTTCGGCCAGGTTGAACAAGGCTTCGATCTGGATCACATCCGACAGGTCGGCCGGGTGATGGACGACCTTCACCCCGTGCCGGGCAATTTCCGCCATGGCGGGGCCCGGGTCGCCAAAGCCGTTGAGCACGATGTTGGCGCCAGCCCGGGCCAATACCTGGGCGATGCCCAGGCCAATGCCGCTGGTTGAACCGGTGACGAGTGCAGTTTTGCCTTCAAGGGTCATGCCATGCTCCTTAGACGATGCCAGTGGCGTAGAACGTGGTGATGACCACGAACACCGCCAGGGTCTTGATCAGGGTAATACCAAAAATGTCCTTGTAAGCCTCGCGGTGGGTGAGGCCAGTCACCGCCAGCAAGGTGATCACCGCGCCGTTGTGCGGCAGGGTGTCCATGCCGCCGCTGGCCATGGCGGCTACCCGGTGTAGCACTTCCAGCGGGATGTCGGCCGCGTGGGCGGCGGCGATGAACGTGTCGCCCATGGCTGCCAGGGCGATGCTCATGCCGCCCGAAGCAGAGCCAGTGATGCCGGCCAGCAAGGTCACGGTGATGGCTTCGTTCACCAATGGGTTTGGGATGCCGCGCAGGGCATCGGCCAGCACCAGAAAACCCGGCAACGAGGCGATTACCGCGCCAAAGCCATATTCCGAGGCGGTGTTCATGGCTGCCAGCAAGGCACCGCCCACCGCGCTTTTGGTGCCTTCGGCCAAACGCGTACGAATGGCCCCAAAGGCGCACACCAGGACCATCAGGATGCCCACCAGCAACGCAGCCTGCACAGCCCAGATGGCCGTCAGCTTGGTCACGTCGCTTTGTACCGGTGCACTCATGCCTGGCAATTGCAGGCTGTGGCTGGGGCCGTACCAATGCGGTATCCAGTGGGTGAACACCAGGTTCATGACCCCCACCAGTATCAGCGGCGACAGCGCCAGCCAAGGGTTGGGCAGGCTCAGGTCGGCAGCGGTTTCCGGCTCGTTGCGCAAGTTGGCGCCATAACCTTCACCGGCGCGCAGGGCCTTGTTGCGCTGGCGCTGCAGGTAGGCCATGCCGGTAAAGAACACGAACAGCGTGCCGATCAGGCCCAGCCACGGTGCGGCCCAGGCGGTGGTGTTGAAGAAGGTGCTGGGGATGATGTTCTGGATCTGCGGGGTGCCGGGCAAGGCGTCCATGGTGAACGAGAATGCGCCCAGGGCGATGGTGGCCGGGATCAGGCGTTTGGGGATGTTGCTCTGACGGAACATTTCGGCGGCGAACGGGTACACCGCGAACACCACCACGAACAGCGAAACACCGCCATAAGTGAGCAGCGCACAGACCAGTACGATGACCAGCATCGCCTGGCGGGTGCCGAGCAGGCGGATGGCCGCAGCGACGATCGAGCGGGAGAAGCCGGACAGTTCGATCAGCTTGCCGAACACCGCGCCCAGCAGGAATACGGGGAAGTACAGTTTGATGAAACCGACCATTTTCTCCATGAACACCCCCGTGAACGCAGGGGCGACGGCAGAAGGATCGGTGAGCAGGACAGCGCCGAGGGCGGCGATGGGGGCGAAGAGGATTACGCTGTAACCGCGGTAGGCGGCCAGCATCAGCAAGGCCAGAGCGGCGAGTGCGATGAGCACGGTCATCGGGGTGGGTCTCCTGGGTGAGTCTTGTTTTTATCGTTGAACAGGAGATAGCGGGAATCGTGCCAACTATGTAACTTGCTGATTTGTAAGGGATAAAGAGTTTTGTTAGAAGTTTATGTCTACATTCAGAGACGCCAGGGGCTGCTTTACAGCCTATCGCTGGCTTGCCTCTGATAGAAGGCGGAGCTCTGGCGGTAATCTCAAATAAGAAACAAGAGTCTCCAATCAGAGACCAAGTGCCGCCATCTTCTTGTACAGCGTCGACCGCCCCAGCCCTAAGGCTGCCGCTGCCTCCGGCACTTTTCCTCCCTGTTCGGCCAGCGCCCCGGTAATCAGGCCGCGTTCAAATGCCTCGCACGCCTCGCGGTAGGTCTGGCGTTTGGGCGCCTCAGCCAGCGGGCTCAATGGCCCCAGTGCCGCACGCAAGTCCGCAACCCCCAGCCGAGGCTGATCCGCCAGCAAGGTCGCGCGCTCCAGCACATTGCGCAGCTCGCGAATGTTCCCCGGCCAGGCATGCCTGGCCAGCAGTTGCTGCGCTTCAGCTTCCAGCTCGTACTGGCTGCCCAGCTCAGCCAATATGGCTTCGCACAGCGCCGGCAGGTCCTCCAGCCGTTGCCGCAACGGCGGGACATCGATCGGCAGCACATTCAGCCGGTAATACAGGTCGGCGCGGAAGGCCCCGCGGGCCATGGCAGCCTGCAGGTCGATGGAGGTGGCGGCGATGATGCGCACATCGCTGCGCAGCATCTGGTTCGAACCGACCGGTTCGTATTCCTTTTCCTGCAGCACCCGCAGCAGCTTGCTCTGCAGGGCCAGCGGCATGTCGCCGATCTCGTCGAGGAACAGCGTGCCGCCTTCGGCCAGTTGCAGCTTGCCGCTGCGACCTTTGCGGTCGGCGCCGGTAAAAGCACCCGGCGCGGTGCCGAAGAATTCGGCTTCCAGCAGCGTCTCCGGGATGGCTGCGCTGTTGATGCTGACAAAGGCTTTGTGCGCCCGTGCTGACGCTGCGTGAATGGCGTGGGCCAGCAGTTCCTTGCCGGTGCCGGTTTCGCCCAGCAACAACACGGGTGAATCGCTGCCGGCGCCACGCCGGGCGCGTCGCTTGGCTTCCAGGCTGGCCGCGCTGCTGCCTACGAACTGGGCGAAGCTGTACTTGGCCTGGCGGGCGCGTAGTTGCGAGCGGGTCGAGGCCAGTTCCTGCTGCATGCTGGAATAGCGTTTGAGCAGCGGCGAAAGGCTGCGCAGTTCGTCGAACAGGGCAAAGCCGATGGCGCCGATCAGCGCGCCCTGGTCGTCGTGGATGGGCAGGCGCATGACCACCAACGGCTCGTTCTGCGTGTCGAGCATGTCCAGCAGGATGGGCCGGCCATTGCTTACCACGTCGCGCATCAGGCTCCCAGGTATCACCGTTTCGCAGGGTTGGCCGATGGCACTGGCAGCGTCGGCCAGGCCAAAGCGTCGGGCGTAGCGTTCGTTCATCCAGACGATGCGTGCCTGGCGATCGACGATCACCGTGCCTTCGCTGGACTGCTCGATGATCTCGAACAGCGAGCGGATCGCCAGTTGCCGTACCTGGGGGTAGTCCTTGAGGCTGTCGCTGTCGTGCATGGGTGAACATCCTGAATCATGTATTAGCACAAGCCCGCGAAAAGGCCTGGCCTGAAAACTCATCGTCGGGGGTCAAACGCTTCACGCAAGGCATCCCCGATAAACACCAGCAGTGACAGGATCACCGCCAGCGCAAAGAACGCGGTAAAGCCCAACCACGGTGCCTCCAGGTGCTGCTTGCCCTGGGTCACCAGCTCGCCCAGCGAGGCGCTGCCCGCTGGCATGCCAAAGCCCAGAAAGTCCAGCGCGGTCAGTGTGGTAATGGCCCCGGTCAGCATGAACGGCACATAGGTCAGCGTGGCATTCATGGCATTGGGCAAGATATGCCGCAGCATGACCTGGCTGTCCGGTAACCCCAGCGCCCGCGCAGCCTTTACATACTCCAGATTGCGCCCGCGCAGGAACTCGGCGCGCACCACGTCGACCAGGGCCAGCCAGGAAAACAGCGCCATGATCCCCAGCAGCCACCAGAAATCCGGTTCGACAAAACCGCTGAGGATGATCAGCAGATACAGCACGGGCAACCCCGACCATACCTCCAGCAGGCGCTGCCCGAGCAGGTCGACCCAGCCCCCGTGGTAGCCTTGCAGGGCGCCTGCCGCCACGCCAATAAGCACACTGACCGCGGTCAGGGCAAAGGCGAACAGCAGCGATACCCGCGTGCCATAAAGCACCCGCGCCAGCACGTCACGGCCTTGGTCGTCGGTGCCTAGCCAGTTGCTGGCACTGGGCGGGCTGGGGGTGGGCACCTGCAGGTCGTAATTTGGTGTGTCGGCACTGAACGGGATAGGTGCGAACAGCATCCAGCCACCTTGTTCCGCGATCAGTTGGCGCACATAGGCGCTGCGGTAGTCGGGTTGAAACGGCAGTTGCCCGCCAAACTGCTGCTCGGTGTAGCGTTTGAGCGCCGGAACGTACAGCTCGCCCTTGTAGCCCAGCAGCAGTGGCTTGTCGTTGGCCACCAGTTCGGCACCAAGGCTCAGCAGCAGAAGGCCGGCAAACAACCACAGCGACACCCAGCCCAGGCGGTGGCGCCGAAAGCGTTGCAGGCGACGCCGTGATAGGGGCGATAGCATCAATGCGCCCTCGTATCGAAGTCGATGCGCGGGTCGAGCAACGTGTAAGACAGGTCACCGATCAGACGAATCAGCAGGCCCGCCAAGGTGAAGATGAACAGCGTGCCGAACACCACCGGGTAATCCCGCGACACGGCGGCCTCATAACTCATGCGGCCAAGACCATCGAGCGAGAAGATCACCTCGATCAGCAACGAACCGGCGAAAAATACCGTAATCAGCGCCTGTGGCAGCCCGGCCACCACCAGCAGCATGGCGTTGCGCAGTACGTGGCCATACAGCACGCGGCGTTCGCTAAGGCCTTTGGCCCGGGCAGTGACCACGTATTGGCGGGAAACCTCGTCGAGGAAAGCATTCTTGGTCAGCAACGTGAGGGTGGCGAACCCTCCGATCACCAGGGCGGCGACCGGCAGCACCAGGTGCCAGAAGTAGTCGGCGACCTTGCCCAGCAGGCTGAGCTCGTCGAAATTGTCCGAGACCAGGCCGCGTACCGGGAACCAGCTGAGCGAAGTGCCGCCGGCAAACAGTACGATCAGCAAGAGCGCGAACAGGAACGAAGGCAGGGCGTAACCGATCACGATCAATGCGCTGCTCCAGGCATCGAAGCGGCTGCCATGGCGCATTGCCTTGCGGATGCCCAGCGGGATCGACACCAGGTAGGTGATCAGCGTGGCCCAGAAGCCCAGCGACAAGGTGACCGGCAACTTGTCGAGAATCAGGTCGGTGACTTTGGCGCCGCGGAAGAAGCTGTTGCCAAAGTCCAGCCGGGCATATTGGCCCAGCATCAACCACAGGCGTTCGGGGGCGGACTTGTCAAAGCCGTACTGGCGCTTGATCTCTTCGATCAGTTTCGGGTCCAGGCCGCGTGTGGCGCGGGATTCGCCATGAACCACTTCAGCGCGCGCGCCAGGTGCGCCGCCACCGATGCCCTGGAGGCGGGCCACGGCTTGCTCCACCGGGCCACCCGGCGCGGCCTGGACGATGGCGAAATTGACCAGCAGGATTGCCAGCAGCGTCGGAATGATCAGCAACAGGCGGCGCAGGATATAAGCGGTCATGGCGAGGCCTTCCGGCGTTCGGCCATTTGCGCGTTGGTCAGCGGGGTAGGGCTGACCTCCCACCAGGTGTCCAGGCCCTCGTCATAGGTGGCCTGGACCTTGGGCAGGCCGAAGCGGTTCCACCAGGCGGTGGAGCTGCCTGGCGGGTAGTAGTTGGGGATCCAGTAGTAATTCCATTGCAGCACGCGGTCCAGGGCATGGGCGTGACGCAGCATGTCGGCCTGGGTGTCGGCGCGAACCAGGCCGTCGATCAGGTGGTCTACGGCCGGGTCCTGCAGGACCATCAGGTTGTTCGAGCCGGGGTCGTGAGCGGCCGCCGAGCCGAAGTAGTTGTACAACTCGGCGCCCGGCGACAGGGTGACCGGGTAGCCGGTGACGATCATGTCGTAATCGCGCGCCATCAGCCGGTTGACGTACTGGGCCGAGTCGACGTTGCGGATGTTCAGGGTCACGCCGATCTGGGCCAGGTTGCGCTTCCACGGCAGCAGCAGGCGTTCAAGGCCCGCCTGGCCATTGAGGAACGTGAACGCCAGTGGCGTGCCCTGGCTATTGACCAAGCGGTCGCCTTCGGGGTACCAGCCGGCTTGTTCGAGCAGGGCCAAGGCCTGCAACTGCTGTTTACGGATGATCCCCGAGCCGTCGGTGACCGGGGCAGTGAACACCGTGGTGAACACTTCATCTGGCACTTGGCCGCGCAAGGGGGCGAGCAGCTTCAACTCCTCCGCATCCGGCAACTGGCGAGCGGCCAAAGGGGTATTGGAGAACACGCTTTGCTGGCGGATGTACAGGTTGCGCATCATCTGCCGGTTGCTCCACTCGTAGTCCCACAACATACCCAGCGCCTGGCGCACACGGCGGTCCTTGAACTGCGGCTGGTCGAGGTTGAACACGAAACCTTGGGCCACCTGCGGTTTGGCCGGGGCCAGGTGGGCGCGTTGCAGGCGGCCGTCGTCCAGTTGCGCACCGTTGTAGCCCAAGGTGTAGGCCGTGGCGGAGAACTCGCGGTTATAGTCGTAGCCACCGCCTTTGAGTACCTGGCGCGCCACTTCGGTGTCGCCGAAGTACTCGATGCGCAGCTTGTCGAAATTGTAGCGGCCACGGCTGGCCGGCAAGTCACGTGCCCACCATGTCGGGTCGCGTTCGAAGGTGATGCTGCGGCCGTTGTCGATGCGCCCGATGCGGTATGGCCCGCTGCCAACCGGCTTGTCGAAGCCGGCACCGTTGGCAAAATCGCGCTGCTGCCAGTCGTGCTCGGGCATTACCGGCAGGCTGGCGAGGTCCAGCGCCAGGGTGCGGCCGTGCTCGGGCTTCAAGTCGAATCGTACGCTGTGCAGGCTTTCCACGGTCACGCCGGTCACGTCGGCAAACTGGGTACGGTATTTGAGGCTGCCCTTGCTCATCAGCAGTTCGAAGGTGAAACGCACGTCTTCGGCGCGCACCGGCTTGCCATCGGCGAAGGTGGCGCGTGGGTCGATGTCGAAACGCAGCCACTCATCATTGGGGCCGCGCTCCATGCGCCGGGCGATCAGGCCGTAAACGGTATAGGGTTCATCGTACGAGCGTACCGCCAGTGGCGCGTACAGCAGACCATCGACTTCGCTGACACCGATGCCTTTGTCGATGTAGGGCAGGATGTGGTCGAACTGGCCGATCTCGATGGCCGAGCGGCGCAAGATGCCGCCCTTGGGGGCGTCGGGGTTTACATAGTCGAAATGCCGGAAGCTGGCGGCGTAGCGGGGGGCTTCACCGTAGACGGTGAGGGCGTGGGTGGTAGCCGCTTGGACCGTAAAGCCCATGCACGAAAATACAAGCCCCCACAATACTTGTGGGAGCGGGTTTACCCGCGAATGCGTCGGAGCAGGCAACGAGGTTGTCTGGTCTGGCCTCTTCGCGGGTAAACCCGCTCCCACAGGGGGGCTGATCACCGGGAGGGGGGAATCAGTCCTGGCGGCTGGTCACTTCCAGCAGGTGGTAGCCGAACTGGGTCTTCACCGGGCCTTGCACGGTGTTGACCGGGGCGCTGAAGACCACGGTGTCGAATTCCTTGACCATCTGGCCTGGGCCGAACGAACCCAGGTCACCGCCCTGACGGCTGGACGGGCAGGTGGAGTTGGCTTTGGCGATTTCAGCGAAGTCGGCGCCTGCTTCGATCTGGGCTTTCAGTTCGTTGCACTTGTCTTCGCTGCTGACCAGAATGTGGCGGGCGGTTGCACGGGCCATGGGTACTGCTCCTTGGGGGTAAAAAAGGCAAGCCTAGCGCACTTGTCCGGGGTATGTCTCGCCAGGCTTGCAACCATTGGCCTACAGTTTTTGTGCCGCCTCACGCAACAGGGTTTCGGTCGAGGCCCAGCCCAGGCAGCCGTCGGTAATCGACACGCCGTATTTGAGTGCGCCCTTGCCCAGTGCCTGGCAGCCATCGAACAAATGCCCTTCGATCATCACCCCGACCAGCGAACGGTCGCCGCCCAGGCGCTGCTCCAGCACCTCATTGAAGACCGCTGGCTGGCGCGCCGGGTCCTTGCCGCTGTTGGCGTGGCTGCAATCGACCATGATCCGTGCCTGCAGGCCGGCCTTGGCCAACGCCTGGCGGGCCATGGCGATGCTGTTGGCATCGTAGTTCGGGCCTTTGTGGCCGCCGCGCAGTACCAGGTGTGTGTCCGGGTTGCCCAAGGTCTCGATGATCGCCGGGTGGCCCTGTGCATCCATGCCGAAGTGCCGGTGGGGGTGGGCAGCGCTGCGCATGGCGTCGCTGGCGATGGCGATGCCGCCGTCCGTACCGTTCTTGAAGCCGACCGGCAGTTCCAGCCCACTGACCATTTCGCGGTGGATTTGCGATTCGGTGGTGCGTGCGCCAATCGCGGCCCAGGCCAGCAGGTCATCGAAGTAGCCGGCGGCCATCGGTTGCAGCAACTCGGTAGCGATCGGCAGGCCGCGTTCGATCATGCTCAGCATCAGCCCGCGGGACAAGGCGATGCCTGAGTGCATGTCGTCACTGCCATCGAGGTGCGGGTCGTAGGCCAGGCCTTTCCAGCCCACTGTAGTACGCGGTTTTTCGACGTAGGCGCGCATCACCAGCAGCAGCTTGTCGTTGACTTCGCGGCCAAGGGCGGCCAGGCGGTCGGCGTATTCCAGGGCCGCGCGTGGGTCATGGATGGAGCAGGGGCCGACGATGACCAGCAGGCGTGGGTCGCGGCCTTCGAGGATGTCGCGGATGGCCAGGCGATGGGCCTGGACTTGCTGGGCCAGTTCGCTGGACAGTGGCATCTGTTGCTTGAGCAGGTGCGGGCTGGGCAAGCGTTTGCTGACAGTGGTGTTGGCCGCTTGCGGCTGGGTCAGGGGCAGGGCGAGGCTGGAAGCGTGCATGGCGTTTTTCCCTGGGCGGACAGCGGGTTCAGGCCCGCATTGTCGGCCCTATCGAGGTGTTCGACAGATCGTTGAATTGGTATTGGCTGCTGCATTGCCACCTGTAGAGGACCGATCGGAGGCGGCAGGCTGGCCCGAGCGGGATTGGCTAAATCGCCAGGCAGAGGTGTTTGCGTAGTAATAAGTGGCGTAGTTCATGAATCTGTCCTCAAAGTGAATCGGTGTTGGTCAAAGGCCTGAAAAGCAAAACCCCCGGTCGGGAAGCCGACCGGGGGTTTGAGTATTCTCATGTTCGGCGGCCCCTCGAAGGTGGACGCCGGGTGGGTATCGGCGCCTAATGGCTAAACCAATACCCAAAGTAATAGTTGGCAGGTGCCACGCAGCCGGCAACGGCCAGCACAGGGCGCAGGCTGCGACCGGTGTGGTTGGCGTGGTTGCGGGTGTGTTTCGGCATGTTGCTCTCCAGTGAATGAGCCCGAGCTTACTTCAGTTCGTGCAGGCCATTCAATGGATGAATTGAATCTTTTGTCTCATACGTGCTGGAAGCCCCGTAAATCAAGGGTTTCAGCCGTATATGAGGCTTCTGCCCACACCGTGCGCATCCGACGTGTGGTACATCCAGAACGCCTCCAGAACTACTCCAGTCGTATTGCTCAGCCCCGGTGCACAGGGGTTTGCTCATCCCACACAAACCCAAGGCTGTACGCTCTGCACTGGCGCGTCCGCATTGCCTCGCCCGGTGCACAGTGGTGCGAGTGTCGGGCGGGGCGTACACGGGCGTTTACGTCATGGCCTCAAGCAGGCGAGCCCGCTACCGCATTCCAATGCCGCTTCACGGTAGCGAGGCTGATACCTAGCGAGGCTGCTGCTGCCGATTGACTCAAGCCTTCCGCCTTTGCTGCCTGAACTTGTGCGGTCGTACCGGTAGCGGCGGGGCGCCCTAGCTTCTTGCCTTGAGCCTTTGCGCGTTCCAGGCCTGCGGCGGTGCGCTCTATGAGCAGATCGCGCTCAAACTCAGCTACGGCACCCAGCACCTGCATGGTCATCTTGCCTGCTGCGCTGGTGAGGTCTACGCCCCCAAGGGCGAGGCAGTGCACCCGGATACCAGCCTGTGCGAGGCTCTCGACGGTCTGGCGTACGTCCATGGCGTTCCGCCCCAGGCGGTCCAGCTTAGTGACTATGAGTACGTCGCCACTCTCCATGCGCTCCAGCAGCTTCTTGAAGCCAGGGCGGTCAGCAGCTTGTGTACTACCCGATACGGTTTCAGTGATTACGCGCTGAGGCTCTACTGCAAAGCCAGCGGACCGTACCTCAAGGATTTGGTTATCGGTCGTCTGCTCTGCGGTACTCACTCGGGCGTACAGGAAGGTGCGGCTCATGGCGAATCCTCAGTGGTGTCATGTAACGTGGTGTCACTGTAGGATTGGCTCATAAAGTCGTCAAGCATGTTTTATGACACCAGTAACGCTACCCGACCAGCGGTGTCATTTAACGGACGATTAATGACCCCTTGAGGTTGGGCGTGACAAGCACGCCCGAGACGCAGCTTACTTCTTCCCTTTGCCGCCTTTACCTCCACCCGTAGGTTTCTTCTTGTCCGTCTCCTTCACCGACTCCCGAGGATTGCGTTTCGCCTTCTCCTCGGTGATGTACTCGCCGGATACCGCATCCCTATATCTCGTTGCCATACCTGCTCCTAGTTCATAAGGCGCCACCACGGCGCCACCACTAAAGCTAGCCCAGACAGGGCGGTTCTCCACCCAGGCGCGGGCACACGCACACGCACGCGGGCAGGGGCACGGGGGCATGCGCGGTTTGACAGTCAGAGGTACCGCCTCGCCTGAGCACAATATTTTTAGGTTGCCAGTGCAGACGGTACACGGCACAGGCCGCGACCAGTTCCGCCGAAAGGGAAGCAGCCGCTAGGCCACTTCCGATTCAGGGTGAATCCCCAGGTGCCGCTCCAGCGCTGCGATCAGCCGCACTTCCTCGGCGTGCTCCAGCAGGATCTCGCGCACGGTCCAGGCGCTGGCGTACTGCATCACCATGTCCCACTTCATGCCGCCACCAATGTCTGTACCTTCCCAATCGACTTGGACGTACACGCTGTAGTTACTGGGCCAAACACAATGGTGGGCCATGCTTCTGTCATACGGCCACATAGGCTCATTCGGTGTGCCAGCCACCACGCTCGGTGCGCCGTTCACCAAGTG